>CAVZER010000009.1:0-599470 GCA_963774355.1 uncultured Thermoleophilia bacterium | reverse complement strand
ATCTCGGTAGGTCTGGTTGCCCCCGTGTTGCCCGGCGCAGCGTGCCGGGTCAGACTCGCACCGTGGCGGTCTGTCCTGCCTGTGGGAAGGAGAATCCTGAGGGGTTCCAGTTCTGTGGCTTCTGCACGGCGCCGCTCACTTCGCAACCCACCGCCAGCCGCGAGGTTCGGAAGACGGTGTCGGTGGTCTTCTGTGATGTGGCCGGGTCGACGGAGCTCGGGGAGTCGATGGATGCGGAGGCGTTGCGGGCGTTGTTGGCCCGGTATTTCGAGCGGATGAAGGCGATCGTGGAGTCGCATGGCGGGACGGTGGACAAGTTCATCGGCGATGCGGTGATGGCGGTGTTCGGGATCCCGCAGGCGCACGAGGACGATGCGCTCAGGGCGTGTCGGGCGGCGGTGGAGATGCGCGACGCGTTGCCGGTATTGGGGATCCGGGGTCGGATCGGCGTGAACACGGGCGAGGTGGTGGCGGGCACGGCGGAGCGGTTGGTGACTGGGGATGCGGTGAACGTGGCGGCGCGCTTCGAGCAGGCGGCGGCGCCGGGGGAGGTGCTGATCGGCGAGCAGACGCATGCGCTCGTGCAGGGGGCTGTGGTGGCGGAGCCGGTCGAGCCGTTGACGCTGAAGGGGAAGTCCGAGCCGGTGCCTGCGTTCCGGCTCGTGTCGGTGCTGGACGCGGTGGAGCGCAGTCACCTCTCCCGGTTCGTCGGCCGCGAGCGCGAGCTGGCGCTGATCGGGGACGCCTGGGAGCGTGCGCAGGGCGAGTCGTGCTGCGAGCTGGTGACGGTGGTCGGTGAGGCGGGGGTGGGCAAGTCGCGGCTGGTGGCCGAGGCGCTCACGGCAATGGAGGCGCGCGTCGCGCGTGGTCGCTGCTTGCCCTACGGCGAGGGGATCACCTACTGGCCTGTCGTCGAGGTGCTGAAGCAGCTGGCCGTTCTGCCGTCGGATCCGGCTGCGAGCGCGGCGATCCGCTCGCTCCTCGGCGAGTCGGATCTCGGAACGAGCGGGGACGAGATCGCCTGGGCGTTCCGCAAACTGCTGGAGGAACAGGCGCCGCTGGTCTGCGTCTTCGACGACGTGCAGTGGGGCGAGGAGACCTTCCTCGACCTGGTCGAAGCGACGGCGCCGCTGTCGACCGGTGCACCGTTGTTGCTCCTCTGCATGGCGCGGCCGGAGCTGATGGAGCGGCGCCCCGCCTGGCCGGCAACGCTCCGGCTCGAGCCGCTGCCCCTGGACCAAGCCGACGCCATGATCGGCGATGGCGTCGCGGCGGAGCTGCGCGAACGGATCGCCCAAGCAGCGGGCGGCAATCCGCTCTTCATCTCGGAGATGCTCGCGATGGCGGCCGACGATGCGGAGGTCGAGGTGCCTCCCACGCTCAAAGCGCTGCTGGCGATGCGCCTCGATCAGCTCGACGAGCCCGAGCGTCGCGTGCTGGAGCGCGGCTCCGTCGAGGGCGAGATCTTCCACCGCGGCGCCGTACAGGCGCTGGCACCCGAGGAGACGCAGGTTACGACCCGGCTCGCCGCCCTCGTCCGCCGGCAACTCGTCCGCCCGGACCGCGCGCAACTCGCGGGCGACGACGGCTACCGCTTCCGCCACCTGTTGATCCGCGATGCCGCCTACGACGCCCTCCCCAAGGCAATCCGTGCCGACCTGCACGCCCGCTTCGGAGACTGGCTCGACGAGCACGGACAGGAACTCGTCGAGCGCGAGGAGATCGTCGGCTACCACCTCGAGCAGGCCGCCCGCTACCTCACCGAGCTGGACCGGCCTGACACCGCGCTCGCCCTCCGAGCGGGGGATCGACTCGTTGCCGCAGGGCGACGAGCGCTCGATCGAGGCGACGAGCGGGCTGCCGCCGTGTTACTCGAGCGTGCGCTCACGCTGACGCGGCCGCTCCGTTCTGACGTCCCCGCCGAGATGGACCTCGCCCAGGCGCTTTGGGACGATCCGACACGAGCCGCCCAGATCGCCGAGGCGGCAGCTCGACGGGCCGGCGGGTTCGACGACGAGACCGGCGAGGCTCTCGCCCGTGCGATGGCCGCCACCTACCGCTTCATTTTGTTGCCTCGCTCGACGGATGAGCTCGAAGCGCTCCTGCTCGAGGCTCGCCGCCGGCTCGAAGCGGAGGAGGATCACGCGGGGCTGCTATACGTCTGGTCGGCGCTCGGGTACGCCGTGGCGAACTACCGCGGCCGGGCCGACGACTGGGCGACCGCATCCGAGCAAGCTCTCCGCCACAGCCGGCTCGCCGGTCGCTCGAGCCCTCCCCCGACCGATCTGTACATCTCACTGATCACCGGATCGCGGCCGGCCGACGAGGCGCTGGCGACCGTCGAACGCCTCTCTGCCGAGACGCGGTCGCCCTGGCTGCTGCTCGGCCGCGCCTGGCTACTCGCCATGCTCGACCGCGGCGAGGAAGCCTGGCAGGACGCCCGGGAAGCAGACGTGAGGGCGCGCGAGCAGAGCGGCACCCGCTGGGTCGAGTGGCATCTCGCCGAGATCTCGACCCTCGCCGGCGACCACGAGGACGCGAGTAACCGCCTGCGCATCGTCTGCGACTGGCTCGAGGAGACAGAGCAGCTCGGGTTTCTCCAGAGCTACCTAGGGCGTCTCGGCCGGTCGCTCTGCATGCTCGGCCGCTTCGACGAGGCAGAGCAGGCAGCAAAGCGCGCACGGACGATCGAGGAAGCAATCAACTCGACTGATGTGATACCGAACTACTACTTGCCCCAGGTACTCGCACGCGTCCATGCGCACCGCGGTGAGCTGGCCGAGGCCGAACGGCTGGCGCGAGAGGCCGTGGCCGCGAGCGAACAGGACGACTGCCTCGACGACCAATCCCACGCCTACAGCGACCTCGGGGAGGTCCTGATGGCGGCCGGCCGCACCGAGGATGCCGTCGCCGCGCTCGAGCAGGCGCTCGACCGCTGCCGGCGCAAGAAGAACCTCGCGCTGGCGAAGCAGGTGGGCGATCGGCTGGCTCAGCTACGGGGCGAGGCGCTCCTGGCAGACAACCCGCACAAGTACACACCGCTCGCGAATGGGCCGTGAAGGATTCGAACCTTCGACCTTGGGATTAAGAGTCCCCTGCTCTACCAACTGAGCTAACGGCCCTGGGCTTTCGACCCCGAGGCGCGCGTATCGTAGCGCCCTCGCCATGCGCGTTCTCTCCGTGGTCGGAAACCGTCCGCAGTTCATCAAGTCGGCGCCGCTGTCGCTGGCTCTGCGGGACGCCGGGATCGAGGAGATCGTCCTGCACACGGGCCAGCACTGGGACACCGAGCTGTCGCAGGTGTTCTTCGACGAGCTCGGGATCGCGCCCCCGTTGCACCGCTTGGATTTGCGCACCGCCGACGTCTCGGCGATGGAGGAGGCGATTCGCGCGGTCGTCGACGTCGAGCGCCCCGACTGGGTGCTCGTCTTCGGCGACACGAACTCCACGGCCGCCGGAGCCCGAGCCGCGCGCGAGCGCCCGGTCGCGCACGTCGAGGCGGGGCTCCGCAGCTTCGACCTGGAGATGCCGGAGGAACGAAACCGGCTCGAGGTCGACCGACTCGCCGCGCTTCTTCTCTGTCCCGACGAGCGTTCGTCGGCCCAGCTCGCGATCGAAGGCGTTCCCGGGCGCCGCGTCGTCGTCGGCGACGTGATGGCCGACGCAGCGCGACTGTTCGCCCCTCTCGCACGGACGCGGTCGTCGGTGCTCCGGCACTTCGGTGTCGAGCCCCGGGCGTACGCCGTCGTCACCGTCCACCGCGAGGCGAACGTGACGCAGCCCGCGCGGCTCGCCCGCATCGTCGAAGGCCTGCGCCGGATCGACGGGCCGATCGTCTTCCCAGCACACCCGCGCACGCGCGATGCACTTGCCGAGGTCGCACCCGACCTGGCGCTCTCGCCACCGCTCGGGTATCTCGACCTCGCCGCACTCGCGTCGCAGGCCCGTGTGGTCGTCACCGACTCGGGCGGCCTCCAGAAGGAGGCCTACTGGTACCGGGTTCCCTGTGTCACCTTGCGGGCGAGCACCGAATGGATCGACACGGTCGAAGCGGGCGCCAACGTGCTCGTCGACGACGACCCCGACGAGATCGCAGACGCGGCCGCGGCCGCGGCCTTTCCGCCGTCCGCGCCGACGCTCTACGGGGACGGTCACGCCGCCGAGCGCGTAGCGGCAGCCCTGTACGCTTGACCGCCGTGCCGGAGGCAGAGAGCACCCACTACGACGTCGCGGTCATCGGCGCCGGGTACGTCGGCGTCCCGCTGGCCGCGACGTTCGCGGGCGCGGGTCGGCGAGTGCTGCTCGTCGACATCAAGTCCGAGATCGTCGCGGCGCTCAACGAGGGACGAAGCCACATCGAGGACGTCCCGTCCGAACAACTCGCCGAGCTGACGAGCGCCGGCAAGATCGTGGCGACCACCGACTACGAGCAGGTGAAGCACGCAGCGGCCGTCCTGATCGCGTTGCCGACACCGCTGTCGAAGCAGCGCGAGCCCGATCTCAGCGCGATCGAAGGAGCCGGCGCGCAGCCTTGCGCGCGGTCATCCAGCGCGGGCAGATCGTCGTCCTCGAGTCGACGACATGGCCGGGCACGACGCGCGAGGTGCTGAGGCCGCTGCTCGAGGAGGGCTCGGGCCTCGTCGCCGGCGAGGACTTCCACCTCGCCATGTCGCCGGAGCGCGTCGACCCCGGTCGCGAGGACTGGACGACGAAGACGACGCCCAAGGTCGTGGGCGGGCTGACCCCCGCCTGCACGAAGCTCGCCGCTGACGTCTACCGGGGCGCGATCGACACCGTTCACGAGGTCTCGACCCCTGAGGCCGCGGAGCTGACGAAGCTGCTCGAGAACATCTACCGCGCCGTCAACATCGCGCTCGTCAACGAGCTCGCACAGTTGTGCGAGCGGATGAACATCGACGTGTGGGAGGTCGTCGACGCTGCCGCGACGAAGCCGTTCGGCTTCGCGTCGTTCAAGCCCGGGCCAGGCCTCGGCGGCCACTGCATCCCGATCGACCCCTTCTACTTGACCTGGAAGGCACGCGAATACGACTTCTCGACCCGGTTCATCGAGCTGGCGGGCGAGGTCAACAACAACATGCCGTACTTCTGCCGTTCTCTCATCTCACAGGCGCTCAACCACGGCGCGCAGAAGTCGCTGAGCGGCTCGAAGGTGCTCGTCCTCGGTGTCGCGTACAAGCCCGACATCGGCGACTGCCGCGAGTCGCCCGCCGAGAAGCTGATCCACCTGCTCGACGGCGCGGGCGCCACGGTCGCCTACCACGATCCGTTCGTGCCGGTCTTCGACGGCCGAAAGTCGGTGCCGCTCGAGCCCGAGGCGTACGACTGCGTCGCGATCGTGACCAACCACTCGGCGATCGACTACGCCGACCTCGTTCGCCGTAGCAGTGTGGTCGCGGACTTTCGCAACGCGACCAAGGGCCTCGAGGTCGCCGGCAAGGTCTGGAAGCTCTAGTGGCGGTCAGGGTCGGCGTCGCCGGGCTCGGCTACTGGGGGCCGAACCTCGCGCGGAACTTCGACGATCTGGCCGAGCTGGCGTGGCTCTGCGACCTCGACGCAGACCACCGGGAGCGTTTCGCAGCGCGGTATCCGTCCACACGCGTGACCGCGAGCTTCGAGGAGATGCTGGCGGACGACTCGCTCGACGCGGTCGTCGTGGCGACGCCCGTGCCGACGCACTACGCGCTCGCGAAGCAGGCGCTCGAGGCCGGAAAGCACGTCCTGGTCGAGAAGCCGCCGGCGATGAGGGCATCCGAGATCGACGAGCTCGTCGAGATCGCCTCGGCCACCGACCGTGTCCTGATGCCGGGACATCTGCTGCTCTACCACCCCGGGGTCATCAAGCTCAAGGAGCTCGTCTCGAGCGGCGAGCTCGGAGAAGTGCTGTGCGTCTACGGCAACCGCCAGAACCTCGGCATCGTGCGCACGAACGAGAACGCGCTCTGGTCACTCGGGGTGCACGACCTCTCGATCATCCTCTATCTGCTCGACGAGGACCCGGTCGTCGCAACCGCCCAGGGGCGAGACTTCTTGACGCCGGGAGTCGAAGACGTCGTCTTCTGCTTCCTGCGCTTCCCGAGCGGGAAGATCGCGCACATGCATCTTTCGTGGCTCGACCCCCACAAGATGCGCAGGATGACCGTCGTCGGCCGCGAGAAGATGGTCGTGTTCGACGACATGGAGCTCGAGCGCAAGGTGACCGTGTACGAGAAGTCACCATGGAAGCGCGCGGAGACGTACGGCGAATGGCAGACGCGCTCCGGTGACATCTTCATTCCGAAGATCTCGACCGACGAACCGCTGCGGCTCGAGTGCGGACACTTCCTGGACCTTGTCGAAGGACGCGGCGACCGTGGCAAGGTCGCGCGCGACGGCGCCCGCGTCGTGCGCGCGCTCGAGATGCTCACGAGGTCGCTTGCCGGCTGAGATCCACCCGACTGCGACCGTGTATCCGGGGACGGTGCTGGGAGACGACGTGCGCGTGCTCGAGTACGCGGTGATCGGGAAGCAGCCGTCGCTGGCGTCGTCGTCGACCGCGAAGCGGGAGCCGCTTCCGCCGGCCGAGATCGGAGCGCGCACCGTGGTCTCGACCGGCGCGATCGTGTTCGCCGGCTCGTCGGTCGGCGCCGACTCGATCGTCGGCGACCAGTCGTGCATTCGCGAGCGTGTGTCGCTGGGAGACGGTTGCGTACTCGGGCGCGGCTCCCTGATCGAGAACGACACGACGGTCGGCGCCGGGACACGCATCCAGGCGGGCGCGTACATCACCGCCTACTCCACGCTCGAAGAAGACGTCTTCATCGCCCCGTGCGTCGTCACGACGAACGACAACTACATGGGCCGGACCGACCGCCGAAGGGCGGAGATGCGGGGCCCCACGATCCGGCGCAGCGCACGCGTGGGCGGAGGCGCGGTCCTCTGCCCGGGCATCGAGGTCGGCGAAGAGGCGTTCGTCGGCGCGGGCGCCGTGGTCACGAAGGACGTGCCGCCGCGCACGGTCGTCGTCGGCTCGCCGGCCCGCGTTATTCGCGACGTGGCCCCCGACGAGCTGCGCGCGAACGGCGGGTAGGTCCTCGTGGGCCCTACGAGCCTCGCGTGACCGACAACCGGTACTGCACCGGGTAGTACGACTTCGTCACGAGCTTCGCCTCCAGGTAGTAGATCCCGGTCACCGGGGCGCGATAGGCGATGCGCACCTGCCCGCCGACCGACCGCGACTCGGCGACGCGCCGGCGCACGTCGACTCGAAGACCCTCGACCCGTGCCGTCCCGGGCCTCCAGACGGCGAGACGGATGCCGGCAGATGTCTTCGGCGTCAGTCGCGCGTACAGCCGCTGGCCGCGCTTCACGTAGACGTGGTAGACGTCGACGTTGTCGTCCCAGTAGTCGAGCGAGGCTTCGATCGTCCGGGGCAGCGGCGGCAGTGCGTGCGACCACGGCCCGGCATCGTCGTTCGGCTCGTAGTGGTCCGGGGGAGGCAGCTTCGTGCCGTCGGTGAGCATCGTGAGTGCCGCGAGCACGTCCAGGCTGCCCCAGCCCGAGTACATGTCGCGTCCGACCGGGCACTGCGGGCAGCCCGTCGTCGCCGTGACGTCGTCGGCGCTCCGCTCGAGCAGCCAGGAGACCTGGTCGGGTGTGAGCTTCGGATCGACGCCGAGCAGGAGCGCCGCGGCCGCCGAGACCTGGGGCGCCGCGAACGACGTCCCGATCGCGTTGCGGAACTCGAACGGCCCGCAGTCGGAGTACGGGCCGTCGGCGCACTGGGCCGTCGACTCGGCGAGCTGCCTCGGAATGGTCGAGAAGATGTTCTCCCCCGGCGCCGAGATGTCGTTGAAGACGGCGTCGCGGTTCGAGAACTCCGGGACCGAGCCGTCTTCGCCCAGCGCGCTGACACCGATCACGTGCGGAAGCGCAGACGGGTAGTGCGCGAAGTTCCATGGCGTCGCCGGAGACTGGGGCCCGTTGCCGACCGCGGCGACGACGACCGCGCCCTTCGAGTACGCGTACTCGACCGCCGCCTGCTCGATCGCCGAGTACGTGTCGAGCTCGGGGTCGAGCGGGTCACGGACACCGCCGAGGCTGAGATTGATCACACGCGCTCCCTCGTGCACGGCCCACCGAATGGCGGCGACCTCTGCCTGGAGCGAGACGGTGCCGTCCGGCTCGACCACCTTCCCGATGATCAGACGCGCGTTGAACGCCATCCCGGCGATACCGATGCCGTTGAAAGGGTTCGCCGCAATCTCCCCGGCGACGAATGTGCCGTGCCCATCCTCGTCGCGGTACGGCGATCCGCCGACGAACGATCGTGCAGCGACGACGCGGCCCTGAAGATCGGGATGGCCGCCGTCGATCCCCGAGTCGATCACCGCGACCTTGACCGGGGCGAGGTTCGTCGGCGGCGACGGCCAGAAATCCCACGCCTGGTCCTTGGTCAGGTACCACTGCTGTGCTGCGAGCGGCTCCGTGTTGTCGAACGCGGCCGCGGTCGACACGGCGACGACGGCCACCAGCAGGACGACCAGGCCGGCCAGCCGTCTCATGGCAGGGTGACCGCGGGCGAGAGGCCCGGCTGCAGGCCCCCGCCGGGGGCGCAGCGGATCCGGTACTGGCCGGAGGCGATCGGGCCCTCGAACGCGAACGCGCCGGTGCCGTCGGTGACCGTCGAGGAGACCGTCGTCCAACCGGTGCCGCTCGCGCGCTGCAACTGCACGGGCGCCGACGGGACGGCCGGCTTCAGGGTCCCTCGGACGCCCGCAGACACGATCGAGGCTGCGACGCGCGCGGCGACGGTCACCGTCGTCAGCCCGGCGCGGACGGCGCCGGCGGCGAGCCGGTATGAGGTCCGCGTCTTCGGCGAGACCGGCAACTGAAACGTCCCGTCGGCGGCGAGGTCGATCGGACCGGCCGCCGTCCAGTCACCACCGTAGGCCTTCGACTCGAGCGTCACGCCGGTTGCCCCCTGCACGAAGCCCGTGAGCGCCGCCGTTCCCCCGTACGTGACGGCGGCGCGTCCGGGAGTGAGCGAGAACAGAGCCGGCTGAAACCACGTCGAGCGCAGGCCGAGCACCGCCCGGATCTCGGAGCCGGTGAAGCTCGCCTCCGCCTCGTCCGCCCCGACGACCGTGAGCGTCTGCACCCGGCCCGACGGTCCGGCGACGATCTGCACGCTGTCGATCGCCGGCGAGACCTTCAGCTTCCTGGCCACGGTCGCTGCGTCGAAGAGCACGGGCCCCCAGTCATGGAACGGCGACGCCGTGTCGTACGGGTCGGGCACGGAGACGAGATAGGGGATGGGCTTGCCGAGCAGCTCCGCAGCCGACGCGGTGCGACCGCCCGACGTCGAGAAGAAGAGCGTGTCGGCGACGGAGCCGTCGTACAGCACGACCTGCCCTTTCGTCACGTCGACCGCCGCGCTCGTCGAGGAGGACTCGGCGTCGATGCCGCCGTACACCTGGCTCCGCGTGTCGGCATAGAGGTCGAACGAGCCTCCTTGCACAAGGTTCGCGAGCGCGTACGACCGGGCGGCGATTGCCTGGGCCTCGAGCGCTGCCGGCGGCCAGTCGAACGGCATCTCCGAAGGCACGACGCCTTTCAGGTAGCCCTCGAGGCCGACGACGTCGACCACCTGCAACCGCTTGCCGTCGGCCGAGACCACGAAGCGGCCGCGATAGGGCTTGCCGTTGAGCGCAAGCGGTGCCGCCGTGGTCGCCGTGAACGTCGCGGGCAGCGTGAGCACCTGCCCATCGAGCTTCGCGGCCGAGGTCAGGGTCAGCGGCCCCGGAGCGAGCGAAACCGCCTTGCCGGAGGCGTCGACCGCGCGCCAGGCGCCTGCGGACACGAGCGACACGCGCCTGGCACGCGCGAGCAGGACGCGCACGGTGTGCGTGGGTGCCGGGCCGAGCGTCGTCCCGGGGTAATAGTGGGCGAGGATCCGCGCGAAGCCGTACCCGTGGAGGGCGTAGCCGTACGCGCCCCACTGGCTGAGCCCGAGCCCGTGGCCCCACCCGTGCCCCGACACGGCGAGTACCTCGGTCGCGTCGCTGGTCACGGTCTGAGTCGTGGTCGTGGCGGTCGCGGTCGTCCCGCCGGCGCGCGCCGCGGGGGCACGCAGAGAGAGGGCGAGCGCCGACGCCAGACCGCCGGAGGCAAGCACCAGAACGCAGGCGAGTCGCGCCGCTTGACGACTCATCGCCGGGCACCGTAGCCGAGTCGGTCGACGGGTCGCCGACGACGTTTCTCAGGAACGGAGCCGTGCGGCGTACTGCTCGGCGTAGTAGGCCCGGTACTCGCCCGACTTGATCGGCTCCCACCACTCCCGGTTGTCGCGGTACCAGCCGACGGTCTCCTCGAGGCCGCCGGCGTCGAAGGACTGCCGCGGCGACCAGCCGAGCGCGCGCAGCTTCGACGAGTCGACCGAGTAGCGCCGGTCGTGCCCCGGACGGTCTTCGACGTGCCTGACCAGGTCCGGCGAGGCGCCGGTCAGATCGAGGATCCGCCGGACGACGTCGAGGTTCTCGCGCTCCTGGCCGCCGACGTTGTAGACCTCGCCGCCGGCGCCGGACCGGAGTGCGATCTCGATCGCGGCGCAGTGGTCGTCGACGTGCAGCCATTCGCGGCGCTGGCGCCCGTCGCCGTACACCGGCAACGGCTCGCCTTCGAAGGCGTTCGTGATGAAGAGCGGCAGGAACTTCTCCGGATACTGCCGCGGCCCGTAGGTGTTGGCACCGCGGGTGACGAGCGCATCGACCCTGTACGTGCGGACGTACGCGAGGACCTGGAGGTCGCCGCCCGCCTTCGAGGCGCTGTAGGGGCTCGAGGGTCGCAACGGCGCGTCCTCGTTGCAGGCAGGCGCACCGAGTGCGATGTCGCCGTACACCTCGTCGGTCGAGACGTGGAGCAGCCGCAACCCGTGGTGTCGCGCGTGGTCGAGCAGCACCTGCGTGCCGAGGACGTCCGTCAGGATGAACTCGGCCGGGCCGAGAATCGACCGGTCGACGTGGGTCTCGGCAGCGAAGTTGACCATCGCGTCGCAGCCGGCTGCGGCGCGCGCGACCGCCTCGGCGTCGGCGATGTCGCCATGGTGGAATTCGTGCTCGACGCCTTCGAGATTCGCTCGGTTGCCCGCGTAGGTCAGCTTGTCGAGCACGACGACGGCATCGCCCGCGTCGGCGAGTCGCCGCGCGAATTGCGAGCCGATGAAGCCGGCGCCGCCGGCGACCAGGATCCGCATCGCGCGAAGGTTAGACGGTGCGGAGCCGGACCAGGCACTCGCGCAGCCCTTCGCGCCAGTGCGGCAGCTCCGGCGCGCCGCGCTCGCTGCGCAACACCGAATGTGCCGGGCGCGTCGCGCGGCCACCGTACTCGGCGGTCGAGATCCTCCGCACCTTCGTCTCGAGCCCTGCCTCCTCCACGATCGCCTCTGCAAACTCGGCCCAGCTGCACTCTCCCGCCGCCGCGACGTGGTAGGTGCCGAACGGCAGTTCGAGCACGCGGTGCGTGGCCCGCGCGAGATGTCCCGCGTAGGTCGGACAGCCGATCTGGTCGTCGACGACTGCGATCTCGTCGCGCTCAGCAGCGACGCGCAGGATCGTGCGCACGAAGTTGCGCGACGTCCAGCCGAACACCCACGAGGTCCGGATCACCCACGCCTGCTCGCCGGCCGCGGCCTCACCGAGCAGCTTCGTGCGGCCGTATGCGCCGAGCGGCGAGGGCGAGTCCGACTCGAGATACGGCGATGCCTTGCTGCCGTCGAAGACGTAGTCGGTCGACCACACGACGAGCGGTGCGCCCAGAGAAGCTGCGTGATGGACCCCGCCGACGTTCGCCGCCGCGGCTCCCTGGGGATCTTCCTCGGCCCTGTCGACGTCGGTCCAGGCGGCCGCATGCAGCACGAGGTCGACCGGCGCGAGGTCGACCGGCGGCGGGAAGTCGACGTCCCAGTCGGCCCGCGTCAGGGCCCGCGCCTCCGGGAACTCCTCGACGAGCGCGCTGCCGAGCTGCCCGGCCGCGCCCGTGATCACGATGCTGCGGCGCTGTCCCGTGTCGAGAGAATTGGCGATCGCGTGCTCCACAGGTCGACGACGCGGGGATCGTTCCACGGCACGCCGTACTCGTCGGGAGCGGCCGCGTCGTACTCCTCGGTGACGAAGTAGCAGAACAGACAGTCCGTGAGCGCCTCGTAACCGTGCGCCTTCGTTCCCGGCACGTAGATCGCCGACCGGATTGTCGTCACCGATGTCCTCGGTGAACGTCTCGCCGGTCTCTCGGTCGAGGACGACGACGCGCACCATCCCCTGCAGGCAGACGAAGAGGTCGTCCTGGCCGCGCTCGTGGTAGTGGAGCGCACGGATGACGCCGCGACGGGAGCGCGCGAGGTTCGCCTGCCGGATCGGCTTCGGAAGCCCGCTCTGCCGCATCAGCTCGACGAACCAGCCGCGCTCGTCGTCGAACCTGTGCAGGTCGAACCGTCGGAGCCCTTCGATCACTTGTTCGCTCCGGTCTCCTCGATCAGCCGGCCCACGTCCGCGAGATCGGCCCAGTGCTTGCCGCCGTCGTGCCACCAGCCTTCGACGCGGCGCACGTCGAGCCGGCCCTGCTGCGCGTACACGCGGTTGACGTCGGTGACCTCGAGCTCGCCGCGACTCGACGGCTCGAGCCCGTCGATCACCTCGAAGACATCCGGCGGGTAGCAGTACAGTCCCACGACCGCGTCGTTCGACGGTGGTGAGGGGTACCGCATGTCCACCCGCCCGGCTTTCTCGACGATGTCGGAAACGGTGCCGTCGTCGCGATAGGCGACGACGCCGAAGTTCTCCGGGTCCGGGACCTCCTTGACGAAAACGAGGGCGTCGTCGCCCCAGCCCGAGATCGCCTCGAGCTGCGCCTGCTCGAAGATGTTGTCGCCCAGGCACACGACGAGCCGCTCGCCCGCGGCGAACGCGCGCGCCATGCCGACGACCTGTGCGATGCCCCCCGGCTCGACCTGCACCTTGTAGGTCAGGTCGAGATCGAAGAGCAAGTCGTCACCGCCTCGCGCGCGCACCTTGCCGTTACCGAGCAGGTCGATGAACTGGCCCGCATGCTGCTGGCCTGTCACCAGCAGGACGTCGCGGACGCCGACCCGTTCCAGAAGCTGCAGCGGGTAGTAGACCATCGGCCAGCGGCCCACCGGCAACAGGTGCTTGTTCGCAACGCGCGTCAGCTCCTCGAGCCTGGTGGCGGACCCGCCCGCACAGATCAGCCCTTTCACGCGGGCGATGCTACAGCCGCCCTGCCGAGGCGCACCGGGCGCGGTACGTTTTCGTCGTGGGCAAACGGGACGCGGACAGGCTGCAGGCGGAGATCGAGCAGCTGTTCGCCGATCTGTGGCACGTGCCGCGCTTCTCGGGGCCGCGACACGGCTTCGGTTTCAGGCCGAACGTCGACTGCTTCCACACGGACGATCCGCACACCCTGACGGTCGTGGTCGAGCTCCCCGGCGTCGAGCCGGAGAGCGTGCGCGTCGTCGCCGGCGAGCGGCTGCTCGTCGTCGCGGGCGAGCGGCCGCGCCCACAGGCGCCGGGCCGCGTGTATCAGCAGATGGAGATCGAATACGGCACGTTCCACCGGCAGGTACAGCTCGCCGAGGACGTCGAGCCGGAGGGCGCGACCGCCCGCTTCGAGCACGGCATCCTGACCGTCCAGCTCCCGGTCGCCGACCACGCGCCCCTCGGCCACGTCACGATCGAGGTTCGGAGCGAATGAGCCGTAGGCTCGACGGAGGCTCACCAGGAGCGGAGGTACCGGCTTTGCCGGCGCCGGAGCGGATATGAGCGAGCTCTTCGACGTCCCGGAGCCGGACGGCGAGCGGGTCGAGTTGCCGGCAGTGCTGCCGATCCTGCCGCTCAAGGACACCGTCGTCTTCCCGCAGTCGATGTCGCCGCTCGCGATCGGCCAGGAGCGCTCGATCCGCGTGATCGACGACGTCGTCGCCGGCGACCGGCTGGTCGCCCTGATCGCAGCGCGCGACAGCTCGACCGAGTCGCCCGGGTTCGACGACATCTACCGAGTCGGAACCGTCGCCGTCGTCCACAAGCTGATCAAGGTCCCCGACGGCACGCTCCGCATCCTCGTGCAGGGGCTCGAACGGGTGCACCTCGAGCACGAGGTGGAGGTCGACCCGTATCTGCTCGGCGAGTTCGCGGCGCTTCCCGACGTGCTCGTCGAGTCGCCGGAGGTCGAGGCGCTGACGCGAAACGTGCAAGGCCTCTTCGCGCGCATCATCGGGCTGGCGCCGTACCTCCCGGAGGAGCTTCAGCTCGCCGCCGCCAACGTCGACGACCCGAGCGCCCTCTGCCACCTCGTCGCGTCGACCCTGCGCACGATCCCGGCCGTGGAGCGGCAGCAGATCCTCGAGCAGGTCGATGTCGAGGCGCGGCTGCGCATGGTTTCGGCGATCCTGAGCCGCGAGCTCGAGGTGTTCGAGCTCGGCTCGCGGATCCAGTCGCAGGTGCAGTCCGAGATGGAGAAGGGCCAGCGCGAGTACTTCCTGCGCCAGCAGCTGAAGGCGATCCAGGCCGAGCTCGGCGAGTCCGATCCGGAACAGGCGGAGCTCGCGGAGCTGAAGGAGCGTCTCGCCGCGCTCGGAGAGCTCCCCGACGAGGCGCGCAAAGCGGCCGACCGGGAGCTGCAACGACTCGAGCGCCTGCCCCAGGCCGCCGCCGAGTACGGCGTCATCCGCACGTATCTGGAGTGGATCCTCACGCTGCCGTGGAACACCTTCACCGACGACAACCTCGATCTCGATCATGCCCGCGAGGTCCTCGACGCCGACCACTTCGACCTCGAGAAGGTCAAGGACCGGATCATCGAGTACCTCGCGGTCGCGAAACTTCGCAACCAGATCTCCGGGCAGATCCTCTGCTTCGTCGGCCCGCCGGGTGTCGGCAAGACATCACTCGGACAGTCGATCGCGCGGGCGCTCGGTCGTCGCTTCGTCCGGCTCTCGGTCGGCGGCGTGCGTGACGAGTCGGAGATCCGCGGCCACCGCCGCACCTACATCGGCTCGATGCCGGGCTCGATCATCCGCTCCCTCCGCGATGCGGAGTCACGCAACCCGCTCGTGCTCATCGACGAGCTCGACAAGATGGGGGCGGACTGGCGCGGCGACCCGGCGAGCGCGATGCTCGAGGTGCTCGATCCCGAGCAGAACAACGCCTTCCGCGATCACTATCTCGATCTCGCGTTCGACCTGTCGAAGGTCTTGTTCATCTGCACGGCGAACGCGCTCGACACGATTCCCGGACCGCTGCTCGACCGAATGGACGTGATCGAGCTCGCCGGTTACACGGAGGAGGAGAAGCTGGGGATCGCAAAACGCTATCTCGTCCCGAAACAGATCTCGGCTCACGGGCTGAAGCGCAGCCAGCTCCGGCTCTCCGACCGGATCCTGCGCACGATCATCCGCGAGTACACGCGCGAAGCCGGCGTGCGAAACCTCGAACGCCGGCTCGCCGACGTCTGTCGCAAGGCGGCGACCGAGATCGCGCGGCACGGCGCGACGAAGGTCTCACTCGACGACGAGCGGCTCCGCGAATGGCTCGGGCCGCGACGGTTCTCGGGCGAGGTGCAGAAGCGCGTCGCGCACCCGGGTGTCGCAACCGGGCTCGCGTACACGACGGCGGGCGGCGACGTGCTCTTCGTCGAGGCGACCGCCTACCCGGGGCGCGGGAAGCTGACGATCACCGGTCAGCTGGGAGACGTGATGCAGGAGTCGGCGCAGGCGGCGCTCTCCTGGGTTCGCGCGAACGCGATCTCGCTCGGCGTCTCGGACACGTGGTTCGGCGAGCACGACCTCCACGTCCACGTTCCCGCGGGTGCGGTGCCGAAGGATGGTCCGTCGGCCGGCGTGACGATGGCGACGGCGATCGCGTCGCTCCTGCGGGGCGAGCCGGTCGCTGCTGACGTCGGGATGACCGGCGAGATCACCCTCACGGGCCGTGTGCTCCCGATCGGCGGCCTGCGCGAGAAGTCGCTCGCCGCGGCGCGTGCCGGGCTCAAGCGGGTGATCTTCCCCCGCGAGAACGAGCCTGACCTGGTCGATCTGCCACCCGAAACGCGCCGCGAGCTGGAGTTCATCCCGGTCGACACGATCCAGCAGGTCTTCGAGGCCGCATTCGCCCCCAACGGGCGGGTTCGGGCCCGCAATGTGACGCGGCTCGAGCGCCAGGCCGCGAAACCTCTGCCTCTCTAACCGATCTTGAATGCGCTGACCAGGAGGCGGCAGTTCTTGTCGCTCTCCGACGCAGACCGCCGGCAGAGGAGCTGGTACTCGCGCATCCCGCTGAGCACGAACGTGTACTGGTCGATGCGATTGTCCGCCTTCACCTCGTAGCTGTGGGAGCGCACGCCGCTCGCCGAGACGACGCGTGAGCCCGACAGCCGGCCCGAGGTCTGCTTCGCCACGGCCGCCATGCGCACGTCGAGCTCCTTCTCGATCTTGGCGAAGAGCGCGGCGGAGTACGGCTTGAGCAGGCGGAACCTGGCCACCTGGACGAGATCCGAGCCCGAGCCCGCCGACACCAGCTCATGGCTCCGAACGACGCGCCAGCCGCCCGGCGCCGCGAAGCTGAATCCGGGCCCGCTCAAGCGCTGCGTCGGTTTGCCGCCTCCCGACCCCCCGCAGCCTGCAAGGATGGTGGCCAGCAGGAGTAGCGCCGCCGGGCGGCAGGCTCGCGGCAGGCACGCAGTCACGAGGCGAAAGGAAACGGACGATGGCAAATAGGACAAAGGACAAGGTTTACGACGCGGCGGGCAACGTCAAACCCTACGTCGACCGTGCGCTGTCGGACGAGAAGCTGCGCGCAGACGTGATCAGCGCGTTCACCACCGCTCGTGATGTGTACAACGAGTTGATCGGAAGCCGCACGGCGGCCACGGTCGCCACCCGCGTCGCGACCGACGAGGAGGTCCGTGCCAAGCTCCGGGCGGCAGTCGAGGATCTGCGGAGCGCCGCGGACAGGCTGCAGGGCAAGCGCCGGTCCGACCGTAAGCGCGGACGGACGCTGCTTCTGCTCGGCATCCTGATCGGCATCCTCTTCAACCCTGTCACCGGCCCCGAGACGCGCAAGTGGATCGCGGACACGGTGGGCGGCGGAGACGACGACTTCGGCGAAGACTTCCCACCGAGCCCGAACGGCGGCGTCTAGAGAAAGACCGAGAAAGCGTCAGCCGCGGCCGAGGTCGTGCGTCGGCGCGACGACGGTCGGCAGCTGGCGGAGGAGCTCCGCTGCGTTCGGCGCGGCAAGGGCCTGCTGAAGCGACGACGGGTCGAGGCCGTTCGCGGTCGAGATGTCGGACATGTGCAGGAGGATTGCTCCGGGCTCGGGCGCCGTGCCGCCGGGCACCGGCGGCGTCCACCCGCCTGCGACCGGGAACGGCAGGTCTTGCTGGTGACGCCACGCGTCGAGATACGGCGTCGGGTCGACCGCGCCGTCGTAGCCGAGGTAGAGGAGCGAGACGGGGTGGATCTCGAAGTGCAGGTGCACCGGCGTGCCCTCGGCGTCGCCGGTGTGGCCCATGAAGCCGACAACCTGGCCGGCTTTCACGCGCGCCCCGTTCACGGCGGTCGTCGCGAACGCGGACAGGTGGGCGTAGTAGAACTGGTTGCCCTGGGCGTCGACGATCCACAGTCGGTTCCCGCCGATCTTGTTCCAGCCGACCGAGAACAGGGTGCCGTCGGCACACGCGACGAGCGGCTGGCCGAGCTGGCCGAAGATGTCGTCGCCGTGGTGGTAGGTGACGTCGCTGCGTGCTGCTCCGAAGGTGTCGATGTACGAGCTCGCGCCGTACACCGGGAAGACATAGTGGCCGGCTGTCAGTTTGGGACGGATGCCGTACAGCGGGCCTGGTCCGATCGACGGGACACCGCTGCTCGACTGCTTCGGCCGCTCGCTCGGGAGGTCGCCGACCGGGGCCAGGTCCGGCCCGGCGGCAGGCTGTCCTCCAGCTGACGGTGCAGGCGTCCTCGCAGCGGGGTTCGTCGTCGCGGGGGCCGTCGGCGTCGCGGAAGGCAGCGGAGCCGTCTGGGCCGCGGCGGCGGCGTACCCGATCCTGATCAGGCTCCCGACCGGGAGTCCCCCGTGGTCGGCGGTCAGCCGCAGCACGAGCTCGTAGACGACGCCGCGGTACCCGCGGATCCCGTCGCCGGCTGTTCGATCCACGGTCTCCGTGGCGAGCGTCAGGACACCCCAATCGGCGATCGTGAGCTTGTTGCCGGCCGGCGCCGGCTGGCCGTCGATCAGCAGGTTTGCGATTCCACTGCCGTTTGCATTACCGCCGGCGCCGGACGGGCCCGTCCCGGCGGAGGCGCTCGCAGTGACGGCGTCCGCGGTGATCGCGCCGCCGAAGAGGGAGACGCCCGTGACGACGCTCTGCGAGCGGGCACCGGCGTTCTGCGTGATCGTCGTCGTCGCGCTCGCCGTCGTCGACTGCACGGTCACCACCGACCCGTCGGCGGGGTACGCGTAGCCGCTACCCGTCACCGGCGCGCCGTCAGGAGGCGCAGACGCGGTGGTAGTGGTCACCGGCGCAGCGTTCGGCAGTGCGATCTGGACTCCCCATGCGGAAGCAGACGCGGTCGGCTGCGTCGAGAGTCCCTGGGCGCCGGTCACTCCGTAGGCGACCAGTCCGACCAGCGGGCCCACCAGGGCGAGGCGTAAGCGCACCGTCTGAGGAGTTTGCCACGCCTGAGCTTCGTCCTCCCGGACGGAGCCGTTCGAGCGCCACGATAGGTTCAATCGGATGGCGACCTGGTGGGCGATCCCGCTTGCCGCGCTCACGACCTGCTCGACACTCGCGGGGGGGTATGTGGCGCTCCGCGTCAAGGGCGAACTGCAGACCCTGATCGCGCTGACCGGCGGCATCGTCGTCGCCGTCGCCCTCTTCGACGTGCTGCCGGAGGCGATTGACGCCGTCGGAAACGCGCGGCATGTGACGTGGCTCGTCGGCGCCGGGTTCCTGGCGTTCTTCCTCGCCGAGCGAGGGCTCGTGCTCCACCATAGAGACGACGAGGAACACGCCCGCGCGCACCATCACGTGGGAGCGCTCGGCGCGGCCGGCCTGTCGATACACAGCTTCATCGACGGCCTCGGCATCGGGCTCGCCTTCCATCTCTCGACCTCGACCGGGTTGCTCGTCTTCATCGCCGTCGTGTCACACGACTTCGCCGACGGCATGAACACCGTGTCGTTCATCCTTCGCCAGAGCGGAGAGCGAAGCGCCGCAATCAGATGGCTCGCCCTGGATGCGATCGCGCCGCTCCTCGGGGCAATCGTCGGGACGACGGTCGCGATCAGCGAGCAGGGCCTCGGATACCTGCTGGCTGTCTACGCCGGGTTCTTCCTCTTCATGGGCGCGACCGACCTGCTCCCGGAAGCGCATCAGCACGCTTCGGGCCGCCGCGTCGCCCTCACCGTGCTCGGTTTCACCGTGACTGCCGGGATCGCCTACGCAGCATCGCGCTGATTCACGGCGAGTGGCGTACCCGCCAGGCGATCTGCACGGCCGACACGACGAGAAACGCACCGAACAGACGGCGAAGCGCATGTTCGGGTAGTGACTCGGCGACGATCACACCGCCCTGCACGCCGAGGATCGACGCGACGCCGACGACGATCGAGGCGCGAACATCGACGTTTCCGAGTCGGAGCTGCCGCCACGTTCCGACGGCGGCGGTCGGAATGATCGCGAGCAGCGAGGTCGCCTGTGCGTGCAGCTGCGTCAAACCGAGGCCGAGGGCGAGCGTCGGGACGAAGACGATGCCCCCGCCCACGCCGAAGGTCCCGGCGAGCACGCCACCGACGAGACCGACGAGGATCACGAAAACCTCGATCACAGGATCAGCTTCGCTCCGACCGCCGCGATGAGCAGCGCAAACGCGTAGCCGAGTGTGCGCTGCGCGAGCCGCTGCTGCAGGTCGACGCCGGCGACGACGCCCACGACGGCCGGGATCCCGATCAGCATCGCGGCGCCCACCTTGACGTCACCGTGGACGCCGTACGTGATCGCGCCGGCGGCCGACGAGAGCAGGATCGCTGCGAGCGATGTCGCCGCCGCGCGACGCTGGTCGAACGCGGCAAACGCCATCAGCAGCGGCACGATCACGATCCCGCCGCCGACACCGAACAGCGCGCCGAGGAAGCCCGCAGCCACGCCGATGCCGACGAGCTTCATGGTCCCGGCCACCGCTCCTACTCTACGCAGCGTGGATGCGATCTCCCGCCTCGCGGCCGAACCGGACCGGGCGGCGCTGTTCCTCGACGTCGACGGCGTGCTGGCGCCGATCGTCGATCGCCCCGAGGACGCCTCCGTCCCGGAGAGCACGCGGAGGCTGCTCCGTGGCCTGGCCGGCCGATTCGCGCTCGTCGCTTGCGTGACGGGGCGGTCGAGCGACACGGCCCGGCGCATCGTCGGCGTGCCCGAGCTGCGCTACGCTGGGGAGCACGGGCTCGAGCTCGAGCCCGAGGCCGCCGCGTTCGCGGATTCCGTCCACCGCTTCGCAGCCGCAACGGAATGGCCCGACATCGAGGAGAAGCCGTTCTCGGCCTCGTTGCACTTCCGCCGCGCCGCCGATCCCGAGGTCGCTCGCCGATCGCTCGAAACCGTTGCGGCCCGAGCGGCGGACGAGGGTCTGCGGGCCAGCTTCGGGCGAATGGTGCTCGACATCCTTCCGCCCGTGACCGCCACGAAGGGAACGGCCGTGCAGCGGCTGCTCGCCGAGAGCGGGCTTCGGCGCGCGTTGTACGCCGGTGACGATACGACCGATCTCGACGGTTTCGCCGCGCTCGACGGGCTCGAGCTGGCGGTCCGTGTGGCCGTCGCCTCCCCGGAAGGGCCGGCGCCACTCCGCGAGCGGGCCGACGTCGTCGTCGAGTCGCCCGCGGCATTCGCGGTCCTGCTGCGGCGCCTTATCTAGACGCGAATCGCCCGCGAGCGGCCGATCTCGCGGCCGTGGCGGTCGAGCGCGACGGCCTCGGCGTAGCGAAGGCCGGCGGGCACCTCGAGCGCGGTCTCGAAGCTTCGCTTCGGCTTCGCACCCACGGTGACGAGCGCGCCCGCCGCATGTCCCGCGCGCAGTCGCCAGGCCGCGACCGCCGTGGCGCCGTTCCAGCTGACGTACGCCTTGCGCCCGTGGCGGCCGCCGGGTGCGACGAGCACCGGGTCGCTGGTCGGAGCGCCCGACCAGCTGAAGCGGAAAGCTCGGTAGTTCATGCCGCCGCGCGGCAGCTTCGCGTCGAACAGGATCTTCCCGTTCGTCCCGAACTCCGTCACGTACGGCTCGTTGCCCCATCCGACCACGACGTGGCCGTCGGGAAGCAACTGGGCATTGCCCATGAACTGCGACAGAAGGCGGTTCGGATGGTGCGTGTACGACCGAACGAGCGTCGCCCGCTTGTGCGCGGCGTCGAGCTTCAGCAGCAGCACGCGCGACTGAGCCTGCACCTGAGGTGCCGCGCCGTCGTCGAAGATCGTCACCAGGTCACCTCCGTGGTGACGAGCGTCGTGCTGCCACGCGAAGACCGTGCCTCTGCCCATCGTGAAGTCGCTGCGCTTGCCTCCGAGCCGCCAGATCACCTGGCCGCTCGCCCTGCTCACCTTGTAGACGGCCCATGTGTTCCGCGCGGAGACGAGGAGGTTTCCGTCCGCAAGGAGGTCGATCGAGTTGACGTGGAAGTAGTCGAGCGGGTGTCCCTGGAACGTGGCGTGCGTCTCCTCGACAGGAACGTGGTCGAGGCTGCGCCATTCGAAGAGCACGCGCCCGCTCGGCAGTGCCAGCTCCTGCACGATCCCGCCGATCACCTTGCCGCCCGCAGGCCCGCCGACGGAGGAGAGGTCGGCCTGACGCACCTCGTAGCTCGTGACCAGCGCCGTGTTGTGGGGGGTGATCACGAACTCATGGAGGTCGGACTGCCTGCCGCGGCCGGCCGGCACGCGCGCAAGCTCGCGGTACGACTGGTCGAGGATCACGTGCGTGCCGCGGCCGAGCCCGCTCTCGGACTTGCCTTCCCACCACGTGAGCACCGGCTTGCCGTGGTAGCGCGCGACCCGGAAGTTCATCGCCGTGTTCGGCGTCGTCGGATGGAAGAAGACGACCTGGCCCCGGTCGTCGAGGATCAGCGCCCCACGTTGCCCCGGCCCCGACGAGGGCGCGACGAAGAGATCGCCGTCCGAGGTCCGGTCGGCGCGCAGGACGGTCACGACGGGCGGACGGAGATCCGGACGCGAGAAGAAGTGGTGGACCGCCCCTTTCGGGACGACCGGACGCGCCGCGAGTGCCACGTCGCCGGCGAGCAGCCGCCGCGCCGCGCCGGGAAGGAGCAGACCGCTTCCGAGCAGCAGCGACCGCCGCACAAGAGCTTCCCGCGAAAACCGACTGTCGCCCTCGAAACGGCCGCCTGCGCCGAGGTCCACGTCGAGAGCCTACAGTCCGAGCCGCTCGCGCAATTCGCGACCCTGACGCCGCGCGACGTCGAGCTCGGTTCGCGCCGCGTCGTCGAGTTGAAGACGGATCCGGTCCGGTGCCGACCGCCGGACCGCCGAGACCTTCGCAAGGTTCACCAGGTGCGAGCGGTGGATCCGCGCGAATCCCGGTCCGAGCTTTGCTGCGAGCTCACCGAGGGAGGCGGTCGAGAGGTACGAACGGTCGTAGGTGTGCACGCGGCTGTAGTCCCCGTCGGCCTGGATGTAGTACAGCTGATCGAAATCGACCAGCTCGCTGCCGCCGGGCGCGACGACCGGGATCTTGGCAACGGCGGCTTCCCCCGCCGGCGTGGCCGCCCGCAGTCGGTCGAGCACCCGCGCCAAGCGTTCGGGGTCAACAGGTTTCAGCAGGTAATCGAACGCCTCGACCGCGAAAGCGTCGACGGCGTAACGCTCGTGCGCGGTGACGAACACGACGGCAGCGCGCGCGAGGGGGGCGAGCTCGAGCCCCGACAGCCCCGGCAGCTCGACGTCGAGGAAGACGACGTCGTAGCCGCCGGCACGCACAAGATCATCGGCGTCAACCGCGTTCGCCGCCTCGCCGACCACGTGGATGTCGTCGTGCGCGGCGAGCAGGTAGCGGAGCTCGGACCGAGCCGGCGCCTCGTCGTCGACGATCGCCGCAGCGATCACGCCGCGGGGACCTCGAGCGATACGACGGTGCCGAGCGGAGAGGACCGGAGCCGGACACCGGATCCGTAGTGCGTCTCGAGCCGGAGCTGGACGTTGGCGAGCCCGACGCCCGTCCCCTCTCCGAAGCCGGGCTCCAGCACCCGCTCGATTGCATCGCGGGCGATGCCCCGCCCGTCGTCTCGAACCGTGACCCGCAGCCGCCCCCGCCGAACGCGCGCGCGCACGAGCAGGTGCAGTGGCCGATCGGTCTTGCCGTGCTTGACCGCGTTCTCGACGATCGGCTGCACGAGCAGCGGCGGCAGCCTGACCTGGAGCGCCTCCGGTTCCGCGTCGACCGTCACCTCGAGCTCGATGCCGAATCGCGCCTGTTCGAGCTCCAGGTAGCTCCGAACGTGGCCGAGCTCTTCCTCGAGCGTCACGAACTCCCCCGGCCGGGCGAACCGCGCCCGCAAGGCGTCGGCGAAGGCAAGCACGAGCTGGCGCGCGCGCTCCGGATCGGTGCGGATGAACGACGCGATGGTGTTGAGCGCGTTGAAAACGAAATGTGGCTCCATCTGCGCCTGCAGCGCCGTCGCGGTGGCGGTTCGCAGCTCGGACAGCTGCAGCTGAGCGGAGAGCTG
The DNA here is from genome assembly GCA_963774355.1 of uncultured Thermoleophilia bacterium. Lineage (GTDB taxonomy): Bacteria > Actinomycetota > Thermoleophilia > Gaiellales > Gaiellaceae > PALSA-600. Next base: position 575,678 of record CAVZER010000009.1, on the reverse strand, counting down.
GTCGCCCAGCGCGTCGAGCGTCTGCACCGCTGCCTCGTCGAGCGGCGAGCCGTCGGTGGCGTACGCGACGAGCGCTCCGGCAGGCCCGTCCGCGAGGACGAGCGGCACCACGGCGGCGGCCCCGAGCGGACACGCCGCGTGACTGCACTCGGTGCGCAGCCCGAGCGGCGCGAGCAGCGGTCGCCTCTGCGCCAGCGCCTCGAAGACGGGCCTGATCGGACGGTCGCCGGCGGCGTGATGGTCGGCGCCCGCCCCCACGAAGGCGAGGACGCGTTGCGTGTCGGTCACGGCGACAGCGCCGTACCCGATCTTCTCGAACAGTTCGTAGGCGACCGTCCGCGCCGCCGACTCGGTCAGCCCGCGGCGGAGCTCGGGCAGCGTCGCGGCAAGGAGCTCGAGCACCGGCGCCCGGCGCCTCGGCCTGCGGACCCGCGGCATGATCCGGATTGTGCACGTCACGGATGCGGTCCTCGCACCGCTGCGCCAACGCTACGGGACGCCTGCGCGCCTCGAATGGGATGGTGAGGTGAGCCCCGAGGAGTACACACTCGCCACCTACAACCCGGCGCGCAGGCACGACGTCACCCTGTTCATCCTCGATCCGGCTGCTCGGCTCGCACTGATCCGGAAGCCGCACTTCGCGGCCGGCGTCTGGCGGCCGCCCGGCGGCGGGGTGAAACCGGGCGAGGATTTTGCCGCCGGGGCAACGCGCGAGGCCCTCGAAGAGACGGGCCTGTCGGTGACGCTCGACCGTTACCTGGTCGACGCCGGTGCGCGCTTCCGCTGCGGCTCGGAGGAGGTCGACTGGCGCACGCACGTGTTCCTGGCGCGTACCGGCGACGAGACGATCTCGCCGCGCGACGCGGAGGAGATCGCAGACGCGCGCTGGGGGACGCTCGAAGAGCTCGACGGGCCGATTCGCGCCCGGCTCCTCGCCACGAACCGGGCGCTCTGGCGCTACCGGGTCGCGCTGCACGACGCAGCGCTCGAGGCGATCGAGAACCAGGTGCCTGGCACCTTGGTGCCAGGCACCCGTCTCAATGCAGTTGCAGCACCTCAAGCACCTCCGGGATCGACGTCACCCGCGGTCCTTCGAACCCGGCCAGATCCTTCCAGTACGGCTCCTCGCCCGGACGGTGAATGAGAATCGCCCCCATCCCGACGCGTTCTGCGCCGGCCAGCTCGTCGTTCGCGCCGTCGCCGACGAACACCGCCTCGGACGGCTCGACGCCGAGCAGGTCGCAGCAATGCAGGTAGATCCTGGGATCCGGCTTGGAGAGCCCGACCGACGACGAGAAGACCTCGGCGTCGAACAGCCCCGCGAACGTCGTCGACGGCCACAGCACCTCGACGTCCTCGCTGCAGACCGTGATCAGCCCGACGAGGATCCTGAGCTCGCGCAGCCGGCGCAGCGTCTCGACGGCCCCGGGCCGGGGAACGAGCGCCCCACGCACGTAGTCGAGTCGGAGCGCGCACACCTCCTCGAGTGCCGTCGCCGGCACGCCGGCGTCGGCCAGGGCGACCCGGATCGGGCCTGTGTAGCGGTTCTGCGACCGCGGCCACAGCTCGACGAAGTCGGGCGCGCGCTCGGCGACGGCGGCGACCATCGCGGCAGCGGCCTCGGGATCCCAGTCGATCAAGGTCTCCCAGAGATCGAAGATCACTGCACGCGGCCGCACTCGCGCAACACCTCCCATGCCAGCGCGACATCCGCTTCGGTCGTGCCCGCGTTGCCGATCGCGAGCCGGATGATCGACGCGCCACGCAGCTGGGCCGGCGCGACGAACAGCTTTCCGGTCGCGGTCGCAGCGTGGGCGATCGCGTCGTTGTCACCGGTGCGATGGCGAAAGCAGACGGCCGAGAACGGGTGCGGCGCGCACACTTCCCAGTCGGGATCGTCCTCCACCCACGACGCGAAGAGCTGCGCGAGGCGCACGTGCTCGCGGATCAGTGCGCGCAGGCCCTCAGCCCCGTACCAGCGCAGGACGAACCACAGCTTGAGGGCGCGAAACCGACGGCCGAGTGCAGGTCCGAAGTCCTTGAGGTCGACGGCAGTCTCGGTGTCCGCGAGGTAGTCGCGGACGATCCCGAACGTCGCGCGAAAGACGTCGGGCCGGCGCGTCCACATCGTCGAGCAATCCATGGGCGTGAACAGCCACTTGTGCGGGTTGACGACGATCGAATCGGCGCGGTCGCAGCCGTCGAGACACCACCGCAGCTCGGGGCAGACGGCAGCCGAGCCGGCGTACGCCGCATCGACATGCAGCCAGACGCCCGCCTCCTCGCAGCGCCGTTGCAACTCGGGGACGGGATCGACCGAGGTCGTTCCGGTGGTGCCGACGGTCGCGACGACCGCGGTCGCGTCGTCGAGAGGGAAGTCCGTGCGCATGCGAAAGGCGTCGTCGACTTCGACGGGCCGGAACTCGAGGCCGACCAGCCGCGCCGCCTTCTCGACACTGAAGTTCGCCTGCTCGGAGGCGTACACGACGCCGCCGGGACGCAGCGTGCGGGCGGCGGCGAGCGCAGCGACCGTTGCTGTCGACGCGGTGTCCTCGATGTGCCCGTGCCAGCCTGCGGGAAGCCCGAGCAACTGAGCGAGCCACGACAGCGTCACCTCCTCGAGCTCGGTCGCCGCCGGAGACGCGCCCCAGGTCATCGCGTTCACGTTCAGCGCGGCGATCAGCAACTCGGCGAGGATGCCCGGCTCCGAGCCCGTGTTCGCGAACCAGGCGAAGAAGCGCGGATGGTTCCAGTGCGAGAGACCCGGCAGGATCAGCTCGTCCAGGTCGCGGAGCATGGCCTCGAACGGCTCGCCCTGCTCGGGCGGCGAGGCGGGCAGCAGCGCCCGGGTGCTGCCCGGCTCGGCCACCGCCGTCACCGGGCGCTCGCCGATGCCCTCCAGATAGGCGTCGACCCAGTCGGCTGCGCGGTCGAGCTCGTTGCGGAATTGGCTCACGGACGCTTCTTCCGGAGCCGCTCGACCTGCTTCCAGGTGCGCGTGTTCAGCACGTCCTCCTTGCGCAGCCAGGCACGCCGCGCCTGGCCGACGCCGAGGGTCACATAGTCGAGCGCCGCCACCTGGTGCCCGTCCGAGTCGATCACGAGCTTCAGCCCTGCCTCGCGCGCGGCGCGCGCATGAACATCGGTGAGATCGAGCCGGTCCGGCTGCGAATTGATCTCGAGGAACGTCCCCGTCTCGAGCGCCTTCACGATCACGCGCTCGACGTCGACCGCCGCCGGTGCGCGCCTGCCGATCTTCCTGTTCGTCGGATGCCCGATGCAGTCGACAAACGGATTGTCCATCGCCGCAAGGACGCGTCCCGTGGGATCGTGGTCGAACCGCGAGTGCACCGACGCGACGACCCAGTCGCGCGTCGCGAGCTCCTCGTCCGAGACGTCGAGCGATCCGTCGGGGCGGATGTTGACCTCGATGCCCTTCAGAATGCGGAACGGCGCAACCTGCCTGTTGAGCGTGTCGATCTGCACCGACTGCAGATGGAGCAGGTCGCCACGAAGGCGTTGCGAGTGGTCGCAGACGGCGTAGTACGCGTACCCGCGCCCGCGGGCCGCCGCGACCATCGTCTCGAGCGTGTCCTTGCCGTCGGACCACGTCGTGTGCGTGTGCAGGTCACCGCGGAGGTCGTGGAGCTCGACGAGCTCCGGCAGCTCGCCGCTCCGCGCCGCCTTCAGTTCGCCGCCGTCCTCACGGAGCTCGGGCGGGATCCACTCGTAACCGAGGAAGCGGTAGACCTCGACCTCGCTTGCGAAGCGATGTTCCTCGCCCGTCTCGACCTCGGTCACGGCGTACTCCGAGACGGAGAGCCCGCGGCGCACGGCATCCTCCCGCAGCGCGACGTTGTGGAGCTTCGAACCGGTGAAGTGCTGCAGCAGGTTGCCGTAGCTCTCCGGCGGGACGACGCGGAGATCGAAGCGCAGCCCGTCGTGCGACACGACCGTCGCCTTCGTCGTGCCCTTCGCGGCTACTTCGACCACCCAGGGCTGCGTGCAGAAGTGGTCGACGAGCGCCGGCGCGTCTGTCGCCGTCGCGATGATGTCGAGGTCGCGCACCGTCTCGCGCATGCGCCGCGCCGACCCGGCGAAGCTCACCTCGACGGACGCCGGATGGGCGCGCAGCTCGTCGACGGCGGCGGTCAGCCGGGGCAGCGCCGTGCCGAGCAGCCCGCGGCCCCGTTCGGGCGTCTTCGCGGGCCCCTGGGCGAGCGCGGACGCGATCCTCGACTCGGTCCCGGGACCCACGCCGGCGTGGCCGCGCAGCTGCCCGGACTCGACGGCAGACCTGAGACCGTCGACGGTCGTGATCCCGAGCTCCTGCCAGATCCGTCGGGCGGTCTTCGGGCCGAGCCCCGGGAGCCGCATGAACACGGCGACCTCGGCCGGCACCTCCGCCTTCTTCTTGGTCAGCGCGTGCACTTCACCGTCGTTCACCGCCTCGACGATCTTGCCCTCGATCGTCTTGCCGATCCCCTGTAGCTTCGTCGCCTTGCCCTCGAGAGCGAGCTGGGCGACGGAGGTCGACGTCTCGCGTATGCGTGCGGCAGCCTTGCGATAGGCACCGACGCGGAACGAATCGGCATTCGCCAGCTCCATCAGGTCGGCGAGCAGCTCGAACTGCTCCGCGAGCTCGTCGTTTCGCGGAAGTGTCGCCACTTCCGCGATCATAGGCGGAGCGATACGGGCCACCGTCTGTCTCCCGACCTACAACGAGCTCCCGAACGTCGAGCCGATGCTGCGAGCTCTCGAGCGCGTCCTGCGCGCCGGCGACCGCGTGCTCGTGATCGACGACAACTCGCCGGACGGGACCGGCGAAGCAGCCGACAGGCTCGCCGCCGAGCTCGGCTTCGTCGACGTCCTGCACCGCGAACGGCGCGAGGGCCTCGGGCCTGCGTACCTGGCGGGTTTCCGGCGGGCGCTGGCCGACGGGGCGGAGCTGGTGCTGGAGGTGGACTGCGACTTCTCCCACGACCCGGCCGACGTTCCACGATTGATCGCCGCTGCGGAGGCAGGCGCCGACCTCGTCCTCGGCTCGCGCTACGTGCCCGGGGGGTCGGTCGCGAACTGGGGGACCGTCCGCCGCGCGATCTCCCGCGGAGCTGCCTGGTACACGGCGCTCTTCCTGCACATGGGCGTGCGCGATCCGACCGGCGGCTTCAAGTGCTTTCGCCGGCGCGTGCTCGAGGCGATCGACCTCGACGCCATCGGGTCGCAGGGTTATGCGTTCCAGATCGAAACGACGTACCGCGCGAAGCGGGCGGGTTTCCGCGTGGTCGAGCTGCCGATCAGGTTCTCCGACCGCGAACGAGGTCGCTCGAAGATGAGCCGGGCGATCGTGCTCGAGGCGATCTGGCGGGTGCCGCTCCTGAGGGTGCGGGTACGGTAGGCGCGATGCGCTCGGTCGAGGACGCAACCTTCGATCAGGAGGTGCTCGCCTCCGAACGGCCCGTGATCGTCGACTTCACGGCGCCGTGGTGCGGGCCCTGCCGGGCGATCGTTCCCGCGCTCGAGGAGCTCGCGCGCGAGGCCGAGCTCGACCTGGTGTCCGTCGACGTCGACGAGAACCCGGCAACAGCTGCCCGCTTCTCCGTCCTCTCGCTGCCGACGGTGATCCTCTTCGCCGGCGGTGAGCCGCGCGAGACGGTGTACGGCGCTCGGCCGAAGAAGCACTTCGCGAAGGTCTTTGCCGCTTACATCTGACTGAAGTGCTCGAAGCCGCCGAGCTCGAACGGCGCACCCCGATGGAGGAGCACCACGCCGTCGCCCGGCTCGACGCGGCCGATCGGCGCGAAGCCGCCTGCCTCGGGCACGGCCGCGAGCAGCTCGAAATCCTCGCCGAAGCCGAGGTCGGCGATCGTCGCCCCGGGGGCGAGCGGCACGTCGGCCAGCTCGACGACGACCCGCACGCCCGACCGGCGCGACAGGTGTCCCGGCGTCCACCGCGAGGCCGTCCGAGACGTCGATCAGCGCGTGCGCCGACGCCGCCAGCGTGCGACCTTCCTCGAGGCGCAGCGGCGGACGGACGTAGCCGCCGTCGCGAAACGCGGCACCCGCGCCGCCCAGCGCCCCCGTGACCACGAGCGTGTCGCCCGGCTTCGCACCGGCGCGTCCGGGCACGCGCTCGCTGCGGCCGGCGGCCGTGACCGAGACGACCACCGCACCTGCGGCGGTGGTGTCGCCGCCGACGACCGGGACACCGGTCTCGGCGATCCCCTCGTAGAGCGAGATCACGTCGGCGACCTCCGTGTCGGGCGGCAGCGCGAGAGAGACGAGCAGCCCGAGCGGCGTCGCGCCCGACGCGGCGAGGTCGCTCAGGTTGACCGCAGCTGCCCGCCAGCCGAGGTCGGCCCACGAGATGCGGTCGAGCCGAAAGTGCACCGACTCGACCAGCGCGTCCTGCGTGAGGACGAGGCCGCCGAGCTGCGCTGCGTCGTGCTCGACACCGACCACGAGCGAGCGCCGCTCGAGCTCCGCGAGGAGCCCCAGCTCACCGAGCGCCGAGAGCCTCGTCAACGGCCTTCCTGACCCGAGGGTCGGCGGCGGCGCGAATCGTCGCGACCCCCTCTGCGCCGGCCGCGATGCAGCCGCCGGCGTTGCCGGCGTCGATGCCGCCGATCGCGACCACGGGCACCGAGGCGGCGCTGCAGATCGCCCGCAGGCCGTCGAGGCCGATCGGCGCCTCCGCGTCGAGCTTGGACGGAGTGGCCCAGACGGGCCCGGCGCCGAGGTAGTCGGCGTCGGCAGCGGCCGCCTCGGCGACCGTCGCCACCGAGCGGCCGAGCAACAGCCCCGCCGCGCGTGCCTGCTCGGCCCCGACGTCACCCTGGCCGAGATGCACGCCGTCGGCGGCGAGCGCAACGGCGGCGTCGACGTCGTCGTTCACGACGAATGTCACACCGAGGGACGACAGCCCCTGTCCGCGGAGCACCAGCTCCTCGGTCGAGACACCCTTGACCCGCAGCTGCACGACGGTCGCTCCCGCTGCCACGGCCTGCCTCGCCCCGTCCAGGTCCTCGATCAGCGCGTGCACCCTCACGCGAACCTCGCGCGCTCGTCGAGGAGGTCGGGGTCGAGCGCGGCGAGCGCGTCGTAGAGATTGACGTGAAACGATCCCGGGCCTTTCGCGCCGGGCGCCGCGTTCTCGCCGGCCACCCCGAAGGCGGCAAGCGCCTCGGCAGCTGCCTCGAGCGGCTCGTCGGGGCGGACGGCGAGGAACGCACCGGTGATCGCGCTCGACATGCACCCGGTGCCGGTGATCGACGCGAGGAGAGGGTGGCCGTTCTCGACCGCCACCACGCGATCGCCGTTGGACACATGGTCGATGCTGCCCGTCACCGACGCGACGACGCCGAGCGCCGATGCTGCGGACCGCGCGACGTCGGCGGCCGACCCCGCGGCGCCTATCGACTCCACGCCCCGTACCTCGGCGTCGACGCCGGCGAGCGTCGCCACCTCACCGGCATTGCCGCGAAGCACGGCGACGTCGACCTCGTCGAGGATCCTCTTCGCGGTGTCGGTGCGGTACCGCGTCGCCCCCACGCCGACAGGGTCGAGGACGACCGGCACGCCGCGCGCGTTGGCTGCGCGTCCCGCGAGCAGCATCGCGTCGATCCACGACGCCGAGAGCGTGCCGATGTTCAGGACGAGTGCGCCCGCGAGGCCGACCATCTCCTCGACCTCCTCGGGCGCGTGCGCCATCACCGGCAGCGCGCCGATCGCCAGGGTCGCGTTCGCCGTCTCGTTCATCACCACGTAGTTGGTGATCTGGTGGACGAGCGGCCGCTTCTCGCGCAACGTCCGTAGGGACTCACCGGGTCTCATCGTGCTCCTCTCAGCTGAAGGACATCGACAGGTCCGTCACCGGCTCCGAGCTCCACGAGCCCGTGACGCACGGCGTCGGTCGCAGCGCGCGCCGCGCCGCGCGCGGCGTCGACGAGTGACAGCCCGCTTGCGAGCAGTGCCGCAAGCGTCGCCGAGTGCGTGCAGCCTGCACCGTGCGTCGCAGCGACGTCGAGCCGCTCGACCGGGATCTCGACGTGCTCCCGTCCGTCGAACAGATGGTCGACCGGGACGCCGTGGCCGCCGGTGACGATTGCCGCGGGTGCCCCGAGCGCGACGACCCGCCTGGCCAGCTCGTCCTTGGCGACGAGGGTCGGACTGCCCGTGAGCGCCTGCGCCTCGGCGAGGTTCGGGGTCACGACGGTCGCGAGCGGGAAGAGACGGGCGACGAGCACGCCGATCGCGTCCTCCTCGAGGAGCGTCGCACCCGACGACGCGACCAGCACCGGGTCGACCACGAGCGGGACCGGTCGCCCGCCCAGATAGTCGGCGACCGCCTCGATCACCGGCTGCGAGAAGAGCATTCCGGTCTTCGCCGCATCGACGCCGATGTCCGAGAAGACAGCGTCGAGCTGGGCCACCACGAAGGCGGGCGGCACCGGATGGACCGCCTCGACCCCGACGGTGTTCTGGGCGGTGAGTGCGACGATCGCGCACGTTCCGAACACGCCGGCCGCTGCGAAGGCCTTCAGGTCGGCCTGGATGCCGGCGCCCCCGCCCGAGTCCGACCCCGCGATCGTCAGCGCTCTAGGAATCATCGGAAGCTTCCTCCACTCCCTTCGCCGGTACGAGCCGGATCAGGTTCGACGGGTGTGTTCTCAGCCCGATCAGGGGCACCCCGGTAGGGCGAGGCTAGCATCGAGCGGGTGCTCGCCTCACCGGCCTTCGACGGGCTCCTTCAGGGCGAGGAGCTCGCCTACCTCGGAACGGAGCCCGAACGCGACGCGACCTACGCCGGCGTGCCCGGCTCCCTCGCGCCGGCCGTCCGTGCTGCAATCGGAGTCGACCGCCTGTACTCCCACCAGCGCACGACGTGGGACGCGGCGGCCCGGGCGGAGCACGTCTGCATCGCGACCGGCACGGCGTCCGGTAAGACGCTCGCGTTCAACCTCCCGGTCCTCGACGCCGTGGCCCGAGACTCGAAGGTACGCGCGCTGTACCTCTATCCGACCAAGGCGCTCGCGCAGGACCAGTTCCGGACGCTGAGCTCGCTCGCGCTGCCCCGGTTGCGGCCGGCGATCTACGACGGCGACACGCCCCTCGAGCACCGGCGGGACATCCGGCGCACCGCGAACGTCGTCCTCACAAACCCCGACATGATCCACATCGGCGTCTTGCCGAACCATGATCGCTGGGGAGACTTCCTCGCCAACCTGCGGTTCGTCGTCGTCGACGAAGCGCATGTGTACCGCGGGGTCTTCGGATCGCACGTGGCGAACGTGCTCCGGCGCCTGCGCCGAATCGCCGCCATCTACGGCGCCCGGCCGCAACTCTTGCTCGCCTCGGCGACGATCGCGAATCCCGGCGAGCTCGGGACGGCGCTGCTCGGCGACCCCGTCACGGTCGTCCGCGACGACGGGGCGCCGCGCCCCTCGCGGACAGTCGTGCTCTGGAACCCGCCACTCGTCGATGCCGAGCTCGGCCTGCGTGGGTCGGCGCTCGCCGAGGCGGCGAAGCTACAGGCCACGTTCGTCGAGCACGGGCTGCGCACACTCACCTTCGCGAAGAGCCGCAAAGCGGCCGAGCTCATTCACCGGTTCACCGCCGAGCGACTCGGCGACGACTCGCAGCTGTCGCCGTACCGCGCGGGCTACACCGCAGCGCAGCGACGGGACATCGAGCGCCGCCTGGCCGACGGCGAGTTGCTCGGCGTGAGCGCGACGAACGCGCTCGAGCTCGGGATCGACATCGGCCTGCTCGACTGCGTCGTCTCCGTCGGGTTCCCCGGGACGGTGTCGTCCTTGCGGCAGCAGTGGGGCCGCGCCGGCCGGAAGGGCAGCGGCCTCGCCGTTCTGGTCGCCTCGGAGGACGCCCTCGACCAGTTCTTCATGCGCGACCCGGAGAAGCTCCTCGGCCGCCGCGTCGAGGCGGCGATCCTCGATCACGCGAACCCGCGCGTCCTCGCCGGCCACGTGCGCGCGGCGGCATACGAGGCGCCGATCACGAATGACGACGCGGCGCTCCTCGGCCCGGAAGCGATCGCCCTCGCGGAAGCCGACCCCGAGCTGCGCTCGACGCCTGCAGGAATCGTCTGGGGCGGCCGCGACCACCCGGCGGGGCGGATCCAGCTCCGGGCCGCGGACTCGGACACCTTCGCGATCGTCGACCTCTCGACCGGCTCCGTGCTCGGGCAGATCGAACGCTCGCGCGCATACGGAACCGTGCACGAAGGCGCCGTCTACCTGCATCTCGGCGAGTCCTACGTGGTGCGCGAGCTCGACCTGACGGCAATGCACGCGATCGTCGAGCCGTTCGGCGGCGACTGGTACACGCAGACGAAGAAGGAGACCGACACCGCAATCGTCGCCGCACGCCGCAGCGAAGAGCGCCTCGGGCTCACCCTGCACTTCGGCGAGCTCGAAGTGACCGAGCAGGTCGTGGCGTACGAGCGCCGTACCGTTGCGTCGCAGGAGCGGATCGAGCTCGTGCCGCTCGAGCTGCCGCCGACGAGCTTCCAGACGGAGGCGATCTGGTTCTGCCCCGAGCCGGCGCAACTTGCCGGCCTCGACGAGATGCCGAAGCTGCTCGCGACACTGCACGCGGCAGAGCACGCGCTGATCGCGCTGCTTCCGCTCTGGGCGATGTGCGACCGGTGGGACATCGGCGGGCTGTCGACGAACTTTCACCTCCAGACCCTCCGCCCGACCGTGTTCGTCTACGACGGGCACCCGGGCGGCGTCGGCATCACCGAGCGCGGCTTCGACGAGTTCGAGGGGTGGGTCGGCGACACGGCGGAGCTCCTCCGCACGTGCCCCTGCCCTGCCGGCTGCCCGTCCTGCGTCCAGAGCCCGAAGTGCGGCAACCTGAACGAGATGCTCGACAAGGCCGGAGCTGCGCTCTTTCTCGGGCGGCTCGACCGGTCACGCTGAGATGTCGATTTCTCGCATCGCCGTTCGTCGTGTGAACGACACCGACTTCGAAGGAGGGGCACGATGAAGTACGCACTCTTGATCCACGCGAACGACGAGCAGTGGGAGAAGCGCCCGGAGGCCGAGCAGCAGGCGATCCGCGGCGAGTACATGGCGATCTCGGAGCTTCCGGGGATCTTCGGCGGCGCCCAGCTCGAGCCCGTGACTGCCGCGACCACCGTCCGTGTCGCCGACGGGCGCACGCTCGCCACCGACGGCCCGTTCGCCGAGACGAAGGAGGCGCTCGGCGGCTTCTACCTGTTCGAGGCACCCAACCTCGACGACGCGATCGAGGTCGCCGCGCGCATCCCGGCCGCACGGCTCGGAGGCGCCGTCGAGGTTCGGCCGCTCGTGGAGCGCTGACCATCCTCGAGCAGGTCTTTCGCGACGAGTGGGGCCGCGTCGTCGCCTCGCTGATCGGCTTTCTCGGCGACTTCGACCTCGCCGAGGAAGCCGCCCAGGAGGCGTTCGCGATCGCCGCCGAGCGCTGGCCGCGCACCGGCGCGCCCGACAACCCCGGCGCGTGGCTTCAGACGACCGCGCGCAATCGGGCGATCGACAGGATCCGGCGCGACCGCACGCTCGCAGCCAAGACGCGGCTGCTCGTTGTTCCCGAAGCCGTGGAGGAACCGATGGACGATCGAACGCCCATACCCGACGAGCGGCTCGAACTGATCTTCACCTGCTGTCACCCGGCACTCGCCCTGGACGCACAGGTCCCGCTGACACTGCGAACGCTCGGAGGGCTGACCACCGACCAGATCGCCCGTGCCTTCCTCGTCCCCGAGGCGACGATGGCCCAGCGACTCGTGCGGGCGAAGCGCAAGATCAAGACGGCAGGCGTGCCCTTCCGGGTTCCTCCCGAGCATCTGCTGCCCGACCGCCTCACGGCCGTGCTCGCGGTCGTCTACCTGATCTTCAACGAGGGCTACGGAGGAGACGGCACGCTCGCGCTCGAGGCGATCCGGCTCGGACGCGCGCTCGCCGAGCTGATGCCGGACGAGCCGGAGGCGCACGGCCTGCTGGCGCTGATGCTGCTGCACGACGCTCGACGCGGTGCGCGGTTCCGAGGCGGTGAGCTCGTGCTCCTGGACGACCAGGACCGTGGGCTCTGGAACGGCGCCGAGCTCGCCGAAGGGGACGCAGCGCTGGCTAGGGCGCGCGCGCTCGGGGGCACCGGCGCCTACGCGCTGCAAGCCGGGATCGCATCGCTGCACGCAGCGAAGACGCGTGACTGGAGGGCGATCGTCGCTCTCTACGACGAGCTGGCCGCGCTCACCGGCTCGCCTGTCGTCGAGCTGAACCGCGCGGTCGCCGTGGCCGAGGTCGCCGGTCCCGAGGCTGCACTCGAGCTCGTCGACGAGCTCGACCTCGACGGCTACCGCTACCTGCATTCGACCCGCGCCGACCTCCTGCGCCGGCTCGGAAGGGCGGGCGAAGCGCGCGCCGCCTACGAGCGGGCGCTCGAGCTGACGACGGCCGAGCACGAACGGAGATTCCTCGAGCGGCGGGTGCGGGAATGCAGCGGCGCAGCCGGCGCCGTATGATCGCGCCGTAGTCGAGGAAGGAGGGCACGCCATGACGATGCGGCTGCCCCGCCCGCGGCACGGGGATCCTCTGCAGACCACACAGGAGCTGCGCGAGCTGGCGGCTGCGATCCTGCAGGACGACGTCCAGACGCTGGCGCGCACGACCGCGTACCTGCGCCGCTCCTACCGGGTCGTCTTCGTCGGATACGTGGCGATGATGGTGTTCGGCGTCGCGGCGATCGTTGCCGCCTTCGTGAAGGGGATGGCGGCATCGAGCCTCGGGGAGGCCGCGGCCGCGATCGGGCTCGCCGGCCTGACCGTCGGCATCTTCATCGCGTTCTTCGTGCAACGGCCGTCCGCCGCGCTCGAGCGGAATGCGATCTTCATGCCGTGGGTGTCGATCGTCCTGACGACGTTCTGGACTCGCATGCTCTACCTCGACGATCCGGCGACGCTCGACGCGAAGCTCGGGCACGCGGCCCGCGAAGCGTCCGACGAGCTGAGCGCGATCGCGCTCCGCTACGCCGCGATCGACGGCAAAGAGCTGACCGTCGCGAAACAGGCGGCGCGCACCCACCCGGTCAAGCCGACGTGATTCTCAGAGAGCGCGGAGGGCCTTCGAGAGCGACTGCCGGGTCGTCAGCATCTCTGCGTACAGATCACCGTGACGGCGGACACGCTCGAGCACCACGTCCATCGTGAACCGGGCGGGGTCCAACTTGTCGTCCACCTCGTCCCACCGAAGCGGCGTGGAGACCGGAGCGCCCGGGTGGGGTCGCACGGAGTAGGCCGAGGCGATGGTCTTCCCCTCGCCGTTCTGGTTCGCGTCGATGAGGACGCCGCGGCGGCGCGCCTTCGACCACTCGGTCGTGGCCAGCTCGGGATGTGCGCGCACGATTGCGCCGGCGACGACCTCGGCGAAGCCGCGCGTGTCGGCGTAGGAGAAGCGGCGCTCGATCGGGACGAGCACGTGAAAGCCCTTCCCGCCGGACGTCTTCGGGAACGAGCGAAGGCCGAGCGCATCGAGCAGCTCTCGGAGGACGAGCGCCACCTCGACCGTCTGCGGCCAGGGCACGTCGGGCGTCGGGTCGAGATCGAAGAGCACGAAGTCGGGACGATCGGGACGATCGACGCGCGAGTACCAGGCATTCATGTCGATGCAGCCCATGTTCACCATCCAGAGCAGCGCCAGCTCGTCGTCGACGAGTGGGAACCGAACCGTCTTCCCCGGCGAGACGGTGGCCGCGTAGGTCTTGATCCAGTCGGGCATGTGCTTCGGCGCGTCCTTCTGGAAGAACGCTTTGCCGTACGCGCCGTCGGGATACCGCCGCATCGTGAACGGACGTCCGCGCAGATGCGGGACGAGCACCGGTGCGACCGACTCGTAGTAGGCGAGGAGGTCGCCTTTCGTGATCCCCTCGTCGGGCCAGAACGGCTTGTCGAGGTTCGAGAGCTGAAGCTCGCGCCGCCCGCGCCGGACCACTTCGCCCATTGACGGACTGCTGGTCGCCGGCCGTTCCGCGACGACCGCGGAGGCGTCCTTGTCGTCGCGCAGGCCGAGGTAGGCCGGATGGCGCAGGTGGCCGTCGCGCGTCCATTCACTGAAGCGGACCTGGGCGACGAGCCTCGGCTCGACCCATTGCACGTCCGCGCGACGCACGCGCGGTAGCTTCGGAACCTCGCGAAACGGTGGATCGTCGCGATGCAACGGCTCGAGGAGCGCGAGCAGCTTTCGGATCTCGCCGTCGTCGAACCCCGTGCCGACGTTCCCGACGTAGCGAAGCTCGTCGCCCTCGTAGACGCCGAGCACGAGCGACCCGAAGGTTCCCGCGCGACGTCCTGCACCACGGGTGTACCCGGCCACGACGAACTCCTGTTCCCGGTGCACCTTCACCTTCACCCAGTCGCGTGAGCGCCGACCCACCAGGTAGCGCGACTCGGCCCGCTTGGCAACGACGCCTTCGAGCCCCTGCTCGGCGGCGGCCTTGAGGAGCGCGGGTCCGTCCGTGAAGTCCTCCGACCAGAGCACCGTGCGATTCCTGCCGTCGAGCAGCTTTCGGAGTCGCGACCGCCGCTCGGTCAGCGGCAGGTCGACGAGTGGGACACCATCCTCCTCGAGCAGGTCGAACACGTAGTAGACAAGCGGGCCGGTCCCGCGCTGGAGCTCCGAGAAGCTCGAGCGGCCCGTCGCGTCGAGCCGGCACACCTCGCCGTCGAGAACGGCGCTCGGCGTCTTCACGGCCCGCCCCACCTGCGTCGCGACGCTCGCAAAGCGCTCCGACAGGTCCTTGTCGTTTCGCGAGCGAAGCGTCGCTTCGCCGCGCGACAGGTACGCCACGGCGCGATAGCCGTCGAACTTCACCTCGAAGACCCATCCGGCACCGCCGGGGAGCTGATCGGCGGGCGTCGCCAGCATCGGCGCGTACTCGGTGTGCGCCGAAGGAGCCTCCGTCTCGCCGCTCCGGCGGATCAGCAGCCAGTTCTCTTCCTTCCCGTCGAGCCGGGCGGGGACGAGCGTCCACTCGCCGTTCAGACGCCGCCCGTGCAGGCGAACGGTCAGCTGTCCGTTCGGCTTCTCCTCGACGAGCTCGTAGGTGCCGTCGTCCCAGATCTCGACGCGAGCCCGCCCCGTACTGGCCCTTCGGGATCTCGCCGGCGAAGGAGGCGTACTCGAGCGGATGATCCTCGACGTGGACGGCGAGCGCCCGGCCGCCCGGTTCGAGCGGGACGCCCTTCGGCACGGCCCACGAGGCGAGCGCTCCCGCCCGCTCGAGCCGGAAGTCGTAGTGCAGCCGCCGGGCGTCGTGCCGCTGGACGACGAAGATCGGCTCCGCGGCCCGCTGCTTCCGCCCCGCGAACGGCTCTGGTGTCCGCGCCGGGTCCCGTTTGCGCCGGTACTCGCCCAGGTTGCTCATGCCGAGACTTTTCCACAGGGCCGGTGCACGGGAGGCCGAGTCTCCCACCGACAGCTGTTTCCCCGGTTGAAAACCCTGTGGAACGTGTGGAAAGCCCGCGTTGCGTTTGCCTAGGCGAAAACGCCCATACCGCGGAACTTCGCGCGCCGGCGGCGGCGGAGCTCGTCGCCGGGCACGTCCTCGAGATCCGCGAGGGCATCCACGAGGGCCGCCTCGAGCAGCCGCGCAGCGGCGTCGTGATCGAGGTGCGCCCCGCCCTCGGGCTCGGGCACGACCGTGTCGATCACGCCCAGGTCGAGGCAGTGGAGCGCGTCGGGCTTGAAGGCGGCAGCCGCCTTCTTCGCCTCGCCGGCGTCGCGCCAGAGGATCGCCGCACAGCCCTCGGGCGTGATCACCGAATAGATCGCGTTCTCCTGCATCAGGACTCGATCCGAGACGGCGATCGCCACCGCGCCGCCGGATCCGCCCTCACCGATGATGCACGCGACCGTCGGCACCGTCAGGCGAGTCATCGCTGCCTGGGAACGCGCGATCGCGCCTCCCTGACCGTGTTGCTCGGCTGCTACGCCAGGGTAGGCGCCGGGCGTGTCCACGAGCGACACGACGGGAAACCCGAAGCGCTCGGCGATCTCCATCGCGCGCATCGCCTTCACGTACCCCTCCGGGTAAGGCATCCCGAACTGCCGGTCGATCCGCTCCTTCACATCGCGGCCCTTCTGGTGGCCCACGAGCACGATCGTCCTGTCGTCGAGACGCCCGATCCCGGTCACGAGCGCACCGTCGTCGGCGCGGCTGCGGTCGCCGTGCAGCTCGACCCAGTCGTCGAGGATCCGTGAGACGTAGTCGAGCGTGTAGGGGCGATCCTGATGCCGCGCGAGCTCGACCGAGCGCCAGATCGCCTCGTCGCTCGTGTCCGTCTGCAGCCGCTCGAGCTGGCGCTGCAGACGATCTGCCTCGCCCGAGACCTTCGCGCCGCGCAGCAGCGGAAGCCGCGACAGCCCGGACAGCCGCTGCCGCAGGTTCATCTCCTGATCCTCCGAGCTCATACGTCGTTGCCCGCGAACAGCCGCAGAACGCGCGTCAGGTAGGCGCGCTGCTCGCCGCGCGGCACGATCGCGTCGACGTGGCCGAACCGCAGGTTCTGCTCTGCAAGCCCGAAGTCGTCGGGAAGCTTCTCCTTCGTGGTCTGCTGGACGACGCGCGGACCGGTGAATGCGATCAGCGCGCCAGGCTCCGCGATCGTCACGTCGCCGAGCGAGGCGAACGACGCGAGCACACCGGCCGTCGTCGGGTGCGCCATCACCGTGATCAGCGGCAGCCTCGCATCGTGGAGATCTTCGACGGCGCACACCGTCTTCGGCAACTGCATCAGCGAGAGGATCCCCTCCTGCATGCGTGCACCGCCCGACGATGTCACGGTCAGGAGCGGCACACCGCGATCGACCGCCGAGTCGCACGCACGCGAGAACTTCTCGCCGACGGCGCTTCCCATCGAGCCGCCCATGAACGAGAAGTCCATGACGGCGAGCTCGACAGGGTGGCGATCGATCGTCGCCTGCCCGATCACCATCGCCTCGCCGAGGCCGGTGTTGAGCTCGGCCTCCGCCAGGCGCTCGACATAGGGGCGAAGGTCGAAGAACGCAAGCGGGTCGTCGGAGCGAACGTCGGCCGCCTCCTCGGCGAACGAGTCGGCATCCGCGTACCACGCGATGCGGGCACGCGCGCCCATCGGGAAGTGGTGGCCGCAGTGCGCGCACACCCACAGCGCCGCGTCGAGCTCGTCGTCGCGATAGTGCGACCCGCACTTGGGGCACGTGTTGGGGTGCTGCTGCTCGGACGGGGTCGGAGCATTCCTGTGCTCGACCTGGACGTCGATCCGGGCCTCTGACATCGCTAGAGCTTAGACCGCCACCGGCAAGGGACGGTTACAGGCCGAGAGCGTGGCCGAGGCGCGCGAGCGTCGCCTCGTTCCGCTCCGAGCGGGCAAATCCCGTCAGGCCGGCGCCGACGACCGCCGGGAGCCCGGCCAGCAGGAGCTCGAGGCGCTCGAGCGGGATCCCCTCGGGCTCCGGCATGAAGACATCGGCGTCCGGAGGGTCGATCACGTCGCCGTCGACCGCGACGTACAGCCGCCCGGGAATCTCCCCCAGCTCTTGCCGGACCCCCGCGGACGCGATGAACTCGGCCTCCGGCGGATCGAGGTTGCGGGCGCCGATCAAGGTCACGTCCTCCGGCCGGACATCATCCGCATCGATCAGCATCCGGAGGGGCATCCCCCACGCGTTGCCGGAGGGCGAGGATTCGGGAGTGTTGAGATCACCGTGCGCATCGAGCCACACGACGCTGATCCGGCCATGGCGGCGCGCAAGCTCGCGCACCGCACCGACATGCGAGCAGCAACATCCGCCGAGCACGAGCGGCCGCTCGGGCAGCTCCCGGCCCATCGCGTCGACCTGCAGCTCGAGCGTCTCCTCCTCGATCGTCGCCGCGTCGGGCCACGGGAGGGCCATCGAGGCAGCCTCCTTCATCACCTCTCCGCCGTCGCCCCACGCGCGCGGAACGCGCACGAGCCCGGCCGCGAACTCGCGTCCGCATGAGTGGCACTGGTAGTCAGGACCGATCGCGACCGCCGTCAGCGTGCGGCAGTCCGGGCAGCGCGCGCGTAGAGCACTCATGGCCGGCCGGGAACGAGCTCGTCGAGCGTCTCCGGGAGCGCGAGCAGATCGGTCAGCTCACGCGTCGGCGTCACGCCGTCCGCGAGCTCGCCCACGCGGTTGATCCAGACACTGCGCAAGCCCAGCTCGTTGCACGGGGCGACGTCGTGGTACAGCGACGCCGCGACGTGCACATGGCCCTCGCGAGGCGCGCGCGTACGCGCGAAGAACTCGTCCCAGTGACGGTGCGCCGGCTTGTAGGAGCCGATCTCCTGTGCGACGACGACCTCGTCGAACGACACGCCGATCTGAACCTGCGACGCGGCGATGAAATCGTCGTCCGTGTTCGAGAGCACGCCGATTCGCCAGCCGCGGCTGCGCAATTCCTCGAGCGATCCGCGAACCTCGGAAAATGCTCGCCACGACGGCAGCGACTCGGCCAGCCCGTGCTCGCTCCCGGGCGGTGCGCCGAGAGCGCGCATCGCCTCGGTCATCACCTCGCGATAGCTGCGCGTCCCGTCGCGCTGGAGCCCCGGCTCGAGCTCGTGGTAGCGCGCGAGTAGCTCGACCGAACGCTCCTCGCCGAAAACGCGCGTCAACTCGGCGCGAACCCCGCCGTCCCAGTCGATCAGCGTCCCGTAGCAGTCGAACGTCGCCCAGCGAACCACACGGCAGAGCTTAAAGCTAGGCCGCCAAGGGCGGCCGGTAGGCGAGCAGCTCCCACCCGTTGTCGTCGAGCCAGCTCTTCGAGCCCAGGTACTCGCGCCTGCGCCGCGCGACGAGCCGCCAGAAGGACGGCCCGTGATGGTGCTCGATCAGATGGCAGACCTCATGGACGACCACGTAGTCGAGCACGTCGTGGGGCGCGAGGACGAGCCGCCAGTTGAAGCTCAGCTCGCCCTTCGCCGAGCACGATCCCCAGCGGCTGCGCTGGTCGCGCAAGATGATGCGGCTGTAGCTCGCCTCGAGCGCGGCCGCCTCGGACTGCGCGATCAGCTCGATGCGCGCGCGAGCCTCGCGTCGGCCCTGTTCCTCCGTCAGCGTCAGCCGGTCGAGCCCGAGCACCGGCTCGGATGCGCGCGCCAGCTGTCGTTCGAGCCACGGCAGGTAACCGGCGATCGCCTCGTCGATCTCCGCCTCGGTCGTGCGGGGTCGCACGACGAGCTCGGGCGGCAGACCGTGATGGACGACGATGCGATGACCGTGCACGCGCTTCGAGCGGCGCACGTGAATCTCGACCATCCGGCCGCCCACGTCGACGACGCGCATCGCCGGAAGGTAGGCGGCGCCTCGGACGGCGACGCGCCAGAAAAAGGATGAGAAGCTAGTCGTCCTCGTACCGGCGGACGACGATCGATGCGTTGTGACCGCCGAAGCCGAACGAGTTCGAGACGCCTACGCGGAGATCGGGCAGCTCGCGCGCGACGTTCGGAACGTAGTCGAGATCGCAGGCGGGGTCGGCCGCCTCGTAGTTGATCGTCGGCGGCGCAATGCCCTCCGTGACCGCGAGCACGGTGAAGACCGCTTCGACGGCGCCGGCCGCCCCGAAGCAATGACCGGTCGCGCCCTTCGTCGACGACACGGCGAGTCTCCGCGCATGCTCCTCGCCGAATGCGAGCTTGATCACACGCGTCTCGGCCGAGTCGCCGAGCGGCGTCGACGTCGCGTGCGCATTGACGTACCCGACCTCCGTCGGATCGACGCCGGCGTCGGAGAGCGCCATCGTCATCGCGCGTGCGGGGCTCTCCCCGGTCGGATCCGGCTCGGTCATGTGGAGCGCGTCGGCCGAGATGCCGTACCCCAGGAGCTCGGCCTTGATCGTCGCGCCGCGCGCCCGTGCGTGCTCGAGCTCCTCGAGCACCAGCACGGCTGCCGCCTCGCCCATCACGAGCCCGTCGCGGTCCCGGTCGAACGGCCGTGAGGCACGCGCCGGGTCGTCGTTGCGTCGCGACAGCGCTCGCATGGCGTCGAAGCCGGCGATGCCGACCTCGGTGATCGGCGCCTCGGTTCCCCCGGCGAACATCACGTCGGCGCGACCGACGCGGATCTCGTCCATCGCATCCCCGATTGCCATGTTCGATGCCGCGCACGCGGTGCACTCGCTCATCAGCGGGCCCTTCGTCCCGAGCTCGATCGACACCCAGCCCGCACCCATGTTGGGGATGATCGAGGGGATCGAGAACGGGCTCACGCGATCCGGTCCCCGGGTGATCAGGATGTCGTAGCACTCCTGGTACGACTTCAGGCCCCCGATCCCGGTGGCAATCGACGCGCCGGCACGGTCGGGCGCGCGCGAGACGTCGACACCAGACTCCCGTTCGGCCTGCCGCGCGGCGGCCAGGATCATCTGCGCGAACCGATCCATCCGTCGCGCTGCCTTGCGATCGACCCAGAGGGTCGGATCGAACTCCTTCAGCTCACAGGCGAAGTGGACGGTGTAGTCCGTGTGGTCGAAAGCCGTGATCGCGGCCGCACCCGAGCCCCCGGCGACGAGTGCGTCCCACGACGAGCGCACGTCGTTGCCGAGAGGGCTCACCATGCCGAGACCCGTGATCACCACGCGCCTCCGGCCGTTGCCGTTCGTGTTCTCCATTACATGCCCAGCCCGCCGTCGACGAGCAGAACGTCGCCCGTGATGAACGACGCCTCGTCGGAGGCGAGGAAGCGTACCGCACCCGCGATCTCCTCCGGCTCCGCGACACGGCCGAGCGGCGTCTGCGCGACCATGACAGCCGTGGCCTCGTCGGGGAGGACGTCGGTGAGCTGCGTCTTCACGTAGCCGGGCGCAACAACATTCGCCCTGATCCCACGGGAGCCGAGCTCACGCGCCAGCGACTTGGTGAAGCCGATGATCCCGGCCTTCGACGCGGCGTAGTTCGTCTGGCCCCAGTTGCCGTGGACCCCGACGATCGAGCTGATGTTGACGATCACCCCACTCCGCTTCTTCATCATCGGCCGGGTGACGGCTCGACACGTGTAGAAGACCGAGCTGAGGTTCGTGTCGATCACCGTGCGCCAGTCGTCGTCGGACATACGCGCCAGCAGGCCGTCGCGCGTCAGGCCGGCGTTGTTGACGAGCACGTCGACGTCACCGGCCTCCTCCACGAGTCGCTTCGCATCGTCGGCCGACGAGACGTCGGCCTGCACGGCGCGGCCTCCGATCTCCGCCGCGAGCGCCTCGGCCTCCTCCTGCCCGGTCCGGTAGCCGACCACGACCGAGGCTCCCGCGCGCGCAAGCTCGCGCGCGACGGCGCGGCCGATACCGCGTGACGCGCCCGTGACGAGTGCGAGCCGACCGGCGAGCGTCGCAAATTCAGCCAAGCGACTGCGCGACGCGGTCGAGCGATCCCAGATCCTTGACCGAGAACGTGCGGGCCGAGCTGTCGATCCTCTTCAGTAAACCGGACAGGACGTTCCCCGGTCCCACCTCGACGAACACCGTCACGCCCTGCTCGACGAGGGCGCGGGCAGCTTGGGTGAACCGGACCGGCGCAGTGAGCTGCTCGACCAGCAGTTCGCCGTAACGCTGAACGTCCTCGATCTTCGCGGTGACGGTCGACATGAACGCCGCCCCGCCCTCGCGCAGATGCACACGCTCGATCGCCGGGCGCAGACGATCCGACGCGCGCTCGACGAGCGGCGAGTGGAACGCGCCCGAGACACGGAGCTTGACCGCACGGCGTGCACCCTCACGCTCCGCCTCGACGCACGCCTCGTCGACGGACGACGTCTCGCCGGAGATAACGAGCTGGCCCGGGCAGTTGTAGTTGGCGGGCCACACGCCGGCGATCTTCTTGCAGAGCGCCTCGACTGCCTCGTCGGCCAGCCCGAGGATCGCGGCCATCGATCCCGGATGCTGCCGCGCCGCGTCGGCCATCGCCTGGCCGCGCTCGGACACGAGCGCGATCGCCTCGCGCGTCGAGAGCGCATTGGCCGAACCGAGGGCCGCGAACTCCCCGACCGAATGGCCGACCACGAAGTCGGGCGTGATCCCGCGCACGCGCAGCGCTGCGTTCAGTGCCAGCGAGGTGGCGACGAGTGCCGGCTGCTGCACCTCCGTGTCGACGAGGCGCTCGGCCGGCGCTTCGAAGCACAACTCCTTCAGGTCGAGGCCGGAGGCCTCCGAGCCCTCGTCGTACACCGCCATCGCCTCGGGGATCGCCTCGGCGACGTCCTTCCCCATGCCGGCCTCGAATGAGCCTTGTCCAGGGAACATGAACGCGATCTTGGTCATGGGGTCGCTCCAGTGGTCGAATGAGTCCAGTCGATCAGGGCGGATCCCCAGGTGAGGCCGGCGCCCATGCCGGTGAGGAGCACCAGTTTGCCCGGCTTGAGCCTCCCGTCGTCGGCGGCGTCGGCGAGCGCCAGGGGAATCGACCCTGACGAGGTGTTGCCGTACCGGTCGACGTTCACGACGATCTTCTCCTCCGGGATCTCGAGCTTCTTGGCTGCGTAGTCGATGATGCGGATGTTCGCCTGGTGCGGGACGTACACGTCGATGTCCTCCACAGTCTTTCCGCATTCACGCAGGATTGCCTCTGCAGACGAGACCATCACACGGGTTGCGAACTTGAACACCTCGCGCCCGTTCATCTTGACGTAGCGCTCGGATTCGTCAAAGTGGCGCGTCCCGCTGCCCGGGAGCCAGAGGTGCATGCCGCCGCCGCCGTCGGCCCCGAGCTCGAAGCCGAGGAAGCCGCCGTGATCGACCGGCTCGACGACGACCGCACCAGCCCCGTCGCCGAAGAGGACGAGCGTCGAGCGATCGTCCCAGTCGAGGATCGACGAGAGAACGTCGCCGCCGACCACCAGCGCCCGCCGTGCCAGCCCGGCCGCGACCATGGCGTGCGCCTGGGCGATCGCGTAGACGAATCCGGTGCAGCCGGCGGCGAGGTCGTACGCCGCGGCGTCCGGCATCCCGAGCCGGTCCGCCAGCAGCGCCGCCGTCGACGGGAAGGCCATGTCGGGCGTCACGGTCGCGACGATCAGCAGATCGACCGACGCCGGGTCGGCGCCCGCCATCTCGAGCGCGCGGATGCAGGCGGGAGCGGCCAGATCCGACATCGCGAGCGGCCCGTCGGCGAGACGCCGCTCGCGGATGCCCGTCCGGCTGACGATCCATTCGTCGGAGGTGGCCACGATCTTCGAAAGGTCCTCGTTCGTGACGACACGGTCGGGGACGCTGCACCCGAGGCCCGTGATCGAGATCGGCCTCCCGTTGGCGCGACCGATCACTCGGCCTCACCCACCGCGAACGTGAGCGTGCCGCGCACCGCCAGCTGACCGTCGACCGTGGCCTTCGCGCGCCCACGGCCGACCGGCCCCCGCACGGCCTCGATCACGCATTCGAGCGTCAGAGTCTCGCCGGGCCGCACGACGCGCTTGAACCGCACGTCGTCGATGCCGGCGAACAGCGCCAGCTTGCCTCGGTTCTCGGGCTGTGACAAGACGGCAACCGCGCCGCACTGCGCCAGCGCCTCGACCATCTTCACGCCCGGCATGATCGGATTGCCCGGAAAGTGGCCGGCGCAATCGTCGGCCGTGACCGTCTTCAGCGCCACGACGCGTTCGCCCGGCACGAGCTCGAGTACCTCGTCCACGAGCAGCATCGGGTCGCGATGCGGGCAGGATCGCCTCGATCGCCTGCTTGTCCAGCGAGCTCATGCGGACAACCGCTCCCGCAACCCGGTGCGCCCGCGGTGGGCGTAGCACTTCGCCGTTCCGACCGGCAGGCCGGTCACGGATGAGATCTCGTCGAACCCGAGGTCGAGCGCGTCCTTCAGCGCAACGACGGTGGCCTGCGCAGGCGGGAGCTCGGCGAGACAACGGCCGAGCTCGCGACGCGTCTCGCCGGCCTCGGCGGCGCGCACCGGGTCGCCGTCCGACGCCTCGCGCTCGTCCTCGACGAGCTCCTCGGTACGCCGCTCGGTCTGCCACCGTGCCTGAGCCACGTCCTTGCAGGTGTTGACGACAAGCCGGTGGAACCAGGTCGTGAACTGCGACTGGCCGCGGTAGGAGTGGAGCCGCCGGACCATCTTCACGAGCGACTCCTGCGCTGCGTCGGCCGCGTCCTCGGGACGACCCAGGACGTGCAGCGCGATCCGCTCGGCACGGCCGGCGTGACGGGCGCACAGCGCATCGAGGGCTCGCTTGTCGCCGTCCTTGGCACGACGCACGAGAATCGGGTCCGACAACCTCTCGTAGACGAGCGGCACGGTCGGCCTGAGGGTGCGCACGGTTGAACGCTCGCGTCTGCGCGCGGGTTGCACGGCCCTACTCTAGTGGGGGTGGACGATTCGGCAGCCCTGACCCCGGAGGTGGTGCTGCCGGCGCTGCGCGGCTCGTTCGGACGCGAGTACCACTACGCAACGGTTACGACGACGACGCAGAGGATGCTTCCACCGGAGGCCCCGCACGGAGCCGTGGCGCTCGCGGAGCACCAGACGGAAGGCCGCGGGCGGCTCGGGCGCACCTGGGTCGACGAGGCCGGCCGTGGCCTGACGTTCTCGATCGCCCTCTCCCCACCGCATCCGGTCGCGCGCTGGCCGGAGCTCACGCTGCTCGCAGCCCAGGCAGTCGCCGACGAGATCGGCGCCGGTGCCTCGGTCAAGGACCCGAACGACGTCCTGGTCGGCGGTCGCAAGGTCGCAGGCGTGCTCGCGGATGCCGGCGAGCGGGTGATCCTCGGCATCGGGATCAACGTCGGCGCGGCGCCCTGGCCCGGAGCCGGCTTCGTCGACGGCGACCGGCTGCGGCTCCTGACCGGCGTGCTCGAGCGCTTCGAGCGTGCGTATGTGCGCTGGGCTACCCCGTGACCGTCGCCGACAGATTGCCTGCGAGGTCCTGCGCCTGGGCGGACACGCTGGTCACCTGACCCGCGAACGGAACGGTGAACGCCCCGGCCGGCTCCCCGACGACGATCCGCGTCTGGCCGTTGACGAGCAGCGTCACGGTCGCCGGCTCGCTCAGCGTGAATGCGAGCCGCGTCGCATCGACGATCGTCAACACCGGCGGCGTCACGTCGATCGTCATCGGCAGCGTCTGTTGCACCTCGCCGAGCGCGTCTGTGACGGTGAGCGCGAGCTCATACGCACCTTCGGGTAGCGGGGCGCCGTTCGCGGTCCCGTTCCAGGTGACGGTCTCCGCTCCCGGCCCGAGCGTTCCGTCGAAGACCGTCGCGAGCACGACTCCCGTCTCGGTCTCGAGCACGTCGACCCGAACCGGGACGGCCTGGTCGAGGGAGAAGCTGACCGTCGTCGTGTCGTCCACGCCGTCGCCGTTCGGCGAGAGTGCGAGGCTCGACGCCGCGAGACCGGTCAGCGTGCGGTCGACGACGACGTCCGTCGCCTTCCGCACCGACCGGCCGAGGGCGGTCGCCGTGACGACGAGCCGGTACCGGCCATCGGGCAGCGCGCGGGCCGACCACGTGAGCTCGTTCAGGCCTGCCGGCCGGTCGGCGCCGAGCACCGTCGCCACGACAGCCCCGGCAGAGTTCTGGATCTGCGCAACCACGTGCGCAGGCGCGCCGAGGCTGAACGACGCCTCCGCGGTGGCACCGCTGCCGTCCGCGCCAGGTGCAAGCACCGCCGGGAGGCTCTGCAGGCCGGTCAGGCGCAGGACGGGCGGCGCGGGCGGCGGCGCCGTCACGAGGGCCGGGCCGAGCCTCCCGCCGGCCGGGCGAACGCCGGGGGCGGTGATCGTCCACGTGAAGGGGCCGGCCCTGGCCCCGGCCGACGCCCACGTCCAGTCGACAAGCGCGCCACGGCCCGTTCC
Organism: uncultured Thermoleophilia bacterium; assembly: GCA_963774355.1. Classification (GTDB taxonomy): domain Bacteria; phylum Actinomycetota; class Thermoleophilia; order Gaiellales; family Gaiellaceae; genus PALSA-600. Next base: position 549,828 of record CAVZER010000009.1, on the reverse strand, counting down.
CGACGCGACCGGCGCCCCCGCCGAGTCGGTCACGGTGACCGTCCACTGGAGCGCCGATGACAGCTGGGCGCGGAATCGCACCGGCCCTCCGACCACGCCGATCACTTCCGGCGCATAGAGCTTCGGCAGCCCCGTTGCCGTCACACGACGCGTCAGCGCCGGGATCAGCGCGTAAGCACGGGCGCCGGGGCATTCGGTCGGGCCGGTGTCGCGGTGCCCCGAGATCGCCCGCAGCGTGACGACGCGTCCGGCGTGGAACTTGTAGTTGCCCGCGGACGTGTAAAGCACCTTCGACTCGGGATCGACGTGCGCGACGTCGAGCCGCCAGGCGAGCAGTCGGACCAGCGCGCGTTGCTGCGCCTGGGTCGGGGCGACCGACTGGAAGCTCCCGATCAGCGCCACCCCGACCGTGCCGACGTTGAAGCCCTGGGCGTGCGCGCCGACGACGTTCTGGTCGACACCGCCGCCGCGCCCCTCGTAGACGGTGCCGAACCGGTCGACGAGAAAGTTGTAGCCGATGTCGTTCCAACCGTTCCCGAGCACGTGGTACACCTCGATGCCGCGGACGATCGCCGCCGACTGAGCTCGCGTGTAATCGTTCGTCCCCGCGGTGTGGTGAACGATCGCCAGTCGCAGGCGCGACGCGATCACCGGGCGCGCCCGGACGATCTCCTCGTTCGCGTGCCACTCTGCGCGGGTGACGATCGCGGGTGATCCCGCGGACTCCGTCGTGCGCACAGGTGTCGCAAGCACGCGCGACGCGATCTCGTAGCTGCGCAGCCGCCGTACGTCGCCGTGCGTGCGAAAGACCGCGTCGTCCGAGGGCCCTGTCCAGTCGAGGTCGCCGTCGTGCCACACGCCCGAGCGATCGTCGGCGCCCGCGACATGCCAGGGCCGCCATCTGCCCGCAGTCGTCCGGGTCCGGTAGTCCACCGACCCGCTGCCGATCCAGTGCACCGCCAGCATGTCGAAGCGCCGCGAGGACGGCGCCGACTGAAGGTCGCGGCTGCCGCCGAGTGGGACGTCGCTGACGTGCATCGTCACGAGCCCCGCACAGGCGGACGCCGGAACGGCGAGAGCGAGCACCATGGCGGCGAGCAGCAGGCGCATCGGGAACCCCGGCAGACCGTGCACCACCCCGGGCCGCGACTCAACCCCGGGCAGCTTCACGCGAATACAATCCTTACACGTGTGAAAGTCCTGGTCGCGCTTGCATTCGTCCTCGCGCTCGCGCTGCCGGCGCACGCATCGGCTGCGGCGCCGCGGGTGCTGGCCGTTCACTTCACGTCCGACGTGAACCCGGTCACGGCGGATTGGCTGAACTCGGAGCTCGACCACGCCCAGACGGCCGGCTACAACGCGGTCGTGATCGTCCTCGACACGCCCGGCGGGCTCGAGGACTCGATGCACAAGATCGTGCAGAAGGAGCTGTCGCTCAAGATCCCCGTCCTCGTCTACGTCTCCCCGGAGGGAGCACGGGCGGCGTCTGCCGGCGTGTGGATCTCCCAGGCGGCCGACCTGCTCGCAATGGCACCGGAGACGAACATCGGATCGTCGACGCCGATCCAGGGCAACGGAGCGAACATCGGGAGCGACCTGCGGCGTAAGGAGATCAACGACGCCGCCGCATCGCTGCGCGGCCTCGCGAAAGCGCACGGGCGCAACGCGGCGTGGGCCGACGCGGCCGTCCGGGTCGCGTCGAACCTGACAGCGCAGGAGGCGCTCGCGAAGAACGTGATCGACGTGACGGCGCCCACGCTCCCCGCGCTGCTCGACAAGGTGAACGGCCGGGTGACGATCCCACGTCACTTCACCCTGCACACGAAGGACGCGACGATCGTGAATGCCCAACCCGGGTTCTTCACGCGATTCCTGTCGGCCTTGATCGACCCCAACATCATCTCGCTGCTGTTCCTCGCCGGCCTTGCCGGGCTCGGCTTCGAGCTCTTTCATCCAGGGGTCGTCATCCCGGGCGCGTTCGGCGCGATCTGCATGGTCTGCGCGCTGTTCGGGCTCGCGATCCTGCCCGTCACCTGGGGCGGCCTGGCACTGGTGATTCTCGGGGCGGCGCTGCTCGTCGCCGACCTCCACGTGCCGAGCCACGGCGCGCTGACGCTCTCCGGCCTCGCCGCCATGGCGCTCGGCTTCGTCGTGCTCTTCAACAAGGCGCCGGCGCCGTACCACACGTCCCACACCCTCGTCGTGACGGTCACGGTGATTCTCGGAACGCTCTGGGCGTTCGCGATCTCGAAGGCTCTCGCGATTCGCAGGGCTCCGGCCACCGTAGGCCCAGAGCTGATCGTCGGGCTCGAAGGCATCGCCCGCGACGACGGCCACGTCATCGTCGAGGGCGAGCTCTGGCGCGCCCAATCCAACGACCGGTTGGTGCCGGGGCAGCGTGTGCGCGTCGACCGCCTCGACGGGCTGACGCTCGACGTGCATAGGATCGACGCATGACGATCGCTCTCGTCGTATTCGTCGTCATCGTCTTCTTCGTCGTGCTGTACGCGATCAGCGCGATCAAGGTGCTGCGCGAGTACGAACGGGGGATCGTCTTCCGGCTCGGCAGACTGGTCACGGAGCCGAAAGGGCCGGGGCTGTTCTTCCTGATCCCGGTCGTCGACCGGATGGTGCGCGTCGATCTGCGGACGATCACGCTGAACATCCCGCCGCAAGAGGTGATCACCAAGGACAACGTCCCCGTGCGGGTGAACGCGGTCGCGTACTTCCGGATCGTCGCGCCGAAGGACGCGATCGTCCAGATCGAGAACTTCATGGTGGCGACGTCGCAGATCGCGCAGACGACGCTCAGGTCGGTGCTCGGCCAGCACCAGCTCGACGAGCTGCTCTCCGAGCGGGAGAAGATCAACGCGATCCTGCAGGAGATCATCGACGAGCAGACGGCGCCCTGGGGCGTCAAGGTCTCGGTCGTCGAGGTGAAGGACGTCGAGATCCCGCAAGGGATGCAACGCGCGATGGCTCGGCAGGCCGAGGCCGAGCGCGAACGGCGTGCGAAGGTGATCGCGGCCGAAGGCGAGTTCCAGGCCTCGGAGCGCTTGAAGGACGCGGCGCTCGTGATCGAGGAGCACCCGACCGCGCTGCAGCTCCGGTATCTGCAGACGCTGGTCGACATCAGCTCGGCGCCGTCGACGACGATCGTCTTCCCGGCACCGATCGAGCTGTTCAAGCCGTTCCTCGGGCACGGCGACACCACCTAGGAGAGGCGGCTCGTGCCGGACTTGCGCCACGATCCGGCGACGGGACGCTGGGTGGCGATCGCGCCCGAACGGGTGAAACGGCCGGGCGGCGGCGAGACTCCCGCTGCCGACAAGGCCGACGTCTGCCCGTTCTGCGCCGGCCACGAGGACCAGACGCCGCCCGAGACGCTTCGGCTCGGCGACGGCCCGACCGGCTGGGACGTCCGCGTCGTCCCGAACCTGTACCCGGCGCTCGAGCGGCAGGAGGTCGTGATCCACGGCCCGGAGCACGTGCACTCCGTCGCCGAGTTGCGGGTCGCGACGATCGACCTCGTCGCCGAAGCGTGGCAGCGCCGTGCGGTCGATGTCGGAGGCACGTGCTTTCCGCTGCTCAACGAGGGCCGTGAGGCCGGCGCCTCGCTGCCCCACTCGCACTCGCAGCTCGCCTGGCTCCCAGCGGCGGCGCCCGCCGCGGTCGCCGAGCGGGACGTCCCGGAGACGGTCGACGTGATCCGGCTCGACGGCGTCGTCGCCGGTTGTCCCGTCGCGAGCCGCGTGCCGTACGAGCTCCTGATCGCTCCCGCCTCGGACGGCGACGGGGACTGGCGCACGTCCGACCTGCTCGCGCCGGCTCTTCGACTGCTCGCCGAGCTCGTTCGCAGAATCCAGAAGGTGCGCGGCGAAGAGCTCGTCCCGGTGAACGCCTGGCTGCACGATCGCCCGCGCTGGCACCTCGAGGTGATGCCGCGCACGACGCGGCTGGCCGGCCTCGAGCTCGGCGCAGGCGTCTACATCAACCCGGTCGCGCCCGAGCGCGCTTCACGCGAGCTCAGCGACGCCTCCGTCTGACGGTCAGGACGACTGCTCGACGAGCGGGCGCTCGCGAAAGCGCCGGGCCGCGTCGATCGCCGCGCCGAGATTCAACCCCTTGTCCTTGGCCTGCTTGATCAGCATCACCGTCTCGACCGCCTCCATGTCGTAGATCCGCTGCTTCTTGCCCTTCGTCGGGATCTGCGCCTTGTTCGTCCAGTAGTCGAGTTGCATCTTCGAGATGCCCGCAACCGCGCAGACCTGGCCGAGGTAGAGCTCGATCTTGTCGAGATGCTCCGCCATGTCAACCGGTTCAAGCAGCTCGACGTGCTTGCTGTACGCCATCCGCGAGCTTCCTTTCCGACCAGTGCTACCGCCGACCCTGCTTCTTCCTTATATCGCGACCGCTTGAAAAACGGAAGCGATCCGAGAAGCCCGATCAGTCGTCGGAAGTCGGCGGAAGGAGCTCCGCAGCGTCTTCGCCCGTGTCGGCGACGTCATCTCCGGAGTCGACGACGGGCGCGAGCGAGGAGACGAGCTCGCCGTCGCGGAGCCGCATCACGATCACGCCCTGCGTCGAGCGCCCCATCTGGCGAATGTCGTCGACTGGCATCCGGATCACGGTGCCGCCGGTCGAGATCAGCATCACCTGGTACCCCTGCCGCACGACGCGGGCGCCGGCGAGATGGCCGCGCGCCTCCGTGAGCTGCACCGTCTTGACGCCGAGACCGCCGCGGCCCTTCTTCGGGTACTCCGCGACGCGTGTGCGCTTGCCGTAGCCGTTCTCGGTGACAACCAGGAGATCGGCGTCGTCTGCCGCGATCGTGACGGAGATCACCTCGTCGCCGGCACGAAGACGCATGCCCTGCACGCCCGATGCATCGCGGCCCATGGGCCGGACGTCGCGTTCGGAGAAGCGGATCGCCTGACCTCCACGCGAGACCATCAGGACATCGTCGTCGCCCGAGCTGTGGCGCACGCCGATCAGCTCGTCGCCCTCACGCATCTTGATCGCGATGATCCCGTCGGACTTGAGCGACGTGTTGTACGCGGCAAGCTCCGTCTTCTTGACGACGCCGTTCTTGGTGGCGAAGAGCAGGTACTTCGCCTCCTCGAAGGCGCGCGTCTGGATCACGGCGCGCACGGCTTCGCCCTGCCGGAACGGCAGAAGATTGACGATTGCGCGACCCTTCGACTGGCGCGAGCCCAGCGGGAGCTCGTGCGCCTTCAGCCGGTAGACCTTCCCGACGCTCGTGAAGAAGAGGATGTAGTCGTGGGTCGAGGCGACGAAGAGGTGCTCGATGTAGTCCTCGTCCTTCAGGTCCATGCCCATCACGCCGACCCCGCCGCGCCGCTGCTCGCGGTAGGCGGTCACCGGTAGCCGCTTGATGTAGCCGGAGCGGGTGATCGCGATCACCATGTCCTCTTCCGCGATCAGATCCTCGAGCTCGAGCTCTTCCTCGGCGGCGACGATCTCGGTACGGCGGTCGTCGCCGCGGCTGTAGATGGTCTTGAGCTCGTTCAGCTCCTCCTTGACCAGCGCGTCGATCTTCGCCTCGTCGCCGAGCAGCTCCCGGAGCTCCCCGATTCGTTCCATCAGGTCGCGGTGCTCTTCTTCCACGTGCTTGCGCTCGAGGGCGGTCAGTGCGCGCAAGCGGAGCTCGAGGATCGCGACCGCCTGCCGTTCGGACAGCTCGAAACGCTCCATCAATCCGGTGCGCGCGGAATCCGTGTCGGCAGCGCTCCGGATCAGCTGGATCACTGCGTCGAGGTTGTCGAGCGCGATCAGAAGGCCGCGCAGGATGTGCGCGCGCTTCTCGGCCTGGCGCAGCTCGTGCTTCGACCGTCGCGTGACGATCTCGCGCTGGAAGTCGACGTAGTGCGTGATCAGCTCGAGCAGCGAGAGCGTGCGCGGCACGCCGTTGACCAGCGCGACCGCGTTGTAGCCGAACGTCGTCTGCAACGGCGTGTGCTTGAACAACTTGTTCAGCGCGACCTGCGGCACCGCGTCGCGCTTGAGCTCGATCTGGATCCGCATCCCCGAGCGGTCCGAGTGGTCGGCGAGATCGGAGACCTCGGTCAGCACCTTGTCGTTGACGAGATCGGCGATCTTGGCGATCACGCCGGTGTCGCCGCCCTTCTTCACGCCGAACGGCAGCTCGGTCACGATGATCGCGCTCTTGCCCCCGCGGAGCTCCTCGATGTGAGCGCGTGCGCGCATCACCACCCTGCCGCGACCCGTCCGATAGGCGTCGCGGATCCCCGAGCGTCCGACGACGATTGCCCCGGTCGGGAAATCCGGCCCCTTCACATGCTTCATCAGGTCCTCGACGCTGGCGTCCGGCTTGTCGATCAGCGTTTCGATCGCGTTGGCGACCTCTGCGAGGTTGTGCGGCGGGATGTTGGTCGCCATTCCGACGGCGATCCCGGAGCTGCCGTTGACGAGCAGGTTCGGGAAGCGCGCCGGCAGGACGAGCGGCTCGCGCTTCGACTCGTCGTAGTTCGGGCCGAAGTCGACGGTGTCACTGCCGAGCTCCTCGAGCATCGACTCGGCGAGCCGAGCGAGGCGCGCCTCGGTATACCTCATGGCAGCTGCCGGATCGTCGTCGATCGAACCGAAGTTCCCCTGCCCGTCGACGAGTGGGTAGCGCAACGAGAACGGCTGCGCCAGCCGCACCAGCGTGTCGTAGATCGCGGAGTCGCCGTGTGGGTGATGGTTGCCCATCACGTAGCCGACGATGTTCGCCGACTTCACGTACGGGCGGCCCGGCCGGTTGCCGTTCGTCCACATCGAGTAGAGGACGCGGCGATGTACCGGCTTCAACCCGTCGCGCACGTCAGGCAGGGCGCGCGCGACGATCACGCTCATCGCGTAGTCGAGGAAGCTCGAGCGCATCTCCTGCTCGAGCTCACGCTGCTCGATGCGGCCCGGCCCCAAGGCCCCGGTTTCGAGCTCAGACACCGCGCACCCTAGACATCCAAGAACTTCACGTCCTTCGCGTTCTGCTCGATGAACTCGCGCCGCGGTTCGACGGCGTCACCCATCAGCTTCGCGAAGAGCATGTCTGCCGCCGGCGCGTCCTCGACCTCGACGCGGATCAGAAGCCGCTTCGACGGGTCCATCGTCGTCTCCCACAACTGGTCGGCGTTCATCTCGCCGAGGCCCTTGAAGCGCGAGATCTGGATGCCCTGCTTCGCGGCATCGAGCACGTACGTCCGCAACTGGTCGAACGACTCCGCAACCTCGGTCTCCTTGCCGACCTGCACCACGAACGGCGGCTGGCCGATCGTGTCGCTCAGCTTCACGTACGCGTCGCGGAGCCGCGCGTAGATCGGCGAGGCGAGCAGCTCGACAGGCACGGCGATGTTACGAGCCGCAGATGTCTCCGTCTCGACGACGCGTACGCGGAACGTGTCGTCGCCACGCTCGAGCAGCGACAGCTGGTAGCCGTTCTCGCCGATCGCCGCGAGCGCTGCCGGCAGGTCGTCGGGGCTTTCGACGGTCTGCTCGACCAGACGATGCTGGATCATCAGCTCCGTCGGGGCCGCGCCGAAGTCGGAGCGCAGCCGCGCGTAGTAGCCCTCGTACTGGGCGAGATCCTTCACGAAGCGGTGCCACTTCGCCTCGGTGAGCTTCACCGGCGTGTCTGCGCGCGCGGTCGCCTCGACCTGTGGGATGCGCTCGCGCGCCAGTAGGTCCTCGAGCTGGGCGTCCTTCTCGAAGTAGAACTCCTGGCTCCCGAGCTTCACGCGGTACAGCGGCGGAACGGCGATGTACACGTGACCGCGATCGATCAGGTCGGGCATCTGCCGGTACAGGAACGTGAGGATCAGCGTGCGGATGTGCGAGCCGTCGACGTCGGCGTCCGTCATCACGATCACGCGGTGATAGCGAAGCTTCTCGAGGTCGAACTCCTCACCGATGCCGGTGCCGATCGCGGTGATCATCGCCTGGATCTCGTTGTTCGACAGCACCTTGTTGATGCGGTTCTTCTCGCTGTTGATGATCTTCCCGCGCAGCGGCAGGATCGCCTGGTACGTGCGGTCGCGGCCCATCTTGGCCGAGCCCCCTGCGCTGTCACCCTCGACGATGAAGAGCTCCGCAGCCTCTGGATCCTTGATCGAGCAGTCGGCCAGCTTCCCGGGCAGCGACATGCTCTCGAGCGCGGACTTGCGGCGCGTCAGCTCACGCGCCTTGCGAGCGGCCTGGCGCGCGCGTGACGCGGCGATCGCCTTCGAGATGATCTGCCGAGCATCCGTCGGGTTCTCCTCGAGGAACTCGGAGAGCTTCTGGTTGACCGCCTGAGACACGAGACCGGTGACAAACGGGTTCCCGAGCTTCGTCTTGGTCTGCCCTTCGAACTGCGGCTCGGCGAGCTTCACCGAGATGACTGCTGCGAGCCCCTCGCGCACGTCCTCACCCTCGAGGTTGTCTTCCTTCTCCTTCAGCAGTGACTTCTCGCGCGCGTACTTGTTGATCGTCGTAGTCAGCGCCGAGCGGAACCCGGAGAGGTGCGAGCCGCCCTCATGCGTGTTGATGTTGTTGGCGAACGAGAACACCGACTCCTGGTACGAGGCGTTCCATTGCATGGCCACCTCGACCTCGCCCTCGTCACTGGGGCTCGAGAAGTACACGACGTGGCGGTGCACGACGTCCTTCGACTCGTTGATGTAACCGACGAAGTCCCTGATGCCGCCCTCGTAATAGAACTCGACGGGAGCAGCGGCACCGGCGCGCTCGTCGACGAACGTGATGCGGAGACCGCGCGTCAGGAAAGCGACCTCCCGGAACCGCGACAGAAGCGTCGTCGCGTCGAAGACGGTCTCGTCGAAGATCTCCGCGTCGGGGAGGAACGAGATCGTCGTCCCCGTCTCGGTCGACGTTCCGATCTCGCGCATGTCGCCCTGCGGCTCACCGCGCGCGAACTCCTGGCGATAGATCTTCCCGTCCCGCGCGACGTCCGCGATCAGCCACTCCGACAGCGCGTTGACGACGGAGACGCCGACGCCGTGCAGCCCACCGGAAACCTTGTAGCCGGCGCCGCCGAACTTGCCGCCGGCGTGCAGCTTCGTGAGCACCACGGTCAATGCCGGCAACCCCTGCTCCGGGATCACGTCGATCGGGATCCCGGCGCCGCGGTCGCGCACCGTGACCGAGTTGTCCGGGTGGATCGTCACCTCGATCGTGTCGTTGCGGCCCGCGAGCGCCTCGTCGACGGCGTTCGCGACGACCTCCTCGACGAGGTGGTGCAGGCCCCTCGACCCGGTCGATCCGATGTACATCCCGGGCCGCAGCCGGACCGGCTCGAGGCCCTCGAGCACGGTGATGTCCTTGGCCGAGTAGTCGGCCGTTGTTGTCGTCTTCGCCATACAGAAGGAAAATCCCTGCAAAACCTCTGTTTTGCGGGGTGCCCTCAGTGTATCAGAACGGGGGGCTGGACCGCCCCCGAGCGAGCGCGAAACTGACCGCTTTTTGCACCGTTTCGCGCAGCTTTTCGTGCGTCACCGCCGTGGTCAGCTCGCCCGCCAACCGGGTCTCCTCCGCGGTCGGCGAAACGGTGTCGGCGACGTCCTCGAGCGGGGGGTCTGGAAGCGGTCCCGGTGCGAAGCGCAGCTTCGCGCCGTCGAGCCGCGCGCCGATCTCGGCGGCGCGCTGTCCGAGCTCGAAGGCCCAGATCGAGTCGGCGGTCGACACGTGGACGGTCCCGTCGCGCGCGATCCGCGCCGGCCATGCGAAACGCGCGATCTCGGGGCCCACCGCCGCCGGCCACCGGTCGACGAGGTCGGCCATTCCGGCCTGCGGGCCGAAGCGGCCGAGCTCCGACCGGACGTCGTCAGCGAGCCGTTCCAGGTTCCACCTCGACGAGCTGGGAGGGAGCGACCGGCAAGGCGCTCGCATGGGTCGCAGTGATGACCGTCTGACCGTGACCGCCGAGCAATCCGGCCAGGATGCGGCGGCGGCCCGGGTCGAGCTCGGAGAGCACGTCGTCGAGCAGGAGCAGCGGCGGCGTCTCGAGCAGGCGCGCCTCGGCCAACAGCAGCGACAGCACTGCGAGCCGCTGTTCGCCTTGGGACCCGAACTGCCGCAGGTCACGCGGGCCGCTCGCCACGACGACGTCGTGGAGGTGCGGACCGAGCCCCGTCACGCCTCGCTCGACGTCGCGATCGATGCGGGCCTCGAGGTCGGCCCGAGTCGCCGGTTCACCGTCGTACCGAAGTGTGGCGGCTTCAAGCCCGAGCTCGGTCGCGTGGCCGGCGAACCCGTCGCCCAGCGCGGCGAGCGTCGCCCGGCGCAGGTCGACCAGTGAGCTTCCGAGCTCTGCGATCTGCTCGGTCCACGGTTCGATCGCGCTTCGCTCCGACAGACCGAGCTGGACACGGCGAAGCGACGCGTTGCGTTGCGCCAGCGCCGCGAGGTACGCCTGAGGCAACCCTGCGTGCGCAGGATGCAGCCGCGCGAGCACGCGGTCGAAGTACGCGCGGCGGACGGCCGGGCCGCCCTTGACGATCGCAAGGCGGTCGGGCGTGAACACGAGGGTGCTGATCTCGCGCCGGAGCGACTCCGCGGAAGGGAGGCGTGCGCCGTTCACCCGAGCCTCCTTCGCCTGGCCTGCGCGTAGCGTGACCGTGACGTCGAGAGGCCGGGCGCCCGCACTGCCGGTGACGCCGACCCGGGCCGCCTGCTCCCCGAAATGGATCAGCTGCGCGTCCGTCCGGCTGCGCGGGGAGAAGCCCTGCGTTCCGAGATGGAGCGACTCGAGCAGGTTTGTCTTGCCGACGCCGTTCGGGCCGGTCACGAGGACGATGCCGGAGGTGAGCCCGAGCTCGAGTGACGCGTACGAGCGGTACTGGCGAAGGGAGACCTGCGTGACGACCAGGCGCTTCTCAGCCGGCGAGGCGGATCGGCATGATCAGGTAGACGTAGTCGTCGCTTTCGCCTTCGAGCACCGCGGGACGGAGCGGGCTGATCAGCTTGAAGCGCAGCGAATCCGAGTCGATCGACTCGAGCCCGCTGCGCAGGAACTCCGCGTTGAAGCCGATCTCGAGCGGGTCGGCCGCGTACGGGGCGGGGAGCGACTCACGCGCCTCGCCGACGTCCTGCGTGATCGCCGAGACGGTCACCTCGCCCTCTGCGAACCGCAGGCGCAGCGGTGAGTTTCGCTGCGCCATCAGCGAGACGCGCCGAACGACCTCGAGCAGCTCCTCGCGCGGCAGCTGCAGCTCGTGCTCGAACTGCTCCGGCAGCAGCTGCCGGTAGTTCGGGAACTGGCCGTCGATCCGGCGCGTCGTCAGCCAGACCCCGTCTGCTCCGAACACGACGTGGTTCTCGTGCAGCCCGAGCTGCACGTCTTCGGCGCCGGCAACGATGCGCGTGAGCTCCTGGAGGGCGCGCGCCGGGATGATCGCCTCGAGCTCCGGCAGCGGCGCAGCGACGGCGGTCTCCTTCACGGCGAGCCGGTAGGAGTCCGTGGCCGCCATCACGATCTTCCCCGGCTCGAAGCGAACGAGGATGCCGGTCAGCACCGGCCGGCTCTCGTCGCGCGAAGCGCTGCGCCCGACGCGGCCGACGGTCTCGACCAGCGCGTCGCCGTCGACCGAATGGAGCGTCAACGTCTCGATGTCGGGAAGCCGCGGAAAGTCCTCGGCCGAGTACGTGTGCAGCCGGTACATCGCGGATCCAGCCGAGACGACTGCGACCGCTTCGTCGGGACGGTGCTCGATCGAGACCTCGGCCTCCGGCAGCGACCGCGCGATGTCGAGCAGCAGCCGACCCGGCACCACGACCGTCCCTTCGTCGGCGACGCGGGCGTCGATGGTCGCCCGCAGCGACAGTTCCATGTCGGTCGCGGACATGAGCAGCTGGCCGTCGGCGGCGCGGAGCTGGATCCCGCCGAGCACGAGCACGGTGGCACGCGTCGAGACCGCCCGCGAGACGATCCCGAGCTTCGACGCGAGCTCGTCCCTGGAGACGGTGATGCGAAGACCTGTGCCCACTACGGTTTCTGAGTCAATCATCTAAAAGAACCTCGTTGTAGTGATAAGCCCTGTGGGTACCGGGGAAAGGCAGCATGCATGCTGCTCGGAGCGTCATTCTCCCTGTGGGAGCGGACGGGGGAGAAGTCAGGGTCGCCCACAGGCTGTCACGATCAGCGTGCTTGACGGACACGAGCTGTGAGTTCCTGGATCAGGTTGTACACACCTCTGTCCTCACGGATCAGGCGCGCGATCTTGGAGGTGGCGTGAATCACGGTCGTGTGGTCGCGGCCGCCGAACTCGCGACCGATCTTCGGCAGCGACGAGTCGGTCAGCTCGCGTGAGAGGTACATCGCGACCTGCCGTGGATACACGATGTTCTGGGAGCGCCGGTCGCCGGTCAGCTCCGCCATCGTGACGCCGAACCGCTCGCAGACGAGCTCCTGGATCAGCCCGATGGAGATCTGCGCGGCCTCGCCTTGTGGGAAGACGTCCTTGAGCACGTCCTGCGCGAGATCGACGGACAGCGGGCGGCCCGTGAGCGACGAGAACGCGACGACACGCGTCAGCGCTCCTTCGAGCTCGCGGATGTTCGTCGAGACCCGAGAGGCGATGAACGTGAGCAGCTCGGGGTCACCGATCTCGATCTGGTCGCTCTTCACCTTCTTGCGCAGGATCGCGATGCGCGTCTCGAGATCGGGCGGCTGGATGTCGGTGATCAGGCCCCACTCGAACCGCGATCGCAGACGTTCCTCGAGCGTCGCGATGTCGCGTGGCGGTCGGTCGCTCGACATGATGATCTGCCGGCCGGCCTCGTAGAGCGAGTTGAACGTATGGAAGAACTCCTCCTGGATCCGCTCCTTGTGCTCGAAGAACTGGACGTCGTCGATCAGCAGCACGTCGTAGGTGCGGTAACGCTGCTTGAACCCCTCGATGCGTTTGTCGCGGAGGCTGTTGATGAAGTCGTTCATGAAGGTCTCGGACGTCACGTACCGGCATGTCAGCCCGCCGCCGTGCTCGGTGACGAAGTTCGAGACGGCATGCAGGAGATGCGTCTTGCCGAGGCCGGTGTGGCCGTAGATGAAGAGTGGGTTGTAGGCCTTCGCCGGCGACTCCGCGACCGCGAGCGCGGCCGCATGTGCGAAACGGTTCGAGGAACCGATCACGAACGAGTCGAAGGTGTACTTCGGGTTGATGCCGGGCGTTTCGGGCCGTGGGAGCGGCTTCGACCGGAAGCGGCCGGACCGACGCGGGCACCGCCTGGAGGGCCGGCGGCGGCGCCTCGGCGATGCGAAGCGACACGCGAATGCCGTCTCCGGCGACATCGCGGACGCCCGCCCTGATCAGGTCGAGGAAGTGGCCCTCGATCCAGTCCCGGACGAACTCGTTCGGAACCGCGAGCTCGAACGTATCGGCGTCGAGCTCCACCTCACCGATGCCGCCGAACCACGTTTGGTACGTCGTCTGGTTAAGTGCCTCACGCAGCCGAGCCGAGACGTCGCTCCAGAGGCTCTCCGCCGTCAGCTCGATTTGACCTTCCACCTGCCTTGAGGCTCCTCTCGCTCTGGCGCCGGGGTTGGCGAGCATAGCAGCGTCCGCGCGGCCTCTCAATGAGGATTTCTCGCCCTGTCCCACTCCGCCGATCGAGGGTCTTTGCAGGGATTTTGCCGACCTCCACACAACACTCCACAGGTGTGGAAAGCGGTTCACCGGACCGACTCACCTGTCGCACTTTCCACGGCTTTTGGTTGCGGCCCGAGGTGTGGAAAACCGATCGCGGAGTCGGTCCATGTAGACTGCCCGCTCGTCCGGCCGCCCCTCGACGAAGCGGCCGATTGTCTTCCTCGGAGCTCGATTTTGAAACGGACCTATCAGCCGAACGTGCGCAGGCGGAAGCGGAAGCATGGCTTTCGCGCCCGCATGTCGACGCGCGCCGGCCGTCAGATCCTGAAGCGCCGCCGCTCGAAGGGGCGCGCGCGCCTGTCCGCCTAGAGCGCCGGTGCAGCGGCGAAACCGCCTCTCTCGCTCGCGCGACTTCGACGCGGTCTACCGGCACGGACGCTCGGCATCGACGCGATTCCTCACGCTCTACTGGTTCCAGCGAGACGAGTCGCTCGGTGACCCGCGGCTCGGGTTCGCCGTGCCGAAGGCGGTCGGGAACGCCGTCGTTCGCAACAGGGTCAAGCGGCAGTTGAGGGAGATCGTGCGTACCCGCCTCGCAGGTCTGCCGCAGACGAACGACTATGTCCTCGTCGTGCGGCGCGGGCTGCCCGAGGCGGCCGAGACGAACGGGCATGCATGGCTCGAGGCCAGGGTCGACGAGGTGCTCGGGAAGGCGGCGGCATGAAGCGTAGGCTTGACGGAGCCGTCGAAGGAGCGGAGGTGCCGGCTGTGCCGGCTCCGGAGCGGGCGGTCAGGCTCGTTGCGATCCTCCCGATTCGGCTCTACCAGCTCCTGGTCGCACCGTTCGTTCCGGCGAACACCTGCAAGTACCACCCGAGCTGCTCGGAGTACGCCGTGCTCGCGATTCGCAAACACGGCGTCCTGAAAGGGTTCGCGCTGGCCGGCTGGCGCCTTCTGCGCTGCAACCCGTGGTCGCACGGAGGCGTCGACTACCCGTGACCGCGCTGCTGATCGTCGCCGGCATCCTGACGCCGCTCGAGAACGTGATGAAGTCGATCCTCGACTTCTTCCACTCCTCGGTCGGCCTTTCGTGGGCGTGGTCGATCGTCGCGCTGACGGTGCTCGTCCGGATCGCGCTCGTGCCGCTGGCCGTCCGCCAGATCCACTCGATGCAGTCGATGCAGCGGCATGCGCCCGAGATGAAGGCGATCCAGCAGAAGTACAAGGGCGACCGGCAGAAGCTCAACGAGGAGCTGATGAAGTTCTACAAGGAGAACAACATCAACCCGGCTGCCTCGTGCCTGCCGCTGGTGCTCCAGTTCCCGATCTTCATCGCTCTCTACTTCACGCTGCGGCACGAGTCGCACCACATCACCGGCTCGTGGCTGCACGTCGTCCCGAACATCTCCGCAAAGGCGACGGCGCACTGGTCCGGGTACGTGTTGCTCGCGATCTACGCGGGCTCGCAGGTTGCGTCGACGTACTTCATGGGCGCGACGATGGACAAGACGCAGCGCCGGATCATGATGGTCCTGCCGCTCGTCTTCCTGACCGTCGTCGCGCGTTTCCCGACCGGCCTGATCATCTACTGGATGACGACCAACCTGTGGACGGTCGGCCAGGGGCTGATCACACGCCGGCTCGTTCCGAAGACCCCCGCCGCCGCTCGCGCACCCACCGGGCCGCGCCGCACCTCGCGCACGCCGCGGCGCCAGGAGCCGGCGCCCGTTCCCGAACCTGCCCCGGCGCCTGCGACCCCTGCGGCCTCCGCCCCGCCCCGCCGCGTCCGGCGGAAGAAGAAGGGCGGCGCCCGGCGGTGACCGGCGAGGTGTCCGTCGAGGCGACGGGCGAGACCGTCGGTGAGGCGAAGTGGAAGGCGCTGCGCGACCTCGAGCGGCTCGCACCAGGGCTCGACCGGGCGAGCGTCCGCTTCCAGGTCGTGTCGGAGGGCGAGCGCGGCCTGCTGGGCGTCGGGTACACGCCGGCGCTCGTGATCGCGTCCGCGGACAACGCGCAGGCACCGGAGCGGTTCGAGGCGCGTGAGGACGAGTCCGAGCACGCGGCGAAGGTCCGCGGTCTCGTCGAACGAGTCGTGGCGGCGCTCGGCGTCGTCGCGCGAGTCGACACCGAGGAGACGGAGGACGAGATCGTCGTCAGCTGTAGCGGCGGCGACCTCGGCCTGCTCATCGGCAAGCACGGGCACACGATCGACTCGCTGCAGTACCTCGCGAACGTGATCCTCCATCGAACCAGCACCGGCAAGCACGCGACGATCGACGCAGCGGGCTACCGAGACCGCCGCCGCGCGACGCTCGAGTCGATCGCGATCCGCAGTGCCGAGCGCGCCGTCGCGGGCGAGCGCGTGCTGCTGGAACCCATGTCCGCAGTGGAGCGGCGGATCGTGCACGAACGCCTCGCCGACGAGCCCGGCATCCGGACCGTCAGCGAGGGAGCGGAGCCGAACCGGTACGTCGTCGTCGAGCCCGACGCTTGACGACTGGCTGCGGGCCGTCCTCGAGACGCCCGGCCTGACCGCGCTCCGCGACCCTGCTGCCGCGCGGCGGGTGCTCCTGGACGATTCTCTGACCGCGGTCGAGATCGTGCGCCGGCTCGAGGGGCCGATCGTGGACGTCGGCTCGGGCGGCGGCGCACCCGGGATCCCGCTCGCGCACGCGCTGCCCGACCGCGAGGTGGTGCTGCTCGAAGCCGAGCGCCGCAAGTGTGAGTTCCTCGAGCACGTCGCTCCTGCGAACGCGCGCGTGCTGTGGGGTCGCGTCGAGGAGCAACCGACCGACTGGGCCGGTGTAGCGGTCGCGAAGGCTCTCGCCAAGCCGCCGACCGCGGCCGAGTGGTGTCTGCCGCTCGTTCGCGTCGGGGGCGCCGCGATCCTCTGGGTCGGCCCGACGGCGGACACCGAGCACGTCGCGCGCGTCGCCGCGCAGCTCGGCGGGACGCTCGACGACGGACCACCGGGTCTGCTCGTGCTGCGCAAGGTCGCGCCGACACCGCCCGGCTTTCCGCGGCGCGTCGGCGTGGCGCGCAAGCGCCCGCTTCCGTAGCAAGCTTCGCGGCAATCAGCGTCCGGGGTCGCGGCTAGATTGGGCGCGGTGCGCGGCAAGGTCTACGCCTTTGCAAATCAAAAGGGCGGTGTCGGCAAGACCACGTCTGCGGTCAACCTCGCGGCGTGCCTCGCCGAGGCCGGAGAGCGGGCCGTCGTGGTCGACCTCGACCCGCAGGCGAACGCCACGTCGGGGCTGGGTCTCCGCGCGAACGGCACGTCGACGTACGACCTGCTCGACGGAGCCGCGCTCGAGGACCTCGCCAAGCCGACACAGTTCGAGAACCTCTTCCTCGTCCCCTCACGCCCGGAGCTGGCCGGCGCCGCCGTGGAGCTCGCGCGGCGAGACGACGGCGACCGCTTCCTCGCCGAGGCGCTCCGTCACGGGGAGGGCTTCGACTTCGTCCTGCTCGACTGTCCTCCATCGCTCGGCCCGCTGACGGTCAACGCGCTCGCCGCCGCGCATCGCGTCGTCGTCCCCGTGCAGACCGAGTACTACGCCCTCGAAGGTCTCGCGCAGCTCGTCCAGTCGATCGAGCTCGTCAAGCGCCGGCTCAATCCCGGGCTGGCGATCGCCGGTGTCCTGCTGACGATGGCCGATGCGCGGACCCGGCTCTCGGCCGAGGTCGAGGCAGAGGTGCGGCGGCATTTCGGCGCGCTCGTGTTCGACGCAGTCGTGCCGCGCTCGATCCGCGTCGCGGAGGCGCCGAGCCACGGGCTTCCGGTGACCCATTACGACCGGCGCTCGCGCGGCGCCGAGGCCTACTGGAAGGTGGCGATGGAGCTTGTCCAGCGGAGCTAGCGTGGGCGGGCCAACCGCCCGCCGCGGCCTCGGGCGCGGGTTCGAGGTCCTGATCGGCGGCGCGCCCGAGCTTGCGCAGGTACCGGTCGAGCAGATCCATCCGAACGCGCGCCAGCCGCGGAAGCGCTTCGAGAGCGAAAGCGTCGGCGGCCTCGCCGACTCGATCCGCGCCCAGGGCATGATCCAGCCGGTCGTGGTCCGGCCCCGGCTCGAGGGCGGCTACGAGCTGATCGCAGGCGAGCGGCGCTGGCGCGCTGCGCGCGAGGCTGGGATCGAGACCGTTCCGACGATCGTCCGTGAGGCAGACGACCGCGAGACGCTTCTGCTCGGGCTGGTCGAGAACGTCGCGCGCGAGGACCTCTCCCCGGTCGACGAGGCGCGCGCCTACGCGCTGCTGCTCGACGAGTTCTCGCTCTCGCTCGGCGAGATCGCCGAGCGTGTCGGCAAGTCGAAGCCGACGGTGTCGAATCGCATCCGCCTGCTCGAGCTGCCCGACGACGTGCTCGCGATGGTGAGCCGGCACGAGCTGACCGAGGGGCACGCGCGTGCGGTGCTCGCGGTGCCGGACCAGGACGGCCGGCGCAGGCTCGCGCGCACGATCGTCCGCGAAGGGCTGTCGGTGCGGGCCGCCGAACGAGCTGCACGCTGGGCGGGCGCTCGGACCAAGGAGCGGCGCGCGACGAAGGTCGATCCTGCGCTCGCCGCTCGTGTCCGGAGCGCGTTCAGGCTTCTGACGGGGTTCGAGGCCTCGGTCGGGGCAACCGGCCTCCGTGTCGCGCTCGACGGCGACGTGCAGCTGGCAGAGCTCGCCGAGGCGCTCGAGCGCCTCGCGCCGCGCCGCGGCCGAGCTCTAACGTCGCCACGCGACGCCGTCGATGCGCTGGACGAACAGGCGCGTCACGACCTGCTCTTTGCCGCTCGACGCGCCGACCGTGCGGATCTCGAAGAACGACCCGCCCGCGCTCGTCCGCTCGACGGTGAACGCGAGCCGAGTGCCGTCAGGAGACCAGGTGAGCGGCCCGGCAGAGCCCTGATGATGTTCGATCAGCCGAATGCGCCCGTCGCGCGTATCGAGCTCGCGGATCGAGACGGTCCGTCCGACCTGCTCCTCGAACGCGATGCGGCGGCCGTCGGGAGACCACGCGGGGAAGGCCACGTCGCGGCGGAGCAACGTGCGTTTGCCCGAGCCGTCCGACAGGACTTCGCTCAGGCCTCCGTCTCCGACGTAGGCGATCCACTTTCCGCTCGGCGACCACGTGGGCGTGTCCGCGACGTGCACGATCGAGAGGCCGTGCAGCTCCAGCCCGTCCGAGCGAACGACCCACAGCTCCGACGTCTCGTGGCCGTTGTCGACGCGGACGTAGGCGATGTGCGCGCCGTCCGGCGACCAGGTCGGGTACGTGTACGTGATGTAGTCGGCGAAGCGCGGGACGATCTGCCGCCGGCCCGTTCCGCCGCCGTTCGACACCCAGACGCCGTTCAACGTGAACGCGAGCCTGCCGCCGCGCGAGTACGCGGGGTAGTCCCCGGCCCCGAGCGCGTGGCCGCCGGTCCCGTCCGCAGCGACGACGAAGACGTATTGCCCCGTGCCGACGGCGATCGTGCCCTGGCCTCGAGCCGTTGTTGCTCCCGCCCCGCCCGCGACTGCGACCGCCGCGACGACCAGGGCGCCGAGTACCGCGCCGACGGGGTGGACTGGAGCCAGGAATGGGCGATCCTGGATTCGAACCAGGGACCTCCGCCTTATCAGAGCGGCGCTCTAACCAACTGAGCTAATCGCCCAAGCGTGCGTCAGTCTAGCCGGGTGCGTTAGCCGTCAGAGCCAGGGGTAACCTATTCGCAGTGGTCGAGATGACGATCTACGGGGTCTCGTTCGACATCGTGGGGAAGCAGCCGATCGTGCTGCTCAAGACGGCCGACGGGAACCGGTACCTGCCGATCTGGATCGGCCAGCCGGAGGCCGCAGCCATCCTGATGAAGCTCCAAGGCGCGAGCACGCCGCGCCCGCTGACCCACGACCTGCTCGTGAACATCCTCACCGAGCTCGACGTGTCGATCGTGCGCGTGACCGTGACCGAGCTGCGCGAGAGCACCTTCCACGCCTCGATCACCGTCGCCCAGAACGGCACGGAGCTCGAGATCGACTCGCGTTCCTCCGATGCGATCGCCGTCGCCGTGAGGACCGGCGCGCCGATCTTCGCCGACGACGAGGTGATCGAGGAGTCGGCGATCGAGATGGAGGGTGACGAGGTGAACGAAGAGGAGATCGTCGACGAGTTCAAGCGGTTCCTCGATCGCGTCTCGGCCGAGGACTTCGCCGGCGCCGAGGCGGAGGCCGAGGCCGCCGAGGTCGACGACGAGCAGGACGACGACGACGAAAGCTGACGACAGCTGATAGCTAGCTGTAGATGTAGATCGCGGTGCCGAGCCCGATGTCGCCGTAGATCGTCGTCGCGATCCACATCGGGATGCGCACGCACCCGTGCGATGCGGGATACGGCGGCACGTCGGGATAGCCGTGCACGGCGAACCCGCGCAGGAAGTAGTTGGGGTAGTACAGGACCCAGTCGAAGCCGGTGACCTTCCGGTAGACGTGCCAGAGCCCGAGGGGCGTGTTCCCGGTGGCACCTGTCGAGACGGCCACGACGAGCGCGACCTTGCCGCCGCGCACGACGAACAGCACCTGCCTGGTCTTGTCGACCTCGATGTGGTCTCCGGCATAGCGTGCGCGTGGCACCTGGGCCTCCAGGAGGCGCGCCCAGAGCCCGGCGGTCACCATGCCGGTGCGCGGGAGCCCCTCGATCTTCTGGAACGCGTAGACCGCCTCGACGTCGTCATCGCCGTACACGCCGTCGGCGTCGACCGCGTAGTGGAGGTCGCGCAGCCGCTCCTCGAGCTGCAGGACGCTCGCGCCACGCGCACCCAGTGAGAGCCCCGGCAGGACGATCTCCGTTTGCACGGTGGTACGCACGGGAGCCCAGCCGCGTGCGGGATGCGTGGTCACGGTCACGTGCGCGACGCGGGCACGGTGCGTGTCGACCACCTTCGGGCCGACGATCCGTCCGGCGCTCGCGGGATGCAGCGTCGCCTGCACGCGGACTCGAGCACCGACGATGGGCTCGCCGACCAGCCGAACGACGAGTCTCGGCACCGCGACCACGTGCGCCGTCGCAGTCACGTTCCCGGCGTGTGCGACCCACGGCGCCGCAGAGAGGACACGCACGCGCAGCTTGCCGTGCACGAACCGCCGGCCGTGCAGGGTCACCGGGAGCCTCGGCGTGACGGTGGCGTGGAGCGTCACCCACTGCGCGTAGCGTGCCTTCGCCGGCGCGCTCAGCTTCAAGCGCGATCGAGAGCACCGTCGCCGCCGCCTCCGGGGCGGGCTCCGCGTCGGTCGTGAGCGTCGGGCGAAAGACGCCCGCCGCGTAGACGTGCCGAACGGTCTGCCCGGCGCCTGTGGTCCCGTCGCCGAAGCTCCACTGGTAGCTCGTCGACGCACAGGCTGCCGTGAACGTGACCGTCAGCGGCGCGGTCCCCGACGCGCGGCTGTGCGTGACGCCGCAGGCGGCATCGGCGAGTGACGGCAACGCAAGGGCGGCGCCGATTGCGAGGGTGACGAGCGTGAGGCGGCGCACGAGCTCTGAGATTAGAGCGTGACGGCGACGATGAGTGCGATCAGGTTGAACGCCCCGTGGAGGAACATCCCGGGTATCACGCTGTCCGTGCGATCGCGGATCCAGGCGAGCACGCAGCCGAACGCGACGATCACCGGCAGCGAGACGATCAGGCCGTGAGCGAGCCCGAACATCACGCCGACGATCAGGATCGCGGGCCAGCGGCCGAAGCGCGCGACGACCGAGAAGCCGAGGCCGCGGTACGTCAGCTCCTCGACGAAAGGAACGAAGGTGCAGATGACGATCGCGTTGGCGACATAGGCGGCCGCATGGGCCGGCTCCCAGTGCGAGGGCGTGAGGCCCTGCTCGTTACCGGGGTGCGCCAGGCCCGCGTAGACCTCCTCGAAGAAATAGATCGCGAACAGGGCGATACCGAGGTACATGAGCGCCCGCCGCAGCGACGAGGGCCGGCGCAGGGCGAGCAGCTCGAAGCGGGGCTTGGCGATCAGCAGCACGAGTCCGAGGATGATCCCGTCCTGGATCAGGGCGCCGATCGCGGTCGTCCACTCGTAAAGAACCTGTGGATCGGGCTTTCCGGCTGAGACCCTGGCGGCGTACGCGATTGCGGCGAGGACGCCGACGAGGAGGAACCAGAGCGCGAGACGGCGCTTCTCCCTCGTACGATACGACGGCGCCGTGCTCGACCGCACGTTCACTCCCGCCGAGGCTAACAGCGCTCTCGGCGAGGTGCGCCCCGCAGCGGAGCGCCTCGTCTCCCTGCGCGAGCGCCTGCGCGAGCTGCAGTCGGCCCAGGGGCGCCACGTGACGGCGATCGGCGGCAACGGCGGCGGCCACGCAGCCGGCGATCTCGGGGCGGCGCAGTCGGAGCTCGTCTCGCTGGCGGCCGACGCCGCCGTGTGCGTGGACCACATCGAGTCGCTGGGCGTCTTCGTCAAGGACGCCGACCTGGGGCTGCTCGACTTCCCTGCACTGCGCGACGGCGAGCCGGTGCTCCTCTGCTGGCACGTCGGGGAGCAGGCAGTCGTCTTCTGGCATTCCTATGAAGAGGGGTTCGCAGGCCGGAAACCGATCGACTGGGGCGAAGGAGACGTGTACGAGTGAGTGAGTTCTGGCAACACGCCCTGATCGCCGCTGTCGTCATCCTGGTGGCGTGGCTGGTCGCGAAGCTCGTCGACCACCGGATCTCGCGGCGCGACCTGCCGCCGGAGGTGATCACGCGCTATCGCGTGATCCGGCGCACGCTGTTCGCCACGATCGTCTGCGTCGGCGTCCTCTCTGCGTTGCTCGTGATCCCGCAGGTGCGCGCAGTCGCGGGCGCGGTGCTCGCGTCGTCCGCAGTCCTCGCCCTCGTGATCGGGTTCGCGAGCCAGCGCGTGATCGGGAACGCGGTCGCCGGGATCATGATCGCATTCACGCAGCCGCTCCGGCTCGGCGATGAGGTGGAAATCGACGACGCCAGGGGCGTGGTCGAGGAGATCGGTCTCAACTACACCTGGTTGCGCACCTCTGACGACAACCAGATCGCCGTTCCGAACGAGAAGCTCGCGTCGCAGACGATTCGCAACTCGACGATCCGCACTCCGGGCGGCTACGTCGAAGCGACGGCGAAGCTGCCGCTTCAGAGCGACCTGCGCAGCGTGATCGAGTCGCTGTCCGTTGACGGAGACGTCGCGCGTGTCGTCGAGCTGGGCGCGGACGATGTGACGATCGCCGTCCGCCGCCGGGCACCCGCAGGCGCGCTCGGGACCGCTGCCTCCGACCTGCGCGTCGAGATGGCGGAGCGCCTCCGCGAAACAGGGGTCTATGCGGAGGAGCGGGCATGACCCCGCGCCGGCACGACGACCTCGACTTCATCCTCGCCCAGCGAGGCCGGAAGCGAAAGCGCGCAGGACGGACGAGGCGCCGCC
This sequence comes from uncultured Thermoleophilia bacterium, assembly GCA_963774355.1. Classification (GTDB taxonomy): domain Bacteria; phylum Actinomycetota; class Thermoleophilia; order Gaiellales; family Gaiellaceae; genus PALSA-600. The sequence goes on along the minus strand of CAVZER010000009.1, from coordinate 526,822 downwards.
GGCGTGCGGGCATGATCTTCGCCGTGATCGCGGCGGCGCTCGTCGTGGGCGCGGTCACCGTCGGAGTCGGCACCGGCGTCGCGCTGTCGGCGAGCTGCGACCTGAGCACGCTGAAGCCCGTCGACATCGGCCAGAACTCGTTCGTCTACGCCAGCGACGGCTCGTTGCTCGGCTCGATCCCGGCCGAGCACAACCGCGAGCCGGTCGCGCTGGGCCGGATGACCGTCTGGTTGCCGCGCGCGACCGTCGCGATCGAGGACCGCCGCTTCTGGTCGCACGGCGGCGTCGACTACGTCGGCATCGCACGGGCGGCGTGGACGGACGTCACTGCCGGGAAGGCCGTCGAGGGCGGGTCGACGATCACACAGCAGCTCGTGCGCGGTCTCTACACGGGCCGCGAAAAGACGTTCAGCCGCAAGATCAAGGAGGCCTGCCTCGCCATCAAGCTCGCGCGCAAGTGGCCGAAGTCGAAGATCCTCGACGAGTACCTCAACACCACGTACTACGGCAATCACGCCTACGGGGTCGAGGCCGCCGCGCAGACCTACTTCTCCCGCCCGGCGAGCCGGCTGACGCTGCTGCAGTCCGCGCTGCTCGCGGGGCTGCCGCAGGCGCCCTCGGTCTACGACCCGTTCCAGGATCCGAAGGCGGCACTCGCGCGGCGCCAGGAGGTTCTGCAGGCGATGCTCACGAACCGCGTGATCACCGCCAGGCAGTACCGGAGCGCCGTCCGGTCGAGATCGCTCGGCCTGAGGCCGGGCAACATCTACACGCAGATCAAGCAGCCGTACTTCTTCTCGTACGTCACCGACCAGCTGATCGACGAGTACGGAGCCGGAACGGTGCGCGAGGGCGGATTGAAGGTCTACACGACGATCGACCCGCGGCTGCAGCGCCTCGCGAACAAGGCGATCCGCGACGTGCTCCCCTACCGCACCGACCCGGCGGCCGCGATCGTCTCCGTCGAGCCGGGAACGGGCGCGATCCGGGCGATGACCGCGGTCGTCCGCAGTGCCGGCAACCAGTTCAACCTCGCGGCGCAGTCGGCGAGGCAGGCCGGCTCGACGTTCAAGACGTTCGTGCTCGCCTCGGCGGTGGAGCAGGGCATGGATCCCAACTCCACCTACTACACCTCTGCGCCGTTCACGTGCGACGTCGCCCCGTGGTGCGATCCGGCCAAGCCGTGGCAGGTGCACACGTACGACGACACGTATGCGGGATCGGTGAGCGTGACCCGGGCCACGCTGCAGTCCGACAACACCGTCTACGCGCAACTGACGCTGGACGTCGGACCGCGGTACGTCTGGCAGATGGCGCACCGCCTGGGCGTGCAGATGACGCCGGACAAGCCCGTCGCCTCGATCGGCCTCGGCTCGCTCGCCGTGTCGCCGCTCGACATGGCGGCCGCCTACGCGACCTTCCCGGCGATGGGCATCTACGCGAAGCCGATGGCGATCACCAAGGTCGTTCTCCCGAGCGGCAAGGTCGACACCGCGAGCGGGTGGGGCAAGCCGCAGACCAAGCGGGCGCTCTCGGAAGGAGTGGCCTGGCAGGTGACCGACGTCCTGCGTCAGAACGCCGAATACGGGACCGGCGCCGGTTCGGGCGACGGCGTCCACCCGAACGCCGGGAAGACGGGCACGACCGAGAACCACGCCGATGCATGGTTCGACGGCTTCACCCGGCAGCTCAGCACGGTCGTCTGGATGGGCTACCAGCAGGGCGAGATCCCGATGACGAACGTGCACGGCGAGGTGGTCGCCGGCGCGACCTTCCCCGTGCCGATCTGGCACGAGTACATGGCGTCCGCGCTCTGGAAACGACCCGTGCTCGACTTCCCGGTGCCGAACGTCTACCCGACGTTCAGGCCGATCAAGCACGGCGACTACGGCTACCTGCAGTACGTGAGCCCGCCCGCAACGACGACCGCACCGACGACCACGGCACCGACGACGACCGCGCCGCCGGCCGTCACCAATCCGGCGCCGCCGCCTCCCGCGCACGCCGCACTCGCCGCATTGAAGCTCGACGAGCGCCATTCCGAGGCGACCTCCTAGCGCCCTCCTCGCGGGCTACCTGACGCTGGCGCTCGTGGTCGGCTGCGTGCTCGTGGCGCGGCTCTCCCACGTCGGGACGGCGTTCCTCGTTCTGCTCGCAACCGCCTTCGCAACGTACGTCGCCGGCTACTGGCTGCTCGGTCACGGCGGGCGCTTCGGACCGGTGTTCGCCGTCGCCTGCGCGATCCAGCTCGCCCCGCTCGCAGCACCGCTTCTCCTCTCGACCGATGCGTTGACCTACTGGAGCTACGCGCGCCTCCATGACCCGTACCGCCAGACGCCGGCCGACGACCCCGTCTCGGCGGCGCACGCAGGCGCCGCCCACCTGCACGCGAGGTCGGCGTACGGGCCGGCGTTCACCTTCGTCTCGAAGCCGGTCGCCCTGACACGGTCGCCGGCGGTCGCCGGGTGGTCGTTTCGAGTCGCCGCCGCCCTCGCCGTCCTGCTCGCGACGTTCCTCGCCTCCCGCCGCAGAGCTTCGGCCGCCGCGCTCGTCGGATGGAACCCGGTCGTGGCGGTGCACTTCGCCGGCGGCGGTCACAACGACGCGCTGATGGCGGCGCTCGTCGCCGCGGCGCTTGCGCTCGGCGATCGTGGCCGTCCGCGGCCGGCCGGCGTCGCCTGGGCGCTCGCGGTGCTGGTGAAGTGGGTGCCGCTCGTCCTGCTCCCGCTGCGCGCGCTCGAGGCTCGCGCGAAGGGCCGCCGCGTCGATCACGTCGCGTTCGCCGTCACCGCGGTCGTGACGCTCGCCCTGGCGACGGTGCTGTGGGGGCTCCACTGGCTGCACGCGTTCGCGCCGCTCGCCCTCGGCGTCGAGGGTCGAACGTCGTACGCGTTGCCGTCGCGCCTGCACGCCCCGACGTGGGTGTTCGTCGCGGCCTACGCGGTCGCCTACGTGTGGCTGCTCTTCCAGGCCGCGCGCGGGTGGGCGCGACTCGGGCTCGCCTGGGTGCTGCTTCTGCTGTGCCTCCCCTACCTGATCGTCTGGTACGTGCTGTGGCCGCTCGTCGCGTCTGCCTACGACGAGGATCGTGCGGCGGTCCTCCTGACGCTCGCCCTCTGCGCCTACCTGCTGCCGCAGACGATCACGTGAGCAGCTCCTCGATCAGCGCACGCCACTGCGAGCCACGGACCCCGCGTGCTGCCCGCTCTGCGAACACACGCCCGCCGCCTGCCGCCACGCGGCTCCGGAGCTCTGCGTCGCCCGCGAGCCGGGCGACCGCGGCCGCCAGCGCCTCCGGGCTCTCCGGTGGAACGAGGAGCGCCGAGTCGCCGTCGCTCAGCAGCTCGCGGGCCGCGTCTGTGTCCGCCGTGATCACAGGCGCACCCGTGGCGAGTGCGCTGAAGACCGCGGGTGAGATCGCGCGAGATGCCCTGAACGAGCCCAGCACGATCCCCGCGTGACCGAACGCAAGGCCGAGCTCGTCGGGCTCGAGGTCACGCCTCGACACGATGCGGATGGGCACGTCGGGCACGAGCTCGGCGGCGGCGGAGACGACGTCGGTCGAGCCGTCGGCCTCGTGCAGGGCGGAGAAGGGATAGGTGGGCGTCCACGCCTCGCAGAAGATGTCCTCGTCGGCTCCGAGGAACACGACAGCCGTGCGGCCGGCCCCGAGGGTGCTCAGATAGCCCGCTTCTGCCTCGGTCCCGCAGACGACGAGATCGGGCAGCCGCAACGCCCTGGCGTCGGCGACGCGGAGCACGTTGGCGGCAGCGGAGTGCGGCCGGAAACGGCGGCGGACCGAGACGAGCTCGTCCTCGAGCGAGAGGACCGCGTCGAAGACGAGCGGCCGCGACCCCGCGAGCCGGCGGGCGCGGGGCACGTCGAAGTGGCCGGGATAGCCGACGACCAGCGCGTCGGCGCCCCTGCGACCGGGCGTCGAGAGACGCGTCTCGGCCAGGAAGACGTCGAGCGTTCCGCGGAGCCCGCCGCGGCCGAGCTGCGTGTGCCGTTCGACGACCTCGACGCCGGAGTCGCGCAGGGCAGCGATCGCGTTCACGTTGCGCGGATGCTCGCGGTCGTACGTCCCGAAGTAGAGGATCTTCACGGCAGTCCCGCCACGTTGCGGGATTATCGTGAACGTCGATGGAAGCCCTGCTCGGGATCGCCGAAGCGCAGCAGCTCGTCCTCGGACGCGTGCGCGTGCTCGAGCCCGAGAGCGTCCCGCTCGCCGCCGCCCTCGGCCGCGTGCTCGCGCGGACGGTCGAGTCGCCGCTCGACCTGCCGCCGTTCGACAGCTCGGCGATGGACGGATTCGCCGTCCGTGCCGCAGACACGCCCGGGCGGCTGGTCGTCGTCGCGCCGTCGGCGGCAGGTCGCCCATCCGCCGGCGAGGTGCGGAGTGGCGAGGCGGCGCCGATCGCGACCGGAGCGGTCGTGCCTGCCGGGGCCGACGCGGTGGTGCCCGTCGAACGAACGCAGAACGACGGGACGGCAGTGGTGGTCGAGCGTGTTGTCACCGGCGACAACGTGAGGCCGCGAGGAGGCGACATCGCGTCCGGCGAGGTCGTCGCCGCCGCAGGAGCCCGGCTCACGCCGTGGACGATCGGCGCCCTCGCCGCCGCCGGGTCGGCCTCGGTCGTCTGTGCCCGGCGTCCGCGGGTGATGCTCCTCCCGACCGGCAGCGAGCTGCGCTCTCCCGGCGAGGCGCTTCGGCCGGGAGAGATCTACGAGGCGAACTCGCTGCTCCTGGGCGCCCAGCTCGCCGAGGCCGGTGCGGAGGTCGAGACGCTCGACATCGTCGCCGACGACGAGCCGGCCACGCGTGCCGCACTCGAGCGGGGCCTGACCGGGGACGTGCTCGTCACGACCGGCGGCGTCTCGGTCGGCCGCCACGATCTCGTGCGCGCGACGCTGGCTGCGCTCGACGTCGAGGAGGTGTTCTGGCGGGTGGCCGTTCGTCCGGGCAAGCCGGTCGCGTTCGGGACGCGTGACGCGACGCTCGTCTTCGGCCTTCCGGGCAACCCCGTCTCGTCACTCGTCGGCTTCGCGCTCTTCGTGCTCCCGGCGCTGCTCGCCCTGCAGGGCGCGGCCGACCCGCTACCGCAGTGGCAGCCAGGCCGGCTCGCAGCCGGCGTGCGCCGCGACCCCGACCGCGACCAGGTCGTCCGCGCCCGGCGGCGTGTCGAGGGCGACGTCGTGGTGCTCGAGCCCGTCGCCGGCAACGAGTCACACATGATCGCGCGCACGGCGCGCGCGGATTCACTCGTGCTGGTCACGCGCGGTGACGGCGAGCTCGAGGCCGGCTCGGCCGTCAGCTACCTCGCGGGGTAGGCCGCGTGCGGGCGCGGGCGAACCGGCGCACGAGGTCTCGCACAGGCCCGCGCACGGGCCGCTCGCCGGCTCTGGGGTACGGCGCGTACCGCCCCGCTGCGACGACAGCGAGCTGCGCCGCGCACGCCGTGCCGAGAAGTGCGATCGCGAAGGCGATCGGCCGCACGTACCGGAGCGCGACGAGCTCGAGCAGGTACCACGGTGCGTCGAAGCCGAGCCCGAAGCGGAGCGCCAGGGAGAGGACCGGCAGCAACGGCCCGATCAGCCCGACGGCGAAGACGACCGCCCGCAGGAGCGCGCCTCGCGTCCGCACCTGCGGCAGCCACAGCCACGCGTGCAGTGCCGGCAGGCAGAAGAGGAGTGCGTACGGATTTGTTGCCAGAACGAGCAACGCGACGAAGCCGCAGCCGACGAGTGCGCTGACGCTTCCGGCGAGGTCCTCCTCGACGGAGACCGCGCGTCTCGGCACGAGCCGCTGCCTGCAGCAGAGCCAGCCGGCGAGCAGCACCGCACCGAGCAGGATCAGGGGGACCACGGCCCAGTCGCCGGCGCCCTCCGCCGCGGGATTCGGCGGCCGCGCGGGCCCATCCGGCCAGGCGCCGAGGAAGCCGAACACGACGAATGCGATCGCGGCGAACAGCCAGAACGCGATCCGGCTGCGCAGGCTGCGGAAGGCGGGAGCGATCGGAATGCGCCGTCGGCGCATGTGCGCGACCAGGTCGACCACCGCCACGACGTAGGGCACGAGGAGCGAGATGAGCAGCAGCTCGATCGCCCAGCCGCGGATCGCCCGTCCCGCCGCCCAGACGACGCCCGGCGTCCCGTGGGGGAGCTCGACCCCCTGGTCGAGCGAGCCGAGGAGCTCTTGCGCCGCCCGCCCGAGCGCGGTCAGGTGCGCCTGGTCGAGGTTCCGCGGCCGGTCGGTGAACGCCTCGGGCGGGCGTTCTCCGCCGGTCGTCACGGTGACGGCGGGGATGCCGCGGGCGATGAACGGGCCCTGTTCCCCGAGCGTGAACGGGAAGCCGAGGTCGATCAGCTGCGAGAGCAGGCTCGGGCGCCGCGGCGTCTGCCCGCTCTGTTCGGCGATCCGCTCGGCCGTCGTGGCTGCGAGCAGCGCGGCGGTGGAGTGCGACGAGTCGCCGGAGAGCAGGAGGCGGGGCGCACCGTGGCCGGCGAGCGCGGTCAGGTTGACGACGGCTTCCACCGGATAGGGCAGTCGGCCGGCGAACCGCACGGCGCCGAGCCCGCCCGCCGCGCCCCCGTCGGTGGAGAGAAAGATCAGCGTGTGCACGGGCTTGACGGCGGTGCCGCCGGCCGCGCCCGTCGCCGCGTAGCCGCGTGCGAGCTCGATCAGCGCGGCGGTGCCGCTGCCGTTGTCGTTCGCGCCGGGGCCGACGCCGGTGTCGTCCCGGTGGGCCATCACGACGATCGCGTCCCGTGACTGGCCCGGCACCACGGCCCAGACGTTGTCGAGCCGGACGACGTCGCCGGCCGGGATGCGCTCGTTCCAGGTGTCCGACGAGACGTGCAGGCCGAAGCCGCCGAGCTGCTCGCGCACCCAGGCCGCAGCGCCGAGCGCGCCGGCGCCGCCCGGCGAGCGGTCCGGATAGTTCATCGCGAGCTCGGTGGCGAGGCTCGCCGCTCCCGGCCCGTCGAAGTTCGGCGGAAGCGCCGGTGCGGCCAGCACGCCGGTCCGGGAGCTCGCGAGCGCCACCAGCAGGAGTGGGAGGATGGCGACGAGAAAAGAAGCGCGGTACAGGCGGCCGTTGACGGGACGCTCGACCGACCCGCGGCGGGCCCGCCTGCGGGGCGTCGGAGCTCGAGTCGGTCTCATGTGCAGGGCTATAGTAGGAGGGCGACCGATCCAGGCGGTTCTTGCGCGCGCGCCCGGCAGGCGCAGCAGCCGATGCCCGACTCGTCACCCACGATCCTGCTCGTCGACGACGAGGACGCAGTCCGCACGGTGCTCGCCTTCCCGCTCGAGCGCGACGGCTACGTGGTCGTCCAGGCGGCCGACGGCGAGGAGGCGCTCGAGAAATTCGACGCCCAGCCCATCGACCTCGTCGTCCTCGACATCATGCTGCCGCGTCTGGACGGGCTCGAGGTCTGCAAGCGCCTCCGGGCGAGGAGCACCGTGCCGATCATCATGCTCACGGCCCGGGATGACGAGCTCGACAAGGTGATCGGCCTCGAGCTCGGCGCCGACGACTACATCACGAAGCCCTTCTCGATCCGCGAGTTCCGCTCCCGCGTCCGCGCCTTGCTCCGTCGCGCACGCGCACCGCACACGACCGACGGCGTCGACGAGGAGCGGATCGAGCACGACGGGCTGCTGATCGACGTCCCGCGCCGCGCGGTCGAGATACGTGGCGAACCGGTGCAGCTGACCTACGTCGAATTCGAGCTACTGCGCGCGCTGGCCACCCAGCCGGGGCGGGTCTTCAGCCGGCGCATGCTGCTCGAGGCGCTCTGGAAGAGCGCCGACTATCGCGATCCCCGGACGATCGACGTCCATGTCCGCCACCTGCGCGAGAAGCTGGAGGCGGAGCCCCGGACGCCGGAGTACATCCTGACCGTGCGCGGCGTCGGCTACCGCTTCCGCGACAGATGAGCCGGGAATGAGCACGCTTCGCGGCGTCGGCGGTCGGCTCGCGCTCGCGCTCATCGTCGTGGTCGCGGGCGTGCTCGGGATCGTCTACCTGATCGTCGTCCCTTCGTACCAGCGCTCGCTGCAGAACAGCGAGCTGCGGAGCCTCCAGTCGGCGATCCGGACGATCGCGATCCCGAACTACCCGGCCAGCCAGCTCGAGTACGCGAAGCAGGCCTATGCCGACAAGTGGGCGCCCGCGGTGAATGCGCGGATCGTCGTCTACGACGTCCAGAACGACGTGCCGCTGAATCTGCAGCCGGTCGCAGACTCGGCTGACGAGGCGGACTCGAGCAATATGGCAAACGATCCGATCGCCACGCAGGCGGTCGACCGCAAGACGCTCGCGCACGGCACCATCCAGCGGAACGGGCAGCAATACGCCGAAGCCGCCTACCCGATCAACGGCTCGGTGGTGCTGCTCTCGGCACCACTCCACGACCAGCTACGGACCGTCGCCGTCGTGCGCCGCCGGGTCCTGATCGCCGGCGGCGTGGCCTTCGGGTTCGCGCTGCTGATCGGGTATGCGGGTGCTGCGCGGCTTGCGAGCCGGATCCGCCGGCTCGAGGCGGCGGCGGAGCAGATCGCGGCCGGGAACTTCGCCGAGCCGGTCGTCGACGCGAGCACGGACGAGCTCGGGCAGCTGGCGCGGGCGTTCGAGCGGATGCGGCTTCAGCTCCTGCAGCTCGACCGCGCCCGCGGGGAGTTCATCGCGAACGCCTCCCACGAGCTCCGCACGCCGCTTTTCTCGCTCGGCGCCTTCCTGGAGCTGCTCGACGACGACACCCTCGACGAGGCGACGCGCGAGGAGTTCCTCGACCAGATGCGCGGGCAGGTCGGCCGGCTCGGCCGGCTGGCGACAGACCTGCTCGACCTGTCCCGGCTGGACGCCGGACGGCTCGCCGTCGGCCGCGAGCAGGTCGATCTGACCGAGCTCGGCGCCGACTTCGTCCGCGAGCTCGAGCCGCGGGCGGTAGCGCTCGGCCAGACGCTGGAGTCGGGCGGCGGCGCGCCCGTGCTCGCGCAGGGCGATGCCGCGCGGATCGTCCAGATCGGGCGCATCCTGGTCGAGAACGCGCTCCTCCACACACCCAAGGGGAGCACGGTGCGGGTCTCGACCGGCCGCGACGGCGGCCGCGCGATGCTGATCGTCGCCGACAACGGGCCGGGCATCCCGCCGGAAGCGCGCCAGCAGGTCTTCGAGCGGTTCTACCGGCTCGACGGCGCCCGGGCCTCCGGGAGCGGCCTCGGGCTCGCGATCGCGCGCGAGCTCGCCGGCCTGATGGGCGGACGGCTCGAGCTCGACGCGCAGGAGGGGTGGACGTTCTTCACACTCGTTCTGAGCGCGGAGGTGCCCGATCGCGAGCTCGCGCACTCCGGCGCCTGACCCGGCCCGTTTCGACGTGAAAACGCCGGGGGTACAGTGGTCCCGGTGCGCCCGGGACCGCTCGCCGTCGTCTCGCTGATCGCCGCAGCCGTCGGTGCCGCGCTGGTGCTGGTCGCGGCCAAGGCTGCCGGCTGGCTGCATGCCGGCTCCGCCACCACCACCGTCGAGCAAGTGTCGACGGGCGCTCCGGTGGTCGCTCCGGTGATCGCCGCCAAGCCGCTGGCCGGCAACGGCTTCGCCCCGGCGCTGATCTACCGCGCGCGGTCGGCCGGCGTGGTCACGATCTACAGCACGTTTCCGCCCACCGGCTCGGCGAGCGCGAGCGCGGGGTTGGGCTCGGGGTTCGTCGTCGGGCGTGACGGCACGATCCTCACCAGCGCGCACGTGATCACGACCGCCGGCCACGGTCTTCCCGGCGGGGTCGAGCCGGCGAACACGGTCTACGTCGGCTTCGCGGACGGCGACCGCGTGGCGGCGACGATCGTCGGTTACGACCTGTACGACGACGTCGGCGTCCTGCGCGTGAGCCCGGCCGCCCATCCGGTGTCCCCGGTCCCGCTCGGCAACTCGAGCCTGGTGGTGGTCGGCCAGCCGGTGGCCGCGATCGGCAGCCCCTTCGGGAACACGGATTCGCTGTCCGTCGGCGTCGTCTCGGCGATCCACCGCTCGATTCCCTCGATCACGACCAACTACGACCTCGTCGACGCGATCCAGACCGACGCCCCGATCAACCACGGCAACTCCGGCGGACCGCTGTTCGACGCGCGGGGCAGGGTGATCGGGATCAACGCGCAGATCCGGTCGAGCGGCAATTCGTCGGGCTTCGAAGGCGTCGGCTTCGCTGTGCCGATCGACTCCGCCCGGCGGTCGCTGCAGCAGCTCGTCAAGTCGGGGAAGGTCAGCTACGCCTTCGTCGGCATCACGACGGAGGACCTCACCCCCTCGATCGCGAAGAGGTTCGGTTACGCCGCGACGCGAGGCGCGCTGATCGACGGCTTTGCGAGCGGCGATCCGGCGGGCGAACGGGCCGGCCTGCAGGCGGCGACGCGCCTTGAGACCTTCCAGGGCCAGACCGTGCGCGTCGGCGGCGATGCGATCGTCGCGATCGACGGGATCCCCGTCCGCGGCGCCGAGGACGTGGTGCGGATCGTCGCCGACCGCCTCGAGCCCGGGCAGACGGCGGCGTTCACGGTCGTCCGGGGCGACCGCCGACTCACCGTGCCGGTCAAGCTCGATTCGCGCCCGGCGCCCACCGGTTAGAGCCGAGATCCGGCGCGCGGCAGGAGCCGTTCGCCCCGTGGCGAACGGTGACGTGAGAAAGCGGAAGAATCCCCGAGGTTTGCTCCACCCGTGCGACAGGGAAAGGTGCCGCAGGAATGCGTGCGTTCGACGACGATGCGACCCGGGCCGTTCGACTGACGATCCCGGCGAAGGCGGAGTACATCGGCCTCGGCCGGCTGGCGCTGAGCGGTCTCGCGCGACTCCATCCCGAGCCGCTCTCGGACGAGATGGTCGCCGACCTCAAGCTCGCCTTGACCGAGGCCTGCACGAACGCCGTCCGGCACGCCTACGACGGCGGCGACGGAATGGTCGAGATCACCTACGAGCTGTACGCCGACAGGCTGGTCGTGGAGGTTGCCGACGATGGCGACGGGTTCGATCTCGCGCCGACGTCGTCGGTCGCGGGCGACGACGAGCTCGTCGAGGGCGGGCTCGGCATCGCGATCATCCGCGCTCTCGCCGACGAGCTCGTGATCTCGGGCCGCGAGCAGGGAGGCTCGACGCTGCGCTTCGTCAAGCATCTCCCCGCGCAGATCATCTAGTGCTCCAACTGGTCAACGCCGGGCGGAAGTCGCTCGACGACTACGACACGCTCGTCTCGCGCGGGTTGATGGACGAGGTGCGGCGTCTGGCCGCGCCGCTTGCCGGCAGACGCGTCGTGCACCTCTCCGCGACGGCGTTCGGCGGTGGTGTCGCCGAGATCCTGTACACGCTCGTGCCGGTGATGGCCGACGCCGGGCTCGACGTCGAGTGGCGGGTGATGCGCGGCGCCGAGGAGTTCTTCCGCGTCACGAAGACGATCCACAACGCGCTGCAGGGCGATCCTCGCGGGCTCGAGCCGGACGATCTCGAAGTTTTTCACCGGTACAACGCCGACACGGCCGTCGCGCTCGACGCGGACGCCTACGACTTCGTGATCGTCCACGATCCGCAGCCGGCGGCGACGATCGACTCGTATCCGGACCGGCGCGCGAAGTGGATCTGGCGCGGGCACATCGACTTCTCGACGCCGAATGCCAGTGTCTTCGACGCGCTCCTGCCGTCGCTACGCCGCTACGACGCGGCGGTCTTCCATCTGCGCGAGTACGCGCCTGCGAACGGGGGCCTCGCGCGCGTCGCCATCTGGCCGCCGGCGATCGATCCGCTGCAGCCGAAGAACATGGCGCTCTTGGCCGAGGACGCGACGTACATCGTCGACCAGTTCGGCATCGACGTCGAGCGGCCGCTGCTCACCCAGGTGTCGCGATTCGACCCGTGGAAGGATCCACTCGGCGTGATCGACGCCTACCGGATCGTGAAGCGGCGACATCCGGACGTGCAGCTCGCGCTGGTCGGCTCGATGGCGCACGACGACCCGGAGGGGTGGGAGTACTACGAGCGGACGGTTGCGCACGCCGACGGCGACCCCGACATCTTCATCCTCAGCAACCTGAACAACGTGGGCGCCGTCGAGATCAACGCCTTCCAGGTGCACTCCGACGCCGTGATCCAGAAGTCCATCCGGGAGGGTTTCGGCCTGACCGTGACCGAGGCGCTCTGGAAGACCCGGCCGACGGTTGCCGGTCGCGTCGGCGGGATCGTCGCGCAGATCACCGACGGGGAGAGCGGCTGGCTCGTCGACTCGGCCGCAGAGTGCGCCGAGGCCTGCGCGTCCATCCTGGCCGAGCCCGCCGAGGCGCGCGCACGTGCGCTGCGCGGGAAGGAGCAGGTGCGGCGCCGGTTTCTGACCCCGCGCCTGCTCCGCGACTGGCTCGTTCTCTTCAACCTGCTCGCAGGGAACGACACCGGCGGCAGCGAGATCACGCTCGTGTGAGCCCGCGGCCGCTGATCGTGGTCTCGAATCGCGGCCCGCTCTCGTTCGAGCGCGACCGAAGCGGCGCGCGCGTGGCCCGGCGCGGCGCCGGTGGGCTCGCGACGGCGCTCCGCGGCCTGCTGCGCCCGACACGAGGTGACCTGGATCGCGAGCGCGATCACCGACGAGGACCGCGTGGTCGCCGGCGAACGCGGCGGCATCGTTCCGGAGGAGGCGGGCGCGCCCTGCCCCTTGCGCCTGCTCGCGCACGACCCGCCTGCCTACGACGACTTCTACAACGTCGTCTCGAACCCACTGCTCTGGTTCGTGCAGCACTCGCTGTACGGCCTTGGTGAGCAGCCCGTCCTCGACGAGGCGTTCGCCCGTGCGTGGGCCGGCTATGCGAACGTCAATAACGGGTTCGCGTCAGCGGTCGTTGCCGAGCTCGACTCGAGGCCCGACGCGGTCGTGTTCTTCCACGACTACCACCTCTACCTTGCGCCGCGAGTCGTGCGCGAGGCGCGACCGGACGCGCTGCTGGCGCACTTCGTGCACATCCCGTGGCCGCAGTCGGAGGGCTGGACCGTCCTTCCCCGTGACGCGCGCTTCGCGATTCACGACGGTCTGCTCGCGAACGACCTCGTCGGCTTCCACACGCGCCGCTGGCGGCGCAACTTCGTTGCGAGCGCGGCCGACGTCGCCGGGGCAGAGTGTGCTGCCGACGGCCGCGTCGTGCACCGTGGCCGAGCGACCACGGTCGCGAGCCATCCGATCTCGGTCGACAGCGCCGAGTTCGATGCGCTCGCCTCGAGCGCAGCCGTGCTCGACGCGGAGCGCGGCGTCAGGCAGTCCCGTCTCGAGCAACTCGTCGTGCGCGTCGATCGCACCGATCCGTCGAAGAACGTCGTGCGCGGTTTCATCGCCTTCGGATTGCTCCTCGACCGTCACCCCGAATGGCGTGGGCGCGCCTCGATGCTCGCGCTGCTCGATCCGTCACGGCAGGACGTGCCCGAGTACGTCGACTACCGCGCCGCGATCGAACGTGCAGCGGCGGCCGTCAACGACCGCCACGGCGCCCCCGGGTACCTGCCGGTCGACCTGCGCATCGCCGACGACTTCCCGCTCACGGTCGCCGCGTACAAGCAGTACGACGTGCTGCTCGTCAATGCCGTGTTCGACGGGCTCAACCTCGTCGCGAAGGAGGGGCCGCTCGTGAACGCACGCAGCGGCGTGCTCGTCCTGTCGGAGAACGCCGGAGCGCACGAGGAGCTCGGCGAGTGGGCGCTCACGGTGAATCCGTTCGACGTCCTCGGTCAGGCCGAAGCCCTTCACGCCGCGCTGTCGATGGACGCCGAGGAGCGGGAGCGTCGTGCGCGGCTCCTCGCGGGTCAGGTGCGGACGCACGATCTGGACCGCTGGATCGACGGCCTGCTCGGCGACCTGGGTCTCACGTCGGCGTAACCTGTCGCCGGTGAGCGAGCTCTCTCACGTCGACGAGGCCGGCGGCGTTCGCATGGTCGACGTCGGCGGCAAGCCCGAGGTCGAGCGGCGCGCAGTCGCCCGCGCGTTCGTGGCGACGACCGTGGCGGATCGGCTGCGGGCGCTCCCGAAGGGAGACGCACTGGTGACCGCCCAGCTCGCGGGGATCATGGCCGCCAAGCGAACGGCCGAGCTGATCCCGCTCTGTCATCCGCTGCCGCTCTCGCACGTCGACGTCACGGTGCAAATCGCGGACGGCGGTGTCGAGATCCTCGCCGAAGTGGCGACGACCGCACGCACCGGCGTCGAGATGGAGGCGTTGACGGCGGCCTCGGTCGCGGCACTCACGGTCTACGACATGGCGAAGGCGGTCGACAAGTCGATGAGGCTGACCATCGAGCTCGTCGAGAAAGTGAAAGGGTGAACGCAGCGGTGCTCACGGTCTCGGACCGCGTTTCGCGCGGCGAGGCCGCCGACACGAGTGGCGACGAGCTCGAGCGCGGTCTGCGTGCGGACGGCTTCGCCGTCGATCGCCGGGTCGTGCCGGACGAGGCGGCGCAGATCGCAGCGGCGATCGAGGAGCTGGCCGCGAACGCGACCGTCGTGCTGACGACGGGCGGCACGGGAGTCGCCCCTCGCGACGTGACGCCCGAGGCGACGCGGTCCGTGGTCGAGCGTGAGGTGCCGGGCATCGCCGAGGCTCTCCGGGCCGACTCCGTTGCGAAGACGCCGCACGGGTTGCTCTCGCGTGGGACCGCGGGCATTCTCGGACGTACCCTGGTCGTCAATCTCCCGGGCTCGCCGGGCGGCGCCCGCGACGGCTACGCACTGCTCCGGACTGCGTTGCCGCATGCGCTGGCGCTCGTCGTCGGCGAGCCGACCGAGCACGAGCAGACCTGATCGCCCGCATGCGCGTCGCACGCCTCTACTACCGTCTCGTCAAGTTCGAGCACACGATCTTCGCGCTGCCGTTCGCGTACGTCGGCGCGGTGCTCGCCGTCGGCGGCGTGCCGTCGGGGCACGCACTGTTCTGGATCACGGTCGCGATGGTCGGCGCGCGGTCGCTCGCGATGGCGCTGAACCGGCTGATCGACGCGCGTATCGACGCCGCGAACCCGCGTACCGCCGGACGCGAGCTGCCGAGCGGCGCGCTCTCCGTCCTCGGGGTGCTCGCGTTCTGCATCGTGGCTCTCGCCGTCTACGTCGTCGCCGTCTGGCAGCTGAACCCGTTCGTCCGCCCGCTCGCCCCGATTCCGGTCGCGATGTTCGTCGTCTACCCGTACCTCAAGCGGTTCACCTGGCTCTGCCACCTCTGGCTGGGCGCCGTCGACGGCCTCGCCCCCGTCGGCGCCTGGGCGGCCGTCCGCGGCGACCTGGCCTGGCAGGCGTGGGCACTCGGTGCCGCGGTGGCCGCGTGGGTGGCGGGCTTCGACCTCTTCTACGCGCTCTTCGACGTCGACGTCGACCAGGAGCAGGGGTTGCACTCGTGGGTGACGCGGTTCGGCGAGAAGGGGGCGTTCCTCGGAGCCCGTGCCCTGCATCTGCTCACCGTCGTGCTGCTCGTCGCGGTCGGGTTGGGGCTGGACGTCGGCGTCCTCTACTGGGTCGGTGTCGCCTGCGTCGCCGGCCTCCTTGCCTACGAGCACTCGCTGGTCCGGCCGGGGGACCTGCGCCGCCTCGACACCGCCTTCTTCACGATGAACGGCGTGATCTCGCTCGCCTTCTTCGTCTTCGTGCTCGCCGACGTCTTGTGATCGTCGGCCTCCTGCATCCGGGCGCCATGGGCGCGGCGCTCGGCGATGCGCTGTGTGCAGGCGATCACGACGTGCTCTGGGCGTCCGCCGGCCGCAGCGCCGCGACGCGGGATCGTGCCGGCAGCTTCAGGGACGTCGGGACGGTGGCGGCGCTCGTCGCAGAGAGCGAGCTCCTGCTGTCGGTGTGCCCGCCCCACGCTGCGCTCGACGTGGCGTCGGAGGCGCGCGGATTCGACGGTCTCTACGTCGACGCCAACGCGATCTCGCCCGAGACCGCACGCGAGGTTGCTGCGCTCCACCCGCGGTTCGTGGACGGCGGCATCGTCGGCTCGCCGCCACGTGAGGCCGGGACGACGCGTCTCTACCTCTCGGGCGAAGAGGCGCCGGCCGTCGCGGCGCTCTTCGAGGGCAGCGTTGTCGGAACGCGGCTCGTGTCCGACGCCTCGGCGCTGAAGATGGTCTATGCGGCGTGGTCGAAGGGGACCGCTGCGCTGCTCCTCGCGATCCGCGACGTCGCGCGCGCGAACGGCGTCTGGGACGATCTGCAGGCGGAGTGGCTCGTCTCGGCGCCCGAGCTTCCCGCCCGGCTGGCAGCTGCCGAGCGCTCGGCCGCCGCGAAGGGCTGGCGGTGGATCGCCGAGATGGAGGAGATCGCCGACACGTTCGCGGCATCCGGAGCGCCCGACGGCTTCCATCGCGCGGCTGCGGAGGTCTACCGCTCGTGATCCGCGGTCGTGGCCTTGCGAAGCGCTTCGGCGACCGCCGTGTCTTCGCCGGCGTCGACGTCGATCTCGCCGACGACGGCTTCCTGCTCGTCACCGGGCCCAACGGCTCCGGCAAGACGACGCTGCTCCGCATGCTGGCAGGCCTTGCTGCGCCCACTGCGGGCAAGCTGGAGCTTCCGCCGCGGCGCGCGATCGGCTACCTCGCGCACGATCCTCTCGTCTACCGCGAGCTCACGCCGCTCGAGAACCTGAACCTCTTCGCGCGGCTCTACCGCATCCCGGAGCGCGGCGAGCAGGTCGGGATGCTGCTCGAGCGCTTCGGCCTCTGGGACGTCCGTCACCGGCGCGTCTCGTCGTTCTCGCGCGGCATGCAGCAGCGGCTCGGGCTCTGCCGCGTGCTGTTGCACGCGCCGTCGCTGCTTCTGCTCGACGAGCCGTTCAACGCGCTCGACGAGGAAGGGGCCGGGCTGCTGGACGCAATGCTGCGCGACCGGGGCCGCGCGTGCGTCGTCGCGACGCACGATCCGGCACGGGTGGCGGGGCTCGCAACCACCAGCCTCTCCTTCGCGTGACGTACGTCCGTGATGTGGGCGCGCTGGCGCGCAAGGACCTGCTGCTCGAGCTGCGCGCAAAGGAGACGCTGCCGGCGATGTTGCTGTTCGTCGTCGCGATGCTGACGATCTTCCACTTCGCGTTGCCGAACGGCAGCAGCGATGCGGCCTCACTCGGCCTGCTCTGGTCGGCTCTCGTGCTGACCGCGCTGCTCGGGCTCACCCGTGCGTTCGTCGCCGAGCGCGAACAGGGGATGTTCGACGCCCTCGTCCTGGCGCCGTGCGACCGCAGCGCGATCTGGCTGGGAAAGGCGCTGTCGGTGCTCGCCTTCCTCGTGTGCGCCGAGCTCGTCGCCCTGCCGGCGTTCGCTGCTTTCTTCTCGGGCGTCGACGGCCGGACGATCGCGGCCGTCGCGCTCGCCGACGTCGGCATCAGCACGGTCGGCACGCTCTTCGGCGCGATGGCGGTCGCCGGGCGCGCCCGGGAGCTCCTGCTGCCGCTCCTGTTCCTTCCGGCGGCGATCCCGATCGTGGTCGGCGGCGTCGGCGGCTACCTCTGGTTCCTCGCCCTCTACGACGCGCTCTTCGCCGTTTTCGCCTGGGCGACGTTCGAGTACGTGGTCGCCGAGGTCTGAGGGGCCGTCCGTGCCGTCCGGACTACGATTCCGCCTGTGAGAGACCTCTCCTCACGCCTGCCGGTGGTGGCGGGCGCGTGCGCGGTCCTCTTCACGACCGCCCTTGCGCTCGTCTTCTTCTACGCGCCGACCGACGCGAACCAGGGTCTGTCCCAGCGGATCTTCTACTTCCACGTCCCGCTCGCCTTCACTGCGTACGCATGCTTCGGATGGGGCGCGTGGAAGGCGCTGCGCCACCTGTGGAAGCAGGATCCGGACGCCGACCTCGAGAGCTACGTGGCGATCCACCAGGGCGTGATCTTCGGGGCGCTGACGCTGGCGACCGGCTCGATCTGGGCGAAGATCTCGTGGGGCGTATGGTGGTCTTGGGGCGAGGACCAGCTCGTCCTCTTCCTCGTGCTCTTTCTCTTCTACTGCGCGTACTTCATGCTTCGCTTCTCGGTCGAGCCGGGCCTGCAGCGCGCCAACATGTCCGCGGTCTATGCGCTGTTCGGGGTGGTGCTGATTCCCGTGTCGTTTCTCGCGATCCGCCTCTCGAAGAGCTTCATCCACCCGGTGGTGTTCACGTCGCACGGCTATCAGATGACCAATTCGCAGTTCCTCACCTTCTGTGTGTCCCTGGCCGCGATGCTGAGCCTGTTCGTGACGCTCTACTCGATCGAGCTCGCCGGCAAGCGCCTCGACGCGTCGCTCCGCGAGCTCCGCGAGCTACTTGCATGACACCATCCGAGAAGTACACCGCTGCCGCGTATCTGGTCGTGTTCGTCGCGGTGCTGGCGTACGTCGTGATCATCGCGTCGAAGCTGCAGCGGCTGCAGCGTGAGGTGGCGAGGCTCGTCGAGCTCGAACGGGAGAAGCAGGGTGGCTGAGGTTCTCTTCTGGCCCGTGCTGATCGGGTACGGGGAGGCCGCGTTCGCGTACGCGTCGGCGCGCACCTCTCGCGTCGCGACGTGGGGCGTCCGTGTCGGCTGGCTCGCGCAGACCGCGTTGCTCGCGGTTCAGGCCGAGCGCTCGGACGGGTTCCCGTGGTCGACCTCCGCCGGCTCGCTCAACCTCTTCGTCTGGCTCGTGGTCAGCACGTACCTGATCTGGGGCTGCAGGCCGCGCTTCCGCCTGCTCGGTCTCGCGGTGATGCCGCCGGTCGCGTTGCTGTTCGTGATCGCCAGGCTGGGCGGCGGGACGGCGAGCGGCGAGGGGTCGCACTACTCGAACCTGTTCCTCGTGCTGCACGTGGGGCTCGTGCTCGCCGCCTTCGCGGGCTTCACGCTGGCGGCGGGGCTGGCGGGGCTGTACCTCTGGGAGGAGCGCCGGCTGAAGCGCCGCGCGCCCGACATCCTGCGCCTCCGGCTGCCGCCGCTGCAGGCGCTCGAGCGGCTCACGCAGCGCACGATCGTCGTCGCGCTGCCGCTGCTCACCTTCGGCCTCGCGGCCGGCGTCGTGCGCCTGCGTCAGCAGGGCGATTCGACCGATCCGCTCGAGTGGCTGACGATCGCGACGTGGCTGCTCTACGGCGCCTTCTTCGTCACCCGGCCGTCGGGCCGCCGCGGTGCCTATCTCGCACTCGGCGGCTTCGTGCTCGTGGTCGTGTCGCGGCTCGCGCTCGCGGGAGGGCACTTCGCATGAACACCTCGGAGTTGACGCTCGTCGGCCTCTCGCATCGCGTCGCTCCGGTCGAGCTGCGCGAGCGGGTCGTCCTCGATCTCGAGGAGGCGGCCGCCTTCGCACGGTCGCTCGCCCCGGCCGTCTGCCTCTCGACCTGCAACCGGACCGAGATCTACCTCGCGGGCGACCACGAGGAGCGGGCGGCGTCGGCGCTCGCAGAGCTGGCCGGCGAGCCGCTCGACGGTGTGCTCTACCGCCTGCACGACGACGAGGCCGCGCTGCATCTGTTCCGCGTGGCCGCCGGGCTCGACTCGTTGATTCCGGGCGAGGGCGAGATCCTCGGGCAGGTCCGCGGCGCCTACGAGGCCGTGGAACCGGGCAGCCTGCTCGATCGCGTCTTCCGCCAGGCGCTCTCGCTCGGCAAGCGCGTGCGCAGCGAGACGGCGATCGGCGAGAGCCCTGCGTCGGTGTCGTCGGCCGCGGCGGCGCTCGCGGCCCAGGTCTTCGGCGACCTCGAAGGGCGCCGCGTGCTGCTGATCGGAGCCGGTCGGATCGGCGCGCTCGCCGCCTCCAACCTCGCGTCGCGCGGTGCGTCGATCGCCTACGTCGCGAACCGGTCGCCCGAGGCTGCACGCGGGCTCGCAGACCAGTTCGGCGGACAGGGTCTGTCGCTCGACGCGCTCGCCGACGCGTTGGCCGACGTCGACGTCGTCGTCTCGTCGACCGGGGCTCCGGGGTTTGTGCTGCGCGCCGGCGACGTCCCGGCGCGCAGGCATCACCCGCTGTTCTTCATCGACATCGCCGTCCCGCGCGATCTCGATCCAACCCTGTCGAAGCTCGACGGCTGCTTCCTCTACGACATCGACGATCTCGAGGCGGTCGTCGCCGAGACGCTCGCGGGACGGCGCGTCGAGGCGGAGCGCGCCGAGGCGTTGGCCGTCGAGGAAGTCGAGCGCTTCCGTTCGTGGCGCGCGTCGCTCGACGTCGTCCCGGCGATCGCGTCGCTACGAGCGCACGCAGAGGAGATCAGGGCGGCCGAGCTGGCGAAGCTCGACGGCCGCGTGACCGAGGACGAACGCGCGAAGCTCGAATCGGTCACCTCGCAGATCGTGAACAAGCTCCTCCACCTGCCGACCGTGCGGATGAAGGAGGCGGCGGTCAGTGCCGACGGCGCCCAGTACGCCGATGCGGTTCGGCATCTGTTCGGGCTCGAGGAGGACGACACGTGAGCGACGACGAGCCTCGGCGGATCGAGCGGCCGCTGCCGGTCGTCGCGCCGTCGGCATTCCTCCGTGTGCGCCGCGGTGCACTCCAGTGCGGCCGCAGCACGCGGGCTGCAAGGTCGATCTGTGCTCGTTCGCGTCGGGTCTCGCGGCTCTAGGCTCGCGCTCACGCAGGCGGAGCAGGCCGCCGGGCTGCTGCGCCGGCCGGGCGTCGAGATCGCGTTCGTCCCGATCACGACCGCAGGCGACCGCGACCGCAGCAAACCGTTCGGCGAGATCGGCAGCCGGGGCGTGTTCGTGAAGGAGCTCGAGGAGGCGCTGCTCGCCGGTCGCATCGACGTCGCCGTCCACTCGGCGAAGGACATGACGGCGGAGGATCAGGACGAGCTCGTCGTCGGCGCCTACCTCGAGCGCGACGATGCGCGCGACGCGCTCGTCGGCGCCGAAGCGGTCGTTCCCGGCATGCGTATCGGCACGGCTTCCGCGAGGCGGCGCGCGCAGCTGCTCGCGGCCGAGCCGACACTCTCCGTCGAGCCGCTGCGCGGCAACGTCGAAACGCGGCTGCGCAAGCTGCGGGAGCGTGGGCTCGACGCGATCGTGCTCGCCGCCTGCGGCCTCGACCGCCTCGGGCTCGCCGGTGAGATCGGGCTGCGGCTCGAGCCCGACCAGATGCTCCCCGAAGCGGGACAGGGAGCGCTGGCGCTTCAGGTCCGGACAGGCGACGTGGAGCTCGTCGCGAGCGCAGATCACCCGGAGACGCGCCGGCGCGTCGAGGCCGAGCGCAGGTGCGTTGCCGGGATCGGGGCCGGTTGCCTCGCGCCGGTAGCGGCGCACCACGATGGCCAGGTGCTTCACGCGCTCGTAGCCGCGGACGACGGCGAGTGGTTGCTGCGACGGTCGGGCGACGACCCGATCGTCCTTGCGCACGAGCTGTTGGCGCTCGCGGCGGCACAGTGAGGGTGATCGTCACCCGACCGCGCACGCAGGCGGAGCCGCTCGTCGCCCGGCTCCGCGGGCTTCCGGCCGACGTGGTCGAGTGCCCGCTGATCGAGATCGAGCGCATCTCGGACGAGCCGGTCGACGGCACCGGGTACGACTGGGTGATCGTGACGAGCCCGAACGGCGCGGCCGAGTTGGCCCGCCGTGGCCGGAACTTGCCACGGCTCGCCGCCGTGGGTGCCGCAACCGCCGAGGCGCTTCGCGCCTGCGGGCTCGAGGCGGCGTTCGTCCCGCGGGCTGCCTCCCAGGACGACCTGCTCGCCGAGCTGCCAAGACCCGCCGGAAAGGTGCTCTTCGCCGCGGCGGAGGGGGCGGGTCGCGGCCCCGTCGAGCAGCTGGGCGCCGACTTCGTGCCGCTGTACCGGACTCGGCTCCTGCGCCCCGTCCTGCCGTCCGGCGACCTCGTGCTGCTCGCGTCGGGCTCGGCGGCTCGGGCCTACGCCGAGGCGGGCGGCCGCGCGCCGGCGGTCACGATCGGCCCCGAGACGTCACGGGTCGCGCGTGCGGCCGGGATCGAGGTGGTCCGCGAGGCGGAGACGCACGATGTCGAAGGCCTCGTCGCCGCGGTCCGAGATCTGATGGAGTTGGGCGGGCGCTGATGGCGGAGACGATCACGTTCCTGACCGACTTCGGCCTGCAGGACGACTTCGTGGGCACCTGCCACGGCGTGATCGCCATGATCGCGCCCGAGGCACGGGTGATCGATCTCACCCACGGCATCGATCCGCAGGCGGTGCTGCAGGGCGCGCTCGTGCTGCGGAACGCGGTCAAGTTCGCGCCCGTCGGCGTGTCGCTCGCGGTCGTCGACCCGGACGTGGGCGGAAACCGGCGAGCGGTCGCCGTCGCGACGTCGGATGGGCGCCGCTTCGTCGGGCCCGACAACGGCCTGTTGCTCCTCGCCGCCGACGAATTCGGGATCGAGGCCGCTCACGAGCTCACCGAGCCGCGCTACCGCCTCGACGAGGTGTCGCGGACGTTTCACGCTCGCGACATCTTTGCGCCCGCCGCGGCCCACCTCGCGGTCGGGGTCACGATTGCGGAGCTCGGCCCGCAAGTCGACCCGAGGACGCTGGTGCGCCTCGAGCTGCCGCGGGCCGAGGTCGGGCGGTCGCAGGTACGCGCGACCGTCCTGATCATCGATCGGTTCGGCAACGTCGCCACGAACATGCGCCGCGACGAGATCGCTGCGCTGGGCTGCGAGGAAGGAGCGCGCGTCGAGGTGAGGCTCCAGCTCGACCGCTACTTCGCGGTCCTCGCCGGCACGTTCGCGGACGCGGTGCCGGGCGAGCTGATCCTGTACGAAGACTCGTACGGCCTGATGACACTCGCGATCAGTCAGGGAAACGCGGCGCGCCTGACCGGCGTCGGTCCGGGAGACGAGTTGAGGGTCGCGCGCACGTGATCGAGCTTCGGGCGCGGCAGCGTTTCGCGAGGCTCGTCACCGATCTGGTGATGGCGCGGCCGGGGCTCTGGAGCGTGCTGCGCCGGCCGTTCGTGTGGATGTTCGATGGGATCGCATCCGACTGGGAGGAGACGCGCGTGTCGCCGCAGCACGTCGAGCCGCTCGAGGCAGCGCTCGCTGCCGTGCCGGACGAGCCCGCGAGCGCGCTCGACGTGGGGACCGGGACCGGGGTCGGAGCGCGGGCGATCGCTGCGCGATTCGCGACCGTATCGGTGACCGGAGTCGACGCGTCGAAGCCGATGATCGACGAGGCGCGCTCCCGTGCGTCGAGCGACCGCGAGCGCTACGACGTGGCGGACGCATCCGCGCTGCCGTACGCAGACGGAGCCTTCGATCTGGTGACGCAGCTGAACATGATCCCGTTCTTCGACGAGGTCGCGCGCGTCACCGCACCGGGGGGTTACGTGGCCGTGGCCTTTTCGCGCGGTGCGCAGACGCCGATCTGGGTGCCGCTCGAACGGGTGCAGGCCGAGCTCGAGCGGCGAGGCTTCTCGCACGTAGCGAATTTCTCGGCGGGCGCCGGAGTTGCCCTGCTTGCCCAGCATGCCGGCACGTCCTAAGGTGCGGTTACAGGGACGTTCGCGACGCGGTAGCACCGGTCCGGACGTCTCTTTTTTCGCGCTCGCAGTTGCCGTCGCCCTGCTTGCAGCCGGCAGTGCCGCCCGCGGCGCGACACGCATCGGAGGCTGCGCGACCCCCCTTGCGCCGCCCGCGTATGTGCAGAAGGTGCACGCCGTTCTCTCCGCGCATCGCGACGTCGAGGGTCGGCGGCTGCTCGAGGCTCCGGGCGGCCCGACCTACGGTCGCGCCAGGGCAGTCCTCGCGCCGCTGCTGTACGCCGTCGGGCCTCGGGGCAAGCCGCTCACGGAGTCGGGCGTCTACTACCTGCCGTTCGCGTATCCGTTCAACGTCAACGGCGGACGGGTCTTCGCGCTTCACGTCGCCGACGGGAGCGAGATCATCAACGGCACGGTCGGCGGGCCGAGCGTCACGATCGACGTCGGGCCTGGGGGCCGCGAACGCTACGGCTCGTGCCTCGCTCGGCTCGGAGCGGCGAAGCTCGCCGACGGCTTCCTGCCGATCCTCGACACGACGTACACCGACGCGGCCGGGGTGCGCTACGAGCAGGAGTCGTTCGTCGGGCGGGCATACGGCACGATCTCCATCAGCTACGTGCACCTGCTGGTGGACGCGACGGCGGCGACCTCCGACGCCGAGGTGCGGTTCGTGCTGTCGCCGGGCACCCTTGCCAGGAATGGCGATCAGGTGCTCCAGCGTGGCTCGACGCGGCTTGCCTGGAGCGGCGATGCGACCGTCAGCGGCTCCTCGGTCGGCTTTGACGTGCCCGCGGGAACGGAGGAGGACATCTACCTGGGCATGCCGAGCGGCCGCAACGACGGGCGCTCGCTCACCATCTCGCAACGCGTCTACGAGACGGCCCGCGCCGACGTGACAAACGTGTGGGAGTCGCGCGTCGACGAGGGCACGGTCTTCGACGTCCCGGATCCCCGGGTGCTCGACGCCGAGCAGGCCGTGCTCATCCAACAGCTCCTCCTGACGTGGCGCTACAGCGCCGGCAACCCGTATCAGGAGCTCTCGTTCGCCGAGGCGGCGGACGCCGCGCGCGTGATGGCGGCGTACGGGCGGTCCGACGTCGCCGAGACGATCCTCCGCTTCGCGCTTCGCCGGCTTCCGCTGCGCTTCACGACCTGGCGCGCCGGCGAGCTGCTCGTCGCGCACGCCGACCTGTACCGGCTCGGTCGGGACCGGGCGTTCCTGAACGCCGAGACGCCACACCTGGCACGGCTCGTACAGGCGATCGCTGCGCAGCTCGCCGTGAGCCCGACCGGGCTGCTCGCGCGCGAGCAGTTTTCCTCGGACGTGTCACGCGAGGTGTATGCGCTCCATGGCCAGGCGGTCGTGTGGCAAGGGCTCACCTCGCTCGGCCGGGTGTGGTCGGAGACCGGGCACTCGGAGCTCGCCGCGCTCTGCAGCCGGCTCGCGGGGCGCCTGCGAGCCGGGCTCGACGAGGCCGTCGCACGGTCCGAGCGACCGGCGCGCAGGGGTCGGTCTTCGTCCCGGCGGCGCTGCTCGCGGGGGAGCCTCCGTATCCGAGCCTCTCGTACTCGCGCGCCGGCACCTACTGGAACCTCGTCATGCCCTACGCCCTGGCGTCGGGTCTCTTTCCACCTCACGGGCGCACCGCCAAGGGTGTGCTCCGCTACCTGCTCGGTCACGGCGGCCGGCTGCTCGGCCTCGTCCGGGCGGGCGCCACGAAACTGTACGGCGACTACCCGCCCCCGCCGACCTCGGGCATCGACCAGGTGTACGGGGTCAACGTCGACAGATTCCTGGCCGACGCCGACCAGCCGGACCAGCTGGTGCTCTCGCTCTACGGGATGCTCGGGGCTGCGATGACCCCCGACACGTTCGTGTCGGGGGAGAGCGAGAGCGTGACGCCGTTGCACGGACGCCTCTACCGCACGATGTATCTGCCGCCGAACAGCGGCGCCAACGCTGCGTTCCTGGAGAACCTGCGCCTCCTGCTCGTCCACGAGACACGCGGGCCGGGCGGCGCGCCCGTCGGTCTCCAGCTCGCGTTCGCGACGCCCAGGCCGTGGCTCGCGAGCGGACAGACGATCAGCGTGCAGCAGGCACCGACCAGCTTCGGCCCCGTCTCGTACACGCTCGATCGGGTCGGCTCGACGGTGCAGGGAACGATCGATCCGCCGGCGCGGCCGGTGCCCGCGTCGCTCCAGCTGCGGCTCCGTCTGCCCGCCGGCGAGCATCTCGGCGCAGTCCGCGTCAACGGGCACACCGTCACGGTCGATCGCAGGAGCGACACGATCGACCTGTCCGGTGAGACCGGGCATCTCGAGCTGGATGCGGTCGTTCGGTGAGCTACGCTGCAGTCCCTTCGGGCGAGGTAGCTCAGTTGGTAGAGCACACGGCTGAAAACCGTGGTGTCGCCGGTTCAAGTCCGGCCCTCGCCACTGGATGAATGGTGTCGACGCCGCCGTGCGATCGCGGATCGCCGACGTCGGCCTCGCGCCGGAGGGCGAACGCCGGATCGCCTGGGCGCAGCAGCACATGCCGGTGCTCGAGCGGCTGGGCGGTCGCGAGCTCGCAGATGGAGCGTTGCGCGGTCGCCGCGTCGCCGTCGTCGTGCACCTCGAGGCGAAGACGGCCTGCCTGGTGCTCGCGCTCGCCGACGCCGGTGCGACCGTCGTCGCGGCCGGTTCGAACGCGCTGTCGACCCAGGACGCAGTCTGCGCCGCGCTGGTCGCGCGCGGCATCGAAGTGCACGCGCGGCACGGTGCGACGCCCGACGAGTTCACTGCCGACCTGCTCGCCGTCGCCGACACCGCGCCCGAGCTCGTGATCGACGACGGGCTCGAGTTGACCCGGCGAGCCGAGCAGCACCGGCCGGACGTCTACGCAAGTCTCACAGGCGTCAGCGAGGAGACGACGACCGGCGTCGCCCGTCTGCGGGCGCTCGAGGCGGCCGGCCGGCTCCCGTTCGCGGCGGTCGCGGCGAACGATGCGAGGTGCAAGCACCTCTTCGACAATCCGTACGGAACCGGGCAGTCGACGCTGACCGCGTTGCTCGCGCTCACGAACGTCCTCGCCGCCGGGCGCGAGTTCTGCGTCGTCGGCTACGGCTACGTCGGGCAAGGGCTCGCACGCGCCGCCGACGGGCTCGGCGGGCGCGTGACGGTCGTCGAGGTCGATCCCGTGCGCGCGCTCGTCGCCCACATGGACGGCTATCGCGTCGCGCCGCTGCGCCACGCGCTTCCCGACGCCGACGTCGTCCTCACCGCGACCGGTCTCGTCGAGGCCGTCGGCGCCGACGCGCTGCCGCTCTTGAAGGACGGCGTCCTGCTCGCCAACGCGGGCCACTCCGACCGCGAGATCGACGTCGCCGCGATCTCGGCCGCGGCCGGCGATGCGGTGTCGCAGCGCGACGGCGTGATGACGTACACGGTCGGCGGCCGTAAGGTCCACGTGCTCGTGGACGGTGCTCTGGTCAACATCGCAGGCCTCGACGGCAATCCGATCGAGATCATGGATCTCTCGTTCTCCGTGCAAGCGCTCTCGGTGCGGGAGCTCGCTGCCGGCCGTCTTCCGGTCGGTGTGAACCGGTTCCCCGAGGAGCTCGACACCCTGATCGCGCGGACGAAGCTCGAGACGCTCGGGATCTCGCTCGACGAGTTGACCGCCGCTCAACGGCGCGTGCTCGACGAGTGGCGGGTCGGCTGACCATGCCCGCGACTCGTCCTGTCGCCGTGATCGGCGCCGGTCTCGACCTGGGCGCCGGACGCCGCGGCGTCGACATGGGCCCCTCCGCGATCCGCTACGCCGGGCTCTCGGCGCGCCTCGCCGAGATCGGCCGCGAGGTGTACGACTCGGGCGACATCCACTCGCCGGTGCCCGAGGCGACGGAGGCGGGTGAGTCCAACGCCCACTACCTCCGGCCGATCCTGGCTGCGTGCGGTCTCGTCGCCGATCTCGTCTCCGGCGCGGCGAGTCTCGGCCGCCTGCCCCTGACCCTCGGCGGCGACCACTCGATCGCCATGGGGACGCTCGGCGGCATGGCCCGGACGCGCGGGCCGGGCAGCGTGCTCTGGATCGACGCCCACGGTGACCTGAACCGGCCGCAGACGTCGCCGACCGGCAACGTCCACGGCATGCCGCTCGCAGCGGCGTTCGGCGTTGCCGGTGAAGCGTTCGCCGATGTCGCCTACCCGACGCCGTCGGTCACCAAGGCGGCACTGCTGGGCGTCCGCTCGCTCGATCCCGGCGAGCGCGAGCTGATCCGCGAGCTCGGTCTCCGCGTCTACACGATGAAGGAGCTCGACGAGCGGGGTGTCCAGGTTTGCACGGCCGAGGCGCTCGACTACCTGCGTGGCTCGTCGTTCGTGCACGTCAGCCTCGACCTGGACGCCGTCGACCCGATGTTCGCGCCCGGTGTGGGAACGCCGGTACGCGGCGGCCTCTCGTACCGTGAGGCGCATCTCGCGCTCGAGCTCGTCAGCGAGTCGGGCCTCGCCGACTCGCTCGACGTCGTCGAGGTGAATCCGATTCTCGACCGCGAGAACGAGACGGGCGCCCTCGCCGTCGAGCTCGTCGCGAGCGCGCTCGGCGCGCGGATCCTTTGATTTAGAGGCTTGATGTGAAACTCACGCACCCACGGCTGGTGCGTCAGACACGGCGCGGCTCGGCCCGGTCGGGCTCGCCCGTAGCAACCACTACGGGCAGCGCCCGCCCCGTCCAATCCGCTTGGTCTGACGCATCCCCGCGGGCACGGCATTTCACATCAAACCTCTAGCCGCGCTCGGGTGCGATCCGGTCGACCAGGGCAGCTGTACGGACGTCCCGCACGGGGGCGCGGTCGATCGTTCAGCCGACGGCGAACAGGAAAAAGGCCGAGAAGATCGCGAAGACGTGCCTGGCGCGGCGGGCCGCTCGAAGGACCATCGGAGCACAGACTGCCAGCGCGGCTGCTCGTTACGCGGATGACGAAAACCCGGCCGCCGGGTGCGTCAGTCGGATGCCGCGTCGGCCGATCGCTCGATCGCCTGCTCCTGGCCGTGCCCCGAAGGTTCGTAGTAGACGCTTCCTCGGAGCCGCTCGGGCAGGCAGTCGAATGCGAACCCCGCGGGATCGTCGTGCGGATAGCGGTACCCGACGCCGCGCCCGAGCTTCTTCGCGCCCGCGAAGCCGGCGGAGCGAAGCTCTGCCGGGGGCGTGAGCGTCCCGTGCTCGCGCACCTCGGCGACGGCCCGTCCGAGTGCGACGGTCGACGCGTTCGACTTCGGCGCGCGCGCGAGATAGACGGCGGCCTGCGCGAGCGAGTGCCGCGCCTCGGGAAGCCCGACGTGCTCGACGGCCTGTGCCGCCGCCACCGCGACGAGCAGCGCTTGCGGATCGGCGTTGCCGATGTCCTCGGACGCCAGCACGATCATCCGGCGAGCGAGAAAGCGCGCGTCCTCGCCGCCCTCGAGCATCGCCGCCAGGTAGTAGACGGACGCCTGGACGTCACCCGCGCGAGTCGACTTGATCCACGCCGAGATCAGGTCGTAGTGGGCGTCGCCGCCCTTGTCGTAGAGCAGCGGCCGCTTGCGCGCCGCATCCTCGACGTGCGCCCCCGAGATCGGTGAGTCCTCCGCTGCCGCCGTCGCCGCCGTGAGCTCGAGGATGCCGAGCGCCGAGCGGGCGTCGCCGCCGGCACGGGTGACGATCAGCGAGCGGACGTCGTCCGGCAGGTCGATCGAGAGCTCTGCAGCGCCGCGGTCGACGACCTGCGCCAGCGCGCCGGCGTCGAGCGGCTCCAGTTCGTACAGCTGCAACCGCGACAACAGCGCCGAGTTGACCTCGAAGTAGGGGTTCTCGGTCGTCGCCCCGATCAGGGTCAACAGCCCGCTCTCGACCCCTGGTAGCAGCGCATCCTGCTGCGCCTTGTTGAAGCGGTGGATCTCGTCGAGGAAGAGGATCGTCCGCCGCCCCGTCGTCCCCAGTCGCTCGCGGGCCTGGGCGAGCACCTCGCGCACCTGGGCGACGGTGGCCGAGACGGCAGAGAGCTCGACGAACTCCGCGCCGGTCGTCGCCGCGACGATCCGCGCGAGCGTCGTCTTCCCGGAGCCGGGCGGCCCGTAGAGGATCAGCGACGGCACACGGTCGGCGGCGATGGCGAGCCGGAGCGCGCGGCCCTCCCCGACGACGTGGGCCTGGCCCACGAACTCGTCGAGGCTCTCCGGCCGTAGCCGCTGCGCGAGCGGGGCCGTCCCGTCGAGCCGTCGCGCCGCCGCCTCCGAGAAGAGGTCACCCACGCCGAAAGTATGCTCCGGGAGCAGCGTGAGCGAGGTCTGGAGCATCGGGACGTACGAGCGGCTGGCGGGCTGGTTCGCTCCGGTGCACGAACGGCTGGTCGAGGTGCTCCACATCGAGCCAGGCGAGCGGGTGGTCGACCTGGCGACGGGGACCGGCGCCGTGGCGATCCTCGCGGCGCGCGCCGGCGCCGAGGTGACCGGGCTCGACCTCGCCGAGCCGATGCTCGCGAAGGCCCGCGCGGCGGCGGACGACGCCGGTGTCGACGTGGAGTTCGAGCTCGGAGACGTCGAGCACCTGCCCTACGAGGACGCGTCGTTCGACGTCGTCGCGTCGGCGTTCGGGCTCGTCTTCGCACCGGACCACGCGAACGTCGCCGACGAGCTTCGCCGTGTGACCCGCCCCGGCGGGCGGATCGGGTTCACCGGCTGGCGGCCGAACCAGCGACTCGGCGAGCTCTATCGCCGCTTCACGGAGGAGCCGCTCGACGGGCGCGAGGCCTACGAGTGGGGTCGCGAGGATCACGTCGAGGACATGCTCGCCGAGGGCTTCGAGCTCGACTTCGAGGACGGCACCCTGTGGCTCGATGCCGCGAGCGGTGAGGAGATCTGGGAGCTCTTCTCCACGTCCGCCCCTCCGGTGGTGGCGCTCGTACAACGTTTGGATCCCGCTCGCAGGGAGGAGTTCCACCACGCGTTCGTCGAGCACTACGACGGCTACCGGGTGCCGGAAGGCGGG
Source organism: uncultured Thermoleophilia bacterium (assembly GCA_963774355.1). Classification (GTDB taxonomy): domain Bacteria; phylum Actinomycetota; class Thermoleophilia; order Gaiellales; family Gaiellaceae; genus PALSA-600. Next base: position 496,388 of record CAVZER010000009.1, on the reverse strand, counting down.
ATCCGGGTGCCGCGCCGCTACCTGCTCTCCCTCGGCATGCGCCGCTAGCCCTCGGTTCGCTTCAATTCCTGCAGATGGACGACAAGATCAGGCTCGGCGGCATGGCGCTCGGCAACGGTGTGCTCGTCCACGGGCCCGTCGCCTGGGCGTGCGCGGTGCGAACGGCCGACGGTGAGCTCCGCGTCGTCGCCAGGCGCAAGCGCTTCACGGCGTCGTCGATCTCGTCCCCGCTGCTGCGCGGCCCGGCCCGGATCGCAGAGGTCTTCGCGCTGCTCCCCCAGGTCAAGCGCGAGCTACCCGAGGCGGTGCTGCCGATGGAGCGCAGGCGCGTGCTCGTGGCGATGGCCGGGAGCGCCGCCGCGCTGCAGCTGCTGAAGCGCTCGCGGCTCAGCCCGTTCGCCCGGGAGCTCGTGTCCGGCCTGCTCTCGCTCGCTCCGGCAGCGCTCGCGCTGCGCGGTGGGGAGCTCGCCGCGTACCACGGTGCCGAGCACATGTCGATCGGCTCGTACGAGCACGGCGAAGATCGGCCGAAGGAGCACGAGCGCTGCGGCTCACACCTCGTCGGGCCGCTCCTGCTGACGACGGCCGTCGGTCGGGCGGCGGCCGAGCAGGCGCCCGAGCAGCTCAGACCGGCGGCGCGGGCCGCGGCGGCCTTCGGAGCCCTCGCCGTCTCGGTCGAGACCTTCGGCTGGATGACGCGGAACCCGGACAACGCAGTGGCCCGCGCGCTCGCCTTCCCCGGGCACGAGCTCCAGCACCGTCTCGGCACGCGCGAGCCGACGCCCGAGCAGCTGGAGGTCGCCGAGGCGGCCCTGCGGGCCTGTCTCGAGCTGGAGACCGCGTGATCGCGACGCGCACCCGGCTCGACCCGAGCGTGTTCGACCTGCCGGTCGAGAAGATGCGCGCCGGCTGGTACACGGACGCCTACTTCAACCACACACGGGCCGCCCTGTTGCGCGACGGCCGGCGCCCGCAGGTGCTGATGCAGGTGTTCCAGAAGCGTGACTCCTTCCTCGGCGGAATGGACGAGGCGATTGCGATCCTCAAGCTGTGTGCCGAGGACTTCGATGCACTCGAGGTGCACGCGCTGTACGACGGCGAGCGGCTCGAACCGTACGAGACGGTGCTCACGATCGAGGGTGACTACACCGCGTTCGCGCATCTCGAGACCGTGTACCTCGGCACGCTCGCCCGCCGCACGCTGATCACGACCAACGTCGTGCACATGCTCGAGGCGACGAACGGCAAGCCGCTCATCTTCATGCCGGCGCGGCACGACCATCACCGCGTGCAGACCGGCGACGGCTACGCGGCGTACGTGGCCAGTCTGGTGGCCGGCTCGCCGATCGGGGTCACCACCGACGAGCAGGCGTCATGGTGGGGCGGCCGTGGGCTCGGCACGGTCCCGCACGCGCTGATCGCCGCCTACGGCGGCGACACGGTGGTGGCGGCGAAGCACTTCGCCGATTGGGCTCCCGACGACATGAACGTCACCGTGCTCGTCGACTTCGAGAACGACTCGGTACGCACGGCGCTCGAGGTCGCGCGCGCCCTCGGCCCGCGTCTGTGGGGCGTGCGCCTCGACACGTCGGAGGCGCTCGTCGACCGGTCGCTCTGGGAGGAGCTCGGCGACTTCCGGCCGACCGGCGTGAATCCACGACTCGTCGCGAAGGTGCGCGATGCGCTCGACGCGGACGGGTTCGACTGGGTCAAGATCGTCGTCTCCGGCGGGTTCACGCTCGACAAGATCCGTGAGTTCGAGGCTGCCGGTGTGCCGGTCGACGCCTACGGTGTCGGTTCGTCGCTGATCCGCGGCTCGTACGACTTCACGGCGGACATCGTTCTCGTCGACGGCCTTCCCGTCTCGAAGGTCGGGCGCCGGGTGCGCCCCAATCCGCGGCTCGAGCTCGTCGAGTGATCGACGTAGGCTCGACGGAGCCGAAGTGAGACGGATCCTCTGGGACGTCGACACGCAGGTCGACTTCGTGAAGTCGAACGGCAAGCTCGCGGTTCCGGATGCCGAGGCCGCCGTGCCGTCGATGGCCCGCCTCGTCGGCGCTGCACGGGCGGCGGGGATCCCGCACGTCGCCTCGGCCGACGACCACGAGCTGACCGATGACGAGATCTCCGCGCAGCCTGACTACCGCGAGACATATCCGCCGCACTGCCTGCGCGGCACGCGCGGCGCCGAGAAGGTGCCCGAGACCGCCCAGGCCGACCCGGTGCCGCTGGCACTCAGCACGGTCCCGGAGCATTGGCTCGAGGGCCGTGAGTTTCTCCTGCTCAAGAAGCACTTCGACGTCTTCACGAACCCGAACGCCGACGTTCTGCTCGACCGGCTCGACCCCGAGGAGGTCGTCGTCTTCGGCGTCGCGACCGACGTGTGTGACGACGCGGCGATCCGCGGCCTGCTGGCGCGGGGGCGCGAGGTGACGTTCGTTCCCGAAGCCTCACGAGGGCTCGACGCGGACCGCACCGCGGCCTGCCTGGAAGACTGGCGCGCGCGGGGTGTCCGGTTCGCCACGGTCGACCAGATGCTGGCCGAACTTTAGGTCCCACTCGCCTCTGCCGATGAGTCACGCGATGCTTCTGGGGTTCGACTTCGGGTCCGCCGCGAGGGACTTCGCTCTCACCTGGCTGCCCGTCCTCTTCTTCGGCCTGATGTGCTTCGTCGTCTTCCTGCTCTGGAAGACCGTGCGCCTCATGCCGCGCGTCAAGCCGCACGAGATCACGCCCGGCTCCGACTCCTCGGTCACCTGGTCCGACGTCGCCGGCCTCGACGAGGCGAAGGAGGAGCTGCAGGAGATCGTCGACTTCCTGCGCGAGCCGAAGCGCTTCGAGCGCCTCGGTGCGCGCGTGCCGAAGGGCATCCTCTTCCACGGCCCGCCGGGGACGGGCAAGACGCTCGCCGCGAAGGCGGTCGCCAACGAGTCGGGTGCGCGTTTCTACGCGCAGAGCGCATCGGCGTTCGTCGAGATGTTCGCCGGGCTCGGCGCGGCTCGGATCCGCAAGCTCTTCGAAGATGCGCGCAAGAACGCGCCGTCGATCGTGTTCATCGACGAGCTCGACGCGGTGGGGCAGGCGCGCAGCGGGCACTCCTTCAACCGCGAGCAGGACCAGACGCTCAACCAGCTGCTCGTCGAGCTCGACGGCTTCGGCCCGCGCGACCAGGTGGTCGTGATGGGCGCCTCGAACCGGTTGCAAGATCTCGATCCGGCGCTGCTCCGCCCGGGCCGCTTCGACCGCCAGATCCTGATCCAGCCGCCCGACCTGAAAGGGCGCATCGAGATCCTCGGCGTGCACTCGCGTGGCAAGCCGCTCGCCGCGGACGTCGACCTCGCGGGAGTGGCACGCCAGACGTCGGGGCTCACCGGCGCCGACCTTGCGAACATCTGCAACGAGGCCGCGATCGTGGCCGGGCGCAGGGATGCTGCCGCGATCGGCGCTGCCGACTTCGAGTACGCACTCGAACGGGTCATCGCCGGACTGCAGCAACGCCGTGTCGTCACCGACAAGGAGAAGCGCATCCTCGCCTACCACGAGGGCGGCCACGCGCTGATGTCGCACCTGGTCGGCAAGGAGCCGCAGAAAGCTTCGATCATCGCCCGCGGCACGGCGCTCGGCTACGTCTTGCACCTGTCCGAGGAAGAGCGGTACCTCGAAACCAAAGAGGAGTTGCTCGACTGGATGGTCGTCGGTCTCTCCGGCCGCGCCGCCGAGGAGATCGTGTTCGGCCGCGTCACCAACGGCGCCGCCAACGACCTCGAAAAGGTCACGCAGATCGCCCGCGCAATGGTGTTCGAGTGGGGGATGGGCGAGCACGTGACCTCTCGCACGCTGCGCGCCGACAACTACGCGCTCTCCGAGGAGACGAAGAGCCTCCGCGACTCCGAGCAGGCGAACCTGACCGACTACGCCTACGGCGAGGCGCTTCGGCTGCTCGGCAAGCACCGCGTCGCTCTCGACCGGCTCGCCGGAGCGCTGCTCGAACACGAGACGCTCGGCCGCGACGATCTCATCAAGGTGTTCGAGGGCGTGACGCCCGACTCGCTCTCCTCCGACGCCGTCGGCGTCGTCCGCGCGCTCGGCGCCGACCCGACCGGGTAGCGTTCGCCGTCATCGGCGCGAGAGGAATCCACCACATCGGCGTCGCCGTTGACGACCTCGACGAGGCGATCCGGCGCTACGAGCGGCTGTTCGGCGCGGTCCTCGAGCATCGCGAGCTTCTGGACGAGCAGGGCGTCGAGGCGGCATCGCTGCGCGTCGGCGCCGATCGCGTCGAGCTGCTCCAGGCAGCTTCGGCCGACACGCCCGTCGGTCGGTTCGTGGAGAGCCGTGGCCCGGGGCTGCATCACGTGGCGTTCGAGGTCGATGACGTGCGGGCCGAGCTCGCCCGACTCGCCGCTTCCGGCGACCGGCTGGTCGACGAGCAGCCGAGGCGCGGCTTGAACGGACTCCGGGTCGCGTTCGTTCACCCCGAGGCGACCGGCGGGGTCCTGGCAGAGTTGGTGGATCATGGAGCTGTCTGACCGGCAACGGATCGAGATCGCATTCGAGGGCACCCAGGTGCTCTCGCTGCTCGTCACCGCATCGGTGGCGGACGATCTCGACCGTGCGCTCTCCGGCGGCGGGGATACCACGTTCTCGTTCGAGGCCGAGGACGGTCGCTACACCCTCCTGTTGCGGCGTGTGGTGTACGTGAAGCGCTTCGCTCGCGAGAGCCGGGTCGGCTTCGGCTCCAACGCCTGAGTGCCGCTCGAGGTCGGCATTGTCGGCCCGCCCGGCAGCGGGAAGACGTCACTCTTCACCGCGCTGACCCGCGCCGCCGGCGGTGAGTACGGCAAGACGAACGTCGGCATCGCGCCGATCGCCGACGAGCGGCTCGACGCCCTCGCGCAGGTGGTGAAGGCGCGCAAGGTGACCGAGGCGACGATCCGCGTTCAGGACGTTCCAGGTACCGGCGACGCCCAGCTCGGCAACCTGCGTCAGGTCGACGCCCTGCTGGCCGTCCTGCGCGGGTTCGGCGCGGACCCCGACCCCGACGGCGACCTCGAGACGTTCTCGCTCGAGCTGCTCGTCGCCGATCGGGATCATGTCGAGCGACGCCTGGAGCGGGTCGCCAAGCAGGCGAAGTCCGGTGACGCGGCGCTGCGCGGCGAGGTCGAGGAGCTCGGTCGCGTGCTCGCCCATGTCGACGCAGGTCAGTCGCTGGCCGACTATCCCGGCGAGCTTCCAGCCGCGCTCGAGCCACTGACGACGAAGCCGTTGCTCGCAGTCGTCAACGGGCCGGGCGGGGTCGACCTGAAGCTCGAGGCCGAGCTGGCGGAGCTCCCCGACGAGGAGGCTTCGGCGTTTCGCGACGGCAGCGCCTCGGCGCTCGACGAGGTGGTCCGGCGGCTGCGCGATGCGCTCGATCTGATCACGTTCTTCACGGCAGGAGAGAAGGAGACGCGCGCGTGGACGCTCCGCTCAGGCGAGACCGCGCTCGATGCCGCCGGCGCGATCCACTCCGACATCGCCCGCGGCTTCATCCGCTGCGAGGTCGTCGACTGGCAGGACCTCGTGTCAGCGGGCTCGCACGCGGAGGTGGCGAAGCGCGGCCAGCAGCGGCTCGAGGGGAAGACCTACGTCGTGCGCGACGGCGACGTGCTGAACATTCGCTTCAACGTATAGGAAGAGGGCTGCGCCGTTCTAGAGGGAGATGAGCACCACGCCGGCGAGCGTGAGCGCGATCCCGGCCCGCTGTGGGCGCGAGACGCGCTCGTGCAGCACCGCCGCCGCGAGCAGAACGGTGACGAGCGGGTACAGCGAGGCGAGCACGGAGGTGAGGCTGACGAGGCCGTGGCTCGCCGAGGCCGCGAAGAGCACGTTGCCGAGCGTGTCACCGATGCCGACCGCGGCGACGATCGCAAGGTCGCGCGGACGCAGGCGAAGCGCCGGCCGTCGCACGGCGACGGCGGCCGCGACAATCGCGAACGCCGTCGTGCGGAAGAGCAGAGACGCCCACCAGAAGTCAGCCTTCCCGGCTGCGTGCATCGGTGGGAAGTAGAAGCCGAAGCCGATCGCTGCCAGCACCGCCAGGCCGACGCCGGCCGCGATTCGCGGCACGCCGTTTTGATGCTCGAGCGAAGCGAGGCCGACACCCGCGATCGCGAAGACGATCCCGACGACCTGCCGGGCCGAGAGGCTGTCGCCCGCCGCGATCCCGAACGCGACCGGCACCACCGCCGAGACGCCGGCGATCGGGGCGACCACGCTCATGGCGCCGACGGCCATGCCTCGGTAGTACGCGTAGAGGCCCAGCGTGCCCGCCAGCGCGGCCGGCACTGCGAACAGGATCTCCCAGCCGTGAGGGCCCTGGCCGCGAACCGCGACGGCGAGTGCGATGGCGGCGACGCCCGCGACCTGCGCCCACAGCAGCACGCGGAGCGCGCCCCACGTGCGTCCCCAGAGCGGCCCGACGAAGTCCGCGACACCCCACGCCACGCTCGCGCCGAGCGCGAGGGCGAGGGCGTTCAACCGGTAGGTCGCGTCGCGGCGACGGCGTCGAGCGCGTTCGCGTGGTGGAGCACGGAAGCCTCGGCCGTTCGCGCCGCTCGGAGATCGTGGTGGGCGGCGATGCAGTGCAGGAGCTCGGCCTTCTGAATCGACGTCAACCCGGAAGCCCGCTCGTCGGTGAGCCTGATCCCGAGCTGAACGTGTCCCAGCAGCCGCCCCTCCTCGGTGATCGCGAACCCGGGGCCCGGCCCGAGCTCGAGCACACGACCGACGTCATGCACGAGTGCGGCCGCCAGCAGCAGCTCGCTGCGCAGGCGCGGATGCAGCTGTGCCGTCTCGCGGCAGATCGTCGCCACGCCGACTGTGTGCTCGAGGAGGCCGCCGGCGTACGAGTGGTGGGAGTCGGGTGTCGCCGGCCGCGTTTCGAGCGGCGCGTCGGCGAGCACGGCCCGTACCGTCTCGGCGAGGCCGGGGTGCGAGACCTCGCTGACGAGGAACTCGAGGAAGCCCTGCAACTCGTCGATGTCGCGCCTTGCGGTCGGCGTCAGCGATCCGGGGTCGACATCGGAGGCCTCGAGTGAGCGGACGTCGAGCTGAAGGCGGTCGCGAAAGCGCTCGACGCGTCCGAGCACGCGGACGGCGTCGCCTTCGGCGAAGCGGCCGTCGAGCAGCTCGACGTCGCTCCAGACGCGGGCCTCGATCCTTCCCGTCGGGTCGACAAGCTCGAGCGCGAGGTACGGAGCGCCGCCGCGGGTGCGCAGCTTGCGCTTGCCCTTGACCGCATAGACGGCCTCGACGACCCGGTCTTCCTGCAGCTCCGCGATCGTCACGTCGCCAGTCTACGGAGCCGTCCAGATGCGGAAGTCGCCGAGCTCTCGCCCCTCCGCGACCTCGTCCAGCACCTCGGCGGCCACGCGCCGGCGCCAGCCGAGCACGGCGCCGAGGTCGGCTGCGGTCAGCTCTCCGGCGCCCGTCAAGACGACGCGGGCGAGCTCGCGGCGTGCCTCGTCGGCGGGCGGCCGCCGTCGGGGAAGCTTCCACTTCCGCTCGAGGAGATCGTGGGCCAGCGCGCCCCAGCCGCTGTCGGAGCGAACGAGGTGCGAGCTCGTCAGCACGAGGCGCCGATGGAGCGCGGCGATCCCGCGGTCGACCTCTTTCTTCGGTGCACCGACCAGTGCACGCAGCTCGGCTCCGGTCAGCGGCCCGGCCGAGCGGACCGCCGCGACCAGCTCGCCTTCGAGGCCTTCAGGCTCGGGTCGGTCGGTCTGCGCGACGAGTGCCGGCAACACCCGGGGCGCGATGCAGGCGGTCACGCGTGCGACGTGCTTGCCGACGCAGACGAGCCCGCGCGCCGGCAGCTCGTCCTTCGCGCTCCAGAGGAACTCCATTCCCTCCGACCAGTCGACGAACGTCCCGTCCGGCTCGCGGACCGCGTGGGGCGCATCGGTCTCGCCGGCAACCTGGTCCCAGAGCGAGGGCAGGACGACGTCGGCCTTCGGAAAGAGGAGTGCGAGGCCGGCCTCGTCGACCCACGCCGCCGCGGCGTCGAGCGTGGCGATCATTAGGCTCCAAGCATGCCCGCGGTGAGGCCGTTCCGTCCGCTCCGCTTCGACCCGGCCGTGGCCGGACCGCTCGACCAGCTGGTGGCCCCGCCGTACGACGTGATCTCCGACGAGGCTCGTGCCGGCTACCTCGCCCGGAGCCCCTACAACATCGTCCACCTGACGCTGCCCGACACGCCGGAGGACGCAGCGCGCGAGCTGGCGGACTGGCGCCGCCGGGGCGTGCTCGTCGAGGGCCCGCCGTCGTACTGGTGGATCGCGCAGGACTACACCGGGCCCGACGGCGTCGCGCGGACACGCGAGGGAATCGGCGCGGCGATTCCGGTGACGCCCTACGCACAGGGCGATGTGCTCCCGCACGAACGGACGCACGCCGGACCGAAGGAAGGGCGGCTGCGGCTGCTTCGCGCCACGCACACCCAGCTCGAGCCGATCTTCGTGCTCTACGACGGCGAGCCGCCGTTCCAGCCCCCCACCGGCACGCCCGACTTGGACGTCGAGGAGGGAGGCGTGCGCACGCGGATGTGGGAGATCGCGTCGCAGGAGGAGTTGGCGATCGACACGCCGCTTCTGATCGCCGACGGGCACCACCGTTACGAGACCGCTGTCTCGTACCGCGAGGAGGACCCGGCGGCGACGCACATGTTCGCGGTGCTCGTCTCGGCGCACGCGCCTGGTCTCGAGATCTTCCCCACGCATCGGCTCGCGCGGCACGTGGGTCACGTTCCCGGCGTCGAGATCGACCGTCCGAACGGGGGCGTGACGCTCTACCGCGATGGTCGTTACCTGCGCGTGCAGACCGACGACGACTTCGGTCCACGGGTCGTCGACGCGCTTCGCCCCGAAGGCGTCACCTACACGGCGGACGCGGCGGCGGCGATCGCGGCGGTCGACCGTGGCGACGCCGAGGCGGCGTTCTTGCTCGAGCCCGTCACGGTCGAACAGGTCGCGCGGTTCGCGCACGCGGGCGAGACGATGCCCCAGAAGTCGACCTTCTTCTATCCGAAGCTCACGTCCGGCCTCGTCCTGTATCCGCTTTGAGCCGCAGTGGGTTTGACGAGCGAGGACTGGCTCGCTCTCTGCCGCGAGGCGCGCGCCGACGTCACGCGCGTCCTCGAGGACCTGCCGACGCGGGCCGAGCGCGAGCCGGTCGTCGGCGACGGCGAGGGGGGCGACGAGACGACCGCCGTCGACGCCGCCGCCGAGCGGGCGATCCTGGAGCGGTTGCAGAGCACCGGTGCGCGCATCGTCAGCGAGGAGATCGGCGTCGAGGGCGACGGCGATGTCACCGTCGTCGTCGACCCCATCGACGGGTCGTTGAACGCCAAGCGCGGGATCCCGTTCTTCGCCGTCTCGATCGCGATCGCGGACGGGCGCACGATGGACGACGTGCACACCGCCTACGTCTACGACTTCGGGACCGGCGAGGAGTGGACCGCGATCAAAGGTCGCGGAGCGCTGCTCGACGGCACGGCGCTCCAGGAGCTACCGAAGGACGAGCTCGAGATCCTGTCGTTCGAGGCGACGACGACGGCGTTCGTCGCCGAGAATGCCGCGCGCTTCGTCGGCGTCGCACATCGGCTCCGTGTCATGGGGTCGCTCGCGGTCACGCTCTGTCACCTGGCCGCAGGGAGGGTCGACGGGGTCGTGTCGCTGAAAGGGGCGCGGTCGGTCGACATCGCCGCCGCCCAGCTGCTCGTGCGTGAGCGCGGGCTGGCGATCGAACTGCCGGAGGCGCCCCCGTTCGGGGCCGCTCCGCTCGACCTCGAGGCGCGCTCCCGGGTCGTTGCGGCCGGGACGGAAGCGCTCTGCGACAGGCTCGCGGCGGCGCTCCTGCCCAAATAGCTCGTCCGGGCGCTCATGCCGGTGTCGGCGGCCGCCGATACGAACGCCCGTGAGCGCGGAATCGTCCTTCTCCTCCCTCGACCATCACGGGTCGAGCGACGGCTCGCAACCGGCGGCCGGGTCGACGCTTGCGACGATCCTCGCGTTCCTGCGGCGTCTGTTCGGCTCCGATCGCATCTGAGCTCCTCCGGGAGCGTAAGCTCCCGGGGTGAGCCTTCGCGACGACATTTTCGCCGCGCTCGAGCGCGTCATCGACCCGGAGTTGAGACGTCCCGTCACCGAGCTCGACATGGTTCGAGGCGTCGAGGTCGACGGCGGGGCCGTGACCGTCACGATCGCGCTGACCGTTGTCGGCTGCCCGCTGCGCTCGAGCTTCGAGGATCAGGTCGGCCGGCACGTCGGCAGCCTTGCGGGCGTGTCGTCGACGGAGGTCCGATTCGACGTGATGACGCCCGACGAGCGTGCTGCGCTGACCACCAAGCTCCGCGGCGGGGGAGAGCAGAAGGGAATCCAGCTGCCGGCCACGACGCGCGTGATTGCCGTCGCCTCGGGCAAGGGAGGCGTCGGCAAGTCGACGCTGACCGTGAACATCGCCGCGGCGCTGGCTGCATCCGGGCACGAGGTCGGCGTGCTCGATGCCGACATCTACGGGCACTCGATCCCGTACATGCTGGGCGTGAATCAGCGGCCCGTCGCCGTCGACCGCATGATCGTGCCACCGGTCGGGCACGGCATGAAGCTGATGTCGATCGGGTTCTTCCTCGACGAGAACCAGCCGGTGATGTGGCGCGGGCCGATGCTGCATCGCGCGCTCGAGCAGTTTCTGCAAGACGTCCACTGGGGCGACCTCGACGTCCTGCTCGTCGACATGCCGCCTGGAACGGGTGACGTGTCGATCTCGCTCGGACAGCTGCTGCCGCGCGCGGAGGCGGTGGTGGTGACGACACCACAGCCGCTCGCCCAGGAGGTCGCGGCGCGCGCGGCGGCGATGGCGCAGAAGACCGGCATGCGGCTGGTCGGCGTGGTCGAGAACATGAGCTCCGAGGTGTTCGGCTCCGGCGGCGGCGAACGTCTCGCCGAGCAACTCGAGGTGCCGCTGCTCGGCCGTGTGCCGCTCGACGCACGCGTTCGCGCGTCGGCCGACGACGGCACGCCGCTGGTGCTCGCCGATCCCGAGAGCCCGCCGGCCGCCGAGATCACGCGAATCGCCGTGACGATCGACGCGAACCGTGTCGGCGGTTTCACGCGAACGCTGCCGCTCGTCTCGTAGTCACGGTGGCTGCTGCCGGCGGCGACGCGTTGCAGCGATTGCTCGCGCTCGGCTTCTCCGACGCCGACGCCGAAACCCTCGCCGCGCACTTCCTCTGGGCCGAGCAGCGCGGGCTGGCGAGCCACGGGCTCGGCCGCATCGAGTGGCTCGAGGGGTTCGACGATCTCGAGCCCGGCGCGCGTCCGGCGCGGGTCGAAGAGGCGGAGGGCTACGAGCGCTGGGACGGGAACGGCGCGCTCGGCTACCTGACGCTCGCAGCCGTCATCGACGCGCAGCTCGCCTCGCCGCCTCGAACTGCACGCCTCGTCGTGTGCTCGCGCACCTTTCCGACCGGGGCGCTCGGCTACTGGGTGAGGCGGCTCGCACGTGGCGGCCTGGTCGCCGCGCTCACCGCGACGTCGCCGCGCCGGCTGCCTTCCCCGGCGGGCGGCCCGCCGCTGACGGGCACGAACCCGCTCGCCGTCGCCGTGCCGTCCTCCGATGGGCGTCCCCTCGCAGTCGACGTCTCGATGGGCGCCGTCACCCACGGCGACGTGCTCGCCGGCAGAGCGCAACCCGAGGAGCTCGTCCCGTTCGGCGGCGACCAGTCGCACAAAGCGTTCGCCCTGGCGGTCGGCCTGCAGCTGCTCGTCGACGCGCTGACGCCGGATGCGGAGTTCGGCGCGGTCCTGCTCGTCGCACGACCGCGTGCCGACCCGGTGCCGGCGCTACGCGCTCTGGCGGCGGGCGTTCGCCTCCCGGGCGATCGCGACGAGCTCTGAGTCGTCGCGTAGCGACGCGAGGTCGTCGTCGGCGAGCGGGTCGGTGTCCGCGCCGAGCTCGAATGCGGCCTGAAGATGCACGATCGCATCGTCGCGTCGCCCCAGGAGGGCCTCCATGCAGCCCATGTTGTAGAGCAGGGCCCAGTCCGACGGGAACTCCTCGTGGCCCTCGCGAAAACCTGCGAGCGCGGCCTCGTAGTCGCCGTCGTGGTACGGCTGGAATGCCCGCGCGATCCATTCCCACGCCGACGGCGAGAAGGCGCGGCCCGGCTTCGCCCCGGCCGACAGCACGACGGTGTCGGACTCGGTCGCGACGGCCCCGCGGCGGACGGCGGGGTCGCGGACGAAGACGATCGTCCCTTGCGGCGCGTCGAGCTCGTCGCCCGCGACCGTGAAGCGCGCGTGGCCGCGGACGACGACGTAGAGCTCTTCGTGCTCGACCTGACGCTCGTCGTGCTCGGGGATGACGGGATCACCGACGCTCTCGACCGACCACGCGTTGACCCCAAACGCCTGCACGTCGAGCTGCTCGCGCAACGGGATCCATCCGCGCCGATGCTCGGCCTCGTCGAGCGAGACCACCGTCCACGAGCGGGTCATGCCGGGAACCCCGGCTCGCGGCGGATCGAGGCGAAGTCGGTGTCTGAGCGGGCGTAGGCTGCCCACTTCGGCTCGAGCTCGACGGCGCGCCGTAGGTGGCCGAGCGAGTCGACGGTCCGACCGGCCCGGGCCTCAACGCAGGCGAGGTTGTAGAGGAGCGCTGGGTGATCCGGCCGCTCGGCGAGCGCCTCCTCGTGCAACCGGATCGCCTCGTTCCAGTCGCCGCGCCGGGTCGCCGGCATAGCGGCGAACATCGCCTCCCACGCCGAAACGGTGTACGGCTCGCCCGGCTTGCCGCCGAGCGCCAGGACGGCTGTGTCGGCGTCGTGGCTGATCGCGACGCGGCGAACCTCGGGGTCGGCGATGTGGACGAGCGTGCCCGCGCCCAGCTCGACGTCTTCGCCGTCGAGCGTGAATGTCGCCGTGCCGCGCAGGACGACGTAGATCTCCTCGTGGCCGAGCTGGCTCTCTGTGTGCTCCTCGACGACCTGACCGCCCGTCTCCTCGCTGGTATACGCGTTGACGCCGAACGCCCGAACGTCGAAGCGTTTGCGGACCGGGCGCCAGACGAGCCCGTGTGAGATCGGGATCGCCTCGAGGTCGTCGACGTGCGCAACCTCGTAGGCGTTCCTCCTCACGGTCACCGCTTGCGCAGCTCCTCGAGCACGACGGGGTCGATCCGCTCGACGCCGGCGACGCGCTCCTCGAGGTTCTCGGTCCCGGCCCAGGCCACGAACGCGTCGTCGAGCTCGCCGTCGTAGCCGAGGCGCGCGAGGCGCTCGGACAGCTCACGCCGCAGCTCGTCGTCGACCGGCAGCCAGCTCGACGACGGCGATTTCCCGAACAGGAGCGAGTGCAGCTCGTACAGGCGCGTGATCTCCGCGACCGGCGCTGCGTGATCGTCGACGCGCAGGTCGACGACGAGGTCGCAGAGGCCGGCGTAGCCGCCGTCGCGCTCGACGACGAGGAGCGCCGCAGACTGCTGGCCGCGGCGATCGCCGCCGGCTTCCTGCGCCGCGGCGAGACACTCGAGCAGCCGCTCGGCGAGAGGTCGACCCGTCGTGGCCGTGAAGGTCTCGGCGAGCGCGCCGACCGTCGCGGCGCCGACCAGGATGTTCCCCTGCGCCGAGAAGCCTTGCCCGGCGATGCCGCCGGCCCACTCCATGCAGGCCGAGCCCGTGTACGTGGCGCCGCGGCCGTCACGGTCGACGACGCCGAGCTGGCGGTGGTCGCGCCCGTCGTCGGCGCCGGTCAGCCGCTGCACGACCTCGTCGGCGGAGACCCCGTCGCGCAGGAGCGCGAGCCCGTCGGGCCCGTAGCGCGGATTCGCGTAGGCCTGCGTCGCGATCGCGCCGACGCCGGGCTCGGCCCACGGCACGATCGAGCCGACCGCGAGGAACTTCGACTGCGTGGCGACGCCCCACTGGCCGGCGTCGAGGTCGCAGGCGGCGATCGAGTAGGTGGCGACGACTGGATCAGCCATAGGTCAGCTCGGTGAGGTCGAGATCGAGGAGCGCCGGATCCGCGACGAGCGCGCACGCAACCTCGGGTCGTGCGAGTGCCGCCTTGACCTCGGCGGCTGTCCCTGCGCGGATCACGACCGGGCGACCTTCCGCGTGGGCAGCCTCGAGCGCGGCCGTGTCTCCCGGCGAGTCGAGCACGAGGGCACCCGTCAGCTCGAGCTCGCCGTCCAGCGCGATCTCCGGCACCCGCTTGCCGGTCGCCCCGAACCAGCGCTCTCTCACAGCGTGATCGAGTCTCCCGGGGCGATGCGCTCGACGGTCGCCGGCGTCAGGGCCGCGAGAGCGTCCGGCGTTCCGGTGAGGATCGGGAACGTTCCCCAGTGGCACGGGACGCAGCGCGGGTTGCCGAGCAGCTCGAGCGCTTTCGCCGCCTCCCGCGGCCCCATGGTGAAGAAGTCGCCGATCGGCAGCACGGCGACCGTCGGCGAGTAGAGCTCCGCGATCAGCGCCATGTCGCCGAACACCGTCGTGTCGCCGGCGAAGTAGATGGACGAGTCGCCGAGGTCGAAGATGAATCCGGCCGCCTCTCCCGTGTACGTCCCGTCCGGGGCCGAGCTCGAGTGGAACGCATGCGTCATCGTGACCGGGACGCCGGCGACGTCCACGGTGCCGCCCTTGTTGAAGCCGACCAGCTTGTCGTCGGGGACGCCCTGCCCGTTGAGCCACGCTACGAGCTCGACCATGCCGAAGAGCGTGCAGCCGAGCCGCTGGTGCAGCCCGACCGCGTCGGCGGTGTGGTCGCCGTGCCCGTGTGTGAGCGCGATCGCGTCGGCGCGTTCGGGCTCGCGTTCACTGTCGGGGCACGTCGGCCCAGAGAGGAACGGGTCGACATAGATGCGGCTGCCTCCGTCGGTGTCGAGCCGAAACGAGGCGTGGCCGAGCCAGGTGAGCGTTGCCAAACCGATCCTTTCCGTCGTTGACCGGGGACGGGGTGAGCATAGAAAAACCGCCCCGCCCGGGAGCGGGCCTCCCGTCCCCGAGAAGTTCTAGAAGTGGATCGCGCTCGCCGCCGAGGTGGCGACGTCGATCAGCGGTTGGACGGCGAAGAACGAGCCGATCGTGACGACGAGGCAGACGACGACGGCGCCGCTCAAGACGACCTCGCGCGGAGGTGCCCCGCCGGCCGGGGCGAGCTGCATCTCCGCGGACTCGCGGAAGTACATCGCACGCACCACTCCGAGGTAGTAGTAGGCGGAGATCATCGTCGCGATCACCCCGGCGACGACCAGCCACCACAGGCCGCTGTCGTATGCCGCTGAGAAGACGTAGAACTTGCCGATGAAGCCTCCCGTCAGCGGAAAGCCGAGCATGCCGAGCATGAACACCCAGAGCGAGATGCCGAGGAACGGGCGCTCCCACCCGAACCCGGCGAGATTGTCGAGCGTCACCGGCCTCTGCAGCTCGCGCTCGCGTGCCGCGACGACGCCGAAGGCCCCGATGGACATCGCGGTGTAGGGGATCAGATAGAAGAGGAGCGCACGCACGCCGAGCGAGCTCGCCGCCGCGACGGCGATCAGCATGAAGCCTGCGTGGGAGACCGAGGAGTACGCCAGGATGCGCTTGACGTTCCGCTGGACGAGCGCGGCGATGTTCCCCCAGGCGAGCGAGATGCATGCGATCACGGCGATCGCGAGCTGCCAGAGCCGCTGGTCGGCCGGGAACGCGGTCTGCAGGACGCGGTAGGTGACCATCAGCGCTGCGACCTTGGTGGCCGACGACATGAACGCCGTCACCGGGGTTGGTGCGCCCTGGTACGCGTCGGGCGTCCACATGTGGAACGGGGCCGCTGACGACTTGAACGCGAGTCCGACGATGATCATCGCGAGCCCCGCGACGAGCAGCGCCGAGTGCGCGTGACCCGCGGCGGCGATCTTGTCGAACGACAGCTCGCCCGTCGCGCCGTAGACGAGCGCTGATCCGAACAGCAGCGTTGCCGAGCCGACGGCGCCGACGATCAGGTACTTGAGGCCCGCCTCGAGTGATCCGATCAGGTCGATGTCGATCGCGCTCAGCACGTAGAGGGCGATCGAGAACCATTCGAGGCCCAGGAACAGCGTCATCAGGTTGGCGGCCTGGACGAAGAACGCCATACCGGCGCCGGCTGCCGCGAGCAGGGCGTAGTACTCCGCGAGGTGGTCCTCGCTCCATTGCTCACCGAAGCTGACGAGCACCGCGACGGCGCCGCATCCCGCGACCAGGAGCTGTCCGAAGGCGGAATACCGGTCGCGGAAGATCGAGTCGGCGACGATCGGCGAGCCGTTCGGCGTCTTGGCGGCGACGACGACCGCGAGCGCGAACGCCGCGACGAAGCCGCCGAAGCAGAGGACGGCGGCGGTTCCCTTCCGCTGCCGGCGGGGGACGAACACCGCGACCATCAGGAGCAGACCGACTGCGCCGAGCATCGCGAGCGTCGGTGAGAGCGCGAGCCAGTCGACGTGAGGGTGGGCGATCACGGCAGCCCCTGCTGGATCGTCGACGCGGCATGGTTGCCGCCGAACGAGTGGCCCGAGATGAGATTCGGCCACGCGGAGAGCCCGATCAGGCACAGCAGCAGCGGCACGACGACGGCGAGCTCGCCCAGCCGGAGGTCGAGCGCGGACTCGGGGACCGCCGGCCCGACGTCCTGGTGCAGGACGCCGGAGATCGCGCGCAACACGTACATCGCCGCGAGCACGATGCTGACGGCGCCGACGACCGCCCAGCCCCAGCCCTGCTGGAACACGCCGGCGAGGATCAGGAACTCGCCGGCGAAGGCCGACGACAACGGCACGGCGAGCGCGATCACGCCGGCGGTCAGGACGACGGTGGCGAGGGCGGGCCGGCCGCGGGCCATGCCGCCGAGCAGCCGGAACTCACCGGTCGAGCAGCGGCGCTCGACCATGGCCGCGATCAGGAAGAGCGACGCCGAGATGAGTGCGTGGTTGACGATCTGCAGGACGGCGCCGTCGAAGCCGAGGTCGTTGTTCGCGAGCAGGCCGATCACGATCAGCCCCGACTGGGCGAGCGACGAGTACAGGACGACGCCGCGGAAGTCACGGGCGCGGAAGGCGAGCAGCGAGCCGTAGATGAGCGACACCGACGCGAGGATCAGCAAGACGACCCGCCAGTCGTGGACCGGTGTCGGGAACTTCGGGATCACGATCCGGAGCAACCCGTAGAGGCCGGCCTTCGACACGACGCCGGAGAGGACGGCCGCCACCTCGGGCGGCGACTCGCGATAGGTCGGGGCGAGCCAGCCGTGGAACGGGAAGAGCGGCGACTTGATCACGAACGCGATCACGAAGCCGAGGAAGATCCAGGTCGACGAGCTCTGCCGGATCGTCGTCAGGTCGAACGTCCCCTCCTGCAGGCCGTAGGCGACGATCGCGGCGAGCATCAACAACGATCCGACGACCGTGTAGACGACGAAGACGATCGTCGCGCGCAGTCGCGCTGCACCGCCCCAGACGCCGATCAGGATGTAGAGCGGGATCAGCATCGCCTCGAAGAACGCATAGAAGAGCAGCAGGTCCTGCGCCGTGAACACGCCGACGATCGAGCCGGTGAGCACCAGCATGAGCGAAAAGTACGCACGCGCCCGAGCGCGGTTGACCCACCAGCCGTAGATGATGCAGGCCGCCATCACGATCGTCGTCATCCCGACGAGCCAGAGCGAGAAGGCGTACAGCCCGACGTGGTAGGAGACGTTCAGGTCGGGGATCCACGATCGCTGCTGCGCGAACTGGAGCCTCGGGTCTCCGAAGTCGAACTTGCCCACCGTCGTGATCCACGCACCGATTTCGATCAGCGAGATCAGCGCCGCGAGGGAGCCGAGCCAGTAGGCGGTCAGCGGGGCGATCAGCACGAGCAGGGCGCCGGCGAACGGCAGGACGATCAGGAGCGTCGTCACTTGACCGCGATGAAGACGACGAGGAGGACGGCGAGCCCGGCCGTGAGGGCGAGCGCATACGAGCGGACGAGGCCGGTCTGGGCGCGGCCGAGCTCGCGTGCGCCGCTCGAGACGCCCTCGCCGAGGAGCGACAGCGAGCCCGCGATCAGCGGGCGTTCGACGAGGGCGCCGAGGCTGCGGGCCAGGAGGTCCGAGCTGCGGTAGAAGACGACGTCGTAGATCTCGTCCCAGTAGAACTTGTGCTCGAGGACGGCCCAGGGCTTCGGCGCCTCGACGCGCTTCGCCGAGTAGATCGCCCAGGCCACTCCGGCTCCCGCGAGTGCGAGCACGATCGCGACGCCCGAGGACACCCAGTCGTCACGGCCCGTCGGCACGACGATCGGCGGAGCCACCGGATCGAGCCACTTCGACACGTAGCCCCACAGAGGCTCCCACTGGATGAAGCCCGCGATCGTCGACAGCACCGCCAGCACGAACACGACCACCAGCATCGTGAACGGCCCTTCCTTGCCCTTGTGCGCGTGATAGTGCTCGCGCACGAACGCTGTCGGTTCGCCGGTGAAGACGATGAAGACGAGTCGGAACGTGTAGAGGCCGGTCAGGAACGCGCCGATCATCCCGATCACGTAGAGCACGTGCCCGTACCAGCCGGATGCGAGCGCCGCCGAGAGGATCTCGTCCTTCGAGAAGAACCCGGCGAACGGGAAGATGCCGGCGAGCGCGAGCGACCCGATCAGGAACATCGCCCGGGTCTTCGGCATCAGCTTGCCGACGCCGGCGAGCTTCCTGATGTCCTGCTCACCGGCGAGTGCATGGATGACGAGCCCGGCGGCGAGGAAGAGCAATGCCTTGAAGAACGCGTGCGTCATCAGGTGGAACATCGCGTTCGCGAACGCGCCGAGTCCCGCGGCGACGAACATGTAGCCGATCTGCGACATCGTCGAGTAGGCGATCACGCGCTTGATGTCGACCTGGACGAGCGCGATCAGCCCGGCCATCAGCAGCGTGGCGGCGCCCAGGCCGGCCGCGAGGTCACGGACGACATAGGCGTTCTCGAACAGCGTGTGGCAACGGACGATCAGGTACACACCGGCGGTGACCATCGTGGCGGCGTGAATGAGCGCGCTGACCGGCGTGGGGCCTTCCATCGCGTCCGGGAGCCAGGTGTGCAGCGGGATCTGTGCACTCTTCGCGAGCGCTCCTCCGAGCAGCCCCAGCGCGATCAGGTTGGCAGCGGCGCCACTCGTGGGCGCCGCGGCGAACACAGTCGAGTAGTTGAGCGTTCCCGTCTGCTGCACGAGCAGGAACAGGGCCAACGCGAACGTCGCGTCGCCGATGGCGTTCATCACGAAGGCCTTCTTCGCCGCTGCGATCGCCGACGGGCGCTCCTGGTAGAAGCCGATCAGCAGGTAGCTCGAGAGGCCGACCATGCCCCAGCCGGCGAGCAGCAAGAGCAGGTTCGCTGCCTGGACGAGCAGCAGCATCGAGAACGCGAACAGCGACATGTAGGCGAAGTAGCGCCGTTCCTCGTTCTCCCCGTGCATGTAGCCGAGCGAGTAGAGGATGATCAAGCCGCCGACGCCGGAGACGATCAGCATCATCATCACGCTCAGCTGGTCGGTGAGCAGCGAGAACCCGAAGTGGTACTGCCCGGCCGAGAGCCAGGTCCACGACGTCGTCGTGTGGCTTCGCTCCGCTGGGTCCTCGCCGAGGAGGATCCCGAAGGAGACGCAGGCCGCCACGAATGATCCGAACAGCGTCACCGTCGAGATCCACCCGGCGACGCGGCGCGAGATCAGCGTTCCGCCGACCGTGATCACGATCGTGGAGGCGAGCGGAAGCAGGAGGCAGGTCCAGGTCGCTGCTGTCACGGGCTATCCCCTCAGCGTCCGCAGCTTGTCGACGTCCATCTCGACGTTGCGCCGGCCGAGCGCGACGATCATGCCGAGCCCGACGACGACCTCGGATGCGGCGACCGCCATCACCGAGATGGCGAAGATCTGGCCGTCCTCGCGAGCGTGCAGCCGTGAGAACGCGATCAGCAGCAGATTCGCGGAGTTGAGCATGATCTCGACGGAGAGCAGGATGATCAGCGGGCTGCGCCGCAGCATCACGCCGAGCGCGCCGGTCGCGAACAGGAGCGCGGCGAGCACGACGTACCACTGGATGTCAGGCCCGTGCATCGGCTCTCTCCCCGTGGTCGAGAGGGTCGACGCGCCGCGTGTGAGCTCCCAGCACGACGCCGCCGACGGCCGCGACGAGCAGCACGATCGACGTGACCTCGAATGCAAGCAGGTGGTCGGTGAGGAACAGTCGCCCGATCGACTCGGGCGAGCCGAACGACCGTGTGATGTGCCGCGGCTGCGAGAGCAGATTGCCAGTGCTGAGGCTGACGACGGCGATCACCTCGGCGAGGATCGCGCCACCCGCGAAAATCGCCCCGACCGCGAGCCATGACGGCCCGCCCGACCACGGCGACTCCTCGGACCGGTCGCCGAGGTAGGCGATCACGAACAGGAACATCACCATCACCGCGCCGCCGTACACGAGCACCTGGCCTGCCGCGACGAACTCACCCGACAGCAGCAGGAACAACACCGCGAGCGAGCCGAGGTTCCCGATCAGCGACAGCGCCGAGTAGAACGGGTTGCGGAAGCTGACCACGGCGAGCGCGCTCGTGAGGCACGCGAACGCGGCGAGGAACCAGACGACCCAGACGAGGAAGTTCGCCACCGCGTGCGACCTAGGAGTGGTCCTTGTAGAACGGGATCGGGGTGTCGTAGAGGCCCGGGTCGGCGACCGGCATCCGCTTCACCGGCGGCGCGAGCAGCATGTCCTTCGTGTAGATGAGGTCGTCGCGGTTGTACTCGGAGATCTCGAAGTCGTTGCCGAGCGTGATCGCGTCGAACGGGCACGCGAGCTCGCAGTAGCCGCAGAAGATGCAGCGCGACATGTTGATCTCGTAGATCCGCGCGTAGCGCTCGCCGGGCGACACGCGGTTGTCGGGCGTGTTCTCGTCCGCGACGACCCGGATGCAGTCCGCGGGGCAGGCGGCTGCGCAGAGCGAGCAGCCGACGCACTTCTCGAGGCCGTTCTCGTGGCGGTGCAGCCGGTGGCGACCGCGGAAGCGCGGATAGACAGGCGACTTCTGCTCGGGGTATTGCTGCGTGATCGGCTTCTTGAAGATCTGCTTCAGCGTCACACCGAAGCCCTTGAAGGTGTTCGGGACGACGCTCATGAGACGGCCACCACGAGTGCGGCGGTGATCAATGCGTTCAGGGTCGCGACCGGCAGCAGCACCTTCCAGCCGAACCGCATCAGCTGGTCGTAGCGCAGCCGCGGCTGCGTGGCGCGAAGCCAGATGAACACCGACACGAGGATGAACAGCTTCGACACGAACCAGATCGGCCCGAGGACGTCGAGCGAGTGCACCCACGGGAAGTGGTAGCCCCCGAAGAAGAGCGTCACGCAGAGTCCCGAGAGCACGAGCAGGTTGATGTACTCGGCTGCCTGGAAGACCCCCCAGCGCATGCCCGAGTACTCGGTGTGGTAGCCCGCCACGAGCTCGGTGTCGGCCTCGGGCAGGTCGAACGGCGGGCGCGAGGTCTCGGCCGTGCCTCCGATCAGGAACACCGCCAGGCCGACCGCCTGCGGGATGAAGAACCAGATCGTGTTCTCCTGCTTGTTGACGATGGCGACGAGATTCAGCGACTGGCCCATCATCACGACGCCGAGCACCGACAGCGCCAGCGACACCTCGTAGGAGACGAGCTGCGCGCAGGTGCGCATCGAGCCGAGGATCGAGTACTTCGAGTCGGACGCCCAGCCGCCGATGATGAAGCCGTAGATGCCGAGCGAGCCGAGCGCGAAGATCAGGATCAGCGAGATCGGGACGTTCACGACCTCGCCGGCGATGTAGTAGCCGCCGACGGTCCAGCCCGCGCCGAACGGGAGCACGCTGAACGCGGCGAGCGCGGTGAACATCGAGATGATCGGCGCGATGATGTACAGCGGCGCCTTGGCTCCGCTCGGGGAGAACGCCTCCTTGCGGATCAGCTTCAGCAGGTCGGCGATCGGGACGAGCAGGCCCTTCGGGCCGGCGCGGTTGGGGCCGTAGCGGAGCTGCATGCGGCCGAGCAGCTTCCGCTCGAGCCACGTCGTGAACGCGAAGAACAGCATCACGACGTTGATCACGATCAACGCCTTGATGATCGTGATCCACCAGGGCTCGTGCATCAGGCGGTCACCTCCACCGTCGCGTGGAGGCCTGCCGCGTGATCTTCGGCGATGCGTACCGCGCCGGGCGCGAGGTCGCGGGCAATCCGGGCTCGCAGCTCGACCGAGGTGCCGTTCGAGGAGACGGTCACCGGCGTGCCGTTCCTGATCTTCCGCTTGCGCGCGTCCTCCGCGGAGAGCCAGACGTCGCGCTCGGGGCGCTGGAAGGCGAGCTCGGGAGTGCGCTCGACGGCGATGCCGGAGAAGAGCGGGCGGTAGGCGATGAGGCGCAGGCCCTTGGCGCGTCGCCCGCGGCGTCGGCTTGCTCGTCGCGGGCGGGCTCTCGGCGACGGCCGCCCGCGGCGGCAGCGGCGCGCTTTCGCCGATCTCGGCGAGCGCGATGCCGCCGAAGCACTTCGCCGACACCTCTTCGAACACGACGGACGCGTGCGGCGAGAGCTCGACGTCGAAGCGCGCCGCCAGCTTGGCCAGCCAGGCGAGCACGTCGGGGGCCGGCGCCATGACGGCGCGCCGCTGGCGCTGCAGCCGGCCTTCGAGGTTGACGGTCGTCCCGTCGCGCTCGAGGTAGCTCGTTCCCGGCAGGACGATGTCGGCGAGCCCACGGAAGCTCTCCTCGAACATGCCGATGCCGAGCACGGCGGGCGCCTTCTCGGCGAGCGCTCGAACGCTCGGATCACGGGCTGCCTCGTCACCCGAGATCACGAGCAGGCGCGGCTCCTCGTCGCCCGGTTCTCCGTCGGCGGCACTGCTCCAGGCGTCGGTGACGCCGCGCCCGTTCGGTGTGAGCGGCAGGTAGTAGACGGCGGGTGCTGCGGCGGCGAGCGACGGGTCGTCGGTGACGAGAGCGTCGACGGGCTCGCTTGGACGGCCGTAGCCGATCGTCGCGCCCCGCCGGGCTGCGGCCTTCAGCCACAGGTCGACGACCGGCGCGCGCTCGATCACGGGCGCGTCGCAGGCGACCGCGATCGTCTTCGCGTCGCGGAGCGCCGAGAGCGGCGCGTACGTCGCGTCGAGCGTGTCGGGGACGTCCTCGGGCAGGACGGCGTTGTGGGCGCCGAGACCTTGACGCAGCAGCTTCGCGAGGCCGTAGGCCTCTTCGACGGACTCGCTGCCGGAGAGAGCGGTGACGGTCGACGTGTCGCCCGCGCGCAGCATGCGCTCGACCTCGTCGAGCGCCTCGTCCCACGACAGCTCCTGGAAGTGGCGGGGACCGCTCGGCCGGAGCGGCGTCAAGATCCGGTCGGCTGCGAGCAGGTGCTCGTAGGCGAAGCGGCCCTTGTCGCAAAGCCAGCCCTCGTCGATCTCGGGATGGATCCGCGACTGGATGCGCTTGACCTTGCCCTCGCGTGTGGTCGCGCTGAGGTTGCAGCCGACGGGGCAGAGGCCGCAGACGGTCGGCACGTTCTGGATCTCCCACGGCCGTGCCTCGAAGCGGTACTGCGTCGACGTCAGCGCGCCGACGGGGCAGATCTCCGTGACGTTGCCGGAGAAGTGACCGCGGTACGGCTCGTCCTCGAAGGTCGCGATGATCGATTCCGAGCCGCGGTTCACCGCGACGAGCTGGCCGTCTTCGGCGACCTGCTCGCTGAACCGCGTGCAGCGGTAGCAGAGGATGCAGCGCTCGCGGTCGAGCGCGATCAGCGGGGAGATCGGGATCGGCTTTTCGAACGTGCGCTTCGGGAACACCATCCGCGTCGAGCCCGGGCCGTAGCGGAAGGTCAGGTCCTGCAGCGGGCACTCGCCGCCCTTGTCGCAGACCGGGCAGTCGAGTGGATGGTTGACGAGGATGAACTCGAGCGTCGCGTTCTGGCCGTCGGCGGCGAGCTTCGACGTGCGCGCGGTGTGCACGACCATCCCGTCCTGCGCGGTGAGCGTGCAGCCGGCCTGCAGCTTCGGGATCCCCTCCACCTCGACGAGGCACATGCGGCACGCGCCGACCGGCGGCCCGAGGCGCGGCTCGTAGCAGAAGACGGGGATCTCGATTCCTGCCGTCTGCGCCGTCTCGACGAGACCTGTGCCCTTCGGCACCTCGACAACCCTTTCGTCGATGGTCACCTGGACGAGGTCGGCCGCGGACTGCATCACGCCGGTACCTCCACGGCCGGAACGACCGAGTGCATGGCCACGGGGGCGAGCACGTGGTCGAGCGGGGAGCTGTCGCCGAACGGGCAGCGGCCGCCGTCGATGTGTGCGACGAACTCGTCCCGGAACTTCGCGACGTAGCTCGCCACCGCCATCGCGGCGGTCTCGCCGAGCGGGCAGAGGCACTTGCCGTTGATCCGGTCGCAGACGTCGAGGAGGAGGTCGAGCTCGCGTCGCGTCGCCTCGCCCGCCTCGAGCCTGCGCAGGATGGCGGTCATCCACCGCGTGCCCTCGCGGCACGGCGTGCACTTGCCGCACGACTCGTGCTCGTAGAACTCGCTCACCCGGATGCCGAGCTGCACCATGCACACGCGCTCGTCGAGGCAGATGACGCCGGCCGAGCCCATCGCGGTGTGCAGCTTCGCCAGCGAGTCGAAGTCGTAGCCGACGTCGATCTCGTCACCGGTCAGGATCACCGTCGACGACCCGCCCGGGATCACCGCCTTCAGCTTCCGGCCGCCGGGAACGCCGCCGCCGAGGTGCTCCGCGTAGATCAGATCGCGCAGCAAGATGCCCGGCTCGATCTCGTAGTTGCCGCCGTTGACCACGTGGCCCGAAACCGAGACGACGCGTGTGCCGCGCGAGTTCTCGACGCCGAGCTTCGCGTACTCCGCCGCGCCGAGCTGGAGGATCGGCGGCACCGACGCCATCGTCTCCACGTTGTTGACGACGGTCGGCGAGCCGTAGACGCCCGAGATCGCGGGGAACGGCGGCTTCGACCGCGGCTGGCCGCGCTTCCCCTCGAGCGATTCGATCAGCGCCGTCTCTTCGCCGCAGATGTAGGCCCCGGCACCGCGGTGCAGGACGATGTCGACGTCTCCGATCAGGTCGGGACGAGCGGTGAGCTCGTCGAGCGCGGCTCTCACGACCTCGTACGGCCCGCTGTACTCGCCGCGGACGTAGACGAACACGTTCGTCGAGTCGACAGCGTGCGCTGTGATGAGGCACCCCTCGAGGAAGCGGTGCGGGACCCGTGTCGAGGATCTCGTTGTCCTTGAAGCTCCCCGGCTCGGATTCGTCGGCGTTGACGACGAGGTAGTGCGGCTTCGGGATCTGCTCCTTCGACGGGACGAACGACCACTTGCGGCCGGTGGCGAAGAAGGCACCGCCGCGACCGCGCAGCTCGGAGGCGAGCAGCTCATCCGTGACCTCGGACGGCGTCATCGCACGCGCACGGGCGAGCTGCGCGTACCCACCGGAGGCCTCGTAGTCGACGAGGCTCGTCGTGGCGTTTGCGAGGACGATCTCCTTGATCTCAGCCGGCACGAAGCTCCTCCACGATCCCCGCCGTGTCCTCGGGCTTCACCCGCAGGTGATAGCGATGGTCGACCGCGACGATCGTCCCCCACCCGCACCCGCCGAGGCATTCGATCGTCCGCAAGGTCACCTTGCCGTCCCCGCTGGTCTCGCCTGCGTGGCAGCCGAGCTCGGCCTCGAACGACTCGAGCACCTGCTGCGCGCCGTAGAGCGCGCACGACACGTTCGTGCAGACCTCGACGAGGTGCTCGCCCACCGGCTCGGTGTTGAACTGGTCGTAGAACGTCGCGATCGAGGCGACGAACGCCGGCGTCACGTCGAGCGCGTCGGCCACCTCGCGCATCACGTCGGGCGACAGCCAGCCGCGCTCCTCCTGCGCGAGCCGGAGCGCCGGCAGCACGGCGCTGCGCGAGCCCTCCGGGTACCTGGCACGCTCCTCCTGGATCGCGTCGTACAACGACGTCACCGGTCGACCTCGCCCATCACGGTGTCGAGCGATCCGACGATCGCGATCATGTCGGCGATCAGCGCGTCGGTCATGCACGTCGCGGTCGCCTGCAGAGCGACGAACGACGGCGCGCGGAACTTGACGCGCCACGGCTTCGGCCCACCTTCCGAGCAGACGTAGCAACCGAGCTCGCCGCGCGGCGACTCGATCGCGGTGTAGACCTCGCCCTCCGGCACACGGAATCCCTCGGTGACGATCTTGAAGTGGTGGATGAGCGACTCCATCGAGGTGTGGAGCTCGTGTCGCGGCGGCAGAACGACCTTGCGGTCGTCGGCGATCCACGGCTCGCCTTCCATGCGCTCGAGGCGGTCGAGGCACTGCTCGACGATGCGGACCGACTGCCGCATCTCCTCGATGTGGATGCGGTAGCGGGCGTAGACGTCGCCCTCGGTGAGCACCGGCACGCGGAAGTCCACCTGGTGGTAGGCGAGGTAACCCTCGTCGCGGCGGATGTCCCAGTCGACACCCGAGGCGCGAAGCACCGGGCCCGACTGGCCGAGCGCGATCGCGTCGTCGGCGGAGAGCAGGCCGACGCCCTCGGTGCGTTCGAGCCAGATCTTGTTGCGCGTCAGCAGCGTCTCGTAATCGTCGATCGCGCGGGGCATCCAGTCGCAGAACGCACGCGTCTGCGGGTAGAAGCCGCGCGGGATGTCCTCGGCCAGCCCGCCGACCTGGAAGTACCGCGTGTGCATGCGATAGCCGGCGACGAGCTCGAACAGATCGAGGATCTGCTCGCGTTCGCGGAACGCGTACCAGAACATCGAGATCGCGCCGAGCTCGAGCGCCGACGTGCCGAGCCAGACGAGATGCGAGTGGATCCGGTTCAGCTCGCAGAGCAGCGTGCGCATCCAGATCGCCTTCGGCGGCACCTCGAGGTCGAGCAGCTTCTCCACCGCGGCGACGAAGACGTACTCGTTGTTCTGGTACGAGACGTAATCGATGCGCTCCGGGTACGTGATGCACTTCCACCACGTCTTGTGCTCCATGTTCTTCTCGAAACCCGTGTGCAGGTAACCGACGACCGCGTAGAGCCCGGTGACGTCCTCGCCGTAGAGGTCGACGACCAACCGCAGGACGCCGTGCGTCGACGGGTGGTTCGGCCCGAAGTTGACGGTCATCACGTCGCCCGTGTCCCAGAGCTCCTGCGTCGTGGCGAGCACCGTCGGGGTCGGGTGCGGGATCCTCGAGCCTTCGTAGATCGCGCGGCCGAGAGGCCGCTTCGCCGTTGCCGTCACGGCTACTCCTCCCCCGAGAACCGGACCGGCTCGCCGCCGAGGGGGTAGTCCTTGCGCAGAGGGTGCCCTTCCCAGTCGTCGTCGAGAAGAATCCGCACCAGGTTCGGATGGCCTTCGATCGCGATGCCCATCAGGTCGTACGCCTCGCGCTCGTGCCAGTCCGCCGTCGGCCACACCGGAATCACTGACGGCACGCCCTCACCCTCGTCGACCCACGTCTGCAGGCGCACGCGGCGCGGCGGTGTCGCGATCGCAAGTAGGTGGTAATTCATTGCGAACCGCTTGGGCTTCGCCGGAGGGACGACCTGGAGCCCCTGCGTCATCGGCGCATTCAGGTCGCGACCGGCAGGCGTGCCGATGAAACCCGACACGCTCTCGCCTCCGTAGCCGAGGTAGTCGACCGCCGTGATGTCGGCGAGGAACGTGAACCCGCGCTCGTCACGGAGGTGCAGGCTTGCATCGACCAGGCGCTCCGTCTCGACGATCACGGTCGTCTCGTGGTACTGATCGATGACTCCGACGAGCCCGGGCACCTCGCCCCACTCGCCGGCCGGCGTCGTCACGAGGCGACGCTCCGAAGCTCATACGCCGGCGGAACGCCGGCCTTCACCGCTTCGTGCAGCCGGACGATCCCCTCGATCAGCTGCTCGGGGCGCGGCGGACAGCCGGGGACGTAGATGTCGACCGGCACGAGCTTGTCGACCGACTGCACGATCGCGTAGTTGTTGAACATCCCGCCCGAGCTCGCGCACGCACCCATCGCGATCACCCACTTCGGCTCCAGCATCTGGTCGTAGATCTGGCGGAGAGGCGCTGCCATCTTGTGCGAGACGCGACCCGACACGATCAGGAGATCCGCCTGCCGCGGGGAACCTCGGAACGGCTCCATCCCGAACCGCGCGATGTCGTAGCGCGCCGTGACGATCGACATCATCTCGATCGCGCAGCACGCGAGCCCGAACGTGTCCGGCCACATCGAGTTGGTCTGTGCCCACGCCACTGCTTTCTGGAGCGTCGTCAGTCCGACGCGCTGCTCGAGGTCGTCCACCTCGTCCTCGAAACGGCTCGACGTCTTCGTCGGCCAGAGCAGGCGCTCCGACTTGAGCCCGTGGTCGCGAAGACGGTCGCCGTCTAGCGCCATTCGAGTGCTCCCTTCCGCCAGATGTAGACGTAGGCCACGAACAGGATGATCAGAAAGGTGAGGAACTCGAAGAACCCGAACCAGTCGAGCTGGTGGAGGATGACGGCAAGCGGGTACAGAAACACGATCTCGATGTCGAAGAGGATGAAGAGCATCGCCGTCAGGTAGAAGCTGACGGTGAAGCGCTGGCGCTGCGGCGGGCCCTTCGACACGCCGGACTCGAACGGGACCGAGCGCGCACGGATGCGGCGGTGAGGCCGCTGGGCGAACACGAAGCTCCCGACGATCATCGTCGTCGGGATCATCAGGGCGAAGAACCCGTAGATCGCGAACGGCAACCAGCTGTCGAACAAGAAACCCGCCTCCTCGAGTCCCGGCGGCCCGACGCTACCACGGTTCGGGCGTGCCGCACGAACCGAACGGGAAACCGTGAAGTCATCGGAGTTGCAGGTGTCACGAAGTGCCCATGGCCGCCCCCTCGGGCTACACTGCGAGCACGATGGCGACCACCGAGGTCCAGACCGAGTCCGTGCTGACCCTCACCGAGCGGGCGGCCGAAAAGATCCGCGGCCTCCAGGCGGAGGAGCCGACCGGCGACGCGTCGGTGCTGCGCGTGGCGATCCAGGGCGGCGGCTGCAGCGGCTTCGAGTACGCGCTCGGGTTCGACCGCGGCCCGCAGGAGGGCGACCACGAGCTCGAGTTCCACGGGGTCCGGGTCGTCGTCGACCCGTTCAGCGCTCCGTACCTGCAGGGCTCGACCGTCGACTTCCTGGAGACTCTGCAGGAGTCCGGCTTCAAGATCGAAAACCCGAACGCGGTCTCCGCGTGCGGTTGCGGCTCGAGCTTCCAGGTCGCGGACGGCGAGGCGCCGTCCGACGCCGGCGGCTGCGGCAGCTGTCACTGAGAGCGGTACGCTCGCGCGCGTGAGCGCGCTCAGCGTTGCAGTCGTCGGTTCCGGCCCCGCCGGGTTCTACACCGCGGACGCGCTGCTCCGCAGCACCGAGCCGTCCGTCGAAGTCGACCTGCTCGACAGGTTGCCGACCCCGTGGGGGCTCGTCCGGCTCGGCGTCGCCCCGGATCACGAGAACATCAAGGCGGTCTCACGGGCGTTCGAGAAGACGGCAGCGCGGCCCGGGTTTCGCTTCTTCGGCAACGTCGACGTCGGCCGGACGGTCACCCACGCCGAACTGGTGGAACGCTACGACGCCGTCGTCTACACGGTCGGGGCCCAGACCGACCGGCACCTCGGGATCCCCGGCGAAGACCTCCCGGGCTCGTGGCCGGCAACGGCGTTCGTCGCCTGGTACAACGGCCACCCCGACTTCCAGGACCTCTCGTTCGACCTCTCCGGCGAGCGGGTCGTCGTCGTCGGCAACGGGAACGTCGCGATCGACTGCGCACGCATGCTCGCCCTCACGGCCGCCGAGCTGGCGGCGACAGACACCGTCGACGCCGCCGAGCGTGCGATCGTGGAGTCCGGCATCCGCGAGATCGTCATGCTCGGCCGGCGAGGCCCGGTGCAGGCCGCGTTCACGCCGCCGGAGCTCCAGGAGCTCGGCGAGCTCGCAGGCTCCGACGTCGTCGTCGACCCACACGACCTCGAGCTCGACGCGGCGAGCCTCGACGCTCTCGAGCACGACCGGGAACGAGCGCGCCGCAACGTCGAGCTCCTGCGCGAGTTCGCGGAGCGGCCGCCGAAGGGCCTGGCGCGGCGGATCGCGCTGCGCTTCCTCGTCTCGCCGGTGGAGATCCTCGGCGACGGCAAGGTCGAGGCAGTGGAGGTCGTTCGCAATCGCCTCGTCACGGAGAACGGGCGGCTGGTCGCACGCGCGACGAACGTTCGGGAAACGATCCCGTGCAGCCTCGTCCTGCGCAGCGTCGGCTACCAGGGCGTCGAGCTGCCGGGCGTTCCCTTCGATCAGCGCGCAGGGGTGATCCCCAACGATCGCGGGCGCGTCGTCGGCGCCGAGCGCACCTATTGCGCCGGGTGGATCAAGCGCGGGCCGAGCGGCGTGATCGGGACGAACAAGAAGGATGCGACGGAGACCGTCGAGTTGGTGCTCGAGGACGCCGTGGCAGGCAAGCTCGTCGCGCCGAACCGCGGCGACCTGGCCGCGCTGCTCGAGGAGCGCGACACGGCCTTCATCGAGTACGACGGCTGGCAGGCGATCGACGCCGTCGAGCGCGCCACGGGCGAGCCGCTCGGGCGACCGCGGGTCAAGGTGACGGGCTGGAGCGACCTGCTCGAGACGGGCCGGTCGGTACAGTCCTCGTCGTGAGCGAACGGGTGCACTCGCGCGAGCTTTGGGGCGCCGAGACGCGCAAGGCGATCGCCAACTTCCCCGTCTCCGGCGAGCCGATCCCGGCGCCGGTCGCGCGTTGGCTCGGGCGGATCAAGGCTGCCGCTGCCCGCGTGAACGGCGAGCTCGGCCTGCTGGAGCCCGACAAGGCGGAGCGCATCGCGCAGGCAGCGGACCGCGTGGCGGCCGGCGAGCTCGACGACCAGTTCCCGATCGACGTTTTCCAGACGGGCTCGGGCACCTCGTCGAACATGAACGCGAACGAGGTGATCGCCACGCTCGCCGGAGACGACGTCCATGCGAACGACGACGTCAACATGGGCCAGAGCTCGAACGACGTCTTCCCGTCGGCGGTGCATCTTGCGGCGCTCGACGAGACGGTCAACGACTTGCTGCCCGCGCTCGACGGGCTGGCCGGGGCGCTCGCGGCGAAGGCGCAGGAGTTCGACGACGTCGTCAAGTCGGGACGCACGCACTGGATGGATGCGGTGCCGGTGACGCTGGGACAGGAGTTCGGCGGCTACGCGGCGCAGGTCCGCGAAGGGCATGCACGTGTGACGGCGACGTTGCAGCGGCTCGGGCAGATCCCGCTCGGCGGGACGGCCGTCGGCACGGGGTTGAACACCCACCCGGAGTTCGCGGCGCGCGTGCGCGTCGAACTGCAGCGAGCGAGCGGCCTGCCGATCTCACCGCCGGCGGATCCCTTCGAGTCGCAGGCGGCGCGCGATGGGCTCGTGGAGGCGTCCGGTGCGCTGAAGACGCTCGCAGTGAGCCTCACGAAGATTGCGAACGACCTGCGGTTCCTCGGCTCCGGCCCGCGCGCCGGGCTCGCCGAGATCTCCCTGCCCGAGCTCCAGAAGGGCTCCTCGATCATGCCGGGCAAGGTCAACCCGGTCATCCCCGAGGTCGTGACGCAGGTCGCGGCGCAGGTGATCGGCAACGACCAGGCGATCGCCGTCGGAGGGATGCAGGGCCACTTCGAGCTGAACGTGTTCGTCCCGCTGCTGGCGCGGAACCTGCTGCAGTCGATCAAGCTTCTGGCCGCCGCCGCCAGGCTGCTCGACGAGAAGTGCGTCGCGGGGATCGAGGCGAACCGCGAGCAGTGCGAGCGCTACGCGGAGCTCACGCTCGCCGCCGCGACGGGCCTCAACCCGTACATCGGCTACGACAAGGCGAGCGAGATCGTAAAGGCTGCCGTCGCGTCCGGGCGGCCGCTGCGCGACGTGGCGCGCGACGCAGGCGTCGAGGAGACGGTCCTCGACGTCGCGCTCGACTATCGAGCACTCGCAAAGCCGCACGAGTAGCGCCGAAAAGTCCCCGCATCTCGGCGTAGTTGCCGAATTCTTTCGGTGCGGTTGCGAGGTACTATCGACGCATGAAGGCGCGCGTAACAGCGGCCTCGATCGTTGCTGTAGTGCTCGCCGCGGCCGGCGCAGCGGCAGCCGGCGGCTTCCAGTCGCCAGACCACCAGGCCAGCGTGACGTTGTCGTCCGCCAAAGCGGGCGCGTCCAACGTCGGGCTCGTCGTTCAGGTGCCGACCGTGCTCGAATGCGGGCGGCCGACCGGCGGCGCCGTCGTCGTGACGCTCCCTCGGAGCGAGCAGGTGCCGCGGTCGATCGCCGTCACGAACGTTCGCGTCAACGGGGTGCCGGCGTCGAAGGTGACGGTGGCGGGGCGCGCCGTGACCGTGAGCCTGCCGATCCATCGCGGGATCACGTGCTTCGCGCTGATCGACGGGATGATGAAGATCGCGGTTGCGCCGGGCGCCGCGCTGGGCAACCCGTCGAGTGCCGGCTCCTACGCGATCGGGATCCGTCAGGGCAAGACGTCGTACGTCGTCCCGATCGCGATCAAGGCGTAACCGCTCTCTAGTACGCGACGGCGCCGCGGCCGGTCGCCGCTGCGTGGCGCTGCTCGTCGGCGCGGTAGCTCGAGCGCACGAGCGGCCCCGAGAACACCGAGCCGAACCCGAGCGCCTCGCCCTGCTCGCGGAACCACCGGAACTCGTCGGGGTGGACCCAGCGGTCGATCGTCGCGTGCTTCGAGCTCGGTTGCAGGTACTGCCCGATCGTGACGACGTCGACGCCGTTGGCGCGGAGGTCGCGCATCGTGTCGACCACCTCGTCGTTGCGCTCACCGAGACCGACGATGATCCCGCTCTTCGTGAGCACGGGATAGTCGGCGATCTCCTTTGCACGTCGCAGGAGCTCGAGCGCGCCGTCGTAGCTGGCCTTCGCCCCACGCATGCGGCGGTGCAGCCGCCGAACGGTCTCGATGTTGTGGTTGAACACCTCGGGGCGCGCGCCGATCACGGTCTGCAGCGCCGCCTCCTCGACGCCGAGGAAATCGGGCGTCAGCACTTCGACGGTGGCGGCGGGGAGCTTGGCCTTCAGCGCGCGGATCGTCGCCGCGTAGTGGCCCGCTCCCTTGTCGGGGACGTCGTCGCGGTCGACCGACGTCACCACGACGTGCTTCAGGTCCATCCGACGCGCGGTTTCGGCGAGGCGGAGCGGCTCGAGCGGATCGACCGGCTCCGAGGGCTTCCCCGAATGCACGTAGCAGTAGCGGCACGCACGGGTGCAGGTGTCTCCGAGGATCTGGAACGTGGCCGTCCCCCGGCCCCAGCACTCTGCGATGTTCGGGCAGCGCGCCTCCTCGCAGATCGTGTTCAGCTTGGCGCCGTGGATGAGCTTCTTGACGTCGTAGTAGCGCCCGTTCTGCGACGGCGCGCGGACCTTCATCCACTCGGGGCGGCGCGGGCGCTCGGCGACGGGCAGAGACGTCTCCATCGCGCTCAGTCTAGAGCCGGAGTTCTGTCGCGCGGGTTGCGATGCACGAGCTCGGCGTAGCGGCCCCCGAGCGCGACCAGCTCGTCGTGCCGTCCGCGCTCGACGATGCGCCCGTCGTCGAGGACGAGGATCTGGTCGGCGTCGAAGACGGTCGACAGGCGGTGGGCGATCGCGAGCGTCGTGCGTCCGGTGGCGAGACGGTCGAGCGCCTCCTGCACCTGGCGCTCGGTCTCGGTGTCGAGGGAGCTCGTCGCCTCGTCGAGGACGAGGATCGGCGGGTTGCGGAGGACGGTGCGCGCGATCGCGATCCGCTGCTTCTCGCCGCCCGAGAAGCGGTAGCCGCGCTCGCCGACGATCGTCTCGTAGCCCTCCGGCAGCGAAGCGATCAGGTCGTGGATCTGCGCCGCCTGGGCGGCGAGCTCGATCTCCTCGTCCGTCGCATCCGGCTTCGCGAAGCGCAGGTTCTCCCGGACGCTCGCGTGGAACAGATAGGTCTCCTGCGAGACGACCCCGACGAGGCTCGTGAGCGACTGGAACGACAGGTCACGCACGTCGATGCCTCCGATCGAGACGCTGCCGAGCGCGACGTCGTACAGTCGTGCCGTCAGGTAGCCGAGCGTGGTCTTGCCCGACCCCGTCTCGCCGACGAGCGCCGTCGTCGTGCCCGTCGGCACGGTGAACGTGACGTCCTCGAGCGTCCACGGCCCGTCCTCGTCGTAGCGGAACCAGACGCCGTCGAAAGCGACGTCCCCGGCTTCGGCGAGCGCGCGCGGCTCGGCCGGCTCGATGATGTCGACCGGCTGGTCGAGGTACTCGAAGATCCTGTCGAAGAGCGCCAGCGAGGTCTGGACGTCGAGACCGACGCCGAGCAGCGATCCGACCGGAAAGAAGAGGCGCGCCTGGAGCGTGGTGAACGAGACGAGCGTCGGGACGGTGATCGACGTCGACCAGCCGTGGGCCAGCGCGAGGCCGCCGAACCAGTACGTCGCGGCCGGCATCACGGCGAAGCTGGTCTGGATCATCGCCATCATCCAGCGACCTGCCATGCGCTGGCGCACCTCGAGGTCGGCGAGCAGTTCCGACTCGCCGTGGAAGCGATCGGCAAGCTCTTCGCTCCGCCCCATCGTCTTCCCGAGCAGGATGCCGCTCACCGAGAGCGACTCCTGAACGAGGCTCGAGATGTCGGCGAGCGTCTCCTGCGTCGACTTCGCGATGCGCCGCCGTTCGTTGCCGACCCGTCGCGTGAGCAGCACGAAGATCGGGATGAGCGCGAACGCGAACAGCGCGAGCTCCCAGCTGAGCAGGAGCATGCCGACCATCGTCGCGAGCACCGTGGTCGCGTTGGAGATGATCGACGTCGCCGTCGACGTGACGACGCTCTGCACGCCGCCGATGTCGTTCGAGATCCGCGACTGCACCTCGCCCGTGCGTGTCCGCGTGAAGAAGGCGAGCGACAGCCGCTGCAGGTGGCGGAACACGGCCGTGCGCAGGTCGTGCATCACCGCCTGGCCGACCTGGTTCGAGAGCAGCGTCTGCCACACGCCGAGTGCGCCCGTGACGACCGCGATCACGATCATCCCGCTGGCGCCGATCGCGAGCTTTCGCGTGTCCTGTACCTGGATCGCCTCGAGCACACCCCGCAGCAGGAAGGCGGGCAGCACGCCGAGCGCCGCGGAGACGAGGATCAGTGCCAGCACGACCCCGAGCCGCCAGCGGTAGGGGCTGAACAGCCCGGCGATGCGCCTCAGGTTCGCCTTGCGGACGGCAGGGTCGGACGGCCGCGCCGGCGGCTCCTCTCGGCCGAAGCGCCGGCCACGGCCGCCGCGGTCTCCGACATCGAACATCACGCCAAAGTAGACGACCGCGTTCGGCTCGTGACGGCCGCGGCTAGGCTCGGCGCGTGAAGCGCGTCTGCGTCTTCTGCGGCGCCTCGAGCGGGCGCCTGACCGCCTACGCGGTGGCGGCGCGCGCCTTCGGCGAGGCGGTTGCTTCCCGAAAGCTCGGGCTCGTCTTCGGCGGCGGGCGCGTCGGGCTGATGGGCGCCGTCGCCGACGGAGCGCTCGCTGCCGGAGGCGAGGTGATCGGCGTGATCCCGCAGAGCCTCGTCGACCGCGAGCTCGCACACGGCGGGGTGAGCTCGCTCGAGGTCGTCGACTCGCTGCACGAGCGCAAGGCGCGGATGGCGGACCTCGCCGATGCGTTCGTCGCCCTCCCCGGCGGGTTCGGCACGCTCGACGAGCTGCTCGAGCAGCTGACCTGGTCGCAGCTCGGCCTGCACGAGCGACCGATCGGCCTGCTCGACGTCGAGGGCTACTGGCGCCCGCTGATCGCGCTCGCACGACACGCGACCGAGGAGGGCTTCGTGCGCGAGTCG
Source organism: uncultured Thermoleophilia bacterium (assembly GCA_963774355.1). GTDB lineage: Bacteria > Actinomycetota > Thermoleophilia > Gaiellales > Gaiellaceae > PALSA-600. The sequence goes on along the minus strand of CAVZER010000009.1, from coordinate 460,458 downwards.
GACCTCGCCGCGATCGCGGTCGCCGACGAGCCGGAGGCGCTGCTCGATCGGCTCGAGCGCATGACGCGCGAGGTGCGCCCGCGTCCCAAGTGGTCGTGACCGCAGCGGCCGGTAGTTCGTGACGACCGACCGGCCGTGTCCGCACCTCGGACATTTCTCCCACAGCCCGCGGCCGTCTCCGCCGAGCCGGAACCGACACGAGCCCAGAATCGGCCGCGCCCGGACTGTGGATGGTTTGTGAGGGTGGCAGCCACCTGACAGGTCCGCCGGCGACCCGGCCGCACGGTGAGCTTTGTGACGCCGGCGAGGCGCCGGTCAGCCGAGGACGGGGCTCGGCTGCTCGGTGAACGTGACGTCGAAGACGTCGGCGAACGCAGCCGCAGCAACCGGGCGGACGTCGTCGACGGAGAGCGGCCGGCCGAGCTCCTCGGCCATCGACGTGAACTGGTAGCCGTCGAGGCCGCACGCGGTGATCCAGTCCGTGAACGGTGCCGGATCGAGATCGACGTTGAGCGCGTACCCGTGGGTCGAGATCCATCTCGACAGGTGGATGCCGATCGACGCGATCTTGCGCGGCGGACGCTCGAGCCAGACGCCGGTGAGGCCGTCGATGCGCGTCGACTCGATCCCGAAGGCGGCGGTCGTCTGGATCAGCACGTCCTCGAGGTCGCGGCAATAGCGCCTCACGTCCTGGCCGTGCCGGGTGAGGTCGAGAATCGGGTAGCACACGAGTTGTCCCGGAGCGTGATAGGTCGACTTGCCGCCGCGGTCGGTCTCGACGATCTCGACCGACGCACCGTCGGGGACGTGCAGCTCACCCGCCTCGGCGCGCCGTCCGAGCGTGATCGTCGGCGGATGCTCGAGCAGCAGCACCGTGTCGGGCGCGTCTCCGCTTGCGACGGCACCCGCGATCGAGCGCTGCAGGTCGAGCGCCTCGCGGTAGTCGACGACGCCGAGCGAGACGAGACGGGCGCTGCTCATGCCCGCTGAGCGTACCGTTGCCATTCGTGGAGCCGAAGCCGAAGGGCTGGTCGGAGCGCTACGGCGCGGTGTTCGGCGGGCAGGACGTCGTCGACCACTACCACCTGCGTCCGCCGTATCCCGCGGAGACGATCGACGTCCTCTCGAGCCTCGCGCGAGGCGGCGCCGTGCTCGACCTCGGGTGCGGGACAGGGGAGCTCGCGCGGCGTCTCGCGCCACGGGTGGAGCGCGTCGACGCCGTCGACGTGTCGAAGGCGATGGTCGAGCGCGGCTGCGGCCTTGCGGGCGGAGCGGCCGCGAACCTGCGCTGGCACGTCGCGTCGCGTCGAGGACGTCGCTCTCGACAGGCCGTACTCGCTCGTGTCGGCCGGTGACAGCGTCCACTGGTTCGACTGGGAGGTGGTGATCCCGCGAATCGCCGGCACGCTCGAGGAGGCCGGCGTCCTCGCCGTGGTGCACCGGGAGTGGCTGCGTGATGAGCAGCTGTGGACGCACCTCGTCCCGGTCTACGGACGCCACAGCTGGAACGAGGACTTCGTGCCGCTCGACCCGGTCGCCGAGCTCGAGCGCCGCGGGCTCTTTTCGCGTCTTGGCCGGCACGAGTCTGCTCCCGAGCCGTGGCGGCCGACGCTCGATGAGCTCGTCGGAGTGCACTTCTCGGCGAGCGGGTTCGCGCCGACGCGACTCGCGGACCGGGATCGCTTCGAAGCCGAGATCCGCGAAGCGGTCTGCTCGACGCTCGAGCCGCGCGACGGACGCTACGACCTCGACGTCGTGGCGACGGTCGTCTGGGGCCGGCCGCCGGCCGGCTAGTAGTCGCTTTCGCCCCAGGTCTGTAGCCGCTCGCGCAGATCGCGCAGGAACCTTCCGGCGAGCGCGCCGTCGATCAGACGGTGGTCGTACGTGAGCGTGAGGTTCATCATCGACCGGATTGCGATCGCGTCGGTGCCGTCGTGGTCGGTGATCACCCAAGGCCGCTTCACGATGGCGTAGGTGCCGAGGATCGCCGACTGCGGCTGGCTGATCACCGGCGTTCCGTGGAACGTCCCGTAGCCGCCGGGGTTCGTGATCGTGAACGTCCCTCCCGCGACGTCGTCGGGGAGCAGCTGCTTGCTGCGCGCCCGTGCGGCGATGTCGGCGATGCCCTTCGCCATTCCGAGCAGGTTGAGCGTCTCGGCGTTCTTGACGACGGGCACGATCAATCCCTTGCCGTCGGTCAGCTCGACCGCGAAGCCGAGGTTGACGAACGTCCGCGTGACGATCTGGCCGTCGCGGAGCTCGCCGTTCACGTACGGGTAGTCGCGCAGCGTGTCGACCGTCGCGCGCGCGATGAACGCGAGGTAGGTCGGGTTCACCCCGTAGGCCTGCTCGAACTCCCGCTTCAGCTTCGCGCGCACGCCGACGACGTTCGTCATGTCGACCTCGATCGCGCTCGTCACGTGCGCCGAGGTGTCGAGCGAGCGGCGCATGTGCTCGGCGATGCCGCGCCGCATGGCGGACATCGGCTCGAACGTCTCGCCCTGCCCCGGCGTGAGCGGCTCGGCGCTCGCCGCAGCGGGCACGGCCGCGGGCGGCGCTGGTGCCGGTGGTTGCGTGACCGCGGGGGGCGGGGACGGAGGCGCGACGGAAGGCGCAACGGGCGGTGCCGCCGGCGCGGCCGCAGCGGGCTCGGGCGCAGCGGGAGCCGGCGCAGCAGCGGCGGTTTCGCCGGACTCGATGAACGCGAGGATGTCTCGCTTCGTGACGCGTCCGCCCGTCCCGGTGCCGGGCACCTGCGAGGGGTCGACGCCGTGCTCACCCGCGATCCGCGCGACGACCGGCGAGATGAACGCCTTGCCGTTCGACCCGAGATCTGCGGCCGGCGTCGCCGGACACGGCAGCCGGCTGACGGCGGCGGCTGGGGCTGAGCTCAGCTGCGGCACCGGCTCGGACGGTGCGGCGTCGGGCTCGGGGCGTTCGGGCTCCGGCTGCACCGGTGGCGGTGGCGTCGCGGCGGCTGCTTCGCCGCCGATGCGCGCGAGGACGGTCCCGACCTCGACGGTCTCGCCCTCGCCGACGAGGATCTCCGTGACGATGCCCGACGCCGGCGACGGGACCTCGGTGTCGACCTTGTCGGTCGAGATCTCGAGCAGCGTCTCGTCGGCCTCGATGTGCTCGCCGACCTGCTTGGCCCACCGGGTGATCGTCCCTTCCGAGACGGAGACCCCCATCTGCGGCATCACGACGTCGACTGCGGTTCCCGTTGACATGCGCCTCGCCTCTCCTCGTGCCTGCTAGTACTCCACGAGCTCTCTGAGCCCACGGGCGACATCCTCCACCTGTGGGATGAATGCCTTCTCGAGCACCGGCGAGAACGGGACCGGTGTGTCGGGTGCCGCGATCCGGCGCACGGGACCGTCGAGGTCCTCGAACGCCTCCTCTGCGATCGTCGCGGCGATCTCGGCGCCGAAGCCGCCCGAGCGCGTGTCCTCGTGCAGGACGAGCACCTTCGACGTCTTGCGCGCCGATTCGAGCACGGCCTGCTTGTCCCACGGCATGACGGTGCGCAGGTCGACGATCTCGACGGACGCATCCACCTGGGCCGCGGCTTCCTCCGCCGTGTAGACCATCGCTCCCCAGGTGATCACGGAGACGTCCGTGCCCTCCGCGTGGATGCGCGCCTTGCCGATCGGAACCGTGTAGCGCTCCGCAGGCACTTCGCCCTTCACGCGACGGTAGAGATGCTTGTGCTCGAAGAAGAGCACCGGGTTCGGATCCTCGATCGACGAGATGATCAGCCCCTTGGCGTCCTCGGGCGTCGCCGGGCAGACGCACTTGAGGCCCGGGATGTGCGCGAACGACGACTCGGGGTTCTGCGAGTGGAACGGTCCGCCGGAGAAGCCGCCGCCCGACGGCAGCCGCAGGACGAAGGGCACGGGCGTGCCGGCGCGCCAGCGTTGCTTCGCGGCGACGGTCACGAGGTGGTCCCAGGCGCACGAGACGAAGTCCGCGAACTGCATCTCCGCGACCGGGCGCAGCCCCATCAGCGCCGCCCCCGTCGCGCCGCCCATGATCGCGGTCTCCGACAGCGGCGCGTCGATCACGCGCCACGAGCCGAACTCCTCCTGGAAGCCGAGCGTGACCTTGAACGCGCCGCCGTAGACGCCGACGTCCTCCCCGATCACGAACACGCGCTTGTCGCGCCGCATCTCGAGGCGCAGGCCGTCGCTGATCGCCTGCAGATATGTCATCTCGGGCATGAGGGCGCCTTTACTTGTGATGAGGAGTGTCGAGGTCTTCGGGCTCGGCGTAGACGCCGTCGAGCAGCGTTGCCGGGTCGGGCTGCGGCGACTCCTCCGCGCGCTGGAGCGCGTCGTTCAGGAGCCGCTTGACGTGGCTCGTCATCTCCTCTTCCTCGGTGTCGGCGAACTCGACGTTCGAGCGGAGCCAGTTGCGGTAGCGCTCGAGCGGATCGCGCGCCGCCCACTGCTCGAAGAGCTCCTTCGGCACGTAGAACGCGTCGTCGTGCACCGCGTGGCCCTCCATGCGCAGCGTCTGACACTCGATCAGCGTCGGGCCGCCGCCGTCCCGAGCCTTCTCGATCGCGCGCTTCGCCTCGCGATAGACGGCAAGCGCGTCGGTACCGTCGACGACCACGCCGTCGAAGCCGTAGGCGGCCGCGCGATCGGCGAGATGGTCGACGGCGTACTCGAGGTGGGTCGGCGTCGAGTACGCCCACTGGTTGTTGTCGCAGATGAAGACGACGGGCAGCCGCCGCACGCCTGCGAAGTTCATCGCCTCGTGCGCGTCGCCGCGCGCCATCGCGCCTTCGCCGGTCCATCCGACGGCGACCCGGTGCTCCTCGCGGATCCGGAAGGCGAGCGCGCAGCCGACCGCGACGGGGAGCATCGCCGGCAGGTGGCTGACCATCGCGATGAGACCGAGCCGGGGGTCGGCCATGTGCACGTTGCCGTCCCTGCCTTGCGCGGGGCCGTCGGCGCGGCCCATGTACTGGGCGAAGATCCGCCAAGGCTCGACGCCGCGCGTGATGTGCACGCCCATGTCGCGGTGCAGCGGCGCGCCGACGTCGTCTCCGCGCATCGCCGTCGCGACGCCGATCGAGGCGGCCTCGTTTCCGCGGCCGGTGTAGAACGAGCCCGGGATCTTGCCCTGGCGGTAGAGGATGTGACCCCGCTCCTCGACGCCCCGCGTGATCAGCATGTTGCGGTAGATCTGAAGCAGGTCCTCACGGTCGAGTCCCCACTCCCTCACCTCCTGGAGCGAGCCCGAGGGCTCGGCTACGCGAGCGATCGCCACTGCACCGTCCTCGTCGAAGGGGAAAGCCGCCCGCATGCTAACGACCACCGGGCGGCGCCGGTCAGTACAGTCGTGGCGTGGGGAAGGCGGCTGACTGGCTGCGCGAAGAGCGGCGGGGCGTGCTGGGGCACTGGAGTGCATTCTGCCTCGACTGCGGCGCCGCGCGTCGCTGGTTCGAGGACTTCGAGGCCGAGCTGCCCGAACGCTGCCCCGCGTGCGGCGGCGAGCTCCTGCATCGCTGCCCGGCGTGCTCGGCGCCCTTCTCCTCGACGTTCGCGGTCGACTGCGAGGAGTGCGGGTTGCCGCTTCGGGCGCCGGAGCTTCACGGCATCCGCATCCGCCGCTCGGGGCGCTAGAAGCCGAGACTGGGCTGGATCGCCGAGAAGCGGATCACGGTGACGGTGTCGTCGCCGGTGACGTCGCGGTTGTAGAGCTGGCCGAGGAAGCGGCACAGCTCGTCGTGATGGCGGATCTCCGGGTTGTCGTGCTCGATCTCGTTCGGCGAGAGCTCGTCGATCGTCTTGACCTCGACCTTGTCGAGGACCGCGTCGAAGACGTGCTGGCGTTGGCTGAAACGGGCACCCACGAGCACCGAGACGATCATCCCCTTCTGGTACTTGCGGGACTTGTCGCCCAGCCGGATCGTGGCCGTCTTCCGATGTGAGCGGAGCTGCGCCTCGACGATCGGCGAGTAGAAGTTCAGCGCGAGGGCGGCCACGAGTGGCTGCCGATCATACGCCGTCGTCCGCCGGCCGCGAAGGCGAGGCCCTTCAGCCCGAGATCTAAGTGCTCGACACTAAGATTCTCGAAGAACCTTGCGCCGCTGGCACTCGTGTGGGTAGAGTGCCAACTGCAAGCACAAGCCTGTTACAAGCTTGTGGTCACAAAGTGTAGGTGGAGGTCCTATCTATGAATCTCAAGCCGCTCGGCGATCGGCTGATCGTCACGGTCCTCGATGAAGAGGAGACGACGGTCAGCGGCATCGTCCTGCCGGACACGGCGAAGGAGAAGCCGCAGCGCGGCCGCGTCCTCGCCGTCGGCCCGGGCCCCCGTGACGAAGACGGCGAGTACATCGCCATGGACGTCGAAGAGGGCGACGAAATCATCTTCAGCAAGTACGGCGGGACCGAGATCAAGCTCGGTGTCGACGAAGTCCTGATCCTGCGCGAGTCCGATGTGCTCGCGAAGGTCGTCGGCGACCGCGCAGCGGTCGCGTAGGAAGGGGAAGAGAGAAACCATGGCTCACAAGGAGCTGAAGTTCAGTGAGGATGCGCGCCGCTCGCTCCAGCGCGGCGTGGACATCCTGGCCGACGCGGTCAAGGTGACGCTCGGCCCGAAGGGACGCTACGTCGTCCTCGACAAGAAGTTCGGGGCGCCGACGATCACCAACGACGGTGTGACGATCGCCCGCGAGATCGAGGTCGAGGACGTCTTCGAGAACCAGGGAGCGCAGCTCGTGCGCGAGGTCGCGACCGCGACCAACGACGTGGCCGGCGACGGCACGACGACCGCGACGGTGCTCGCCCAGGCTGTCGTCCGCGAGGGGCTCAAGAACGTCTCGGCCGGCGCGAACCCGATGGCGCTCAAGCGCGGCATCGAGACCGCCGTCGAGCAGATCGTCGAGAACCTCAAGTCCCAGTCGACCGAGATCTCCGGCAAGGAGGACATCGCGCGCGTTGCGACCGTCTCCTCGCGCTCGAGCGAGATCGGCGACGTGCTCTCCGAGGCGATCGAGAAGGTCGGCAAGGACGGCGTCGTGAACGTCGAGGAGGGCCAGACGTTCGGCCTCGAGCTCGAGTTCACCGAGGGCATGCAGTTCGACAAGGGCTACCTGTCGCCCTACATGATCACCGACGCCGAGCGCATGGAGGCCGTGCTCGACGACCCGTACATCCTGGTCGCGAACCAGAAGATCGGGGCCGTCAAGGACCTCCTGCCGGTGCTCGAGCAGGTCATCCAGGCGGGACGCCCGCTGCTGATCGTGGCCGAGGACGTCGAGGGCGAGTCGCTCGCGACGATCGTGGTCAACAAGCTGCGCGGCACCTTCCAGGCCGTCGCCGTCAAGGCGCCGGGCTTCGGCGATCGCCGCAAGCGCATGCTCGAGGACATCGCGATCCTCTCGGGCGGCGAGGTGATCACCGAGGAGATGGGCCTCAAGCTCGAGAACACGAAGCTGTCGCAGCTCGGGCACGCCCGCAAGGTGGTCGTCGACAAGGATTCGACGACGATCATCGACGGTGCCGGTGAGAGCGACGCGATCAAGGGCCGCATCAAGCAGCTGAAGGCGGAGATCGAGAACACCGACTCCGACTTCGACCGCGAGAAGCTCCAGGAGCGCCTCGCGAAGCTGTCCGGCGGCGTCGCGGTCGTCAAGGTCGGTGCCGCCACCGAGACCGAGATGAAGGAGACCAAGCATCGCGTCGAGGACGCGCTGCAGGCTGCACGGGCAGCCCTCGAGGAGGGTGTCGTCCCGGGTGGCGGAGTCGCGCTGCTGAACGCCGCCGATGCGATCAAGGAGAAGCTCCTGAATTCGCTCGAAGGGGACGAGCGGACGGGCGCGCAGATCATCATCAAGTCGCTCGAGGAGCCGCTTCGCCAGCTCGCGACGAACGCCGGCCTCGAGGGCTCGGTCGTCGTTCAGCAGGTGCGGACGGCGAAGCCGGGCGAGGGTCTGAACGTCGACACCGGCGAGGTCACCGATCTCGTCAAGGCCGGCATCACCGACCCGACGATGGTCACCCGCTCGGCGCTGCAGAACGCCGCGTCGATCGCGAAGAACATCCTCACCACGGAGGCGATCGTCGCCGAGGCCCCGGAGAAGAATCCGGTAGGCGCCGGTGGCGGCATGCCCGACATGGGCGGGATGATGTAGATCGAACCGTCGGTGCCTGGCGCTTCGGTGCCAGGCACCGATGTTTGGGAATCACTCGGGCGAGGGATTCGACTGGGGACGTCGAACTCCGACAACCAAGTCAACACCCTCCCAATCCCCTTGAAGAGCCGCCTCCCCGGGCGGCTCTTCTCGTATGTGGGGAAGAGAACCTGCGGTTCCCTTCCCCAGCCCATCCCTCCCTTTGCCGCGTGCCAGCGCGGATTCGCGCTTCGCCTCCCGGCCGGCCAAGCCGGCCTCCGGCGGCGACCGTCAGGCTGCTCGGACTCTGAAACCGTCGTCTGGCTCTAGAAGGCGTAGCGCTCTTCTTTCCAGGGGTCGGCTTCGTTGTTGTAGCCGTAGCGCTCCCAGAAGCCTGGCTGGTCTTCCGCCGACAGCTCGATCCCGCGCAGCCACTTGGCGCTCTTCCAGAAGTACTTGCCCGGGATCACGAGGCGCAGGGGAAAGCCGTGGTCCGGCGTCAGGGGCTCCCCGTCGGCGTGGGTGACGAGCAGGGCGTTGTCGTCGCCCAGGAAGCGGATCGGCACGTTCGAGGTGAAGCCATGCTCGGCGTGGGCGACCACGAAGGCAGCCGCGGGCTTCGGCTTCACGAGAGCGGCGACCTCGCGCCAGTGGACGCCTTCGAAGCGCGCGTCGAATCGCGACCAGCGTGTGACGCAGTGGATGTCCTGCTGGTTCTCGGTGCGCGGCAGGCCGTTCAGCTGCTCCCAGGTCAGCTCGAGCTCGTTCTCGACCTCGCCGAAGACCCGCAACGTCCACGTCGAGAGGTCGTCGTAGTGCGGGACCGAGCCGGCGTGCAGGATCGGCCACTTCTCGGTGATGTACTGGCCCGGCGGCAGCCGCGCGGGGTCGTAGCCCAGCTCGGCCACCTTCCGCTCCGCCTTCGACCTGAACATGCGCTCTAGTCTAGGGAGCGATGGCATCGCTGACGCAGCTCGCCGCCCGCCGCGCTCGCGCGTACGTCGCCGTGCGCGGGCCCGACGCCGTCGAGTACCTCGACCGTCTGCTCTCGAACGACGTTCCGGCGACGGGCTCCGTCGATGCGCTGTTGCTCACCGCGAAGGCACGGGTGATCGCGCCGCTCCTCGTTTGGCGCCGCGGTCCCCACGACGTCCTGTTGCTCACCGAGCCCGAGCTCGGTGATGTGGTCCGAACGCATCTGGTGCGAAACCGGTTCGCCGCGAAATGCGAGGTCGAGCTCGAGTCGCACTCCTCCGTCGTCGTGTTCGCGAACGACGTCGAGGGCGGGATCGAAAACCGCGACTACGGAGAGCCGGCGTTCGAGGTGCTCGACGCGGGCCTCGCGGCCACCCTCGACGATGAGGAGCTCGAGCGGCGTCGCATCGCAAACGCCACGCCGCGCTTCGGCCGCGAGCTCGACGACCGAGTGCTGCCGGCAGAGGCCGGGCTCGACGAGCGCGCGGTCTCGTTCACGAAGGGCTGCTACCCGGGACAGGAGCCGATCGCCAGGCAGCGGCATCGAGGCAAGGTGAACCGGCGCCTGCGCGTGCTCGAGGTGGAAGGAGCCCCACCGGAGGCAGAGACGCCCGTCACCTACGAGGGCAAGGACGTCGGTCGCGTCACGAGTGCGGTGCCCGGGCTCGCGCTCGCGTACGTGCGCGTCGAGGTGCCGGACGACGCCGTGCTGCATGTCGGCTCGGCAAGCGCCCGGGTACACTGACCGCTCCCTCGCGCCCGTAGCTCAGGGGATAGAGCGCTGCCCTGCGGAGGCAGAGGTCGCAAGTTCGAATCTTGCCGGGCGCATGGCTGCAGCTACGGCCGGGCGGCTTGATCTCAGCCCGCGGCGCGGTCCCCGAGCCAGTAGCGCGGTCCCGACCCGAACCGCGCGGCGCGGTCGCCCGGGTTGGACAGTTGGCAGCGGTCCAACGAAAGACAGCCGCACCCGATGCAGTCCGTGAGCCCACGCTTCAGTCGCTCGAGCTCCGCGATCCGCTCGTCGATCCTCGACCTCCACGTTGCGGAGAGGCGCGACCAGTCGCGACGTGTCGGTGCACGGTGGGGAGGGAGCTTCGCGAGCTCGCTGCCGATCTCCTCGAGCGTCAAACCGACGCGCTGTGCGAACACGATGAACGCGATCCGGCGGAGCACCGCTCGTGGATAGCGGCGGTGCCCCGAGCCCGCCCGTTCCGACGTGATCAGCCCTCGCTGCTCATAGAAGCGCAGTGCCGAAGAGGCCACGCCGCTCCGGCGGGAGATCTCACCGATGGTCAGTAGATCCGGCATTCGCTTGACTTAAAGCTTACTTGAACTTGTATTTTGTGTCGAGATGGCTTCAGGAGTCGGAATCGTCACCGGCGCGTCGCGAGGATTGGGCCTCGCCCTCGTCCGCGCGCTTGTCGAGCGCGGCTGGCGGCTCGTCGTCGACGCGCGAGGCGGAGATGCGCTCGAACGGGCCGTCTCCGGGCTCGACGGCGTCCTTGCGATCGCCGGCGACATCACGGACGCGCAGCATCGGCGTGCGCTCGTCGATGCCGCGGGCGAATGCATCGACCTGGTCGTCAACAATGCGGGGGCGCTCGGGCCGAGCCCCCAGCCCAGGCTCGGCGCGTATCCGCTCGACGAGCTCGCGCGTGTCTACGAGGTGAACGTGCTCGCGCCGCTCGCGCTCGTCCAGGAAGCGCTCCCGCGGCTCGCGCCGGGTGCGGTAGTTCTCGACGTCACCTCGGACGCAGCGGTCGAGCCCTATGAGGGCTGGGGCGGCTACGGCTCGTCGAAAGCGGCGCTCGAGCAGCTGACGGCGATCCTCGCTGCAGAGGAACCGCTTCTGCGCGTCTACGCCGTCGATCCCGGCGACATGCGGACGCAGACGTACCAGGATGCCTTCCCCGGCGAGGACATCTCGCACCTTCCGCTGCCGGAGACGAGCGTTCCCGGACTGATGAAGCTGATCGAGGGAACGCTCCCGAGCGGCCGCTACCGCGCACGTGACCTCGTGGAGGTGAGCGCGTGAGCGCGCTCGAACTTCCGCTCCCGGAGGCGCACGAGCCGCCGGAGGCACGCGGCGCCGGCCGCGACGACGTGGCGCTCCTGGTCGCGAAGCGGCACGATCTTGCGCTCATTCACGCCAGGTTTCACGACCTCGCGTGCTTCCTGAACGCCGGCGATCTGCTCGTCGTCAACACGTCCGCAACGCTTGCCGCCGCGGTCGATGCATGCCTCGCCGGCGAGGCGGTGCAGCTGTGGCTCTCCACGCCGTCGCGCGACGGCACGTGGATCGTCGAGCTGCGGACGTGCGATCGGAGTGCGTATCCGCGGCCGCCGGTCGGTGCGACGCTCGACCTTCCGAACGGTGCGCACGCAGAGCTCGTCGAGCGCTTTGCGGGCAGCGATCGGCTTGTTGTCGCGCGGTTCGACCTCGGCGAGCCACTCGAGGACTACCTTCGACGATATGGGCAGCCGATCCGTTACGGGTATGTCCCCGAGCCGTGGCCGGTCGACGCCTACCAGACGGTCTTTGGCCGCGAGCCAGGCAGCGCGGAGATGGCAAGTGCGGGCCGGCCTTTCACCTCCGAGCTCGTGGTCGAACTGCTCGCTCGCGGCATCCTGCTCGCACCCGTCGTCCTACACACGGGCGTCTCGTCGCCGGAACGCGGCGAGCCGCCGTACCCGGAGCGGTTCCGCGTCCCGGACGCGACCGCAAGGCTCGTCACGGCAGTTCACGGTTGGGGCGGCCGCGTGATCGCGGTCGGCACCACGGTGGTACGCGCGCTCGAGACGGTCGCCGCGGACGACGGCTCGCTGGCGGCAGGGCAAGGCTGGACGAGCCTCGTCGTGACCCCCGAGCGCGGGCTTCGCACGATCGACGGCTTGCTCACGGGCTGGCACGAGCGCGACTCCTCCCACCTCAGGCTGCTCGAGGCCGCGGCGGGCGCCGAGCTGCTCGACCGCTCGTACCGCGCTGCTCTCGAGCGCCGCTATCTCTGGCACGAGTTCGGCGACCTCCATCTGATTCTTCCTTGACGCGCCTCGTCGGCATCAACCACGTCGCGCTCGAGGTCGGCAACGTCGACGAGGCGCTCGCGTTCTACGGTCGCCTCTTCGAGCTCACGCTCCGAGGTCGTTCGCGGAGCGCGGCGTTCATCGACATGGGCGACCAGTTCCTCGCGCTGATGGAGGCTCGAGCCGAGGGTCCGGACCGCATGCGGCACTTCGGCCTCGTCGTCGACGACAAGGAGGCGACGCGTCGCGCGCTCGAGGCCGCAGGCGTGGAGATCCGCCCGGGCCGAGGACTCGACTTCCTCGATCCGTGGGGCAACTTCATCCAGGTCGTCCAGTACGACGAGGTGCAGTTCACGAAGACCGACAGCGTCCTTCGCGGAATGGGACTCGAACTCGACAAGACGGACGCGGCGCTTGCCGAGCTCCGTGCGAAGGGCCTCGCGTAACCGGGCATTCTTGGAAGCTCATTCCTCCGGCGGCCGCTCTGCCACCAGCGCGAACTTGCGAGCGCGCCCTGTCGCGAGCCACTCGCTCCACAGCCGGTGGGCGGCCACGAGCTCCTCCAGCGCTCGGCGTCCGATCCGCGAAGCGATCGCCTTCGAGTCGGCGGCGTAGGCTTCGGCCAGCGCAGCGGCCACTTCGCGGTGCGACTCGCTCCATTCCTCTTCCCAGCGAACCGCGAGGCCGGCCTGCGCGAGCAGCGTGTGCATCTCGTCGAGCGGCGTGAGCCAGACGGTGTCGGCGGCGGGCATGCGCGCCCGCTCCGGCTCCGTCAACGGCACGCCCTCCTCCAGCGTGAATGCGAACCGCCCTCCGGCGGAGAGCGCGCGGCCGACTCCCTCCAGCAGCGACCGCTTGTCGCGGAAGGCCAGCATCGTCTCGAGCTGGAGCACCACCTCGAACGTGCCCGCCGGGAGCGGCGGTACCTGCGCGACCTCGAAGCGGCAGGGCAGGCCGCGGGAGCGCTCCGCCGCAATGGCAACAGCGTCCCTCGCTCGAGTCGACGCCGAGGTAGTCGCAGCCGAGCTCGCGGGTCAGGAGGCGGCCCGGTCCGGCGACCCCGCAGCACAGGTCGAGGACGGAGACATCAGGGCCGATGGCGGCCCGCTCCGCGAGCAACCGGATCTCCGACGCGCGCACGAAGCTCTCCTGCTCGACGTACTCGCCCGGGCCGAAAGCCGCCTCCTGGCCTCGTCGCAGGGCCTCGACGAGCGACCGGCGCTCGTCCGCGCTCACGGCCCCTCGAGAAACCGATGCATGTCAGGCACCGTAGTGCCCTCGGGATGCTCGAGCGTGGAGCAACGCTGCGGGCGCGCCGGAGCATGGCGGCCGATCTGCAGCAACCAGCTCGGCCCGGTGGCCGGCCTCGTCGGCACGCTCGTGCTCCTGGCTGTGCTTGCGCAGACGGTCGGGCTCGGCGGCGCCGGCTGGCTCGTCGGTCTCGCCAGTGGGCTGACGCTGAACGTGGCGCTCGCGCGTGCTCTTTGGCGCGATCCGTCGGCGAGGCTCGGCCCGGCCGGCTGGGTGACGCTGATCCGCGCGACGCTCGCGGTGGGCGTTGCGGCTCTGACGGCGGCCTCGTTCGAGCGCGACGTGGCGGTGGCGGCTCTGGTCACGCTCGCGTCCGTCGCGCTCGCGCTCGACTTCGTCGACGGCTGGCTCGCGCGGCGCACGGGGACGGAGTCGGCGCTCGGGGCGAAGCTGGACGGCGAGGTCGACGCGTTCCTCATCCTCGTGCTCAGCATCGACGTCGCGCCTTCCGCCGGCGCCTGGGTGCTCGCGATCGGTCTTGCTCGCTACGTGTTCTTCGCGGCGGGATGGGTGCTCCCGTGGATGCGCGCGCCACTGCCGCGGCGCGACTGGCGCAAGACGGTGACGGCGTCGCAGGGGGTCGCGCTGGTGATCGCGGCCGCGGGGGTTCTGCCGTTGGAGGTGAGCCGCATCCTGCTGGCAGTTGCCCTCGCCATGCTCGCCGAGTCTTTCGGCCGCGATGTCTGGTGGCTGTGGCGGCACCGGGATGCCGCCCCCGCGCCGGCTGCCGCGGTCCGCGACCGCCACCCGGCGGTCACGGCCGCGCTCACGATCGTCGCCCTGCTGGTCGTCTGGGCGGCTCTCGTGTTCCCGATCCGGCCGTGGCTTCTCACGCCGGGCTCCTTCGTGCGGCTCCCGCTCGAGGGACTTGTCGTCGTCGGCCTGGCCGTCGCCCTGCCGACCCGCGCTCGGCGCTTCATGCCCTGGGTGGTCGGGCCGCTGCTCGGCGTGCTCGTGCTGCTGAAGCTCTTCGACCTGGGCTTCTTCATCGCCTTCGACCGGCCGTTCAACCCGGTCGAGGACTGGACCTATTTCTCGATCGGCGTCGGGACCGTGCGCGACACGTTCGGCGGCCGGGACGCAGATCTAGCGGTCGCCGCCGCCGTCGTGCTCGGCCTCGTTGCGATCGCCGTCCCCACGTTGGCCGTCGGCCGGTTGACCCGGGTCGCGGCCGGTCACCCGAGTCGCTCGCTGCAGACGGTGGCCGCGCTCGCCGCCGTCTGGGCGCTCTGCCGAGTGTTCGGGGCGGACGTCTCCGGCGCCGGAATCGCGTCGCTGAGCGCGGCGCGTCTCGCCGTCACCGAGGTTCATGCCGTGCGCGCCGATCTGCGTGACCAGGCGCGCTTCCGGGCGTTGATCGCCCGCAAGGATCCCTTCCTCGACACGCCCCCCAGCCAGCTCCTGAAGGGACTCCGCGGCAAGGACGTCCTGCTCGTGTTCGTCGAGAGCTACGGGCAGATGGCGGTCCAGGGGACGTCCTTCTCGCCGGGCATCGACGAGGTCGTCAGGGCCGGCACGCGACAGCTCGAGGCCCAAGGGTTCTCATCCCGCAGCGGCTGGCTCACCTCGTCGACGTTCGGCGGAGGGAGTTGGCTCGCGCACGGCACGCTGGAGTCCGGGACCTGGATCAACAGCCCGAGCCGTTATTCCGCGCTGATCGCCAGCAAACGTCTCGTGCTTCCCGCGGTGTTCCGGCGCGCCGGGTGGAGGACGGTCGCCGACGTGCCTTCGACCCACGGCTCCTGGCCGGAGGGGAAGTCCTTCTACCGCTTCGAGAAGATCTGGGACCGCGACAACCTCGGCTACCGCGGCCCGCGCTACGGCTTTTCCGCCATGCCCGACCAGTACACGTTCCAGGCGCTGCAGGACCTCGAGCTGGCGAAGCGGAACCGCCCGCCGATCTTCGCCGAGATCGACACGACGTCGAGCCACGAGCCCTGGACGCGCATTCCACCGCTCACCTCCTGGAACCGGCTCCGCAACGGATCGATCTTCAATCGCCTGCCGATCGACCGAGCCGGGCTGACCGACACCCAGCAGGGATACGCAACGTCGATTCGGTACTCCTTGCGCGTTCTCTATTCGTTCATCGAGCGCTACGGCAACAAGAACACCGTCCTCATCGTGCTGGGGGACCACCAACCGTCAAGGGTCATCGGCGGACAGCCGGGGCACGAAGTGCCGATCACGATCATCGCCCACGATCCGAACGTGATCAGCAGGCTCTCCAGCTGGAACTGGACGGACGGGATGCTGCCCAGCTCGACGGCACCGGTCTGGCAGATGAGCGCCTTCCGGAACCGTTTCCTCGAGGCATTCGATCACTAAGAGCTGCGGGACCCGGAAGCGAGGAATGCGGTCCCGAAGAACAACTCGGTCCAGGAGAGATCGGCCAGCGTGTCGTGCATAGCGGCGCGAATCGTCTCCCACGGGCGGCGCATGATCCACTCGTCGATCGACCCGAAGGGCCGCACGAGCGCGATTCCGAGCTGCGCCAGCCACCGAGGCGCGTTGTCCGGAGCCTTGAGATCCAGCACGGCCCAGCGTCCACCGTGGGACAGGGCCGCGGCGCCGCGGGCGATGACGTCTCCGCATTCAGGCACCTGCGTCAGGGCGTACGTGGACAGGATCGCGTCGACCTCGGTTGGGAAGTCGAATGCGGCCGCGTCGGCCTGCACGAGGCTGATGTTGCTCCAGCCGTTGGCCTCTATCCGCTGCTCGGCTTGGGTGAGCATCGCGTCGGTCAGATCGACGCCGACGATCCTGCCGTCGGGACCGATCGCTTGCTCGATCAGCGAGAAGTTCAGACCGGTGCCGCAGGCGATGTCGACCACGCTGCCTCCCGGGCGAAGCCCGAGTGCTTGTACGGCGCGGACGCGCTGGGCCCGCTGGGGGTACCCGGGCACGGGGTAGAGCCGCGAGGTGAGGTCGTAGTGCTTCGCCTTCTTGCGGTAGGTCTCGATCAGGCGCTCTCGTGTGCTGTCGATCTGGCTCAATCCGAGCCGCCCGGCGTAGCGGACTCGACCGCAGCCTTGATCGCCGCCATCTCGACATCCATCACGCGCCGAATCCTGCCGTTGAGGACGCGGCCGGGTATCGCGCGCATGACGTTCTTGAGGTCGACCTCGACCCACATCATGGCCTCGGTCTGCCTGTCGTCGGTCGGCTCGAGCTCCATTCCCCAGCGCGCCGTGGACGTGCCCATCGGGCCGGCGAACGCCACGCGGCGTGGCGCCTCGACCAGGGTCACGTCCTGGGCCCGGTAGCGAGTGGCCCCGAACAGCAACTTCGCCTGCTGCTCCACCCGCGAGCCGGGCTGGAGCGGAGCCCCTCCGCGAACCCAACTTTCGCGAACCGTCGGCGCCCACTCCGGCCAGCGTCCGACGTCGCAGACATACGCCCACACTTCGGGGACGCTGCCGGCGATTGTCACGCGGCTCTCGGACCTAAGCGGTCATCGTGCAGAGCCGACCTGAGCACGCTCGGGAGCTCGAGCGTGTGCCGGCCCCGCCGGGCCTTCGTCTCCAGGTAGCGGTGGTTTGCGGCAGACACGTATACCCCCGTCGGCACCTGCTCGACGAGGGTCACGCCGCAGGACCGCAGCTGCCGGGCCTTGTCGGGGTTGTTGCTGAGGAGTGCGACGCGAGACACGCCGAGCGCGTGCAGCATCTGCGCTGCGGCGACGTAGCTGCGCTCGTCCTCGTCGTGACCCAGCGCGAGGTTCGCGTCGTAGGTGTCGATCCCGGCGTCCTGCAACGCGTATGCCTCGAGCTTCGAATAGAGCCCGATGCCCCGGCCTTCCTGTCGCAGGTAGAGGAGGTAGCCGCCGATCTCGGCGATGCGCTCGACGGCCTCGCGGAGCTGGGGCCCGCAGTCACACCGCCGGCTCCCGAACACGTCGCCGGTGAGGCACTCGCTGTGGGGGCGGACGAGCGGCACGTGGCGGCTGTCCGCGGAATGAAGGGCCGCAGGATCGCCGAGCGCGAACGCGAGGTGCTCCAGACCGTCGACGAGCCCGTCGAAGCTGAACACCTCGGCGTCGGCGGTATACCCGTCGGCGAACCGCAGGGGCAGCTCGACTCTGCGTGCGGATCGTCGCCGTCCGGAGTCGCATCAACATCCATTCCCTCGCTCAGCTTCCTGGAACCGTGACGAGAGGGCGTAGCGCAGGAGAACCACGTCGCCGAGCTTCTGAACCTCGACGAGCTCCGCCCGACGGGCGGGGCTCCAGGGGAAGATGCCGTCACGCACGAACCTGGGCGCGTCCGAGTCGCCGACGAAAACCGGCGCGACGGTCAACTGCAGCTCATCGACGATGTCGTCCGTGAGGAACTGCGTGTGGACGGTGCCGCCGCCCTCCACCAACAACCGGTCGACGCCTCGCGCCGCCAGGTCGGTGCTCAGCGTGCGCATCTCGACGTTGTCGCCGGCGTCGACGACGGTCGCGACCGGGCCGAGACGATCGCGCGCGTCTGCCACCCGCGGGCTCGCGCAATACACGATCTTCTCGGTGTCCCCGGCGTTGAAGAAGTCGGCGCGGGCGTCGAGCGCGGCGCGCCGCGTCACGGTTACCTTCATCGGCGACTCCGGAAGCCCGCGCGCGGCCCGCTCCTCACGACGAGCTTCCGATCGGACGACGAGCCGGGGGTTGTCGATCCGCACGGTCTCCGCCCCGACCAGAATCGCGTCGCAGGAAGCGCGCACGGCGTCGACGCGGTCGAAGTCGGCGTCGTTCGACAGGAGCAGCCGCGACGCCGCGTTGGCGATGTAGCCGTCGATCGACGTGCAGCACGAGAGCAGCGTGTACGGGCGCTCACGCATCCGCGGCTCCTTCCGGCCCGAAGACGACCCGCCCACGCGACCGAGCCTTCGAGACACGACGGCGAGGGAGCCACCCCACAACGAGCACCACCGCGCCGGGAAGGCTGGCGACGAGCACCAGAACGCCGTACGCGACGGCGGTCGCGGCGCCACGACTCGCGCCGAGGCCCGCTGCGGCGAACACCCAGGCGGTCGCTCCCTCGCGCGGTCCCCAGCCGCCGATGCTCGGCAGCACCATGGCCAGCAACGCGAGCAAAGCGAGAGGCAGGAGCCTGGACACCGGCGCGTCGACGCCGACCGTCCGCGCCGCGACCAGGAACGTGGCTGCGTGGCCGATGAACACCACGGTCGAGGCGACCACGACCGCCGGCAGCGCGTTCCGCCGCAGCACCCCGTTGCGGATGTCGGTCACCACCGCGTTCCAGATCCGCGTCCACCTGGAACGCCTGCCGTTCACTCTCACCCGGCCCACGACGACGATTCCGAGGACGACCGTGACCGCTGCAACCGCTACGAAGGGCATGGACGAGCGCACAGGCGACGGCATCACCAGGAGGACGGCGATCGCCAGCACGACCTGCACGAGCTGGCCGAAGCCGCGCTCCCACACGACGGCCCTCATGGCACGGCCGACGTCATTGACCTCGCGGCCGTGACTGACGCCCCGATGGACGTCGCCGGCGACCCCGGCAGGGAGCACGAGGTTGAGGAAAACCGCCCGGTAGTAGGCGGCGACGGCGGCGGGCAGGGAGAGGCGGACGCCGAGGCCGCGGGAGACGATCGTCCATCGCCATGCAGAGCAGAGGGTGGTGACGAAGAAGATGGCCGCCACGGCCAGAAGCGCACGGGCGTCGAGCGCGTCGAGGCCGGCAAGGAACGGACCGGTGCCGAGACGCCAGATCACGACCGCGAGCAACGCAGCTGCGATCGCTGGGCCGGCCCACCGACGGACGCTGCTCACGGCAGCACCAGGAGGTCGGCGTGGCCAACGGTGACCGCGAGGCGGCCCGCTTCCGCCTCTCGCAGCCGTCGCCGCCGATACGGATCGGCGTCCGCAGCCAGCGTCCGGGTCCTGCTCGCACGCGGCTCCGATCCAGCCGGCGAGCCACTCGGCGGCGAGGTCGGCCTCTTCGGCGCCGAGCCGCCACGGGCTCGGCTCGACGACGGTTTCGGCCCCGAGCTCGCGGAACGCCCCGACGGCGGCCCCGACTGCGTCCGGGCCGCGGAGGCGCCCGCGGGGCGTCACGCGCCGCTGGTGCGCGTCGAAGGCAGCCGCGACGCGCGAGTCGAGCGGATCCGCCGGGAGCAGTTGGACGCGGCCGGTGACGGAGAGCGCGAAGAGCACCGGGCACCCGGCTCCCGCGCAAGCCGCGACCAGCGCGGCCAACTCGTCCCCCGTGAGCAGGTCGAGAAGGGCGGACGCAGTGATGAGATCCGACCCGGCGAGCTCGTCCCGGCCGAGCCGGGTGATGTCGGACAACCTGGTCTCGACGGTGACGGCGGCTCCGTCGGCGGCGAGGCCGGGGACTGCGGACTCGGCGCGCGCCAGCAGGTCCGTGTCGCGGTCGTGGAGGATCCAATGCTGCGGCCCGGCCAGCAGCGGGGCGAGCCAGCGGCCCATCGACCCGCTGCCGCAGGCGAGGTCGTGGATCGACCAGCGGACCGTCGGCGGGAAGCCGGCGGCGGAGTCGCCGGACGAGGTCACGCGAACGGGCCGCCGCATCCGCGCGCTCGCGCAGGTCGAGCCAGTCGGGGCTGACGCGGATCGCCTCGGCTGCTGTCACGCCGCCCTCCTAAGCACGTCTGCCACGGCAGAGGTGGTCGTCGACCAGTCGGCGAGCGACTCGCGCCGCTCCCGGGCCGCCGCGGCGCAACCGGCGGCGGAGCTCGGCGTCCTCGAGCCAGCTCCGGATCGCGTCGCGGAGCGCGACAGAGTCCCCCGGGGGAACGAGCAGGCCCGGCCGGGTTCCGTCGGCGCCGTGCCCCAAAGCCTCCGGCACACCGCCGACCTCGGCGGCGACGACAGGCAGCCCGCGCGCGAGCGCCTCCGTAACGACCATCCCGTAGCTCTCGGCGCGCGACGGGAGGACCAGCACGTCCGCCGCCGCGTAGCTGCGGGCGAGATCAGCGTCTGCCTGCGGGCCCGAGAAGCACACGCGGCCGTCCATCCGGGCGTCGAGGACGCGGCGGCGCAGCCGTTCCACGAAGGCCGGGTCGCGTTCGAGGCTGCCGACGCAGCTGCACTGCCAGCGACAGTCCGTCAGTGGCGCGAGCGCGTCGAGGAGCAGGTCGTGACCCTTGCCGGGGATCACCGCGGCAACCGAGAGCAACGCTCCGGCAGTCGCGGTCCCGGGCGCGAGCTCGGCGCGATCGACCCCGGGTTCGGCGACGTGGACGCGGTCGCTCGGCAGGGAGTAGAGCTCCAGCAGGGTCCGCCGGGTCCAGGCGCTGGTGGTGAGGACGGACGCGGCAGCCGAGAGGACGGTCTCTTCTCGCTTCCGGGCACCACCGTCCGTCGCCTCACCGAGCGGCATGTGCACGAGGACGACGAGCCGCAGGCGCCCCGTCTCCGAGGCCAGCACGTCCGGCGCGGGCGAAGCGACGAGCCCATCGAGCAGGACGAGGGCCCCGTCGGGGATCCCGCCAACGGCACCTGCAAGAGTGCCGAGCGACTGCGCGTCGGGCCACGGCCACGATCCGGAAACCTCGTGGACGTGCACCGTCCAGCCCGCCGCGGCGAGATCGCGAGCAATCCGGCGGTCGTAGGCGTTGCCTCCGCTCGGCCGTGCCGGGTCGTCGATGCCTGCCGGGACGATGAAATGGACGGCGTTCACAGCGCACGCTCGTAGGACGCAGAGGCGACGGGCGACTCGTGCAGTGTGACCACGAGGCCGTCGAGCTCCTGCGCAGCGTCGCCGAGCGCGCCGGCCTGGGTGCGCTCCGCGAGCCGGTTCGCGATCAGGCGGGCGAGGGCCTCCGTCGTCGAGTTCACGCCGGCGAGACTCGGCTCGTCGTCGAGGTTGCGGTAGTCGAGCTCCGCCAGCACGGCGCGCAGCGCCTCGCCCGCACGGCCGATGTCGAGGACGACGCCGTCGGCATCGAGCTCCGCGCGCCGAAACGTCGCTTCGACGACGTACGTCGCGCCGTGGAGCCTCTGTGCCGGCCCGAAGGTCTCGCCCCGCAGACTGTGGGCGATCATCATGTGATCGCGGACGGTCACGCTGAACACGCCGTCCTACCCCTCGCCATAGGTGAGCGTGTGACAGAGAGCCGGCAGGCTTCCCGCGGCCAGACGGGCCATCACGTCGGGCAGCTCGTCGAAGCGCGACTCGCCCGTGAGCAAGGCGTCGAAGGCGGGGTCGCGCAGCAGCTCGAGGGCCAGCGCCAGACGTTCGGCGAACGTCCGGCGCGACGCGCGGGCAGGGGAGAGAGTTCCGACCTGGCTCGAGCGGATCGCGAGGCGGCGGGCGTGGAACGCCCCTCCCAGCGAGAGACGAACCTCGGTGTCGCCGTACCAGCTGAGATCGACGACGGTGCCCTCGGCGGCGAGCAGGTCCAGCGAGAGCTGGAGGCCCGCGGACGACGCACTCGTATGCACGACCAGGTCGAGATCCCTCGGAGCGCCTTCCGCGCAGAGCGAAGTCGACGTCGAGAGCGGCCGCGATGTCAGCGCGGCCGGGATCGACGTCCACGAGCGTCACCTGCACGGCCGGATACCGCTGCAGCAGCCGGGCGACGCAGCAGCCCACCATGCCGGCGCCCACGACGGCCACCCGGTCGCCGACGGCAGGGGCGGCGTCCCACAGTGCGTTGATTGCGGTCTCGACGGTGCCGGCGAGCACCGCGCGGGCTTCCGGAACGCCGTCGGGCACGACCGAGACGGCGCGGGCGGGTACGACGTAGGCGGTCTGGTGCGGGTAGAGGCAGAACACGGTGCGGCCGCGCAGCTCTGCGGGCCCCTCCTCGACGGCGCCGACGTTCAGGTAGCCGTACTTGACCGGCCCCGGAAAGTCCCCTTCCTGGAACGGCGCCCGCATCCTCGCGCGCTGGTCGAGTGGCACGGCGCCGCGAAACACGAGCGTCTCGGTGCCGCGGCTGATCCCTGACCGCACGGTCCGCACGACGACGTCGCCGGGCCCCGGCTCGGGCAGCGCGACGGGACGGATCTCGCCGCAACCGGGCTCTCGCAGCCAGAACGCCCGGGCGACTCTACCCTCGCGGATCACGCGGCCGTCGTGTTTGCGCGCCTCGCTCATGACGTGTCGTGTCGGAGTACGTGGGACGTCCGCAGGCGGATTGACGGTCGGGTCGCTCCGCTAGCGCATTCGCCAGAATGCCAACTACCGCACCACCGCGTGACGGTAGCGCCAGACCGCGAGGACGCTGAAGACCGCCACGATCGCGAGCGACCAGAAGACTGCGAGCCAGATCTGGTTGCCGGCAGGGATCCCGACGAACAGCGACCGCGTCGCGTTGACCATGTTCGTGAACGGGTTGTGAATCGCGATCGGCTGGAGCCACGACGGCATCGAGGCGATCGGGACGAATGCCGACGAGACGAACGTGACCGGGAACAGCACCGTGAAGCCGTACGCATTCGCCGCTTCCGGCGACGAGGCGGTGAGGCCGATGAATGCGAACACCCACGAGAACGCGTAGCCGATCACGAGCAGCAGTAGGAGCCCGGCCGCTACCCGCAGCGCGTCGGTGTCGATGAAGCGGAAGCCGACGGCGAAGCCGACTGCGAGCATGACGAGCAGCTGGACGACGTTCGTCGCGACGTCGGCCAGCGTGCGACCGGTCAGGACGGCGGCGCGTGACATCGGGAGCGAACGAAAGCGGTCGATCAGCCCCTTCCTCAGGTCCTCGGCCAGTCCGAGCGCTGTCACGAAGCCGCCGAACACCATCGACTGCACCATGATCGCCGGAATCAGGAAGTCCACGTAGTCGAGCCCGGGCGTCGAGATCGCGCCGCCGAACACGTAGACGAAGAGCAGGATGAACATGATCGGCTGCACGGTGAACCCGAGCAGAAGGTCGGGCTGGCGCGGGATCCGCAGCAGGTTGCGCCAGGCCAGCACGATCGTGTCCGAGACCGCGAACCTGAGGGCTGTCACGACGCGTCCTCCTCCTCGGCCGCGTGACCCGTGAGGCGCAGGAAGACGTCGTTGAGCGTCGCGCTCACGACGGCGACATCGTCGACGGCCACCTGCGCCGCGTCGAGAAGTCGAACGGCGGCCGCAACCGCGCCGTGTCGCGTTCGCAGCGGCACGCGAACGGTCGAATCCCGCATCGAGGGGTCCCCCGCTGCGAGCGGCCGAAGAGCCTCGATCGCTCTCGAAGCTTCCGCGGGGTCGGCGAGGCGAAGCTCGAGCCATTCGCCGCCGCTGTCGGCTTTCAGTTGCGCGGGTGTGCCCTCAGCGATCACCCGACCGCGGTCGACGACCGCGAGCTGCGACGCGAGCCGGTCGGCCTCGTCGAGGTACTGCGTCGTCAGCAGGACGGTCGTCCCAGAGGCGACGAGGTTCTCGATCGTGTCCCAGAGGGCGATTCGGCTGCGCGGATCGAGGCCCGTCGTCGGCTCGTCCAGAAAGACGACCGGCGGTCGTGCGACGAGTGCGGCAGCGAGATCGAGCCGGCGGCGCATCCCGCCGGAGTAGGTGCGCACGAGCCGGTGCTGAGCGTCGGCGAGATCGAAGTCCAGGAGGAGCTCCCCGGCCCGCTCGCGCGCCGCTCGACCACCGAGATGGTAGAGGCGGCCGACCATCGCGAGGTTCTCGAAGCCGCTCAGGTTTTCGTCGACGGCCGCGTACTGCCCCGCCAGCCCGATGCGCGCGCGCAACAAGGCCGGCTGGGTCAGCACGTCGACACCGGCGACCCGCGCGCTCCCCGCGTCGGGGGGCAGGAGCGTGGTCAGGATGCGCACCGCGGTCGTCTTGCCTGCGCCGTTCGGGCCGAGCAGCCCGAAGACGATCCCTCGTTCGACGAGCAGGTCGATGCCGTCGAGCGCGACCACGTCGCCGTACCGCTTCCGGAGCCCGGCGGCCTCGATTGCGTGGGCGTTCGTCATCGCTCGAACCTACCGAGCGAGGACCGCCAGGCGCCGACGGGTCGGTTGTCACGGCCGACGAACCGGAGTAGGTTCCCGCGGTTCCCTTTCAAGGAGGTTATTGGTGAGCGGTTTGCGGCGCGGTGCGCGGCCTGTCCTGAAGTGGTTCGCGGCCCTCTATGTGGTGGCGATCATCGTGGCGATCTTCCTGGCCGGCGAAGGAATCTTCCGGTTGAAGAACATCGTCAACTCCGACGACTGCAGCAAGAAGGGCGTCAACGTCGCCGCAACCGACTGTGTCGGGAATTCGAACACGCTCGATGCGCACCGCGCTCTCGGCACGATTCTCGTCCTCTTCTCGATCCTGTTCCTGATCGTCGCGCTGATCGCGTGGCTGCCCGACAAGCCGGCGCGCATCGTCTCGATCGTCGCGCCGATCCTCACCTTCCTCCAGGTCGTCCTCGCGGCGATCGGCGGTTGGGTCGGAGGGCTCCATCCGGTCAACGCATTCCTCGTGCTCGTCCTGTACGGATGGCTCTTCCATCGGCTGCGAAGAGAGGAACCGCAGACCGTGGCAGCGTCGCCACCGGCGGTCGCCGACTGAGTCAGGCAGGCGACAGCTCGTCGGCCGTCTTACGCACGCCGAGGACGTTGAAGGCCCCGACCGGCCGCTGGAAGCCTCTCAGCGCGAACTCACCGGCCGGCTCGGCATCCACCGAGGCCTCGACCTCTGCGTAAAGGCGCTGTGCGATCAGGATCTGGCCGCCGGCTGCTTCATCGGCCAGCCGTGAGGCGAGATTCGTGACGGAGCCGATCGCTGCGTAGTCCGACCGTCCCTCGAAGCCGACCTCGCCGCACGTCGCGTAACCGAGCGCGATGCCTGCACCGAAATCGAGGTCGTACCCGCGTTTCTTCCAGGTCGGGATCAGCTCGCTCATCTCCTCGCGGAGCGCGCAGCCGAACCTCACGGCGCGGAGCGGCGCATCGGGGATCTCGATCGGATCGTTGAAGAACAGCTGCACCCCGTCGCCCTCGAGGAAGCCGACGGTCGCGTCGAACGCCTTGACGAGCCGCCCGATCGCATCGTGGAACTCGCCCAGCACGCGCATCAGCTCCTCGGGCTCGACGGCGTCCACGAAGCTCGTCCAGCCGCGCAGGTCGGCGAAGAACATCGCCACTTGTCTGCGATGGCTGGACAACACCGTCTCGTCGCCCGACGAGACGAGCGCGTCGGCGAGCTGCGGCGAGAGGAAGCGACGAAGCCGCCCCAGCCGCTCGAGCTCTTCGACCTGCGCCTGAACCCGATCCGCGAGCGTGCGGTTGAGGTCGGCGAGCTCTGCCGCCTGGGCCTTGATCGTGTCGTGGTAGTGCTTGATGCGAAGCAGCGACCGCACGCGCGTCAGCAGCTCGTCGTGGTTGAAGGGCTTCGGGATGAAGTCGTCGGCGCCCGCTTCGATCGCCCGGGTCTTCTCCTGGCCGATGCTCGAGGTGACCATGATCACGGGCAGGACGGCGGTCGCGTCGTTCTCGCGCAGGTGAGTGCAGACGGCGTAACCGTCGAGGCCGGGCATCATCACGTCGAGCAGGATCAGGTCGGGCTCCTTCGCGGCGACGACCTCGAGCGCCTCGATGCCGTCGCTCGCCGTCAGTACCTCGTAGCCGCGCGCCAGGAGCACGGCCTGCAGCAGGCGCACGTTCTCGGGGACGTCGTCGACGACGAGGATCTTCGCCGTCCGCCGGCGCTCGTCAGCCACTCTCACACTGCTCCCGCACCGCGTTGATGAGCACGACCACGTTGACGGGCTTCGACAGGTAACCGTCGAAACCGGCGGCCAGGAACCGCTCCCGGTCGCCGTGCATCGCCTGCGCGGTGAGCGCCAGCACCGGGATCGAGGCCGTCCTCGCGTCGCCGCGCAGCCGCGCGAGCGTCTCGATGCCGTCGATGCCTGGCAGCTGCACGTCCATCAGCACGAGAGCCGGTTCGTTCGCGCGGGCGAGCTCGATCGCCTGCTCGCCGGTGGCCGCCTCGAGTGTCTCGTACCCGGTCGCCTGGAGCACGTCGCGGAACAGCTTCATATTCTTGTCGTTGTCCTCGACCACGAGGACGCGCTCGCCCGCCATCTCTACGTCGCCTCGATCGGCAGTGTGAACACGAAGCAGCTGCCGTGGCCGAGCTCGCTCTCGACCCAGATCCGGCCGCCGTGGAGCTCGACGAGCCGCTTCGAGAGTGCGAGCCCGAGGCCCGTGCCTTCCCGCTGCTCGACTCCGACGTCGGTCTGCTGGAATTCCTCGAAGATCCGCTCCTGATCCTCCGCCGCGATGCCCAGGCCTGTGTCGGTGACCGACACGCGCACATCGTCGTCGACACGCGCGGTCGCGACGACGACCTGCCCGCCCGGAGGCGTGAACTTGACGGCGTTCGACAGCAGGTTGAAGACGACCTGGCGCAGCCGACGCTCGTCGCCGCGGACGAGGTCGACGTCCGGCGCGAGCTCGAGCGAGAGTCGAACATCGCTCTTGGTGGCCCGCTCACGCACCATCGACGACGCCGCGTTCGAGTGCCTCGCGCAACGAGAGGTCGGCTACCTCGAGCTCGACCTGCCCGGCCTCGACCTTCGAGAGATCGAGCACGTCGTTGATCAGCGAGAGCAGGTGATTGCCGGACGAGAGGATGTCGTCGAGGTACTCCTCCTGCTTCTCGTTGATCTCGCCGAAGAGTCGCTGCTGCAGCACCTGCGAGAAGCCGATGATCGCGTTCAGCGGCGTTCGCAGCTCGTGCGACATGTTCGCCAGGAACTCGCTCTTGTGCCGGCTCGCGGTCTCGAGCTCCCCGTAGAGGCGCCGCAGCTCGTCGTTCATCCGGTTGACGTTTGCGCTCAGCGCGCCGAGCTCGTCGCGGTTCGGCACGTCGAGCTTGCCGGAGAAGTTGCCCGCCGCGATCTCGGCGAGGCGCGTTTCGGTGCGTTGGATCGGGTCGATCACCGACCACGAGAGGATGAGCCCGAGGCCGAGCGCGAGCGCGATACTGATCGCGCTCACCGTGATGATCAGGTTGCGCGACGACGCGTAAGCGCTTCGGTTTGCCGCGATCAGAGTCGTCGTCTCCTGGACGGTCCGGTCGGCGAGTTCGTTCGTGAGCGCGAACAGGTCGGTGTTGGTGCTGATCGCGGTCTCGAGGAGCGCTCTCGATCGTTCGTCGGAGAGGCCCGCCTGGTCGCGCGCCTTCAAGGTCCTCATCGCGCGGTTTTCCTTGTGGTAATAGCGCCGGATCGCCCGGAGCACGCGCTCGTCTGCCGGCGGCGGGACGAACGGGTAGAGCGCCTCGGTCGTCGCGGGTGAGAGTTGCGAGAGCGAATCGAGAATCTGGTCGTCGCTGAGGAGCCAGTGGCGTCCTCCCTCGGGCTGGCCCTTCGAGCCGATCAGCGACGCGGCGCCGGGATCCCCCGATGCACGAACCCCGAGCTCCTGTCCCAGCTCGTTCGTCTGGGTCTCGATCGTCTGGTAGGCGGCCGATCGGAGCTGGAGCGTTCCCAACCGCTCCACGCGAGCGTTGGACTGGCCGAGGACGTGCAACCCGAGCACCCCCACCAGCACGAGGAGCGCGGCGATGATCAGGAAGGCGACGAGCAGCTTGGTGCGCACCTTCGCCGGCACCCCGGCGACCGCGCGCACCAGCCGGTTCTCCATGCTCGCGAGCGCCGTCCACCTGGTGGGGGCGGACGGCACGTCCAGCGCTTCGGGCCTCGCCACGAGCCTGCCTCGGCTACGGGCTCAGCACGGCGTTCGATCCGGCCGAGTCGACGATCAACCACTTGCCGTTGATCTTCTGCACGTTGTGGTTGACCGAGACGACCTTCACGACCTTGCCCGTTTTCGGGTCGAGGTAGTGGCACTCGAAGTAGAGCGTTCCCTTGTCGCCGTTGACCGTCGCCTTGAGCTTGTACGACGGTGTGTCGGATTCCCAGTGGTTCTGCGGCTGGAACGCCGGGTTGGTCTTCGCGAAGAAGTTCCGGATCTCGGCCTTCCCCGTGTACGTGTCGGTGCCGATGCTGAAGACCGCACCCGGCGCCCACAGGGACATCATCAGGTTCAGGTTGTGCGTGGAAGTCGCCTCGTGCCAGTCTTGCTCGATCTGGTCGATCTGGTAGAGGTTGGCCTCCTTCTGGATCGTCGCGTTGCTCGCCGAAGCCGAAGCCGAGTTCGTGGCGCTGCAGCCGGTCGCCAGAGCGACGACAAGCCCCGCCAGTGCACATCCTGCGAGTAGCGTGCGGATCATCGGAGCGCCTCCCTCTTGTCCGAGTACGTGACGATCGTGACACTCCGCTGCGGGCAGGTCTAGGGGGCCAGCATCCCGATCGCCGGCGGGCTACCCCGCGTCGCAATGGCGCCGGATCTGTTCCGGCAGCTCCCGCACGTCGATCGGCTTCTCGACGTAGCCGGCGAAGCCCGCGTCTCGAAGCCAGGGCGCCGCCTCTTCCCGCCGCAGCGCGCTGAGCGCCACGACCGGAATCCGGGCCGTCCGCTCGTCGGCGGCGAGTTGCCTCGCCGCCTCGCCGCCACCGAGATCCGGCAGCCGGAGGTCCATCAACACGACGTCGGGCAGGTGCTCGCGGGCGAGCGCAAGCGCCTCCGCGCCGGTCGAGGCCGACAGCGTCCGCATCCCGGCGCGCTCGAGCACGTCGCGGGCCAGCTTTGCGTTTCGCGCGTCGTCGTCGACGATCAGCACGAGCTCGGTCACTGCGTCATCCTAAGGCGGCCGTGGCGATCCGGATCGTGCTCGCCGATGACCACTATCTCCTTCGCGAAGGTCTTCGCAGGCTGCTCGAGACCGATCCCGAGATCGAGGTGAGGGCAGTGTGCGAGGACCTCGACTCGTTGCTCGCCGCGGTGGATGCCGAACGGCCCGACGTCGTTCTCACCGACATCCGGATGCCGCCCGGCGGGCTCGACGAGGGCATTCAGGCCGCGGAGCGCCTCCGCGAGACCCATCCCGAAGTCGGCGTCGTCGTCCTCAGCCAATACGCCGAGCCGCGCTACGCATTGGCCTTGCTCGAGGCCGGGACCGCCGGACGCGCATACCTGCTGAAGGAACGCGTCGACGACCTCGCCGAGCTTGTCGCGGCGATCAAGGCGGTTGCCGCGGGCGGCTCGGTGATCGACCCCAAGGTCGTCGAAGGGCTGGTCGCCGAGAAGGCTCGAGTCGATGCCTCGCCCCTCAACGAGCTGACGGCTCGGGAGCTCGACGTGTTGCGAGAGATGGCGGAGGGCAAGAACAACGCGGCGATCGCCGAGGCGCTCTTCCTCACCGAGCGGTCGGTCGAGAAGGTGATCCATTCGATCTTCGTGAAGCTCGGGATCGGCTGGGAGCCGTCCGTGAACAAGCGGGTGAAGGCCGTGATCCTCTACCTCGCCCGAAGCGAGTAGCTACCCGACCGGGATCGTCGCCGTGACGCGCCCGTCCTGCCCCAGCGTCACGGTGCCTCCGACAGCCTCGACGATGTCGCGCGCCGGAGTCGCGTTCCAGCTTTCGACTCCGGCGATCTCGAGGTGCAGCTTCCCGCCGTCGACGTGGGCGGCGATCGTCGGCTTCGCGTCCACGCCGGCGCCGTCGAGCGCAGAACGGCAGCAGAAGAACACGGCCGCCTCGATCTCGGGCGGATGACGCCCCAGGTCCGAGGCGTCGACCTGGGCCGGAACGGCGGCGACGCGTGCGGCCTCGCGCAGTGCATCGGCGAGCCCGCGCGCGTCGAGCAGCGACGGGTAGATGTCGCTCGCGAGCGCCCGCACGCGATCGAGCGCCTCGTGCGTTTCGACCCGGACCTCCTCGAGCAGCGAGAGCGCGGCCGGGAGGTCGGTTCCTGCGAGCTCGCGAACGAGCTGGAGGCGAACCGCCATGGCGATCAGATCCTGCTGGACACCGTCGTGGAGTAACCGCTCGACTCTGCGCCGTTCCGCGAGCGCCGCGGCTGCCACGCGCGCGCGTGACGCCCGGAGCTCATCGGCTTCGCTCACACGCCGGTAGATACACCACGGATCGCCACGATGCGTGCCGTCGCCTGCGGGCATCGTCAACTCACCGGGATGAACGGGACGAAGCGGTCGTCGACGACCGCGAGCCCGCCCGCCGCAAGCGCCGCGCCGAGGATCGCCGGCACGAGGACCGAGATGTGTGGCGCGCTGAGCGCGAAGAAGCTGCGCGTGCCGGGGAGGATCAGAATCGCCAGATAGGTTGCGAGCAGTGCGGCCGTGAGGATCACGATCGCCGTGCCGCGGACCGGGCCTGCGGCTTCGAGCGCGAGGATCAGATAGAGCCCGACGAGCACGAGCGCGGTCGTCGCGACCGTCTGCGCGTCGAGGAGGTCGAGGCCGAGCACGTTCAGCGCGAACAGGTAGCTGGACGCGACACCGAGCCCGGCGGCCGTGCCGGCCGGGATTGCGAACCGGCCGAGATCGCGCAGGAAGCCCCGGGCCGAGTACCGGCCGCTCGACGGTCCGAGCGCCAGGAAGAACCCGGGGATTCCGATCGTCAGCGTGGCCGCCAGCGTCAGGTGCCGCGGCAGGAGTGGGTATGCCGTGGGCGTCAATCCGACGGACAGGATGAGGAACGCGGCGAACACCGACTTGGTGACGAAGAGCTTCGCGACGCGATGCATGTTGCGCAGGATGCGCCGGCCCTCGTCGACCATCGGCGGGACGGACGAGAACTCGCCGTGCACCAGCACGATGTCTGCGACGGCGCGAGCCATCTGCGTGCCCGTGCCCTGAGCGATCGCGAGCCGCGCCGCCTTGAGCGCCGGCACGTCGTTCGCCCCGTCCCCGATCATCGCGACGTAGTGCCCTTCGGCGACGAGCGACTCGACGACGCGTCGCTTGTCCTCAGGAGAGATGCGCGCGAGCACTGCGTTGTTCTCGACGACGTGTCGCAAGCCGGCCGCGTTCTCCGGGAGGCTGGAGGCGTCGAACACCGAGCCCTCGATGCCTGCGTCGTGGGCGATCGAGGCGACGGTCTCGGGCCGGTCGCCCGACAGCACCTTGAGTTGGACGCCCTGGCTCTTGAACCACTCGACCGTCTGGCGCGCCTCCGGGCGAAGACGCTCGGCGAGCAGGACGAGCCCGGTGGCCGGGGGGCTCGCGTCGTCGAGCCGCTCGGCTGTCCCGAAGGCCAGGACGCGGCGGCCCTCGCCCGCCGCGCGCTCGGCGGGCTCCGACAGACCGTCGAGCGTGAAGTGCTCGGGAGCGCCGAGCACGTAGCCCACGCCGCCGATCCGCTGGCCGCCGAAGCGCCGTCGCGAGGTGAATGGAAGCTGCTCGTCGACGCTTGCCGATTCGGCCGGGTACGCCGTGGCGATCGCCTCGAGCGTCGCGTTGCGGGCCGTCGCCGACGCCGCGTAACGACCGAGGTCGTCGGCCAGCGACTCGGGGCCGACGAGCTCGGTGACCCGCAGGGCCGGCTCGGTCAACGTCCCGGTCTTGTCGAGGCAGACGACGTCGACCGCCGCGAGCGATTCGATGGCGTTGAGCTGCTGGGCGAGCGCTCCGCGGCGTGCCATTCGCATGGCGGCAACGGCGAAGGTGAGGCTCGTGAGCAGCACGAGCCCTTCCGGCACGAGCGTGACGACCGCGGCAACCGACGTCGGCACGGCGGTGTGCAGCGACGTGTGCCGGTGCCACAGCGAGTATCCGAGCGCCAGCGCCAGCGGCACCATCGCGCCGACGAGGATGAACAGCAGAAGGTTCAGGGTCCGCTCGAGCGGCGAGCGCGGGTGCCGGAACGACCGCGCCTCGCCGGTGAGGCGCGAGGCGTAGCTCTGCTCGCCCACGGCGGTGACGGTGTACGCGCCGACTCCGTCGGCCGCGAACGACCCGGATTGAATCCCGTCGCCGACGCTTCGCGCGACCGGCCGCGACTCGCCGCTCAAGATCGACTCGTCGAGCTCGAGACCGTCGCTCTGCTCGAGCGTCCCGTCCGCGACGACCTGGTCGCCTGGGCCGATGCGGACGAGGTCTCCCGGTACGAGCTCGTCGACGTCCACGGTGCGCGCCGCGCCGTCGCGCACGACGGTCGCGTGCGGGGCGACGAGCGCGCTCAGCCGGTCGAGCGCGAGCTTCGCCCGGACCTCCTGCAGGATGCCGATCCCCGAGTTGGCGACGAGGATGCGCGAGAAAGAGCGCGTCCTGCCATTCGCCGAAGACCAGCGTCAGGCCACCGGCCACCGCGAGGATCAGGTTGAAGACCGTGAAGACGTTGGCGCGGACGATGCTCTTGTACGAGCGACCGTGCTGCTCCTCCGGCGTGGGACCATGCTCGGCGCGCCGCCTCTCGGCCTCGGCGTCGGTCAGTCCCCGTAGCGGGTGATCGTCGTTCATCGTCGGCATTAGCATTTTCGTGTGCCGCTCTACCTGACCGAGGCCGAGGTTGTCGAGCTGCTCACGCCCACGGAGGTCCGGCCGGTGGTCGAGGCGTCGCTGCAACGGCTTGCTGCGGGAGCGGTCGACAACCCGCCGCGCGTTCGGCTCGAGCTTCCCGACGGCTTTTTCGCGGCGATGCCGTGCGTCGACCGGGAGCTCGGTTTTGCGGGGCTCAAGACGTTCGCCTGGACGCCTGCGGCCGTCAACTTCCTCGTCGTGCTCGAGTCGCTCGACGGCAGGCTCGTGGCGCTGGTGGAGGGGGAGCGGCTCAGCCGATTGCGCACGGCAGCCGCCTCTGCCGTTGCCGCCACGTGCCTCGCCCGCGCCGGAGCCCGGTCGCTCGGCGTATTCGGCTGCGGCCGGCAGGCCGGCGCCCACGTGGCGGCAATGCGCGAAGCGGTGCCGACGCTCGAGCGCGTCGTCGTCCAGGGTCGCAATGCGGGCAGGGTCGCCGCGTTCTGCACCGAGCACGGCTGCTTTCCGGCCGAGGAGCCGCGCGACGCGGGCGCCTGCGACATCGTCGTCACCGTGACGACTTCGACCGATCCCGTGCTCCGCGGCGAGTGGCTCGAGCCGGGAGCGCTGATCTGCGCGGTCGGCGCGAACAGCCTGACCGCACGCGAGCTCGACAACGTGGTCCTGGAGCGCGCCGCCTTCGTCTGCTGCGACTCCCGTGCGCAGTCGCGCGAGGAGGCGGGCGATCTTGCCGAGCCGGTCGAGCGCGGCGTTCTCGACTGGCTGGAGGTGCACGAGCTGGGCGAGGTGCTCAGCGGAGAGGTCACGGGCCGCTCGGCGGACGACGACATCGTCCTGTTCAAGTCGAACGGTCTTGCCGCCTGGGATCTCGCCGCCGCGGCGCGCGTCGTCGAGCTCGCGCGCGAGCGCGGCGCCGGCCGCGACCTTTAGACCGTCTGCTTCGCGGCGGCGACGGTGTCGTCGCCGACCGCGCGCACGACTTCGGGCCGGTCGAGCAGCCGCCGGATCTGTTCCGGCGTGCATCGATTCGTGACGTAGTTGTCCTCGAGGATCTCCTGCAGAGGGCGGCCACGGTGGTGTTCGCGGATCACGTAGTCCGCCATCCGCTGCTCGTTCTGCGATGACGACGAGAGAAACGAGAACGCGCCTCTGATCGCATCCGCGAGACCCACGAGGCGATTGTATAGTCGCCGCCGTGAAGTCCCCGTCGCAGGCTGGGCGCTTCGCCGAACGGGTCGTCGCAGGCCGCGACGACGCGGGTCGTGACGAGCGGGTCGTGATCTGGATCGAGCGCCGGCCGGGCGCATTGTGGGCCGTTGGTCGGATCGTCAACCCGCAGCACCGGGAGACGGACGAGGCCCGCGCCGACGACTACCTCTGGGAGGGCTACGAGCTCGAGGACTGCTTGCAGATCGCGAACGCGACGCTGGAGGACGACGTCGTGGTGTCGGAGGACGACGGCGGTGCCGAGCTCGTGCGCGCCTTCCACCGCGAGGAGTTGCTCGAACCGCTCGAGCGTTACTTCTTCGGCCGCTGAGACGGCCATTCGAGGTTCGCGTCCGGGATCGGGTCGCCGTGCGGATCGTGCGTCGGGAAGCCGAGCGCGCGGTCGATCCGCGCCTCGAGCTCCTCCGAGATCACGTGCTCGAGCCGGTCTGCCTCGTCGTGGACGTGGTCGACGTCGAGCCCGAGCGTCTCGGCGAGGTAGAGCTCGATCAGCCGGTGATGGCGGATCACCTCGAGCGCGACCCGCTCGCCCGCGGGTGTGAGATGCGCGCCCCCGTAGCGTTCGTGCTCGAGGAAGTCGAGCGCGGCGAGCTTCTTCACCATCGCGGACGCCGACGCGGGCGAGACCCCCTGATCCCGGGCGACGGCGCCGATCGTGACGCGGCCTCCGGCCGCCTGGAGCTTGTAGACGCTCTTCAGGTAGTCCTGAATCGCCTCCGAGAGGCGCACATTCGCCATCAACGAGGAGGGTAACGTGAGGGCCGCGTGCGCATCCATGTGGGACACAGCGCCGATCCCGACGACGCGTTCATGGTCTGGGCCCTCGGCGCCGGCCGCGTCGACACGCGCGGACTGGAGCTCGAACCGGTCGCGTCGGACATCCAGACCCTGAACGAGTGGGCGCTCGCCGGCCGGCTCGAAGTGACCGCCCTCTCCGCCGGCGCGTACCCCGCCGTCGCCGACCGTTACCTGCTCCTGCCGCACGGCGCCTCGTTCGGCGACGGGTACGGCCCCATCGTCGTCGCGCGCGACGAGCTCTCGCTCGACGAGCTCCGCGAGCTCGAGATCGTCACCCCGGGATCGCTGACAACCGCGACCAGGGTGCTCCGGCTCGCGCTCGGAGACGGCATCCGAACGCGCGACGTCGCGTTCGACGAGGTCCTCGACGAGGTCGTGTCCGGGCGCGCGCGGGCGGGTCTGGTGATCCACGAAGGCCAGTTGACCTACGCCGGAGCGGGCCTGCACAAGCTGCTCGATCTCGGCGTGTGGTGGCGCGACGAGACCGGCCTGCCGCTCCCGCTCGGTCTCGTCGCGATCAGGCGCGATGTCGGCCGGGCTGCCGACGTATCGGCCGTGCTGCGCGAGGCGATCGACGTGGCGCTCGCGAACCGGCAGGAGGCACTCGCCTATGCGCGGGGATTCGGTCGCGGGATCGACGCCGAGACGGCCGACGAGTTCGTCGCGCTCTACGTCAACGATCTGACGCTCGACATGGGCGAGCGGGGTCGACAGGCCGTGACGCGGCTCTTGGGCCGCGAGCCGGACGTCGTGTGGGCTCGACGGAGCCGCGAAGGGCGAGTGCCGGCTTGCGCGCGACGGCATGAGGGCGGTCATCCTCTCCGCCGTGCGCACTCCGGTGGGCCGGTACGGCGGCGGCCTGGCCGGCATTCGCGCCGACGATCTTGCGGCGATCGCGGTGCGGGCTGCCGTCGATCGCGCGAGCGTTCCGGCCGATCAGATCGAGGACGTCTGGCTCGGATGTGCGAACCAGGCCGGGGAGGACAATCGCAACGTCGCCAGGATGGCCGTTCTGCTCGCGGGGCTACCCGAGTCGGTCGCGGGCGTGACCGTGAATCGGCTCTGCGCCTCGGGTCTCGCTGCGGTAGTCGGCGCCTGCCATGCCGTGATCGCCGGCGACGGCGATCTCTTCGTCGCCGGCGGCGTCGAGTCGATGTCACGCGCACCGTTCGTGACCGCGAAGCCCGAGCGCGCCTTTCCGCGCGGCGACCGGACCCTCTACGACACCACGCTTGGATGGCGCTTCCCGAACCCGCGCCTCGAGGAGCTCTTCCCGCTCGAGTCGATGGGCGAGACCGGTGAGAACGTCGCCGACCGCTGGCACGTGAGCCGCGTGGACCAGGACGCCTTTGCGCTCCAGTCGCAGCGTCGCCACGCCGAGGCGTCCGCAGACGGCCGCTTCGACGACGAGCTCGTCCCCGCAGGTGAGTTGACCCGCGACGAGCACCCACGCGCCGACACGGACGCCGACAAGCTGGCGGCCCTCAAGCCCGCGTTCCGCCCCGATGGCACGGTCACGGCCGGTAACTCGTCGGGGATCAACGACGGCGCCGCCGCGTTGGTCGTCGCGTCGGAGGAGAAGGCGAAGGAGCTCGGCGTCGCGCCGCTCGGTGTGTTCGGCGGCTCAGCGGTCGCAGGCGTCGACCCGCGAGTGATGGGCATCGGCCCGGTTCCCGCCGTGCGGCGGCTGCTCGAGCGCACGGGTCTCGGCGTCGACGAGCTCGACCTCGTCGAGCTGAACGAGGCGTTCGCGTCGCAGTCGCTCGCCGTCGTACGCGAGCTCGGCCTCGACGAGAGCAAGGTGAACGTGAACGGAGGCGCGATCGCGATCGGACATCCGCTCGGGATGAGCGGTGCCCGGCTCGTCGTCAGCCTGCTGCACGAATTGCGCCGGCGCGGCGGCGGGCGTGGCATCGCGACCATGTGCGTCGGTGTCGGGCAGGGCCAGGCCGCGCTGTTCGAGGTCGCGTCCTGACGGCGGCCGGGCGCTACCTGGAGCTCGGGCTGCGCCTGGGCAAGCATGTCGACGGCCTTGTCGACGCCTACTACGGTCCGCCCGAGCTGAAGGCGCAGGTCGACGCCGAGAGCATCGTCGACGCAGCCCAGCTCGTCGCGGACGCCGACGAACTCCTCGCCGACCTCCCCGACGGCTGGCTGCAGGATCAGGTGCGCGGGTGCGCGATGTGCGCGCGCGTTCTTTCGGGCGCGGAGATCTCCTACGTCGACGAGGTGGAGGCGTGCTACGGCGTTCGACCGGAGAGGGCCCCGGTCGCGGCCTACGAGGCGGCGCATGCCGAGCTCGACGCCCTGCTTCCCGGAGACGGGACGCTGTTCGAGCGTCGAGTCGCCTGGCGCGTCCGTCACCTGATCGACGGCGAGGTGGCGGTGGCGGCGCTTGCCGAGCTCCTGCCGGTGCTGCGCGAGCGGACGCAGGCGCTGGTCGAGCTTCCCGCAGGCGAGCAGGTCACCGTCGAGCCGGTTCGCGACGAGCCCTGGTGGGCGTTCAACTACTACCTGGGCAATCTCTCGAGTCGCGTCGTCCTGAACGTCGACGCGCCGACGACCGGGTTCGATCTGATCCACCTGGCTGCGCACGAGGTCTACCCGGGGCATCACACCGAGCACTCCGTCAAGGAGCAGCTGCTCTTGAGAGATCGAGGAGCGGTGGAGGAGGCGATCCAGCTCGTGCCGACGCCTCAGGCGCTGCTCTCGGAGGGGATCGCCGAGGCAGGGCAGGAGCTCGTGCTCGACGCCGACGGTCGAGCCGCTGCCTATGAGGTCCTGGCGCGGCACGGGATCGACTTCGATCGGGAGCTGACGGAGGGCATCGCGAAGGCGCTCGAGCCGCTCGGCACCGTGAGCCTCGACGCCGCGCTGATGATCCACGAGGACGGCGCGTCGCTCGAGGAGGCGCAGAGCTACATCGAGCGCTGGCGTCTGGTGACGCCCGAGCAGGCGCAGCAGAACGTGCGCTTCATCGTCGACCCGACCTGGCGCGCGTACACCGTGACGTACTCGGCCGGCGAGACGTTGTGTCGCGCATACACCGGCGGTGACACCGCCCGGTTCGCCCGCCTTCTCACCGAGCACGTGCGCGTCGGCGACCTGCTGGCGCACGCCCGGTAGATTCAAGGCCATGGCAGTCGCGACCGAGTACGGCCTCTATATCGACGGAGCCGTCGTCGAAGCCGCCTCGGGCGACGTTCGTGACCTTTGCGAGCCGGCCACCGACGAGCTGCTCGCACGCGCGGCAATCGGTGCAGAGGCCGACGTCGATCGCGCGGTCGGTGCTGCGCGCACGGCGCTCGACGGCGCCTGGAGCAAGACGTCCGGGACGGAACGCTCGCGGCTGCTGCACGCGCTCGCGGACGCGCTCGTCGCCAACCGCAAGGAGCTGGCGGAGCTCGAGAGCCGCAACGTGGGCAAGGCGATCTCGTCGGTGAAAGCCGAGCTCGCCGGCGGCGCCGAGCAGTTCCGCTTCTTCGCGAGCGCGATCGGCTCGATCGCGGGCCGTTCGGCGCCCGTCGGCGGGTCGCTCCTCTTCTACTCGCTGAAGGAGCCCGTCGGCGTCTGCGCCCAGATCGTGCCCTGGAACTACCCGCTTCTGATGTCGACCTGGAAGCTCGCGCCTGCCCTCGCCGCCGGCTGCACGGTCGTGCTGAAGCCGGATCCACAGACGCCGCTCACCGCGCTCCGGCTCGCAGAGCTCGCGACCGAGGTCGGGATTCCGCCGGGGGTGGTGAACATCGTTCCCGGCGACGGGCCGACGACGGGCGCCTACCTCGTCCGGCATCCTGGAGTCGACAAGGTTGCGTTCACCGGGTCGACGCGTACGGGCGGCGAGATCATGCGGCTCGCGTCCGACCCGATCAAGCGCGTGACGCTCGAGCTCGGCGGCAAGAGCCCGAACATCGTGTTCGCCGACGCCGACCTCGATGACGCGATCCCCGCCAGCGTGTGGGCGATCTTCTACGCGGCCGGGCAGTCGTGCGAGGCGCGGTCGCGCCTCCTCGTCGAGCGACGCGTGTACGACGAGGTCGTCGAGCGGGTGACGCAGCTCGCGGCCCGCGTCCGAGTCGGCGATCCGCTCGACGCCGAGACGCAGATGGGCTCGCTGATCTCGACCGCCCACCGTGCGAAGGTGCACGGCTTCGTCGACGGCGCCCGGAGCGAAGGGGCAGAGGTGACGACGGGTGGGGCGGTGGCAGACGGCGCCGGCGCCTTCTATCCCCCGACGGTGATCGCGGCGGCGACGAACGACCTCCGCGCGGCGCAGGAGGAGATCTTCGGTCCGGTCGTGACCGTGATCCCGTTCGAGGACGAGGCCGAGGCGGTGCGGCTCGCGAACGACGTGGCGTACGGGCTGATGGCGACCGTCTGGACCGGCGATCCGGCTCGAGCCCATCGCGTCGCCTCACGCATCAAGTCCGGGACGGTCGGGATCAACATGCCCTACACCGCCTTCCCCGGTATCCCGTTCGGCGGCTACAAGCAGTCCGGCTTCGGACGCGAGCTCTCGGTCGAGACCCTCGACCTCTACCTCGAGACGAAGTCGGTCGTGACCTACACCGGCTCGCGGCCGACGAACCCGTTCGGGCTGTAGCGACCCCGGATCGGTATCGCTTCGCCGTCCTCGCGGCGGGGACGGTCGCGCAGACGTCGTACTCCGCGATCTGGTTCGGCGTCGCCGTCATGGCGCCCGCGCTCAGGAGCGCCTACGACCTGACGCTGGGGCAGACCGGCCTGTTGATCTCCGTCTCGCTCGTCGGCTCGGTCGTGAGCCTCATCCCGTGGGGCATGGCGACCGACCGCGTCGGGGAGCGGGTCGTGCTCGTCAGCGGTCTCACGGGCTGCGGCGGTTTCCTGCTGGCGGCGTCGCGGGCACACGGCTTCTGGCCGCTCGCTTTCCTGCTCGCGGGCGCGGGGGCATTCGGAGCGAGCGTGCAGTCGGCGAGCGGCCGCGCGGTGATGCACTGGTTCGACCCGTCGGAGCGGGGGCTCGCACTCGGCATTCGCCAGACCGCGATTCCGCTCAGCGGGTTTCTGGTCGCGATCGCCTTGCCACCGATCGTGCACTCGGGCGGCGTCGGTGCCGGCTTTGCGACGCTCGGCATCGCCTGCCTGGTCGGGGCTGCGGTGGGCGGCATCGTGATTCGCGAAGCGCCGCCGTCCACCCGTCCGGCGACGGCTGCAGGGTCGGGGCCGCTCCGCGACCGCCGCATCTGGACGCTCTCGATCGGCAGCGCCTTCATCCTCGCGCCGCAACTCTGCGTCGCAGGCTTCGCCGTCCTGTTCCTGCACGAGGCGCACGGCCTGTCGGACGGCGCGGCGGCCGCCGTGCTCGCCGTGATGCAGCTGTTGGCGGTCGGCGGCCGGATCGGCGCCGGTCGGTGGTCGGACGTGCGCGGCTCGCGCGTCGGCCCACTGCGCAGGATCGCGCTGGCCTCGGCGCTGCTCGTCGGTCTGACGGCGGTGCTCGTCGCGGCGCCTCTCGTTGTGCTCGTTCCGGTGCTGATCGCAGCCGGCGTCGTCTCGATGAGCTGGAACAGCCTGTCGTTCGCCGCGGCCGTCGAGCTTGCCGGCTACGACCGGAGCGGCTCGGCGATCGGACTGCAGCAGACGGTGCTGAACGTCCCCGGCGCGGCGTATCCGGGGCTCTTCGGCGTGCTCGTCGCCGCCACGACGTGGCGCGTCGGCTACGCGGTCGTCGCGCTGTTCCCGCTCGCCGGCTGGCGCGTGCTGCGAGCATTGAAGCGCTGATGCGGGCCATCGACCGCCTTGACGAGATCGCGGCGATCGCGACGTACCGTCGCGGCTATTCGCGGGAGGAGGACGCTGCGCACGAGCTGGCGGCCGGGTGGATGCACGCGGCCGGCCTCCAGACGCACGTCGATCCAGCCGGGAACCTGCACGGACGCCGCGGCGACGCGCGCGTGTGGAGCGGGTCGCACCTCGACTCGGTGCCGACCGGCGGTCGGTTCGACGGCGCACTCGGCGTCGTCGCTGCGATCGAGGCGGCGGAGCGCCTGCCGGAGGCACCGCTCGGGGTCGTCGCCTTTCGCGCGGAGGAGACGGGCCCGCTCGGCAGTCGCAACCTCGAGCAGCTGCCGGAGGCGTTCATCGAGCTTCACGTCGAGCAAGGGCCTCTGCTCGAACAGCTGGGCGCTCCGCTCGGGATCGTCACAGGGGTGGCAGGGCAGGCGCGCGGCGCGGTCGTGTTCGACGGCCGCCCCGACCATGCCGGCACCACGCCGATGGCTGGACGCAACGACGCGCTCGTCGAGGCCGCACGGTTCATCCTGCACGTCCGTGATTGCGCTCGCGACGGGTCGGTCGCCACCGTCGGCGCGGTCGAGGTCGAGCCCAACGCCGTCAACGTCGTCCCCGCCCGCGTGACCGTGAGCGTCGACGCGCGTGCGCCGACAGCCGAGCAGCTGCACGACCTGGTGACGGCGATCGGCTTCGTCCCCGGCTCACGGGTCGACCCGGTCGCGTTCACGGGCGCCCCGCTCGCAGCGCTGCGCGACCTGTTGCCGGGCGCGCCCGAGCTGACATCGGGGGCGGGTCACGACGCAATGGTGCTCGCCGCAGCGGGGGTGCCGACCGCCATGCTGTTCGTCCGCAGCCTGAACGGCGGCGTCAGCCACCACCCGGACGAGCTCTCGAGCGACGAGGACGTCGCACTCGGGATCGACGCGCTCACGGCCGTGCTCGGTAGGCTCGCGCTCCCGTGAACGAGCACGGTGGCGTCGAGAGCTTCTAGATCTCCTTGTAGAACACGGTCGTGTCGCAGACGCGGCCGTCCGGGTAGAGCGCGTAGCCCGGGATCACGCCGACGCGCTGCCAGCCGAGGCGTGTGTAGAGCCGCTCGGCGCCGTCGCCGGTCACCGTGTCGAGATTGAGCAGCGTCTTTCCCTCGGTGCGCGCCTCGGCTTCCGCCTGCGACATCAGCTGTTCTGCAACGCCGCGCCTGCGCGCCGAGCGGTGAACGAGCAGCTTGGCGATCTCGCCGCGATGCGGCTGGTTCGGCGGCACCGAGAGGATCACCTGCACCGTGCCGACGATGCGTCCGTCCAGGAACGCCGCGAGGAGGAGTCGGCGACCCTGGTCGACCTCGGCCGCGAACCCCTCGAATGCAACTCGCGCCTGCTCCTCCGAGAACGGGTCCATGTAGCTGACCGATGCGCCGCCGGCGACACAGTCGGCGAGAACGGCTGCCAGGCCGTCCAGAGCAGCCTCGAGCTCGGCGTCGGCGAGACGGCGAACGACGACGCGGTCTTCGTCGGGCATCGGCCGGCATTGTTCCTCGCC
The DNA here is from genome assembly GCA_963774355.1 of uncultured Thermoleophilia bacterium. GTDB lineage: Bacteria > Actinomycetota > Thermoleophilia > Gaiellales > Gaiellaceae > PALSA-600. The sequence continues at coordinate 418,429 of CAVZER010000009.1, read as the reverse complement.
GCCTTTCACTCCGGCTACAGGGAACGGCCGAGAATGACGTGCTCGCCGATCGGCTCGAAGCCCAGCTTGCGATTGATCGCACGCATGGCGGCGTTCTCCTCGGCGTTGCTGGTCGTGATCCGCGTGACGCCCTTCGCGGCGGCGATGCGCAGCGCGTGGCGCTTCGCAGCCGTCGCGAGGCCGCGGCCCCAGTGCTCACGGAGTGTCGCGGTGCCCACGTGCTGGCCGCGGGTGCCGACGATCTTGAGGTAGGCGAAAGCCACCGGCTGGTCGCCGTGGACGACGATCGTGCTCGCCTCGTGGTCGAGGTCGGGGTCTTCCCACTCGACGAGCCAGTCGTCGTAGCGGAGATCGTCGCTGCGTATCGGGCCTGGCTCGTCGACGATTGCAACGCGCGTGAGCTCGAAGATCGCCTGCAGCCGCCCGAAAGCGCCCGCCGAGACGCAGGCGAATCCCGCCGGCGGTGACGGTGCGGGCACGTCCCGCGGGTCGAGCGCGATCAGCGGAGCCGTGAGCAGCCGGCGCCAGCCGCGGGCAGCGGCCCAGCGCTCCGCCTCGGCCGTCCAGCGAACGAACGTGGTGATCTCCACGGCGTCGATCGCGCGAAGGTGGTCGATCAGCGCTTCGTGCAGCGCGGAGCCGATGCCCCGCCCCCGGCACGGGGCCGTCACCAGCACCTTCGCCCAGGCCGCGCCGGGCGTCGTCGTGTCGGTGCTCAGGCCGGCCTCGCCCATGCCGACGACCCGCCCGTCGAGCTCGGCCGAGAGCCCGAGCCGGCGTTGTCGCGGGTTGATCCGCCGCCGGTTCAGCCATCCGGCCTCCGATATCACCTCGGCGTCGTCGGCCTCGAGCCGCAGACCAGCCGCGGCCGTCGCGTCGCCGTCCTCCTGCGGCCTGAGCACGAGCTCGATCGGCGGATCTCGCTCCATCCGGGGCACACTAGACGCGCCGGGCGTGACCCACATCACGTACGCGGTTCGACGGTAGGGGTCGTCTACGATGGCGCGATGTACGTCGGCGACGGCGAACGCGACCGTGTCCTCGTCACGCTGCGCGAGCATTTCGTGCGCGGACGGCTGACGGTGGAGGAGCTCTCGAGCCGAGCCGAGCGCGTCCTGGTTGCACGTTCGCGGGCCGATCTTCGGCGCGCTCTCGCCGGGCTTCCGGCGTCGCTCGACACGAGTGATCTCGTGGCACGCGGCCGCTCCGTTGCGCAGGCCGCGATCCGCGGCGCGCTGCTCGTGATGCTCACGGGGGCTTACCTGGTCTTCTGTCTCCTGCTCCTGGGCGTCCTCTCGTTGATCCTGGTCGTCCACGGGGCATCGGTCGCCGCGCTCGTCGCGCTCCTCGTGGTCTGGCTCGTCCCGACCTACCTGCTCTCGCGAATGTGGCGCCGCAAGCCGAAGCTGGCCGGCTAGCCGGGTCAGCGCCGGAACGAACCGAGGAGGATCCGGGCGCTTCCGTCGTCGCAGGCGGGCCCGACGATCGTCACGCCCTTGTCGGCGAAGCCCGCATGCGCCCACAACGTGAACGTCGTGCCCTTGCTGCGGTCACAGCCGCCCGGATCGATGCGTATGTACGCGCGGGCCTGCTGGCCGGGGTCGAGGATCAGCGACCCGCCCGGCTTGCCGGCGAGCGGGTTGCCGGTCCAGTCCGCGACCGTCACGGGCTGAGGGAGCCGCGGCAGCCGCACCCAGGGACGTCCGGTGATCGCGCAGGGCGCGTGGCCGGCATTGGTGATCCGGAGCTCCGCGTAGATCATTCCGCCGAAGCCGTCGTAGTCGCCGCCGGAGGCCTTCACCGACTTGCATTGCGCGACCGCGGCGTTGCCGTGGGCGACCGTTGCGGTCAGCGCCAGAGCGGCGACCGTCGAGAGCACGAACAACGTGACCGGGCCTGCCGCGAGCGTCGTCGTCCGCATGCGGAAACCCTATGCATTGCGGCACGACGTGACTGCTACCCGCCCATCAGTTCCTTGAAGGCGGGATCGTCCCGAATCGGGTCGAAGTCCGAATCGTCCTTCGCGTAGGCCCGAGAGCGCTCCGACGCGTCGATCGCCTTCCGGAGGTGCTCGATCGCGTCGTCCGGCCGGCCGGCGAGGCTCTCGCAGCAGGCGAGGTTGTAGAACAGCTCGGGGTACTCCGGATGCTCCTCGATCAGCTTGCGTCCCAGGTCGACCGCCTCGGCGTACTGCTCCAGCCTCGTACAGCGGCCGGAGCGGAGACCAGATCTCCCAGCCATCAGCCTCGTACACCTTTCCCGGCGTGGCTCCCATCGCGACGATCGTCGTCCCGGCCTCCTCGGCGAATGCCGTTCGCTTGACGCCGGGCCGGACGTAGACGAGCGACCCGGCAGGAGCATCCACGCGCTCATCTTCGAGCTCGAACGACGCTCGGCCCTGCATGACGAGATAGAGCTCCTCGCCTCCGTCCGGGTCGTCTTCGTTGTGCTCGTTGATGATCCGATCGCCGGCGTCACGCGCCGTCCACGTGTTGACGCCGAACGACGTGATGCCGAAGTGGTGCCGCACCGGCCTGTACGCGCAGCGTCCGTCGGTGAGCTCGTCGATCTCGTCGAGGTGCGCGACCGCGTAACCGCTCATCAGGTCCTCCTTCGGGTCGTCGTCGCTCCGCAGTGCTCCCCACGAGTGTACGGAGCGGGACGAAGATGCCGCCTCGAGCGCGGCGCTTGGCTGAGCGCTCTACACCTCGCGGAACGAGATCGGCTGAGCGCCTTCCCAGAGCGTGCGCCGGCCGAGCTCGCGCAGCTCGAGCGCCCCCTCGACGAGCGTTGCGAAGTGGTTCGCCCAGAGCTGGCCGGCCTTCGACGCGAAGTTGCAGTAGCCGTAGGGGAACAGCAGCTCGGTCTCGCTCTGCCCGCCGGGATACAGCGCGAGCTCGCCGGGATGCGGATACGACGTCGCGTTCTCGGGACCGATACCAAGGTCACGGTCGCCCCACGGGATCCAGTTCGACTCGCCGCTCCAGCGGCAGTGGATGATCCGGTCGTCGAATGGGAGGATCGCCTTGAACGCGGCGACGGTGTTCGGTGCCAGTTCGTCCTCCCAGCGGGCGACGAACGTAAGCCCCGAGGCGACGATCTCGAGCATCGCCGGAACCTACCTGCCGCCGCCTGCCGGCGACAGCATGGAGAAAAGCGCGATCACGGCCTGATCAGAAGCGCGACGGCGACGATGCCGGCTGCGGCGACGCCGAGCACCGGCCACACGTTGAGGCCACGATGCCGCAGGTTGAAATAGTGGCGTGTGAGCGCGCCGATCGCCATCAACGCCACGAGGATCACCCATGCGTGCGAGTGCCCGTAGGTGATGGTGAAGTGATTCGAGAGCATCGCGAACACGACGGGAAGCGTGAGGTAGTTGTTGTGCACCGAGCGCTGCTTGCTGCGCAGCGCCAATCGTGGATCAGGCTCGCGTCCTTCCCGCTTCGCGCGCACGAGCTCGTGATGCGCCGGGATGATCACGAAGAACACGTTGCCGACCATCATCGTCCCGATCATCGCGCCGACCTGGAGGTACGCGGCGCGGGCGGCGAAGAGCTCGCATGCACTCCAGGCCGAAAGGGCGATGAAGCCGAAGAGCAGGATCGCAAGCACGAGGTCGTCGTTCTCGAACGCACGACAGAGGCCGTCGTATACGAGCCAGGCGATCGCGAGCCCGGCGACGGAGATCGCGATCGCCTGCCACGGACGAAGATCTGCGACCGTCGGGTCGATCATGAACGACGTCGCGTGCGCGTAATACACGACGATGAAGAGCGCGAACCCGGAGAGCCACGTCGTGTACGCCTCCCATTTGAACCAGTACAACTGCTCCGGCAGGCGATCGGGTGCGAGGGAGAACTTCTCGACGCGATAGAACCCGCCGCCGTGGATCTCCCACGCCTCGCCGCCCACGCCGCGCTTCGAGTCGTTCGGATCGCGCGGCGCCTCGAGGTGGTTGTCGAGGGCGATGAAGTAGAACGAGGCGCCGACCCAGGCGATGGCGGCGACCACGTGGAGCCAGCGAAAGAGCAGGTTGCCCCACTGCCACCAGTAGTCGGAGAGGGCTACGAGGTTTGCTGCCATCGATCGATCGCAATCTGCACGAGCTCGTCGACCCCCGTTGCGAGCTCCTGCTCACGCGTGCGGTGGAGTCGTTCGCGCAGGATCGGAAGGATCTCACGCCGCGGCCGGCGGTTCACGAACACGACGAACCTGAACCCGAACCGCTCCTCGTACGCGCGGTTGAGCTCGGCGAGCTCGCCGAGCACGGCGGGATCGTCGTCGGTCCCCTGCTCGGCCGCGGAGCGCGTCGACAGGCCGTCCTTCACTCCGATCCGCGGATGCGCGTCGAGCAGCTCCTTCTGCTCTGCCGGTGAGAGCCGCGCCGCGAGCCCGCGTGCGCGACCGAGCGGGTCCTCGACCGCGGCCAGCTGCTCGACGAGCACGCTGCGCCCTTCGAACAGCTCTGCGAGCTCGTCCGCGCTCAGCTGCCGCGGTAGCTCGCGCACGCGTAGGACGAGACGAGCAGAGGGACGTGGTGATGGCCGTCGCCCAGGGCGAGCTCGAGCTCGACGCGCCTGAAGAACGGCGAGGGTGGGTGGAAGACGAGGCGGTACGTGCCGGGCTCGCCCTCGGCCAGCTCGCGGACGCGGCCGTCGGCGTCGGTCACGCCTGCGCCGGCGAGCGTCCCGTCCTCGGCATAGAGCTCGACTCGCACCCCGGCGGCCGGAAGGCCCACCTCGGTGTCGAGGACATGTGTCGAGATCGTCAATCGCCCCACATCCTTCGCGCCTGTTTGCGGTGCTCGAGGGCGATCTCCTGCTCGTCCGCGTTCACGAGCGCGCCGCCCCGCACGACCTCGCGCCCACCGACGAGGAGCCGGTCGACGCGATGCGGTCCCGAGAGGACGAGGTTTGCGACGAGATCGACCGCCCCGCCGAACTCGAGCGAGTCGGTTCGCCACACCGCGACGTCGGCGCGCCGACCCGGCTCGAGCGAGCCGATATCGGCACGCCGCAGCACCTCGGCGCCGCCGCGCGTGGCGAGACGCAGCGCGTCGCGAGCTGTCAGCGCGCTTGGGCCGCCTCGACCGCGGGCGACGAGCAACGCCTGCTTCACCTCGCCGAACAGGTCGCCGCGCTCGTTCGACGCCGTGCCGTCGACGCCCAGGCCGACCCGGACGCCGGCGTCGAGCAGCGCCCGCACCGGGGCGACACCGGCTCCGAGCCGCAGGTTCGACGTCGGGCAGTGAGCGACGCCGACACCCGCGCGGCCGAACGTCTGCACGTCGGCGTCCGAGAGGTGGACGCAGTGCGCGCACCAGACGTCGCCGTCGATCCAGCCGACACGCTCGAGGTACTCGACGGGAGTGCAGCCGTACAGCGTGCGGCAGTACTCGTCCTCCTCGACCGTCTCGGCGAGATGCGTGTGCAGCTGCAGGTCGAGGCGACGCGCGAGCGCGGCCGACTCCTCCATCAGCCGCGACGTGACGCTGAACGGTGAGCATGGAGCCACCGCGAGACCGACGAGGTCGCCGTCGGCCAGAGCGGCGAGCCGCTCCGTGTCGGCGAGGATCGCGTCGAGCTCCTCGACGAGCGAGTCCGGGGGCAGCCCGCCGTCCGACTCTCCGAGGTCCATCGAGCCGCGGGCGGCGACGAAGCGAACGCCGATCGAGCGAGCGGCGTCGAGCTCCGCCTCGATCAGGCCGGTGACGCCGCGCGGAAAGACGTAGTGGTGGTCGAAGACCGTCGAGCAGCCGGACAGCGCGAGCTCCGCGAGCCCGGCGCGGGCCGCCGCATGCTCCATCTCGTCGTCGAGCCGCGCCCACACCGGGTAGAGCTCGCGCAGCCAGGTGAACAGGTCGGCCTGCTGCGCGCGTGCGCGCGTGAGCGTCTGGTACAGGTGGTGATGGGTGTTGACGAGGCCCGGCGTCACGATCGCGCCGTGAAGGTCTTCGGCTGCTTCGGATTCAGGAGGCTTGCCGGAGCCGGTCTCGGCGATCAGCCCGTCCTCGATCTGCACCCAGCCCGGCTCGTGCTCCGTGCCCGCGTCGTCCATCGTCACGACACGGCAGTTGGCCAGGATCACGTCGCCTCCAGCGGGACGAGCTCGAACCGGTCGACGTCGACCAGCCCTCGATCGGTCAGCTTCAGGCTCGGGATCACGCTGAGGGCCAGAAATGCGAGGTGCTGGAACGGCGACTCGAGCGTGCAGCCGAGCGAGCGCGCGGCGGCGACGAGTGCGTGCGAGGCGGCGACCACCTCTTGCAGCGGCGCGTCCGAGAGCAGCCCGGCGACGGGGAGCGGCAGCTCCGCGAGGATCTCGGCGCCGTCGACGACGACGATCCCGCCGCCGCGGTTCGCGAGCCGGCGCACGGCCGCCGCCATCGACGCGTCGTTCATGCCGACGACGACGACGTTGTGGGCGTCGTGCGCGACACTCGACGCGAGCGCTCCGCGCTTCAGGCCGAAGCCGCGGACGAAGCCGAGGCCGGCGCGTCCCGTGCCGAGGTGCCGCTCGACGACCGCGATCTTGGCCAGGTCGCGGGCTGCGTCGGCAGACGCCTCACCCGTTCGTGCCGGCAGCTCCTCGACGAGCGAGTCGGTGATGATCTGGCCGGGCACGATGCCGATCACACGCGCCGGGCCGCCCCGCCACGGGATCCGGAACATCTCCGGGCCGTAGGCTCCGATGCGCACGGTGTGCCGCACCCAGTCCGGCACCTCCGCGGCCGGGATGTCGGCCACCGGGCGTCCCGCTTTCAACACGGTCTCGGGGACGAACCGCTCGAGGTCGGGGAGCAGGAGCAGGTCGGCGGCGCGCGCGGGTGCGATCGCGCCGAGGTGCGCGAGGCCGTGCCAGAGCGCCGGGTTGAGCGTCGCGCAGACGAGCGCGTCCTCGACGGGAATACCGGCCGCGACGGCGTCACGGACCATCGAGTTGATGTGACCCTCGTCGGCGATGTGCTCCGGCTCGCGGTCGTCGGTGCAGAACGCGATCCGGCCCGGGCCGTACTCGGCGAGCAGCGGCAGCAGCGCGTGGAGGTTGCGCGCCGCCGATCCCTCGCGAATCAGCAGCCACATGCCCGCGCGAAGCCGCTCCCGTCCTTCCTCTGCCGTGTACGCCTCGTGGTCGGAGCCGACGCCCGCCGCCGCGTACGCCTGCAGTGCTGCACCCCGCACGCCCGGCGCGTGCCCATCGACGTGCGCGGCGAGCGCGAGCTTCTCGAGCTCGCTCTCGGCTCCGCCGATCACGCCCGGGAAGTTCATCATCTCGGCAAGCCCGATCACGCGGCGGCGGCGCAGGAGCGCATCGAGGTCGCCCGACGTCAATGCGCGTCGCGGCGACTCGAACTTCGAGGCCGGGACGCACGACGACGCCATGAAGTAGACGTCGAGCGGCAGCCCGGCGCTCGCGTCGAGCAGCCAGTGCACTCCGTCCGTTCCGAGGACGTTGGCGATCTCGTGCGGGTCCGCCACCACTGCGGTCGTCCCGAACGGAAGCACGAGCCGTGCGAACTCGTCGACGAGCAGCTTGGACGACTCGAGGTGCATGTGCGCATCGACGAACCCCGGAACGACGAACCGCTCCGAGGCGTCGACGATCTCCACACCGTCGTAGCTGCCGATGCCCGCGATGACGCCGTCGACGATCGCAATATCCGCGTCGAGCCACTCTCGCGTGAACACCGAGAGCACGCGGCCGCCCCTGATCACCACGTCGGCCGGCTCATCTCCGCGTGCAACCGAGAGCCGGTGCGGGAGGGAAGCAGCCACGGCCCGTGAAACCGTACAGTCAACGCCGATGGAGATCCTCACTCCGTACTCGCTCGATGAGGCTCTCCGCTTCAGGTCCGAGCGCCCCGAAGCGGTGGCGATTCAGGGCGGGACGGACGTGATGATCGCACTCAACTTCGATCGTTCGAGGCCGGACGCCGTGCTCAACCTGAACGAGGTGGCCGAGCTTCGCGGCTGGTCGCGTAGCGACGGCGAGCTTCGGCTCGGCGCGGGCCTCACGTACGCCGAGTTGATGCGCGGCGAGCTCGCCGAGCTGCTGCCCGCACTCGCAGAGGCGTCACGCACCGTCGGCTCGCCCCAGATTCGCAACCGCGGCACGATCGGAGGCAATCTCGGGACCGCCTCTCCGGCGGGCGATGCGATCCCGCCGCTCGTGGTCGAGGCGGCCGAGGTCGAGTGCATCTCGAACCGAGGCTCACGACGTGTGCCGATCACCGACTTCGTCACCGGTGTCAAGCAGACCGGGCTCGCGGCCGACGAGCTGATCGCCGCTGTGTGGGCACGCCCGTCGGGCACGGCCCAGACGTTCATGAAGATCGGACCGCGCAACGCGATGGTGATCGCCGTCGTCTCGCTTGCGTTGTCTGCAGGCGACGAGCTGCGAGCCTCGTTCGGCTCGGCGGGACCGCGGCCCGTACTGGTCACGGCGCCGCGGGGAGACGCCGACACGTTCGCCGAGGCGGTCGCCGCCGCCGCAGCACCGATCGACGACGTGCGTGGCACCGGCCGCTACCGCAGCCACGCCCTGCGCGTCCTGACACAGCGCGCGCTGCAACGGGTGCTGGTTTGAGGCGGGCGTGAGAATCGCGGTCCGCGTCAACGGCGACGAGTGCGAGGCCGACTGCTGGGAGGGCGAGTCGCTCCTCTATGCGCTTCGGGAGAAGCTCGGTTTCCCCGGTTCGAAAAACGCTTGTGAGCAGGGAGAATGCGGGTCGTGCTCGGTGCTCCTCGACGGTGTGCTCGTGTGCTCGTGTCTCGTGCTCGCGGCACAGGCCGACGGGCACGAGGTGACGACGGTCGAGGGCCTTGCCGAGGGCGACGCGCTGCACCCCGTGCAGCAGGCGTTCGTCGATGCGGGAGCGGTGCAGTGCGGCTTCTGCACGCCGGGACTCATCGTCGCGACGGTGGATCTGCTGCGACAGAGCCCCGCGCCGTCGGACGACGAGATCCGTGAGGCGCTCTCGGGCAACCTCTGCCGCTGCACGGGCTACGCGAAGATCTTCGATGCCGTGAGAGCGGCCGCCGGGAGCGGGAGCGTATGACGCAAGCGGCCCCGCGTCGGCTGCAGGTCGGCAGGATCGGCGAGCGCTTCCCGCGCGTCGACGCGCCGCCCAAGGTGACGGGCGAGTTCGCCTACTCGAGCGATCTGTCGGCGCCCGGGATGCTCTTCGGCCACACGCTGCGCAGTCCGCACGCTCATGCGCGCATCGTCGCTGTCGACACGAGCGATGCGCTGACCATGCCCGGCGTGCACGCCGTCCTCACGCACGAGGACGTGCCGGGTGACAAGACCTACGGGCTCGAGTTCTCCGACCAGCCCGTGCTCGCGATCGACCGCGTCCTGTACCACGGCGAGCCGGTTGCCGTCGTCGCCGCCGAGCATCCCGAGCAGGCCCGCCGGGCCGCCGAGCGCATCCAGATCGTGTACGAGCCGCTCGAGCCCGTCGCCGAGATGGAGCGCGCGACGGAACAGGTCGACCTCCATCCCGATCGGCCGACGCGTGGTCACGGCTATCGCGAGGACGACCGTCCGAACGTGGTGCGTCACCTGGTGATCCGGCACGGCGACCCGGAGGCGACCGGTGACGTCTCGGTCAGCGGTGTGTACGAGCTCGGCATCCAGGATCAGGCCTTCCTCGGTCCCGAGTCGGGCCTGGCGGTGCCCGACGGTGAGGGCGGCGTCGACATCTACGTCGCGACCCAGTGGCTGCACGTCGACCGCGCGCAGATCGCGCCCTGCCTCGCGCTACCGCTCGAGCAGGTTCGCGTGCATCTCGGCGGCGTCGGCGGTGCGTTCGGCGGGCGCGAGGACCTCTCGATGCAGATCCACGGCGCGCTGCTCGCGCTGCACACCAATCGGGCGGTGAAGATCGTCTACAACCGAGAGGAGTCCTTCTCGGGTCACGTGCACCGGCACCCGGCTCGGATCTGGGCCGAGCATCGCGCGACGACGGACGGACGACTCGTCTCGGTGCGGATGCGCGTGCTGCTCGACGGGGGCGCCTACGCGTCCAGCTCGACCGCGGTTTGCTCCAACGCCGCGTCGTTCGCGGTCGGGCCGTACGAGGTTCCGAACGCGCTGATCGAGTCGACCGTGGTCTACACCAACAACCCCCCATGCGGCGCGATGCGTGGGTTCGGCGCCGTGCAGACGTGCTTCGCCGCAGAGGCGCAGATGGACAAGTTGGCGGCGGCGCTCGACGTCGATCCGGTCGAGCTGCGACTGCTGAACGCGCTCGCTCCGGGCGACACGCTGCCGACCGGACAGGTGATCACGGGATCGCTGCCGATCGCAGAGGTGATCCGCACGGCTGCGGCACTCGACCCGCCGCCGGCCGAGGAGCTTCCGCGCGATCCGCTTCGCCTGCCGGGTGGTGCGGGGAACACGACTCGCGGCGAGGGTGTGCGGCGCGGGATCGGGTTCGCGGTCGGCTTCAAGAACATCGCCTACTCGGAGGGCTACGACGACTACTGCGCGGCGCGCGTTCGGCTGTTCGAGGACGGCTCCGCCGAGATCCACTGTGCGGCAGCCGAGGTCGGTCAGGGCGTGACGGGCGTGATCCTCCAGGTCGCGCGCACCGAGCTCGAGACCGACGACGTGCGGCTTGCCTCCGCTGCGACGACGACGGTCGACTCGGCAGGGTCGGCGTCCGCGTCGCGGATGACCTGGATGGCGGCCGGCGCCGTGCGTGACGCGTGCCGGGCCGCACTGGCGGAGCGGGAGCGCCGCGGCGATCGTTCGGAGGTCGACGTCGAGCGCCTCTATCGGCACCCGCCCACGACGCCGCTCGATCCCGAGAACGGCCAGGTCACCGGCGAGCGGGCGCACGTGGCGTTCGCCGCCTGCGCGATGAAGGTCGTCGTCGAGGTGGACGTCGATCTCGGCCTCACGCGCGTCGTCTGGATCGGGGCCGCGCAGGACGTCGGGAAGGCGATCAACCCGCAGCAGGTCGAGGGCCAGATCGAAGGCGGAACGGCTCAGGGTCTCGGTCTGGCGTTGATGGAGGAGATCCGGACCGCGGGCGGTCTGATCACGAACGCCAGCTTCACCGACTACCTGATCCCGACCGCTCTCGACATGCCGCCGGTCGAGTCCGTGCTGATCGAGGACCCCGAGCCCGAGGCGCCCTACGGCGTCAAGGGCGTCGGCGAGCCGCCGACCGTCGTCTCGACCGCCGCGATCGTGTCCGCACTGCGTGCCGCAACCGGACGCGAGCTGACGCGTGTCCCGGTGCGGCCGGACGACATCTGCCTGTAGGCCGCCGCTCTCAACGCACGCCTTCTTCGAGCGCCGTCGCCGAGGGCGGCTCCTGGCGCACGACGGCCGCGACGGCCGCGACGACGATCGCCGCGCCGAGCACGAGCCGCCAGGTCAGCTGCTCGCCGCGGAACAGGACGCCGAGTGCGATCGCGACCACCGGGTTCACGTACGCGTAGGTCGAGACGGTGCCGAGCGGCGCGTTCGCGAGCAGCCACACGTAGGCGCTGTAGCCGACGATCGACCCGAACGTGACGAGGTAGACCCAGGCGGCGATCGACGCGCCCGACGGCGAGAAGCCGTGAACGGTGAACAGCGCGGGCACGAGCATCAGCAGCCCTCCCGCGAGCATCTCGTACGCCGTGGCCGCGAACGGGTCGCGCGGCATCGTGAGCCGCGCCGACAGCACCGATCCGCCCGCCCACATCAGCGCCGAGATGAAACAGAGAACGATTCCGAGCGTCGTTGCGCCACCCGACGGCTGCGCGATCACCGCCACTCCCGCGAATCCCACGCCGACGGCCGCAAGCGCCCGCCACGAGAGCCGTTCCCCGCCCAGCAGGCGCAGGACGACGATCCACAGCGGAACCGAGGCGATGATCAGCGACGCGAGGCCGGTCGGCACGGTTCGCTCGGCGAAGAACAGCACGGCGTTGGCGCCGGGGAGCAGCAGCCCGATCACGACGCACGAGACGAACGCGCGGCGCTCGATGCGCAGCGATCCGCCGCGCAGGGCGACGATGCCGGCCATCAGCGCGCCCGCGGTGATGAAGCGGGTCGAGACGGCGAACAGGGGCGGCGATCGTCTCGCCGGTGACGGCGATCGCCAGGTAGGTCGAGCCCCAGATCACATAGACCGTGCCGAGCGCGGTCCACGTCTTCCCCTTGAGACTCACCTAGGATGTGACAGCGCCGCGCCGATTCCCAGCAGCGCGATTCGTCTACGCGGCGTTCGGATCGTCTTGCCAGAGGCTGAAGGTGTTGCCCTCGGTGTCTTTGCAGCTCGCGAACCAGCCGTGTGTCGGCACCGGCTGCTTGTCGCCGGCGGTGCCGCCGAGCTCACGCACCGTTGCTGCAGAGGCTTCGATGTCGTCGGTCGAGAAATACACGATCGGGCCCGTGCCGGCAGCGTCCGGCGACGGGAAGACGGCGACGCCCTGCCCGGGGGCGATCTGCGCCATGCGGTAGTCGAAGCCCTCCATCGCCGAGGCGCCGAGGCCCCAGCCGAACAGCCCGTTCCAGAACGCCGCGGCGCGATCGGCGTCGCTCGACGGCAGCTCCACGTGTACGACAGAACCAGCCATGGTTAGTCTCCTCTCCTCTTCGAGCTCGAAAGGGGTTGGCCGTGATCAGAGTCGTCGTACTCTACGGAGAGGAGCCCGATGCGCAGCAGTACGCCGCGCACGCCGAGGTCTGTCGGCAGGTTCCCGGTGGCACGTTCCGGCACGGCGAGGTTTTCGGCGCCCCGATGGGCGAGCCGGCGCATCGCTATCTCGCGGAGTGGGAGTTCGCGGACGAGGAGGCGTTCAAGGCGGCGACGCGGAGCGACGAGTTCATGGCGACTGCCCACGACGCCCGTGATCGCGGTCTCCCACGCCCGACCGTCGAGTTCGTCCGCCTTTCAGCCTGAGCCGAAGTCGGGACGCCGCTTCTCGCGCACGGCGGCGACGCCTTCGTGCACGTCAGGGCCCGCGAGGTCGAGGAACTCGAGCGCGAGCGACGCGTCGAATGCGGGCCCCGCCAGGCGGAGCCAGTTGTTCAGCGCAAGCTTGGTGTGGCGGATCGCGGACTGCGCGCCGCGCGCAAGTCGCGTCGCGATCTCGAGGGCACGCTCGTCGAGCTCCGCGTCGGGAACGCAGAGCGAGACGAGGCCGATGCGCTCCGCCTCGACGCCGTCGATCGGCTCGCACAGCAGCAGGTGGTACTTCGCCTTCGCCAGGCCGCAGAGCAGCGGCCAGACGAGGACCGCGTGATCGCCCGCCGCGACTCCGAGCTTCGTGTGGCCGTCGACGATGCGGGCCGCGGGTGTCGCGATCGAGATGTCGGCGAGCAACCCGACCGCAAGCCCCGCGCCGACCGCCGGGCCGGTGATCGCCGACACGATCGGCTTCGGGCACGCGACCACGTTGTAGACGAGGTCGCGGGCCTCGTGGAAGACGCGTTCTCGTGCGGCTGCGTCGTTCGCGATCTCGACGACCAGGTCGAGGTCTCCACCGGCGCTGAAGGCGCCGTCGGCGCCGCGGACGATCACCGCCCGTGTCTCGTCGTCGTCGCCGATCGTCCGCCAGATGGCCGCCAGCTCGCCGTGCATCGCGCCGCTCACCGCGTTCAGCTTCCCGACCGCCCGCAGCGTGATCCGAAGGACGCCCGGCGCCGGACGGTCGAGCTCGAGGCTCGGATAGGCAGCGTAGAGGTCGGTCACGCCCCCGACTCTAGAAGTTAAAGCGCCGACGGACGCGGTGGTTATGGTCCTTTTGCCGTGCCGGAGGTCGAGCTCACACGCGCCGACAGCGTTCTGACGATCACGCTCAACCGCCCGGATGTGCTGAACGCGCTCAACCGCGCAGTGCACGAGGGCATCCATGCCGCTCTCACCGAGGCAGCCGGCGATCCAACGATCCGCGCAGTCGTGATCACCGGTGCCGGACGCGGCTTCTGCGTCGGCCAAGACCTGCAGGAGTTCTCGTCGGGTGCGCGCGATGTTGCCGACAACCTGCGCCGGAACTACCACCGCAACGTGCTCGCCATTCGAGCGCTCCAGAAGCCGGTCATCGCCTCCGTCAACGGCCCGGCGGCGGGCGCAGGGCTGTCTCTGGCTCTGGCGTGCGACGTCAGGATCGCCTCCGACGCCGCGAGCTTCGTCCCCGCTTTCATCTCGATCGGGCTCGTGCCCGACTCGGGCGGAACGTGGCTCGCGCGCAGGCTGATCGGCGCCGCGCGTGCGTTCGAATGGTTCACGACCGGCCGCCGCCTCGACGCCGAGGAGGCGCGTACGTGGGGACTCGTCTCGGAGGTCGTCGCGGCAGCCGAGCTGCCGGAGCGTGCGCAGGAGGTTGCGCGGCTGTTCGCGGCGATGCCGACACGCGCGGTGTGGGAGACGAAGCGGCTGCTCGACGAGGCCGAGACGCGCACGTTCGACGAGCAGCTCGAGCTCGAAGCGCAGGCGCAATCCGACCTGACGAAGACGCACGACTTCAGGGAAGGTGTCGCCGCGTTTCTCGCAAAGCGGCCGCCCGAGTTCACTGGCGCGGCGGTGGAGTGGACGCACCCGGTGCGCATGGTCGTCACCGACGACCTGGAGCGCTGGCGGCTCACGGTTGCGCTGCGCTGGCTGCTCGCCCTGCCGCATCTGCTCGTCCTCTCGTTCTGGTCGCTCGTCGCCGCGTTGGTCGCGGTCGTCGATTGGGCGATCACGCTCGTACGCGGCCGCTCACCCGACGCGTTGCACGCGTGGCTCGGCCGCTTCGTGCGCTACCAGGCGCACGTGTACGCGTACACCTACCTCGTGGCCGACCCGTTCCCCTCGTTCCGGGGCTGGGCGGGCACCTATCCGATCGATGTCTCGATCGCGCCGCCGGCCCCACAGGCACGCTGGAAGACGGCGTTACGGATCGTCTGGGTGCTCCCGGCGTACGTGCTAGCCGTGGCGCTGGGCTACGTGCTCCAGATCGTCGCGGTCCTCGGCTTCTTCGTCGCGCTGGCGGTCGGGCGCTACCCGCGTGGTTTCCGCGACCTCGGCGCATACGCGCTGCGCTTCCAGGCGCAGACGTTCGCCTACCTGCTGTTCCTCACCGACCGCTATCCGGCGCTCGCCGAGACGACCGCGGTCGCTGCGCCGCCGGCTACGCCGGCCAGTTCGTCAGCAGCTGCTGACAGAACGTGAGCCCCAGCTTGTGCGCCTGCGTGTGGATCGCGGCGCTGACGTTCCTCGCAGCCGACTGATCCCGTCGCGCGGCTGCGACGTTGCGGCGCATGAGCGCGGCGTGGACCCGCACGATTCCCTCCTCGAGTCGTTGGGCGAGGACGAGCAGATGGTCGAAGCGCGCCTGATCGAAGAGCGGCGGGCGCAGCTTGCGCATCTCCGCGATCGCAACGCGTGCTGCCTTCGCGACCTTCGCCCAGCCCACCGGATCGAGTGAGAGCGTGCCGAGCTTGTAGACGCGCCGGTCGGACCTGAGGCAGACGAGATTCCCGTCGTTGACGAAGCTCTTCTGAGTCAGCCGGGGGATCACCTTGACCGCGGGCGACGTCACAGTTTTCGCGGCGGACGAGGCACCACACCCAGCGAGCACAGGCACCGTCAGGAGCAACCAGGCCACTCGCATGGTCGGCGCCGAGCGTAGTCGCGGCCAGGTTGACCCCGTGTTACGCGCCGAGCGGTCTAGGAGCTTCTAGATCGTCTTGAACTGCTCGAACGGCTGCCGGCAGCTCGCGCACCAGCGGAGCGAACGGCACGGGGTCGGGCCGAAGATGTTCTCGAGGCGCGTTTCGGTCGAGCCGCAGTAGGGACAGCGAAACGCTTTCGACTGCAGCTGGACGAGCGTGGTCGCGCCCGCGGCGCGCGGCGCCGGCGGCGCGAAGCCCGCGGCCCGCAGCTTCTCGCGGCCGGCGGGCGTGATCTTGTCGGTCGACCATGAGTCGTCCTGCACGACGGCGATCTCGGGGCTCGCGCCGAGCGCCGTCACCGTCTCCTCGAGCGAGCGTCTCATCGACTCGAGTGCGGGGCAGCCGAGGAAGGTCGGTGTCAGCTCGATGCGCACTGCGTCGCCCTCCACGGCGACGTCGCGGATGATGCCGAGCTCCACGAGCGAGATCACAGGGATCTCGGGGTCGGGGATCTCGTCGATCGCCGCCCAGACCTGCTCGGCCGTCACCATTGCGCGCCCGGGATGCTCCGCCGGACCTCGGTCATCTCGAGCCACAACGGCTCGAGGTCGCTGCTGTGGCCGCCGCGAGCGTGAGCGTGCGACAGACCGTTGCCTGCGGCCGGTCGCCCGACGCGGAGCGCGAGCTCGTCGCGCTGCTCGGGTGGGAGCATCCCGAGGGCGTAGGGCCACAGCTCGTCGACCGCTGCTTCGAAGCGCGGCTCGCCGCTCAGGCGATCCGCCCAGAGCTCGGCGTGCAGGCGGTGGTAGACCTCCTCGCGGTCGATCTTCGCCGCGAGCCCGGCGAGCTCGGCGTCGGACGACGAGATCAGGGCCGTGATGCGGACCCGGTCGGCCTGCTCGTACAGATAGCGGCGCGCGATCGTCATCGCCCAGTCGTCGAGCAGCCGGAGCTCGACCAGCGGGGCGCACGCATAGTCGGCCGGGTCGCGATCGAAGGCGAGCGCGTCGGCGTCCGTGTCGAGCTCCTCCGCGGCCAGCTCGTAGAGCGCGCGCGCATGGCCGATCTCGTTCTGCGCGATCGACGAGAACGCGACGTCCTCTTCGAGCGTCGGCGCGATCCCGGTCCATTCCGAGTCGCGCCAGCCGAGGATCAGCTCGTCGTCAGCCAGCGCCAGCAGCAGCTGTGCCCGCGCGGAACTGTCGCGGGAGCCGCCGTCCACGCCGGCGTCTCCCGTCTGCGGCTCCGTCGAGCCTACGCCGCTCACGCGCCACGCCCCTTTCCCGAAGCGCGCTCGCGCGCCTCGGCGAGCCGCCCCTTGATCGAGTAGCCGTCGACGCGCCGGTACTTGAGGTCGAACTCGTCGGCCCACTCGCTGACCTCGTGGATCGAACCGCGAGGCACGAGCCAGAGCGCGTCGGACTCACCGCGCCGCCCGTACTGCTCGCGCGCCCAGGCGTCGGCGAAGGCCGCGTCGGGCGCCTCGATCGACCCCGCATGCTGGAACGGCTGCCCCTTCCGCTCGCGGCGGAAGACCTCATAGACGATCATCCGCTCCGGCGCCGGCGAAGCCGGAGCCTCCGCTCCTTCTCAGGCTCCGTCGAGCCTACGCCTGTCACGCCGCAAGCACGGTGTCGCGGACCCAGCGCTCCTGGTC
This sequence comes from uncultured Thermoleophilia bacterium, assembly GCA_963774355.1. Lineage (GTDB taxonomy): Bacteria > Actinomycetota > Thermoleophilia > Gaiellales > Gaiellaceae > PALSA-600. Next base: position 401,169 of record CAVZER010000009.1, on the reverse strand, counting down.
GAGGAAGTGGCGGCGGAACGCGAGCCGGTCCTGCGAGCGCGGCCCGTGCCCGGTGACGACCGACTTGAGCTCGTCCCAGTCGGGCTCCGAGTACTCCCACACGCCGTCGTCCCGTCGGCGCAGCTTCGGGTCCGGCACGGTCAGGCCGAGCTCCCAGATCTGCGGCACATAACCCTCGAGGAACTGTTGGCGCGCCTCCTCGTTCCCCTGCGACTTGATCCGCCAGATCCACATCGGGTCCTCGTCGCGGCTGATCGGGTTGCCGTGGAACTGCATCAGCGGCGGCCACCAGCGCGTGACAGCCTCCTGCACGAGCTCGCGCTGCTCGTCGGTGCCCGTCATCAGGGCGAGGATCACGTCGCGGCCGTGGAGGATGTGGAAGGACTCCTCCCAGCAGATCTTGCGCATGATGCGGGCGTACGGCGCGTACGAGCACTTCAGCAGCGCCTTCTGGCTGATGATCGCCGCCGCGTCGACGAGCCATGCGATCACGCCCACGTCGCCCCAGGAGCGTGTCGGGTAGTGAAAGACGTTGTGGAACTTCGCCTTCCCGGAGATGAGGTCGTCGAGCATCACGTCGCGCGGCTTGCCGAGATCCTCGGCGACCCGGTAGATCAGCTGCGCATGGCCGACCTCGTCCTGCACCTTCGCCGTCAGCGCCAGCTTCCGCTGCAGCGTCGGAGCCTTGAGAATCCACTCGCGCTCGGGCAGGACGCCCATCAGCTCGCTGTTGGCATGCATCTCGACGAACTTGACGAGCCGCTGCCGGTACTCGTCCGGCAGCCAGTCCGTCGCCTCGACCTGGCCGCCCTCCTGCACGTAGGCCAGGAACTCCTGCGTCCGTTGCTCCATCGCGACAGCCTCCCTACCGACCGATCGTTAGTCTCAGTGTAGACGTGTCGCAACGGCGCGAGGAACTGACCCGGATCGCCGCCCGGCTGTTCGCCGAGCGGGGGTACCAGGGCACGTCGTTGGCCGACCTCGCCGAATCGCTCGGCGTCCAGAAGCCGTCGCTCTACCACCACATCGCCTCGAAGGAGGACCTGCTCTGGGCGGTCGCGAGCGAGGGGGCCGACGCGTTTCACGCCGCGCTCGATGCCGTGCCCGCCGCCGTGCCGGCAGCCGATCGCATCCGTCTGGCTCTCCGCGCGCATCTCTCGGTGGTCGCGGGACAGCTCGACGTCGCGACCGTGTTCGTGCGCGAGTGGCGCTACCTCGGCGGCGAGCGGCGCGAGGCGTTCGTCGCCGAGCGCCGGCGCTACGAGCAGCGGATCCGCGACCTGTTCCGCGAAGGCGTCGACGGGAGCGAGCTTCGCACCGACCTCGACGTGCAGACCGCGGCGCTCCTCTTCCTCTCGGCGGCGAACTGGGCCTACACGTGGCTGCAGCCGGGTGCCGACACCGACGCCCTCGCCGATCGCCTCTATGCAGTCCTGTTCGACGGTATGCGCGGCTACGCGACCACGGCCTGAAGCTCGAACCGCCGGCGCGTGCTCCAGCGCCCGTCGCCGCCTTCCTCGAGCAGCGTCACGGCGCGCGCGACGCACGCGATCGGCAAGTCGAGCCGCAGCTCGAGCCGCGCGAGCCCCACCGTCAGGTGCGGGACGATCTCCTCGAAGGCACCGTCGTAGAGGGGGTACTCCGGCCATCGCGCCGCGCTCGCCTCGATCAGCTCGCGGAAGGGCGCCGCGGGACGTGGCGCGAGGTACGTGACGTCGTCGTCGAAGTACTCGACCGACGCAAGGTCGAACGCGAACGCGGGCCGCTCGGCCAGCAACGCAGCGACGACGTCCTCGTCGACGGCGTCGGGTGGGGCGAACGGGAAGTGGATCGTGAAGTGCGCCGGGACTCCGAGGCGTGCCATCGGATCGTGCTGCAGCCGCAGCGCCGCGACCGCCGGTTCCGCCTCCGGCACGGCGACGACCAGTGCGGTCCGGCGTGGCATGCTCGAGAGCGTGAAGCGCGCTGCGATGATCGTCAACCCGTACTCGACGCACGTGACCGGTGACCTGATCACGAAGGTCGAGGGCGTGCTCCGCGAACAGGTCGATGTCAGCACCGAGTTCACCCGCGGCCCGGGCCACGCGACCGAGCTCGCCGCGCGGGCGGCGCGCGAGTCCGACGCGATCCTCGTCCTGTCCGGCGACGGTACGTACAACGAGGCGCTCAACGCCGCCGACGGGTCGGTTCCGTTCGGCTTCCTGCCCGGTGGCGGTACGAGCGTCCTGCCGCGGGCGCTCGGCTTACCTCGCGACCCGGTCGGGGCGGCCCGCGAGGTCGCCGGCGCGCTCGCCGCCGGCCGCACGCGCCGGATCTCGCTCGGCTCGGTGAACGGCCGGCGCTTCTGTTTCGCGGCCGGGATCGGGTTCGACGCCGAGGCCGTCCGGCGGATCGACGAGCTCGGCCGCTCTCCGGGCGGCGCGCGGCCCAGCGACTTCACGTTCGGCCGGATGGTCGCGCGGATGTTCATCGAGCGGCGGGCCACCTGGGCGCCCGAGCTCGAGATCGAAGGCATCGGCCGGGCTGCGTTCATCCTCGTCGCCAACTGCGATCCCTACTCCTACGCCGGGCGGATTCCTCTGCACGTCGCGCCGGCCGCGCGGTTCGACGGCGGGCTCGATCTCATCGCGCCCAAACGGGTTCGGCCCCGTGACGTGCCCCGGCTCGCCGTCTACCTCGTACGTGGCCGCGGGCAGCTCGAGGCCGACGACTTGTGGAGCGGCCACGATCTCGACCGGATCGTCGTCCGGTGCGACAAGCCGATGCCGCTCCAGGCCGACGGCGAGGATCTGGGCGACGTCGTCGAAGCTGTCTTCGAGGCGAAGCGGGACGCCGTTTCCGTGCTCGTGTAGGTAGCTTGCGCGGGCGATGGCGCAGGCCGTGACCGAGCTTCGCCGCGTCCTCGACGGCTCCGAGCCGCCCCCCGGGCTGACCCCCGCCGACCTGCTGGAGCTACATCGGCGCATGGTGCTGTTGCGCACGTTCGACGAGCGGGCGGTGGTGTTTCAGCGGCAGGGCCGGATCGGGACGTACGCGATCTTCTGGAACCACGAGGCGATCCAGGCTGGTGCGTCGTTTGCGCTCCAGGACCGCGATTGGATCTTTCCGTCGTACCGGGAGAGCGCGATCGGGCTGCTGCGCGGGATGCCGGCCGAGACCGTGCTGCAGTGGTGGCGTGGGCATCCGTCGGGCTGGTGGAGCCCGGACGAGTGGAACGTCGCGTCGATCTGCGTGCCGATCGCGACGCAGGTCCCTCATGCGGCAGGGCTCGCCTGGGGGAAGAAGCTCCGCGGTGAGGACACGGTCGCGATGGCGTTCTTCGGTGACGGTGCGACGAGCGAGGGCGCGTTCCACGAAGGTGTGAACTTCGCCGCGGTGATGAACGCGCCGGCGGTGTTCGTGTGCAACAACAACCAGTGGGCGATCTCGACACCGATCGAGGCGCAGACGCGCGCGGAGACGCTGGCCGACAAGGCAGTCGGCTACGGCATCCCCGGCGTCCGGGTGGACGGGCTCGACGTGCTCGCGGTTTACGAGGCTGCGCGCGACGCGGTCGCGCTGGCGCGCGGCGGCGGCGGCCCGACGCTGATCGAGGCCGTCCACTACCGGGCGGCGCCGCACGCGACGGCCGACGACCCGAGCGCGTACATCGATCCGGTTCGTGTCGAGCAGGAGCGCGCGCGCGAGTGTCTCGGTCGCTACGAGGAGTTTTTGACGCGTACCGGGGTGCTGACCGCCGAGCATGCCGGTCAGGTGCGCGCGGAGGCAGAACAGGCGTTGCGCGATGGGATCGCGGCCGCCGAGGCTGCGCCTGCGCCGTCAACCGAGCTCTTGTTCGAGAACGTCTACGTCGATCCACCGGGCTCGATGCGGGATGGCTGAGCTGACACTCGTCGAGGCGGTCAACGCGGCGCTCCACACCGAGCTCGAACGCGACGACGACGTGCTCGTGATGGGCGAGGACGTCGGGCGTGCCGGGGGCGTGTTCCGCGCGACGGCCGGCCTGCTCGACCGCTTCGGGCCCGAGCGCTGCGTCGACACGCCGCTCGCGGAGGCCGGGATGCTCGGCGCCGCCGTCGGTCTCTGCATGGCGGGCTGGCGGCCGGTGTGCGAGATGCAGTACGACGCATTCTCGTATCCGTGCCTCGACCAGCTGATCACGCATGTCGGCCGTTACCGCTGGCGCAGCGGGGGGCGGATGCGATTTCCGCTCACCATTCGGATGCCGTACGGGGGCGGCGTGCGCGCGCCGGAGCTCCACGACGACTCGCCCGAGACGTACTACGTGCACACGCCCGGGATCAAGGTGGCGATCCCGTCGACGCCTGCCGACGCGAAGGGCCTGCTCGCCGCGGCGATCCGCGATCCCGATCCGGTCGTCGTCTTCGAGCCGAAGGTCGTCTACCGCACCGCGCGTGGCGAGGTCCCGGAGGGCGATTACGTCGTGCCGCTTGGGGCAGGCGCGGATCGCGCGCCCTGGTGAGGACGTGACGCTGATCGCGTACGGGGCGATGGTGCTCGTGTGTGAGGCGGCCGCGTCCGAGCTCGAGGGCGAAGCGTCGTGCGAGGTCGTCGACATCCGGTCGCTGCGCCCGCTCGACGAGACGACGATCCTCCGCTCCGTCGCCAAGACCGGGCGCGTGGTGATCGTCCACGAGGCGCCGCGTACGGTCGGGTTCGGCGCGGAGCTCGCGGCTCTGATCGCCGAGAAGGCGATCTTCGATCTCCAGGGCCCGGTGCTTCGCGTCACCGGCTACGACGTCCCGTACCCGTACTGGACGCTCGAGGATGCCTACGTGCCGTCGGTCGAGCGGGTCAGCGCTGCCGTCCGCAGACTCACCCTCTGACCGTCTGCGCCTGTGGCTCGAGCGCTCGCGCGACGGCGCCGGCTACCACCTGCGCGACGCCGCCACGGGGGAGTCCCTGCGTGCGGATGATCCGAGGGTGCTCGTCGTGCCGGTCGCAGGCGTCTCGTTCCGCGGAGACGCCGTGCTCGATCCGATCGTTCGACCCGGGCCTTCCGCTGGCCCTGGTGCCCGAGCCCGAGAACGAGTTCGACCCGAACGCCGTCGGCGTCTGGAATGCCGAGCGGACGCTGCAGGCCGGTTACATCCCGCGCGCGCAAGCCCCGGCGCTCGACGGCAGCGAACAGGCGGTCGCGTTGTGGCGGGTTGGAACGGGGCTTCGGGTGCTGATCGTCCCCGCGGGCTCGTGGGTCGGACGGCCGCGGCGGCGGTAGCCTGCCGCCGTGGCCTACGCGTTCAAGCTCCCCGATCTCGGCGAAGGGCTCACCGAAGGCGAGGTCGCGCGGTGGCTCGTCGCCGAGGGCGACGAGATCGCCGAGGACGATCCACTGGTCGAGATCCAGACCGACAAGGCCACGGTCGAGATCCCGTCGCCGGCCGCCGGTCCAGTGACGCGGATCCTCGTCCCTGCCGGAGAGGTCGTGCCGGTCGGGACGGTGCTCGTCGTGATCGGAGGCGAACCGGACGAAGGGCCGGCGGCGCCGCCGTCCGCCGCCAGGGTTCAGGCGACGCCACTCGTGCGCCGGGTCGCGCAGGAGCTCGGTGTCGACCTCGAGTCCGTGACGCCGACGGGGCCCGGCGGGCGCATCACCGAGGCGGACGTGCGCGGTGCGACGGAAGCGACACCGGGAAGCAGCCCGGTGCAAGCGTCCGAGGGGCGTCGCGAGCCGCTGCGCGGCGTCCGGCGCCAGATCGCCGAGCATCTGTCGCGCGCGCACCGGGAGATCCCCGCGGTGACGTACGTCGAGGAATGCGACTTCACGGGTGTCGACCTGCCGATGCTGCTGCCACTCGTCCTTCGCGCCACGGCGCAGTCGCTGCACGAGTTCCCGGAGCTGAACGCGCGTCTGGAAGGCGACGAGATCGTCTATCTCGACCGTTACGACCTCGGGGTCGCGGTGCAGACCGACCAGGGCCTCGTCGTGCCCGTCGTGCGCGGCTGCGACACCCGTCCGCTGGATGAGCTCCGGGCCGACGTCGACTCGCTCGCCGAGCGCGCCCGCTCGGGCACGCTCGAGCCGGCCGAGCTCCGCGGCTCGACCTTCACGGTCACGAGTGCCGGAAAGCTCTCCGGCCTCCTGGTCACGCCGCTGATCAACGCGCCCGAGGTCGGGATCCTCGGCGTGCACCGGATCGCGCCCCGCCCGGTGGTGCGCGACGGCGAGATCGTCGTGCGGTCGATCGGCAACGTGAGCGTGACGTTCGACCACCGCGTCGTCGACGGCGCCCGGGCGGCAGCGTTCGCGCTCGCCGTCATCGGCCGGCTCGAACGCGCCGACTGAGGAGGAGTCGGGCGGGTCTACACTGGCTGCCGAGTGGGCGCCTGGTACTCAGTCGGGGTGATGGTCGGTCTCGGCACCGCAGTCGGAATTGGGCTGAGCGCCGTCCTTCGCCGTCTCCTGCCGGCGCTCGTCGTGGCGGTTGTCGTCGCCGTGGTCGTCGGCTTCGTGGCGTGGGGGTGGCCCGAGGCCCTCGGCGGCGCCGTCGGCGCGCTGTGCGGCGTGATCGGCGGCTTGCCGTTCGTCCTCGGGACGTTGCGCCGCGGGGGCACGCCCGCCGGGACCGCAACCCTGCTCGGCGCCGTGGCGCTCGTCGGGGCGGCGCTCGCGTTCATCCCGATCGTGGGCTACCTCGAAGCCGTCGCGGTGCTCGTGCTCGGCGCGCGGCTGCGCCGGCGCGCTCCCGAGACGCACGCCGGGCTGCGCACGCTCGCGCGCGACTAGACGCTTGTTGGCCAAGCCAGTCGTGCTGATCGTGATCGACGGCCTCACACCGTCGATGTTCGAGGCCGCGGAGACGCCCGCGCTCAGATTCCTGGCCGAGCACGGCGAGTACGCTCGCGCCGCCTCGGTCTTCCCCTCGCTCACGCCCGTCTGCCTGGCGTCGATCGCGACCGGCTCGTACCCGGACGTGCACCAGATCCCGCACCTCGTCTGGTGGCACCGCGGCGAGCAGCGCCTCGTCGAGTACGGGTCGTCGTTCAGCGCCATGCGCGCGGCGGGGCTCGCCCGCGGCCTGCGCGACACGATCGTCGACCTGAACGCGCGCCATCTGTCGCGCGACGCGGAGACGGTCTACGAGGCGCTCGAGGCGACCGGCCTGACGACCGCCGCGATCGACATCACCTGTTACCGGGGCACCCATCGCCACCTTCCGACGATCCCGGGAGCGCCTGCCGTGTTCGGCCCGAAGCGCTTCTTCTTCTACTCGCTCTACGAGAGCGATCCCGACCGGAGCACCGCTGGCGTTTCTCAATCGTGCGCTCGGCTCGATCGACGCCTACGCCGCGACCGTCGGCCGCTGGCTCGTGACGCGCGACGGCTTCGACCTGCTCGTCTACTACCTGCCCGACTACGACTACGCGTCCCATGCGCAGGGCCCCGACGCCGCGCACGAGGCACTGCGCCGGAGCGACGACGCGATCGCCGCTCTCTTCGACGCCGCCGGCGGGCCGGACGAGTTCCTCGAGCGGTACGCGGTCGTCGTCTGCTCGGATCACGGCCAGTCGAAGGTCGAGACGGCCGCCCGCCTCGAGGCCGGCGACGAGCGCGTGACGGCGTCGAACCGCGCCGCGATGGTCTACACCGACGATCCGCGCGGCGTCGCCGCTCGTCTCGACGGTGAGGCGTCGGCGGGAACCGTCGTCTTCCTCGAGGACGGCATGCTCGTCGCGCGCCGGGACGGCGACGAGGATCTGGCGCTGCTCGACGAGTTTCCGGACGGTCGCGCACGTGCCGAGCACGCGTTGCGCAATCCGAACGCCGGCGAGGTGCTCGTCTCGGCCGCACCGGGCTTCGAGTTCGTCGATCTCGCCGGCCGGCACCACCTCGGCGGCGGGAGCCACGGCTCGCTCGACGTCGCCGACTCGGAGGTGCCGATGCTCACGGTCGGGCTCGGCGCGCCGCCGTCGTCGATCACGGAGATCAAGCCGCTCATCGTCCGACACTTCCGATCGGCCGGCGCCCGCGCGGCGTGAGCGAGTCCGACTGGGTCGAACGACAGCTCCGCCGTCGCGGCATCGACGACCCGCGCGTCCTCGCGGCGATGTCGCGCGTGCGGCGTGAGGAGTTCGTGCCCGAGGAGGCGCGCGCGCATGCCTACGACGACGCAGCGCTCGCGATCGGCCACGCCCAGACGATCTCGCAGCCATACGTCGTCGCATGCATCTGCCAGGCGCTCGCCCTGGCCGGCGACGAACGGGTGCTCGATGTCGGCACGGGCTCTGGCTACCAGGCCGCCGTCCTCGCCGAGCTCGCAGGCGAGGTGATCTCCGTGGAACGCGTGCCCGAGCTCGCGGAGCGGGCGCGCGCATCGCTCCTCGCCGCCGGGTATCCGGACGTCGAGGTGCTGCTCGGCGACGGCAGCCTCGGCGTGCCGGAGCGGGCGCCTTTTGCGGCGATTGCCGTCGGCGCGGCCACCAGACGGCCGCCGCCCAGCCTGCTGGCGCAGCTCGAGCTGGGCGGACGGGTGGTCATGCCCGTCGGGGGCTCCCGCCTGCAGCGTCTCGTGCTGATCGAACGCACGGCGGACGGATTTTCGACCCGCCGGCTCGCCGATGTGCGCTTCGTACCGCTTCTGGGCGCGGAAGGTGTCCGATAGCCTCGCCGACGGTGACCGCGTCAGCACGTGCCGCCGCTGCGCTTCGCAGCCCGCACAACTGGATCCAGCTCGCGAAGTTCTCGGTCGTCGGGCTGAGCGGCTACGTCATCAACCTCGCGGTCTACTCCGCGCTGCTCGGGCTCGGCGCACACCGCGCTGCCGCGATCTCGTTCGTGATCGCGGCGGCCAACAACTACTGGTGGAACCGCGTCTGGACGTTCGCGCGCGAGCGTGGTGCATTCGCCTACCAGGGCATGCGGTTCTTCGCGGTCGCGGTGGTCGGTTGGATCGTCAATCAGTTCTGGCTGTACGTGTTCCTCGACGCGATGGGGCTCGGAAAGATCGTGTCGCAGGCGATCGCGATCCTGCTCGTCGTGCCGCTCAACTTCCTCGGCAACAAGCTGTGGTCGTTCCGGGTCTGAGGCTCACGGCGACCGTCCTCGCCGCGCTCGTGCTGGCGCCCGTGGCCTGCGCAGCCACGACTCCGGCGACGACGAATCCGATCGCACCGCAGGCGCCGGCAGCGAGCGCGAAGCCCACGATGACCAAGCAGCACGCAATCGCGTTGTTCCTCGCGGACTCGAAGGTCGAGTCGTGGCTGCGCGAGCACTATCCACCGAATCCCACGACCGACGCGACCTTCGCCAACGCACAGTGGACGGTGCAGGTGTGGTCGGGTCAGGCGGGTGAGGTCGCAACCGGGATCGTCGACGACGGGACCGGTGCGGTGCTCGAGGCGTGGACCGGGCCGCAGGTCGCCTGGCGGCAGGCCCGAGGCATCCCCGGGCAGTTCGGCGGCGCGAAGATCAACAGCGCGCCGGTCTGGCTGGGCTTCTGCGCCGCGTTCCTGATCGGCCTCGTCGACTGGCGCCGGATCCTCTCGGTGCGGAACCTCGACCTGCTCGTGCTGCTCTCGTTCACGTTCTCGCTGTGGTTCTTCAACCACGGCAACATCTTCGCCGCCATTCCGCTCCTGTACCCCGCGTTCCTGTGGCTGATCGTGCGCTGCGCATGGGTCGCCCGGCACGACCGGCCGTCGGCCGGCGGGTCGGTCTGGCCCGTGTGGGTGCTCGCGGCGGCGACGGTCTTCCTCGCCGGCTTTCGCATCGGCCTGAACGTGCGCGACTCGAACGTGATCGACGTCGGCTACTCGGGGGTGATCGGCGCCGACCGTATCTGGCACGGGCAGAGCCCCTACGGCAATTTCCCGACGGAGCTTCCCGGTCAGAAGGCGTGCGGCCCGGCCGACTCCACGGGCGAGATCCGCGACCGCGTGCAGACGAACGGGGTCTGCGAGACGGCGGACGCGGAGGGCGACACCTACGGCCCGGTTGCCTACCTCGCCTACATCCCGGGCTACCTGACCTTCGGCTGGAGCCACAAGTGGGACACGCTGCCTGCGGTGCACGCCACGTCGATCCTGTTCGACACGCTGACGCTGATCGGGCTCGCGCTCGTCGGGCGGAGGCTGGGCGATCCTCGACTCGCGGCGACGCTCGCGTTCGCCTGGGTCGCGTGGCCCTTCTCGCAGTACGCGTCGAGCTCGAATACGAACGACGCGATCATGCCGGCGCTGCTCGTCTACGGCTTCCTCGTCCTGATGAGCGACTTCGGTCGCGGCGTCGCGGTCGCGCTCTCCGGCTGGACGAAGTTCGCGTCGCTCATCCTCTTCCCGCTGTGGTCCGGCTACCCGGAGGCACGCCGGCCGAAGCGGGTGGGCGTGTTCACGGCCGGTTTCGTCGTGGCGACGATCGGCGTCTTCTTCGTGCTCTTCCTCGAGCCGTCACCGATTCACGCCGCCCACGTGTTCTTCGACCGCACGGTCCGCTTCCAGATCGGCCGCTCGTCGCCGTTCTCGCTCTGGGACTGGCGGCAGTATCACGCGCGCGGGATCCCGAACCTCCACGCCGTGCAGATCGTCCTCGAGGCCGCGCTGGTGGGCGCCGCGATCGCGTTCGCGTTCTGGCCGCGCCGACGCTCTCCGCTCCGGATGGCGGCGCTGACGACGATTCTGCTCGTCGGGTTCGAGGTCGTGCTCACGTACTGGAACTATCCGTACCTGACGTGGTTCTTCCCGTTCGCGTGCCTCGCGCTCGTCGGCCCGCTCCAGGGCCGCGAAGCGACCGTCGAATCGTTGGTGGATGAGGAACCTTCACCGGCGCTGGCCGCAGCTTGACGTAACGCTCGCCGCCGGCGGGCTGTTCCTCTTCTCGTTCGCGCTCGTTCATCGGTGGTTCTGGGCACACGGGCAGCTCGTCGACTGGCCGGTCTACAAGACCTACGGCGACGCAATCGTCCACCACGGCCTGGTGCCCTACCGCGACTTCGCGGTCGAGTATCCGCCGGCGGCGCTGGTCGTGTTCGTCATCCCCTCGTTCTTCGGTGACTATCGGATGGCCTTCGAGGTCTCGATGGCGGTGTGCGGCGTCGGCCTCGTCGCGGTCGTCGCCACGATCCGGCCCGCGGCCGCGTACTACGTCGGCATCTCGCCGCTCCTCGTCGGCTCCCTGATCCTCACGCGGTTCGATCTCTGGCCGGCGTTGCTCGCCACCGGCGCGCTCGCAGCACTGCTCGGCGGACGGCACCGGCTCGGCTGGGCGTTGCTCGGCGTCGCGGTCGCGGCGAAGCTCTGGCCGGTCGTGCTCGTCCCGCCCGCGCTGGCGTGGTCGCTGATGTACGGCCGGCTACGGGCGTCGCTCGCCGGCGTTGCGACGTTCGCCGTCGCCGTCGTGCCGTTCGCGGTCCTGGCGCCGCACGGGTTGTTCGAGAGCGTTCGCGGCCAGGGCGATCGGCCCCTTCAGATCGAAAGCCTCGGCGCCTCGCTGCTGACGACGTTCGGGCATCCACTCGTGGTGACGTCGCACGGGTCGCAGAGCCTCGCCGGTCACGGCCTGCTCGGCGCGACGTTCGGGGTCGCGCAGGCGCTCGCCGTCGTCGCGCTGTGGATCGCGTTCCTGCGCGGACCGATCGACCGCGATCGCCTGCTCCGCTACTCGGCGGCGTGCGTCTGCGCGTTCGTCGCACTCGGCAAGGTGCTCTCGCCGCAGTTCCTGCTCTGGCTCGTTCCGCTCGTTCCGCTCGTCAGAGGACGTCGGGGCACGGCGGCGACGGCGCTGCTCACCGCGGCGCTGGTCCTGACGCAGGTCTGGTTCCCGCGGCGCTACTGGGCGTACGTCCAGCACTTCCATCTCGCGGGCGTCGTGCTTGCGCGGAACCTTGCGCTGGTCGCGCTGCTCGTCGTGCTCGCGTGGCCGGCCCGGTCGCCCGTCCCGCCCCCTTGAGCTTCTACGCGATCTCGACGCGGATCGCCTCGCAGGCGGTCGCTCGCCCGTCGGGCCCGCACTCGACGAGCGCCCCTTCGATGCGCACGCCGCGCGTCGCCGGCTCGAGCCGGACCGGCTGGCCGGTGAGGAAGCGGCGGATCGCGCCCTCGTCCTCGCTGCCGATCACGGATTCGTGCGGCCCGGTCATGCCCGCGTCGGTGATCGCGGCCGTGCCTCCGGCGAGCACCCGCGCGTCGTTCGTCTGGACGTGCGTGTGCGTACCGAGCACGGCGGTGACGCGGCCGTCCAGATACCGGGCGAGGGCGACCTTCTCGCTCGTCGCCTCCGCGTGGAAGTCGACGACGATCACCGAGGTCGAGCGCTGAGCCTCGTCGACGAGCCGGTCGGCGGCGAGGAACGGGCTCTCGAACGGGTTGAGTGAGAACACGCCGAGCAGGCTGATCACAGCAACGCCCTCGTGCAGCGTGAGGCCGACGCCCGGTGTGCGGGGCGACAGGTTGGCCGGCCGGATGACGCGGTTCGTCCCGGCGAGGTAGGGGGCGAATCCCGGCTGCCCCCACGTCCAGTTTCCGAGCGTGATCACGTCGGCGCCGGACGCGAGCAGCCGCTCGGCGATCTTCGCGGTGATGCCGCGGCCGGCGGCGGCGTTCTCGCCGTTCACGATGCAGACGTCCGCCGCCAGCTCCGCGCGCAACGACGGCAGGCGGCTCTCGACCGCGCGACGGCCGGGCGCGCCGAACACGTCGGCGACGAAGAGGATCCTCACAGGGTTCTTCTAGCCGACCGACAGCGACGCCGAGGGGTGAACCTCGACGACGACGTGGTTGCCCGCGTCGTTCGTGTAGTGCGCAAGCGCCTGGCGCTCCGCATGTGAGAAGTCGACGATCGAGCCGAGACGTGTTCCGGCCGCCGTCACGGGCGATCCGACGAGCAGTGCGGGATCGACGCGGACGTGAGAGACGTCGACGACGAGCGACGGGGCGCCGGTCGGCTGGATCTCGATCGTCGAACCGAGTCGTGCCCCGTCGATCACGACCGGGTCGATTGCGACCACGCTCCCGTCGACGGGCGAGAATACGTCGGTGCCGCTCGGCGCGCCGACGTCGAGCGCCGAGGTGCCCGGGCCGAGCCCGCCGGGAAGCTGGTACCAGCGTGGGCCGCTGCTCGAGGCGCCGACCAGGTCGCGGGCCAGCCGGCGAAGGAGGCCCTGGTTCGCCTGCGTCCCGACCGGGTCGAGTGCAACTGCGCCTTCGCTGCCTCCCTGGAAGCCGATCGCGGTCACGCGAGCCTGGCTCACCGGAAGCTGCAGGTGCAGCGCACCGACCTTCGCCACCGCTTCGAGCGTCGGAGGACCGACGGGGATCAGGCGCGAAGCGCTCGCCGGAGCGATCAAACGGGTCGGCGCAGCCGATCCGCCGAAGGCGGACAAGAGCACCACGACGGCGATGACGAGCATCACGACCGTGAGAACTGCGAGTCGGCGCAAGCGCCGCTCGCGCTCCAGGTGCCGGGACCGCGCCTGAGACCTGCGGCCGCGTGCCGGCTGGGGCGACATCGGGGGCACGGTAGCCGAGTCCCGCGAGCGATTCAACCGAGTGCCGGTGAGCAGGTGAAGCCGGGGGCGGTCGGCAGGCTCGTCCCACGAGTCCGGATCGAGTGCGAGCGCGCCGTCGACCTCGAACGACCAATCCCAGGCGGGCGGCCGGGGCCGCCGGACGCGCGCTGTAGCATCGATCACATGAGCGTTCCCGGCCGCCCGCCGCGGCTCGAGATTCCGCGCTGGATCCAGCTCGTCGGTCTGCCGCTTCTCCTGGTGTTGACGTGGATGCTCGCGAAGGCGGCGTTTCACGTCGTCTTCCTGTTCCTGATCGCCGCGCTCGTCGCCCTCTTGCTCGACCCGATCGTGCGCGCGCTCCAACGGGCGCGGCTGCCTCGCGGCCTTGCGGTCGCTCTGGTGTACCTGAGCTTTCTCGCGGCGCTTGTCCTCATCATCGTGGCGCTCGCGGCCGTCGTCGTCGGCCAGACCAAGACGGCCGCCACGCGGTTCAACGACTACTTCACCCATCCTCACGCTCCCTCCGGACAGACCAGCGCCGATCGCGACGTCGACCGGCTTCAGGTCTGGCTCAACACCCATCACCTGCGTTCGGTCAAGATCCAGAGGAGCGGGCACAACCTCGTGCGTCGGATCAGGCAGCGCGACGTCGGCAAGTACACGACGCGCATCGTCAACTTCGTCGAAGGTGCGGCGATCTCGATCGGCAAGACGCTCTTCTCCGTCGTGCTGCTGGTCGTCGTTTCGATCTACATGCTCCTGGACATCCAGCGACTCGGGCGGGTCTTCGATCGTCGCTTTCCGCCCATCCCGGGCGAGCCGCCGCTGCTCCTCCGGATGGAGTCGGCGCTCCTCTCGTACGTGCGCGGCCAGGCGCTGCTCAGCCTGATCATCGGCACCAGTGCCGGCTTCGGGCTGTGGCTGCTCGCCGAGCTCGGACTGTTCCCGCACGGTCAGCAGTACGCGCTGCTGTTCGGCGGCTGGGTCGCGCTCACCGAGGTGATCCCGTACATCGGTCCGTGGCTCGGCGCGATCCCACCGCTCATCTTTGCGCTCGTCGTGCACCCGATCTCGGCGGTGTGGGTCGCGCTGCTCTTCCTCGGTATCCACCAGCTCGAAGGCCACCTCGTCGTCCCGAAGGTGATGGGGAGCGCCCTCAGGCTGCATCCGCTGCTCGTGATCTTCGGCCTGGCCGCGGGCGCGGAGCTGTACGGTCTCGCCGGCGCGCTGACCGCGTTGCCGCTGCTTGCGCTCTGCCGGGCGATCTGGGAGTTCTTCTCCGGCCGCGTCGTGCTCGAGCCGTGGTCGAGGCAGCCGTCGCCGGTCGAGGTGGAGCTCGTCGAGCCGCCGTCGGCCGCCCGCAAGTAGCCGCGCCATCGACGGTCTCGCGCCGGGCGCCTGTGCGACCATGCAGACCGTGAGCTCGTTTCCCGTCGCCCGCCTCCGTCGGCTCCGGCGCACCCCCGCGCTTCGCGACCTCGTCCGTGAGACCACGCTCTCGCTCGACGATCTCGTCTTCCCGCTGTTCGTCGCGCCGGAGGCGCTTCCGAACGATCGGCTGCCCGCGCTCCGCCGCCACACCGTCGAGGGGGTCGTGCGCGAGTGCGAGGAGCTCGTCAGGCTCGGCGTGAAGTCGGTGATCCTGTTCGGGATCCCGGAGGACAAGGACGACGAAGGGTCGGGCGCCTGGACCAACGACGGGATCGTCCAGCAGGCCTTGCGCGCGCTGCGGCCGCGCTTCGACGAGCTCCTGCTGCTCACCGACGTCTGCCTCTGCGAATACACGAGCCACGGCCACTGCGGGGTGCTCGTCGGCGACGAGGTCGACAACGACGCGTCGCTCGAGCTGATCGCGCGGACGGCCGTGTCGCACGTCGAGGCCGGCGCGGACGCGGTCTGCCCGAGCGACATGATGGACGGTCGCGTCGCCGCGATTCGCGAGCAACTGCCGGTGACGCCGATCGTCGCGTACTCCGCGAAGTACGCCTCCGCGTTCTACGGGCCGTTCCGCGATGTCGCCGGCTCCGCGCCCTCGTTCGGCGATCGCCGCGGCTATCAGATGGACCCCGGCAACGTGCGTGAGGCGCTGCGTGAGTGCCAGCTCGACGTCGACGAAGGCGCGGACATGCTGATGGTCAAGCCGGCGCTGCCGTACCTCGACGTCGTGCGCGCGGTGCGCGATCGTTTCGACCTTCCGCTCGCCGCCTACAACGTGAGCGGCGAGTACGCGATGCTCAAGGCGGCCGCCGCGGCCGGCGACCTCGACGAGCGCGCGGTCGCGCTCGAGTCGCTGACCTCGATC
Organism: uncultured Thermoleophilia bacterium; assembly: GCA_963774355.1. Lineage (GTDB taxonomy): Bacteria > Actinomycetota > Thermoleophilia > Gaiellales > Gaiellaceae > PALSA-600. Next base: position 385,404 of record CAVZER010000009.1, on the reverse strand, counting down.
CGGCGGGCCGGAGCCGACGTGATCTTCACGTACTGGGCCAAGGAGCTCGCCGGCTGGCTCTGAGCCACGACGCGAGCTCGAGAGACGTGCGGATCCCCGGCGTAGGCTCGACGGAGCCGGCCAAGAGCGGAGGTGCCGGCTTGGCCGGCGCCGGAGCGGGAATCTGGCGCCGGGCGCTGCGAGCTGATTCCGGGCGGCGTGAACTCACCGGTGCGGGCGATGCGGTCCGTCGGGCTCGACGAGCCGCTGTTCGCCGAGCGCGGACGCGGTGCCTACCTCGAGACGGCCGACGGCCGGACGTACTGCGACTGGGTGCAGTCGTGGGGCCCGCTGATCTTCGGCCACGCCGACGAGGAGACCGTCGAGGCCGTTCGCGAGGCGGCGTCGCGCGGCACGAGCTTCGGTGCCGCGACCGAGGCCGAGGTCGAGCTCGCAGCCGAGATCGCCGACGCGGTGCCGTCGGTCGAGTCGGTACGCCTCGTCTCGTCGGGCACGGAGGCGGCGATGTCCACTCTCCGGCTCGCGCGCGGCGCGACCCGGCGCGACCGGGTGATCACGTTCGCGGGCTGCTACCACGGCCACGCCGATCCGTTTCTCGCATCGGCCGGCTCGGGCCTCGCCACGCTGGGGATCCCGAGCTCGCCCGGTGTTCCGAGCGGCGTGACCGCCGACACGATCGTGTGCGAGTACAACGACATCGACGGTGTCGCCTCGGCCGTCGAGCGCTACGGCGAGGGGCTCGCGGCGATCTTCGTCGAGCCGGTGGCCGGGAACATGGGCTGCGTGCCCCCCGCCGAGGGCTTCCTCGAGGCGCTGCGGCTGTTGTGCGACGCGTCCGGCGCGCTGCTCGTCTTCGACGAGGTGATCACGGGGTTCAGAGTGGCCCGTGGCGGCGCGCAGGAGCGCTTCGGCGTGATCCCGGACCTGACGGTGCTCGGCAAGATCGTCGGCGGTGGGCTGCCGCTCGCTGCGTTCGGAGGCCGGCGCGAGGTGATGTCCGAGCTCGCGCCCGCGGGTGCCGTCTACCAGGCGGGCACGTTGAGCGGGAACCCGCTCGCCACGGCGGCGGGCATCTCGGTGCTGCGGCGGCTGCGCGATCCGGAGGTGTACGCCGAGCTCGAACAGCGCTCTGCACGACTGGCCGACGGCCTGGCGCCGTTCGGTCGCGTGCAGGGAGTCGGAGCGATGCTGACGCTCTACCCGGGGCGCGCCGAGCCCGTCGAGCGGTTCACGAAGCTCGATCAGGATCGTTACGGCGCGCTCTTCCGCTCGCTGCTCGGCCACGGTGTCTACATCGCGCCGAGCCCGTACGAGTGCATGTTCCCCTCGCTCGCCCACGGCGACGAGGAGATCGACGCGACGATCGAGGCGGTCGCCGCGTCGTGAGCATGCTGGAGACGATCACGCTCGAGGCGGAGCACGAGAGCCGGCTCTGGGCGCGGTTGCTGCGACCCGTCGGAGAGCGTGAGCTCGACCCCGTTTTCTCGCCGCTTGCGCCGGCCGCTTTCGCCGTCGGCGTCGAGACCGTGTACGAGGCGTACCTCGTGCACTACGCCCGCCCGCGACTGTTCGCAGCGCCCGATGCGGACGAAGCGGTGCTGCTCGGGGACTACCTCTACGCACACGGTCTCGTGCGGATCGCCGAGGCCGGCGGGGTGCCGGCCGTCGCCGCGATGGCCGAGCTGATCTCGAGCTGCGCAGCGCTGCGCGCCGACGGCGCCGCGGGCGACGGCGACGCGTGGGTCGAGGCCGTGCGCGCCCTCGGTGGAGAACCGACGGCGGACGCCGTCGAGCGCGCACTCGCCTGGCACTGCGGTAGAGTCGCGCCGTGATCTTCGACGCTGCCAGCGACGGGAAGCACGTGATCACCGCGATGCTGATCGTCGGACTGATCTTCTGTGCCGTGATCGCGCTCGGACAGCTGACGAAGTGGGTGGGCCACCGCCGCGACGCGCGGCGCAGGGCCCGGCGCAGCGCCTACTAGAGAACGACGTGCCTCCGAGCTGACGGCGGCGCCTCCGTAGACTGATCTGCGGTGTCGTTCCGCGACCTCCGGGACTGGATCGCGCTCCTCGAGCGAGAGGGGGAGCTCGTGCGAATCGCGGCAGAGGTCGATCCGCACCTCGAGATGACGGAGATCGTCGACCGGACGGTCAAGGCCGGCGGCCCGGCGCTCCTGTTCGAGCGGCCGAAGGGGTCGGCTCATCCGCTGCTGATCAACCAGTTCGGGACGGAGCGGCGCATGTGCCTCGCGTTCGGGGTCGAGCGGCTCGACGACGTCGCGGCAAAGCTGGCCGACGTGCTCGAGATGCAGCCGCCCGAGGGCCTCGCCGCGAAGGTTCGCGGTCTGCGCACGCTGAAGTCGATCGCCGACTCGCGGCCGAAGGTCGTCCGCCACGGCGCGTCCCAGGAGATCGTTCTTCGCGGCGACGAGGTCGACCTCGGCGTGCTGCCGGTGATGACGTGCTGGCCGGGCGACGCCGGCCCGTTCGTGACGCTGCCCGCCGTGATCACGCACGACCCGCGAACGGGCGGGCGCAACGTCGGCATGTACCGGCTGCAGGTGCTCGGCCCACGATCGACGGCGATGCACTGGCAGCTGCACAAGGACGGTCGAGCCGACTACCTGTTCAGCGAGGGACGCCTCGAGGTCGCGGTCGCGATCGGCCTCGACCCCGTGAGCGCGTACTCGGCCAGCGCGCCTCTCCCCAAGCACATCGACGAGTTCATGCTCGCGGGCTTCCTGCGCGGAGAGCCGGTCGAGCTCGTCAAAGGCGTGTCGGTCGACCTCGAGGTGCCTGCCGGCGCCGAGATCGTGCTCGAGGGCTACGTCGAACAGGGCGACCTCGTCGAGGAAGGGCCGTTCGGCGACCACACCGGCTACTACACGCCGGCCGAGCTCTTCCCCGTGTTCCACGTCACGGCGATGACGATGCGACGCGACGCGATCTACCCGTCGATCGTCGTCGGCAAGCCGCCCCAGGAGGACGCCTGGCTGGGCAAGGCGACCGAGCGGATCTTCCTGCCCGCGATCCGCATGAGCGTCCCCGAGATCGTCGACTACGACCTCCCGGTGGCCGGTGCATTCCACAACCTGGCGATCGTCTCGATCAGGAAGAGCTTCCCCGGCCACGCGCGCAAGGTGATGAACGCGCTCTGGGGTCTCGGGCTCCTCAGCCTCACCAAGGGGATCGTGGTCGTCGACGCCCATGTGGACGTCCACGACTACGAGCAGGTGCTGTTCTACGCCGGGGCCAACGTCGATCCCAAGCGCGACGTGGTGATCGGCGAGGGCCCGCTCGACCACCTCGATCACGCGCCCACGCTGCAGTTCCTGGGTGGGAAGATCGGCATCGACGCGACCGCCAAGAGCCCCGCGGAGGGCGCGCGGGAGTGGCCGCCGGAGATCGAGATGACCGCCGACGTCCGGGATCTCGTCGACCGCCGCTGGGGCGAGTACGGCCTGGACGCGGTTCTCCCTGCAGGGAACGGAACGATGCGGCAGAGTTCGCGCAGCTTGTTACGACGTTGACCGGCGTCCGCTCGGACGGGTTAGATCCGCAGTAGCCGTTGCAGCCTCACGACGATCACGAGCACGCCCCCGGGCCGAGCTTCTGGCCGGTCGGCTTCGCCGTCGGCATCGTCGTGCTGCTGGTCGGCCTGATCATCTCGTGGTGGGTGGCCGGGATCGGCGCGCTGATCGCGCTGGCTTTCGCCTTCCTCTGGATCCGTGACCTGACCAGCGGGACCGACCTCGCCGAGGCGCCCGAGGTCGAGCCGGAGCGCGCCGGCGCGGCACCCGCAGCCCGCGCCGAGGCGACCGTCCCGCCGCCGTCGCCGGAGGAGCGCTACCCGCGCGCGCGGTTCCTCGAGCTCTCGACGCTCGGGCTGGGCGCGGTGATCGGCGGCCTCGTCGCGGCTCCCGCGCTCGGCTTCGCCGTGATCCCGCCGTTCCTCAAGCAGGGATCGAAGGACCACGACCTCGGGCCGCTCACCGACTACCCCGATGGCAAGTACGTCGTCGTGACGTGGACGAGCGATCCGTCGCAGGGGGAGGTGTCGCGGCGGACGGCGTTCGTTCGCTCCAACGGCCCGCTGAAGGGCCAGCCCAGCTTCACCATCATCTCGAACCACTGCGCGCACCTCGGCTGCCCGGTGCAGCCGAACGGGCTGCTCGACGAGGCGAACACCAAGCATTTCGGGAACGTCACGCTCATCCCGACGATCGCGATCGCCGGCTTCGGCTGCCCGTGCCACGGCGGCCAGTACACGACCGAGGGCAACCGCACCGCCGGCCCGCCGGTGCGCGCGCTCGACCGGTACGCGTTCTCGATCCGCAACGACCATCTCTGGGTCGGCGCGCCGTTCTCGGTCTCCTACGTCGACGGCACCGGGGCGACCGCGGAGATCCACAAGTGGTCCTACTCGTTCCCCGGCGAGCACGTCAACGGCATCGAGTCCTGGCTGTATCCGGTGCAGCCACCCCACTAGCGTCTCGACGATGGCGACCACGACGCGCAAGCCGAAGGCGCACCAGCTCCAGACGGCGATCCTGTATCCGCTCGACTGGATCGAGGAGCGGTCCGGGCTCGTGGGCGGCATCAAGTACTTCCTCTTCCGCAAGGTCCCCGGCGACGTCAACTGGTTCACGACGCTCGGCTCGGCGACGCTGACGGCGTTCCTCGTCCAGGCGACGACCGGCGTCTTCCTGGCGATGTACTACAAGCCGGATCCGACCGTCGCGTACGCGTCGATCCAGCACATCACGAACGACGTCTGGGCGGGCTGGCTCGTGCGGGGCATGCACCGCTGGGGCGCGTCGGTGTTCATCATCCTCATGTTCATGCACATGGGCCGCGTCTTCCTGTTCGGCGCGTACAAGTACCCGCGCGAGCTGAACTGGATCATCGGCGTGCTGCTGCTCGCGATGGGCCTGGGCGAAGGGTTCACCGGCTACCTGCTGCCGTGGGACCAGACGGCGTACTGGGCAACCGTCGTCGGCATCAACATCAACGGCACCGCACCGTTCGTCGGGCCCTTCCTCGCGCAGTTCTTACAAGGCGGCACGTACATCAACCCCGACACGCTGGCGCGGTTCTATTCGATCCACATGCTGCTGATACCCGGTGCCATCTTCGCCCTGATCGGGTTGCACCTGTATCTGGTGATCCGGCTCGGCGTGACGTCGCCGCCCTGGTCGAAGGAGGCCGCCGGGACCGGGCCGCTCGAGGCTGTCTCGACGAACGGCTCGCGCGCCGGGCTCGTGAACCCGCAGCCGCGCAAGGACGTCCGTGGCTAGCGACCGCGTCGTCGAGCGCCGCCGGGTCTTCCAGCAGTACAAGGAGGACGTCAAGGACCGCGGGAAGCCGTTCTACCCGTACGCGATGTTCCACGACACGGTGATGTCGCTCGTCGTGGTGAGCGTCATCATCGGCCTCGCTGTCATCTGGCGTTACACGAGCCTGCTCGGCAAGCTCTACGACGCGCCGGCCGACCCCGGCACGATCAACTTCGTCCCGCGCCCGGATTGGTACTTCTACTTCCTCTTCTATCTGCTGCGGGTGTTCAAGTGGCCGCCCACGGTCATCCTGGGCACGATCGGGATCCCGACGATCGCCCTCGTCCTGCTGATCGCGCTGCCGTTCTACGACATCCGTCCCGAACGGCATCCACTGCGGCGCCCGGTCGCGATGGTCGCAGGCGTGCTCGTGATCATCTCGATGGGCGTGCTCACGTACAAGGGCGCGACGGCGCGGGAGGCACTCGGGAGCGAGCTCAAAGCCCTCGTCCCGACGTGGGCGAAGAAGCAGGGGTTCGAGAACAACCCGAAGGCGATCGCGGGCGCCAACCTGTTCGCTGTCGTCGGGTGCGCGAACTGTCACCAGTACGTGGGGATCGGAGGTGGCTTCGCGGGTGCGCCGAACCTCAGCGCGGAAGGCGCGAAGGGCAAGGGCGTCGACTTCCAGATCAGGCACCTCGAGTGCCCGTCCTGCGTCAATCCGGGGTCACCGATGCCGTCCTTCCAGGATCTCGGCACCGAACGGCTGTCCCAGCTCGCAGCGTTCCTGGAGGCCTCGAAGGGCGGCAAGTAGCCGCTCTGCCGCGCTCCGCCGCGTAACCTGACCCGGCAGTGCGCATCTTTCTCGGCATCACGGGTGCCTCCGGTGCGCCCTACGCGCGGCGCCTGCTGCAGTCGCTGTCGGCCTCGGGGTGCGAGGTCGGCGTCGCGGTCTCCGGCGCGGCGGTCGAGGTGCTCGCCACCGAGCTCTACGGCGATGCCCGGCTGTCGCGCGACGAGGTGCTCACACGCTTCACGGAGGGGACGAGCGGCGCCGTCACGCTGTACGAGCCGAACGACTGGCGTGCGCCGTTCGCGTCGGGCTCCGCCCAGGTGGACGGCTACGTGATCTGCCCGTGCTCGATGGGGACGCTCGGCACGATCGCGTCGGGCGCGATGCAGAACCTGGTGCACCGGGCTGCCTCGGTCGCCTTGAAGGAGGAGCGGAAGCTGATCGTCTGCCCGCGCGAGACGCCGCTCTCCACGATCCATCTCGAGAACATGCTGACGTTGCGGCGGGCGGGAGCGACGATCCTCTTCCTCGCGCCGGGCTTCTACCACGGCGCCGAGAGCGTCGACGACCTTGTCGACTTCGTCGTCGGCCGGATCCTCGACCACCTCGGGGTCGAGAACTCGCTCGTCGCGCGCTGGGGCCAGCAGTGACGCTGGCGCCCGACTCGGTGCGCTCGATGTTCGATCGCATCGCGCCGGTGTACGACGTCATGAACCGCGTGATGACGGCCGGCCTCGACGTGCGCTGGCGCCGTCATGCGGCAGAGGCCGTCGTCCGCCCCGGAGACCGCGTGCTCGACGCGGCCTGCGGGACCGGCGACCTCGCGATCGCCGATCTACGTGCGGGCGCCGGTGAGGTGACGGGTCTCGACTTCTCGGAGCGCATGCTCGAGCGCGCGCGGCGCAAGGCAACCCTCAACTGGGTCGTGGGCGACCTGCTTGCGTTGCCGTTCGACGACGCGACCTTCGATGCCGCGACGGTCGGCTTCGGCGTGCGCAACGTCGCCGATCTCGATCTCTCGTTGCGCGAGCTGCGTCGCGTCCTCAAGCCGGGCGGCCGGCTCGCGATCCTCGAGATCACGCAGCCTCGGGGGATCGCGCGGCCCTTCTACTCGCTCTGGTTCGACCGCATCGTCCCGCTGCTCGGCAAGGTGCTCCCGGGCGGATCGGCGTACACCTACCTGCCCGCGTCGGTCAAGCGGTTCCCGTCGGCCGAGCAGCTGGTGGAACGTCTGGGCGACGCCGGCTTCGGGCAGGTGCGCTTCCGCCTCTTCGGCGCCTCGATCGTCGCGCTGCACACGGGGGAGGCCGAGTGACGAGCGGCGTAGGCTCGACGGAGCCGCCCAGGAGCGCAGGTGCCGGCTTGGCCGGCGCCGGAGCGGGGGCAGCCTCGAGGCGGTTCAGGCGACGCCGGGCGTGGCTGCGTACATGGCGGAAGTCGAGGCAGGGCTCGATCGCGCGGTCGCGGCTCGTCCCGGGCTCGTGCACGAGGTCGCCGGCGAGGCGCTCGCCGCCGGCGGGAAGCGGCTCAGGCCGCTCCTCTGCTTCCTCACCTCGGACGGCCGTCCCTCGATCGCAGCGGGTGTCGCGGTGGAGCTCGTGCACATGGCGACGCTCGTCCACGACGACCTGGTGGACGGCGCCCGCATGCGCCGCGGGATGCCTGCGGCGTGGTCCGTGTTCGGCGCAAACGCGGCGAAGTCGGCGGGCGACTACCTCTATGCGCGCGCGTTCGCGGTGCTGGTCGAGACGGACGACCGCCGGGCCGTCGAGACGCTCGCGCATGCAGCGCTCGCCCTGGCGCGCGGCGAGGCGATGCAGCGTCTCCAGACCCACGATCCGGACACGAGCCTGGACGACTACGTCACGCGCTGCCGGCTCAAGACGGCGAAGCTGATCGAGGCGGCATGTCTCCTCGGCTCCGGTGGCGAAGAGCGGCTCGGGGCCTACGGCGTCAACCTGGGGATCGCCTTCCAGATCGCCGACGACATCCTCGACTGCGCGGGGCAGACGCAGGAGACGGGGAAGATTCCCGGTACCGACCTTCGCGAGGGGACGCCGACGATGCCGTTGCTGCTCGCAGCGCGGCAGGACGACGCGGTCCGACGGGCGCTCGCGGGAGAATCGGTCGACGGCGCCCTCGTACGTGTGGCCGCCACCGACGCGCTCGATCGTTCGCGGCAGGCGGCACTCCACTACGCGGCCGAGGCGCGCTCTCACCTTCGCGACGACCGCTATCGCGAAGAGCTCGAGGCCCTGACCGTCGCCGTCGTGGACCGGGCCGGATGATCAGGCTCGGCCGCATCGGGTACGTGAACATGGCGCCGGTCTTCTTCCGGCTCGAGGCCGAAGTCGACGAGGTCGTCGGCGTTCCGACCGACCTGAACCGCAAGCTGATCGAGGGCGAGCTCGACGTCGCCCCGATCTCGTCGATCGCCTATGCGCGGCATGCCGATCGCCTGCGGCTGCTTCCGCGTCTCTGCGTATCGAGCGAAGGAGCGGTCGAGTCGATCCAGCTCGTCTCGAAGACGCCGCTCTCGCAGATCCGCAGGGTCGCGGTCACGCCGGAGTCGGCAACATCCGTCGTCTTGACGCGCGTCCTGCTGCCGGACGCAGAGCATCTCCCGCTGGAGGCATTCGCGAGCGGCGATGCCGAGGCGCAGCTTCTGATCGGCGACGCCGCGCTTCGGTCGGCGTTCGAGGATCCCACGCCGCATCACGATCTCGGCCGCCTCTGGCTCGAACGCACGGGGCTCCCGATGGTGTTCGCGGTGTGGGCGGCCCCCGAGCCGACCCATCCCGGCCTCGTCGAGCTCGAGGACGCGCTCGTGTCCTCGGTGCGCGCCGCGCGCGCCGAGCCGGAGCAGCTTGCCTACGACTCGTCGAAGCGTTACGGCTATCCGGCCGGCTTCCTCGCGCGCTACTTCGAGAAGCTGCGCTATCGCTTCGGGCCGCGCGAGCGGGCGGGCCTCTACACGTTCCTCGAGCTCGCCCGCGACGTCGGAGAGCTCGACGAGGTGCCGGAGCTGCGCTTCGTCGCGGCCGGCGCGACCGCCTAGGCGCCTTTGCAGTTCTTCTTGGCCCAGGCTTCGATGTTCTGGGCGGCGATCCTGACCTTCGGCGTGGAGAAGCTCTGAAGCACCGCCGCGAGCCCCGCGAGCTGCGTCGCAGTCGGTGTCGAACCGGGCTTGAACCCGGAGGCCTTGAGCTTTGCCGCGTAGGTGCTGAACGCGGCGGCAAGGGTCTCGATGTCGCTTCGGATCGCAGACGGCGCAGCGCTCGCCGCTTGCTTGATGACGTTGGCCTGGGCCTGGAGCGCGGTGGTCCCCGACCCGCTCTGAGCTTCGAGCGACTGGGACAGCTTCGTGCCGAGCGAGACGAGCTGCGAGCAGTTCTTCGTCGACGCGAACGAGGACGACGACGACGAGGACGATGACGATGAAGACGACGAGGACGAGCTCGTAGACGACGAGGACGAGCTCGTGATCGACCCGCCCGAGCTCGACTTCGTCGTGACAGAGGTCGTCGTCGCCGCGACAGAGGTCGTGGCGGGGCTCTGGCTCCCCGACTTGCTGCTTCCGCCACAGCCGGCGGCAGCGACGGCGAGGACGAGGATCGAAGCGAATGCGGACGTGTGTCTCATGCCTGCTCCCCCTGTCGAACGTCGGAGTGAACCTACTGGCTCGGGGCGCTGCGGTCTAGCGAATCAGCGCCGCCGGACGTTCCGCGCGGCGGTAGCTCACCGTGTAGCCCAGAGACCGCGGGATCGCCAGCAGGCCGTCCAGATCGAGATCGATCCGCGCTCCGGCTTTCTGTGTCACCTCGTCCTCGATCGGGAGGTCGAAGTCGTCGGCGCCGTACTCGAGCGCGCGAAATGCATCTTCGTTTTGCGTCAGGACCGACGTCCGGACGTGCTTGACGTTGTCGAGGAAGATCCGTGACAACGCGATGTGCCGCCAGTACTCCTGCGGCGTGATCTCGCGGCCGCCGAAGGCCGTGCCGTACGGCTTGTAGGTCCAGCAGAGGAACGAGAAGAGGCCGTCGTGGCCGTCGTGCAGGCACGCGTCCTGGAAGTCGCGTGTGCGTTCCAGATGCTCGAGGCGTTCATCGAGGGTCTCGTCGAATCCGATCACCATCGTCGCCGTGGTTCGCAGGCCGGCGTCGACGATCGCGCGCTGTGCCTCGAGGTACTCGCGCACCGTGTACTTGAACTTCGCGTGCCGCTTGCGGAAGTCCTCGGTCAGGATCTCGCTGCCGCCGCCCGTCACCCAGTGGACACCCGCGTCGCGCAGCCGGGCCGCCGCCTCGGCGTGACTCAGGTTGGCGCGGTCGGCGAGGTAGACGAACTCGGCAACCGTCAGCGCGTAGAACTCGACGCGGTCTCCATAGGTGCTCCGCACCGCCGCGAACAGATCGCAATAGAAGTCGAGTGGGAGCTTCGGGTTGAAGCCGCCGTTGAACGCGACGAGATCGCCGCCGACCGAGAGGAGCTCGTCGATCTTCGCGAAGACGTCGCGCTGCGAGAGGACGTAGCCGCCCTGCTGGTTCGGCAGCACGTAGAAGGCGCAATAGTCGCACTGTGCGACGCACACGTTCGTGTAGTTGACGATCCGCATCACCATGTAGGTCGCGTTGTTCGGGTCGTGGAAGCGCGCGCGGGTCGCCTGTGCGAGCGAGCGCAGCTCGTCGTCCGACGCGTCGAGCCAGAGGCTGCGGGCCTCGTCGACGGTGATCCGGTTCGTCACGCCGGCACCGCTTCTTCGACCGTGACGGTCTCGGGCGCGAGCGTGTCCATGAACGAGCTGACCGAGAAGACCGCGTTCCCCGCGCCGGCGACGCCGTACCCGGGCGGCGGCTTCAGCCCGTGCGCCTCGAGCGTCTCGCGATACGCCCCGAGCAGGCGGATGTGGTACTCGAGCGGTGCGCCGTCCGGATTGTCGCGGCCGAGCGGCGTGGTCGGCTCCGGGCACCAGGTCGTGAACCGCGGGGTGATGCCGCGGCTCATGAAGTACGTGAGGCCCTCCGTCGTCGATGCGATCGCCTCGTCGACCGTCTCGAATCCGAACGGCTTCGCCATCTCGACTCCGGCCACGAAGTTCGGGATCACGTAGCGGGCGCCGAACACCTCGGCGGCGTCGAAGATCCTGCGGTGCCACTCCTCGCGTCCGACATAGCGCTGCTTGCCGGGCGAGATGAGCTCGAAGAGGCGCTTGTCCCACACCTCGTAGTTCGGGTGGTAGATCGAGATGCCGTAGTCCTTGTAGCGCTGCACGTCCTCCCGTGGCAGCGCCTGAGCGACCACCTTGCCGATCCAGCGCCCCGGGAACCGCTCCTCGATCGCGCGCGCATACCGGCCGTAGAAGTCCGCCTCGGCCAGCCCGTCGACGGTGCTCGTGACCGATCCCCCCGTGAGCGTGTAGGCCTTCGAGGCGCGCTCGGTGTCGTAGCGGTCGATCAGCGCGAGCGCCTCGAGCACGTCTTCGACCGGCTTCACGCCGGTGTACGGACGCCCTTCGCGCTTGTGCTGGCGCCAGTTGTGGTTGATGTCGCAGAAGCCGCACTCCTCCTTGGCGCCGAAGTACTGGCAGAGGCGCAGCACGGTCAGGTAGATCAGATAGCCCCACTGGATCGTCGGCGCGGTCTCCATCACGGTCTTGCCGTTCGACAGGGTGTGCCGGTAGTACTCGGGCATCGGCGGCAGGCCGATGTCGGCGACCGTGCGTCCCTCGAGCGAAAGACGCAGCGCGCCGCTCTCGTCGCGCGCGGCGCGATACGGCGACGTCGGGTTGACGCGGACCGAGACGATCGTGCGCCGCAGCCCGTACTCGCCCCCGGTCAGCGCGATCTCCTCGGGCGGCCGCCGCTTCGCCGCCTCGCCCAGCGACGCCAGCGGCTTCTGGTCGAAGGAGAAGATGAAGTACGACTTCGGCTTGACCTCGCCGTCGAGGTTGTCGGTCAGCGCCGACTCGTCGAACGCGATCCCGGTCCGGAGGAGATCCTCCTTCAACACCGCCTCGCGTGGGATCTGGGGGAACCGGGCCATCAGGCCCTCGACGAGGTCGGTGCGGCTCACGACCGCAATCTATCCCCAGTCGTCGGGCTCGCCGTCGCGGTAGGCGAGCGGCTCGACGCGTGCGATCACGCCGACGCCGCACCAGAAGATCTTGTTCGAGCGCGGATAGAAGCAGATGTCGTTCGGCGGGTTCGTTCCATAGGCGAGGAGCGTCAGGCCGTCCGCTCCGCCCCGGAAGGCGTGCGCGACGCAGCTCGCCGGCGGCCGCGCGACGACGTGACCGGCGCGAACCGGGATGTCCTCCCGCTCGAAGCCGCTCTCCGCGGCTCCGGGCGTCGGCCAGAGCTCGAGCGTCCCCGCGCCCTCGAGCACGACGAACACCTCCTCCGCTGCCGAGTGGCAGTGCGGCGGCCCGCTCAACCGTCCCTCCCCGATCCGCAGCCAGTTCAGCCCCGTCTTCCGCGCGCCGGCAGCTGCTCCGAGCTGACGGTACTGCTCGCCCCGCTCGAGCGTGACGATGTTCTGCGGTCGCGGGGCGGGGTCGGCGAACACGAGCGGTTCGGCCTTCGCCTCGATGTCCCAGGGATCGTCGGTGCGGCCCTCGACCCACGGCCACCCCAGCCGGACGGCGCCCGACCGCGGCAGCCAGCCGAACTCGGTCGGGTGGTTCGTGCCGAAGACGAGGTACTCGAGCCCTTCGGCGCCGGCCCTGAACGTGTGCTCGAAATGGTCGGCGCGCTGGACGACGCAGCTCCCGGCCGCGACCTCGTGCGTCGCCCCGTCCTGCCAGGCGAGGCCGGAGCCGCCGAGCACGAAGTAGATCTCCTCCGAGGCGCCGTGGGAATGCGGTGGCGTCGGCAGCATCCCGGGCGCCACCCGGACGCGGTTCGCGCCGACGCCCGCGGCTCCCGCGGTCGCACCGAGCCGTTGCCACGAGGCGTCGATCTCCCCGTTCGCTGCCCGGTGGAACTCGATCTCGTCCCAGTGGGCGATACCCATCCGTCCGACTATCGCAGGGGCGAGCCGGTGTGGGAGGTAACGTCGGTGGGGGTCATGGGCCGTTGCGTCTTCCTGGTCGCGCTCGCCTGTGCGGTCGCGGCATCGCCTGCGCGAGCCGCGGCCCCGGTGACCCTGATGCCGGGGGTGACCTTCCAGCAAGGCGTGCAGTTCACGCTCCACGGCCCCGTCGTGATCAATGTCATCACCGCCCCGCCGCCCGGCTCCCAGAGCGGGCTCTATGCGCTCGCGCCGGTCACGGCGCGCGGCCCGCTCACCGCCGGCGACGACCGGTTGACGGCGATCGAGAGCAGTCTTGCCTCGCAGGCGACCGTGGTCGGCATCAACGGCGACTACTCGTCCGGGAAGGCCGGACTGCCGGCCGGGATCCTGATGCAGGCCGGGGCGCTCGAGCACACCCCCCTTCCGCTCCGCTCGTCGATCGGCATCGACCAGTCCGGCCTCCTGCACGTCGACCGCGTCTCGTTCGCCGGCACGTGGAAGGGAACCGGGCAACGGCGTCCGGTCGCCGGCGTCAACCAGCTGCCCGGCCGCAACCAGGTGGTGCTCCTGACGCCGGTGTACGGCTCGACGGCGCCCGCCGTGGCCGGGTCGGCCGAAGTCGTCCTGCAGCCGTTTCCCGCCACGGCAACTGCCGTCGACCTGCAGGCGCCGGTCGTCGCCGTGGGCGTGGGCGGCGGCGAGCCGATTCCCCCCGACGGCGCGATCCTGCAGGCAACCGGGACGGCGGCGACCGCCTTGCAGGCCGAGGCGAAACTCGGGATGCCGGTCACGGTCAGGCTGATCCTCTCCCCGGCCTGGGCGGGAACGGTGTCGGCGCTCGGCGGCGGTCCCGTGCTCGTTCGCGCCGGCAAGGCCGTCTTCAGGTCCGGCGAGAGCTTCACCGGCAACCAGATCGCGGATCGGGACGCACGTGCTGCCGTGGGCCAGCTCGCCGACGGACGCGTGATCCTCGTCACGGTCGACGGTGGCGAGCCCGGTTACAGCGTCGGCATGACGAGCTTCGAGCTGGCGCAGGCGATGGTGCGCCTCGGAGCGGTGACCGCCTGCGGCGTCGAGTCCGGTGCCGCGGTGACCGCCGCATTCGACGGGGAGCTGCTCGACCGGCCCAGCGGCCCCGGGGGCGAGCGCCCGATCGGCGAGGCGTTGCTCGTCGAGTATTTCGGGGTGTACGCGCCGCCGGCACCCGTGCCGCTCGTGAACGGCGATCCCGGGGCCGACGCGGAGCCGCTCGACTACAAGCTCGTTCGCCCCTCGACGGTGACGGCCGAGCTGATCGGTCCGGACGGCGCCGTCCAGGTCCTCGAGTCGGGCGTCGCTCATCCGCCGGGGACGTATGCGAACTCTGCGAACAACTTCGATGTCGACGGCGAGTGGCACTGGAACGTGACGGCGACCGACGATGTCGGTCGCGTCTCGACGATCGACCGCGCCTTTCGCGTCGACTCGACGCTGCGTGGTCTCGTCGCACCGGCTCTCGCCCGGGGCCGGGCGACGATTCGGTTCCAGCTGACGCGGACGGCGTCCGTCCTGCTGCGCATCGAGACCGCCGGAGGCGTGACCGTGCGCGCGCTGCCCGCCGTCCAGCTGCAGGCCGGGGCCCGGCGCCTGACCTGGGACGGGACGCTTGCCGGCGGCGCGCGAGCGCCGTCCGGGAGGTACGTCGCGCACGTCTTCGCGACGAGTGCGGTGGGGACGTCGGACCTGCGCGCGACATTCGCATTCAGGGTCGCCGGTTGACCTCCCTGCTCGCCCAGTACGGCGTTCCGGCGATCCTCGTCCTGATGGCGATCGACGCGGTGTTCCCCGCCGCGAGCGAGCTCGTGATGGTCTACGGCGGCGCGCTGGCGTCCGGAGCCCTCGTCGATCAGGTGCATGTGTTCGGCTCCGACGTCAGCGGCTTCGGCGCGTTCCTGGTCGTCGTCGCGGCGGGAGTGATCGGGTACCAGGTCGGTGCAGCGTTCGGGTGGTGGGTCGGCGATCGCGGCGGTCGGCCGTTCCTCGAGCGCCGGGGCCGCTGGTTCCACCTGTCGGCGGAGCGTCTCGACCGGGCCGAGCGCTGGTTCGAGCGTTACGGCTCGTGGGCGGTCCTGCTCGGCCGTATGACGCCTCTCGTCCGGTCGTTCGTCTCGATCCCAGCAGGGGTCTTCGAGAGCCCGTTTCGCCGGTACAACGTGCTCACGTTCGTCGGCAACGCGGTCTGGTGTGTCGTGTTCGCGTCGATCGGTTGGGCGCTCGGGGCGAGCTGGGACACCTTCCACCGTGACTTCCGGTTCGTCGACTATCTGGTCGTCGCAGGGGTCGTCGCGCTCGCACTGCTGGTCGTTGTGCGGCTTCGTCGGCGTCGCCGGGGTACCATCACTCCGTCGTGAGGATTCCGCACGTCGACGTCCGAGCGCAATACGCCCCCCTCCGTGTTGAGCTCGAGGCGGCGTTCGCGCGCACTCTCGACACCGGCAGGTTCATCTTCGGCCCCGAGGTCGAGTCTTTCGAGCGCGAAGCGGCCGAGCGGCTCGGAGTCGCCGACTGTGTGAGCTGCGCGAACGGAACCGACGCGCTCGTGCTAGCGCTCGACGCGCTCGGGGTCGGTCCGGGCGACGAGGTGATCTGCCCGTCGTTCACGTTCTTCGCGACCGCCGAGGCGATCGCCCGTCGCGGCGCCACGCCGGTCTTCGCCGAGATCGACCCGGCGACGCTCAACGTCGATCCAGCCGACGTCGCGCGTCGCGTCACCGAGCGGACGAAGGCGATCATGCCGGTGCACCTCTTCGGACGTCCGGCTCCGGTCGATGAGCTCCAGGCGATCGGGGTCCCGGTGATCGAGGACGCCGCCCAGGCATTCGGCGCCCGCGGCATCGGATCGAGCGTGCTCTCGACGTTCAGCTTCTTCCCGTCGAAGAACCTGTTCGCGCTCGGCGACGGCGGCATGATCGCCGTCAACGACCCTGAGCTCGCGACACGCCTGCGCATGCTCCGCTTCCACGGCTCCGCGGCGAAGAAGGAGTTCCTCTACATCGGTTACAACTCCCGCCTCGATGCGATGCAGGCGTCGTTCCTCCGGATCTTCCTGCGGCACATCGACGACTGGAACCAGTTGCGCCGCGAGGCGGCCGCCCGCTACCGCGAGTTGCTCAGCAGCGTCGTCGACGTCCCGGCCGACGAGCCGGGGCACGTGTACCACCAGTTCTGCGTGCGCTCGCCGGATCGCGACCACCTCGCCGCGGCGCTCACGGCCGCCGAGATCGGCTGCGCGTTCTTCTATTCGCCGCCCCTTCATCTCCAGCCGGCGCTCGCGTACCTCGGCTACAGCGAGGGCGACTTTCCGGTGACCGAGCAGGCTGCACGCGAGAATCTCTGCCTGCCTCTCTGGGCCGGTATCAGCGAGGAACAGCAGCAGGAGGTCGCCTCTGTGCTCGAGCGCGCCTCCGACCTTGTCGCGACGTGAGGTTCTTCCCGATCAACCGGCACCGGATCTGGCAGATCGTCTGCGACGGCGTCCTCGTCGCGGTGGCATGGCGCCTGACCTTCTACCTCCGTTTCGACAAGTCGACGCCGATCTACTACCGCCACCTGCTCGATCTCGAGGTGATCGCGCTGGTGGTCGGGATCAACCTGGCGACGTTCATCGTCTTCGGCTTCTACAACCGCTGGTGGCGCTACGTGTCGACGCGCGACATGTGGGGGCTCTTCCGCGGCGTCACCGTGGCTTCGGCGGTCACCTACCTCGTCCTGTACGCGTTCCCGCCCGAGCATGCATCGCGGCTCCCGCGCGGCATCGCCGCACTCGACTACCTGCTGGTGCTGGCGTTCGTCGCCGGGTCGAGGCTGCTCGCGCGCACGCTGATCGAACGGCCGCAGTCCGGCGTGGTCATTCGCGGCAAGGAGGTGCTGATCGTCGGCGCCGGTGACGCCGCGCAGCTCCTGATCCGCGAGATGCAGCGCAACCGGAACCTGCACTACACGCCGATCGGCCTCGTCGACGACGATCCACGCAAGAAGAACCTTCGTCTCCACGGCGTACGCGTGCTCGGCACGACCGACGACCTGCAGCACGTCCTGCGCGACAACAAGCCCGACGAGGTGCTGATCGCGATCCCGTCGGCCCCCGGCGGCGTGCGGCAGCGCGTCGTCGAGACGTGCCGCGACCGAGCGGGTGCCCGTGAAGACGCTGCCGGGGCTCCACGAGCTGATTGCCGGCGACCTCAACCTCGCAGGCCAGATTCGCCCGGTGCAGGTCGAGGACGTCCTCGGCCGGCAGACGGTCGACGTCGACCTCGGCGCGATCGCGGCGTACGTCAGGGACAAGACCGTCCTCGTCACGGGGGCCGGCGGGTCGATCGGCAGCGAGCTCTCGAGGCAGCTCGCGCGCCTCGGCGTGGCCCGCCTCGTCCTCGTCGACAAGGGTGAGTCGGCGCTCTTCGAGATCGAGCGCGAGCTCGTCGCCGAGCGCGACTTCGCGGCCGCGGTGCCGGTGCTCGCGAACTGCGGCGACCAGCAGAAGATGCAGCAGGCGTTCGACGACTACCGCCCCCAGGTCGTGTTCCACGCCGCCGCCTACAAGCACGTCGGCATGCTCGAGGCGAACCCGCTGCAGGCGGTCGCGAACAACGTCTTCGCGACACGCAACCTCGTCGAGGTGGCGGTCGAGGCAGGGATCGAGCGCTTCGTGCTCATCTCGACCGACAAGGCGGCGAATCCCAAGAGCGTCATGGGACAGTCGAAGGCGCTCTGCGAGTGGATCGTCGAGTCGTTCGCCCGGCAGCCCGAGGTCGACACGCGCTTCGTCGCGGTGCGCTTCGGCAACGTCCTCGGCTCGTCCGGGTCGGTGATCCCGATCTTTCGCCGCCAGATCGAGCGCGGCGGCCCCGTGACGGTCCGGCACCCGGAGCTGACGCGCTTCTTCATGACCATCCCCGAGGCCTCGTCGCTCGTCATCCAGGCCGGCGCGATGGGTGGCCGCGGACAGGTCTACGTCCTCGACATGGGCGAGCCGGTGCGGATCCTCGAGCTCGCCCAGCAGATGATCCGGCTGTCCGGCAAGGACGAGTCGCAGGTCCCGATCACCTTCACGGGCGTGCTGCCCGGCGAGAAGCTCCACGAGGTGCTGTGGAACGACGACGAGGCCGTCGGGCCGACCTCGCATCCGAAGATCATGCGCGCGGCCCACGTCCCGGTCGACACCGAGTGGCTCGAGGGCGAGCTCGCCGAGCTCGAGCGCCTCGTCGACGAGGGCGACACGGTGGGTGTGGTCGCTCGGCTCGCGTCGATCGTGCACGAGCCGGTGCGCACGGGCGGCGACGCCGTCCTCGAAGACACGATGCACTGACGTCACAATCGCCCGCCGCCGGCGCGGCTACGGTCTCTCGGTGGACGTCCTCGACGGGCTGAACCCCGAGCAGCGCCGCGCAGCCGAGGCGGTCCAGGGCCCGGTCTGCATCCTCGCCGGTGCCGGGTCGGGCAAGACGACGACGATCACCCGACGGCTCGCCTATCAGGTCGCGTCGGGCACCTTCACTGCGGCCGAGCTGATGGCCGTGACGTTCACCGACAAGGCCGCCGGTGAGCTGCGAGGACGGCTCGCGGCGCTCGGTGCAGGTCGCGTGCGCGCGGGCACCTTCCACGCCGCGGCGCTCCGCCAGCTCCGCCATTTCGCTCCCGACCGCGTCGGCAGCCTGCTGCCCTCGAAGGCGCTGCTCCTCCGCCAGCTGGGCAACACGCTGCCGGGTGCCTATCGCTTTCGCCCCGCCGCCGATCTGGCGGGCGAGGTGGAGTGGGCGAAGAACCGGCGGATCTCGCCCGACCGCTACCGGGACGAGCTCGGCGACCACGTGCCGCCGATCCCGCCCGACCTCATGCTGCGCATCTACCGCGAGTACGAACGGCGCAAGGGCGCGGACCGGCTCGCCGACTTCGAAGACCTGCTCGAGGGTGCGATCGCGCTCTTCGAGACGGACGACGTCGCGGCCGCCACCTTCCGCCGGCAGTACCGCGCCTTCACGGTGGACGAGTACCAGGACGTGAACCTCTTGCAGCAGACGCTGCTCGACTGCTGGCTCGGCGACCGCGACGAGCTCTGTGTGGTCGGCGACGACTACCAGTCGATCTACGCGTTCACGGGCGCCGGTCCCGAGCACCTGCTCGGCATGCCCCGCCGGTTTCCGGGCGCGCTCGTCGTCCGCCTGGAGGAGAACTACCGCTCGACACCGGAGGTCCTCGAGCTCGCGAATCGCCTCGTCCCGAAGCTCGGCGGCGCCGAGAAGGTGCTGCGCGCCACGCGCGCGACCGGCCCGGCGCCGACGCTGCGCCCGTTTCCGACGGCGGCCGACGAGGGTGCGGCGATCGTCGGCGCGCTGCGGGCGCTCGACTGCCCACTCGACGCGGCAGCGATTCTCTGTCGCACGAATGCGCGCCTGACCGACTACGAGGAGCTCCTGCACGACGCAGGCTTGCCCTTCCAGGGCGCCTCGCTGCTCGACCGGGACGCAGCGCGGCGGCTCGTGCGCCGGCTGCCCGGCGCCGCCGGCGTTCCCGCACGCGACGCGGTGCGAACGTTCGCGCTCGAGGCCGGCTGGCTCGAGCGCCTCCCCGACTCGCTCGGCGAGCGGGAGCTCGTCAGGCAGACCGACCTGGCACGGCTCGTGTCCCTCGCGGCCGGCTTCGACGGCGATGCGCCGGCGTTCGTCGACGAGCTGAGGCAGCGGTTTTCGCCCGGGGGCGACGCCGCACGCGGCGTTCATCTGTTGACGCTCCACCGCGCGAAGGGCCTCGAGTTCGAGGCGGTCTTCCTGCCCCGCGTGGAGGCCAAGGAGCTTCCGTCGCGACAGGCGCGCACGCCGGAGCAGATCGCCGAAGAGCGGCGGCTGCTCTACGTCGGTCTCACGCGCGCCAAGCGGATCCTCTGGATCACGTGGTCGGGCTCGCCGAGCCCGTTCCTGCGCGAGCTGGGGGGCGCCGCGCCCGGCGCGGAGCGGCCGGCCGGCAAGGCGTCGTGGACGCCGCTCGGCGAACGGCTGCGCGCCTGGCGTCTCGAACGGGCGCGCGACGACGGTGTGCCGCCCTACGTCGTCTTCCACGACCGTGTGTTGCACGAGATCGCCGATGCACGGCCGGCGACGATGGGCGAGCTGGCGCAGATCGCAGGCGTGGGGCCGTCGAAGCTCGAACGGTACGGCGACGACGTGCTGGCGACCGTCGCCGGCGCCGCCGAGTGACCGCCGGCGGGATCCTGTTACGACAAGGCCGAGAGCAGCAAGTCGAGCATCAGCTGCGGGTCGCGGCGCACGCGCGTTTCGGCGTGCGACTCGCGCTTGTGCAGCTCGAGCGCGCGCGGGTCGGTGAGCGGCCGCAGCCGGCCGGCGCGGATGAGCTCCTCGTCGACGCCGCCGAGGCGTCCGCCGTACGTGGTGTAGACCGGCACGCCGAGCGCGGCAGCCTCACGATTCATCGTGCCGCCGGCCGAGACCACGAGGTCTGCGAGTGCGATCAGGCTCTGCGCGTCGACGGCCTCCTCCGGAACGATCACCGACGGGAGCGCCAGGTTGCGAACGAAGTCACGTTGCTCGTCGGTGCGCGGGATCACGAAGGCGTGCACGTCGTCGCGGCGGCCGAGGTGCTCGAGCGTCTGGGGAAAGAGCGGGTTCGAGTGCCGGTGGTAGAGCGAGACGTCGGGCGGCGGCCGCAACACGACGAGCACGCGCGCCGCATCGATCCCGAACGCGCCCGGAACCGACGCGTCGGGCTCGAAGTCGGAGAGGTAGTACTCCTCTTTGAGTCCGGGGTACTGCTGCAGCTTCGGAGGGACAGCGTGGTAGCGGGCGAGTCGCTCGGGCGGGATCGCCTCCGGGACGACGACGCGCGTCGCCGCCCGGCAGCCGAGCTGGTGCTGGAGCCACGCCCACTCGTAGTCGAACGTCGTGGAGCTCGGGATCCCGAGCCGCCGCGCGGTCATCGTCAACTCGTGCGAGCCGTGCGCGAGTGCCAGGTCGAACCCACGTGGGCCTGCCCACGCTCGGAGTGCAGCGAGCCGCGATCGCAGCTGCCGGGCCTTGCCGAGTGAGGAGCGGCCGCCGTGATGGCCGATCACCGTCGCCGTCATCCCGTGCGCCTCGATCAGCTGGAGGGTCTGCGCGTAGTCGCGCGCTGTGATCTCGACCTCGTCACCCTGCTGTTCGAGCAGCCGGACGAGCGGTCTGAACACGAGCGGGTGCGCGCTCGCCGTGAAGTCGACCCAGACCTTCACGCGACGACCTGCGCGAGCGTCGCGTCGCGGCGCACACCTTCGACGTGCCGTTCGTGCCACAGCGTGAACGCGAGGAGGCCCCAGAGCTGGCGCGAGAGGTCCTCGCGTCCGGCCGCGTGATCGTCGAGCAGTCGCGTCACGACGTGCGGCTGCAGGAAGCCCTGTCTGCGCACGTTCTCCGGGCTCAGTGTCTCCCGTGCGAACGGCAGCAAGTCGCCGCGCAGCCACGCCGCGGCCGGAATCGAGAATCCACGCTTGCGGCCGTGAACGACCTCGCGGGGGAGGAGCGGCGCCACCGCCTTGCGCAGGAGCCGCTTCTTCTGGAAGCCGCGCACCTTCTGTGCCGCCGGGAGCGAGAACGCGAAATTCGCGACGGCCGGGTCCATGAACGGGACCCGCGCCTCGAGCGACCACGCCATCGACGCCCGGTCGGTCTTCACCAGCAGGTCGTCGACCAGGTAGACGCCGAAGTCGACGTCCTGCAGCCGTGTCAGCAGCTCGTGCCCCTCGGTCTCGGCGAAGCGAGCCCGCAGCGTGTCGACCGGGTCGAATGCGCTGCGGCGCCCCGTCAGCTCGGCGCGGGCATCGGGAGCGAAGATCTCCTTCCACCCGTGATGGCGCTCGAGCGGCGGGAGGTGCGCCGACCTGGCGAAGCGCTTGGCCTTGTAGTCGAAGCTCGCCCGTCGCGTCGACGACGGGAGCAGCTCGACCAGCGGGCGTGCGAGGGACGCCGCCGGCCCGATGCGTTCGGCGAGGCGGTCGGCGACGTACGTGTAGTAGCCGCCGAAGAGCTCATCGCCGCCTTCGCCGGAGAGAGCGACCTTGACGTCCTCCGAGGCGAGCTGAGAGACCAGGTACGTCGGGAGCGCCGACGAGTCGGCGAACGGCTCGTCGAATGCGTCGGCGAGCGCCGGCAAGAGCAACGCGGCGTCCGGCCGGAGCACGAGCTCGCGGTGCAGCGTGCCGTAGCGAGTGGCGACCGCGCGCGCTCCGTCGAGCTCGTCGAACGACGACTCCTCGAAGCCGATCGAGAACGTTCGCACGGCGCCCGTCGACTCCTCGGCCGCAAGCGCGGCGAGCGCGCCCGAGTCCACGCCGCCCGAGAGCAGCACGCCGACCGGGACGTCGGCGATCAGGTGGGCGCGCACCGAGTCGCGCAGGCGCGCCCTGCACTCCTCGACGAGCTCGGCCTCGTCGGCGCCGGTCCGCGGCTCGAGCGGGCCGGGTCGTGCATAGCGCTCGAGTGTCGCCTTGCCATGGGACCAGGCGAGCGTGTGGCCGGCGGGAAGCTTCCGGATCTCGCGATAGATCGAGAGCGGCGCCGGAATCATGTTGAAGGTGAGGAAGGCCTCGAGTGCGTCGAGGTCGATCTCGCCGCGCGGCAGCGCGTCGAGCTCCGACGCGAACGCGAGCTCGCCGGCCGCCTCGCGGTAGTAGAGCGGCTTGATCCCGAACGGGTCCCGGGCGAGCACGAGCGTGCTCGAGCGGGCGTCGTGGACGGCGACGGCGAACATCCCTCGCAGGCGCTCCCACAGACGCGCTCCCCACTGCTCGTAGCCGTGGACGAGCACCTCGGTGTCGCACCGCGTTGCGAAGCGGTGGCCGGAGCGCTCGAGCTCGGCGCGCAGCTCGAGGTGGTTGTAGATCTCACCGTTCTGCACGACGACGACGGTGCCGTCCTCGTTCGCGATCGGCTGGTCGCCCCCGGTCAGGTCGATGATGGCGAGGCGCCGGGCGGCGAGGCCGATGCCGGAGTCGATGTGCGTGCCCTCCGAGTCGGGCCCGCGGTGGAGCAGCGTCGCCGACATGCGCGCCAGGCGCTCAGGGTCGACCGCGCCGCGCGACGCGGCGATCCCGCAGATGCCGCACATCTCTAGGCGTTCCTCCGCAGGGCGCTGAGCGACTGGCGCACGACGCGCACCGCGGTGAACACGACCGTGCGGAGATAGAGGCGGACGGAGCGGTCGGCGATCCACTCGAGGTCGTGGGCGAGCTTCTCGGCCATCGACGTCTCGTAGCCGCGCCGCACCTGGGCGAACCCGGTCAGGCCGGGGCGTACCACGAGTCGCTGCCAGTACGCCGGCAGCTCGTCCGCGAGCTCGGCGAAGAAGCGCGGCCTGATCGGCCGCGGCCCGACGAACGACATGTCGCCGCGGACGACGTTCCAGAGTTGAGGGATCTCGTCGAGCTGCGACGCCTTCAGGAAGCGGCCGATCCCGGTGAGCTCGTCCTCGGTGTGCCGCACGAGCTCTTCGCCGAGGTACTGGCCGATGCGCTCCTCGGCGCCGGTGCGCAGCGTCCTGAACTTGAGCATGTCGAAGAAATGCCCGCCGCGTCCGACGCGCCGGCCGCGATAGAGCACCGGTCGCCCCGTCGTCATGAGCGAGATGACCGTGATCACGAGTGCGAGCGGCAGGAGCAGCAGCCCGAAGAGAACGGCGAAGAGCAGGTCGAGCGTGCGAAGCTCGACGTCGATGCGGCGCTTGGGCGAGTCTGCCGCGAGCCGCGAATAGCCACGCATGAGCGTGTCCTCGAGCCGAGGCGGCGCCGCCGTCACACGCTCGATGGT
This sequence comes from uncultured Thermoleophilia bacterium, assembly GCA_963774355.1. GTDB lineage: Bacteria > Actinomycetota > Thermoleophilia > Gaiellales > Gaiellaceae > PALSA-600. The sequence goes on along the minus strand of CAVZER010000009.1, from coordinate 361,496 downwards.
AGACCCTCGTGGGTGAGGGTCACGGGGATCGACCACGTGCAGGTCGCCGCGCCGCCCGGCTGCGAGGGCGCTGCCCGCGCCTTCTACGGCGGTCTGCTCGGGCTCGAGGAGATCGACAAGCCCCTCGAGCTCGCCGGGCGCGGCGGCTGCTGGTTCAGGGTCGGTGGACAGGCGTTGCATGTCGGTGTCTCGGAATCGTTCGCCCCCGCCCGCAAAGCTCATCCCGGCTTCGTGGTGGACGACCTCGACGGACTGCGCACCCGGCTCGCGGCGGCCGGTGTGGCGGCCGGCGAGGACACTGCACTTCCCGGGGTGCGCCGCTTCCACGCCGACGACCCGTTCGGGAACCGGCTCGAGTTCCTCGAAGCGGCGGCGCCTGCTTGAGCTCCAAGTGTCACGTCTAGCGTTTTTGTGGCGCCGTGTGGGTTCGCGATTCGGGCCGGGGCGGCCTGGGCTCAGCTGGTGCCGGTGAGGGAGACGGCAGCGGGGAGGCCGCTGCCGTGGCACGCGTCAGCGATGATGTCCGTTCCGCGCAGCTCGAGCGTTCGGCAGTAGCCGTGGCCGGAGGTGTGCGGTCGCTGGGGCACGACGCGGAAGCTGATCGTGACAGCGACCTGACAGCGACCGCTGCGGTTGAGGACGGCGAAGTCGCGAGTCGCGATCGTGTCGATGCCGAAGATCGAGAGCGTGTAGTGGGCAGGCTGGCAGTGGTGTCGGTAGGCCGTGAGCAAGCAGTGGGCTCCCTGGCGGCTGTGAGCGGTCACGGAGCCCGGGCCGAGCGAAAGAGGCGTGCAGCGCAGTTCGCCGGCGGCCAACTTGCCGGCCGTCGCCGCAGTGGCCAGCAAGCCGGCCGTTGCGGCGACGAGCATGAATCTCCACATTCTGTGGAACCTACGCCGACCAATCGGTACGCGTCACAGGTCAGGACGGACGAGCACCTACGCCGGCGTCCACCGCACCGAGAAATACCTGCATTTCGGCACTTTCGGGCAGAGACGGCCACGGGACGTCACACCGCTAGGATAAGCATCAGTTATGGACACGCGCCAACTGCGGGCGTTCTGCATCGTCGTCGAGCGGCGCTCGTTCTCGCAGGCCGCGGAGCGGCTGGGTGTCACGCAGCCCGCGGTGTCGCTCCAGGTCCGTGCGCTCGAGAAGCGCCTCGGGCTGCAGCTGCTCGACCGCTCGGGCCGCCGCGTCGAGCCGACCGAGGCCGGCGCGCGCCTGTATCGCGGGGCGCAGCGGCTGCTCGCGCTCGAGGAGGATCTCGTCAACGATCTCGCGGACGAGGCGGTCGGCGAGCTGCAGGGGACGTTCGAGATCGGGGCGTCCACCGGCCCAGGCGGCGTCGTGCTCTCCGCTCTGCTCTGTGACTTCGCCGCGCAGCACGCCGAGCTGCACGTCGCGCTCAGCGTGTTCGACACGCAGACCGTCGTCGAGCGTGTCGCCGACCGGACGCTCGAGCTGGGCGTCGTCGGTGCGGCGCCACGGCACCGGGGCGTCGACTACGAGCCCTTCTTCCGCGACACGGTCACGCTCGCCTGCCCCGTCGGCCACCCGTTCGCCGGACGGACGATCACGGTCGACGAGCTGCGCGGCGAGACGCTGATCGTGATGCAGGAAGGCGCCGGTGTGCGTCAGCTGATCGAGGACGAGCTCAGGCAGCGCGCGGGCGTCCGCCTGCGCGACCTCGGCGTGCGGCTCGAGCTCGGCCTGCAGGAGTCCGTCACGAGCGCCGTGCGCAGCGGTCACGGCGTCACGTTCATCTCGCGGCTCTCGATCGAAAACGACCTGGCGGCGGGAACGCTCGGCGAGGCGACCGTTGCCGGGCTCGAGCTCGAGCGCGAGGTGCTGCTCGTCCGCGCGGCCGGACGCTCCGAGACTCGCGCCGCCCGCGAGTTCCTCGCGTTCGCGCGCAGCCGGCTGCCGTGATCGTCCGCTTCGGGATCGAGGCGCTTCCGGCCGTGCTCGCCGAGGCGTCCATCGCGCGGCCGTTCGTGATCGCCAGCGATCGGTGGCGCTTCCTCGACGTCCCGTACGAGGAGTGGTGGGGCGAGGTCCCCTCCCACCGCGTGGCGGTGAACCCGTCGGCCGACGGCATCCTCGGCATCGGCGGCGGCTCGGCGATCGACACCGCCAAGGCGGCATCCGCCGCCACGGGTCTACCGCTCGTGAGCGTGCCGACCACCTATTCGGGCGCCGAGTGGACGACGTCGTTCGGCGTCCGCTCCCCCGACCGCCGGATGCAGGGCGGCGGCGCCGGCGCGCGGCCGGTCGGGATCGTCTACGAGGTCGAGCTGACGCTCGGGCTTCCGGCCGCCGTCACCGCGGGCACGGCGCTGAACGCCCTCGCGCACACCGCGGAGGCGCTCTACGTCAAGGGCCGGAGCGACGAAGGGGATGTCGAGGCGCTCGCGGGTGCGCCGCTCATCGCAGACGCCCTTCCGCGCGTGCTCGCGAACGGCGCCGACCGTGGCGCGCGCACCGATCTGCTGAGAGGTGCGATGCATGCGGGACATGCGCTCGGCATCGCAGGGCTCGGCCTGGCGCATGCGATGGCGCAGGCCGTCGGCGGGCGGTACGGCCTCCCGCACGGTGCGATGAACGCCATCTGCCTGCCGCCTGCGCTCGAGTTCAACCGCGAGGTGGTCCCGGTGGAGGTCGACCGCTTCGGTGCGGCGATCGGTGGCGATGCCGTCGAGCGTGCGCGTGCGCTGGCGCAGCTCGGAGGGTTCGAGCGCCTGCGTGACTTCGGAGTTCCCGAGGCCGAGCTCGGCGAGCTTGCAGAGCTCGCGTCCCACCGTGGCGGCAACGCGGCGAATCCCAGAGTGGCGACATCCGCCGAGGTTCAGGCGCTGTACGAATCCGTCTGGTGACCGATGCCTAATCGTCCTTGGGGACGACCGGACCGGCGCTAGAAGTAGTGGCAGCTCTACCGCGTGAACGCCGGGCACCCGGCTGGTGAAGACGGGCACGGCGGGCCAACGTGGAGCGGTGGAGCCAACCGACGGAGGAGAGGTCATGGAACGGACGAATCTGGCCGCGCGTGCGGGTCGTTGGAGCGCGGCGCACTGGAAGACGGCGGTCGGCGCGTGGCTTGTGTTCTGCGTGCTCGCGGTCGTCGTCGGCGGCGCAGCGGGCAAGAAGGCACTCAAGAGCTCGGACACCGCGTCGGGCGACACGCGCGTCGCCCAGAAGATCCTCGACAGCGCAGGCTTCGCCGGTCATGCCGGTGAGAGCGTGCTCGTGCAGTCGAAGACGCAGACGGTCGCCGACGGCGCATTTCGCGCGACGGTGAACGACGTCGTGCGCACCGTCTCGGGGCAGGCTGCGGTTGCGCGCGTGCGCACGCCGCTCGACCCGGCGAACCGCGGTCAGGTCGCGAACGGTGGCCACTCGGCGATCGTGCAGTTCGAGATTCGCGGCGACGAGGACAAGGCCCAGGACAAGGTCGCTCCCGTCCTCGCGGCCGTCGGCCACGTGCAGGCGGCACACCCGGGCTTCGAGGTCTCGGAGTTCGGCGAGGCAAGCGCTGCACATGTCCTCAACCAGACGGTCGGCAAGGACTTCCAGCGAGCGGAGTTCTCGTCGCTGCCGGTCACGCTGATCATCCTGCTGATCGCGTTCGGAGCGCTCGTCGCAGCCGGGCTACCCGTCCTGCTCGCGTTCTCGGGCGTGCTGGCGACGATCGGGCTGTCGTCGCTCGCGAGCCATGTCGTCCCGGCCGGCGACGCAACGCAGTCGGTGATCCTGCTGATCGGCATGGCCGTGGGTGTCGACTACTCGCTCTTCTACATCCGCCGCGAGCGGGAGGAGCGTGCGCGGGGGCTCGGTCACCGCGAGGCGCTGCTCCGCACGGCCGGGACGTCCGGCTACGCGGTGCTGATCTCGGGCCTGACGGTGCTGATCGCGATGGCGGGCATGCTGCTGACGGGTAACGCCGTCTTCACCTCGATCGCCGTCGGCGCGATGCTCATGGTCGCCGTGGCGCTGATCGGGTCGCTGTCGATCCTTCCGGCCGTGCTGTCGAAGCTCGGTGACCGCGTGAACAAGGGACGAATTCCGTTCCTGGCGCGGCGCGGCTACCGCGAGTCGCGGATCTGGGGATACGTCCTCGACAGGGTCGTTCGCCGGCCGTGGCTGTCCGCGATCGTCTCGGGCGGTGCGCTGTTCGCGCTCGCGATCCCTGCGCTTCAGCTGCACACGCAGCTGCCGAGCTTCACCGACCTGCCGAGGTCGATCGGGATCGTGCGCACGTACGAGGCGATCCAGAAGGCGTTCCCGGGTGCGCAGACGCCGGCTCAGGTCGTCGTTCGTGCGAGCGACGTGACCGACCCGCAGGTTCAGCGCGGCATCGCCGAGCTGAAGCGGCAGGCACTCGCGACCGGCGAGATGTCGCCGCCGATCGAGACGAAGGTCAACCCTGCGAGGACGGTCGAGGTCGTCTCGATCCCGTTGCAGGGGAACGGCGACAACGGCGCGTCGGTCGCAGCGCTCGACACGCTACGGAACGACGTGATCCCGGCGACGATCGGCTCGGTTCCGGGCGTCGTCGCGCCCGTGACCGGAGAGACGGCGGGTACGCACGACTTCAACACGCAGATGCGGAGTCACGCGCCGATCGTGTTCGCGTTCGTGCTCGCGCTCTGCTTCGTGCTCCTGCTGGTGACCTTCCGGTCGATCGTGATCCCGATCAAGGCCGTGCTGCTGAACCTGCTCTCGGTGGGCGCCGCCTACGGTCTCCTCGTGCTGGTGTTCCAGCACACGTGGGCCGAAGGGCTGCTCGGCTTCCATTCGAACGGGGCGATCGCCTCGTGGTTGCCGCTCTTCATGTTCGTGATCCTGTTCGGGCTCTCGATGGACTACCACGTGTTCATCCTCAGCCGGATCAAGGAGCTCGTGGACGCGGGGATGCCGACAGACGAGGCGGTCGCGACCGGCATCAAGCGCACCGCTTCGACGGTGACGAGTGCGGCGCTCGTGATGGTCGCTGTCTTCGCGATCTTCATGACCCTGCAGGAGATCGACATCAAGCAGATGGGCTTCGGCCTCGCGGCGGCGATCCTGATCGACGCGACCGTCGTTCGCGGGGTGCTGCTGCCGTCGGTGATGAAGCTGCTCGGCGACTGGAACTGGTACCTGCCGCGATGGCTCGAGTGGCTTCCGCGCGTCGGCGGCGAGCGGGCCCCGCGCGCCCATCCGGTCCCCGTCGACTGAACGGCCGCGAGGTGCCTGGCACCAGGGTGCCAGGCACCTCGCTTTCCCCCGGGCTTCCCCACCGTGGCAGTGAACATTATATAAGCGGTACTAATCTCAGGTATGGTTTTGGCCGTGGAGACGGCCGTCCCCGCATTCGACGTGCTCGTGATCGGCAGTGGTGCCTCCGGCCTTGCGGCCGCGGTCTCCGCCGAGCGGGCCGGAGCGCGCGTCGCGCTGGCGACGAAGGGCTCGCTGCAGGCGAACAACTCGTCGAAGGCGCAGGGTGGGATCCAGGCGGCGTTCGGAGACGACGACTCGCCTGAGCAGCACGCCGCCGACGTGCTCGCCTCGTCGCACGAGACCGCGGACCCCGAGCTCGTCGGGGTGCTCACCGGCGAGGCGCCCGGGGCGATCCACTGGCTCGAGTCGCTGGGCGTCGAGTTCACGCGCTCGAACGGCGGTTACCGTCTCGCCCGCTGCGGTGGTGCCACGCGCAAGCGCCTGCTGCAGGTCGGCGACCGCACGGGACACGCGATCACCAAGCAGCTTCGCGACGCCTGGGAGTCGGGCAGCGGGACGTCGCTCACGAACGCGCCGCTCCGCGAGCTCGCCGAGACGAGCGGCGGTTGGCGCGCGATCTGCGGGGAGCACGTCGTCGACGCCGGCGCCGTCGTTCTCGCCGCGGGCGGGCGCTGTTATGCCGAGGCGCAGCGCCGTGGCGAGCTGTCGACGAACCATCCGAACGCGACAGGCGAGGTGACCCAGCTCGCGATCGAGCTCGGCGCGGAGACGCGCGACCTCGACGCCCTCCAGTACCACCCGAACGGCGGCGCCTGGCCGGCGAACATGCAGGGCTACTCGATTCCCGAGACGACCCGGGCGTACGGCGCCGTGCTCCTGAACGCGGACGGCGAGGAGTTCACCGATTCGCTCGGCCCGCGCGACGCGGTCAGCAAGGCGATCTTCGACGAGGTCGAGGCCGGCCGCGGTGTCGCGACACCCGACGGGCGGCCCGCCGTCTACCTCGACACGACCCGGATCGCCGAGGACGACGCCGACGTATCGCTCCCGTACATGTTGCGCCGGTACCGCGGCGCGGGCATCGATCCGCTGCGCGAGCGGATCCTCACCTACCCAGTGCTCCACTACCAGAACGGAGGGCTCGTGATCGACGCGAACGCCGCGACGACGATCGAGGGCATCTACGCCTGCGGCGAGATCGCCGGCGGCACGCACGGCCGCAACCGGATGATGGGCAACAGCCTGCTCGAGTGCGCCGTCTTCGGCCGCCGCGCCGGCAAGGCCGCTGCGGAGAAGGCGCGCATGAGCATCGATGTAACGACAGATCTGCAGCACGCCGTCGAAGACGCGGCCGCGCACCTCTACGTCTGGGCGCTCAAGGACATCCCGCAGGACCTGCGAGACGCGCTCGCAGCGGCGCGCGACCGCGAGACGTCGGTCCCCGGCCGGCGCGTGCTCGAGGTGATCCACCGCAACATCAGCATCGCCGACAGCGAGAAGAACCTCGTCTGCCAGGACACCGGGATCGCCGTCTATCACGCCCGCGTCGGCGAGCACTTCCCGTTGCATCCCGCCCGGATCTACGACGCGCTTCGCACGGGCACGGCGCGGGCGACGGTCGAGCACCCGCTGCGCTCGAACGCGGTGCACACGATCACGCGCGAGAACACGGGCCCGAACATCGGCTACCGGCTCCCCATCGTGCACTGGGACTTCATCGAGGACTGGGACGGCCTCGACATCAAGTGCGTTCCGAAGGGCTCCGGTAGCGAGAACATGAGCTTCCTCAAGATGTGCGTCCCCGCCGACGGGGTGAAAGGGATCAAGAAGTTCGTGCTCGAGTCGATCGTCGGCGCCGGCGGCAAGCCCTGCCCGCCCGGCATCGTCGGCGTCGGCATCGGCGGTTCCGCCGACTACGCGATGCATCTCGCGAAGGAGGCGATCATGCGCCCGATCGGGACGCGCAACCCCGATCCGATCGTCGCCGAGCTGGAGGACGAGCTCTTCGGGCTGCTCAACGAGACCGGCATCGGGCCGATGGGCCTCGGCGGCGACGTGACGGTGCTGCAGTGCCACATCGAGCACGCCGACACGCACATGACGCTGAACCCGGTGGCCGTCAACTACCAGTGCTGGGCCGCCCGGCGCGCGTCTGCGCACCTGAGCGCCGCCGGTGACATCGACTACGACAGAGAGGCCTAGCCGTGGCGACGCATGAAGTCACGTTCCCGATCACCGATCCGCAGGAGATCCTCAAGCTCCGCGCGGGCGACGAGGTGACCGTGCAGGGGCACATCATCGGCATCCGCGACCGGACGCAGATCCGCATCTTCGATCAGGGCGTCACGCCGCCGATGGACCTCGGCGGCGCGTTCCTGCTGCACACGGCGCCGAACGTGCGCAAGGTCGGCAGCGATGCCGAGGGCAGAGGCAAGTACGAGAAGATCTGTATCGGCACGACGACGAGCGCGCGCATGGTGCGCTTCACGGAGCCGCTCGGTGAGCAGTACGGCGTCCGCGCCATCTGCGGCAAGGGCGGCTTCCCGGACGAGGCGATCGAGCCGATGCAGCGACTGGGAATGGTCTATTTCGCGATCGTCGGGGGCGCCGCCGCGCTCGAGACGACGCAGATCGAGGAGATCGAAGAGGTCGCGTGGGAGGAGCTGATGCCCGAGTGCCTCTGGCGTTTCCGCGTCAAGGACTTCGGGCCGCTCACGGTGGGCATCGACGCCCACGGCGGCTCGCTCTACCACGACGTCCAGGCCCGCGCCCACGCGAAGCTGGAGGAGCTCTATGCCAGTCTTTGACCTCGGACTCGGCCGGCACGTCGGTCTGACGCACGTGCTCGACAAGGGCCTCGGGCCGAGAGCCTGGGAGGACCTGCTCGACGTGGCCGGCGATCACGTCTCGATCGTGAAGCTCGGCTGGGGCACGGCCTACGTGACGCAGAACCTCGAGCGCAAGCTGGACGTCCTGCGCGAGAAGCGGGTCGTGATCGGCGGCACCTTCTTCGAGGTCGTCTACGCTGCGCGACAGGCTCGACGACTACAAGCGCTGGCTCAACGAGCTCGGCCTCGACCACGTCGAGATCTCCGACGGCACCATCGAGATCCCGCGTGAGCGCAAGCTCGAGCTGATCGCAGACTTCGCCCGCGACTTCACCGTGCTCTCGGAGGTCGGCTCCAAGGACTCGTCGGTCGAGTACACGGTCGAGGAGTGGACGCGCTGGCTGGACGAGGAGCTCGAGGCCGGAGCCTGGAAGGTGATCACCGAGGCGCGCGAGGGCGGCACCGCGGGGATCTTCGACTCGAGCGGCGGGATGCGCACCGAGCTGATCGCGGAGATCGCGAGCGTCGTCGGTCCCGCGAACATCGTGTTCGAGGCGCCCACGAAGGCCGCTCAGGCGTGGTTCGTGAAGCAGTTCGGGCCCTCGGTCAACCTCGGGAACATCCCGCCGGAAGAGGTCATCCCGCTCGAGACGCTGAGGCTCGGGCTGCGCGGCGACACGCTCAAGGAGGTGCTCCTCGATGGCGGCGAGCCTGTTTCAGCTTCCTGACGCCGCCGACGTCGAGGCGATGAGCGCCGAGGAGATCCTCGCGCTCGTCACCGCGGAGTTCGCCGGTGGTGTCGCGCTCGCGTGCTCCTTCCAGAAGGAGGAGAGCGTGCTGCTCGACATGCTCTTCGCAATCGAGCCGAAGGCGCGGGTCTTCGCGATCGACACGCACTACCTGTTTCCGGAGACCTACGAGCTCTGGCGCGCGGTCGAACGGCGTTACGAGACGACGATCGAGGTGTTCGAAGGGCCGAGCCGCGACGAGCTCGTCGCGACCCACGGCGACGACCTCTGGGAGCGCAAGCCCGATCTCTACCTCGCCGTCGCGAAGGTCGAGCCGCTCGTTCGGGCACTCGGCGGGCTCGACGCCTGGATCTCGGGCGTCCGCCGCGACCAGGCACCGACGCGCGCGAACGCACCGAAGCTCGGCTGGGACGCCGCGCACGAGCTGTGGAAGGCGAATCCGCTCGCCGATTGGAGCGACGACGATTGCTGGGCCTACATCAAGGCCCGCGATCTCCCCTACAACCCGCTGCACGATCGAGGCTACGCGTCGATCGGCGACACGCACTCGACGATCCCCGGTGCGGGTCGCGAGGGGCGCTGGGCCGGGACCGACCGCACGGAGTGCGGCCTGCACGTGGGCGAGCGGGTATGACCATTACCGTCTCCACGCGCACCCTGTCGCATCTCGACGAGCTGGAGAGCGAGGCGATCCACATCATGCGCGAGGTCGCCGCCGAGCGTGAGCGCCCGGTGCTGCTGTTCTCGGGCGGCAAGGACTCGATCGTGCTGCTCCGGCTGGCCGAGAAGGCCTTCCGGCCGGCGCGCTTCCCGTTCCCGGTCATGCACGTCGACACGGGGCACAACTTTCCCGAGGTGATCGAGTTCCGTGACCGTCGCGTCGCGGAGCTCGGCGAGCGCCTGATCGTCGCGAGCGTCGAGGAGTCGATCGAGCGCGGCCGCGTCGTCGACCAGACCGGTCCCCGTGCGTCGCGCAACCAGCTGCAGACGACCACGCTGCTCGACGCGATCGCAGAGCACGGGTTCGACGCGGCGATGGGAGGCGCCCGGCGCGACGAGGAGCGCGCCCGCGCGAAAGAACGCGTCTTCAGCTTCCGCGACGACTTCGGCCAGTGGAACCCGCGCGCGCAGCGTCCGGAGCTCTGGAACCTCTACAACGCGCGGATCCGCAAGGGCGAGCACATTCGCGTCTTCCCGATCTCGAACTGGACCGAGCTCGACGTGTGGCAGTACGTCGCACGCGAGCGGCTCGAGCTGCCCTCGATCTACTTTGCGCACGAGCGCGAGGTCTTCCGCCGCGACGGGATGCTCTACTCGGCGTCCGAGTTCGTCGAGCGCTTCCCGGAGGAGGAGACGTTCAGCGCGAAGGTCCGGTTCCGCACGGTCGGGGACATGACGTGCACCGGCGGCGTCCTCTCCGACGCGGCGACCCTCCCGGATGTCGTCGACGAGATCGCGGCAACCCGGATCACCGAGCGGGGTGAGACGCGGGCCGACGATCGCGTCTCGGAAGCTGCGATGGAGGATCGGAAGCGCGTTGGCTATTTCTAGGGAGCTGATGAACACCGAGCTCGCCCGCCTCGTGACCGCGGGCTCGGTGGACGACGGCAAGTCGACGCTCATCGGGCGGCTGCTCTACGACACGAAGCAGATCCTCGTCGACCAGCTCGAGCACATCGAGGACGCCTCGCGGCGTCGCGGCCACGACTACGTCGACCTCGCCCTGCTCACCGACGGCCTGCGTGCCGAGCGCGAGCAGGGCATCACGATCGACGTCGCCTATCGCTCGTTCGTCACGCCGAGGCGGCGGTTCCAGCTCGCGGACGCCCCCGGCCATGTGCAGTACACGCGCAACATGGTGACCGGCGCCTCGACCGCGGACGTCGCACTGATTCTCGTCGACGCGCGCAAAGGTGTCGTCGAGCAGACGCGGCGCCACTCGTACATCGCGGCGATTCTCGCGATTCCGCACGTCACGTTCGCCGTCAACAAGATGGACCTCGTCGACTTCTCGGAGGAGCGCTACGACGAGATCGTGCGCGATCTCGCCGAGCTTTCGAGCCGCCTCGGGATCCACGACGTCGTCGCGGTCCCCGTTTCCGCGCTGCGCGGCGACAACGTCGTCGATCGCAGCGATGCGATGTCCTGGTACGCAGGCCCGACATTGCTCGACCACCTCGAGACGGTCGAGCTCACGGCCGACCGCAACCGCGACGATCGCCGCTTCGGCGTGCAGTGGGTGATCCGGCCGATGGCGGACGAGCACCACGACTTCCGCGGCTACGCGGGCCGCGTCGACTCGGGCGTCTGGCGTCCCGGCGACGAGGTCGTCGTGCTGCCGTCCGGGGCGCGCAGCCGTGTGGCCTCGGTCGAGACCGCCGACGGCCTGCTCGACGAGGCAATTCCGGGCCAGTCCGTCACCATCCGCCTCGACGACGACCTCGACGTCTCGCGCGGCGACCTGCTCGCCGACCCGGATCGTCCGCCGGTCACCGCCGGCGAGCTGGTCGCCCGCCTCTGCTGGATGAGCGACCGCCCGCTCGATACGGGCGCGACGCTCGCGATCAAGCAGACGACGCGCACGTCGCGCGCGCGCGTCTCCGAGCTCTGTTCCGTCGTCGACATCGACACGCTCGAGGACCGGACCAGCCCGGCCCGCCTCGAGCTCAACGATCTCGGCATCGTCCGGCTGCGGCTCTCGGAGCCGCTCGCCGTCGATCCGTACGCGCGCAACCGCGCGACGGGCGGGTTCATCCTGATCGACGAGGCGACGAACGACACCGTCGCTGCAGGGATGGTCATCGAGGCAACTGCGTGACGCGGCGGGCTCATCCGTACCGCGACACAGCAGTGATCGATTCGAGGGCGCCGAGGGCGAATCAGCTCGTGATCGGAACGCTGTCGGTGCTCGCGGTGGTGACGGGCTGGTGGTGGCTGCTCGCGCTGCTCGCCCTGCAGCTCGCGGTCGGCCTCGGGCTCGGACGCCGCTACTGCCTGCCGTGCGTCGCCTATTTCACATTCGTGCAGCCACGGTTCGGCGAGGGCCCGCTCGAGGACGCCCGGCCGCCGCGCGTCGCGAACATGGTCGGCCTCGTCGTGCTCTCCGCCGCGTCGGTGTCATACGCCGCCGGCGCTCCCGTCCTCGGCGCCGCGCTCGGAGTGCTGGTCGCAGCGCTCGCCCTCCTCGCGGCCTTCACCGGTTTCTGCACCGGCTGCGAGGCGTACAAGCTCGGCTGTCGCCTGACCGGGAGGCCGTTCGTCTCCTGCCCGCTCCCGCCCGGGACCTCCCGAGCAGCGTGACCCGGGATGACCTGGCAGTTCGTGATCGCCGGCCTGCTGGTCGGGATCCTCGTCGGCATGACCGGAATGGGCGGCGGCAGCCTGATGACGCCGATGCTGATCCTGATCTTCGGCTTCGACCCGAAGACCGCCGTGGGCACCGATCTGCTCCACGGCGCCGTGTTCAAGAGCTTCGGCGCCTGGCGACACCGCCGCCTCGGCAACGTCAACGTCCCGCTCGCGGCCTGGATGCTCCTCGGCTCCGGGCCGTGCTCGCTCGTGGGCGTCGAGCTCGCGAACTCCTTTTCGGACAGCGCCGAGGCGACGATGAGCAGGATCATCGGCGGCGCGCTGATCGTCGGCGGCGTCGGGTTCCTGGCGCGGACGTTCGTCAAGCCGCGCGACGACGTCGGGGACGGCCCGTTTCGCCTCAGCAGGCGCGACAAGATCGTCGCCGTCCTGATCGGGGCGAGCTGCGGCTTCGTCGTCGGGCTGACGTCGGTCGGCTCCGGGACGTTCTTCGGCCTCTTCATGCTCTTTCTGTTCCCGCTCTCGGCGACCCAGATGGTGGGAACCGACGTGACGCAGGCCGCTGCGCTGCTCTGGATCGCCGGCGCGGGCTATCTCCTCCACGGCAATGTCGACCTGCACGCGATCGCCTGGCTCCTCGTCGGCTCCATCCCGGGCGTCTTCCTCGGGGCGAACCTGTCGATCAAGGTGCCGGACCGCGCCCTGCGCACGGTGTTCGCCTTCGTGCTGATGCTGTCGGGGATCAAGCTGGTCGAGCTGCCCGGCGCGACGACGATCATCGAGGTCTCGATCGCCCTCCTGACCCTGGGCGTGATCGTCTGGTCGGTGCGCCAGCTGCAACAGCGGCGCGTAGCGGTCGAAGGCCCGGCATAGAATCCTCCGGGCGTGGCCCGGGCCCTGTCGAGCGCACTCGTTCTCGCCCTGCTCGCGGCGACCGCCGTTGCCTTTGCGATCACAGAGCGGGCGAAGCTCGAGCGCTCCCCGATCTACGGGACGAAGCCGCCGCCGCACGAGTTCTCGCCGAAAGGAACCGCCGTGCCGGTGGCTGCGTTCTCCTTCCGGCTGCGGTCGCGCGAGCGGGTCGAGGTCTGGATGGAGAACGACGACGGCCAGCGCGTCCGAACGCTGCTGCAGCCGCGGAGCTTCAAGGCGGGCTCGGGGGTGGATCTCGTCTGGGACGGGCTCGACAACGGCGGGGTACTCGTCCCCGACGGCGACTACAAGCCCGTGGTCAAGCTCGAGCGGTCGCACCGGACGATCGTGCTGCCGAACTCCGTGCGGCTCGACACGGTGCCGCCGAAGATCTTCGTCCGCCACCCGCAGTACCCGATCCTGTCGCCCGACGGCGACCACCACGGTGACGTGCTTCGGGTCGGCTACCGGGTGAGTGAGCCGGCGCACGGCATCCTCTACGTCGACGGCACGCGGGTTGCCTTCACGCTCTCGCAGAAGCTGACGGGCGTCCTCGTCTGGAACGGGACGCTGAAGAAGGACGGCGTGCTCCGGCCCGCGCCGGCCGGCCGTTACGTCCTGACCGTGGCGGCGCAGGACCGTGCCGGCAACACGTCCAAGCCCTACCCGTTCGCGATCGCCCAGGTCCGCTACGTCGTGCTGGCGCGCCCGAGGATCGTCGTGAAGCCGAAGCAGCGCTTCGCCGTCCGCGTCTCGACGGACGCGCCGAGGGTGCGCTGGCAGCTGCACGGACGGTCGGGGGTGCAGCGGCGCGGCACCCTGCATTTCCGCGCGCCCGCGAAGAAGGGCACCTATCACCTCTACGTCTTCGTCGGCAACCACGCCGCGCGCGCCGCAGTGGTCGTCAGGTGAGCCGGAGCGGCGCGTGAGCTCCGGTTTCGCGCAGGCCGCGGGGGCACTCGCCGCGCTCGGGCTCGCCGTGCTCATCGTCGCGCCGCGGCGTGACCTCCGCGTTGCCGGTCTCGCGGCCTGGGCGATCGGCTGGATCGTGCTCGCGCTCTACCTCGCCCCGTCGGGGCACCATCGCCTGTTCGCGGCGGCGGCGGTCGTCGGGCTCGTCCTTGCGATCGCGGGGACTTGGATCGTCCTCCGCGTCCCGTGGCTGCTCGCGCTCGCGACGCTCGCTTGTGTCCCGGCCCGGTTCCCCGTGCACGTCGGCTCGACGCAGGCGAACCTGCTGCTGCCGCTCTACGGCGTCGTGGTGGTCGCAGCCCTCGTGCTCGCGTGGCAGCTCTACGGCGACGATGTCCGCAGCCGCGAGCTCGGGCCGCTCTCGTGGCCGCTCGCCCTCCTGGTCGCCTGGACAGGCGTCTCGATGCTCTGGACGAAGGACGTGCGGCAGGGCGCGATCGAGCTGCTCTTCTTCATCCTGCCGTTCGGCCTGCTCGCCGTCGTGCTCGCGCGGCTGCCCTGGTCGCGCGTCTGGGTGATCACGCTGTACGTGCAGCTCGCGCTGATGGGACTCGTCTTCGCGTCGATCGGCATCGTCCAGTACGAGGAGCGCCAGATCTTCTGGAACCCGAAGGTCAAGGTCGACAACGCCTATGCGCCGAGCGGGTGGTTCTACCGCGTCAACTCGGTCTTCTACGACCCGTCGATCTACGGCCGGTTCCTCGTCGTCGCGATCCTTGCCAGCCTCGCCGTCGTGCTGCGGCGGCGCGGCCGCGATCCGCTGTGGGCGATCGCGGCAACGCTCGTGCTCGGGATCACCTGGGTCGGCCTGCTGCCGTCGTTCTCGCAGTCGAGCTACGTCGCGCTGATCGTCGCCGTCGCCGTCGCCGCGATCGTGATGTGGCGCTGGCGCAGCCTCGTCCTCCTCGGCGTGGCAGCGGCGGTGCTCCTGCTCGTCGTCGTAGCCTCGCCGCAGCTCCGCCACCGGATCCAGGGCAAGACGTCCTCCTCGCTCTCACACATCACGAGCGGCCGCTCGACACTGGCGCGGAACGGGATCAAGCTCGCTGTTCACAATCCGGTGTTCGGGGTGGGTGTCGGCGGCTTCAAGCGCGCCTATGCCGACGAGACCGGGCTCAAGGGACGGGAGCCGAAGGCGGCCGCGTCACACACGACTCCGATCACCGTCGCCGCCGAGACGGGCCTCCCGGGCCTCGCGCTGCTGCTCGTCCTCGTCTGGGTGGCCTTGCGCACGGGCTTCGGGCGGATCGGCCCCGTGTTCGAGGGAACCGCCCGTCTCGCCTTCGGATTAGCCTTGACGGCGATCCTGGTGCACTGCCTCTTCTACAACGCGTTGCTCGAGGACCCGACCTTCTGGGGCCTGCTCGCGCTCGTGGTCGTCGGGGCGCGGGCCGACGGGGCGCTGGAGCCGCTCGCATGATCGACGGCGTTCGGCGTGCGCTCGTGCTGGCGCCGCACACCGACGACGGCGAATTCGGCTGCGGCGGGACGATGGCGCGGCTCGTCGAAGCCGGTGCCGAGGTGCGCTATGTCGCCTTCTCGATCGCGACGCGCTCGCTTCCTCCGGGATTCGCGCCGGACACGCTCGCCCGCGAGGTGCGCGAAGCGACGAGCGAAATCGGGATCCCGCCGGAGCACCTCACCGTGCACGACTTCGACGTGCGCACGTTCCCGGACCACCGTCAGGCGATCCTCGAGCTGCTGATCGAGATCTGGAACGACTGGCAGCCGGACTGTGTCTTCCAGCCGTCGTTGCACGACGTCCATCAGGACCACCGCACGATCGCCGACGAGGGCCTGCGCGCGTTCAAGCGCACGACGATCCTCGGGTACGAGATCCCGTGGAACAACTTCGACTTCGCGTATCAGGCATACGTCTCACTCGAGCAGCGGCACATCGACCTGAAGGTGGCGGCGCTCGAGAAGTACTCCTCGCAGCAGCATCGCCGGTACGCCAACGCCGACTACGTGCGCAGCGTCGCCCGCACCCACGGCATCAACGTCAACCGTGAGTTCGCCGAGGTGTTCCAGGTCTACCGGCTCGTCGCGTGAGCGCGGGCCCGCTTCCAGGCTCGTACTGGGTGGAGCCGGGACGCCTGCTCGCCGGGCCGTACCCGGAGGGGCCGGAAGCCGTCGCCGCGTTGGTCGCAGCAGGGATCATCGCCACCGTCGACCTGACCGAGGCCGAGGAGGGATGGGCCGACTACTGGAGCCTGCGGCCTGAGCTTCGTCATCACCGGGTCGGGCTCCGCGACTTCGCGCCGCCCTCGCCGGCGGGCATGCGCGGCGCGCTCGCCCTGATCGACGAGCTGCTCGAGAGCGGGTCGCCGGTCTACGTGCACTGCCGCGGCGGACGTGGTCGAACGGGCTGCGTGGTGGCATGCCGTCTGATCGAGCAGGGCTCGTCGCCCGCGGATGCGCTCGCGGACGTTCGGCGATGGTCGGGCCGCGACGACTCGCCCGAGACGCCGGAACAGCGCGAGTTCGTCCGCAGCTGGCCCGAACTGCCATAGTTCCTGCATGACCACCTTCGTAGACAAGCTGGTCGCGGAGGAGCATCACCTCGAGGAGATCGCCAAGGAGGGCTACGAGCCCGCAACGATGCCGATCGTGCTGGGCGCGATCGTGCTTGCGCTCGTTGTGATCGTGGGCCTCGCACTCGGCGTGACGCTCGCCGTGTACTACCTCACCTGACGTCAAGCTTGCTCGGCAACGCCCGTGCGTGCACGACCACGAGGGTCTTGGTCGGCCGCGTGAGGGCGACGTACAGCTCGCGCAAACCTTGCGGGCGCGCGGCGATCAGGGCCGGTTCGACGACGACGACGTGGTCGAACTCGAGCCCCTTCGCCCGGCGCGGCGTCAGCAGCGGCACGCCGTCCCAGAGATCGTCCTGCTCGAGCTCGGCCACGAGCTCGTCGGGGGCGATCACCGCCAGCAGGCCGTCCTCGCGGGCGAGACGCTCCGCCTCGCGGTACGCCGCCGCGAGCAGATCGTGCTCGTCGACCCGGAGGAGCCGGGGCGCTTCTCCGCCGGCCCGGTAGGCGATCGGCGGCGAGACCTCCGGGGCGATCGTTTCGAGCAGCGGCAACGCCACGGCCATGATCTCGCGCGGCACGCGGTAGGCGTGTCGCAGCTCCTCGACGGATGCCTCGTCGCCGTGGGGCAGCTGGGGCAGCACCTCGTCCCAGCTCGCGTAGGCGACGGCGCCCGTTCCCTGCGCGACGTCGCCGAGGATCGTCAGGCCGCCGTCGGGCGCGCGTCGCGCGACCATGCGGAGCTGCATCGGCGACAGATCCTGCGCCTCGTCGACGATCACGTGGCCGTACCGGTGTGGAGCCGCCGCCAGCAGCGATCTCGCCTCGTCGAGCAGCGGGACGTCGGCGTCGGACCAGCCGGTGCTGCGGCGGGCGAGCAGCTTCTGCTCCTCCGGCGACAGGATTCCGTCGGCGGCCCGGGCGAGCGTGGCACGCGACGTGAAGAGCGAACGGACCAGCCGGTCCGGCGACACCTGCGGCCAGGCGGCCTTGACGACGCGGTCGAGATAGCCCCCGCCGCGCAGCGCCCGCTCGACCTCCTCGAACGATCGCACGGCGTACGCCCCGAGCACCTGCCCGTATTCCTCGTAGAGACGACGGAGCAGGTTCATGCGGAAGCGATCCCGTGCAGCGGCGGTGAGCCCGAGCTCGTCGCGCGCACCCTCGACGAGCTCGCGGATCTCGCGCTCGCGCACCCAGACGAAGCTTCCCTCGAGGCGGATCGCGAGCTCTTCCGGCTCGGAGACGAGCCGCGCTTCGGCCGCGCGCCGGATCACGTCGACCAGGCGCAGGTCGGCCTTCAGTGCGGCGACCGCCGGCGGGTCGGTGAGGGTTGCCTCGATTCCGTCGACCAGCTCGGCGACTGCACGTTGCTCGACCGCCTCCTCGCCGAGCGCCGGGAGCACGTGTGAGACGTACTCCATGAACGTGGGGTTCGGGCCGACGACCAGCACGCCGCGACGGGCGAGCGAATCGCGATGGGTGTAGAGGAGCCACGAGGCCCGGTGCAGGCCGACGGCGGTCTTTCCCGTTCCCGGGCCGCCCTGGATCACGAGTGGCGTTGCCGGATCGCGCGTGATCAGCCGGTACTGGTCGGCCTGGATCGTGGCGACGATGTCCTGCATGTGTTGCTCGCGGTTGCGCTCGAGCTCCTCGAGCAGGAAGTCGCCGACGGCGGCTCCGTCGACGATCGAGCCGTCGAGCGCCTCGTCGGTGAGCTCGAGGAGACGCTGCCCGTCGGTGCGGAAGCGGCGCCTCAGCGTCACGCCGTGAGGATCCTGCGGGGTCGCCGTGTAGAAGGGTCGCGCCGCCGGGGCCTGCCAGTTGACGACCACCTGCTGCAGCTCTTCGTCGTGCACCCACCTGCGGCCCAGATACAACGGTCGCGCGAGCTGCTCGAAGTCGAGCCGCCCGAACACGAGACCGCGCTCTGCGTCGGCGAACGTCTTCAGCCGGCGCGCAGCCCAGGCGTCCATCGCCGCCTGGGCGACTTCGCCGTCGACGGAGCCGGCCGCCCGTGCGACCAGCGACCGCATGCGGTCGAGGTGCAGATAGGCGCGGTCGACGTACAGCTGCTCGGATTCGAGCTCTGGATGGGGCACGCCGGCAAGTCTCGCGGACCTCGATGCACCACCGGGACGTAGGAAGATCGGTGAACCGTCGTGAGTTTGTCGCGCTGGCCGCCGCGGCGCCGTTCGCGCTTCGTCAGGGCCTTGCCGTTGCTGCGGCGGCCCCACACGCGCTCGTCACGTGCGACGCGGAGTCTCGACTGGCGCTGGTCGACCTCGGTGCGCTTCGGGTCGTCGGCACCGTCGCGACGCCGCCGGATCCGCGGGCGATCGAGCAGGTCGGTCGCGTCGCCGTGGTCTGTCACACCGCGGCCGGGGTCGTCACCGTGGTCGACCGGCAGCGCGTTCTCCACACGCTCCACGACTTCGTCGAGCCCCGGTACGTCGCCGCCCATCCCGACGGCACCCATGCCTTCGTCACCGACTCCGGTTCGAGCGGCGTCGTCTCGATCGACGTTCGCTCCGGGCGCGCGCTCGGCAGGGTCTCACTCGCCGGGTGGGCGCGGCACGTGACGATCGACGGGTCGGGTCGCGTTCTCTGGGTCGGGCTCGGCTCGGCGGCGTCCAGCGTGGCCGTCGTCGACGTCTCGGACCTGCGGCGGCCACGGCACGTCGCGACCGTTCCGACCCCGTTCCTCAGCCACGACGTGGGATTCGCGCCCGACGGCCGCGTCTGGGTGACGTCCGGCCTGAAGCGCGAGTCGACCGTGTTCGACGCCGGCAGGCAGCTGCGCAGCACGCTGGTCGCCGATGCGGCTCCCCAGCACGTCACGTTCTCTCGCGACCGTGCATACGTGACGAGCGGCGACGACGGCACCTTCAGGGTGCACGCGCTGTCTGGCAGGGTGCTGCGCACGACGGCGATCCCGGTCGGCTCCTACAACGTCCAGCACGGGCCGGGCCTCGTCCTGACGGCGTCGCTCGATCGTGGAACGCTGGCGGTGCTCGACGACCACGGGCGTCTGCTTCGCGTGCTCCACGTCGCCGGCTCGTGCCACGACGCCTGCTTCGTCGCCTGAGGCCTTAACGAAAGCCTTACGCCTACCAGGGTGGAACTTGACTTCGCCGCGGGAAGATGGACGCGGATGAGACGCTGCATCGTGCTGCTCCTCGCGCTGGTCGCGGCGGCTTCGCTCGGGCCCGCCCGCGCCGAGGCCGCGACGCCCTGCCGCGACAAGATCTTCAACCAGTGGTACCACGACGGGAAGATCTCCTCGAGCTTCCCCCTCTCGTGCTACCGCGACGCGCTGAAGCACATCCCGGCCGACGTCGCCGTCTACTCGAGTCTCGGCGACGACATCCGGCTCGCCCTGCAGGCGGCCGTCGATCGCAGCCACGGGAAGAGCGTCCCGAGCGAGGTCGGCAACGGCACGCGGCTCACCTCGTCGAGCGCGTCCAGTACCCCGAGCACGACACCCAGCACCTCGTCGACGTCGACGAATTCGCAGGGGACGACGACACCGGTGGATACGGCTCCGAACGCCCCCGATCCCGGCACGACGACGCCCACCTCGAGCACGCCGGTGGCTGCGCCGTCGACGAGCAGTTCCTCGAGCAGCGTGCCGTTGCCGGTGCTGGTGCTCGGAGGCGTTGCGCTGCTCCTCGTCGCCTCGGGTGCGGTCGGGCTCGGCGTCCGACGCTACCGGCGCGGCCACCCGGGCTGAGCTTCTACAGCGGCACGAGGCGTCTGAGCCGCGCCCGCTCCGCGGGCAGGAAGAACCCGAACAGCCCGAGCACCAGCGGGTACACGGCGACGAGCGCGAGTGACGGCGCGAATGGAAGCCCGCCGGCGCGCGCGACGACGTTCAGCGTCACGGCGACCGCGGCCGCCGTCAACACGCGCCGCCACTGGTAGGCGACCGGATACACGGACTGTGCGTAGACGGTCATCCCGGCGAAGAGGACGACGTACGCGACCAGTGTCGAGATCGAGGCGCCGACCATGCCGTAGGCCGGGATCAGCCAGAAGTTGAGCGCGATGTTGGCTGCGGCGCCGACCCCGCTCACCACCCAGTTGAGCTGAGTGCGCCGGGCCCGGCCGCTGCCGATCGCGAGCACCGTGTAGCCGGCGTACGCAGCGCCTGCGAAGGCGAGCAGCGCCACGCCTTCCTGCGCGCGCTGGTATTCCGGTGCGGTCAGAAGCTTCGTCCACCACGGCGCGAGCGCGCCGAGCGCCAGTGCCGCCCACAGCGCGAACACCATCAGGTAGGTGAGCACGAACGCGTACGTGCGCCTTGGCCTTGCGGTCGTCCTCGATCGAGTAGGCGAACGCGGGCCACGCCGTGCGGAACGCGATCAGGACGAAGGTGACCACGGAGGCGATCTTGATCGCGGCCGAGTAGACGCCGACCTCGGCGTTGCCCTTGTACCACGACACGAATTCGCGGTCGATGAAGTTGATCGCCCACAGCGCGAGCGCGGAGGGGACGAGCGGCATCCCGAACGACTGCATGCGACGGAAGAGCGGGCGATCGAACTCGAGGCCGAGTTGCTCGTGGCGGTAGCCGAGCAGCACGAGGTAGACCACGAGCGTTCCCGTGAAGTTGCCGACGACGAGCCCGACCGCGCCCCAGTGGAACACCGCGACGAAGGCGACCATCGCCGCCACCGTCAGGAGGACGTTGGCGACGCTCGCGATCGCGTACGCGGACGACCGCTCCTCGACGCGGAAGAGCGCGGTCAGCTGCTGGTAGTTGGTCTGTGCCCACAGCCCGATCGCGCCTGCGCGCACGAGCGATCGGGTAGTCGCCGAGCCCGAGCAGATGGCTGATCTGAGTCGCGAACGCGATGCCGATCACCAGGCCGAGGGTCGACATCCCCATCGTGAACCAGAACGACGTGCGGACGACCGTCAGCTTCTCGGCCGGCTGCTTCGCGTCGAAGTAGAAGCGGAAGAATGCGCTGGCGATCCCGAGCTGCAGCACGATCGCGAGCACCGCGGTCGCCGCCGTGATGATCTCCACCTCTCCGTACGCCTGCGGCGGCAGGAAGTGCGTGTAGAGCGGCAGGAGCAGCGTCGCCAGGATGCGCGAGACCAGTCCGCCCAGGCCGTAGATGGCCGAGTGGCGGCCGAGGCGTCTGATCTCCATGGAGAGGCTCATGCGCTCGGAAGCGAACCGTAGAGGTCGATCAGGCGGTCTGCGATCCGGTCGATGTCGTGGACCTGCTCGACGTAGGCGCGGCCGGCCGCTCCGAGCTCCCGCCGCAGCGGCGGCTGCTCGACGAGCGGGCGGAGGGCATCGACCAGTGTCTCGGGCGTGGCAGACACGATCGGGATGCGCACGCCGTAGCCTGCGGCGCTCCGCTCGACGACGTCGGGCTTCAAGTGCGCGACGACGGGCTTGCCGAGCGCCATCGACTCGAGCGCGAAGACGCCGTGCCAGCCGGCGTTGAGCTGGTCGACGACGATGTCGGCGCGGGCGTAGCGATCGCGGGCGACGTCGTGTGGCACGCCCTCGACGATGTCGAGCTCGACCGGGAGACGGGCGCACGCCTCGATCACGTGCTCCGTTCCCTTCTTCGCGCGGCTCGAGGGGGCGTGCACGACGAGCGGCCTTCGGCTGTCCGACGGCGGGACGGGCGTGAACGCGCGGAGGTCGAGCCCGGGCGGGATCACGTGCGCCTCCGGCACCCACCGGACGGCGTCGTAGCTGCCGACGATCTCCGCGTCGGCCCGCTTGCCGTACGCGAGCTCTGCGGGCGTCTTGCCGCGGATGTCGGAGCCGAGGTAGTGGAACACGCTTCGGCGGCGAAGCAGCTTCAGCAGCGGGAACTGGATCGACTGCGGCAGCAGCGTGAGCCCGAAGTAGAAGTGGAACACGTCGGTGCGGGGGGCGAGCCGCGCGAACGCCGTGAACTGGGTGGCGAGCCGGCGGGCGAGCCCGCCGCGGCGGTCGAGCGACCAGTCGGCCTCCGGGTGCAGCCGCCCGCGCTCGAAGACGACGAGCCGCGCGTCGACCCCCTTGCGCCGCAGCGCCTGGACGTTCTCCCACGGGATGCCGGCGATGTTGACGGGGCAGTGCGTGACCCGGAGCTGTGGACGGTTTGTCACAGTTTTGTCACCCTCGCCTGGCGTCGGGCCATGGCCGTTCGAGCGGGTGAAATCCCCTGCTTCCGGGCCACGCATCGAGTTACGGTCAGACGCCGACACACATCCGTAACCATCGCCTGGCGACGAAGGTGTTCCCTGCGGCCACGACCGGCTCGGGCATGTTCAAGGCTCGGTGGACGCGTCGAATTCGAGCTGGTCGAAGTATCGGAGCGCGGTGCGGCCGGGGCGGACGCGATCTGTGAGGCTCCTGAGCTCGTCGTCGGAGATCTCGCCGAGCGCGCGCTTGATCCCGAGGTACGGCAGGTTCAAGTCCTCCTGATAGACGATGGTCGAGATCCGCGGGTTGATCTCGATCACCTGCTCGCCGACCAGCTGGATGTTGAAGAAGTGCTCGATGCCGAACTCGGCGACGATCACATCCGCGAGTCGCATCAGCTCCGGGTCGTCGCAGCGTGACGAAGTACATCGCGAGCCCGGCGCGCATCGCCTCTCTCGTCTTCGGATGGCCGAGCACGATCTCTTTGCCGTTCGCGATCCCGTCCACCGTCCGCTCGCCACCCGTCGCGAGCTCCATCACGAGCAGATCCGGTCCGCCCTCGTCGGGCAGCAGCTCGACCGCCTCCTCGAGCCGCATCGAGACGGATCCCGGCCGCTCGTACAGGAGCTGATGCGCCCGGTCGACGGTCGGGTCGAGCACACGGAAGCCGCGCGACCCCGACGAGAACACCGGCTTGAAGCACACCGGCCGCTCCGGGTAGCCGAGCGCCCGAGCCGCAGCCTCGACCTCGCTTGCGCCGTTGACGCGCCGAAACGCCGGTGCCGGCACGCGCAGTGAGTGCAGCAGCGCATACGTCGCCGCCTTGTCGTTCGAACGCCGGATCGTTTCGGGATGCGAGACCAGCACGGGCATCGGGAACCGCTCGACGTGCTCGGCTAGGCCCTCGAGGTCGAAGGACGACTGCGGCAGGATCGCGTCGACACCCTCGCGGGTCGCGACCTCGAGCATCGCCTCGGGGAAGGCGACATCGGCGCCGCTCGGGACGCGGTGGAACGCATCGCACAGATGACGTCCGACCGACCGCTCGCTCATGTCGGTGCCGACGAGCCGGACGTCCCGCTCGCCGTTCGCGCGCAGCGCGTGGAGCAGTGCGGCGGTCCCCGGCGCGCCGGATGCGCTCACCAGCACGGTGATCGGCTTCACCGGCGGAACGTAGCGAGTCGGGCGAACGCCGACGGTGGAGGATCGACGGCGAGCCGCTCTCCGATCGCCAGAGCGCAGGCGGCAGGGCTCGACACAGAGGTGTCCACCTCGACGTCGTACGCCCAGCGGCCGTGCACCTCCCGTTCCCACCGCTCGACCAGCGCGCGGTCCGTCGCATAGGACTCTGCGTTGTCCTCGCCGCGCCGAGCGATCACGACGTCGGCCGGGCAGCGCACGCCGACGAAGAGCACCGGGAGGCCGTCGAGCCGGCGCGCGCCGTCGGCGGCGACGCCGGCGTCGTGGAGGCCGACGTCGACCGCCACGTTCAGCCCGAGCCGTTCATGCGCCGCGATCGACTCCCAGAGCGCCGCATACAGCGTCGGCACGAGAGGCGCAGCGGCATGGTCAGGCTCTCCCGGTCGAAGCCCGATGCCGGGCTGGGCCGAGCCCGGGGTCATGCGCCGGGCGACGTCCACGCCGAGGTTCATCCACACGCCCTCGAACGCAGCCTGGATCTCGCTGACGATGGACGATTTGCCGGATCGCGGCACGCCGTTCAGGACGACGATCACGACAGATCGATGCGGTCGGCGCGCAGTCGCTCGAGCCGCGCTTCGGCATCCGCGGCGAGGAAGGCGCGCATCGTCTCGCCCATCGTCGCGCCCGTGAACACCCAGATCTCCGGGTGGATCAGGAGCTGGAGCCATTCGAACCGCCCTGCGGCGAGCTCGTCGTGCGGACAGCCGTGCCGCCACTGCTGGTTCGAGTCCGACCGGTAGTGGTCGGCGTCGAAGAACGGCGCGCGCATGACGCTGATTGCGCCGTCGATCTCATCCCACATGTACTCGGGGTCGGGGTTGTGCCAGGCGACGGTCGGCTCGAAGCGCTCGTCGAGGTCGACGTGGGGCCACACGGCGTGATGACCGATGCGGTGCCCGAGCTCCCGCAGCGTCGCGATCGCCCGCTCGCCCTCGGAAGAGGCGAGGTTGTAGAAAACCGAGCGCGTCATGAGGAACCACGTCGACGATGCTCCCTCCGCCGCTTCCAGCTCGGCCATCACGACCGCCGCCTCGAGCGAGAGGTCCACGTCGTGGCGCAGGATCAGGTCGCCCGGCTTCGGCTCGCGGTCGAAGCCCGCGAACCGGTACCCGCCCTCTCTCGCCGCGTCGAGCAGCTCGCGATAGTGGGCGAGCGAGAACTCGCACGTCGTCTCCTTCATTCGACGTCCACATCGAGCAGTCTCGCAGCGGCCTCGGCCCGTTCGAGCGCGTTCAGGTTCGTGTCCGCGGTCGCGAGAACGTAGCCGCGCCGGTCCCCGTCGAGCCGCACGGGGCGAATCACCTCGCCCTGTTGCAGGTACACCTCGGCCTGCACGACCCCGGGGAACGCCAGGACCTTGTCGAGTGGGCCGACGCGCGTCACACGGCCGGTCGGCAGCGGCCCCGGCTCGGCCGTCAAGAAGCGGATCGCGAGCGGCTGGCTGAAGCGCGGCCGCACCAGCTCGTCCGGCAGCTCGTCGCCGAGTGCCATCCGGAGCTGCACCTCCACCAGGTCGACGCCCACGGCGACGCGAACGAGATCCGCCATCTGACCGCCGGGGATGCGCGCGGCGCACTCCACGACCACGACGCGGCCGTCGGGGGCCGCGATCAGCTGCGGAAAGGCGATGCCCGTCCTGAGCCCGAGCGCGTGCACCGTGTGACCGGCGACCCGCTCGGCCTCGACGAGCTGCTCCGGCTGGATCGTCGGCGGGTAGACGTGGATCCAGCCGACGCCGAAGCCGATACCGGGTGGTCGGAGCCGGTCCGAGAGCGTCAACAGGATCATCTCGCCGTCCCGTGCGATCACGATCCCGTTCAGCTCGATCCCGTCGACGAACTCCTCGAGGATCGCCTCGCCCGTCGGCGACGCTGCCAGCGCCTCGTGCAGGTGGCCGTCGACGTCGTCGAGCGACTCGACGCGGAACACGCCCCGCTGGCCTCCCGAGTCGGCCGGCTTGAGAACGGCCGGAAAGCTCACCGCGTCGGCGGCGCGCCGCGTCTCGGCGAGCGTCCGCACGGCTGCGAAGCGCGGCTGCGGCACGCCGGCCTCCGCGAGGTGCCGCCGCATCTCGACCTTGTGCGTCATCAGGTGCGCGGTCTCGACGCCGATCCCGGGCAGGCCGCGAGCCTCGGCGACGGCGGCGACGACCGGCACCGCACGATCGGCGCTGACCGTCAACACACCGTCGAGGCGAAGCCGTTTCGTCGCCCGCAGCACTGCCTCCACGTCGGCGAAATCGACGATCTTCGCGATGTCCGCCGCCGCGAGCCCGGGTGCGTCCGCGTTGCGATCGACCGCCGCGACTCGCAGTCCTGCCTCCTTCGCCTGTGCGATCGCCCGGCGCTGGTGCCTGCCCGCGCCGACGAAGAGGACGGTTCTCGCCACCCGCCAAGGCTAATGTTCCCGCGATGCTCGAGGGCAAGCGTGTGTTCATCACCGGCGGCGCCGGGTTCATCGGCACGACGCTCGCGCGCGAGCTCGTCGACCGCAACACCGTCGTCGCGTACGACAACCTGCACCGGGACGCCCTCGGGGCGAGCGGCCTCGCCGACCACGAGAACTTCACGCTCGTCCAGGGCGACGTCCTCGACGCCGCCGCGGTGCGCGACGCCGCCCGCGGATCGACGCACATCGTGCACTGCGCCGCGATCGCCGGCGTGGACACCGTGCTCGAGAGCCCGGTGCGAACGATGCGCGTCAACGTGATCGGCACCTACAACGTGCTCGAGGCGGCGATCGCCTCCGACACGGTGATCGAGCGCTTCGTCGACTTCTCGACGAGCGAGGTCTTCGGGACGCATGCGTTCCGCGTCCAGGAGGGGCAGGTTTCGACGATCGGCTCCGTCGGCGAGGCGCGCTGGACGTACGCGGTGTCGAAGCTCGCCGGCGAGCACATGGCGCACGCCTACCACGACGAGCTCGGCCTCCCGACCGTGACCGTGCACCCTTTCAACGTCTACGGGCCCGGCCAGATCGGCGGCGGGGCGATTCGCGCGTTCATCGAGACGGCGCTCCGCGGGAACGAGCTGACGATCCACGGCGACGGATCGCAGATCCGCGCGTGGTGCTACGTCACGGACATGGTGAGCGGAGTGCTCGCCTGCCTGGACCGGCCCGAGGCGGTCGGGCAGGCGTTCAACATCGGCAATCCACGGTCGGCGGTCACGATCTACGACCTCGCGCAGCGGATCAGGCGTTTGATGCACTACGAGGGCGAGATCGTGTTCCAGCCGCTGCACTACGCCGACGTCGAGCTGCGCATCCCGAACGTCGAGAAGGCTCGTGAGCTGCTCGGCTGGGAGCCGCAGGTCGAGCTGGACGACGGCCTGCTGAAGACCATCGCGTGGTACCGGGAAAGACTCCCAGTCTCCGCCTAGCGTGGCCCGACGTCGGCGAGCCCGAGCTCGCCGAGGTGGCCGAGGTGCTCGAGAGCGGGATGCTCACGATGGGCCCGAAGGTGGTCGAGTTCGAGCACGAGCTCGCGCGGCGCTGCGAGGTCGGGCACGCCGTCGCGGTCTCGTCGGGCACGGCCGCGCTGCATCTCGCGGTGCTGGCGCTCGAGCTCAGCCCCGGCGACGAGGTGCTCGTCCCCGCCTACACCTTCCCGGCGACCGCGAACGTCGTCGCGCTCGCGGGGCTCGTCCCGGTGCTCGTCGACGTCGACC
The DNA here is from genome assembly GCA_963774355.1 of uncultured Thermoleophilia bacterium. Classification (GTDB taxonomy): domain Bacteria; phylum Actinomycetota; class Thermoleophilia; order Gaiellales; family Gaiellaceae; genus PALSA-600. The sequence continues at coordinate 333,944 of CAVZER010000009.1, read as the reverse complement.
CGGAGACGATGAACGTCGACCCTGCACGGATCCGGGTCGGGCCGCGCACGAAGGCGATCCTGGCGGTGCACCTCTTCGGCCGGCCGGCGCGCCTGGAGCAGCTGCCCGATCTGCCCGTGCTCGAGGATGCGGCCGGCGCGCTCGGCGCGCGCCGCGCGGGACGCGCGTGCGGTGGGCTCGGCCTGCTCGGCTGCCTCAGCTTCCATCCGCGCAAGATCGTGACGACAGGCGAAGGCGGTGCGGTCACGACCGACGACGATCGGATCGCGGAGAGCGTGCGCCGGCTGCGAAACCACGGCTGGCACTCGCTGACTCCGCCCGACATGCCCGCGCCGGGGCTCAACTACCGGCTCTCGGACATCCTCGCCGCCGTCGGGCTTCCACAGATCCGACGCCTCGACGAGCTGCTCGCCGAGCGCACCCGGATCGCCGCCGGCTACGCGGAGCGCCTCCGTGACCTGCCGCTGCTCCTGCCGTCTGCGGACGAGGGCGACGTGCACGGCTGGCAGGCCTACGTGGTGCAAGTGGACGACCGCGACCGCGTCCTCTCCGAGCTGCGTGCACAGGGGATCGAGGCGCAGATCGGAACCTACGCCCTGCACCGGCTCGGCGCCTATCGCGGGCAAGGCGACTTTGCAGGAGCGGCGCGGGTCTTCGACCGGGCGCTCGCCCTGCCCTTCCACACCCGCCTGTCCGACGCCGACCTCGACCTGGTCGCCGAGCGACTTGACAAGGTTGTGAGTAGTCACTAACCTAAGGCGCGTCATGGTCGCCCAGACACGGAAGACGAAAGACGTCCGGCGCGAGGAGATCCTCGACGCGGCGTTCGTCGAGTTCGCCGAGAAGGGGCTCCACGGCGCGTCGACCGACGACATCGCCCGGCGGGCCGGCATCTCGCAGCCCTACGTCTTCCGCCTCTTCGGGACGAAGCGCGAGCTCTTCATGGCGGTCTGCGCGCGCTGCTTCCGGCAGACGCTCGAGATCTTCCAGCGGGCGGCCGAGGGCGAGCGCGGTGAGGCCGCGCTCGCGGCCATGGGAAAGGCCTACGAGCGGCTTCTGCAGTCGGATTCCTACTACCTCCGGGGGCAGATGCAGGCCTATGCCGCCTGTGGCGACCCGGAGATCCGTTCCGTCGTCCGCGACGGCTACGGCGACCTCGTCGCCTACGTCGAGCGAGTCTCCGGGCTCGACTCGGCGCGCATCTCCGAGTTCTTCGCCAAGGGGATGCTGATGAACGTGATCGCCTCGACGCATCTCGACGATCCGCTCGAAGCCTGGGCGGCGCGGCTGCTGGAGGGCTGCAAGGAGGGCTAGGACGCCCTCTCGTTTTCGAACGGAGGTAAGTGATGAATCACAAACGAAACATCGGCTGGACGTTCGCGATCACCTCGATCGCCCTGTTCATGGTGACGCTCGACAACCTCGTCGTCACGACGGCGCTGCCGGTGATCCGCAAGGACTTGCACGCGTCGCTCTCGCAGCTCGAATGGACCGTCAACGCGTACACGCTCACCTTCGCCGTGCTGCTTCTGACCGGCGCCGCGCTCGGCGACCGTTTCGGGCGCCGTCGCATGTTCGCGATCGGTCTGACGATCTTCACGCTCGCCTCCGCCTGGGCCGGTCTCGCGACGTCGGCCACGATGCTCGACATCGCGCGCGCGGTTCAGGGGCTCGGAGGCGCGATCGTCATGCCGCTGACGCTCACGATCCTCTCGGCCGGAGTGCCGAAGGAACGGCGCGGCCTCGCGCTCGGTCTCTGGGGAGGGATCAGCGGGCTCGCCGTCGCGTTCGGGCCGCTCGTCGGCGGCGCGGTCGTCTCGGGGATCTCGTGGCACTGGATCTTCTGGCTGAACGTCCCGATCGGGCTGGTGCTGGCGCCGCTCGCGCTCGGGCGGCTGGACGAGAGCTACGGGCCGGCCTCGAAGCTCGATCTGCCCGGCGTCGCGCTCGCGAGCATCGGGCTCTTCGGGATCGTGTGGGGGCTCGTCCGGGGGAACTCGCTCGGCTGGAGCTCGCCGGAGATCGTCGGCGCGCTGGTCGTCGGCGCGATCGTGATGGCGTTGTTCGTGCTCTGGGAGCTGCGGAGCGCCGAACCGATGCTGCCGATGCGCTTCTTCGAGAATCGCACCTTCACGCTGGCAAACGTGTCGAGCCTGCTGATGTTCTTCGGGATGTTCGGCTCGATCTTCCTGCTCAGCCAGTACTTCCAGACCGTGCAGGGGTATTCGCCGCTGCAGTCCGGCCTGCGGATCCTGCCGTGGACGGCGATGCCGATCCTGGTCTCGCCGATCGCCGGCGCGATGTCGGATCGGGTCGGCGGCCAGCGGCTGATGGGGCTCGGCCTGCTCCTGCAGTCGGCGGGGCTCGCGTGGATCGCGTCGGTCTCGACGCCGACGACGCCCTACGTCGACCTGGTGGCGCCGTTCATCCTCTCCGGCATCGGAATGGCGCTCTTCTTCGCGCCGGTCGCGAACATCGTGCTCTCATCGGTGCGGCCCGAGCAAGAGGGGCAGGCGTCAGGCGCCAACAACGCGATCCGCGAGCTCGGTGGCGTCTTCGGCGTTGCCGTCCTGGCGTCCGTGTTCGCCCACTACGGCGGGTACCGAACGGGTGAGACGTTCGTCCACGGGATGACCGCATCCGTCTACGTGGGCGCCGCCGTCGTCGGGGTCGGGGCGATCGCAGCGCTAGCAATCAAGCGGCCCCAGCGCCCGCAGGCCGCCCTTGCGGCCGAGCCGGCGCTCGAAGCCGCCTGAGCGACGACGGGCAGCGGGCGCCACGGGGCGCCCGCTGCCTCTCAAGGGCGCTGCGGCAGCGGCCGATATCTCGCTCGTGGCAGTGCCGTCGGTCGTCCCGTTCCCCTCTCCGCTCGGGCTCGTCCCCGAGCCGGCGCTCCGCCGCGTGGCGTTCATCGTCCCGGCGTACAACGAGGAGGCGACGATCCTCGAGGTGCTCAACCGGATCGAGGCTCTCGACCTCGATCGCCAGGTGATCGTCGTCGACGACGGTTCGACCGACTCCACGCCGTTGATCCTGCGGGACTGGGAGGAGACGCGTCCCTGGGCGACAGTCGTCCGCCAGCGGAACCGCGGCAAGGGTGCCGCGATCCGCACCGGGCTCGAGTACGTCGATCGCGAGATCGTCGTGATCCAGGACGCGGACATGGAGTACGACCCCGCCGAGGTGCCGTCGCTGATCGAGCCGATCGCCGTCGGAGCCGCGGACGTGGTCTTCGGCTCGCGGCTCCGCGGTGGGCGCCCGCAGCGCGCGCACATGTTCTGGCACCTCGTCGGCAACCGGTGCCTGTCGCTGATGACGAACGTCCTCTACAACACCACGCTCTCCGACATGGAGACGGGCTACAAGGCGTTCCGCACCGACGTCCTGCGCTCGCTCGACCTGCGCCGCTCGAGCTTCACGATCGAGCCGGAGATCACCGCCAAGGTCTGCAAGCGCAAGCTGCGGGTCTACGAGATGCCGATCTCGTACTACGGACGGTCGTACGCCGAGGGCAAGAAGATCACCTGGCGCGACGGCATCGGCGCCGTGTCCGTGCTCGTGGCCGAGCGCTTCCGGCCGTAGCCGGACTTCGCCTCCTCCCATGCACCGGCCGCCAGGAGCGGAGTGAGCGCGGCGGCTCCGACGACCAGCGTCGCGACGATCCGGTAGGCGCTCGTTCCGAGGTACCAGTGGAGCGGCAGCGACGACGTCCAGTAGACGACGACCATGCCCGCGAACGACAGGAGCAGCCAGGCGATCGCGAACCAGGCGAGGAGCTTCCTGCCCGTGACGAACGCAGCGACCAGTGCGATCGCGATCAGCGGCACGAGCAACCCCCAGCGTGCAACGCCGATCTGCCCGAGCAGCGCGTTCGCCGAGGGCCCGACCCGTCCGGCGTGCGCCGCCAGGTGTCCGGGGTGGACGACTCCCGACAGCTGGATCCCACCCGCGCTCAGATGGTGGAGGGAGATGAAGAGCCGCCAGGGCAGCAGGACGGCGACCACGGCCCCGACCGCGACCAGGAGGCGCAACGCCCGGCGGCCATCGCGTAGTGCGAGGAACGCGAGGAGCGGGATGAACGCCGCGGCCGCGAACATCGCCCCTTCGTCCTTGGTCAGCGCTCCGGCAGCGAAGAAGATCGCCGCGAGCGCGAGCATCGCCGGCTCGTCGTCGATCAGCCAGCGGGCGAGCGCGACGAGGCCGAGTGCGACGAAGAAGGCGAGCGGGATGTCCGCGTAGTTCGACGCGAGCTGTTCGAGCACCGGCGGCGCCGTGAGCACCGCCAACGCACACAGACAGGTCAGCTCGATCGGTGCCCGCCGCCAGAGCAGGCCGACGAGGCCTCCCGCGAACGCGACCGCGAGCAGGAGGAGCTGCAGGTGGATGATGCTGCCGTCGGCGGCGCCCATCGCCCGGTAGTCGGTGGCCTCGAGCGCGGGGAGGAGCAGCGGATAGCCCTGCTGGATCCCGGCGTATGCCGGGCCGGTGAACACCGGGCCCGTCGCGGTGCCGAAGTCGTACAGCGCCTCGGCCTTCGTGCCCCAGATCGCCCAGCCGTCCCACTCGAAGAGCGGCCGGACCGAGAACGAGGCAGCTGCCAGGCCGAGCAGGAGCGCGGTGAGACCGGCGGTTCCCGCTGCGATCAGGCCCGAGCCCGTCACCCGCAGCGACGCCTGCTCGGCGGTTGCCGTCCGGCCCCGTCGCAGCAGCAGGCCGGCCAGGAGCGAGCCGAGCGCCATCAGTGCAAGCTGGGGCAGTCCGACTGCGACGCCGGCGAGCGCGAGCTCGGCGTCGAGAATGCCGACCACCGCCAACCCGACGGCGTAGGCGAGACCGAGCCTCGGCAGCAGTGGGCGCCACCCGTCGCCGAGCCCGAGCACGGCGACGAGCCCGACGCCGACCGCGAGCTCCAGGCCGTTCGCGGCGAGCAGGAGGAGTGGGTCACCCGGCACGAGCCACCCTTGCCGCGTAGATCCCCGGGGCGAGGCGATCGACCTGCACGTACTTCAGGTGGAGCGAGCGCGGGTCGGCGTTGAACGAGAGGACGACGTCCGCCTCGGCCGGCCGGTCGACCATGAGGTGCGGCAGCAGGGCGAATCCGGCTGCGAGTGTGAGCGACGAGCGCACACCGCCCAGAACGGCCCCCTGCGGCGCCTGGACGTAGAAGGTGTCGCCCGGCCGCAGGTGCTCCGCGTAGAACGCGATCAGCTCCGGCCTGAACGGAACGGCGGCGATCCACCCGGCCCGAATCGCCGGCGGGAGCCGCGAGTACGTCCGCCGATCGTGGAGCAGCCTCGACGTGGTCGGCCCGAGCGAGACGGCGATCGAAGCAACCGCGGTCACCAGCAGCAGCACCGCGAGACCGCGGGCGAGCGGCAGGGTGCGTGCGTTCGCGGTCACGGACGCCACGATCCGTGTATCGGCCGTTCTCGGTCAGAGCCTGAGGCGCGGCACCTACCACCCCGGGTCCGGCGTCCAGCTCGCCCAGTCGCCGGACCACCAGCGGCGGCCCTCGTCGAGATCGGCCGCGATGCGCGCTCCCTCGGCGCGGATTGCGGCCACCTGCGCCGCGGTGAAGCGCCCTTCCTGCACGCGCTGCTCGAGCAGCTCGTCGTCCTTCCACTCCCACGGCCCGTCCAGCGGCACCCAGATGTCGAGCTCCAGGTCCTGGGTGTCGTATCCCTCCGCAGTGCGCCGGAACGGCTCCTGGAGATTCACGTACCAGCCGCGGAACTCCCGGTCGGGCCCGTGCCAGAAGAGCCAGATCGCATACGCGTCCCCGGGCCGCTGCAGCATCAGCAACCCGTGACCCTGCCACTCCCTGCGTCCGTGCCACGGGTGGAGGCCGTCCGGCGACGGCCAGTCACCCTCGGGGAACTCGAACGGCGTTCCCTCCGGGACGTACGTCGCGAGCAGCTCTGCATCGTCACGCACGACGACGACGGGGAACCGAAGCCAGACGCGACCGTCGTTCAGCACCTCCTGCCTGACGACAGACACGCCCGGCTGCCAGCGCTTGTGGTTCGCTTCCTCCGTCATGGACGACCATCCTGACGTCTCGGTCGTCGTCACCGTGCTGAACGAGGAGGCGGCCGTCGACGAGCTCCTCGCGCGAACGGCGGCGGCGCTCGACGGCGCCGCGTGGGAGGTGATCGTCGTCGACGACGGCTCGACCGACGGCACGTTCGAGCGCCTCCGCGCCGCCCACGCGCGCGATCCGCGCATCCGGGCCGTTCGCTTCAAGCGCAACTTCGGCCAGCACCCGGCGATGCACGCCGGGCTCTCCCGCGCCCGCGGCGAGCGGATCGTGACCATGGACGGCGATCTCCAGAACGAGCCGGAGGACCTGCCCAAGCTGCTCGCGGCGCTCGACCGCGCCGACGTCGCGTCGGGCCGCCGCGTCGCTCGCCGCGACTCCCCGGGACGCACGCTTCCGAGCCGCGTCATCAACGGGCTGCTGCGCCGCTTCACCGGCGTCCGGATCTCCGACTTCGGCTGCGCCTTCAACGGCTACCGGCGCGAGGCGATCGAGCCGATGCTCGGGGCGATCGGCCGTCAGAAGTTCACGAAGGCGCTCGTGCTGTCGAGCGGGGTGTCGGTCGAAGAGGTCGACGTGTCGCACGCCGCGGCGCAGAACGGATCGCGCTACTCGCCGTTCCGCCTCGTGCGGCTCGCCCTGCACGTGGTGGCCGGCTTCTGGCCGCAGCCGGTTCAGTGGATCGGCGTCACGCTCGGTCTCGTGTGCACGATCGCCGCCATGGCCCTCGGGGTGTACGGCGTCGCCTACTGGATCGCGAACGCGAACTTCCCAGGCCCGCTGTTCGCCGGTGCCGGCATCGTGCTCGTGCTCGGTGTGCAAGGCTTCGTGCTCGCGCTGATCGGCGAGTCTCTCGGCCGGATCCAGCGCGATGTCGAGCGGCGACCGCTGTACACGATCTCGGAGGAGCTGTAGGAAGTGGCGAAGCGCGTTCTCGTGACCGGCGGGGCCGGATTCATCTCCTCGAACTTCATCCGGCACCTGCTCGAGGCGACGCCGTACGAGGTCGTCACGCTCGACGCGCTCACCTACGCCGGGAACATCGAGAACCTCGCCGACGTGCTCAGCCATCCGCGGTTGTCGTTCGTGCAGGGCGACATCCGGCATGCGCCGCTCGTCCGTGACCTCGTGGACGGCGTCGACGTGGTCGTCAACGCTGCCGCCGAGTCGCACGTCGCGAAGTCGATCGCCGACGGTGCCTCGGAGTTCGTGACCACGAACGTAGAGGGGACGCAGATCCTGCTCGACGCGATTCGCGAACGGCCCGTCGAGCGCTTCATCCTGATCTCGTCGTCGGAGGTGTACGGCACGGCCGAGTCCGAGCCGATGGACGAGGAGCACCCCCTCAATCCGAGGTCTCCGTACGCGGCCACGAAGGCCGGTGCCGACCGTCTCGCGTACTCGTACTGGACCACCTACGAGCTGCCGATCGTGATCGTGCGGCCCTTCAACAACTACGGGCCGCGCCAGCATCCCGAGAAGCTCGTGCCGCGCTTCATCACGCAGGCGCTCGACGACGAGCCGCTCACGATCCACGGCGACGGCCATGCGACGCGTGACTGGCTCTACGTCGGCGACGACGCCGAGGCGATCGAGCGCGTGATCGAGGCGCCGATCGACGAGGTCGCCGGCGAGGTCGTCAACGTCGCGACCGGCATGGACATCTCGGTTGCGGATGTGGCCGAGCTCGTGCTCGACGTGCTCGACAAGCCGCAGTCGCTCACGTGCCACGTCGACGAGCGTCCAGGGCAGGTCGACCGGCACATCGGCTCGACCGAGAAGGCCGAGCGATTGCTCGGCTGGCATGCCCGCACGTCGTTCGCGGACGGTCTCGAGAGGACCGTCGGGTGGTATCGCGACAATGAAGCGTGGTGGAGAGCGGTTCTCGCTCGCGAAGCCCGCGCCTTCTCGTCCTAAGCGCAGGGCCGGCACAGCTCGGGCTGCTCGAGGCCGCGCGCGCGCGCGGCATCTGGCTGGCGGTCGTCGACCGCAACGCTTCGGCTCTCGGGCTTCGCCTCGCCGACCGGCGCTGCATCCTCTCCACGGACGATGAGCCGGCGATCGAGCGGCTCGTCGGCGCCCTCGGCATCGACGGCCTGATCGCGCCCGGAACCGACTGGCCGATCGGCATGGCCGCACGGATCGCCGAGCGTTCCGGCCTCCCGCATCCGCTGTCGCCGCAGACGGCCGTGCTCGTGACGAACAAGCTGCGCCAGCGTGAGCGGCTCGACGAGGCCGGCGTCCCGCAGCCGCGCTGGTGGGTGGTCGCGCCCGACGACCCGCTCCCTGCGGTCGAGCTGCCGTGTGTCGTCAAGGCACCCGACCGGCAGGGACAGAAGGGCCTCACGCTCGTCCGGAGCGCGGCCGAGCTCTCGCCGGCGATCGAGACTGCCCGGCGCGAGTCGCGTGGCAACCTGGCGCTCGTCGAAGAGCTGGCGCCTGGCCCCGAGGTGACGGTGATCGGCTTCTCCACGAGCGGCCGCTTCAAGGCACTCGCGGTCACCGACCGGGTCGTCGCCGACCCGCCCGCATTCGGCGTCGCTCTCGCGCACGTGTGGCCGAGCCCATCGGCAGTGGAGGGCGCGGCGGTGGCCGAGCGGGCGGTCCAGGCGCTCGGCATCGAGCAAGGCCCGTCGTACGTACAGGTTCGCGTCGGCGCCGCGGGCGCGCGGGTGATCGAGGTGGCGGCGCGACTCGGAGGCGGCCACGACGCGGAGCTCGTCGAGCGGGCGACCGGCGTCGCCGTGAACGATCTGGCGATCGATGCGGCCCTGGGTCGCGCGACCGAGCCGGGCCCGGTCGAGCCCCGCGTCGGCGGCGCGGTGACGAGGTTTCTCGTCGCGCCGCCGGGGGTGCTCGCCGCGGTCGAAGTCCCGGAAGGGCTCGCCGGCGTCGAGCATGTGCGGATCTACCGCGAGCCCGGCACCGTGATCCGACCACTTCGCCACGGCTCGGACCGCGCGGGAGCACTGCTCGTGGTCGGCGACAGCCGCGCCGAGGCGGTCGATCGAGCCGAGCGTGCCGCTGCCGCGATCACGTTTCGCGTTGCTAGCGGAGATGCCGGAGCAGGAACGCCGCCGCCCGCCGCCGGCCGACGGCACCCTGGTGCCCCGGCCAGTTGTGGGTCCCACCCGGATAGATGAAGAGCGCGCTCGGCACGTGGGCGCGCGTCGTCGCCGCATAGAGCGCCCGCGCGTTCTCCGGCGGCACGATGTCGTGTCTGCCGCCGTCGAGGAAGATCGACGGCGGCAGCCTCGCAGCGCCGTCGAGTGCGAACGGTGAGGCGATCGCCGAGAACGCCGCGACGGCCTTGAACGCATGAAGGGCCTCGGCGGTGGCGATCGCGACGCCCGCCCCGAGCGACCACCCGACCGCACCGACGCTGCGGTAGTGCGCCTCGAGCGACCTGGCAGCGGCGGCCGCCGTCTGCTCCCAGAGCGGAAACGGGTCTCCCGCCCCCGTCGATCCGCCGCAAAAGCCGCGCTTTCCCGGCGGCGGTGTTCGCGCGAAGAGGTCGACGTCCAGGGTGGCGATGCCGAAGCGCGGCAGGTCGGCGGCGAGCGTGTGGTCGAAGGTGCCGAAGCCGCCGCAGCCGTGAAGCACGACGACCGCACGCGGCCCGTGCGCCGGCCCGCAGCGCTCCGCGCGCACGAGCGTCCCACCGCTGCGGAAGTCGGCGCGCGTGCAGCCGGCACCGAAGTGCGGGAATCCTCGCGCCGCTCCGGCTCCCGCCACGGCGGCGATCAGCGCGATGCCTGCTCCGGCCGCGAGACGACCGAGCATGTCCTGACGGTAGCCGGACCGGTCAGCCCGAAGCGGCCTTCTTGTAGGCCGCCGCGGCCTGGGACTCGAGCTGCTGCTGGACCCCGGTCACGTTCGCGGGGTTCCTGAGGAACGTCTGGAAGAGCCCCCATTCGCCCTGGCCGACCGTCGCCCCGAAGGAGCCGGGCTGGCGGTCCGACATGTCGAAGACGATGCTCTTCGCCTGCTGCACCGCCTGCTCGTTCGCCTGCGAGATCGAGTCCGGGAACGACGGGGTCGGGACGTGCATGTTGCCGGTCGCGAAGCCGCCGTACTTGGCCCACGCCTCGCCGGCTGCCGGCGTGGCGAGGAACGTCTCGAACGCCTGGATCGGCGGGGTGTCGCGGAACGTGACGATCGAGTCGCCGGCGACCTCGACCGCCGGCTTCGAGCCGTTGACGCTCGGGAACGCGAACACGCGATAGTCCGTGGTCGGCTTCGCCTTGACGGTGGCCGACCCGGGGACGAAGTCGCCCTCGATCACCATCGCCGCCTGCGGCGGATTCTGGAAGACGTTGTTGACCGAGGTCGGGAAGTCGGTCTGCAGCGCGCCCGAGGTCCCGCCTGCCATCCACGCCGGCTGCAGGACCTTCGCCATCGTCTGCAGCGCGGTGGTCACCGACGGATCGGTCCACTTGATCTGATGTGCGCTCAGCTTGTTGTACATCGACTGTCCGGCCGTGCGCAGATAGATGTTCTCGAACAGGTCGGTGAGGGTCCAGCCGTCTGCGCCGCCGATCGAGAACGGTGTCGTGCCGGAGGCCTTCACGGTCGACGCCAGGCTGAGGAACTGATCCCACGTCGTCGGCGGCTTCACGCCGGCGGTCGCGAAGGCGTGGACGTTGTACCAGACGAGCGATTTGTTGCTCGCCTTGAAGACGACGCTGTACAGCTCTCCGTTGTAGGTGCCGAGTTGGATCCACGCGGGCGCGAAGTTCCGCACCATCGTCGGCTTCGCGTAGGTGATCGGCTGCAGCGCCTTCTTGTTCACGAACTCCTGGATCAGTCCCGGCTGCGCGATGTCGGCCATGTCGGGCGGCTTGCCCCCGGCGACCGCCGTCGACAACACCGTCGGCAGGTTGTCGCCGACCGGCTTGTAGAGGACGTGCACGTTGGGATAGCTCTTGTTGAAGACCTTGATCACGTTGGCGAAGTGGGCGGCCTCGGCTCCGGTCCAGACGCCGTCGAACGTCACCTTCCCCGTCAGCCCCGAGGTCGTCGTCGTCCCGGTCGCGGGGCCGGAGGAGGACTTGGAGCTGCTGCCGCAACCGGCGGCGACGAGCGCGAGTGCGCCGAGGCCGACCAGCGCGATCCGATTCCGATTCATTGCCATCCCTTCGGTAGGCCGAGAAGACGACCATACTCTCCGGCGGAGGGCCGACGGTAGGGCGCGTTACCCTTGCGCGCGTGGAGGCAACCCGCCGCGCGACCTTCCTCGGCTTCCAGCCGCCTGCAGTCGACGAGGCCGAGATCGAGGCAGTCGCCGAGACCATCCGCTCCGGTTGGCTGACGACCGGCCCGCGCACGGCCGAGCTCGAGGCCCGCATGCGCGCCTACCTGGAGGCGAGCCATGTGCTCGCCGTCTCGTCGTGCACCGCGGCGCTGCACCTTTCGCTCGTCGCCCTCGGCGTCGGCCCGGGCGACGAGGTGATCACGAGCTCGCTGACGTGGCCGGCGACTGCCAACGTGATCGTGCACTGCGGTGCGACGCCGGTGTTCGCCGACGTCCGGGACGACACGCTGAACATCGATCCCGGCCATGTGCGCGAGCTCGTCGGCGAGCGCACGAAGGCGATCGTGCCGGTCGACCTGTACGGCCAGCCGGCCGACCTCGACCCGCTGCTCGAGCTCGGGGTGCCGGTGGTCGAGGACGCTGCGCACGCCGCCGAGTCGCGCTACCGCGGCCGCAAGGTCGGATCGATCGCCGACGTCACCTGCTTCTCGCTCTACGCCACGAAGAACATCGCCGCCGGCGAAGGCGGTTTGATCGCGACCTCGCGTGACGATCTCGCGGCGCGGCTCGACGACCTTCGCGTGATGCGCCGCGGGCACGGCTCGCACTACGACATCGCCGTTCCGGGCTACAAGGCCAACCTCTCCGACGTGCTCGCCTCGATCGCACTCGTTCAGCTCGACAAGGTCGAGCGGCACGCCGAGATCAGGTCGCGCCACCACGCGCTCTACTCCGAGGGGATCGTCGGCCTCGACGGCATCGTTGCGGTCGGCCGCGACCCGCGTGACGTGCACGCGAACCACCTCTTCGTGATCAGGATCGACGCCGGTCTCGCGGGTGCGACGCGCGACGACTACCAGCAGGCGCTCGCGGACGAGAACATCGGAACGTCGATCCACTTCCTGCCCGTGCACCAGTTGAGTGCGTACCACGACCGCCTGTCGGCCTCGCAGCCGCCGCTCCCGGTCACGGAGCGAGCGGGGTCGGAGGTGCTGTCGCTTCCCTTCTCGCCCGCTCATTCGGACGACGACGTCGGCGACGCGATCGCCGCCCTGCGGCGCGTCCACGCGCGCTTCGCCGGATGAACCGCCGTCTGCGCCTCGCGGCGACGCTCGCCGTCTCCGCGCTCGCGATCGGCTACATCGTCTTCAAGATCAACATCGGGCAGACGCTGCACATTCTCGGCAGCGCCGACCCTGCCTGGGTTGCGGTCTCCGCGTTCTTGATCCTGATCACCATCCTGCCGATGTCCTGGCGCTGGCAGCAGCTGCTCGGCGCGCGCGGCATCCACGAGGGCCTGTCGTGGCTCACCCGTGCGTACTTCGTCTCTTACGCCGTCGGCCAGGTGCTGCCGACCTCGGTGGGCGGCGACGCGTCGAGGATCTACGAGACGTCGCGCCGGCATCCGGGACAGATCACGCCGATCACCGGCTCGGTGCTCCTCGAGCGCGCGCTCGGCGGTGCCGTCACCCTCCTGCTCGCCGGCGTCGGCTTCCTGCTCGCGATCGGCCGGTACGACATCGGGGCCTACGTCTGGATCGAGTTCCTGTTCGTGATCGGGACGATCGTCGTGGGCATCGTCTTCTTCTCGCGCACCGTTCGCAGCAAGCTCGTGTTCCTCGTGCCGCTCGCGCGGCGGCTGCGTGTCGAGCGGATCGCGCGCGCCGTCTACGACGGCATCCACGGCTATCGAGACCACCCCGGCACGCTCGCGATCGTGTGCGCCGCGACGCTCGTCGTCCAACTCGGGCGGATCCTCTCGATCTACGCAGCCGGTCGGGCGGTCGGGATCGACCTCTCGCCGCTGCCCTACATCGTGCTCGGCCCGTTGCTGTTCCTCGTCATGCTGGTGCCGTTCACCGTCAACGGTCTCGCCGTGCGCGAGGCGTTCTTCGTCAGCTTCCTCGGCAAGCTCGGGGTCGGCGCAGACCAGGCATTCGCGTGCGGCTTCCTGTTCTTCCTGTTGACGCTCGTGCTCTCCCTCCCGGGCCTCTGCATCATCGTCTGGGAGAACCTGCGGCGCGCGCCGGTCGTACCCGATGGCTCCGGAACCTGACGTCTCGGTCATCGTCGTGACGCTGAACGCGCTGCCGTGGCTCGAGCAGTGCCTCGAGTCCGTGCGCGGGCTCGACGTCATCGTCGTCGATCACGGGTCGACCGACGGGACGCTGGAGCTCGTGCGCGAGCGGTTTCCCGACGTCGAGCTCGTCGAGCAGGAGAACCGGGGCATGGGCGGCGGCAACAACGCCGGGATGCGGCTCGCCTCGGGCCGGTACTGGTTCCTGCTCAACTCGGACGCCTGGGTGGTCGGCGACGGGATCGAACGACTCGTCGCGTTCGCCGACGCGCACCCGGAGGCTGCAGTGGTCGGCCCCCGTCTCCTGAACACGGACGGCACGCTGCAGCGCTCTGCGCGCGCCGAGCCGACGGTGTGGCGGCTGACGACCGAGTACGCCGGCGTGCGCAAGCTCGCGCCCGGATCGTCGCTCCTCAATCCGCTCTATCTGGGCGGCTTCGACCACCGGTCGGTGCGAGAGGTCGACTGGCTCTCCGGTGCTGCACTGCTCGTTCGCGGTGCCGCGGCGGACGAGGTGGGTCTGTTCGACGAGTCGTTCTTCATGTTCAGCGAGGAGGTCGACTGGCTGACGCGCTTTCGCCGCGCCGGGTGGACCGTGCTGTTCTATCCGGGCGCCGAGGTCGTGCACGTCGGCGGCGCGACGCACGGCGGGCAGATGTACGTCGAGAACCTGCGGAGCAACCTTCGCTTTCTCGACAAGCACCGGGGCCGTGCGGAGGCGGAACGGGCGCGCCGCGTGCTGCTCTGGTCGCTGCGAGCGCGCGGGCTCGTGTTTCGCGGCGATCGCGGCTCGACGTATCGCGACGGTGCTCGGTTTCTCGCCTCCGGCGACGTCGACGCGCTCCTCGCAGAAGCAGCCGTTCGTTGATCGAGTACCTGAGGCTCGCGTTCGGCACGGTCGTCGTGCTGGCGCCGGGCGCCGCCGTCGCGCGCGCTCTCGGCCGCCGGTCGGCAGCGTCGCTGCTCGCCTGGTCGGCGGCGGCGCTCTTCATCGCGTGGGCCGTCGTCTTCACGCTCCATACGACGATCCGCGTCGCGGCGATCGTGCTCGCCGCGATCTTCGTGGCCGGCGTCGTGATCGCGCTCGTGCGTCGGCGGCGCCCGTCTCCCGAACCCGGTTCGCTCCGCTCGCCCTGGCCGTGGCTCGTCGGGCTCGTCCTCGGCTGGTTCCTCTGGCGGACGGCCGGCGCCGTGACCGGCGACGCGCTCTTCCACGAGGCACGCGTCCGCAAGCTGGTCGCCCTCGGCGACCTCCACCTGCGCACCGTCGACGAGTTCAAGGACGGGGGGCTCCATCCGGGCTACGCCTTCCCGCTCTGGCACGGTTTCCTGGCGCTCGTCTCGTGGGTGTCCGGCGTCGACGCCGCCGGCGTGATCCGGCACGAGCCGTCGTTGCTGGCGCCGCTCGCCTGCGCCCTGGTGTGGGAGGCGGGCGCGACGGTGTTCGGCTCGCGCTGGGCGGGCGCATCCGTGCTGGCCGCGACGCTGGCGATGTTCGCATTCGGCCCGGGTCACGGCGGTTCCTACGCCCAGCTCGCGCAGCCGGCCACCGCGGCACGCCAGCTCTTCGTCCCGGCGGTGATCACCCTCTTCTTCGCCACGCCGTCGTGGCGCGCCCGCGCGGAGCTGGTCGCCGTGTTCGGTGCGCTCGCGCTCGTGCATCCGACGTACGCGCTGTTCGTGCTCGTGCCGCTGGCGGCGTGCGCGCTGCTGCAGCCGCGAGCCTGGCGCGAGTGGGCGCCGACGTTCACCGCGGCTCTCGTCCCGATCGGGCTCGCGCTGCTCTGGCTGCGACCGATCGTCGACGAGACGGTCTCGCACGATCCCAGCGCGACCGAACGTGCTCGTGCGATCAGGCAGTACGCCGACCAGCTGGTCGTGACGAACGAGCATCACTACCGGCTGGCGACCGGAGTGTTCGGACGGAGCGGCGCGGTCGCGGTCGCCGCGCTGTTCCTGCTTCCCGTCACGGCTCTTGCCTGGCCGCGGCGCTGGGTCGCGTTCGTGCTCGGCGGCACGGTGCTGGTGCTGGTGCTGCTCGAGGTGCCGTGGCTGTTCGTCCACTTTTCGAATGCGGTCTCGCTGTCGCAGTCGCGCCGTGCGGCGGGATTCGCGCCGCTGCCGTTCGCCCTCGCGGGCGCGCTCGCGCTGCTCGCGCGATCGGTGCTCGTGCTGCCGCTGGCGCTCGCCGGCGGGATCGTCCTGCAGCGCCTCTGGCCCGGTGACTTCGCCTACGGCCTGCGCCACGGCGGTCCCGCGCTGGCGACCTGGATCGCGCTCTTCGGCGGCGCTGCGGCGCTCCTGGTCGCGATCGTCGTCCGGCGCCGGCCCGCGCGTGAATACCACCGGCTCGGCGCTGCCGCGATGATCGCGTTCGTCCTGCCCGTGGTCGCGCACGGGGTCTGGCACTGGAGCCCGCGGGTCGCGACCGATCCCGATGCGCTCTCTCCGGGCCTCGTCCGCTCGCTGCGCACGAAGGTGCCGAAAGGCGCGGTCGTCCTGGCGCCGCTCCAGGTCAGCTACCGGGTCGTCGCAGACGCGCCGGTCTACGTGGTCGGCCTGCCGGTGACGCACGTCGCCGACACGAGGGCGAACGATCCGTACGGCCGCGCCCGAGCGGTGAACCACTGGGTGGCGACCGGAGACCCGCGGGTCGCCCGGCGCTACGGAGCGACGTGGGCGATCCGCGGCGGCCGCCTCTATCGTCTGCCGCGGTGAAGGTGCTGCTGGTGACGATGTATTTCCCGCCTGCCGGCGGCGGAGGCGTGCAGCGTCCGCTGAAGTTCGCGACCCACCTGCCGGAACTGGGTGTCGAGACGCACGTGCTCGCGCCCGACGATCCCAAGTGGATCCACCGGGACGAGGAGCTCCAGCCCCCGACGCTCGCCTGGGTGCACCGCGCCCGCTACATCGGGCCGAAGGGCCGCAAGCCGGCCGAGGAGCTTCACGGCACCGGCGGTCTCGAGCGCTTCACGCGGCAGGCGCAGCTCGCCGGCCGCCGCCTGCTCGTCCCCGACGAGAACGTCAGCTGGAACCTGACGGCGATCCCGACCGCGATCCGGATCGCGAAGCGCGAGGGCATCGACGTCGTGATCACGACCTCGCCGCCGTCGTCCGTTCATCTCGTCGGGGCAGCCGTGAAGCAGGCGGCGGGCATTCCGTGGGTCGCCGACCTCCGGGACTCGATCGTCGCGCATCCCCACCGCCGGGCCGAGTCGCGGCTCGTCCGCGCGAAGGAGACCGGCGAGCACGCGGTCGCGCGCCTCGTCGCGCGTACGGCCGACGCGATCGTCTGCGTCTCCGACGCGATCGCCGACGAGATGCGCGAGCGCTCACCTTCCGGGACCGTCGTGACGATCGCCAACGGCTCCGACTTCGACGACTTCGCAGGGCTCGAGCATCGTCCGTCGCCGCGCTTTCGCATCACGCACGCGGGATCGTTCTTCGGCAAGCGCGACCCGCGCCCGTTCCTGACCGCGCTCGCCCGGTCGGAGCTCGACGTCGTCGCGCGTTTTCTCGGCGACTTCCGCGCCGCCGACCGCGAGTGGGCCGAGACGCTCGACCTCGGCGACCGGCTCGAGCTGATCCCGTACGCGCCCCGCCGGCGCTCGCTGGAGCTGCAGCGCGACTCCGAGGCGCTCCTCCTGCTGATCCCCGATGCCGGCGGCCGTGGCAAGGGCGTCCTCAGCGGCAAGGTGTTCGAATACCTCGCCGCGGCGCGGCCGATTCTGGCTCTCGTGCCACCCGATGGAGCCGCCGCCGAGCTGATCCGCGACGCGTCGGCCGGCGTGGTCGTCGCTCCCGACGACGTCGAAGGGATCGAGGCCGCGCTGCGAGACCTGTACACGCGGTGGGGAGCGGGCGGGCTCGACGATGCCCCGTTGTCGCCCGAGTGGCAGCACAGGGTCTCGCGCCGAACGAGGGTCGAGGAGCTCGCAGCCCTGCTCGAGCAGGTGACGCCATGAGACGCGTCACGAGCTTCCTGTTCCTGACCAGCGTCTTCTGCGTCACGTTCGAGAAGGTCCACTGGACGTTTGCGGGAACCGTCGGGATCGCCGACGTCTTCGCGATCGGTTTTCTCGTCGCCTTCGTGGTCGGGACGCAGCGGTTCCGCGTGCCGCAGACGAGCGCGGTCCTGCTCGGGTTCTTCGCGGTCTTCCTCGTCTCGTACCTGCTCGGCTACTTCGACCTCTCCGACGCCGATGCGCTGGGCCAGTGGGGCAAGGGGCTGACGAAGTGGGTGATCCACTTCCTGTTCCTGGCTGCGGCTGTCGTCTGGCTGTCGCGGCGCGGCCAACGCTATTTCTGGAAGACGCTCGTCTGGTTCACCGCCGGCTTCGTCGTCAACGCGTCCTACGGTGTCCTCCAGCTGCTCGACGCGCGGCGCGGTGGCAACCTCGATGCGGTCGTCCTGTCGCCGATCACCGGCGGGGCGAGCCAGATCAACATCTACGGCGCGATCAACGGCGCGAACGTCTACCGGCCGAATGCCCTGACGGGCGACCCGAACCACCTCGGGATCATGTTGATCGTCCCGCTGCTCGTCTTGACGCCGCTCTATCTGCGGCTCGAGAAGGGCCATCCTGCGCGGCGCTGGCTGATGGTCGTGATCGGCTTCCTGCTCGTGGTCGAGGCGACGACGCTCTCGCGCAGCGGGCTGCTCGGGCTCGGCGTCGGCGCGCTCGTCCTGGTGATTCCCTACCGGCGCTATCTCCGCTCGGCGCAGCTGCTCGTTCCGATCGGCGCCGCGCTGGCGCTCCTGCTCGCGATCGTGCTGTCGCGCCGAAGCTTCTTCACCACCGTCCTCAAGTCACGCGTGCAGACGGGTGGAAGCTCGGAGAGCGCGCACTTCCAGGTCTACTCCTTCATCCCGCACGTGTTGCACGTCGATCCGCTGTTCGGGCTCGGGCTGAACACCTTCTCGGTCTACTACGAGTTCGTCACCGGCAAGACGAACTGGGGTCCCCACTCGTACTACGTCGCGCTCATCGTGGAGACGGGGCTCGTCGGGACGATCCTGTTCGCGGCCTTCGTGCTCTGGGTCTTCCGGCGGCTGAGTGCGGCGCGGGCGCTGGGTCGCAGCCTTGCCGCCGCACGCGACCCGCTCGCAGCCCGCGTGCGGCCGCTGGCCTGGGGCTTCACCGCGGCGCTTGCGGGCACGCTCGCCTCGAACGCCTTCTACCTGACGATGCAGTTCTATTACTTCTACGCGTTTGTCGCGCTGGCGCTTGCGATCCCCGTCGTCTTTGCGACGGCCCAGAGCGAGAGCCCGACCGGGGTCGGCACGCGGTCGATGGCGCGGAACGCGGGCACGAGCCTGTCGTAGAGCGAGAGCCCGTCGCGCGGGAGCGACGTCCGGCGGAGGATGCGGCTCTGCACGAACCAGCCCACGGCGCCGGCCGGGTTCACGTGACGGAGCGTCACCGGCTCGAGGCCGGCCGAGACGAGCTTGTCCCGCAACTCGCCGCGCGTGTAGCGCCGCTCGTGGCCGAACGACTCGTCGAGCGGGCCGAACAGGATTGGGTGCGCCGGGACGATCACGCACACCGCGCCGCCGGGGGCGAGCAACTCGTCGAAGCGCGCGATCACGGCGCGGTCGTCCGGGATGTGCTCGAGCACGTTGAAGCAGACGATGGCGTCGAACGGCCCGTCGACGCTCCACGCATCTCCTTCGACGACCGTTGCCGCCGGCGCCTCGGCGCGGAGCAGCGTCGCGAGCTCGGCTTCCGGCTCGAGCGCGACGACCTCGTCGGCCAGCTCGACCAGCCGTCTCGTGTGCGTCCCGATTCCGGCGCCCACGTCGAGGACACGCCCGCGGATCCACGGCTTTGCGCGGTCGACGAGCCACGCGTTGTACGCGTCGGTCTCGGCCATCGCGTCGAGGTCGTGCGGGAGGCTGTCCGTCACGTTCGAACACAATAGAAGTCGTGCATGTCTGCGTCCTCACGACGTCGTACCCGCGCGACGAGCGTGACGTCGCGGGCAGCTTCGTCGCCGCGCAGGTGCGCGGCGTGCGCGAGCTCGGGGTCGAGGTCGACGTCGTGTCACCTGCCGACGTTCCAGGACTTCGGCGTCGCCTACGGCGGCGGGATCGCCCAGAACCTGCGGGCGTCGCCGTGGAAGCTCGCGCTCGTTCCGGCGTTTCTGGCGGCGTACGCGCGGGCCGCGCGCGTCGCGGCGCGCGACGCCGACCTCGTGCACGCGCACTGGATCCCGTCGGCGCTCGCCGCCGAGGCGACGGGGAAGCCGTACGTGCTCCAGGTGTGGGGCACGGACGTCGAGCTCGCGCGGCGCGCGCCGTCGCTCGTCGCGGCCGCTGCTCCGCCGTGCGCGGGTCGTGATCGCGGCGTCGACCTATCTCGCCGACGAGGCGCGTAGCCTCGGCGCGCGCGACGTGCGAGTCGTTCCCGGCGGGGGTCGAGATCCCGGAGCGAGGTCGGCGAGCCGGCCGAGCCGCCGCACGTCCTCTTCGCCGGACGGCTGAGCGAGGAGAAAGGGATCCTCGAGTTCCTCGCGGCGACCGAGGGCCTGCCGCGCGTGATCGTCGGCGACGGCCCGCTCCGCGACCGCGTCCCGGAGGCGGTCGGCTTCGTGCCCCCTTCGGAGATGGGCGCGTACTACGAGCGGGCGGCGGTCGTGTGCGTGCCCTCGCGGCGCGAGGGGTACGGCGATGACCGCGCGCGAGGCGATGGCGTACGGGCGGCCGGTCGTCGCGACGCGGGTCGGCGGACTCGCCGATCTCGAGACCGCGGTGACGCTCGTCGACGCTGCGAAGCTTCGTACGGCGGTCAGGACGCTCCTTGAAGACGGTGAATTGAGACGTAAGGCGGGTTCCGCGGCGTTGGAGCACGCTCGCGCGCATTTCTCGCCGAATGCGGCTGCAGCGGCACTTCTCGACGCATACAGGATTACTTCGTGAGAGCTGGGTCTCGATGCTGATGGTGCGTTGCCGGGGGAATGTGGGGGCGGTTAGCGGGTTACTCCGTCCGCACCGATTCAATTAGCTCGGCGAACCAGCCGAGGTAGGCGGCCGACTGGCGCTGAAGTGAGTAGTGCTCCTCCGCGTAGCGTGCAGCGGCGACACCCATACGCGTTCGCCGCTCCGGGTCGTCCTCGAGCATCGAGATGGCGACGGCGAGCGCTTCAGGATCGCCCGGTTCGACGAGGATGCCCGTTTGTGACGTGACCTGCTCTGGCACACCCCCAACCGCGGAGGCGACGACCGGAACCCCGCAGGCGAGGGACTCGAGAATCGTCAGTGGGAAGGTCTCGGCCCGTGCGGCGTGCACGTAGAGATCGGCGGCACGGAGGTACTCAACAACCCCATTGGGAGGTAAGAGTCTGACCTCGCGAACGGTCACGCGACCGCGCACAAGAGTCCGCTCGCCGTCAGAGCCGAGAGCGAACGCCGTTATCGGTCCGCCCTTGCTCGAGCCAAGGCGACTCAGCGCCGAGTCAAACGTCGCGTAGTCCTTGAAGTCGTTTGTTCGTATGCCATGGCCGGCGAAGACCAGGACGAGCTCAACGTCTCCGACTCCAAGACGACGACGCGCGGCGACTCGATCGCCAGGCCGAAACACCGAAAGGTCGACGCCGTTTGGGATCACGCGCAACTCTTCAATCGCCGGCGCTACGACTGAGCGCTCGAGGATCGAAGCCAGCCACCGGCTCGGTACGCCGAAGCGGAGTGACGAGCGACGGTAGATGTCGCGCTTACGGCGAAGGTTTCCTGCGGTTCCATCACGAAGGAGCGCCGGGTACACGCGTAGGTGAGGACACGAGCCGCAGCCTGCGAGCCAGCGCTCGCACCCAAGGCTGTGGGCGCAGTGTCCGGTCGCGAGCCACATATCGTGAGGTGTCACGACGACCGGAAATCGGCGGGAGAGGACAGCGAGCTCGCGGAGGTCGAAGTAGCCGCCGTGAAGGTTATGGAGGTGAGCCACCTCGAAGGGAGACCCGGCAACGTCGACGAGACGTGCCGTCGCAGGAAACCGAAAGTCCTCTCGCCCGAGTACCGCGTCCACGGCGACACCGGGGTCCGCGCCGCGCGCGCCAGCCGGGCGAGCCGTGGTAGTCCGTGCCTCATGGCCAACGCGTGGGCGGACCACGACAGGCCACGGTTCTCCATTTCCAAGACACCAGAGGCGGGGAGGCCCGTCGCCTGGCCGACCGCGAGTATGGCGTCATGGCCGGCGAGCCTGTAGTGCCGATGAAGCTCGAGCGCAACCCGCTCCGCGCCCCCGCCGACGTTCGAACGACTGACCTGCAGAATCCTCAGCGGCTCCGCCTGCCTGCGCCGCGCGAACCGGCGGCAGAGAGTGCCCGGAGTGGAAGAACGGGGTCGAGCCGCAGGATTCGCAGCGCAAGTTTTCGTCCACGCCGGAAGTCGCCGGTGCGGTTGAGCGCAGCTCAGGACGCGCCGTGCCTCCGCGTGCTTGAGCGCCGTCTGGTCGGCGCCGGCCGATGCGCTCCGGTCGAGAAAGAGGTCGAGTAGGTCGAGATACAGAGAGGCCGTTTCGACGGGATCGCTCGGAAGCTCGCCGCCACCATGGAAAAGCGCACGCAGGTCGCGCACATGCGACTCCGCGATGTCTACTTCCGGCAGCTCAGACCTGATCGTGCGGGCGGCGACCCGGTCGTGCACGTCGAGCTGGTCGTCGCGGCGCACGGGACGTCATCTGACCATCATGGATGCGATAGCGCACGAGCGGCGTCGGGAGATTGGCGCCGTCCGTGTGTCTCAGCGCCCGCGACCAGAGGTCATAGTCCTGGGCTGCAGGAAGTCGCGGGTCGTAGTTCAGCTTCGCTTCGACGAGTACCGCTCGACGGATAGCGACAGTGGGATGCAGAAACGGGTTGGCGAGCAGAGACCGCCAACGCACTGCGAGCGGGGCAGTCGGAAGCGACCACACGCCGCGGTCGCCGTTCTTGTCGAAGACGGTGCAGGCCGACCCGAGCAGCCCGACCGCGCGGGTGGTCGTCGAGATACGCAATCTGCCGTTCGATCCGGTCAGAAGCCGCGAGATCGTCGGCGTCGAGGCGGGCGATGTATTCGGTTGTGACGGCGGCGAATGCATACCCGAGTGCCCCCGCGAGCCCTGGCTCCCCGGCGTTGGCCAAGGCTTCGACCCGTTCGTCGACCTCGTGCGAGTCGCTCGAGGATCGGCGTGCGTTCCATCTGTCGATCCGTCGTCGACCACGAGCAGTCGTAGCGCCTGATAGGTCTGGCCGAGGACGCTGAGCACTGCTTCCTCGACGAAGTCCTCACCGTTCCGGACCGCGATGACGATCGTTACGCGTGGTTCAGACACTCTTCGTGGCGTTCGAGCCACAGACCGAGGCAGATGAGGTTCCACCGTGATTCGGCCGACGACGTGTAAGGCTCGCCGTCCTCGACGACGTGCATCAATGGCGACCCCGCGCGCCCGCACGCGTCGCTCGATCTCGCTCACGTCCGGCCGCCCGAGCCATGCGGCGAGCGGAGCACCGAAGCCCTGCTTGGTCCGCCGCCGGATGACATCCGGCCATAGATCCTTGGCGGCCGTTGCGAGCAGCGACTTCGACGATCCCCGGTCGAGCCGGACGGACAGCGGAAGTGACAGGACAAAGTCCACGAGCTCTGCGTCGAGAAAGGGCGAGCGAACCTCGAGGCCGTGCGCCATCGATGCCCGGTCGACCTTGACAAGGATGTCGCCTGGCAGATAGCAACGTACGTCGAAGTCGACGGCGCGATCGAGTCCGCTGACGTCGTGCCCAGGTCGGTAGAGCTGGTCGAGGAGGCACGTCGCATCGCCGTCTGCATTCACTACGCGCGCGTCGACCTCGTTCGCCACGAAGGCGACGTGCCGATCGAAAGGATCACTGAAGCGACGGTTGAGGCGTATCCCGTGACTTTCGTGCAACGCACGTGCAACGCCTTCTTGCGACGCGACTCCAGCCTTGGCGAACGCGCGGGTGAAGAGCGTCCGACCTTGGACGCCCATTGCTCGGAGGTTCGAGGCGCCCGCCTCATGCCCAGTGACGAGTGGGCGGTACCACTCATACCCGCCGAACAGCTCGTCGCCGCCGTCGCCGCTCAGGACGACCTTCACGTGCCGGCGCGCGAACTCCGCGATCAGGAACGTCGGGATGCTGGACGAGTCGCCGAACGGTTCGTCGAAGGCGTCCGCGACGCGTTCCACGTTCCACCGACGTCGATGTCCATCTGCAGTTCGTGGTGAGTCGTCCCGTGGGCCTCTGCCACCGCACGAGCGAAGGGAAGTTCGTTGATCAGGTCGCCGAACCCCACCGAAAATGTGTTGAGGCCGTTGGCGTGGAGTGCCATCAACGCGGCCACCGACGCCGAGTCGCGGCCGCCGCTGAGAAAGCAGCCGACGTCGACGTCTGCAGCGGTCGTCTGCCGCTCGACTGCTGCCTCGAGTAATTCGCGTACCCGGTGCGCGGCCTCGTTGATCGAGAGGTCGTTCGTCGAATATGTGGGCCGCCAGTACCTCTCGATGGAAAGCGTGCCGTTTGCCCATCTCAGACGATGGCCGGGTGGGATCGGCCGGACGTTCTCGTAGATGCCGATGTCGGCCGGCACGTAGTTGAGCGCGAGGTAGGCCTGAACAGCCGCTGGGTTGAGTCTCGGCCGCACCCGACCGGAGGCGAGCAGGCCGCGTACTTCAGATGCGACTACGAGCTCGCGTTCCGACGGGCGACTCCAGTAGAGCGGTTTCTCCCCGGTCCGGTCGCGCGCTGCGAACGCCTGCGAGCGCTCGGTGTCCCAGATCAGGAAAGCGAATTGCCCGTTCAGGTGGTGAACGACGTCCTCACCGTAGTGCTGGAACCCCTCCAGCACGACCTCCGTGTCTGACGATGTGCGGAACCTGCGTCCGGCCACGCGCAGTTGGTCGCGGAGGTCGCGGTAGTTGTAGATCTCGCCGTTGAAGACGATCACGAGGCGGCCGTCGGCCGAGGCCATCGGCTGCCGGCCGCCGGCGATGTCGATTACAGACAACCGCCTGTGGCCGAGCGCACAACCCGTGCCGAGCCAGACACCCGCATCGTCGGGGCCCCTGTGCGCCAGCACGTCGGCCATGCGGCCGATGTCGTCCGCTGCGGCTCCGGACGGGGAGATGATCGCCGCGATGCCGCACATGGTGGCGCTAGGCCAGTCCGATCTCCGAGAACACCTTGCGGAAGCGTCCGTGCCACGTGTGCTCCGCCCGCGCCCGTAGAAGACCGGCGAGGCTGATCCGCTCGCGATCGGCGTCGTGATCGAGGTAGTAGCGCGCCTTTTCCACTAGTTCGTCGGGGTCGGAGAAACAGACGATCTCGCGATTCGGCTCGAAAAAGTCGTTCAACTCGTCGCACTCCTCGACGAGGTAAAACGCACCGCTCATCGTCGCCTCGAAGTCACGAAGACGGACTTGCTTGAGAGCTGAGCCGTTGGCGTCGAAGCTTGCGACTTTGGTGAATCCGAGACTGATTGCGCTTCGGCTGTACATCTGGATGTATTCGAGATCACCCAGCGGGGGTCCGCAGTGGTCGGCCGGAAGCTCTCCGAAAGGCGGTTCGGGCTGTCGAAGAAGTGCTCGCTTCGTGCGGCCGGCGACTCGACGCCACGGGCGCACGACGGGGCGGCGGCTCGTCCCAATGGGGCCCCCACGCGCGCGCGTCGACTCCGGCGTCGATCAGCCGGCGCAGGAAAACCCCACGGTCGCCGTACCGTTGCCCGACGAAGGCGACGTCATACGTGCGCGGCAACTCGTACGGACGGTAGACCTGAGGATTCGCCGCCTCCTGGCAATAGATCGGCGTCGCGCCCGCTGCGCGATAGTCGTCGAGCCGGAAGCGCTCGGGAACCAAGCAGTAGTTGTAGGCCGGCGCAATCTCCCGGACGAGGGCGAACTGATACGAGGCGTTGCAGTACCAATTCACGGTCACAGGCCCGGCGGCGCCAATATCGCGGATCGCCTCCGGCTCGACGTAGGACGAGTAGAAGTAGCTGAAGAACAGATCGACCGCTGCTCTTGCGTGTGCGTCGTCGAACTGCTTGATCGAGCTGCTCGCTAAACCGAGGCCGGTTCTCTGCCGTGAACGCTCGCTGCTTCGGGTCGGACGGGTCGAGGTTTCGGTTGAACTCGCTGTAGTCGAAGTCGAAGACGACGACGTCGTGCCCAAGGTCGACGAGCGGTTGATAGAGATTCGCATGCCAGAGAGTCGACGAAGGCAGCGCCCCCTGATGCGCCGTGGCGGGAGCGGCGAAGAAGATCCTCACTACGACGAAGACTAGCCAGGTAGCCTCGAGACCTCTCGCTGGGCATCCGCCCGCGAACGCATCGGCGGTTTCTAGACTCTGGGCTACGTGACGAAGGCGCTTGTCCACCGCATCCGTATGCATCTACCACCTGAGCTACGAGCGGCCGTCCTGACGCGTTCCCTTCGTCGGTGCGGTGGTGCGTCGGATTGATCCACTTCGCGATCCGGGCTATGTCTGGACCCTGACAGGACCGCTGGACGGGGCACGGTTCAAGGTCGCAGAGCCCTCCGAGCGCCAATACATCACCGGACCGTACGAGCCGGCTGTCGTCACGGCGGTCAATTCCGCGGTTAGGCCGGGGATGACGTGCGTCGATGCGGGCGCTCACATCGGATACATGACCTTGGTCATGGTTCGCGCGGCGCGGAGCGAACGGTCGCGTCGTCGCCTTCGAACCGAGCGAGATCAACTGCACCCGCCTGCGCGAAAACCTGGCGCTGAACTTAGTTGAGAATGCGGTCGTCGTGCAGGCGTTCGTGTCGGCCGGTGACGGTCAGGCTCATCTGGCCGACGGCGCCTCGTCGTTCGAGCACCATCTGGGCGTCGCCGACGGCGAGTCCCCGACCGCTCCGTCAGTCGCCCTTGACGGCTACTTCGACGGCACGACGGTTGACTTCGTGAAGCTGGACGTCGAGGGCGCGGACGAGCTTGCCGTCGAGGGGATGAGACGCATCCTCGCCGAGGACAGACCAATGGTGCTGATCGAAGATCACGGTGCGTCGACAGCGGCTGCGAAGGCAATCCTCGCCTCCCTGCGTTACACATTCAGCGAGATCGACGATGCTCACGCGCTCGCTGAGCCGCTCTGATCGCCCTCCAGAGCTACGGTCGAGGTCAACCCAAGTAGACCTGCGAGCTTACGGGCGTACGCGGGGATCGAGAACTCGTGCTCAAAACGCTCGCGACCCTGGCGTCCGAGCTCCTTCCGCAGGTCCGGATTCAGGGCGAGGTGCTGGAGGCTCTCGGCGATTGCCCCGACGTTTCCCTCGGTAAAGATGAGACCGGCTGGGCCGATCACCTCTGGAATTGCGCCGCTCGACGAGCCGACGACCGGAAGGCCGATCGCCATCGCGTCGGCGAGAACCCCCCCGAACTGTTCCTTCCATGAGGGAGTGGTCCGAGAAGGCAGGACGAGGCAGTCGAGCGAGGCGTAGAAGCTCCAAAGTGCCTCGCGGCCGAGCAGTCCGACATAGGAGGCGCGGCCGCGCAGGGCGGGATCCTCGAGCCTCGCCCGGACGAGGGAGTCGTTGTCGCTGCCCGCAAGCACGAGCTTGAACGAGCCTGGGAGGGTGGCGACGGCGGTGGCGAGGTCACGCCAGCCCTTCTCTGGAGTGATCCGGCCGGCGAACCCGACGACGAAGTCCTCAGGTTCGATTGGAAAGGGGAGGCTCGCAGGCCTGATGGCCGCCGGCGGCGGCAGCGCTCCTGCGACCAGGACGTCGGAGGGAATGGAGGCAGGCATCCCGATCGCCCGCACGCCCTGCAACGAGGCGGTGGCGACCGCGGCGAGTCCGTCGAGTCGGGGCCAAAGCAGTCGTCCTGCGACACGGATCCTTGGTCCTGCGCCCGAGAAAATATTTTCGCAGACGGCACAGACAATCCGCGGTTCGCGCCAGAACCGTGCGGCGGCAAGGAGCTCGAGCGCGAGGAGATCGGTCGGTTCTTGCTGCAGCCAGATGGCGTCTGGTTGAAGCGCGCGAAGCTCGCGGCGCAACCAATGGATGCGGCTGATGGGCGACGCATTCGGGATCGTTCGAATGTCGATGCCTGCGCTGGCTGCATCGGCCCAACCGAGCTGTTGGTGGACAGCCGGGAGACCAGCTGTGGAGCGGGCGAACGCGACGCCCTCGACGTCGTACTCCGCACAAAGGTGTTGGAAGGCGGCCCAGTGAATCGGGTAGAGCGCAAGTTCGCTGTAGATCACGAGCCGCGGTCTGCGGCGATGGTTTGTCATCGATGAACCGCGGCCACCGCTGAGGTCGCGCACCATGGCGTCCAACGGATATCGCTGCACCCCGCTGCCGCGAACCACTCTTCGAGCTCGTCGGGATCGTGCGTCGTCGCGATGGCAGGACTGATGGCATCGAACATGTCGAGGACCCGCCAACGCGGATCCGGCAGCTCGAGAAACGGAAGCCATTCTGTCGCCACGTAATCGACCACCGGTCGTACGGCGGGGATCACGCGAGCACGGCCGAGCAGGGGTGCGAGCACGTATGCAGCGAGGTGCGCATACGCGGACGCAAATCGAAACGCGATCGCCCCTCTCGTTCGTTGCTGGAGCCGCCGCATGCGGGCTACCGACGTGTAGTCGTAGAACTCGCCTTTCGGGTAGACGCAACAAGCAATCCATCCCCCGTCACGGATCGCGCCCGCAAGTGCGGCGAGGCCGGTCGCGGGGTCGGGCGTGTGATGGAGCACACCGATTGAAAACCCGCCGTCGAATGCGCCTGGTGCAAAGGGCGGTCGGAGCACGTCACCCTGGACGATCAGAACCTCCGGGTCGTCCCTGAAATTGCGGCGAGCGACGGCGGCAGCTGAGCTCAGTTCGATACCGACGACGCG
This sequence comes from uncultured Thermoleophilia bacterium, assembly GCA_963774355.1. GTDB lineage: Bacteria > Actinomycetota > Thermoleophilia > Gaiellales > Gaiellaceae > PALSA-600. The sequence goes on along the minus strand of CAVZER010000009.1, from coordinate 305,707 downwards.
CGCACCCCGTGAGCGCGCGACGTCAACGAAGCGTCCGGCACCACACCCGTAGTCGACGACGGTCGTGCCGGAGAGCGATGTCGGTGGATCGCAGATCTGCTCCCACATCCGCGTGGTGTGACCAGCCATCGGTCGGCGGACGTTCTCGCTTTCGAACTGGGTGCGCGCCCACCGATGCCACTCGAGCCCGAAGCTCTCGACGCGGGTGTCGTCGGCGACGACGAAGCGAGGCACAGCCTCGCGGATCGGCCAATGCACACCGGTCTCGCTCACGAGTTCCCCTTCGATCACCGAGCCAGACTTCGACGTATTGCGAGCTTCGAGGCGAAGGGGCGAGCCGCTCGACGGGCAGCGGAGAAGTGGCAGAAAGTCCGGGTTCACTGGCCGTTGTCAACCTCGGGCTTGAGGGCCTCGACGTGATAGCCAATCGTGAACTCGGCGACCGGGGCGTCGCGATCGAGCGCGAGGATGCGTTGCGTCACGTGGCGATCGGCGAGTACCCGCACGAGCAGCCGCTTTGGATCCCAGCGTCGCAGACCGGCGGTTCGGACGATGCTTTCCGCGCGCTCGAGCTCTTGTGCGAGCAACTGGAAGAAGTGCCCGTTCGTTGTTATCGAGACGATCGACAGATCGAACGACGCGAGAACCTCCTGGTAGAAGTGAGGAGTGAACCCGCCGTAGAAGTGAAAGGGCTCCTGGTGGAGACCAGACCCGAGGGGCGCGGAGAGATAGAGCCGACCGCCGGGGCGGAGGATGCGGGACATCTCGCCGATCGCCTCAATCGGATGAAGCACGTGTTCGAGCACCTCGGTGCACAGCACCGCGTCGAAGCTCGCGTCGTCTACCGGGATCGACGTGATGTCGCTGGTGTAGTCGATGTCGCCGTACGTCCACGCCTCCTGGAAGAGCCCATCGTCAGTCCCTGGGTAGGCGCCGAAGTCTTGCGATCGATACTCGCAGTGGGCAAACAACTCCCGGTATCGACACTGCCCTGCACCGACGTCCAAGATTGCCGCGCCTGTTTCCATCTGCGCCGCGATCGATGCGACCCAATCGTCGCGCGTCTGTTGATTGAGGAGGAGCGTCAACTCCGTTATTCCGGTCGCCGGAACAGGAACAGTCCGCATCCGAATTCGAGTGCGTCGCCGGCAAACAGGTCGGTGTCGACGACGTAGCGACCGCTGTCGTCGACGAGCGAGAATTCGACGAGCTCGAGCTCTGGGAACAGCCTCGGCACCGACGAAGCCGAATGGATTCGGTGGGCGTTGAAGCACGTCCGCTCGCGGCCAACGGGAAGGGAAAGGTAGAGCCGACCCCCGGGCGCGACGATTCGTTCGAGCTCTGAGCACGCCTTGCGCGTTCCTCCGGGATCGAGCGGATCGCCGTACCGACCCAGCCCGATGTGCTCTGCTACGTGCAAGCACGACACTGATTCTTGAGTCAGGTCGTGGAACGGCATGGACAGGATCGAGCCGGCGATCGATCGAAGTCGCGGCAGGTCGATCTCGAGTGGGCGGATGTCGAGAAATGTCACGTCGCAAAGGGCTGTCAGATTGCAGACGAACCGAATGTCTGATCCGACGTCGACATGATCGGCTGGAGCCGCTGAGGCGATTCTCGTCGAGGCCCAGACCGCCTGATAGAGGTAGTGCGCGTCGTAGCGTGTCGTGGGCGTCAGATCGTCGAGGCACGGGTAAACGTCTTCGAGAGCGGTTGAGTTGGGTGCGGCGACGCGACGGTAGTCGACGAACTCGCCGAAGAACCGGGGGTACTTGGCGAGTGACGCAATCGAGGTCGTGGCGTCGGCGAACGGCCTTCCGAGCGCTCTGCCAATTCGAACGACCCTGCGGAGCTGCTTGATCCTGCGTGCCCGTTCCCTCAGTGTTGGAGTGACAGGCAGGGTGGTTGATTCCGGCTCGCTCGGCGCGGGCTGCAAAGCCTTCATCGTCGACTCTCAGCGAGCGACCAATGGTGTGATGGCACGACGCTCCCGACCTCGTCCGTGGGTACGAACGTCGACCCTGTTTCGAACGGATCGAATCGAAGTACGTCGAACGCAATTTCACCGCCCCAGTAGTCGAATGGCTGCACGCCAGGAAGGTGTGCGAGCAAGGCGACGAAATAAACGCCCTGGGCGAGTGGCAAGAACGAGATGTCGCATTCAGCGACGTCGCCTGGCTCGAAGTACATCCCTTGCATCTCCACGGAGGAGATGTACGTGACGGGTCGCTGACGTCTGTCCGTGACGAGGATGTCGATGCCGAACCGGCCGATGGTCGACTCGGGGTTCGTCTCGATCACGATCTGAAGCGGCTGTCCGTGGCTTGCGAACCGATCGCTGTCAACGTCTCCGGTCTCGATACGCGCCCCCAGAAAGACCGGCACCGGGAAGCGGGGGTGTGGCTTTTCCCGCTTGAACACCGTTCCGACCTGACCCAGCGCCGACTGACGCTCCTCGTACGCCGACACGACATCCAGCGTCGGCCCGTCATGCACGATGTGGCCGCTCTCGATCAGCATCGCGCGCGAGCACGTCGAAAGGATCGCGTTCAGATCGTGGCTGACGAAGAACACCGTGCGGCCGTCGTCCTGGCTCACCTCGCTGATCCGCCCCAGGCATTTTTCACGAAACTTCCGATCCCCCACGGCCAGCACTTCGTCGACGAGGAGAACCTCGGGCTCGAGGAATGCTGCGACCGCGAAGCCCAGGCGCAGGCCCATCCCGCTTGAGTAGCGCTTTACGGGCGTGTCGATGAACGCTTCGATCTCTGCGAAGGCAACGATCTCGTCGAACTTGCGCTGGATCTCCGAGTTCTTCATGCCAAGGATCGTTCCGCTTAGGTAGACGTTCTCGCCCCCTGTCAACTCCGGATGGAATCCGGTGCCGACCTCGAGCAGCGATCCAACCCGACCATGGATCTCGGCTCTGCCGACCGTCGGTTCGGTGACGCGAGCGAGGAGCTTGAGCAACGTGGATTTGCCCGCACCGTTTCGACCGATGAGTCCGACGACCTCACCCTGCTCGACGTCGAATGTCGCCTCCTTGAGGGCCCAGACATCGAGGTGCTCGAGCGATTGCTCACCCTTCCTCCGACGCGCGATATTCGAAAGCGATTCGGTCAGCCGGCCATAGCCGGCTGTGGTTGAGCCAAGCCGGTAGCGCTTCCCCAAATCCGACGCTTTGACCATTGTCGCCATCAGATCACGTCCGCGAACGAGCCCTCTGTTCGCGCGAAATACACGAGTCCACCGAACACCATGACGAGTGTCACCGTCAGCGAGACCAGAACCTGCGAGAGAGGATGTGTCGACGCGTCAGCCGTCGTCCAACGAAAGCCCTCGATTAGGCCGGCGAGTGGATTGAGCCCGTAGAGCGCACGCAGATTGCTCGGAATCAAGGCGCTCGGATAGCCGATAGGCGACGCAAACATCAGAGCTTGAATCAGAAAGGGCACCACGTAGGCCACGTCGCGATAGCGAACGTTCAGCGCCGCGAAGAAAATGCCGAAGCCAAGAGCTGTCAGAAACGCAAACACGACCAGGAGTGGGATGAAGGCGAACCGCCAGGTCGGGTAAATACCCCAGAATGGCTGGACGACCACCTGAAACGCGAGAGCGATCAACAGGTCGATGAGGAACGCGGCTGCTGCGGCTACGGGAATGATCAGCCGAGGGAAATAGACCTTCGAAACCAGTTGATTCGAAGTGACGACGCTACGCGAAGACGCCGGGAGCGCGCTCGAGAAAAATGTCCAAGGTACAAGCGCAGCGAGTACGAAGATCGAGTAGGGAAGCCCGTCCGAGGGGAGGCCGGCGAGTCTCCCGAAGAACAGTCCGAACACGCCCAACAACAGAACCGGTTGGATCAACGCCCAACCGACGCCGAAGAACGTCTGTTTGTAACGGAGCTTTACGTCCCTCCGCGCCAGAAAGTACGTGAGCTCACGATGCGCAAGCAGAGAGCGGATCCCGAGTGACCAGGGGTGTCGCGGTTGAATCACGATCGTCGGCCCCGCGGGAAGCCAGTCCGGAAGCGGCTCCGGTTCGATGTCCGGTGCGCTGAGCGAATTGTCCCGTGCTTGGTTCACTGGCTGCATCGCTAGCTCCTTCGCGCGTTGAGCATGGTCGGCACGTTAGCGCCCGTGCCGCCAGGCGCCGCCTTCCGCGCCTCAATTGGCGCCTCGTCACGGCCGGGCATGAGGAACGCGTACAGGTCGCCAAACTCGCCGGCAGCAAGTCCGCTTACCAACGTCCTTGCCCGAGTTTCGGTTTCCCCCGCCCAGGCGTAGACGAACGTTTCGCCTGGACTGTAGGCGAACGTGTAGCGACCAAGCTTCTCCAGCGTGTCGATGCACGCGATTGCCTGCGACGCGAGTTCTGACACGACCTCTAGGGAGAGGGCCGGTAACGCAGTTGAGAGACCCTCAAGGACCTCGTGCTCGTGCCCCTCGACGTCAATCTTCGTGAACGCGGGCGCACCAAACACTGAGATAAGGTCGTCGAGCGTCGTGACCCGCACCTGTGTGGACGATCCCCACTCCTCGGACTCGAATCGGCCGCTCGCTCGCGTCGCCACCGCAAACGACGGCGACATGGTTGAGAGCGTGTCGGTCGACGCGATGAGGAGATCGCGCGCGCCGGGACCGGAGGACAGACCCGCGTCAACAATCGTGACTTCGCCATCGCCACCGAATCTCTCACGGAGAGAAACGACGCATGCCTCTTGAGGCTCGATGGCAACAACACGTGCGCCCAGGCGTCTGAATACCTCGACGCGTTTTCCGTGGTTCGCGCCGACGTCGAAGCAGAGATCTCCGCGCCGTACGAACTGTCCGTAGAACGCCTCGGCGGTCCTCAGTTGTTCGCGGCTTAGGCGCCCGGCCCGGGTGAGTCTGCCAAACCTCCCCTCGAGCCGTTTCGCAGTCCCGTACAGCCCTGCGCGCCGCACGGCACCGACCGCCGCGCGCCGCGCGGCTGTCACCGCTGGTCGTCGGTCGAGATCGCCGACGCGACGAGCGTTCCGGAGATGGCCACGCACGTCCGTTCGCACCAAGGACACTCGATGAGACGGTCGACCTCAACGACAGACGTGAAAGAGGCGCGGCCGAAGACCAAACATCGATCATAGCGAGGGTCTGTCGGATCCAATGAGGCTCGCGATACTCTCGCGCACGTGCTTACGATCTTCTCGATTCCAAAGACATTCGAGGGTGACACGGGGAGTCGGCAACGTCGCGCAGTGAAGAGCTGGTCGGCGCTCGGCGGCCGAGCTGTTCTGATTGGGAATGAGCCCGGAGTAGCCGACGCAGCGGCACAGTTCGACCTGGAGCACGTCGATGGAGTTCTCAGGGGCGAACACGGCGCTCCGCGTCTCGACTCCGCTTTTGCCACGATCGGTCAGCTCGCACCAGCCGGCATCGAGTGCTTCGTGAACTCCGACGTCGTGCTGACGAAGGATCTGCTCGCCGCAGTTGATGCGGTCCGCACCTCGCCGCGCTTTCTGCTAGTCGGCCAGACGCGTGATCTCTCCCTCGACGATCCGGAGCTCGACGATCCGGACCAGCTCAGGCAGCGCGCCCTGCGCGAGGGCCGGCTCCGTGGGCCGGCTGCGATCGACTGGTTCGTGTTCCCGAGCGGTTTGTTCGATCCTCTGCCACCGTTCCTAGTGGGGCGTGCCGGGTTCGACAACTGGATGATCTGGAAAGCGCGCCAGCTCGGGCCTGTCATCGATGCGACGGACGCGGTCGTCGCGATCCATCAGCCGCATGACTACGCGCACCTCGAGGGGGGCAAGGACGAGGCCTACTACGGCGCCGAGGCGAAGCACAACGTCGCTCTTGGGGGCGGCAAGGCGCGGATCTACACACTCCACGACGCGAGTCACAAGATGCGCGCCGACTTTTCGATCCGCCGCAACCTCGGATCGGTGCTGCGGGCGCGCGAGACCGCAAGGAAGATCGGATGGAAGCTGGGTGTCCGATGAAGGTCGTCGGCATCTTCCCTGAACCGACCTCGTACCGCTCGCCGCTCTTCGACCTGATCGGCGAGCGGCCGGACATCGACCTCGTTGTCGTTTACTCCTCTCGGGCGCTCGCGGGACGGACGTGGCGCGTTGCGAATCGCCACACCCATCAGTTCCTCGCAGGCTTTCGGCTTCCCGGCGCCGGCAGACTCTTGCGACACGACTACCGCATCACGCCGGGCGTGATCCAGGCCCTTGAACGACTTCGTCCCGACGTGGTGGTCGTGTCAGGGTGGAGCACGTTCAGCTCGCAGGCCGCAATCGTTTGGTGCCGCCTCAGGCGAGTGCCCTACGTCCTGGTGGTCGAGAGCCACGACCGCGATCCGCGGGCCGCGTGGCGTGGCGTAGTCAAGAAGGCCGTCGTTCCTCGCGTCGTCCGGCATGCGGCAGGCGTACTTGTCACCGGATCGCTCGTACGCGCCTCGATGATTGCGCGCGGAGCTCGTCCCGATCAAATTGCAACGTTCGCGAACACGATCGACGTCGAAGAGTTCGGCCGGCGTGCCGACGCGCTCGTGGGCCGACGGGTTGAGATCCGCCGACAGCTCGGGTTCGACGAGGACGAGGTCGTGGTCGTCTGCGTCGCGCGACTCATCGAGGAGAAAGCACTCGACACGTTGCTACGCGCCGCAACTTCGGCCGGCCCTCCGGTTGCGCTTGTCCTTGTCGGTGACGGCCCGGAACGTCCCCGGCTCGAGGCGCTTGCGCGGGAACTGGGAGCTCGTGTCGTTTTCACCGGCGCGATCGATTGGGATCGGATCGTCGAGACCTATGTCGCGAGTGATGTCTTCGCCCTCGTCTCACGACACGAGCCATGGGGTGTTGTCGTGAACGAAGCGGCGTCATGCGGGTTGCCGCTCGTCCTTTCCGACCACGTGGGAGCGGCTCATGATCTGCTCCGGCCCGGGGAAAACGGTGTGCTTGTTCCGCCGGATGACGTTGGCGCTACGGCGACTGCTCTGTCCGAGCTTGCGGCGGACGAGGATGAACGACACCGGTTCGGCCGCCGCTCTCGAGAGATCGTCGCCGACTGGGGCTACGCCGACAGCGTTCAGGGTTTCGTGCGCCTTGTCAAGGCTGCCGCCGGCGCCGCCTAGATCCGCTAAGAGGTGCGATTATCGTCCGCCTGTGCCTGGCGCGGTCACACCGTTGCTGCGCGAGCGCCGACCTCTGATCCACGAGGGCGGTCGGACTTGCGCGGGGTTGTCGTGGGCGGCTCTCGAGTGGCTCGAGAGGCACGTTGACCCAGAGATGGCAACATTGGAGACCGGTGTGGGGCTCAGCACGATCGTGTTCGCGGCCTCGGGCGCCAGGCACCTCGCCGTAACACCTGAGGCAGACGAGGAAGCAGCGGTTCGACGCGCCTGCCGTGATCTCGGCATCGACGCGAATCGCGTCGAGTTTGTGATCGGCTCCTCGGAAGACGTGCTCTCGGGGTTGCCGCAAAGCGACCTCGACATCGTCCTGGTCGACGGGGCGCATGGGTTCCCCTACGCCATTCTCGACTGGTGGCACGCCGGACAACGGCTCCGAGTGGGAGGGCTGATGTTGCTCGACGACGCGTACCTCCCGCCGGTACTCGCAATCTTGGACGGCTTGCGCGGCGTCGCCTCATGGCAGATCGAAGGTCCGATCAGCGAGCGGACGGTGCTTCTACGCAAGCTGGGTCACGAGCCTCCACCGGGTGTCTGGCCGAGCGGTCGCTTCGGCGGCCACGAGAGCTTCCGCTATCTGCCGCTCCGGCGTCGCCTGGTCGCATCGACACGCCATCGGGTGCTCTCAACGCGCGTTGGCGAGTTGGCCGTGGACCTGCGTCGTGCGCGGCGTGCACAGCCGCACGACCGGATGGGGTCATCTTCTGACTGAGAGTCTCGATGTCGGCGGTCGCCCACGCCTCCTCGTGCTCAACCAGTACTACAGGCCGGGTGTCGAGGCGACTGCGAATCTCCTCGCCGATCTGTGCGAGGCGCTCGCGATGCAGTACGACGTCACCGTTGTGACCGGTCGTCTTCACGGGCGACCTGACCTGCCTGACTCAGAGTTCATGAACGGAGTACGTGTGCTCCGCACGCGCTCGACCACCTTCGATCGGACCAATCTTCGCCGCCGCGGTATCAACTATGCGACGTACCTCGCTGACAGCATCGTGCGGTCGCTGTCGATCGAAACCCCGTCGCTCGTGATGTGCATGACCGATCCGCCGATCGTCGGCGACCTTGCTGTTGCCGTCGCTCGACGGTTTCGTGTCCCGTTGCTCGTGATCAGCGAGGACGTCTTCCCGGAGATCGCGACCGAGCTCGATCGGCTGACGAATCCTGTGGTCGTCAGCATCCTGCGGCGGCTCGTCGCCTTCTACCTGCGTCGCGCCGACCACATCGTCGCGATCGGCGAGCGCATGCGGTCGCGGCTGATTGAAAAAGGGGCGCCTCCGGAGCGCATCAGCGTCATTCCCAACTGGGTCGATGCCAACGAGATCCAGCCGATGAAGCGTGAGAACGCCTGGGCGGGCGAGCACGGCCTTGCCGGCCGGTTCGTCGTGATGCACTCCGGCAATGTCGGTCATGCTCAAGATCTCGACAACCTCGTCCGAGCGACGACGCTGCTGCGCGACCTCGACAGCCTCGTCGTCCCGATCGTCGGCTTCGGGGCTCGATTCGGAGAGATCAGCGACCTCGCGGAGCGTCTCGACGCCGACAAGGTGCTCTTCCTCCCGTATCAGCCGCGCGAGGTGCTGCCGCAGTCACTGGCGAGTGCGCACATCCACTACGTCGGGCTCGCGAAGGGCCTCGCGGGCTTCGTCGTGCCGAGTCGGCTTTACGGGATTCTCGCCGCCGGCCGACCGGTGATCGTGGCCGCGGACGCGGACAGCGAGACAGCGCAGCTCGTCACCGAGGTCGGTTGCGGCGTGACGATCCCCCCCGACCGGCCCGACCTGCTCGCGCGGGAGATCCGCGCGGCGCACGACGGCGAGCGCGACCTCGAAGAGATGGGCCGGAGGGGCCGGGTCTACGTCGAGCGCGAGGCCGACCGTCCGGTCGCGTTGGCGCGGTACCGAACGCTCGTCGCGAGTCTCGTCGCGGGCGCGGATTGAGCGAACCGGCGCGAACTACACTCGCGCTGTGACCGTCGTGATCGTCATCTTCTGGGTCTCGCTCGCTGCTCTCGCGTGGACCCACGTCCTCTACCCGCTGGCGGCGATCGCCTTCGCGCGCGTGGCTTCGCGGCCGGTGCGCGTGGACGACGTCGAGCCGAGCGTGACCGTGATCGTTGCCGCCTACAACGAGGAGACGGTGATCGCGCGCCGGCTCGAGAACCTGCTCGCGCTCGACTATCCGGCGGAGCTGCTCCAGATCGTCGTCTCCTCCGACGCGTCGGACGACCGCACCGAGGCGATCGCGCTGCAGTTCCCGGCGGTGCAGGTGATCTCGAATCCGCGCGGCGGGAAGGTCGCGGCGCAGGATCGAGCGGTGCGCTTGACCGACAGCGACATCGTCGCGTTCACCGACGCGAACTCGACCTGGGCGCCCGACGCATTGCGCCGTCTCGTGCGCCCGTTCGCCGACCCGGACGTCGCGTACGTGTGCGGGCAGCTGCACATCGTCAGCTCGGACGGCGCGAACAAGGAAGGGCTGTACTGGCGCTACGAGATGGGCGTCCGCGGCGCCGAGTCGCGACTCGGGTCGGTCACCGGCGGCAACGGTTCGATCTACGCGCTCCGCCGCTCGGACTACGTCGAGGTCGACCCGCGGTTCGGTCACGACCTCGCGTTCCCGTACCTGATGGTGCAGCACGGCCGTCGCGCTGTGTACGAGCCCGGCGCCGCCGCGCACGAGAAGGCGACGCCGACGAACGAGACGGAGTACCGCCGGAAGGTGCGCATGTTCGAGCACTGCTGGCTGATCGTCGCGAAGGGCGGGATGCTGCGGCGGCTGGGCGGCCGCTACGCCGTTGCGATCGTCTCCCACCGGCACCTGCGTTACGCATCGGGGCTCCTCCACGTGCTCTTGCTGGCGTCGTCGCTCGCCCTGATTGCACACGGATGGTTCTACGACCTGGTGCTCGCCGCGCAGCTCGGGCTCCTGCTGGCAGCCGCGCTCGGGGTGGGTATCGCGCGCTACTACGTCCTCGTCACGTGGGCGACACTCGTCTCGCTCTGGAACTACGTGCGGCGCGGCGTGCCGGCGACGTGGGAGACCGCGGAGGGGACGCGTTGAATCGTGTGCTCGACGTCGCAATCGCCGGAGCGGGTCTGGTTGTCACGTCGCCCGTGCTGGCGCTCGCCGCACTCGCGGTGAAGCTCGAGGACGGCGGCCCCGTCCTGTATCGGCAGACGCGCGTCGGCAAGGACGGCGCCGACTTCGAGCTGCTCAAGCTGCGCACGATGGTGGTCGGCGCCGAGAAGCTCGGAGCAGGCCTCGCCGTCGACCGCGGCGACACGCGCATCACGCGTGCCGGCCGGGTGCTCCGCAGGCTCTCGCTCGACGAGCTGCCGCAGCTCTGGAACGTCGTTCGAGGTGAGATGTCCGTGATCGGACCGCGTCCGACGCTTCGCTATCAGGTCGACCGCTACGACGAAGCTCAGCGGCACCGGCTCGATGTGAAGCCGGGGATCACGGGCTGGGCGCAGATTCACGGTCGCGCTGCGTTGCCATGGTCCGAGCGGATCGAGCTCGACCTCTGGTACGTGAACCACCGCGACTGGAAGACCGACCTGCTGATCCTCTTGCGCACGCCGCTCGCGCTGTTCGCCGGCACCTACAAGGGCGAGACCGGCGGTTGGCGCGCGTAGGCGTCGTCGGCCTCTCGCTGCTGACGCTCGCCCCGGGCCAGGTCGGCGGCAGCGAGGTTTACGCGCGCGAGCTCGTGCGGAGCCTCGCCCGTGTCGGCGGGCTCTCTTACCGGATCGTCGTGCCCGGCACGGCTTCGGAGCTCGCGAACAACGACGGCGCGCGCGTCGTCGAGCTTCCTCGGTCCCGGCCGCTGCAGTTCCTGTTCGCGACCGGGCCGACGGCTCGGCGCGCCTTGGCAGGTTGCGCCGTCGTCCACTATCCGCTCACCGTCGAGCTGCCGCCGCCGCGCGTTCCTGCTGTCGTGACCCTGCACGACGTCCAGCACCGCGACCTGCCCGCCAACTTCTCGCGGGCCACACGCGTGTACCGTTCGATCGCCTACGACCGCGGAGCTCGTCGTGCCGCGCGGGTGATCGTGCTGAGCGACTTCGCCCGCGATCGTGCGACCCTGCAGCTCGGGCTCGACCCGGAGCGCGTCCGCGTCGTGTGGTCCGGCGTCGACCATGAGCGGTTCCGGCCTTCCGACGAGGCGCCCGAGCCGTTTGTGCTGTACCCGGCCCGGGCGTGGCCGCACAAGAATCACCGTCGACTGATCGAGGCGATGCAGCTCGTGTGGCGCGAACGGCCGGAGCTGCGGCTCGTGCTCACCGGCGGAGGATTCGACGGCCCGCTTCCGGACCGCGTCGAGCGGCGCGGCCGTGTCTCCGACGACGAGCTCGCCCTGCTCTACCGGCGCGCCTCGGCACTCGTCTTCCCGTCGCTGTACGAGGGGTTCGGACAGCCGCCGCTCGAGGCGATGGCGTCGGGATGTCCAGTCGCGGCGGCGAACGCGGGCGCGCTGCCCGAGATCTGCGGCGACGCGGCGCTGCTCTTCGACCCGCTCGACCCCGAGGCGATCGCCGACGCCATCGTCGACGTCGTCGACGACCGGCCCTCATGGCGCGCCCGTGGTCTCGAGCGCGCGGGGCTGTTCAGCTGGGACGCGACTGCCAGGGCGACGGACGCGGTCTACAGCGAGTTGCTGCAGTAGCGGCCGCCGTGGCAGTGGCTAGGCTCAGCGAGTGCCCGAGCCAATCCAGTTCGTCGACCTGAAGCGCCAGTACGCGTCGATCAAGGAAGAGGTCGACCGCGCGGTGATCGACGCGATCGCCTCGACGCAGTACATCCTCGGCGAGGAGGTCAAGCGCTTCGAGGAGGAGTGGGCCGACTACTGCAGCGTCGAGCACGCCGTCGGCGTTTCGTCCGGCACGGCCGCACTGGCGCTCGCGTTCGATGCGCTCGAGCTCGGAGCCGAGGATGAGGTGATCGCCCCCGCGAACACGTTCATCGCAACGATCCTGCCGCTCGTCAGGCTCGGCGCCACACCGGTGTTCGTCGACTGCGATCGCTACGGGCAGATCGACGTCGAGCGCGCCGCGGCCGCCGTCACGTCGCGGACGAAAGCGATCGTCGGTGTCGATCTGTTCGGACATCCCTGCGACGCGGACGCGATCCGCGCGATCTGCGACGAGCACGGTCTCGCTTTCGTCGAGGACGCTGCGCAGGCTCACGGCGCCGAGTACCGCGGACGCCGGTGCGGGTCGCTCGCCGACATTGCGGCGTTCAGCTTCTATCCCGGGAAGAACCTGGGCGCCTACGGTGACGCAGGCGCGGTCACGACGGACAACGAACAACTCGCCGACGCGATCCGCGTCCTCCGCGACCTCGGCCAGAGCCGCAAGTACGAGCACGTCGCGATCGGAGGGAACGAGCGCCTCGACACGCTGCAGGCGGCGGTGCTGCGCGTCAAGCTCAGGCGGCTCGACGGCTGGAACGAGCTGCGGCGCAGTCACGCCGCGGCCTACACCGAGCTCCTCGACGGTCACGTGACGACGCCGGCGGTCGCGGACTGGGCGGCGCCGGTCTGGCATCTGTACGTGATCCAGACGCCGCTCCGCGACCGCGTGCGCGACGCGCTCGGCGCCGAGGCGATCGCGAGCGGGATGCACTACCCGGTCCCGCTTCATCTCCAGCCGGCGCTGGCGTCGCTCGGCTACGCGGCGGGTGACTTCCCGGCAGCCGAGGCGTGGGCCGCGGGCGCGTTGTCGCTGCCGCTGTTCCCGGAGCTCGAGCCCGCCGAGCTCCAGCGCGTCGCCGCCACGGTGGAGGCCGCGGTTCGGTGAGCGGAGCGCCGGCGAACGAGGCTCCCTATCGCTCGATCGACGACGTCGAGTTCGGCGCCGGCGTCGTCGTCCACTCGTTCACGAACCTCTACGGCTGCCGCATCGGCGACGGCACGCGCATCGGGACGTTCGTCGAGATCCAGCGTGGTGCGGTCGTCGGCGCGATGTGCAAGATCCAGAGCCACACCTTCATCTGCGACGGCGTCGAGATCGGCGACGGCGTCTTCATCGGGCACGGCGTCCTCTTCGTGAACGACAAGACGCCGCGCGCGACGAACCCGGAGGGGGTGCTGGCGGGCGAGTCCGACTGGGCCCTCCTCCCGGTGCGGGTCGGAGACGGCGCCGCGATCGGGTCGGGAGCGGTGATCCTCGGGGGCGTCACGATCGGTGACGAACGCGCTCGTCGGCGCCGGTGCCGTCGTCACCCGCGACGTGCCGTCCGGCGCGGTGGTGGCGGGCGTTCCGGCCCGCCGTCGCTACGCTGCGCCCTCGTGACCGCGGTTCTGTTCACGTGCGCGGGTCAGCGCGTCGACATCGTCACGGCCTTCCGGGAGGCGGGAGCCACCACGATCTCGGCGGACGTCGACCCGCTCGCACCCGCCCTCTACCACTCCGACCGCCGTGCGATCGTGCCGCCGGTCGACGACCCCGGCTACGTCGCGGCGCTGCGCAACCTCGTCGAGCTGCACGAGGTGCGGCTGATCGTCCCGCTCACCGACCTCGACCACCTCGTGCTCGCCGAGCACCGCAGCGAGCTCGGCGGCGCGGTCGTGCTCGTCCCCGAGCCGGAGTCGATCCACCGCTGCGCCGACAAGTACCTGGCGCACCTCTTCTTCGAGGCGGAGGGCATCGGCACCCCGCCGACCTGGCTGCCGGACGAGTTGCCCGACGACCTCCGGTATCCCGTGCTCGTCAAGGCGAGGCGCGGGTTCGGCTCGCGGCACATCTACCGGGCCGCCGACCGCGCGGAGCTCGACTTCTTCCTGCGCTACACCGCGGCGGAATCGATGGTGCAGTCGCAGTGCCTCGGCGAGGAGTTCTCGGTCGACGTCTTCTGCGACCTCGAGGGTCGCTGCCTCGCCGCGATTCCGCGGACGATGATCGAGTCGAAGGGCGGCGAATCGATCAAGGGCATGACGATCGCCGATCCCGATCTGATCGAGCACGGACGGCGGGTGTCCGAGGCGTTGCGCATCATCGGTCCGGCGAATGTGCAGTGTTTTCGAGAACCCGATGGACATCTGGAGGTGACCGACGTCAACCCGCGTTTCGGCGGTGGCTTCCCGCTGCCGACGGCGGCCGGGTCTCAGTACCCGGAGCTGGCGTTGGCACTCGCGGTGGGCGAGCGGCCCGAGCCGCGGTTCGGCGACTTTCGCGAGGGAGTCGTCATGACCCGCTACTTCGCGCAGGTGATCCTGGAGGACGCCGGCGGCACCCTCGAGCCGATGGGCGAGCAGGCGGAGGAAGCGGTCACGCCGGAAGCGTGAGGCGCGCTGCCTGCCTGATCGTCCTGGTCGTATTGGCCGCGCCGGCCGCCGGTTGCGGGTCGCGCGAGCAGGCCGCGCCGAGCCGGTCGGGGTCTGACCCGGGTCAGACCCACCCGAGACCCCGTTCGACCGTCGAGACGCGTCCCCATCGGCCGCGTGCGGTGCAGGTCACGGTCGTCGACGGCGACCTCGGAACGCTGATCGGCGGCGCGCTGGTGCAGATCGGCCGGCGCGCGGCGCGGAGCAACGCGCACGGCGTGGCCTCGGTCCCGATCGGCCGGCGTGCGGCGCTCGTCACCGTCGCCTCGAAGCCGGGGTACGGCGCGCGCGCCGTTCGGCTCGCATTCCGCACGCACCCGAAGTCGACGATCCGCATCTACCGCCGTGCCCTGCAGTGGGCGATGTACGGGGCCGGGCCGGCGCGGACGCAGCAGCAGACCGCGATCCGGCTGCGACCGCCGTTCAAGGTGGTCTGGACCCGCGGGCTCGGCGGGCTGATCGAGTTCCCGGCGGTCGTCGCCGACGGCGTCGCCTACATCGGGAACGGGCAGGAGACCGTGCAAGCGCTCGACATGCGCGACGGACAGGTGATCTGGCGCCACGACACGCCCGGCGGCAAGATGGCGTCCTCCCCGGCCGTCGCCGGCGGCGTCCTCGTCGTGCACGGGATGAACGGAGACGTCCAGGTGCTCCGCCGCTCGAACGGTCACCTGCTCTGGCGCTTCGACGCCGGTTCGCCGATCGAGTCGTCGCCGGTCGTCCTGCCCGGCGGCGTCGACGTGTTCGGGACGTGGGACGGGTGGGTCACCGCTCTCGATCTCTCCACGCACCGCGTCCGGTGGCGCTACCGCGACGGCTGCAAGATCACGTCGTCCGCCGCCGTGGCGAACGGCGTCGTCTACCTCGGCGACTACTGCGGCCGGCTGATCGCGCTCTCGGCGTCGACCGGAGCGCTCCGCTGGGCCGGCTCGGTGAACGGACGGATCTACGGCACGCCGGCCGTGGCCGGCGGGCGCGTCTTCGTGCCGAGCTCGACCGGCGGCTCGCTGACCGCCTTTTCCACCGACGGGACTCGGCTGTGGTCGCGCTCGACCGGCTCGTACGTCTACTCGTCGCCGGCGGTCGCCGACGGTCGTGTCTTCTTCGGCTCGTACAACGGCGTCTTCTACGCGCTCTCGGCACGCACCGGATCGACGCTCTGGGCGCACGGGACGGGCGGGCCGATCTCCGGCGCGGCCGTCGTCGTCGACGGGATCGCGTACGCAGGCTCGTTCGCCCACCGCATCCTCGGCGTGGACGCTGCGAGCGGGCGTGTCGTGCTCGACTTCCCCCACGGCGAATACGTCCCGGTGGCGGGCGGCGGGCAGACGCTCTTGCTGCACGGGTACTCCCGGCTGTTCGCGGTCGAGCGGCGATGAAGCGGTGGCTCCTGATCGCCGCGGGCGCGGTCGTGCTGCTCGTGCTCGCCGCCGGCGGCGGCCTACTACCTCCACGTCAAGCACGAATCGCGAAACATCCAGGGCTCGTCGACGATCGAGTTCATCGCCACGCAGCCTCCGCCCCCGAAGCCGCCGGAGCCCGGAATCGTGTGGCCCGTGTACGGCCACGACCTCGAGGGCCAGCGCTTCGGCGCGGGCATCTCCCTCGCGCCGCCGTTCCGCGTGGCCTGGACGTTTCGCGCGCACACGCTCGTCGAGTTCCCGCCTGCGGTGGCCTACGGCCGCCTGTTCTTCGCCACCAACGGCGGAAAGGTGCTCGCCGTCGACGCGACGAACGGGCGCCAGGCCTGGAGCTATACCTCCGGCCACTGCGTTGCCGCGTCGCCCGCCGTCGACGACCACCTGATCTTCGAGACGTTCCTGAACGTCCCGCCGTGCAACCGGCCGCCGAGCTCGTCGCTGACCGGGGCGCTGATCGCCTTCCAGGCCGGGACCGGGAAGGTCGCGTGGCGCCGGACGCTGGCGCCGTCCGAGTCGTCGCCGCTGGTCGCCGGCGGCAAGGTCTACGTCGGCGACTGGAGCGGGAAGGTGTACGCGTTCGCCGAGCACACCGGCCGCCCCCTCTGGTCGACGCAGCTCGGCGGCCAGGTGAAGGGTGGCGTCTCGGCAACCGGCAACCGCCTCTTCGTCGGCGACTACTCGGGCCACGTGTACTCGCTCGACGCGCGCACGGGCCGGATCCTCTGGCGGGCCAGCGCCCAACCGCGGTTCGGGTCGACCGGCACCTTCTACGCCACTCCGGCGGTGGCGTACGGGCGCGTCTACATCGGCGCGACCGACGGCAAGGTCTACTCGTTCGGCGCGACGAGCGGCGAGCTGCGCTGGTCGCAGTCGACGGGCGGCTACGTCTACTCGTCGGCCGCGGTCTGGCGCGACCGCGTCTATGCCGGCTCCTACTCGCACAAGTTCACCTGCTTCGACGCCGCCACCGGGAACGTGATCTGGCAGTTCACGGCGAACGGGCCGATCTCAGGCTCCGCGACCGTGATCGCCGGCCGCGTCTACTTCGCGACCCTCGCCGGTCGGACGTACGCGCTGAACGCCCGAACGGGCACTCAGGTCTGGACCTTCCCCGATGGCAAGTACACGCCCGTGGTGGCGGACGCGGACCGCCTGTACCTCACCGGGTACACGCGGCTCTACGGCCTCGTCGAGCGGCGGCGCTAACCTGCGCCGGTGCGTTACGGGGTCACCGGCGCCGCGGGCTTCATCGGCTCTCATCTCGCCGACGAGCTCGTTCGCCTCGGTCACGAGGTGATCGGCTTCGACTGCTTCAACGACTACTACGACCCGCGGCTGAAGGAGCTGAACGCGGCCGATCACGAGGTGGTGCGCGTCGATCTCGCCCTCGACGAGCTCGACTTCCGCGGTCTCGACGGCCTCTTCCACCTCGCCGGGCAACCAGGCGTGCGGAGCTTCGGAGACGTCTTTCCGCTCTACGTCCGCCGGAACGTCCTGGCGTCGCAGCGCGTGTTCGAAGCGGCCGTTCGCGACGGCGTGAAGGTCGTCTTCGCCTCGTCGTCGTCGATCTACGGTGCGCCCGACCGCTTCCCGACGCCGGAGGATGCGACGCCGCACCCGCTCTCGCCCTACGGGGTGACGAAGCTGGCCTGCGAACTGCTGCTCGACGCGTACGTGCGTTCCTTCGGGCTCGACGCCGTGGTGCTTCGGTACTTCAACGCGTTCGGCCCCCGCCAGCGCCCCGACATGGCCTTCACCCGCATCGCCTTCGCCCTCGCAAGCGGGGCCACGTTCGAGTTGTACGGCGACGGCTCGCAGTCCCGGAGCTGGACCTACGTCGGCGACGTGGTCGCGGCCACCGTGCGCGCGATGGAGGCCGGGACCGGCACCTACAACGTCGGCGGCGCGCTCGAGGCGTCGATGTCGGAGGCGATCGCGCTGTTCGAGCGCCTGGCAGGGCGCTCCCTCGACGTCCGCCGCAGCGCGGCCGTCGCAGGTGACCAGCAGCGCACGGTCGCCGACACGACCCGGATCCGCCGTGAGCTCGGCTGGGACCCCGTGGTCGGGCTCGAGGAAGGGCTCGCCCGGCAATGGGAGTGGGCGTCGGCTACAGTCGCCGCGCGATGACGGCGCCGTCCCCCGACCCCGACGCCGAGCGCGAAGTCGACCTTGCGCGCTGGCGGCGTGCCGTCGTCCGGCTCTGGTGGCTGCCCGTCGGCGGCCTCATCGTGGGTGCGATCCTCGGCGGCCTCTACTCGCTGCGGGGCGGCAGCCACTACAAGGCCTCGTCGCTGATCTCGCTCGGCCAGCCGGTCTCGCCGGGCGGCGCGCTCGTGAACGGCTTCTACTCCAATCCGCGCGCGATCGCGCTGATCACGAGCTCCGCGTCGGCCCAGTCCGGTGCGGAGGCCGCGGCGGGCCTGGCGAACGGCGCGCTTCGCGGCAACGTGTCGGTCGCCACGGTCGGATCGGCGACGGGAGCCGGTGCGACGCGTGCGACGCCGCTGATCTCGCTGACCGTTCAGGGCGCGAATCCGAAGAAGACCGCGGCTGCAGCCAACGCGCTCGCGGCGGTCGTCGTGAAGCGCACGACCGCGCCCTACGTGGGCACGAAGATCGCGACCTACCACACCGTTCTGCAGACGACGCAGAAGCAGCTGGCGTCGATCAGCGACCGCATCGCTGCGGCCGACAATGCGATCAAGGCGGGGAACCTCGACCCGATCAACAAGCTCGTGGTCGTGACGCAGCTCGACACGTCACTGCAGCGCCAGGGCAACCTGCTCAACCAGCTGTCGTCGACGGAGACGCAGCTCGCGTTCTCGCAGAACGTCGAGAGCGCCAAGGTGATCACCGTGGCGCAGTCGGTCAAGGCGTCAGCCCACTCGCGCTCGTCGTCGATCCTGGTCGGCGCCCTGATCGGGCTCATCATCGGCGCCATCGTCGCCGTCGTCGGCGACACGCGCATCGGCTGACCGCTGCTCGCCGTACGATCGGGCCATGCTCGAGGGAAAGAGCATCGCGGTTGTCGTGCCGGCGTACAACGAGGAAGCACTGATCGCGGCGACGGTTCAGGGGATCCCCGGCTTCGTCGACAGGATCTTCGTCGTCGACGACGCGTCGACCGATGCGACCGCCGACCGCGCGCGCGCGACGGACGACTCACGTGTCGAGGTCGTCGTCCACGAGCGCAACCGCGGGGTCGGTGCCGCCATCGTCACCGGCTACAAGCTGGCGCTGGCAGGACGTCTGGATGCGGTCGCAGTCATGGCGGGCGACAACCAGATGGACCCCGACGAGCTCGAGTCGCTCGCGCTTCCCGTCGTTCGCGGCGAGCTCGACTACGCGAAGGCGAATCGGCTCTTCACGGGCAGCGCCTGGAAGCTCATCCCGCGCAGCCGTTACCTCGGCAACGCGGTGCTCAGCATGCTGACCAAGGTCGCGTCGGGCTACTGGCACATCGCCGACTCGCAGGCCGGTTACACCGTCCTCTCGCTGCGGATGCTCGTGCTGCTCGATCTCGACCGCATCTACACGTCGTACGGCTTCCCGAACGACATGCTCGTGCACCTGAACGTGTGGAACGCGCGTGTCCGCGACCTCCCCTCGCGGCCGATCTACGGTGTCGGTGAGCGTTCCGGCATCAGGATCAGACGGGTCGTCCCCAGGATCTCCTGGCTGCTCTGGAAGGGGTTCTTCTGGCGGCTGCGCGAGAAGTACGTCATCCGAGACTTTCACCCGCTCGTCTTCTTCTACTTCTTCGGCTTCCTGATGACGGCCGCCGGTCTCGCGCTCGGGATCGTCGAGACCGTTCTGCGCATCGGGGGGCACGGCATCCCGACAGCCACGATCGTCCTCGTCGCGCTTCTCCTGATCTCGGGTAGCCAGTTCACGCTCTTCGCGATGTGGTTCGACATGGAGTCGAACAAGGACCTGCGCTGATTCGTCGCGTCGCTCGGCGGAGGCGGCGTTGACAGTGGTTGCCGATTTTCTCGTGCTGGCCGTGGCCGTCGCGGCGCTTGTCACCGGAGCAGGCTTTCTCGCAGCCTGCCTCGGGTCCCGCTCGCCGATTTCGTTCCTGCTCATCACGTATGTCGTCGGGTGGACTGCCGTCGTCGCGTTCGCGTTCGCGCTCTCGCCGTTCCACGCCGTCACACGCGCGTCGGCCCTGATCTGGTCGCTGCTCGTCATGCTCGGAGGAGCCGGCATCTGGGCTCGCTCGAGTCGCGCCCTTCCGAGCCTGCGGTCGATGACGGCGCCGCTCGGCGGCGCTGCTTCGTGACCGGGCCGTGCTCGTCGCGGCGGCCGCGCCCGCCGTCGCGCTGGTCTACGCGATCGCGCTGGCGGTCGGGACGCCCGAAAACGAGGGAGACGCCCTCGCCTATCACGTCCCACGGGCAGCCTTCTGGGCCCAGCGTCACGCGGTCACCTACATCCCGCACGCCGCCGACGTACGCCTCAACGTGAACCCGACCTTCGGCGAGGTCGGCGTGCTCTTCACCATGCTCGCGTCCGGAACGCAGCGCTTCGTCGGGCTCGTGCAGATCGCCGCCTTCGTCGCCTGCTCGCTCGCGGTCGCCGGCCTCGCGCGCCGGATCGGGTTCGGCACGCGCGCTGCCGTCTTCGGCGCCGCGGTGTTCGCCGGCTTTCCGGTCGTCGTGACGCAGGCGTGGACGGCGCAGAACGACCTGGTCGTCGCATCGTTCCTCGTCGCCGCCACCTACTTCGCGCTCGGAGACGAGCGCCTCGATCCGGTCCTCGGCGGCATTGCGGTCGGTCTCGCGGTCGGGACGAAGTTCACCGCCGTCTTCCTGCTGCCGCTGTTCGTGCTCGTCGTCTGGGTTGGCCGCCGTGGGCGTGGACGTGTGCGTACGTTCGTCCTGGCCGCAGCGGGCGGTGCGCTCGGAGCGTTCTGGTACGTCGTGAACCTCTGGGAGACGCACCATCTCACGGGCGGTCTGTCGGAGGGCGAGACGACACACCACACCGTCGCGGCGTTCGCGGGAACGCTGCAGCGGTTCATGTTCAACATGCTCGATCTCTCGGGCGTCGAAAACGCCGACTGGCGTCACGCAGGGGCCGGGATGGTCGCCTACCGGATCGTCGGGATCGCGAGCGTCGTCGTTGCCGCGCTGTGGCTGTTGCGCCGAGGCGGCTCGACACCGAATGGCCGCTGCTCTTCGCGGGCGTGCTGGTCGCGGTCGTCCCGACCGTCATCAGCCTCGTCTACAGCCGGCTGATCGCCGTCGTCGGCCCGCACGGCTCGTTGCCCTCCGGCACGCTGCCGAACGGCCTGGCCGCCTCGACGGTCTCGTGGTTCGGGCCCGTCGGAGTGATCGGGCTGCTCGCCGGGCTCTGGTTCGCGCTCCGGGATCGTTCGGCGACGGTCGACCGCGGCCTTCACATCGCGATGGCGACCGCGCCGCTCGTCGGCATGGCGTGCGTCGCCGCCGCGATCGTGTGGGATCCGACGCGTGGACGATTCCTGATCTTCCCGTTCGCGCTCGCGGCGGCTTCCTGGGCCGTCTTCGTCACGCGGCGCTGGCTCGCCTGGGCGATCGCGGTGCTCACGCTCGTCACCGCGACGCTCTCGGCGGTCAACGCCGAGGCGAAGCCGTCCGGCCTCACTGCGCTCTTCCCGGACTCCGGTCCGAGCGTCTGGGGGAAGCCGGACTGGTACGCGCAGACGATCCTGAGGCCGTTCTCGGCCGACGAGACGATGCTGCGGGTGACGGAACGTCTGATTCCGCGCGATGCGACGCTGACGCTCGCAACCCGGCCGAACGACCTTCTCGCCCCGTACTTCGGGCGCGATCTGACGCGCCGGGTCTCGCTCGCGCGCGACGGCGGGGTCGTCCCGCCGTCGTCCGGCTGGGTCGTCGCGGCCCCCGGCGTGCGGCCGAAGGTGTGCCCGGGCGACTGGCGTGTCCGCCTCCGCGTGGGCCACTCGCAGGGGTGGCTGATCGCGCAGCGGGTCGGCGCGGCCGTGTGCACTCCGACGCGGCTGCGCTGACCAGGCGACGAAATGAGAAGACCTCGCCCATGCGGCCCGGGCGAGGCCTCCTCGGGGGGACCTGAGGCGGTCGTTCGAGCCCCTCAGGCTGGGACGAGGGCACGTCCTCGGTCACCGTACCGAACCGGGTCCTCGGCGCGTCGGGAGGAGGCGCCTCCTGGACGGATGCAAAGGGTTCGTAAGAAGAAGGGACGCTTTCCGCTGAGCGAAGTACATTGCACCGATGCCGACCTCCGTCGTGACAGGCGGTGCCGGATTCCTGGGCTCCCATCTCTGTGATTTCCTCGTTGCCGAGGGTCACGATGTCGTCTGCATCGACAATCTCGACTCGGGGACGCTCGAGAACATCGACCATTTGCGCGGCGACCAGTTCAGCTTCCTCTCCCACGACGTCGTCGAGCCGATCGCGATCGATGGCCCGGTCGACTTCGTCTTCCATCTCGCGGCGCTCGCGAGCCCCGTCGACTATCTGCGCGCCCCGCTGAAGTCGCTGAAGGTCGGGTCGTACGGCACGCACAACGCGCTCGGTCTTGCCAAGTGGAAGCGCGCCCGGTTCCTGATCTCGTCGACGAGCGAGGTCTACGGTGATCCGCTCGAGCACCCGCAAGCCGAGACGTACTGGGGGAACGTGAATCCGATCGGCCCGCGCGGGGTGTACGACGAGGCGAAGCGCTATGCCGAGGCGTTGACGATGACCTACCACACGCAGCAAGGCGTCAACACCTGCATCGCGCGAATCTTCAACACGTACGGACCGCGGATGCGGCGCAACGACGGCCGGGCGTCGGTCAACTTCCTCCATCAGGCGCTCGCCGGCAAGCCGCTCACGGTGTACGGCGACGGTTCACAGACGCGATCGCTGTGCTACGTCGACGACCTGATCCGCGGTCTGTACCTGCTCGCCAGCAGCGGCGAGCACCTTCCGGTCAATCTCGGCAATCCCGGGTTGGAGCTGACGATGCTCGAGCTCGCCCAGACCGTGATCCGCGTCACCGGCTCCTCCAGCGAGATCGTGTTCGAGGCGTTGCCGGTCGACGACCCACAGGTGAGACGTCCCGACATCACGCGTGCGCAGCAGGTGCTCGGCTGGCGGCCGGAGGTCGATCTCGAGGAAGGCCTGCGTCGCTGGCTCGACGCGATCGGCCGGGAGCCGGTCCCGGTCTGATGCGCCCTCGGCTCGGTGTCGTCGCCGCAGTCCTCGTCGCGGTGGCGGGACTCGCCGCGACCGCGCAGCCCGCTGCCGGCTCGCGCTACCTCCGCGTCGGGATCTACGACGAGGCACAGACGCTGTACGGCCCGGTCGCCAAGACGTTCGCGACCTTCAGGGAGCTGCACGTGCAGGAGGTGCGGCTGAATCTCTACTGGGGCGGCCCGTACGGAGTCGCGACGAAGCGTCCCGCGAATCCGACCAACCCGGACGATCCTGCGTACAACTGGACGCTGTACGACCGCACGGTCGACTACGCCGCACAGAACGGCGTTCGCGTCCTCTTCTCGATCTACGGGACGCCGAGCTGGGCGAACGGCGGCAAGGGCGTGAACCATGCGCCGACCAAAGCCGCCGACCTCCGCGCGTTCGCGTATGCGGCAGCGCAGCGCTACAGCGGCAAGTTCGTGGGCTCAGGATGGCGACGTGATCCCGGCGGTGCGCGAATGGCTGGCGTGGAACGAGCCGAACAACCCGATCTTCCTGTCACCGCAGTTCAAGCGCTCGGGCCGAAAGTGGATCATGCAGAGCCCGATCGACTACGCGCGGATCTGCAATGCGGTGTACTCGGGCGTGCACGCGACGCTGATCGCCGAGCGAACGGGTTGCCTGCGGTGCGACGGCGCCTCGCGGCAACAACGAGCCCTCGAGCTCGCGGCCCTCGATCTCGCCGATCGCTTTCCTGGTCGCCGCGCACAAGGCGGGCCTGAAGACGTTCGACGCCTGGGCGCACCACCCGTACTACCAGCTTCCCTCCGAGACGCCGAGCTCGCCGCCGCCGGCGCCGGCGAACGGCGCGCAGCCGACTGCAGTCACGCTCGGCAACATCAGCGTCCTGATCAAGGAAGTCACGCACCTCTACGGGAACAAGCGCATCTGGATCACCGAGTACGGCTACCAGACGAATCCGCCCGACCCGCTGATCGGCGTGTCGTGGGCCAAGCAGGCGAAGTACCTGACACAGGCGTTCGCGATCGCGCGGAAGAACCCGCGCATCGACCTGATGATGTGGTTCCTGCTCAAGGACGAGCCGAACCTCGGCGGCTGGCAGTCCGGCTTGATCACGTACGGCGGCAGGCAGAAACCGTCGTTCAACGCGTTCAAGCTGATGGCAGCGGCAAGCCCTTCTGGGTGAGCAGCTCGCGGTAGAGCCGGTCGACGTCGTCGACGAGCCGCTCGACGCGATAGCGCGGGATGACGCGCGGCGGTCCGGCCGCGCCCATGCGGGCACGCAACGCCGGGTCGCGGGCCAGGCGCTCGAGCGCCGCGGCGACACCTTCGACGTCCCCGACCTCGACGAGGAACCCGTCCTCTCCCTCCGACACGACGTCCGGCAGACCGCCCACGCGCGTCGCCACGACCGGCCGCCCGGCCGCTAGTGCCTCGATCGCCACCACAGGCGTGCCCTCGTTCGCCGACGGCAGCACGAGAACGTCGAAGAACGAGTAATACGGAGCGACGTCCTCCTGGTAGCCGACCGACAGGATGTGTCGAGCGATCCCGAGCTCCGCGCGCCTCTCGCTCGACGGCGGTGCGATCCGGCCCGTCCCCGACGAGACAGAGCGCGGCGTCGACTCCGCGGTCGAGCAGCGCGCGGAAGGACAGCAGCACGTCCGGCACCCGCTTGATCGTCGTCATGCGCCCGACCCAGCCGACGACGAAGCGCTCCTCGGGGATCCCGAACAGCCGCCGGAACTCGGCTCTTCCGTTGCTGCTCACGCGGTGCTCGAGGTCGATCCCGAGCCTGATCACCACGAACTGGTCTGCCGGCGCGACACCGAGCGCGACGAGGTCGTCTCGCACCTCCGGCCCGACCGCGATGAGCCGTGTCGTGTGCCTGGCGAGTGCGCGCTCGGTCTCGCGGAAGAAGCGCGTGCGGACCGGGTCGAAGTACCCGCGGAGCACGTGACCGTGGTAGGTGTGGACGATCACCGGCGGCCTCGCGTCGCCTGCGAGCAGCGCGGCCGTGCGACCGACCGCGCCCGCCTTGGCCGTGTGGGTGTGCAGGATGTGCGGACGGACGCGGCGGATCTCGCGGACGAGCCGGCGGATGGCGGCCGGGTCGGAGATCGGCGAGATCTCGCGCCGGAGCTCGGGCACGTCGATCACTTCGATCCCGAGCTCGTCGGCGACGAACGACATCGAGTCCTCGCCGCGTGCCAGCTCGCCCGCCACGAGCGTCGTCGAGTACCCGCGCCGGTCGAGACCGCGCGTCAGGTACGAGACGTGCAGCGCCGGGCCGCCCATGTTGAGCCGGGCGATGACGCGGAGGATCCGAACCTCGTTCGCAGCCGGCTGCTCAGCCACCGAGCAGGAACTCCACGGTGCGGCGCAGTCCCTCCTCGAGCCCGACGCCGGGCTCGTAGCCGAGCACCTCGCGCGCGCGGCTGCCGTCCGCCCACGACGCGCGGATGTCGCCGGCCCGCGGCGGCCCGTAGGTGCGCTCGACCGGCTTCCCGAGCACGCGGCCGATCGCGTCCGCGAGCTCGTTGACCGTCACCGGCGCTCCCGCCGACACGTTCACGATCTCGCCGCTCGCCGCCGGCGCATCCGCCGCGCGGACGGTTGCATCGACGACGTTCGCGACGAACGTGAAGTCGCGCGACTGGTCACCGTCGCCGTCGATCGTCACCGGGCGTCCCTCGGCGACGTTCGTCACGAACAGCGGAATCACCGCCGCGTATTGCGAGTACGGGCTCTGGCGCGGCCCGAAGACGTTGAAGTAACGCAGGACGACGCTCTCGAAGCGGTCGTACACCCGCGAGAAGCTGATGCAGTAGCGCTCAGCGGCGAGCTTCGCCACGCCGTAGGGAGACAACGGATCCGGCGGCGTCGCCTCGGTGACCGGCAGCTCCCGGCGCGTGCCGTACACCGACGAGCTCGACGAGTACACCACGCGCCGCACGCCCTCGTCGCGGGCCGCGAGCAAGACGTTGAGGGTGCCCTCGACGTTGACGGCGCTCGAGGTCAGCGGGTCCTGCACCGAACGCGGGACCGAGCCGAGCGCGCCGAGATGGAACACGACCTCGACACCACGCACGGCGTTGTGCACCCGTTCGTAGCTGCGCAGCTCACCTTCGACGATCTCGACCTCGAGGCCCTCCAGGTTGCCGCGGCTCCCGGTCGAGAAGTTGTCGAGCACGCGGACGTCGTCGCCGCGGTCGAGCAGCGACCGGACGAGATTCGAGCCGATGAACCCGCCGCCACCGGTCACGAGCACGCGGGTCATGCGGTCACCGTCGTCCGCGACACGCGCGCCACCCTACACACGGCCCGTGACCGCCTCGGGCACCGCGACGCTCGCAGCCGCCGTGCCGACGGCGAGCCAGGTGAGCGCGTCGATCGGCACCCCGGCGATCAGCCCGTACCCGTTCCATGCGCCGGCGGCGACGAGGATCAGTGCCGGCCCCGCGATCCTCGGGTCGCCGCGGCCGCGGCGGAGGGCGACACCGGCGGGGACGACGAGCGCTGCGACGAAGACGACGAGGCCGGCGGCGCCGAGGTCGGCAAGGCTCTGGACATACGCGTTCTGGACACCCCACGGATGCGCGGGTGAGGGGAAGGCGAAGGCCGGTTGCACGAACCGCCGGCGCGCATCAGCGAGGAACGGCCCATATGCGTACTCGTCGTTCGAGCCCTGCCATCCGACGCCGAGGAACGGGTGCGCAAGGAAGATCCGGCCGCCGATGTATGCGAGCATCGTTCGCTGGCGGTAGCTCTGGACGTTTTCGGCGGCTCCGCCCGACCCATGCTTGAGCCCGAGGAACTTGAGGCCGTCGGCGACGGCCTGGCTACGCACCGTGAACAGGCCGGCGGCGACGGCGCACAGCACGCCCGCGATCGCGGCGATCCGCCGGCGGTCCGGACGCAGCGCGATCACGATCAGCGTTGCCGCGAGAAGTTCACCGACGAACGCGTCGAACGCTCCTGACACGACCATCCCGATCGCCCCGGCGGCGCCGGCCGTCCATGCGGCACGCCGTTCGACGGTCGAGGCCGGGCGACGCGCCAGGAGGAGAAACGAAAGCGCGAGCGTCGCGGCCGAGAGCGCGGCGAAGTCGTGGTCGCCGACGAGCGACGGCTTGCGGGAGCCGGCGGCTGTGTGCTCGAAGTTGCCCAGCGCACCGGCGATCTGCAGCAGGCCGACGGCGGTGACGACGCAGCTCCAGCCGATCAGGGCGGCCGCCCAGAGGCGCAGGCTGCGCAGGTCGTCCGCGACGAGCACGAGCGCGGGCGCGAGCAGCATGTACTCGATCCACTTTGCCCCCGTGACGGCATGCGTTCCCGCCGGGTAGGCGCCGAAGCGCAGCGCGCCCCACGCCGTCCCTGCGACGATCAGAACAGCCAGCGCACCCCAGGCGATCCAGATCGAACGTGTTTCGTGAAGCCGCGCGACGCGCGCGCGCGCGCAAGCGAGAGCGGCGACCACGATCGCGAGAACGGCGATGTCGGACAGGTAGGCGCTGCCACGTCCGACCGAGACCGACGGCGAGTAGTGGCGGTGCAGGAAGAGGAACGGTATGGCCGCCGCGACGACCAGCGGCCCCGCCCGGACAGGCGCACGAAGCGAGGCGGGAGCGGCCAACGGCGCCACTATACTCGCGGTCTCAGATGCGTTTCCGCGTCCTGCAGCGGCGTGCCGCGACCGCCGTCGGGATCTACGGTTCCGCGCTTCTCGGGATTCTCGCATCGGTTGTCGCGGCGCGCGAGATGACGGTGGTCGAGTTCTCCAGCTTCGCGCTCGTCTTCGCCATCACCGGCCTGTTGCAGCTGTTCCTCGACCTGACCGCCAACGAGGTGGTGGTCAAGTACGGGAACCGGTACGCGGCCCGGGCCGACTGGGGCCGCTTCCGCCGGCTCTTCGACATCGGGCTGCGGGTGAAGATCGCGGGCGGCGTGCTCGGCGCGATCGGAGTCATCATCGCCGCCCTCGTCTCGCCGTGGATCTGGAACGTACCGGGGCTCACCGAGCCGCTGTTGATCGCCGCGTTCGTGCCGTTGCTGCAGGCGCCCGAGGGCATGACCGAAGCCGCACTGCTCGTGCGCAGCCGCTACGACCTGCGCGCGGGGCTGCTCGTCTGGTCGATGGCCCTGCGTCTCACGGCCGTTGTCGTCGCCGCGTCGCACGGCGTCGTCCCGACGTTCGCCGCCATCGTCGTCGCGCAGGTGATTGCGACGTCGACCGCGCTCTTGATCGGGCTCGCGGCGTTCCGTCGCTGGCCTCGCGCCAAGCCGCAGCCGCTCGGCGAGGACGCGCCGGCGATTCGCAACTTCGCGATCCAGTCGACCATCGCCTCCGGGCTGACGTCGCTGCGGACGCTGCTCCCGACCGTGCTGGTCGGCATCGTCGCGAAGCCGCAGGAGGTCGGTCACTTCCGGATCGCCCAGGCGCCGCAGACGGCATACGCGTCACTTTCCGCGCCGGCGAGACTCGTGCTGCTCGCCGAGCAGACCTACGACTTCGAGCACGGCCGCGCCGACCGCGCATGGCGGCTGCTCAAGCGCTACATCGGGGCCACGTCGGTGCTCGCGCTCGTCTCGGTGCCGGTGCTGTGGATCCTGATGCCGTGGCTCGTGCGCGTCGTCTACGGCGTGCGCTACGAGGCGGCGACCACCCCCGCTCGTCTGATGTTGATCGTCGCGGCGATCCAGCTGGTCTTCGGCTGGTCGAAGTCGTTCCCCGTCTCGATCGGCCGTCCCGCTCTGCGCACTGCGGGGCAGATGCTCGAGCTCGCGGTGCTCATCCCGCTCGTCCTCCTGCTCGGCCACTACTACGGCGCCTCCGGGGCCGTCGTCGCGCTGATCCTGTCGTCGTCGACGCTTGCGTGCTTCTGGCTGTTCGGCCTGGCACGCCTGCGCAGCACGCCCGTCGCGGCTCCGCGGGAGGCGGCGACATGAGGGTGCTCGTGGTCTCGGGCATCTGGCCGCCCGATGTCGGCGGGCCGGCAAGCCACGCGCCCGAGGTCGCGGGCTGGCTGCGCGACCACGGTCACGACGTCGAGGTCGTGGTCACGGCCGACGGGCAGCCGCGACGGCAGTCGTATCCGGTGCGGTTCGTGTCGCGCGGCCTGCCGCGCGGCGTCCGCCACGCGCGCGTGCTGGCGCTCGTTGCCGCGCGGGCGCGTCATGTGGACGTCGTCTACTCGACGGGGATGTTCGTCCGCTCGACGGCCGGTGCGGCGTTGGCGCGCACTCCCGTGGTGCTCAAGCTCACTTCGGACCCCGCGTTCGAACGAGCGCGGCGCGCGGGACTGGCGGTAGGCGACGTGACGCAGTTTCAGCACATGACCGGCAGCAGGCGCGCCGAGGCCCTGCGGACGTTTCGCAACGTCGCCGTCCGGCACGCGGACCATGTCGTGTGTCCGAGCAGCTTCCTGCGCGACCTCGTCGTCGGTTGGGGCGTGCCCGCGGAACGCGTGACCGTGCTGCCGAATCCGGCGCCGCGGCCGGTCGGTGTTCCGGAGCTGCACGGCGCCGAAGCGAGACCCCTCGTCTTCGCCGGGCGGCTGACCGACCAGAAGGATCTCGATGTCGCGCTCGGGGCCGTGGGTCGGGTCGAGGGCGCCCGGCTCGAGGTGATCGGCGACGGGCCGGAACGTGCGCGGCTCGAGAAGTCGGCGCACGAGCTCGGGCTGGACGGCCGTGTTCGCTTCCTCGGCGCTCTCCCGCGCGACGAGGCACTGGCGCACGTTCGGGACGCGGAGGCGGTCGTACTGAGCTCGGCCTGGGAGAACTTCCCGCACGGGGTGGTGGAGGCGCTGGCGCTCGGCACGCCGGTGATCGCAACGCGCGTAGGCGGCGTGCCCGAGGTCGTCCGGGACGGCGAGAACGGGCTGCTCGTTGCTCCGGGTGACACCGACGCGTTCGCGGCGGCCGTGCGGCGCTATCTCGGTGACGGCGAGCTCCGCGCCCGTCTGCGCGCCGCGGCTGCACCCTCGGTCGCCGACTACAGCCAGGACCGGATCTACGGCAAGTTGGAGGCGATCCTCGCCGGGGTCGGAGCGCGTTGAAACCGCGCGTTCTGTTCGTCGGCCGGGCGCGCTATGCGCTGCCGCTGGACGAGGCTCAGCGGCGCAAGTGGGATGCGGTCGGCGAACTGATCGATTTCCGCGTCGTCGCGAGCGCAGCCGGGCGGCCCGGTGACACCGACGCACGTTTCAAGCTTCTCCCCGGCTCCGGACGCAACGCGGTGGACGGGCCGCTGTTCTATCTCACGCTCCCGTTGCGAGTCGCCGACCAACTCCGGCAGTTCGAGCCGGTTGCCGTGATCTGCCAGAGCCCGTACGAGGCCGCGGCCGCCTTGCTCGCTCGCCGTTTGGTGCGGTCGCGGGCGGCTGTGGTGGCCGAGGTCCACGGTGACTGGCGCACGGCGACCAGGCTCTATGGCTCGCGCGGACGGGCGCTGTCGCGTCCGCTCGCGGACGCCGTGGCCGTCCGTGCGTTGAGGAACGTCGATGGGATCCGGACGCTCTCGAGCTTCACGAGCCGACTCGTCCGCGAAGTCGGAGCCGAGCCGACCTCGACGTTCGTCACCTGGACCGACCTGACGCCGTTCGTGGCGGTGCCGCCGGTTCCGCCTCCGGAGCGGCCGCGAGTCTTGTTCGTCGGCGTGTTGCAGCCGTACAAGAACATCACCGGCCTCGCGGCGACGTGGCGTCGCGTCGTTCCCCGCGTTCCCGATGCGGTGCTGCACGTCGTCGGTCGGGGGCCTCAGGCAGACGTGGTCGAGTTGCTCCGCCGCGACCTTCCCGGCACCGTCGAGTGGTCGCCGAGCCTCCCCGCGCCCGGCGTCGCCGCGGCGTTCGATGCCTCGACGCTGCTCTTCCTGCCGTCGCGGCGGGAGGGGCTCGGCCGCGTCGTCATCGAGGCGCTCGCCCGCGGACGACCGGTCGTCGCCGCCGATGCGGGCGGCATTCCCGATCTCATCACCTCGGGCTACAACGGGGCCCTGTTCGACCCCGACGACCATGAGGGGATGGCGACGGAGCTCGTCAGGCTCCTCTCCGACCCCGTCGAGGCGGCCCGCCTCTCGGGCAACGCCCGCGCCTCGGCCGAGGCGCAGCTCTGGGCGCCGGAGGACTACGCTCGCAAGCTTCGCGAGCTTGTCGATCGCGTCGTCTCGAGCGGATGAGACTGATCGTCATCACCCAACGGGTTGATCCCGACGATCCCGCCCTCGGCGCGACGGTCGTCAAGCTGCGCGCACTCGCAGCACGCGTCGACGAGCTCGTCGTGCTCGCCCTCTCCGCGCGGCCCGTGGAGCTACCGCCGAACGTGCGGGTGAAGCTCTTCGGCGGCCCGCGACGCGCCCTCCGCGGGGCGCGGCTGGAGCTGGCTCTTGCGCCCGAGCTCCGCGAGCGCGACACGGCTGTGCTCGCGCACATGGCGCCCATCTACGCGGTGCTCGCAGCGCCGCTCGTGCGGCCGATTCGACGGCCGCTGCTCCTCTGGTTCACGCACTGGCGGGACTCGCGGACCCTGCGGCTGGCCGAGCGCGCGGCGACGCGTGTGCTCAGCGTCGGCAGCACGTCGTTTCCGTTCGCGACCCGGAAGCTCGTCGTCACCGGGCACGGCGTCGAGGTGCCGGCACGCCCGGTGCCGCGTCGCAGTGACGACGGCGTGCTGCGGCTGCTTGCACTCGGCCGAACGTCCCCGGCGAAAGGGCTCGACGCCGTGGTCGAGGCGGTTGCCGCGCTCGGCGAACTTCCGGTCGAGGCCGAGCTTCGAGGCCCGTCGCTCACCGCCGAGGAGCTCGCATACCGGGGGGCGCTCCAGGCTCGGATCGCCGCCCGCGGCCTCGGCGACCGCGTCCGGCTGGAGGAGGCGGTGCCGCAGAGGAGCGTGCGCTCCGTCTACGCGCGGAACGACGTGCTCGTCTCGAACATGCGCGCCGGAGCTCTCGACAAGGTCGTGTTCGAGGCGGCGGCGGCCGGGTTGCCGGTGCTCGTCGCGAGCTCCGGCTTCGACCCGCTCGTCGGCGGTCTGAGCCGTGACCTGCGCTTCGCGCAGGACGACCCGCGCGACCTCGCCGCGCGTGTGCAAGAGCTCCACGCGGCGGGCGCGGGAGAGCGCCGCAAGCTCGGTCTCGAGCTGCGCGCCCGCGTCGCGCGCGAGCACTCGGTCGAGCACTGGGCCGACCGGGTGGTCGAGGCCGCACGGTGACGGAGGTCCTGCACGTTCAGAAGGTCTCGGGCGTGTCGGGATCCGAGGCACATCTGCTCTCCTTGCTTCCGCTGTTGCGTGACCGCGGATGGGATGCGCGCATGCTCGTGCTGCACCAGGGCGAGTCGGGAGCACGTGAGTTCGTCGACCGCATGCGCGCCGAACAGGTGCCGACCGAGGCACGGCGTATGCGCTTCGATCTCGACCCGACCTTCGCCGCCTCGTTCGCGCGCCGGCGTCCGGACATCCTCCATACGCACCTCGTGCACGCCGACGTCCTCGGTCTTCCGGCGGGTGCACTCGCCCGCGTTCCGGTCCGGATCAGCACCAAGCACGGCTTCAACGAGTTCCGCTCGAATCCGCTCGTCGCGCACGGCGACCGCCTGGCCGGCCGGTTTGCGCAGCGCCAGATCGCGATCTCGACCGGCCTCGCCCGCTACCTCGAGGACACACAGGGCTACGAGGCCGGAACGTTCACGATCGTGCACTACGGGATCGAACCTGGGCCGGAGCCGCCCCCGCCGCCGGAGGGCCTGCGGCTTGCGGCCGTCGGGCGGCTGATCCCGATCAAGGGGTTCGACGTGTTGCTCGACGCGTTCGCGCGTGCTCGCGAGCGGGTGCCGGAGCTGACGCTCGAGCTGGCGGGTGACGGCGCGCTCGCAGACGAGCTTCGCCGGCGCGCGGCGGACGGGGTCACGATGCTCGGCCGCATGTCGCCTGTCGGCCCGGTCTACGAGCGAAACAGCGTCGTCGTCGTGCCCTCGCGCGGAGAAGGCTTCGGGATGGTCGCGCTCGAGGCGGCGGAGCGCGGCCGGGCAGCGATCGTGTCCGACGTCGGCGGGCTTCCGGAGATCGTCGCCGACGGCGTCACCGGCATCGTCGTGCCACCCGGCGACGTTGACGCGCTCGCGGCCGCGATCGTCGCGTTGGCGTCGGACCCGGGGCGCGTGCGCGCGCTCGGCGCTGCGGCGCGCGCTCGTGCGCTCACCGCCTTCTCCGACGAGCGGACTGCAGAAGGCGTCGAAGCCGTGTATCGCGAGGCGCTGGCGCGTTGACCCGTTACGCCGTCGTCTCGTGTCACGCCGAACGTCCGCTGGACGACGACGTCTGGAAGCGGTACGAGCAGCTGCTCGAGCGGCGTCCGGGTGGATTCGCAGTGACGTCGTTCGTTCGCCCGCCCACCGACGGTGAGGATCCCGAGCGGTGGCTCGAACGTGCCCGCCGCGTGCTCGAGCTGGCCCCGCTCGGGCATCACACGCACTGGGGTGGTCCGCTACAGGCGCGACCCCGCGCCGGTGTCAATGCATCTGCGGTTACGCGCACGGAGATCGAATGGTTGCGGGCCAACGACGTCGCGCCGCGCTACTTCTGCGGCGGCGGCTGGTATCTCGACGCGGAGGTCGCGCAGACGCTCGCGCACTTCGGCTACGTCGACTGCACCGCAACGACGTTCCGCCAGACGTACCTGCCGGTCGGAGCGGCCCGCCTGCAGCTCGCGGGGCCGCGACGCCTCGTCCTGCCGGGCGGCGAGACGCTGCTCGAACTGCCGGCGACGCATTCGCTCGGCGCGCTCGCCCGGGGACTACTGCGGCTTCCGGCCGCCGTTCACGTCCACTTCCACGATTGGGAGCTCCTGCGGCCGGCGCGACGGTCGGCGATCTACGGGCTCCTTCGGGCTCTCGCGCGTGTGAGGCGTCCGCTGACGATCGCTGCGCTCGCCGAACGATCGGCCGATGCGCCTGAGATGGGCTGGGACGAGGCTACGATCGCCTCGTGACAGGTGGAACGATCAACGAGTCGCGCCCCGTCGCGGACGTTCGCGCGACGCATCCGCACATTCTCACCTCGCCGATCGGCCGGGCGGTCCGCCGGCTCGGCAGCATCCTTGCGCTGGTCGCGATCGATATCGCCGGGCTCGTGCTCGGCCTCTACGGTGCACTCGCGCTGCGATCGCTCGTCTTGGACCCCAGGCCGATCCTCTGGGGCCTGCTCTGGGACCACGAGACGGACTGGCTCGCATTCCTGATCCTGCTCCTCGTGCTGGTCTTCTGGCGGGCGGGTCTGTACGCACGACGCGAGTTGCGCGAAGGGTCGGGTCGCGTCGTTCCGAGCGTGTTCCTCGTCGCTGCGCTCGCGCTCGCATTCGCGATCGGCACGGGCCAGCACTTCACGACGTTCGGGCTCTACGTCGTCGGAGCTCTCTTCGTGTCCGCCGCGATCGCATTGCTCCGCGGCTGCTACGAGTCCGCCACCGGAGTCCTGATGCATGTCGGCGGTGTGCGTCGTGCGGCACTCCTCGTCGGCGATCCCGAGACGCGTGCGCACCTCCGGAACGCGCTCGGCCGCAGCCGAGCCGGCATCTACTACGAGTTCGTCGGCGAGGCCGAGCTCGGCGACGAGCTCGAGCAGGCACTCGACGACCTTCCGCTCGACGAGCTGATCATCGGCGACGCCGGAATCGCCGACGAGCTCCTGCTCGAGCTCGTCGAGGCCGCGCATCGTCGCGGCGTCAAGGTTCGCATCGCTCCCAGGACGGCGGAGCTCTTGATCGAGCGCGGGGAGTACGTGCCGGGGCAGGGCGTGCCGCTGTTCGAGGTTCGCCCACCGGCGTTCGCGGGCGCCGACTGGGCGACCAAACGCGCGTTCGACCTCGTCGTCTCGGTGCTGATCGTCGTGATCGGGATGCCGCTCTGGGTGCTGATCGCGCTCGCCGTGAAGCTGTCGTCTCGCGGTCCAGTCCTCTATGCCGACGAGCGGGTCGGGTTGGGAGAGCACACCTTCCGGATGCTCAAGTTCCGGACGATGGTCGCCGGAGCCGAGGGGCAGCAGGCAGTGCTCGAGCGGTCGAACGAGGCGAGCGGAGCGCTCTTCAAGATTCGCAACGATCCGCGGGTCACGCGTGTCGGACGCATGCTCCGCCGGCTCTCGCTCGACGAGGTGCCGAACGTGCTCAACGTGTTGCGCGGCGAGATGTCGCTGGTCGGGCCGCGGCCGCTCCCGCTACGTGACTACGAGCGGCTCGAGCCGTGGCACCGGCGGCGCTACAACGTCCTGCCCGGGATCACCGGGCTCTGGCAGGTCTCCGGTCGTTCGGACCTGAGTTTCGACGACCTCGTTCGTCTCGACTTCTACTACCTGGAGAACTGGTCGCTCTGGCTGGACGTCTCGATCCTCCTCAAGACGCCGGCGGCCGTATTCTCCCAGCGCGGTGCCTACTGAAGAAGAACAACGACGCCCGCGCGTCCGGCGTGCGTACGACTCCGCCCAGGCGAAAGGCACGAAGGCATACGAGCGCGGCCGGTTCTGGGTCGAGAGCCAGGATCCGGCGTCCCGGCCCGGCGTGGCAATCGGCTGGTTCCGCCGCTACCGCGCCGCGGACGGCCAGCTGTACGCCGTGCTCCTGACCGCCTACTTCTTCCTCACCATGCTGCCGCTGCTGATCGTCGAGACGAGCTATGTCTACAAGGATCCCGAGGCGCTCGCGCACCGGCTCGACGGGCGGCTCCAGCTGAGCGGCGCGACCAGCCGGCTCGTCGAGTCGGTGCTGGCCGGCTCCGGCAACCACAAGCTGTCCGCGACGCTGCTCGCGATCGTCAACCTCTTCTTCTTCGGCGTCGGCTTCGGCCGCGTCTTGCAGCTCGTGCACGCCCGTTCCTGGGGACTGGACCTGCGCAAGAACGCCCTCCTCGACCAGGGGCTCTACTACGGCATCCTCGCCGCGCTCGCGCTGATGACACTCGTCTACGTGGTGCAGACCAGAGCGCTTCGGAACTCGCCGTCCTGGATCGGCTGGGTGCTCGACGTCGGTTGGCTGGCGCTCGTGATCGGGTTCTTCACCTGGGCCCCGTGGCTGCTGCTCCACCGTGCCGTGGCCGCCCGCGACGTCCTCCCCGGGGCCGTCTTCACGGTCCTCTGCTTCATCGGGCTGCGGATCATCTCCGGGCTGCTGCTCAAGAACTGGCTGAACTGGTACTCGAAGACCTACGGTGCCCTCGGGATCGTGATGGCGATCTTCTTCTGGCTCGTCATCTACTCGACCGTGATGGTGCTCGCCGCCGCTCTCTCACCGGCCCTGGCCCACCGGCGCGACCTGATGCGCGCGCGGCTCGAGGCCTAACCTACGAGGATGGCTGCCGGGAGAGATCTCCGCGCCGTCGCTGCCCGCTCGAGGGCAGCCATTCTCGTCGCGGCGCTCTTGACCGCACTGATCGCCGCCGGGCCTGCCGCACCGGCGACGCGCATGAGCCCTGCCGACCGCCGGGCGATCGGAACGACGCTCGACCGGTTCGTCAAGGACGTCGTCCTGCGCCGGGACCTGCGGGCCGGTTGGGAGCTTGCCGGCCCC
Organism: uncultured Thermoleophilia bacterium; assembly: GCA_963774355.1. GTDB lineage: Bacteria > Actinomycetota > Thermoleophilia > Gaiellales > Gaiellaceae > PALSA-600. The sequence goes on along the minus strand of CAVZER010000009.1, from coordinate 269,059 downwards.
GATCTGCAAGGAGGCACGACGCGGGCAGCCTGGATCAGCGGCAACGGAGTGACCGTCGCCGCGTATCCCGCACGAGGGTCGAGCTTCAACAACGCCTGGACCGGCCGCCTCGTCGGGCCCGGCCACCTCGAGGGCTCGATGGTCCTGCAGCCGAAGAAAGGAAGCGGCTACGACCAGACCGCGGTCACGCTCGACCTTCGCCGGATCGCGGGCAGGTGGGTGGTCGACATCTTCTATCCCGCGGCCGTGTTCCGGACCGGTTCGGGGAAACACGGCAGCTGCGGTCAGTCCAATTGTGCGATCAGCGGCCCGTCCGACTACGGACCGCAGGGTGCCGCGAGCGCCGCGGGCAACACGTCGGCGCGGGTGAGCGGCCACACCTTCCTGCTCGTGCTCGGAGGCATCGGCATCGCGGTGTTGCTCACGCCGTTCGTGATCTGGGCCCGCATCAAGCGGCGCGACAGCCGTGTCCGGGCCGCCTACGAGGCCCACAACAACGCTGCGCGCTAGCGGCCGGGGGCCGTCTCTGAGTCCGACGGGTCCAGCGCGACGACAAACACGGGCTCGGCTCCGGTCGTCGTTCCGGCCGCGGGCTGCAGGCCGTTCCCGGCCAATGCCTGCCCAGGAAGGGCGCACGCAGCGACCGAGAGGAGGGCCGCCCAGAGAAGTCGCCGCACGACACGCACCGTAGGGACGGCCGCCCGCCGGGCCATCACCCAAACGAGGATGTGCGCGCACGGCTCGTCAGCAAACGACCGCTCGGAGCTCCATCAGCCCGGTCAACGACGACATCCGTCTCGCCGACAGCGACATCGTGAGCCCGTTCAGCTGGTGGCAGAACGCGCCGAGCTCGGTTTCGGGAAGCCGTGCGTCGGAGCCGGCTCCCGCCTGCGCGAGCGCGGCCGACGTGCCGGCGAGGCTCGGGTCGTCCTTGATCCGTTCGAGGACGAGCTGCAATTCTGCGTCGGAGAGACGAACGTCCGCCATCCCCGGAACCGTGAGCGCACCGTTCGCCACGCGTTCGATTCTCGCAGCTCCAGCGAAGAGACGTCCTCGAGCCCATCGATAATCGTGTCGATGGCGTCTTCGCCTCCCGAGGTGCGCGCTTCCCGCGCGCTGCGACTCCACGTGCGTCTCGTCGCCATCGCGATGGCGCACGCCGGCGGAGCGGTCTACGGCGCGGTGATGATCGGCGTGCTGCTCGCGGCAGAAGACGCGCGGCACGAGGGCTATCCCGCGACGCTCGAGGCAGCGGTCCTCGTGTTGCTCCTCTACTGGCTCACGAACCTCTATGCCCACGCGCTCGGCATTCGGCTGGAGCGACGCGAGCCGCTGAATAGACGGCTGCTCTGGCGCAGCTGTCTGCACGAGCTGCCGACCGTCGAGGGTGCCCTCGTCCCGGTGCTGGTGCTCGTGATCACCTGGGCGGCAGGCGTCACCGTCGCGAGCGGCGTCAACGCCGCCCTCTGGGCCGCAGTCGGGGTGATCGTCGTGCTCGAGGTCGTCGCCGGCCGGCGCGCAAAGCACGGGGGCCGGGAGCTGTGGCTCGAGGTCGCCGTCGGCGCGCTGATGGGGCTCACGCTCGTCGGGCTCAAGCTGATTCTCCACTGACCATCGTGCGCCTCCGGCGCGGGTCATTCGCGGACCGCGATGATTCGCCGCCGCAGCGCGACGGCCAGATAGGCCACGATCGCCAGGTTGACGAGGATTCCACCTGCCTTCCACAGGCTCGGCCGAACGGCGAGCTCGTACAGCTCGATCGGGATCAACAACGAGGTCGCGATCACCGTCAGATACTCCGCCCAGAGCTGATCGAGCCAGAGCCCGACGCCCTCGACCAGCTCCAGGCCGCCGTACCCGAGCGCGACGATCCCGATGATGCGGAGCTGGTGTGCGCGAAGCCCGTGTAGTCGTGTGACGACCTCGTGCAGAAGGTGTTGGCGCGGGTCGAGCTCGACGCGGCGGATGATCCGCTCCGCGATCCGGCCGAAGTCGGTCGAGAGGTGGAACAGGAGGTAGACGCCGGCGGCGAGCAGGAGCAGGCCGCGGATCGAACGCTCGAGCGCGATCAGGCGCAGGACGAGACGGGTGCGCGGAGGATCGCCGGCGGTCACAGCGAGAGCTAACCAAGCTGGTCGGCCACGATGCAGGTACGTTGCGCTGATGGCTGGGTTCGACAGTCCTACCGATCTGTCGTTCAACCGCGGACTGATTGCCGACCCCGAGCAATTCGCCCGCGACGCAAACGCTGCGTCGTGGTTGTTTCTCTGCGGCGAGGAGTTCGCGGCTATGGAGGGAGGAATCTCGTACGCGAGCGTGCAGGCCGCGGTCGCCGAGTCGGCCAACGTCGTGTCCGACCCACCGGTGGCACTCGACCTGGACCTGGCTCGCAGACAGGTCGCCGCACTCGACGACCTGCCTCGGCCGACCCTCGTGACGTGTCGTACGGGGCCTCGCTCGTCGGCCCTGGTCTACCTGTACGCCGGTCTCGAGGCGGGCGCCACGGCCGACGAGGTGCTGGAGCGTGCCGAAGCCGACGGCGCGCCTTTCTGCGCCTCAGCTGAGCTCAAGGCGTGGGTCGCGGAAGGCCTGAGCGAACTCGGCTGAGCGTTGGTCGAACCCGAGCGGCAGGGGGTAGTCTCGGATCAATTGTCCCCCGGACCAGAAAGGAGCTGAACCGGAACCGCACCACCAACCACGGAGGTCGTCATGAGCGCCACCGTCCAGACCGCCACCGACATCCGTTCCTTCCACGTCGAGATTCCCGAAGAGAAGCTCGCGGAGCTGCGCCGACGGATTGCCGCGACGCGCCTGCCCTCTCGGGAGCTCGTCACAGATCGGTCGCAGGGCGTGCAATTGGCAACGATCCAGAAGCTCGCGCGCTACTGGGAGACCGAGTACGACTGGAGCAAGGCCGAAGCGAAACTCAACGCGCTTCCGCAGTTCACGACCGAGATCGACGGCGTGGACATCCACTTCATCCACGTCAAGTCGGCTCACGAGAACGCCTTGCCGCTGATCATGACCCACGGCTGGCCCGGATCCGTGATCGAGCTGCTCGAGACAGTCGGGCCGCTGACCGACCCGACCGCCCACGGCGGCCGCGCCGAGGACGCGTTCGACCTGGTGCTGCCGTCCCTCCCCGGCTACGGCTTCTCCGGTGAACCGGTCGAGCTCGGCTGGGACCTGGGGCGGACGGCACGCGCCTGGGCCGAGCTCATGCACCGTCTCGGGTACACGCACTACGTCGCCCAGGGTGGAGACGTGGGCGCCGGCGTGGCCGATGCGATGAGCCGCCAGGCACCCGACGGCCTGACCGGCATCCACACAAACCTGCTCGTACCGGCGCTGAACGGCCCCATGCCGACCAACACCGACGCGGAACGCGCAGCCGCCGCACAGATCGCCACCTTCCAGCGATCCGGCAACGGTTATTTCGTCGAGATGGCCACCCGCCCACAGACGATCGGCTACGCCCTGCTCGACTCCCCGGTCGCTCTGGCCGCCTGGATGGCAGACCACGATACGGATGCCTACTACAAGATCGCGCGCGCCTTCGTCGACGGGCAACCCTCGGGCAACCTCACGCGCGACCACGTCCTCGACAACATCACGCTGTACTGGCTGACCGGCACCGGCGCCTCTGCTGCACGCTCGTATTGGGAGGCCTACGGCCCCGACGCAGCGGCCGCGAGCCAGCAGCCGCTCCCGGCGACGGCGATCCCGTTCGGCTTCACGACGTTCCCCGGCGAGATCTGGCGAACGCCGCGCAGCTGGGTCGAGGCGAGCTACCCGAACGTCATCTACTTCAACGAGGTCGACAAGGGCGGCCACTTCGCCGCCTGGGAAGAGCCGGAGCTGTTCGCGACCGAGATACGGGCCGCATTTAGCTCACTACGTTGATCGGTGCGTGAGCGGCGCGCGCGAACGGTGCGCGCCGCTCACAGCCAACAGCTACTCGCGGGTCGCAGGCCGGGACGATGCTTATCCTCCGCGCGGTGTGCGCGGTCGCCCCTTTCCGAGTCGGGTCATGAGCCTCTCCGGTTCTCGGGTCACTCGGCTGCTTGCTGCGGTCTCCGGGGTCGTCACGGCGGCGATCTTGGCTTGGTCGATCGCGAAGGATGTGCCGCATTCGTGGTCTGTGCTGCGGACGGAGCGGGCGGACTACGCCGGTTACAGCCAGCTGCAGAGGGACCAGTCCTACGGGGCCGCGCTGCCGTTGCCGATGAATATCTTCGATTTCTACCGCGAGTACTTGCGGCCGGGAGATCGGTACTTCATCCAGATTCAGAACGGCACGTTCGGCCGTTTCATTGACAAGGAGACGGCTGTCCGCACGGTTGGCCGGCTCTATCTGGTGCCTGCGATCGAAGCTCCTGATCTTGCGCACGCGAATGTCGTGTTGTCGTGGGATTCCGATCCTGGCCTGCTGCATCTGCACTACTCGCAGCAGGCGCGGCTGGGTCTGCAGCTGGTCTTCGTCTCGAGGATTGCTCGTGACGGTTGAGCTGATCGGACTGGCGATCGCGAACGTTGCGTATTTCGTCGTTGGTGCGGCTGCGTTCGCGGTGGGCGGTTGGGTGTCGCCGCTGAGCAGCGTGAGTTGGCGTCGGCTTGGCGCGGCCTATCTGTTTGGGATCATCTGTTCTCGTCGTTCCGGCTTCTTACCTGGCGCTTCTTGGGGTGCCTGTCGGGCTGACTGCGCTCCTCGTCGGCCTTGCTGTGGTCGGCCTTGCTGTGTGGCGTGTCGGCTTGCCGAGGCGCCTTCCGCGTCCATCGATAGGCAGACCGTCCCTCGAACTGCTCGTTGGAGGCGCGATCACCGCGGTTGCGCTTGTCTTGCTCGGCTACTCGTTCGGGGCGTTCGTTGTTCGGCCGCTTGTCGATTTCGACTCCTGGGCGATCTGGGCCGTGAGGGCGCGGGTTCTCTATCAGGATGCGGCGGCTGCGCCGGGGGCGCTGCGCTCGGGTCGTTACGGGCAGGCTCCCTATCCGCTCGCGTTGCCGACCCTGCAGGCACTCGGCTTCGGGGCGATGGGGCGCTTCGACGGGGCCGTGATCGGCGCCCAGTTCGCCGGTCTGGCGGTCGGGTTCGTGGCTGCACTGTGGTCGCTGCTGGAGCGGCGAGCGAGACCGATTGCGATCGGGTTGGCGGTCGCGGCGATCGTCGCGGCGCCGCAGCTGCTCTTCCAATTGCTGACGCACTACGCAGATGTTCCGCTCGGGCTGTTCGTCGGATTGGGGGTTGCCGCGGCAGCGGCTTGGACTTCTCGTCCGGACCGCGATGGCTGGCTGCTTGCCTGCGCGGTCGCGTTCCTCGGCATGGCTGGTTTGACGAAGAGCGAGGGCTTGATGTTCGCTGTGGCCGGAGCCCTCGCGCTGTTGGTCGCCCAGATCGGGCCGGGCTGGAAGGCGAGAATCCGGCCCGCTCTCGTTGCGGTCGCTGCGCTCGCTGCGATCCTTGCCCCGTGGCAGATCTATTGCGCAGCGTACGGCCTGAAGACGGACGGCTACAGCCTCGCGGACGTTGTGAACATCGGCTACCTCAGGGCTCAGAGCCACCGGGTCGGGCCGATTCTGCGAGAGCTCTGGATCCAGCTGCAGATCAGCAAGCATTGGGGATTCCTGGTCGTCGCGGTCGCGCTGGCGATCGCGACGGGTCTCGTCGGTCGGCGCTGGCGCGCGACCACATTCGCAGTCGTTTGGCTTGGCCTGGGGTTCGCCGGCCTGGTCTTGATCTACTGGGTCTCGACCTTGCCGACGTCGTCCAACCTGACCAACTCGAGCTTCCGCACGATCGTCTCGCTGCTCGTCGGCGGAACCGCGCTCATCCCGCTGCTGATAGCGCCGACACCTCAGCCCGAGCATCTCGAGCCCGACGCGTCGCTGAACGACTGACCAGACTCGTGAAGGTCAGCTTCCTGATTCCGGTGTACAACGAGGCGCGAACAATCGCCGAACTGATCGAGCGGGTACGAGTGTTGCCGTTCGAGAAGGAACTGATCGTCATTGACGACGGCTCGACAGACGGATCGAGCGAGATCCTCAGCGCGATCGCAGCCGAACACGATGATGTCTGCCTGATCCGCCAGGCAAACCGCGGGAAAGGTGCTGCGCTTCGAGCCGCGATTCCGCGCATCACGGGCGAGATCGTCGTTATCCAGGACGCGGATCTCGAGTACGACCCAGCCGAGGTGCCTGGGCTGATCGAGCCGATCCGGCTCGGTCGGGCGGACGTCGTCTACGGATCGCGCCTCTCGGGCGGACGACCACAACGCGCCTATCTGTTCTGGCACAGGGTCGGCAACCGGTTCCTCAGCCTTGTCACCGGGGTGCTCTACAACACGACGCTCACCGATATGGAGACCGGCTACAAGGCGTTTCGGGCCGACGTCCTCAGCTCACTCGAGCTGAGCGAGGACGACTTCGCGATCGAGCCGGAGATCACGGCAAGGATCTGCCGACAACGCCTACGGATCTATGAGCTTCCGATCTCGTACTACGGGCGCACATACGCTGAAGGCAAGAAGATCACGTGGCGTGACGGCCTGAAGGCTCTCTGGGTGCTCATTCGCATCCGAGCCTCCTCCTGAAGAGGGCCACCGGTTGTAGGCTCGCTCTTCAGTCCATCTAGGCGGTGCTCTGCTCCGCTTTCTGAAATCGCTCGCGAAGATCGCGGATGGCCGGCATGAGCGCGAGTGCTGGGACGATCGGAAGCCAGAAGTTGAAGAGGCGGTAGATGACGACGCCGATGAGAGCGGGCGTGAATCGAACGCCCATCCCGACAAGCGCGACCGTTAGAGCAAGCTCGACGACGCCCGCGCCTCCGGCTGGGAGCGCTCGCCGGGTGAAGACGTAGGCGCCCGAGTAAGCGAGCACAAGGAGCGAGGCTGAGATCTGCACGCCGACGAACTGCAGGGCAGCCCACAAGCAGAAGATGTCGCCGAACCAGTAGAGACCGTTGCCGAGCACACCAAGACCGTGGGAACGCGGGCTCGAGAACAGCCGGCGGACCGTGACTCCACCGGCGACCGTGTCCGCGAAAAGGCGTCTGACGACCCCAGATCGGCGCCGACCCAAGCGTTCAGCCCGCTTGGGCGAGGTCAGCCAGAAGCCGACGGCCAACGCCGGAACGATCACGAGGGAGGGCAGGGTCACGCCGTTGCTCGCGTGTCCATCGAGGCGGAAATAGAGGAGCGCTGAGGCGCCGAGCGCCGCGATCGACAGCACGACGTACTCGAGCAGTCCAAGCCCAACGACCCTCCGGACTGCGTCGCGGCGGGATGAGCCCGCCTCTCGGAAGGCCCAGTAGTCGACGGCGAAGCCTCCCGACGAACGGGTTGCGGCAAAGACGCCAAAGCCCGCCACGACGGTCTTCGTCGAGGCGCCGAGATCGGCCTCGTTGCCGTCGTCGACCCGTGCCATGTCCCGGAAGGTGAGCACGTAGCCGCCGTACGCGACCAGCTCGCCGACGAGGCATCCGACGAGCCACAACCAGTTGTGGCGCGACTGCGCGAGCCGCCACACGTGCGGGAGACCAGAGTACGAGGCGAGCACGAGCACCATTGCGACAGTGGCTCCGGCTGCAACGAGGACGACGACGAGCGGTTTGTCTTCGAGCCACAGGTAGCCGGCGCGCAGGTGTCGGGCGAGACCTCGGAGAATGCTCGGGTTCGGCCGTCGCTTCTCTGCGCGCGCGCTCACTTCAGAACCTTGCGGCGATCGCCCCGACTCGGCGGATCTTCCGGGTGCCGCTCGTCCTCGGCGCTCCTCTCGACAGTCGTGGCGTCCATAGCCCGCTCGGCGGTTTCGGCGGTCGCGCCGAAGCGGAGGATGCGTCCGCCGAATGCGATCGCGCAGACCGCGAACCAGGCCCAGCCGAGCGCGAGTCCGGCGATCACGTCGCTCAGCCAGTGGACGTCGAGCAGCACCCGGCTTGCGGCGACCGCGACGGCGATGCCGACTGCGAGTCCCGCCAGAACTGCCCGCGCCGGGCGTGCGCGCCATCTGCCGAGCAGGAGAGCTGCGGTGGCGTAGAAGGCGGCTGCAGTGGCCGAGTGGCCACTCGGAAACGATGGCCCGAGCGTCGCCGCTACGGGATTGAATGTTGGCCGCACTCGGTCGATGAGCTGCTTGACCGTGTTGGTTATCAGCTCTTCGCCGCCGATAACGACAGCGATGAAGGCGATGACCCAGATCGTCCGCTCTCTGATCGTTTCCGCGAAGGCGAGGACGATGCACAGGGCGATGACCGTGTAGATGCTCCCGAGCTGCGTGATGTCGTTGAGGACGTGCATCGACGTTGGCGACGCGTGGCGGTTCCCCCATTTCGCGACGCCTCTGTCGATCGCCAGCAGGTCTCCGTTGCTTCGCACCAGGTAAGCCAGCGCTCCGAGCAACAAGCCGCCGCCGATAGCAAGGAGGAGTGCGACCGTCATCGCCAAACCGGTCGCGGCTTCGGGGTCGAGTCGCGTTTCCACGAACGCGCGAAGGCGAGGGTGTTTCCCGATCGACTCGCCGACTGAGCGCGCGGCCGCGACCGTCGGAGCTGCCGCCGCCGGGCTCCTCGGATAGCGCCAGGTGGCGAAACCTGCCGTGACGCCGGCTACCAGAGCGAGGATCAGAAGGACGAGTAGCGGCATCGTGTCGGCAGTTGGACCATGGCTCGGCGGGCTGGGGAGCGTTCGCAGCTTCAACAAAGATTCAGCGTTCACCAAATGGGCATACCCCCGGCGACCCTGTGGAAACGCTTGAAAAACCACTCCCACTCTCGGTCGACCAGAGCGGACGGTCGGCCGATAGGTCGGGCGCGCCCGTCCTCGCCGCGCGTCGCGCGGGCCCGGCGACGCGTTTGGCCGACGCCTTCGGACAACTGCACCCGGCGATCGTGTTCGTTGTCACGATGCTTGGCGGCCTGGCGGTGCTGGCGGGACTCTCGATCGCTCTGGGCGCTCTCGTCACCCACCGTGCTCGAGCCTGCATGGGGTATCGGCGCCGCCGACGAACGTGTCAACCTCTGGCTTGCAGCGCACCGGACGACGGCGCGAACGCATGCCTCGCTGATCGGCTCGACCATCGCCGGCGGAGTCGTGCTGCCGATCCTCGTCGGGACGCTTGCGATCGTGTGTCTGGTGTTCCGCAAGTGGCTGATCGCGGCGTTTCTCGTGTTCGTGCTCGGCGTCGAGTCGGCGGCCTACCGAGCCACGACGCTCGTCATCCATTCACATCGTCCTCGCGTCGTTCGCCTGGAGCACTTGCCTGTCAACGCCAGTTATCCGTCGGGGCACACTGCTGCTTCGGTCGCCGTGTATGGAGGTCTCGCACTTCTGCTCACGTCGAGGTTCACGAACAGCGCGTTTCGCGCGGTCGCCTGGGCGCTTGCGTTGGCGATCGTTTCGTTTGTGGCCGTCTCCCGAATGTACCGAGGGATGCACCATCCGCTCGACGTCGCCGGCGGGATTGTCGTCGGGCTCGGGGCAATCACCGTGATCGTGTTCGCCTGTCGGACGGCGTCCGCCGCTGCCGCCTCGCGGGACGGCAACCGCAAGTGAACGTCGCAGTCATCGCGCACTCCGGGAAGACACTGGAAGGTGGGCTGCCTGCGCTTCGTCGTGTGCTCGCAGCCGAAGGAATCGACAAGCCGTTTTGGTGTGAGGTGCCGAGGAGCCGCGAGGCGCCCAAGCAGGTCCGGCGCGCACTCAAACAAGGTGCCGACCTTGTCTTCGCCTGGGGCGGCGACGGCATGGTTCAGCGCTGTGTCGATGTGCTGGCCGGCACCAAGGTCCGCCTCGCGATCCTGCCGGCGGGCACGGCGAACCTCTTCGCGAGCAATCTGGGGATACCCAAGGACATCGAAGGCGCCGTCGAGATCGGACTACGCGGCGAGCGGCGCAAGCTCGACGTCGGCCGCTTCAACGGCGAGCACTTCGCGGTGATGGCTGGAGCCGGCTTCGACGCGGCGATGATCCGGGATGCAGGCGATGGTGGCCTCAAGGAGCGGTTCGGCCGAGCCGCCTACGTGTGGACAGGGTCGGAAAATCTTCGCTCCAAGCCATTCGCCGCCGAAATCAAGGTCGACGGAGTCGCCTGGTACCAAGGCAAAGCGAGCTGCGTCCTCTTCGGCAACGTCGGCAAGCTCTTCGGCGGCATCGACGTCTTCGAGGATGCGCGGCCTGACGACGGACAGCTCGAGGTGGGCGTCGTCACAGCCGACGGGCTGCTCGAATGGAGCCGGATGATCGCGCGCGTGGCGGTCGGCGGAGCGGACAAATCTCCCTTCACGCAGGCGACGAAGGCGCGGCGCTCGGTCAAGGTCAAGCTGAGTCGGAACGATCCGCTACGAGCTCGACGGAGGCGATCGAACGAAGGTGAAAGCGTTCAGAGTCGACGTCGAGCCTGGAGCCATCACCGTCTGCGTCCCGAACGAGCATCCATAACCGTCCGGTGACGCACGATTCGCGGCCAACCGAAGCACTCGACTCCGTCGGCGCAGCCGGCAGCAGCTTCGTCCAGTCACGGGCGTTCGAGGTGCTCTCGCGCGCAGGATTCGTCGCGCGTGGACTGATCTACGGGATCATCGGGATCCTCGCGCTCAAGCTCGCGCTCGGCCACGGCGGCAAGCTGACGAATCAGCAGGGCGCCCTGCACACGGTGGCGCATCAACCGTTCGGCAAGCTCCTGCTCGTGCTCGTCGCAGTTGGGCTCGGAGGCTACGCCCTTTGGCGGCTTGTTCGTGCTGCAATCGGGCACGGGCCTGAAGGCCGAGATGATGCGTCCGACCGCATCGCTGCGTTCGCGAGCGGAATCGTGTACGCGGCGATGTGCGTGCTCGCGGTCGAGATCCTGTTCGGCGCGGGTGGAGGAAGCACGACGACCCCGAAGAAAGCGACCTCCGGTGTGCTCGGATGGTCACACGGCACTTGGATCGTCGGCATAGCCGGAGGCGTGCTGATCGGAGTCGCCCTCTACCAGGGCTACCGCGGGATCACCCAGAAATTCCTCGACGATTCGAAGACCGGCGAGATGAGCCCTCACGTGAAGGTGGCAATCGGGTGGCTGGGAACAATCGGCCATCTTGCGCGCATGATCGTGTTCGGGCTGGTCGGGATCTTTCTGATCAAGGCCGCTATCGACTTCAACCCGCAGGCAGCTGTCGGCCTCGACGGCGCACTCGCCAAGATCGTCCACCGTCCATACGGCCCGCTTGCACTCGGCCTCGTTGCCGCCGGCCTTGTCGCGTTCGCGCTCTACTCGCTGACCGACGCTCGCTATCGCAAGATCTAGCGAACCGATGCTGGCCGCGTACCTGTTCGACGAGCGCCGCGGAAAGGTCATCGAGGACTGGGCTGATGCCGTCGGTCATCTCGACGAGAACCAGGTTCTCTGGGTCGATCTCGTCGATCCGTCCGACGATGACGAGCGCGCCGTTCGAGACGGGTTCGAGCTTGCCGAGGCGACGTTCCGGACCGGCGGCGACGGCGCGAAACCCGAGCTGGAGCTGGCCGAGGCCCATATCCGGGTGACCGCGGTCGCGGTGTCCGACGAAGAGAAGGACCCTGCCCGCGAAGCTGTCGTCATCGACTGTCTGATCGGAACGAACTGGGTCCTGACCAGCCATGTCAGCGAGATCGCCGTGATCGAAGACTTCCGCACCCGCGCCGAGGGGGCAGGGGAACTCGGCGCGCTCGATGCGCCGTCGTTCCTCGCCACGCTGCTCGAGTGGGTCGTCACGAGTTACTCGAGAGCCTTTGCCGAGATCGAGTCGACGCTGGAGGACTTCGACGTGTCGGTGCTGACGAGCCCCAAGCGGGACACGGAGCGCGAGGTTTCCGTGTTGGTCGAGACTCGACGCCGGATCGGCAGACTTCGCCGGTCCTTGGCGCCGCACCGCGAGATCTTCGCGACGCTGAGCCACCCTGAGCTCGACCTGATCTCGACCGAGCGCTCAGCCGAGAGATTCGAGAAGCTCACCGCACAGATCGACGCTGCGCTCGCATCCGCGACGGAGGCCAAGGATGCGGTCGTCAGCTCCTTCGACGTTCTGATCCTCCGCACCGAACATCGAACGAACGAGATCATGAAAGTGCTGACGCTGGCGTCGATCCTGCTCCTTCCCGGTGCCCTGATCGCCGGCGTGATGGGCATGAACGTCAACTTCGCGGCAGGGACATTCTCCGGCTCGCCGCTGTTTTGGATCGTGATAGCACTGATCGTCGGCATTGCCGTCGCCACGCTCGGCGTGGCCCGTCTTCGACGATGGATCTGATCCGTCAGTCGAGCGCGGGTTATTCGGCCGCACCCGCGACCGGCCCAACGGAAAGCTGATGCGTGTGGAGTCGTTCGAGCGATGCTCCTGCTTCGCCCGACGCTCTCGCCTCGTAGATCGTGACACTCGCACTCGGCCCGTCGAGCTGAAGCTCCCCGATCGAGTTCTCATACGTCCGTGGTGCGACGTACTTCCACGTGGCAGAAGGAGGAGGGACTCCACAAAGACGAGCCAGCCGGGAGAAGACAGCGGCCGATCGTCGGGAGCCTGTCACCTTCACGACACGGCGAGGAAACGTCTTGAGCGGGTTTCGAAACGGCGAGCAGACAACCTGGTAGACGCGGCTCGAGCCCGCTCCTTGACCAAGGTCGACCTCCGCGAGGTAGGTCGTATGAACATCTCCACTGAGAATCGTGATCGTCGCGGGCGGCTCGCCGCCCAAACCGCGGCTGATCGTCCGAAGGAGGTCGACCAACTGTTCGAAGGAGCGCTGAAATGCCGCCCAGTGCTCGAGGTCGACGGCCCGCCGGAGCCGTTCGCCGAGACGCGCAGCGACCGATCCCCAGCAACCGTCGCAGACCGCCTCGCTCCACGCTTCGAGGTGATGGATTCCCGGCGGCGCGAACGCGGGCAGCGTGGTGACCACGACCAGATGATCGAACGAGCCACGAGCGTGCTCGACGATCCAGTCCCACTCGTCGGCGTCGACCATGTCACGCCGACCCTCACTGAGGACGCGAGCCGCACGCGAGTCGATGACCAGCAGCCGCGACCGTCCGAAGTCACGGTGATAAGCCCACCGACTGGCCGCCGATTCGCGATCGCATTTGCGTGCGAAGTCGCGCAAGCGCGGCCCTGCATCTTCGTCCCGATGGACCTGGTCCAGCAGTCGTTCCTCGGCCAGTTCAGGAGGCGAGAGATTGCCCAGGTGCTGGTACAGCCAGTACGCCATGAACGCCCCGGTGATCCGTTCGTCCCACCATGACAACGAACGCATCTCCTCGACCCACCGTCTGCGAGATGTTCCAATCGTCGCTTACCTCGTGATCGTCGAAGATCATCGCCGACGGCACCGTTGAAAGCAGCCATCTGATGTCCGGGTCTGACCACGACTCGCGAAACAACGCCGTGTACTCCTCAAAATCGGCGATCTCCAACCCGGGCGGCTCGCCGACGTCTCGACGGCTACGGATGAACGCGGCCGTTTCCGGAGGGACCTCATCGACGTACACCTGATCGCCCATCAACAGGAGTCCATCAGGCCATTCGACCGATTCCGACTGCAACTGCCGCGAATATGCCCACAGTGCATCGACACCCAAGCCCTGAGGATGGTCGGACGGCGCGAGCGTATAGGGAGGTCTTTCGGGCGCACCGACCCGACAGGAGCCGAAGACCAACCGCGCCTGTCGTTCTCCCTCCCGCGTCCGAATCGCGGAGCCGGTCCGCCCGTCAGTCGGCGGCCAAGCTTTCCGACCCTGCAGCCGCACCTCGTACGGATTGATCGACCCCGGTTCGAGATCTTCGATCAGAACAAGTGCGTAATGATGTCCAAGCACCTGAAAGGTGTTCGCCCGGTGCCCGAGGACTTCCACAACGGCCGACGCATCGGTCTCGACCCAGACAGTGGCCGTCGTCGTACCGACATAACGAAGGAGCGGACCGAGGACGAGCTGGACGTGCTCGCTTGCCACCGGACGACACTAGACGTCTGCGTCACCAGGCGTTCGAACAGCCTTACCTGACTTAGGTGGAACGGCGCGCATGGAGGCTACGATCGGCGGCGTGGCCGAGTTCGTCCCGCCCGACTTCGACGTCCCGCTCGGGCTTCAGACTTCCGAGTTCGTGCTCGAACCGCTCGGGCCCGTGCACAACGAGCAGGATTACGAGGCGTGGACGTCGTCGATGGAGCACATCGCGGCGACGCCCGGGTATCCCGACGGCTCCTGGCCGCGAGAGATGACGCAGGACGAGAACCGCGCGGACCTACAGCGCCACGCCGACGACTTCCGCACCAGGAAGGGGTTCACGTACACGGTGCTCGATCCGGCCAGCCGCGACGTGATCGGGTGCGTCTACATCTATCCGCTACGCGACAGCGACAACGACAACGACGCTTGCGCGCTCTCGTGGGTGCGGGAGAGCCACGCACACCTGGACACCCCCCTTTGGCACGCCGTCAGTGAGTGGCTCGAGTCGGACTGGCCCTTCGCCAGGGTGGAGTACGCGCCGCGCGCGTAGGCGTCAGCGTGCAGCTCGGCCGAATGCCGGCCCATGCGACGACGCCGTGGTCAGAGCAGCAGCCCCATATCGACCACGTCCCATAGCTCGCCGCTCTGGCGTCGGATCTGTTTGACGCGGCGGCCCTCCTCGACGAATCCGAACTTGCGGTAGAGCGCGATCCCGGCGGCGTTGTGCGGAAAGACGCTCAGGCTCAGCTTGTGCAAGCCCTGCCCGCGTGACCATTCGATCGCTGCCGCGAGGAGCGCAGCACCAACGCCACGGCCGCGCCAGTCGCGCGCAACCGCCATCCCGATCTCGCCGAACCCGAACCGGTTGACGTCGACGTCCACCGACCCGACGACCTCCCTATCAACCACGGCCACAAACGCCCCTTCGAGCGTCCAGCTTGCCGCGCGTGCGTCGACGTCGACAGGCGGCTCGGTGGCGATTCCGTCGTGCTCCTCGGCGACAGCGGCGAACACGACCGCCATCGGCACACGGTCCTCATCAAGCGCAGGACGTACATCAAACGGTGCAGCTTCGGCCACGCCCGGATCCTTGTCGGCCGCTTCTCCAATCGCAACCAGCCGTGCAACAACGACATCGAGCGGCTGCGTCGCGTCGACCTCATGGGTGCAGGTTGCACGAAGCAGGGGATCAACCTCGGCCAGGTGGTGCAGGATGAGATCGCGCTCTTCGCAGCTCTTGCCGTAGTCATTCGTCGCCCTGGTCGCGACCCGGCGAAGCAGCACCTCGGCAGGAGCATGGAGCAACACGACGGCGTCGAAGCGCGGGTAGAACCGTCCCTGATTCGACACGGTGCCGGCGACGTAGAGCGTCCGCCCCTCCTCACGGCCCAGAAGCTCCGCGATGCGATCTTCGCGCCAGACGTAACCGTCTTCGGCGTCGGACCAGACACACCAGCCGCTCGCTGTCCGTATCGACGACCTCGAAGCCCCGCTTCTCGAGCTCCGCCAGGGCGCTCGACTTGCCTGTCCCCGACATTCCCGTCAGGAGGATCTTTCGCATCGCGAAGAGGCTAACGGCGACGCGATCCCCGATCTTCATCGGGATTCGGTCTGGCGGCCGCGGGGCATGCCGTGATCATGGAATCGCGCGTCCCGCTTCCGGGCAGCGAACGACAACCGCCGCCCGGCGCGCGCCGGGTCGGCCCGGCCGACCCGGCCGAACCGGTCACCGTGACCGTCGTCGTCCGCCGCCGGCCGGGCGGGCGGCCGCCCGGCGCGGCTGTGGCTCAGCTCGACCGTGCCACGTTCGCCGAGACGCGCGGTGCGCAGGACGACGACCTCGCGGCCGTCGAGCGGTTCGCACACGACCATGGCCTTACGCGTCGCCGAGATCGAGCCCGGAGCGGCGAACGGTCAAGCTCACCGGTAGCGTCGCCGACGCGTCCAAGGCCTTCGGCGTCGAGCTACACCGCTACGACCATCCCGAGCACGGGACCTTCCGGGGACGAACCGGACATGTCTTTCTGCCGGCCGAGCTGAGCGGCGTCGTCGAGGGGGTGTTCGGGCTCGACGACCGGCCGCAGTTGCGCCCCCAATTTCGGATCGCGGACCCGCGGGCCGTGACGAGGTCGTACACGCCGGTCGAGGTCGCCCAGGCGTACGACTTCCCGACGGGCGCGACCGGCGCCGGCCAGTGCGTGGCGATCATCGAGCTCGGCGGCGGCTACCAGCAGTCGGATCTCGACACGTACTTCGGCGACCTCGACCTGCCCGTGCCGACGGTGACCGCCGTGTCCGTGGACGGCGCGACGAACAGTCCCGTGGGCGACCCCGGCAGCGCCGACGGCGAGGTGCTGCTCGACATCGAGGTCGTCGGCGCGATCGCGCCTGGCGCGCGCATCGCTGTCTACTTCGCGCCGAACACCGACCAGGGCTTCATCGACGCTGTCACGACAGCCGTGCACGATCAGACAAACGCGCCGTCGGTCATCTCGATCAGCTGGGGCGGCTCGGAGAACACGTGGACGGCCCAGGCGCAGACCGCGCTCGACCAGGCCTTCGCGGACGCGGTCGGCCCTCGGCGTGACCGTCTGCGCCGCTTCCGGCGACAACGGCTCGGGCGACGGCGTCGGCGACGGTCGCGCGCACGCGGACTTCCCCGCGTCGAGCCCGCACGTGCTCGGCTGTGGCGGGACGCGGCTCGAGACCGGCGGCGCCGAGACGGTATGGAATGACGGTACGAGTGGCGGGGCGACCGGCGGCGGCGTGAGCGACACGTTCGACCTGCCGAACTGGCAGTCGTCGGCGGGCGTGCCTCCCTCGGCCAATCCGGGCCGACGCGTCGGCCGCGGCGTCCCCGACGTCTCCGGCAACGCCGACCCGCAGACCGGCTACAGCGTTCTCGTCGACGGACAGCAAACGACGATCGGCGGCACCAGCGCCGTCGCACCGCTGTGGGCCGCCCTCGTCGCGCTCCTGAACGAGCAGCGCGGCACACCGGTCGGGTTCCTGAACACCGTCCTCTACGGGAGCGGCGACGGCACGCTCCGCGACGTCACGAGCGGCAACAACGACCTCGGCGACGCGCCCGGGTACACCGCAGGTCCCGGCTGGGACGCCTGCACGGGACTCGGCAGCCCCGACGGCGCAGCGCTCTCACGGCTGCTCGCGTCCTAACCGCGCGACGAGCACGTGGCTGTCACCCATCGCAAGGCTCGGCTCAGTCTGTGCCTTCTAATCGCTGCATCGTCCCACGAGAACGAGCCCCCGGTCGCGCGCGCCTAGGCGCCGAGGTGGTAGATGCGGTCGAGCGCCTGCCCGCGCATAACGAGCGCGTCGACCGCCTGCTGCGACGTGCCGGCGTTGGGGCCGAGGTGGTAGATGCGATCGAGCGCTTGCCCGCGCACCTCGAGAGCGCGAACCGCTTGCGCCGACGTGCCGGCGTAGGGGCCGAGGTGGTAGATGCGGTCGAGCGCCTGCCCGCGCACCTCGAGGGCGTGAACCGCCTGCTTCACGTGTGCCGACTGCACCGGCGGGCGTTTCGCGGCCGAGGCGACCGGCACGGCGAGCAGCGCCGCGAGCATCGTGACTGCGAGTACCTGCGCAGCCTTCCGTACAACAACCGTCTCCTCTGCCGTGACTCCCTCGAGGGTGGTGTTCGCGTTCCCGGTGCGTGACATCTGAGGCTCCTTCTCGTCGTCCGGTCACTCTGCGCAACCGACTGATCAGAAGCTACGGCGCTTCCGGAGCCGCGTCGTTTCGCGCGGCAACGCTGGAACTGTTCTCGTGCGAACAGAGCCGGCTAACGCGCGCGGCGTGCGAGCCCGGCGGCGTCGATGATGCGGGTGCGGCCGCGCTCGATCTCGATGGTGCCCCGCTTCTCTTCGTCACGGAGTACCTGGTTGACGGTGGGACGGCCGGCCCCGGCGAGCTCGGCGATCACCTCTTGCGTCAGTGGCACCGTCACCGGTCCTTCGCTTCCGTTCCCGTACAGCTCGGCAAGTTCGAGCAGCCGACGGCGCACGCGCTTGTCGACCGGCAGGTAGAGCGCCTCGAGCAGCCGCTCGTTCAACACCCGCACCTCGTTGACCAGAAACGCCCACAAGAACCGGTCCGCGCCAGGATGCGCCGCGCGAATGAGCTCGAAGTCGGTTCGGTAAACCGAGTACGTCTCGGCGTCTTCGAGAGCGCCAACGGTCGCCGTGCGCTGTGCCTCGTCCACCAGCAGCGCCATCTCCCCGAAGGTGCCGCCAGGGCCTCGGATCGCGACGGTGGCAGTGTCGCCGAGCGGCGTCATGATCCGAATCGCAAACCGACCCTGCGCGATCAGGTGGAAGCAATCAGCCGGGTCACCCCGGTGGAACACGACCTCGTTTCGCGCGAAGCTGCGTCGTCGAGCGACCTGCAGGATCTCGCGCACCTCCTCCTTCGGCACGCCCGCCAGCAACGCCCACTCCATCGCGCCAGCCTACGCAGCAGCAGTCGCACCGCCTAGCAGGACCGTGCCGGTGCCTGGCACGACGGCGCCAGGCACCGGCCAATTCAAAAGGTCAGGGCGCGATCGTGAAGTATGCGTCCGTTGGGTTCAACGGTGCGGATACAGCCTGGATGAAGAATGGCTGGAAGGCTGTGCCGCTCGTGGTCATTGCCTCGTAGTCGCCGACGAACTCGCCGCCGGCACCAACGAGCACGGCGAGAAGGAACGCGGCTAGCGAATGCCCGTGTCGATCGAGAAGTCGATTCGCTTGGGGGCACCGGCAGGTACGCGCACGGTGGTGGGCTCGAGTCGCCGGTAGGAGGCGCGAACTGTGTAGGTCCCTGGCGCCAACCGGATGCGATAGGAGCCGTTGAGGCGCACGGTCACACGAGTAGTCTCGGCGCTCCCGCGCGTGAAGATGAGAATGGCGCCGGCCGCGGGCGCTGTGCATGGCTGCCCGGCGATACAGACTGGACTGATCGGGCCTCGTTCGACGGTGCCGAAGAGACCACTGTGGGCCGTCGTTGCGCCCGCAGCTGCAGCGGCGCCGAACGCGACCACAACCGCAACAAGCGCTGCTCTCATCGTGTTCACCTTGCTAAGGCTACCCCCGTCCGTCCTTACGGAAACTCGCCTGGAGAAAGTTGAGAGGGCCGGCTTGTCGGCCGGCCCTCTCGCGTTCCTTCGATCGTCGGATTGTCCCTTA
The DNA here is from genome assembly GCA_963774355.1 of uncultured Thermoleophilia bacterium. GTDB lineage: Bacteria > Actinomycetota > Thermoleophilia > Gaiellales > Gaiellaceae > PALSA-600. The sequence goes on along the minus strand of CAVZER010000009.1, from coordinate 249,920 downwards.
GGGGGTGAACTTCGAGATGAAGGTCGACCAGTTGCCGAGAGCGGCTCGGGTGCCGATGCCTCCCGGCGTTCCGGCGCAGGTACCGAGGAGGTTGTCGCCGGTACCGCCGGCGAAGAACGGCCCGCCCCACGTGGTGTAGTCGCAGGCGTGGCCGATGTACTCGCTTGCAATCCAGATCGAGTTTCCGTCGACCGCTGCGGCGCCGAAATCACCCCAGCGGGTGCGTGGCGGGCTACCGACTTGAGCCGCGTAGCTGGTGAACCCGTCGTCCACTGCGGCGCCCTGGCCGCCCGGGACGTCGTTCCAGGTCGAGACGCCGGCCTTGGCGTCGATGGCTGCGTAGGCGGCGCTCGGATAGGTGGAGTCGCCCGTGTCGGTGAAGGCCATCACTCCGCGTCCCGAGGTGGTCACGCCGATCGCGGGGTAGGTGAAGTCATGCCCGGTCGCGCCGAGGTAGCCCTGCAGCACGACCTTGCCGGCGTTCGGGTTGAGGATGTACCAGCCGATGCCGGCACGCTGAGCTCCGCCGTCCGGGTTCAGCGCTGTATCAAGGGAACCCCACAGCTTCCCGTTGGCATAGGTCACCTGCTGCATGCGGGTGTCGTTCGAATCGGGCCTCGATACGACCTCGGTGTGCGCCGGTTCGGAGGCGAACAGCAATCGCCAACAACCGGTCGTGCCGTTGAACAACAGTGTGACGGTGTTGTTGATGCAGTAGCCCTGTGGAGCGGCTGTGGTCGGTGCCGCACCTGAACCAGGCTGCTGTTGCTTCGGCGGAAGCGCGTACTGATTGACAGCCGTGAGCTTCGTCGTCAGGCCGAGCGAAGGCGACGAGCTGTTCAGCGACGCCGTGTTGGTCAATGTCCAGATGACCAACTGCTTCGAGGTGTACGAGCCAGCCGCGCCGGAGACCGGATGCGTCGCCTCACTCGCAGCGTTCGAGCTCAGGAAGAACTCCGTCCCGTTGTTGTCGGAGTCGAACTGCGACGGCGGCGACTGCGCCGGCCAGACGGTGAAGCCCGGCTGCGTCGGGCCGGCGTCACTCGGTGCGTTCACCATGCCGCTGGTGTCGAGATGAACCATCGGCACGGTTGCGCTGCCCGCGGCGAGCGCGGCCTTTGAGAGCGCGTAGATCTGCGCACCGCCGAAGCCGTTCCCGAAGAACGGGTAGGCGTTCGTGGTCAGGTAGATCCCATTCGCATCCGCACCGATGTGCGGGTAGTCACCCAGGTACGGCCCCGGATTGACACCGCCGGTGTTCGTGCCGTCGTTCGTCACGTTGATGCTGTAGATGTTCCACGTTCCGGTCGGGTTCGACGTCTGACTCACGGCAAGGTCGAGGTGGTTGACTGTCGTCAACGCGCCCGTTGTCGGAACTGTCTCGAGGATCAAGGAGACCAGGTAGAACCTCTGCGTCGCCGCGTCGTATAGGCAGCTCGGGTCTGTGACCTCGGGGCCGCGAATACCGGTCGAGCGATTGATCGCAGGCGCGAACCCGAAGAACGAGTTGAGGTCGACCGCGTTGTTCACGTTTCGTGGCAATCCAGACACGATGTTCGTCGCGGTGTTGTTCGGCAGCAGCGACGCGCCGGTGCCCGCGCTGGCACTGAAGACATTGAAGACGTCGTTGACTACCTCGACGACGTACCCGTTTCCGGCACACATGCCCTGATCGGGCGGTTCGACGGAGAACTGATTTCCGCTCCGCGCATACCGCTGCTGGTAGAAGTTCAGCCCCTCGAAGCCGAGGTTGAATGCCGGGTTGGACTTCGCCTTCGGTCCATTGGTAACCGACGCGCCCTGACCGACACCCTTCGACAGGCTCCGGTCGACAATCGTCCCGGGATAGATGCCGTCCGCGGCATCACTGTCCGTCTGGCCTGGGAACTCAGCCTGGGTCACGTCATTGACCCCGGACGGAGGTGCCGCACCCGTCACCGGGGCGCCCGTACCCGACAAAGCAACGGCCGAGACGTTGGACGCCGCTGGTGCGGAGCCGGCAACGACCGCCGCGACGAGTACCACGGAAGTGAGCAAGAGCACGAACACAGCTGCGCGTTTGCGCATCACTGATTCTCCCCCTTCGTAGACCTATGCCGGCTCGGCGCCGGCCGCCACGCCACCCTTTTCAAGGTGGCCGCGGCGGGATACTGGCGTAGCGACGACTCGACTTCAAGTTGCAACTAGCGCACCTACGGTCTCAAGGCTCTACGCCCAAGAGTTCGACGCCGACTCCGGGTGCGAGAGCCCCGGCAGCTCGGGGGTAGTGAGCGCCGGGGCTCCGTCCTGTCCGTCGTGGGCTGGCTCGGCCGTCCACGAAAGGCGCGTCTGCTCGGCAGGGTTGAGATCTCTTCCTAACAGTGCTCGCCGGAACAATGGAATCCGCGGTCGGCACGGGCGCGGTTTCAAAAGCTTCCGAGACGGCGTCTGGTGGCCAGTCGTGACGGTCACGACCGTCGTCTACGGCGACATCTACCCGACCACGACCCAGGCCATGATCGAGAAGCGCGCCACATCTAGACGCCGGCTCCAACTCGGCCGTAAGACCCGATACGGTCGTGGTGTGGGCGAGACACCGAGGGCCGGTCGTTGAGTGAGGGCGCGGTAGCCCAGTCGCCTCGCCGCCCTTCCTGGCGGCGCTTCCTCTTCGGCGCGCTGGCTCTCGTCGTCGCGGCGGGGCTGGCGAATCTGCTTGGCTGGGACATCAAGGGTTGGTTCGAGGAGCTATGGGACACCCTCACCACGATCTCGATCCAGTACATCGTCGTGGGGTGTGTTCTGCTCAGCGTGCAGACGGCGGCGACGGCCTACGCCTGGTACTCGATCCTCCGTTACGGCTACCCGGACGCCGGCGTCCGTCTCCTGCAGGTGCTCGCAGCCTACGCAGCGTCGGTTGCGCTGAACGGCATCCTGCCCGCGAACCTGGGGACGCTGATGTTGCTGCTCATGTTCCCGATGTTCATCGTCGGTGCGAGCTTCATGGGCGTGCTCGGCGGCTACGCCGTCGAGAAGATCTTCTTCACGGTCATCGGCGCCTTCGTTTACCTCTACCTGTTCCTGACGGTCGGCGGCTCGTTCGACATCAAGTTCTCGTTCGTGCACGAGCATCCCTGGGCGACCGTGATCGTGCTCGTCGGCGGTACGTTGCTCCTTGTCTGGTGCGGACGGCTGCTGTGGCCGCGCATCTTGAAATGGTGGGAGCAGGCGAAGGACGGCGGGCGGATCCTGGTCCACCCGCGCGCGTATCTCGGGCGAGTCTTTCTTCCCTCGTTCGTCGGCTGGGTTGCGATGCTCGGAGTGATCGGTGTCTTCCTGGCCGCGTACGACATTCCGGTCACTTTCGACACGCTGATGCACGTGGTCGGCGGCAACTCGATCGCCAACGTCACCTCGGTCACACCCGGTGGCGTCGGCGTAACACAGGCCTTCAACGTCGCCTCGCTCAGCGGGGTGACGAGCTCGACAAACGCGACGGCCTACTCCGTTGCCCAGCAACTGGTCACGACCGCCTGGAACATTCTGTTCGCGATCGTGCTGATGGCGTGGGCCTTCGGCTGGACCGGAGGCCAGAAGCTCGTCAAGGACTCATACGCCGAGGCGAAGGCGAAGCAGGAAGAGCAAAAGCAGGCCCGCCAGGCGAAGAAGCAAGCCGGCCGTGGGGCACCCGGCGTCCCCGGCACATCGAGCTAGGTCTGCGGCGCCGACACTAGACGGCCACAGGTCGCATAGCGCGGTGGCAGCGTCACAGGCTTGACCGATGACGCCGTTCCGCTTGTCGCCTACGCCCTGCTCCAAGGCCAACTTCCTCTCGGTCTCGCCGCAGACCCAGAGAAAACGGCAGAGCGGGCAAACGACGCGTTGCTCGCACATGCAGACTGGGTGTCGTCCGTAGTGCCCGGGCAGCGGCAGGTGTTTCTCGAACTCTCCGCCTCTCCTTCATCATCGGCATAGCCCAGCGATACGCGAGGCACTCTCATAGGGACTGTCAGTCCCTCGATTTGGTCGGAATCGACGAAGAAGATCTGCGCGATCGCGAAGAACACCGCGACCCGCGCTCAGGCCGTAGCTCTCACAACCTTCGCGGAACGTGGTCCTCCCAGCGGGTCTACCAGCCGTCCGCAAGATTCAACCCGGCGCCGTGTCTGCTCCAGGCGGGCCAGCTGGATCAGGCAGTCCGAGCGCAAGGTCGATCGCGTCCTCGAGCGGCAGCGCAGCCCCTGCGTCGAGCTCCGATGCGAGGAGCTCGGCCCCGAGCGCGGCTTCGAGTCTCGCCAGCGTTTCGCGCTCGATGACATCTTGCTGCTCATCGTTGCCGGCGCCGAGACGCGAACTCAGTTCCTTCATACAGCCGAAAAGAAGAGCTCCCGTGCTGGCTTCGTCGGACTCGGCTTCCACCGCGGCTAGGCCGAACATCGCCCAGAGCTGGCACTCGACCAGCCCGATCTCGGTCGCCGCCTCGAGGCCACGTTTGTAGAAGTCGCGGGCGCGGTCGAGGTCACCGAGGCCGTGCGTTGCATAGCCCAGATTGTTGTAGGCCCGTGCCTGTCGATCGAGGTCGCCGCGCGCCTCGCCGATCGCCAGGCTCTCCTCGACGAGCTCGGCGGCGCGCTCGTACTCGCCCTCGTTCATGAGCAGGTCGCCGAGGTTGTTCAGCGCGATCGCGAACAGCCACTGATCGCCCCCGCGACGGCCGATCGCCAGCGACTCCTCGAGCAACGCGTGTGCCTTTTCGCGATCACCCCGTTTGGACGCGACGAGCGCAAGCAGGTGGATCGCCACCTCATAGACACGCTCCTGATCCACGGCGGTCTTCGAGATTTGGAGGATGCGCGACGCGAGCTGCTCGCCTTCGTCGATGTCGCCCTGCCACAGCGCGAGAAATGACCCGCCCCACAACGAGTTGACGAGTCGCTCCGGCTCGAGGTCTGCCCCGAGGGCGACGGCGGCGGTCAGGTAGCGCCGCCCCTCGGTCCAGTGTCCGCGTGTCTGCCAGTACGGCCAGATCGCGCCCGAGAGTCGCAGCGCACCGTCCGCGTCCCCGCTGTCGAGCAGGTGCTCGAGCGCCGCCCGCAGATTTGCGTGCTCGGAGTCGAGCCGCTCGAGCCACGTCCGAGCCTCCCGCGCCCGCAACTCAGGGCGCGCACGCTCGCCGAGCGCGACGTACCAGGCCGCGTGACGGTCCCGGAGCGAGAATCCATCTGCGAGCTCGTCGAGCCGTTCGTCCGCGAACTCGCGGATCGTCTCGAGCATCCAGTAGCGGTCGCCGGTGCGACGTAGGAGGCTCTTGTCGACCAGCGAGGCGATCGCGTCGAGATCGGCGCCGCAGATCTGCTCGGCCGCGTCCAGCGTGCAGCCGCCGGCGAACACGGCCAGGCGGGCGAACAGGTCCTGCTCGGCCGGCGTCGAGCAGGTCATGGCTCCAGGCGATCGTCGCGTGCAGCGTCCGCTGCCGCTCCGGCGCCGACCGCGATCCCCCGCCGAGCACGGGCAGCCGCTGCTCGAGCCGTTCCAGCAGCGCCGGCAGCGAGAGCGCCTTCACACGAGCGGCCGCCAACTCGATCGCAAGCGGCAGACAGTCGAGACGCCGACAGATCTCGACCACCTCCCCATTCGCAGCGAACCTGGAGCGAACGGCGGCCGCCCGTTGCAGGAAGAGCTCCACCGCTTCCTGCTCGCACAACGGGTCGACGGCGACCTCCCACTCGCCGTCGACGTGCAGCGGCTCGCGGCTCGTGACGAGCACCGTCAACCGCGGACAGGAGCCGAGCGTCTCGGCGATGCCGGCGGCCGCGTCGAGCAGATGCTCGAAGTTGTCGAGCACGAGCAGCAGCCGCTTGTCGCCCACAGCGCCGACAACGTGTCCTTGGAGCCCAGCACCTGGCTCGCGGAGGTCTCGACGAGCGCGGGATCGCTGAGCGAGGCAAGAGGCACCCACCAGACCCCACGGTCGTAGCCGTCCGCCGCCGCCGCGGCCGACTGCAGCGCAAGCCGCGTCTTGCCGCTCCCGCCCGGGCCGGTCAGCGTCACCAGCCGGACCTCCGGCCGCAGCAGCAGCACCGCCAGCTCGTCGATCTCCCGCTCGCGACCGAGAAACGGCGTCGCGGGAACCGGCAAGTTCGTCTCGTGGAGCGTCTTCAGCGGCGGAAAGACGTCGGTCCCGAGCTGAAAGAGACGCTCCGGCGCGCTCAGGTCCTTCAGCCGGTGCAGGCCAAGGTCGCGCACATCGGCGCCCGCGAGGACGGCCGTTGCCTGAGACAGCAGCACCTGCCCACCGTGCCCGGCCGCCATGATCCGCGCCGCCTTGTGCACATCCAGACCGACGTACTTCGGCGGCGCAGCCACCGGCTCACCCGTATGCACACCCATCCGCACCCGTAACTCGCCCCCCGCTCGCCACTCAGCCCGCGCAAGCGCCTGCTGACCCTCACACGCCGCCGCAACCCCCTCCTGAGCGCTCACAAACGTCACGAAAAACGCATCACCCTCGTAATCGACCTCGTAGCCGCGATGCCGCTCGAACACCTGCCGCAAAAGCCGCCGATGCAGATCGAGCGCCTCCCGGTACCGCTCAGGCCCGAGCCGCTCCAACAACCGCGTCGACCCCTCGACGTCCGTGAACAACATCGTCACCGTCCCGGTCGGAAGCTCCGGCATTACGCACCACTATCGCGCCTTTTCGGAACGCCCCGGTGCACCAGTGTCCTTCTCGCCAGAGCGCCCGGCAGACCGGTGACGGATACGAGTGTTCTCAGCCGAGCGCCCACCAATCCCTTTGTCGCCCTTACCGTGCCGTAACCCCCCTCTGCGACACTGATGCGCATGCGCGCGCCGCGCCTGCTCGCCGTCGCCTCGGCGGTCGACCTCGATTTCCGTTACGGCTGCACGCCGGCCTGGTGGCAGCTCTGGAAGGGGCTCTACGAAGAGGGCGTCGACCTCGTCGTCACCCCGTATCGCGGCCGGCCCGTCGAATCGCCGTGGTGGCGAACCGCCCCCAACCCGACCTTTCGCGAGGGCGAGTCGTTCGCGCGCGCACGCGATCTCGCGGCGCGCCTTCGGGGCGACAGCTACCTGCGGCGGGCGGAGGACAACCCGGAGGACGGCCTCGGCGACCGGATGACGCGAGAGCTGATCTGGCGCTGGGTGACGCCTCGCTGGCGCCGCCATCTCGAGCGGCTCGTCGAGCAGGAGCAGCCGGACGCGGTCGTGGTCTTCACCGTTCCGATGTCGCACCTGCGCGGCATTCCGTCCGCGCTACGAGAACGGTTCGGCGTTCCGGTCGTCTTCTACGACGGCGACGCACCGATGAGCTTGCCCGAGTTCGGCGGGATGGACACCGGCTTCAACTGGTACCACGACGCCGAGCCGTCCGAGTACGACTTGCTGATCTCCAACTCCGAAGGGGCGCTGGATCGCCTGCGTGCGCTCGGCGCGCGCCGCGCCGAGGCCGTGTTCTGGGGCGCCGACCCCGAGTTCTTCGCACCCGCGGACATCGCGAAGGAGCTCGACGTCTTCTTCTACGGCTACGGCGACAAGTTCCGGCGCGACTGGATGAAGGCGATGGTCGGCGACCCGTCGCGTGAGCTGCCGGACGTCGACTTCGCGCTCGGCGGCGACGACTTCCAGGGCGATATCGGATCGGCGCGGTTGATCGGCGACGTGCCGTTCAACGCGTTCGCGCGCGCGATCTCGTCGGCGCGGATCAACCTCTGCATCACCCGTCGCTCGCATGCGAGCGTGTACGCCTCGTCGTCGTGTCGCCCGTTCGAGCTCGCATCGGCGGGTGCCGCGATCGTCTCGAATCCGTACGACGGCATCGAGCGCTGGTTCGAGCCGGGCTCGGAGCTCCTCGTCGTCGAGGACGCTGCCGAGGCCGTCGCCGCGTATCGCGACCTGCTCGACGATCCGGCGCAGGCGGAGGAGCTCGGCCGCCGCGCCCGCGAGCGTGTGCTCGACGAGCACACGTACCGCCATCGCGCTCGCCGGCTCCTGTCGCTGCTCGGCCTGCGTGAGGAGGCGCGTGTCGGCTGAGCTGCAGTCCCTGCGTCGCATCGCGATCGTTCCGGCGTTCAACGAGGAGCGCAACATCGGCGGCGTGCTCGACGAGCTCCGTGCCTTCGATCCAGGTCTCGTTGTCGTCGTGGTCTCGGACGGCTCGAGCGACCGCACGGCCGCCGTCGCGCGCGAGCACGGCGCACACGTCGTCCAGCTTCCGTTCAACCTCGGCATCGGCGGGGCAGTCCAGACCGGATTCAAGTACGCAGCGGAAGGTGGGTACGAGCTCGCCGTTCGCTGCGACGGCGACGGGCAGCACGATCCGTCTCAGCTCGGGAAGGTGATCGCGCCCGTGCTCGCGGGCGAGGTCGACATCGCCATCGGGTCACGCTTCGTCGGCGAAGGCGGCTACCAGTCGTCGGTCACACGACGCGTCGGCATCCGCCTGCTCGCCTGGATCGTGAGCGCGATCGCGAGGCAGCGGGTGACCGACACCACGTCCGGGTTCCAGGCGCTCAACCGCAGGGCGCTGGAGTTGTTCGCGCTGGACTACCCGCACGACTATCCCGAGGTCGAGGGCATGGTGATGACCATCAGGCACCAGCTGCGTCTGTGCGAGGTTCCCGTCACGATGCGCGAGCGGGCGCACGGACGGTCGTCGATCACGGCGTTGCGTTCGATCTACTACATGGCGAAGGTGCTGCTGGCGCTGTTCGTCGGCCTCTTCCGGCGCAGCGCTGTGCCCGTCGAGGACGCGTGATCGCGGCCGGCACACCGCTCAAGGTCTCGATCGCGGCGACGATCGTGTCGCTGCTGCTCGTGCTCGTCGTGTTCGAGCTCATCCGCTCTCGCCGCCTGCGCGAGCGCTACGCGCTTCTCTGGCTGCTCACGGGCGGCGTGCTCGTCGTGCTCTCGGCCTGGCGGTCGGGGCTGAACACGATCGCCGGCTGGCTCGGGGTGAGGGGCTACCCACCCGCGGTCCTGTTCGCGGTCGGGCTCATGTTCGTCATCCTCGTGCTGCTGCACTACTCGACCGTGATCTCCCGGCTCTCGGACCAGAACGTCGTCCTCGCCCAACGCCTGGCGTTGCTCGAGGAGCGGTTAACGCGACGACGCGAGAACGGCTGATCGATACCAGTCGACCGTCCGCGCGAGCCCCTCGGCGAGCGGCGTCTGCGCCTCGAACCCGAACAGCTCGCGTGCGCGCGACGCATCGAGCTGCCTGCGCGGCTGGCCGTTCGGCATCGAGGTGTCCCAGACGATCCGGCCCTCGAAGCCGGTCACGCCGGCGACCGTCTCCGCCAGCTCGCGGATCGTCGTCTCGACCCCCGTCCCGAGGTTGACCGGCGCAGCACCGTCGTATCGGTCGGCCGCGAGGAGCAGCCCGTCGACGAGATCCTCGACGTAGAGGAACTCGCGGCTCGGCGATCCGTCGCCCCAGAGCACGACCTCGTCGTCCCCTGCGAGCATCTTCCGGATCAGTGCCGGGATCACGTGCGAGGTCTCGAGGTCGAAGTTGTCGCGCGGGCCGTACAGGTTGGCGGGCAGGAGGAATGCGGTGCGCAGGCCGTACTGCTCGCGGTACGCCTGCGCGCCGACGAGGACGGTCTTCTTCGCCACCCCGTAGGGAGCGTTCGTCTCCTCCGGGTACCCGTTCCAGAGATCGTCCTCGGAGAACGGCACCGGAGCGAACTTCGGATAGGAGCAGACCGTGCCGGCGATCACGACCTTCCCGACGTCGTGGAGTCGCGAGAGCTCCAGGACGTGCGCACCCATCATCAGGTTCGCGTACCAGTAGCGGCCGGGATTCGCCCGGTTCGCGCCGATCCCACCGACCTCTGCCGCGAGATGGAAGACGAGCTCGGGACGCGCGTCGGCGAAGAGGCGCGCGGCGCCCTCCCACGTCGTGAGGTCGTAGTCGCGGCGGCGAGCGACGAACGGCTGCTCTCCGCGGTCCTCCAGTCGCTCGACGAGGTGGGAGCCGACAAAGCCGCCGCCGCCGGTGACGAGGACGCGCACGGCGAGAGCGTAGCCGGACGCGCCCGGTAGCGTCCGCGGCCATGCAGAGGGTGCCGAGGCACATCGTCGCGCTTGGCCTCGTGCTCGCCACCGTGGCCGTCATCGCCTGGTGGGGTGCCGTCGCGCTCGGCCCCGCCGCAGGTGCCGACGCCGCGGAGCACATCCGCTACGCGGAGTACTTCGACAAGACGGGCCACCTGCCGCCGCAGAGTGCGAACTACGAGTACGCGTCGCCGCCCGCGTACCAGGTCGTTGCCGTCTACCTGCAGCGCGGCGCCCGGAGGCTCGCCGTCGGCGGCGGCACCGTGCTGCCGTTCGTGCCGGCTCCCGTCCGCCGCGTCGGCTGGCTCGCCCTGCTGGTGATCGCCGGCGCAGTCCTGACTGCTCGGTCCGCGTCGCGACGTAGCCGAGCCGTCGCGGCCGCGGCCGTGGTCGCGCTGCTTCTCGTGGCTGTCGTCGCCGCGCTCGCCCGTGCGCGCAGCGTGCCGTGGTCGTCGGGACAGTTGATCTCGCTGGCTTCCGCGTGTGGCCTCGTCGGCGTCACGTGGGCGCTCGCACGCGAGGTCCTGCCAGGCCGGCGCTACCTGCCTCTGCTCGCGGCCGGAGCGGCGGCGGCGTTGCCCGTCGTTCTGCGCGAGGGGGTGATCTTCCACCCGGAGCTGCCGTTCGCGTTTCTCGTTGCGGCCGCCCTCCTCGTCTTCGTGCGCGGCGCCGGAGCAGGCTGGGGCATTCGCTACGGCATCGGCGTGGGCGTGCTCGTCGGCATTGCGGCTCTGACGCGGCAGACCGCGGTGAGCGTCGCGCTCACGCTCGCGCTGGCGGCACTGCTGATCGGCCGGCGTTCGGCCCTACGGTTCCTCGCTGCGGCAGGTCTGGCACTCCTGCTCGTCGCGGGCCCCTGGTGGGCCTACCAGACGTCACGTTTCGGGAACCCGGTCCAGGCCAACCTCAACCGGCCGGGATACATGCTGCCTCACGGCCAGCCGCTGTCGTTCTTCGTCTCGTTTCCCGCCCGTGACCTGGTCGAGCACCCGTATCGCAACGCGTTCGCGAACGAGCTGCTGCCGAAGTTCCACGCCGATCTCTGGAGCGACTGGTACGGGGTCGACCGGAACTACTGGGCCGCGCCGAGCCGCAGCGCACGGGTGCTCGCGTCGTCCCAGTCGCTCCTCGGGCTCGTGGCGGACTGCATCGTCCTCGCGGGGCTTCTGTTGCTCGGGCTCCCGGCGCTCCTCCGGGTTGCGCGCGGGCGGAGTCGATCCGGCAGCGACGCGACGCTCGCGACGCTCGCGCTCCTCTCCATCGTTGCCTGGGCCGCGTTCGTGGCGACGCTCGTGCACTATCCGCAGGCCGGCGGCGACCCGATCAAGGCCAGCTACCTGCTCTTCCTGGCACCGGCGGCGGCGATCTTCGGTGTTGCCTACGGTGACCGCCTCTGGCGACGTTCGTCGTGGTGGCGCGTCGCGCTGATCGCCTGGTCGCTGCTCTACGCGATCAGTTACGCGGGTGTGCTCGCGACCACGTACTGACGCTGCTCGAGAAAGCGCTCACGGTGGCTGCGGCGCCGAGCGCGAGCAGGAAGATCAACGCAATCACCGCGAGCCTCCAGGCGGTGCCGCTCGCCTCGAGCGCGGCCACGATCTCGTTGTCGAGCGGATGCCACCAGGTCGACGTCGCGCTGAGATCGTGCTTCCCGAACCATGGATCGGGCCACGCTGCTGCTGCGAGCGCCTCGACGAGGACCGACCACGCGAGGCAGCCGACGTACACCCACAGCCATCTGCGCCGCACGATCGCGTCGACGGCCGGCACGAGGAGCACGGCAAGAAGCGGCAACGCCTCCGCCAGCTTGCGTGCTCCGAAGCTTTCGCCGCCCCACCACTCGGCGACGTTGGCGACGACGATCACGTAGGCCACGAAGGCGACTGCGCACCAGCGATACAGCGCCTGCCGCCGCCCGATCACCGCACCGGCGACCGCAAAGAGCAACACGGGCGAATACACGAGGAGGCCGCGACCCGGCGAGACCAGCAGCCCTGGAACGCCGTCGAGGATGCGGCCGCTTCCGAACTTCGCGGCCGAGGTGATGTGGCCGCTTCCGTATCCCTGCCGCCAGGGCGCCCCGAACGCCACCGTGTTGTACACCGCGAGTGCGACGGGCAGCGGTGCCGCGCCGGCAATGAAGCGGAGCCAATCCGAGGGTCTGCGTCCGACGAGCGGCAGCAGGAAGAGGGCCATGACCGGGGTCGTCAAGCGAAAAGCCGCCATCGCCGTGATCGCCAGTCCCGCCAGGAAGAACCGGCGGTCGACCAGCGCGAGCAGCGCGAGCGCGAGTGCCAGGGCGGCGCCGCCCTGCTGCCAGAGCGCCTGGCCGCTGATGCCCCATGTGAGCGTCCCCCAGGCGTACGTCACCGCGATCAACGCTGCTCGGGGTCGCGTCGTCAGGCGGGTCAAGAGCATGAAGACGACGGCAACGGAGGCAGCCGCCGTCAGTGCTGCCGTCAGCATCGACGCCTCCATCCAGGCGTTCCAGTCCTGGCCCTTCGCGCCTGCCAGCGTGAACGCTGCGACCACGGGCACAGCGAGCAGGCTCGAGGCGGTCGGCGTCGCCGTGATCACGTTCCCGTCAGGGCGGACCTTGAGCATGTACGGCTGTTCGCCCGAGCGCTGCTGGATGTACGGCAGGTAGTGGTTCAGCCAGATCGTGTGCTCCTGAACGAGCGCGACCGCCGTATAGATCGTCCCGTACACGTCCCCCGACTGCGTGCGATGCAGTTGGCCGTAGTAGGTGATGGTGCAGGCAACCAGCAGAAAGACGACGCCGACGCGCGCGAGGGCGCCGCGGCCGGCCTCGCGAATGCGTACGTCCAGTCGTTTCTCGGAGACGGACGCCGTCGGTGGCGCGGCGACGGCCGAGGTCACGCGCGGCGACCGGTCATGCGCGCTGCGCAGGCGATGTCGACGGAGTCAGCCAGTCGACGCGGCCGATCCACCGTTCGCGGTTCTCCGCATACCAGCGAATCGTCCGCAGGACGCCTTCCTCCCAGGACACCTTCGGCTCCCAGCCGGTCTCGCGATGGAGCTTGTCGTATCCGACCCGGAGGGCCATCACGTCGGTCACGCCCGGGCGCAGGCGCTTCGGATCGGTGACGACATGGCGGTCGTCGCCCCAGAAGCCGTTACGGATGCCGGTCTGGATGATCAGGTCGCACCAGTCGCGCATCGAGACGTTCTCGCCCTGCCCGTAGACATAGAGGTCTCCCGGGATGCCGCGCGCCGCGACGGTCAGATGACCGCGCACGCCGTCGGTGCAGAAGCAGAAATCGCGCAGCGGATCGAGCGCGCCCAGCTCGACCTCGGGGCGCGTCAGGGCCTGCGTGATGATCGTGCCGGTGACGTAACGCGGGTTCTGCCGCGGGCCGTAGTTGTTGAACATGCGCGTGACGACGCCGGGGATGCCGTAGGCGTCGTGGTAGTTCATCGTGAAGAAATCGGCGGCGACCTTCGCCGTCGCGTAGATCGACTTCGGATTCAGCGGCGAGCGCTCGTGGAGGATGAGCCCGCCGAGCTCGTCGAAGTCGTGTTGATGCGCGACGGACTCGTGCACGTTTCCGTATTCCTCCGACGTGCCCGCCGTGTCGAACTTCTCGAGCTCGACTCCCTGGTCGACGACGCTCTGCAGCAGGTTGAGCGTTCCGACCGTGTTCGCCATCACGGTCTCGTACGGGCGATGCCAGGACTCTCCGACGTGCGCCTGGGCCCCGAGGTGGAACACGAAGGGGCGATCGGGGGCGGGGACGAGGTGATCGCGGATCAGATAGTCGACCGACGTCTTGTCGGTGAGATCGGCGAACACGACGGTCAGATCGCGCTGCAGGTGCCTGATGTTGTTCAGCGCTCCCGACGACGTCGCCCGGACGAATGCGACCACGTGGGCGCCGAGAGCGACGAGCGCATCCGCGAGGTGCGAGCCCATGAACCCGTCTGCGCCGGTGACGAGGCACGTGCGGTCGCGGAACGCGTCTCCCAACTCGCGCCGTAGCGACTCGACCTCGTGCTCCGTCCAGGTGGCGGTATCGTCGCCGGGCACCGGTGCAGGGTAACGATTCACGTGGACGGGGAACTGTCTCGAGCGGAGTCCTGACGGGGATCTCGACGGCGGTCGTCAGCGGCTCGGCCGCGATCGCCGGCGTCATTCTCTCGCGGAAGTTTGGGCACGGCGTAAAGACCGACGGCTTCTTCGCCGCCTATGCCGTCTACCTCGCGCTGGTACTGGTCGCGAGCGCCCTCCGGGTGATCGCCCTCCCGCGCTTCGCACTCGCCCGCACCGAGCACCGGCTCGGCGGCGAGCTCGCGACCTGGCTGGGCGCGCTCGCCGTCCCGCTGATCCCGATCGTCGTGATCGCAATCGTGTGGCCGGAGGGAGTCGCTCACGCCCTGACCGGCGGAGCGGAAGCGCGTCATTCTGCGGCCGACCTCGTGCCGTGGCTCGTGCCCGCCGCCGCCGTGCAGGTGGTCGCCGGCGTTCTTGCGTCCGCGCTCGCCGCCCTCGACGACTACGTCGTCGCCGCGGTCGCGTTCGCCGCCGGCGCGGTGGTCGGGCTGGTCGCGATCGCGCTCCTCGTCGGGCACGGCGTGGTGGCGTTCGGCTGGGGGCTCGCCTTGAACGCGGCGGTCGCGGTCACGCTGCCTGCCGTCGTCCTGGCGTCGCGAGGGGTGTTCGCGCCGCCCGACCGGCAGCCGCTGCGGCGGCTCTGGCTCCTGGCCGAGGGCGTCGCCCTGCCGTTCGCGCTCCAGGGGCTGTACGTGATCGCGTACCGGTTCGCCGCCGGAGTCGGCCCGGGGGAGGCGACGACGTTCTCGTACGCGTACCTGATCGTCGCGTTTCTCGTCGCGGTCACCGCGACATCCGTGGCGCTCGTCGCGACGGTGCCGTTCGCGCGCGAGGGCGCCTCTCCCGAGCGGGCGGCCCGTCACGTCGTCTCGATCGCATGGGTGTCCCTCGCGCTGGTCGCCGCCGCTGCCGGCGTGTTCGCACTTGCCGGCGCCCCTGTGGTCAAGCACGTGCTCGGCTCGAGCTACGGCGGCAGCACCGGCGCGGAGCTCGGCCACCTCGTCGTCTACTTCGCCCCGTGGATGGTCACCTCGGTGGCGGTGACGGTCGCCTACCCGCTCGTCTTCGTTCGCGGCCGCGCGCGATGGTTGCCCGCGCTCGCCGTCGCGGCCCTGCTCGTCGAGGTGGTGGCGGCGTGGATCGGAAGGTCGGCGTTCGGCCTCGCCGGCATCGCGGCAAGTCTCGCGGTCACGACGGGAGCGGTGCTGCTCGCGCTGCTCGTCTCGCTACACGCCGCCGAGCGGGCGCTGCGCGGCCTCGCCGTCGCCGCGGTCGCGGTCGGCGCTCTGGCCGCCGCTGCGTTCGGCATTCCGGCCGCCCTGCTCGGCCCGGTCGCCGCCGCTGCCGCGGGGTTGCTCCTGTACACGCTCGCACTCGGTGCGCTCCGTCCACCCGGGCTCCGGCATGCCTGGGCCTACCTGCGCTCGTTGCAGTAGCGTCCCGGCGCATGTCGTCCGCTCGCGTCGAACAGCTCGTCCGCCGCCTCGGTCGCACGTCGCTCGGCAAGAACCTGATCCACGCGTCGGTTTTGCGCGATCCGGCGACGATGCGGTTTTCGCAGGTCGAGCACTGGCCGACGGAGGTGCGCGGGTTCGAGGATGTCGCCTTTCTGTTCTCCTCGAATCAGTTGAACCACGGCGTTGCGTCCCTGCAGTTCGACGAGGCGGCGCTCCTGTACCGGCTCGCCCGCGACGTGACGAGCGGTCCGGTGGCCGAGATCGGCCGCTTCAAGGGCGGCAGCACCTTCATCTTCGCGAACGCATTGCCCGAAGGTGTCGAACTGTGGTCGTACGACCTCCACGTCGCGCTCAGGCCCGACATGCCCGGCGAGGCACTCGACGCCGAGCTCGCCGATGCGCTGCGGCGCTACGGGGTCGACGGCAAGGTGCACCTCGTCGTCGGTGACTCGCGCACCGTCGAGCCCCCACCGTCGCCGCTCGAGCTGCTGTTCGTGGACGGCGACCACAGCTACGAGGGCGCCCGCGCCGACTTCCAGCGCTGGCGCGCCTTCGTCCGCCCCGGGGGGCATCTGCTCTTCCACGACGCCGTCGACTCGGGCGGCTACGGAAACTTCTACCCGGGGATTGCACGGCTCATGATCGAGGTCTCGGATGACCCTCAGTGGCAGCGCCTCGACGGCGCCGGATCGATCGCGCACTTCGTCAAGAGATCCGAGGCGTGAAGCTCGTCGCGGTCGTCGTCAACTGGAACGGCGGCGACGAGACGCAGGCGGCGCTCGCCTCGCTGTCCGGGCTCGAGGTGATCTGCGTCGACAACGGCTCGACCGACGGGTCCGACAGCGTCTGTGGCAGAGCGATTCCCGGACGTCGAGCTGATCCGCACCGGGCTCAACCTCGGCTTCAGCGGCGGCCACAACGTCGGGATTCGAAGGGCGCTCGATCGCGGCGCCGACTGGGTGCTGCTCCTCAACAACGACGCGGTCGCGGATGCCGGAGTGGCGGCAGCGCTGGCGGACGCGGCGCGGGCGCGCCCGGACGCCGGCGTGCTCGCATGCAAGGTCTTCTTCTCCGAGCCGAACGACGTGCTCATGTACGCAGGCGGCTCGGTTCACCTCCTGCTCGGCTGGTGGGGCCGGCAGGAAGGCTTCGGACACAGGGACGACGGCAGCTTCGACGTGCTGCGCGACGTCGATCGCGCGACCGGGGCTGCGATGGCCGTCTCCCGCGAGGCGATCGCTGCGGCCGGTCTGCTGGACGAGCAGCTGTTCGCGTACGCCGAGGACGTCGACTGGTGCCTCCGCATTCGCGCCGCCGGCTTCGCGGTCGTCTTCGTCCCGGGTGCGAAGGTGTGGCACGTCGGCTCGGCGTCGACGGGGGGCCTCGGCTCACCGACCAGCCTCTACTACGACACGCGCAACGTCCTGGCTGTGGTCGAGCGTCAGCGCCCGTTGCCGCCGGTCGCCCGCGGGCTCCGTCGCGGCGTGGTGGTCGGCGCGCATCTTGCTGCGGCTGCACGCGCACCGGACCGGCCGGCGGCCGCCGCAGCGGTCGTCGCGGGCTGGCGCGACTTCCGGCGCGGGAGGATGGGCAGGCGAGCGTGAACGAGCGCCAGGGGTTCTATCGCCGGGTCCTGCGGTCGCTTGTCGCCGAGGGCCAGGTGCAGACGGCGTGGCGGGTGCTGGTCGCCGCGGGCGGTGAAAACGATCGCGAGGCGCTCGAGGCCTGCGGGTTCACGGACGTGACGATCACGAATCTCGATCCAGGGCCGGCTGAGGAACGCCAGGATGCCGAGTCGCTGACGTACGGGGACGACACCTTCGACTTCGCGATCATCTCGGCCGGCCTCCACCACTGCGCCTCGCCGCACCGAGCGCTGCTCGAGCTCTACCGCGTCGGCCGGCACGGGCTGCTCGCGCTCGAGGCACGCGACTCGCTGTTGATGCGCGCAGCGCAGCGATTCGGCGTCGTCGACGACTACGAGCTGACCGCGGTCGCCGCAAACGACTTCAAGTCGGGTGGTGTTCGCAACACCGCGACCCCGAACTACGTCTACCGCTGGACCGAGCGCGAGGTCGTCAAGACGATCTCCTCCGCGGCGCCGGAGGCGCGGCATCGGTACGTGTGGTTCCGGGAGCTGGAGCTTCATGTCTCGGTGCTCGAGGCGTCGGGTCACGGCGCCTGGCGCTATGCGGCGCTGCCGTTGCAAGCGGTGACGAAGCTCTTGCCACGCCAGGCGAACCTGTTCGCGTTCGCGGTGTTCAGAGACGGACTGCAGCCGTGGATGCGCGACGCCGAGACGGTCGACGCCGACGAGGTCCGCATGCGGCTGAGTCAGGGCAAGAGCTCGCGGTAGACCTGCTCGGTCGCCCGTGCGGTGGCGGCCCACGAGTATTCCGCCGCACGCTCGCGGCCGCGCTCGACCCACTGGTCCGGCGCTCTGAGCACGTCCAGGACGGCTTCGGCGATGGCGGCCGGGTCGCGTGGGTCGAAGAGCCGTGCCGCGCCGCCGACGACCTCTGGGAGCGCGCCGGCGTTCGAGCAGGCGACCGGGCAGCCGCAGGCCATCGCCTCGAGCGGTGGAAGCCCGAAGCCCTCGTAGAGAGACGGGAAGACCAGAGCCGACGCCGTCTGTAGCAGGCCGACGACCTCGCTCCACGGCACGTGACCCCGGGCCTCGACTTCCTCGGGTGCGTCGGCGAAGTCGCCTCCGCCGGTGAGCACGAGTCGAAGATCCGGTCGCTCGCGTCGGATCAGCGCGAACGCCTCGTAGAGTCGCTCGTGGTTCTTGTGAGGCCAACGGCGCGCCGGATAGAAGAGGAACGGCTCGCGGGCTCCGCCCGGACGAAGTTGTGCGTGATCCAGACCGAGCGGGACGACGCGTATGCGAGCGGGGTCGAGTCCGAGCGCGGCGATCGCCCGCTCGCGCACGAACTCGCTGATCACGATCACCCGGTCCGCGGCGCGAATCGATCGATGCCAGGCCAGGGTGCGGAACGATCGCTCCGCGCGCGAAAACAGTTGCGGCAGATCGAGGTGCTGGAGGTCGTGCAGCGTCACGACGGAAGGCCGTGCGACGGAGGGCACGCGGAGAGTCAGGGGGTAGTGGACGATGTCGCAGCGCTCGAGTCGCGCCCGGAGCGGCCCCGGACGGGCGGTTGCGACCGACATCGCGACGAGGCGCTGCGGCACGGTGTTCGCGCGCCGGTACTCGGTTGCCACCTCGCTCTCGAGCCCCGTCGCGAAGCCCGCGGCCACTGACGGCAAGAGCACGCGGTAGTCGAGCTCGCCGACGTCGGCGAGCCCGTTCGTGAGGCCGCGCGCATACGTTTCGCTGCCGCCAAGCTCTCCCGGGACGAGCGTCAGGAGCGCGATGCCGACGACTGCCATCGATTTCGATCGTAGTCTGCGGTCATGCGTCGAGCTCCTCGCCGTCCTGTTCGCGATGCTCTCGTCGTCGCTCTACGCAGGCGGCGTCCGCGCTGCAGGCGCTCGAGGCTCGGAAGGCGCCCGCCTCCTCGGCGCTGCGCGCCTCGCTCCTGACGCGGCTCGTTCGCCGCCCGCTGTGGCTCGCGGGGACCGGCTCGAGCCTGGTCGGCTGGGCGCTCCAGGCCGCCGCGCTCGCGCTTGCCTCGGTCGCGTTGGTGCAGCCGGCGCTCGGGCTCGGCCTGATCGTCCTGCTCGTGCTCGGTGCGCGTCTGCTCCACGAGCGGGTCGGCGCCCGGGAGATCGGCGGAGCAGTCGCGATCACCGCCGCGGTCGTAGCGCTGGCGTGGGCCGGGCCGGCCGAGGCGACGTCGTTCACGACCCGGGGATCGTGGGCGATCGGGATCGCCGTCGTGCTGACTGCATTGGCGCCGATCGCCCTCCGCCTGATCGGCCATGCCGGTGGTCTCGCCACCAGCATCGTCTCGGGGCTCGGCTGGGCCTGCGTCGGCCTGGCGACGGCGCTGGTGGTCGCCGCGCTGTCCGACCACCGTTGGCTCGTGATGCTCGCGTGGGGGGCCGGGGTCGGCCTGGCGAGCGGCGCGACGTTGCTCGCGGAGATGACGGCGCTCCAGGCCTGGCCGGCGACGCGCTCGATCCCGGTTGTCTTCGGCATCGAGATGGTGCTTCCGGCGGCGCTCGCTCCGGCGCTCGCCGTCGGTGCGTCGCCCCCGCATCCGGTCGTGTTCGGGCTTGCCCTCGTCGTGGCGTGCGCCGGCGCCGCCGTCCTCGGGAGCACGAAGACCGTCGCGAGACAGCTCGCGGGGTAGCGGTCACGCGGCACCGGCCGGGAACTGCTGCCGGTCGACCGAGCCTAGAGTTGCTCTACGTACTTCGCCGGGACAGTTCGATGACGTGACCGAGACGGCAGAACGCAAGAGGAGGCCGAGCAGATGATCGAGGATCGTTCGGAGGGTTGGTTCGTTGCGAACGTACGCGAGTTGCGGTGGCAGGAGAATGAGCTGGGTGCGACGTGTGAGTTCGACAAGCACCGTGAGCGGTTCGAGGAGTTCGGCGTCAACCTGACGGTCTTGCGACCGCGCCAACCGATGACGATGTACCACCGCGAGCGTTACCAGGAGGGGTTCCTCGTCCTGCGCGGCGAGTGCTTGCTGATCGTCGAGGGTCAGGAAGTGCCGATGCGTCAGTGGGACTACTTCCATTGCCCGGCAGACGTCGCTCACGCGATCGTCGGCTCGGGCGACGGGTTGTCGGTCGTTCTCGCAATCGGCGGCAGGGTCGGCCCGGACGTGATCCTCTACCCTCGCGATGAGACGGCACTGAAGCACCGGGCCGGGGTGGAGCTCGAGACGCCGCTGCCGAAAGAGGCCTACGCCCGCTTTACGAGGCCGGCCCCCGACATCCCGTTCCGCGACGAGTTCCTCACGGGCTAGCGTCACCTCACCCGCAACTGAAGGCTGAAGCGATGCTGGCGGGGCGACCAGATCCGCAGAAGTGCGCCGCGCTTGAGGCGAATCGTCCGGACGAAGAAGCCGTCATTGTTCGTGAGCCGTTCGTGCCCGACTGCCTTCCACACGTTCCGGTGGAGCACCTCCAGCTGGTACGTCTTCCGCCCGGGTCGTCCGCCGCGGATCTGGCCCCAGACCACGGTCTGGAGCCCGGATCGCCGCATTTCCGCGAACGGCAGCTTGAATCCCTGCAGCGAGGGCTTGGGCCGGTTGTCCGCGAAGACGAGCCCGGTCTGGAAGCGGCTGAGCGTGACCTCGTCGCGGTAGAGGTACTGGATCAGCATCGTGACCCGTGACAGCCTCCACGCTCGCATCGCCGCGAGACTCAGCAGCGTCGCCTGCCTCTGGAGCGAGACGCCGAGGAACGTGTCCGGCGGATTCGTCTGGTAGCCGTACTCGGTGAGCCAGACCGGCTTCGGCCCGAAGTAGCGCCTGACGAGGATGAGGAGCTTCGGAATCGTCGCCATCGTGATCGAGGGGCAGTTGCGGCAGCCGCCGCTGGACGGAGTCTCGGACGGCGACAACGGGTACGGGTGGTGGCCGTAAGCGTCGAGCTTCGCGTGGGCGGCGGCCATGCCGTGAATCCAGACGGCGGGCGCGACGCCCCCCAGCCCGCCCCGTGGCGCCGTCTCGCCTCCGCCGACCTGTGCGTGTGGGAGCACCGCGTGAATCGCCTCGTACCCAGGGTTGAGCAGGTGCTGCACATAGATCGCTGCCTTCGTCGGCCTGAGCCAGAGGCGCAGGTTCGGCTCGTTCCAGATCAGCCAGTAGTGAACCCAGGGGTAGCGCCTGGCTGCGGCGCGTGCGAAGGCGCGAAAGTCTCGTGGCCGCGGCGGAGCGTAGTTCGGCGCGCGGCCCCCGTTCGCCCACGCCGGCGTCCCGACCAGCGTGAGCACCGGCGTCAGGCCGTAGCGGCGAAGGCCGCGCAGGACTCTGTCGGACCCACGCCAGTCGTAGGCGGGATCGCGCGGCGAGGTCGGATCGGTCGGGTGCCGTGTCGCGATCTGGTTCCAGTGCAGCGTGAAGCGAACGAACGGTACGCCGAGCCGCTTGAACGTCGCAAGCCGTTGGTTCAGCTTTCCCGGGCCGAACTCCAGCCAGGCGTCGTCCTGGATCCCGTAGCGCACGCCCCGCGAAGCGTGACCCGAGCTCGCGGCGAAGCAGGCCGCAACGGCAAGTAGCGGCACGAACAGCGTGACCCGACCCTTGATCCTTCTCATGAGTGGCTCGAACTCTTGCACCGCCGGCTGACGCCGACCGCTCCAACTGACGCCGGGCCACCTGCCGAGGCGGTCAGAGCAGGAGCGCGCCGTCGATGAGCAGCACCGCACCAATTGCGGCGAGGGCATAAACGGTCGCCGGGCGGCGGTAGCGTCTCAGCCATTCGAGGGCCGCGTCGAGGCGACTGACCGCGCTGTTGCCGAGCAGCAGGTACGCAAGGACCGGGAACCACACCAGTGCGGTCGCGAGCAGGGCGTACCAGCAGACGAGGATCGCCCGGTTCGAGCCGCTGAATCCTGTCGCGGTAATCGAGGCGGCGGCGAGTCCGGTGAGCACTAGGCGCTTCGGGCCGCCGATGCCGAGGAGAAGTCCTACCGCGGTCGCGGTCAGTACGTGTACGCGCTGCAGCCGATCGAGCGCCGCTTGCGTCCGGCCGCTCGAGGGGTGACTCACCGTCTCCGGGCGCCGATGAGCGACGAACGCGCCGCAAACAAGGGCGATACCGAGGCCAAGTTCGAGCAAGGCCCCGAACGTCGGATGAGCCTTCGTTCGACTCGGCGTGATCGCGGCACCAACAGCGATGAGGGCCGCGCATGCGAACAGCTGGCCGACGACGACTCCGAGTCCGAACCCGAGCGCCTTCAACCGCCCGGTACGCAAGACGGTGATCGTTGCTGCAAAGCCCAACGGGCTGAGCATCGCGACAAGGGCGTACGGGATCAAATGAACGGCAGCGCTCACCATGGCTGCGCGCGCCGCCTCTGCGGGCATCCCACACCCTGAGTGTCCCAACGAACCGGGACGACGCGCACTGACAGCTACCCGTTGACGGCCGAAGCTTGAAGCTCAGGGCGCGGGGACACTATGCTCGCCCTGGGCAGGGTTGCGGCGCGCAGGGTCATTACGGCTCGCGCTTACTTGATGGGGAGGACGATTTTGAAACGAACGTTTCGATTCGGTCATTTGCGGCTGGGCTTGTTGGTTCTGTTTGCAGGTGTGTTGACGGCGACGGTGCTGGTTGGGACGGCTGGCGCACGGTCGGCGGGTAGCACCGGCTTCGTCTGTTCTGGTCTCTTTCAGTCGATCCCGCCGGGGTCGTACGGATCGGTGACCGTCACCGGTCTTTGCTCGATCGAGGGGACGGTCAACATCAGCGGCGGGTTGACGATCGCTCCTGGTGGTGGGCTCGACGCGTCGGGTCCTGACTGCAACTCGTTCGTCCACGTCTCGGGTGGTGTGCAGGTGATGGCGAACGGTGTCCTGTTCCTCGGCAACGGCGCAGGTACGGGTTGTCCGAACAGCTTCGATGTCGTGAACGGCGGTCTGCAAGGAGCGAACGCGCTCGCCGTGGTCGTCCACGGAACCACGATCAACGGTGGGTTCTCCGTGCAAGGCGGTGGGGGCGGGACAAGTTGCGCCGACGCGCTCGTCCAGGGCCAGGACATCGGGACGCCGCCCTTCACCGATGTCGAGGACAGCCGGATCAACGGCGGTGCATCCATTTCCGGCATGAGCACCTGCTGGATGGGCTTCATCCGCAACACGTCCAACGGCGGCGTACGCGTCGCGAACAACACGATGGGCGACCCGGATGCGATCGAGATCGGCTTGAACGAGATCAACGGCAGCCTCAACTGCTTTGGGAACGCTCTGGCTTTCCCGGGGCCCGGCGGAGTGCCGACAAACAGCTTCGACGGTTCGCCTCCGAACCCGAACGTCGTGCACGGGCAGAGGTTGGGTCAGTGCGCCGGAGTCTGAGCGTACCGTCCAATAGTCGTACCTGAAGGTTGATGGTCCGGGTGGGGGCCTACATGGTCCCCGCCCGGAGACCCACCCGCGTTCGGGTCAGCTTGACGTTGAGCAGTTGACGGACGACGCCGTTGACTGCGCAGCCGAGCCCAGTGCTTGGGCTGACGACGAGACACTGTTGAGCGCGTCCGAGACCGACGACGAGCTCGGCACGCCCTTGACCGCCGACTCGAAGTTGTTCCAGGCGCTTTCGAGCGAGCCCGTCGGCGCGTTCTTCACGGCCTGGGCGTCGCTCTGCACCGTGTTCCAGTCGTTCTGCACAGCCGTCACAGCAGACTGGTAATCGCTCTGCGACGCCGTGCTCGGATCGAGACTCGTCAGGCTCTTGACCGACCCCCGAGAGTCGACAAGCTCGAGCAGAGGCTCGAGACCGATTCGCTCTTCGACGGCTCGTTGCGCGTCCCGAGCACACCGATCAGGATCGCGGCCCCCACGCCCACGACCACCAGGACCACGACGATCCACCACGTCTTGCTCATGACGGAACCTCCGCCGACGTCGCAGCGAGCCCGTAGACCACCAGCACACCCACCACGATCGCGGACGCCCCATACCACGGAGCGATATTGATGACCGCGAACCCTTGCACGATGACGAGCACACCGGCGATGTAACCGAAGACTCGCCCGAAGCCACCGCCCGCGAGCACCGACAGACCGGCGATGATCGCGACTGCGGCGATCATGAGATCCCAGACCCCCCACGCCCAGTTGTGGCCGCTGAAGAGACCATTGGTGAGGTTGTTCAGCTTGTAGCTGTTGGCGAAATAGGTGATCGCGGAGATGATCCGGAAGAACCCGATCGCGAACAGGACAACAGCCGCGAATTCGACCCACCCAGAGCGTCGGTTCTCAGAAACCTGCATCGACATACGCCCATCCCTTCAAGACCTGGTCACACGTAGACCATCGTTGGCGAGCCATAGGCTCCTCATCTCCGGGCGAACGTAACCTGGTGTCCGCTTCGCGGCGAGCCACCGCCCGGAATTCACCCGGGTGAATCGGGCGAGGCTCGGTGCCCCGAGCCGTTACCGGCGCTTGCTCCGCAGAAATGTCCGCTACGCGGCCTTCACGGCCAGGGCCAGTAGCTTCGCCAACCTCGAAGTCGAAAGCACTTTGGTCACGACGGCCCCGTAGTGGTTCGAGCCGTTGAAGGAGTCCATCCCGGACTCGTGGATCTTGATGTGGGACGTGGGGTCCGAGAACGTGTCGGTGAAGGAGTACGTGGTACCGCCGATCGACGCGTAGCGCTTGATGACCAGGCCGCTGACCCCTTTCTGTTTCTTTAGAGCGGCGACGTTTGACGAAGCGGTCCCGGTGCCCATGTAGTCGTAATTCAATGTCACTCCGCTCACCGACCCGCTCACGATCTTGGCGAATTCGCAGACATCGTTTCCCGCGGGTTCGGCCGAGGCGCCGAGCAGCGCGATCTTCTGGCCGAAGAGCGACGACACGGTCGCGGCCGGGATCTTGGCACAGAAGGCCTTGGGCGAGATCGCCGTCGCCTGCGCGAAGGTTGGCGCGCCGAAGAGCAGTCCGATAACGCTCGAGACCACGATGGCGCCAAGTCCCACTCGAAGGTGGCGCCCGCGTTGCGGGGTCGAGACCTCGATGGTGCCTTGGCACTTGCCGGCTCGTGAATGGAGTGCCGTTGCGGTCCTCCTACGGTTGGCGGATCGTCGCCGAGTCAAATCGCAGGGTGATCTTACGATGTGCGTCAGCCGTTCGCACCGGGCGTGACCCCCGGTGGGCTGGGCGAGTGTCCTTCTCGGCTGCGTCGTCAGAACGCCGGCTGCCCGAGGAGTTGGCTATCCGTTTTGGACGCCCCTCTGACCCTTGCTTACGAAGTTCCTCCTCAGAGCCTGCCCCCACATCGGGACGCCGCCGTGGCCCCTGAGCGCGGCTGCGGTTCCGTTTGTGTTTGATCCTCCTCTGTGGCAGGACGAAAGCCTTTGAGCGACCCGATCGAGATCGCCGAAGTCGACGCGTCCGCGGCGCCAGACGATGTCCTGGCGCGCTTTCACGCGATCGAGGTCGCCTGCCACGAAGAGCTTCAACCTGGAGAGCCGGTGCGAGGGGTGGAGGAGGTCGTCGCCTTCTACCGCTATCAGCCGACAACGCACACGAGCTGCCACTGGCTCGCCGACGGTGGGTCAGCGTCTCTCTACGTGCACGGGCCGACGGCGGCCTTTCTCCAACTTCTCGTCGCGCCTGCAAAGCGGCGGCGCGGCCTGGCGGGCGCTCTGCTCGGACGGGTGCTCCAGCGTGCGCGCCTGCTCGACGTCAGGGCGCTGCGAGGCAGCTACGCGACGGCGGCCGGCGCCGGCTTCGCCGCGCACGTCGGGGCCGTCGCCGAGGACCGGGTCGTACGGTCGGTGCTCGACCTGCGTGCCGCAGACCTGACGGAGCCGCGCATCCCCGAGGGCTTCCAGCTCGATCACCTGGCTCGAGCGCGTCCCTGACGAGCACCTTTCCGCGTACGTGGAGGCGCGAGCGGCGATGGACGACGCTCCCAGCCCGGAGGGAATGGAGTTTCCGAGCGGGTCAGGCGAGAGCGTACGGGCGTCCGAGGAGTCGCTCTTGCGCCGCGATCGTGAGATGCGGCTGACCGTCGCCATGGACGACCACGGCCGGGTCGGTGCGTTCACCGAGCTGCGCGTATCGCGCGGCTCGAAACTGGGCTTCACCGACGACACCGGGACGGTCGCGGCTCTGCGCGGACTGGGCCTCGCACGGGCCGTGAAGCTGGAGTCGCTCCGGCACCTCCGAGCCGATCATCCCGAGGTCGAGGTCGTCTCGACTTCAAACGCCGAAGAAAACACCGTCATGCGGCACCTCAACGAGTCGATCGGCTTCCGACCAACTGCAACCGTGACGGGTGCCGTCCTAGAACTCCGGCAGCCCTAACAGCGGCAGCAGAAATTGAGGGTGAGTTGAGGGTCGACTGAGGCCGCTGAGCGAGGGTTTGCTCGCAAGGCTTTCGCGATACACGACAAGAGGAGGGGACATGAAACGCTCTGCGGCCTTCGTTGCTTGTGTTCTCGTTATTGCAGCGGCGTTTGCGGCTTCGGCTGCAGCCGATCCACTGAACAAGAACTCGGAGACGATCAGCTTCATCTGCGGCAACGGAGTTTCGTACGTGGGCGTCGGGATCGTCCAGAGTCACACATCGACCGGACATGTGATCGAGTCCAGTGACCCGTCGCTTTTGAACTCCACGTTCCAGGCGGTTCAGATCACCGTGGACGGTCAGGTTGCCAAGCAGATCCCCGGCTTTGCCGGTCGGTCACTCGTGAACTGCCAGATCGTCGCGTTCGACGGAGTGCCGTTCTCGGACGACGTCATCATTGTCAGCGGGTTCTTCACAGGGAACCGTTAAGCAGGAGAGGAGTCGCGTCGCTCTTCGCGCGCGGCTCCGATCCGCCAGGCCGCTTCGAACACGGCTTCCGAAACCTCACGACGCAACGCTACGACGTCTTCGGCGAACGCGGTACGTTCCTGCGGGTCGAGCGCGCGCTGCCACTCGGGCCGGCTGGCCTCGGCGAGCAGTCGCACCGCACCGGGCTGATCGCCTTGGACGGTCGCGACCCACGCGAGCCCCTGCAAGGCGCGAGGCGACCGTCCCGTAGTCGCCGAGGGGCCGTGCATCGTCCAGGGCGCGGCGGTAGGCCCCATACGCGGCCCTCGTGTTCCCGCACCTCCTGTGCGCCCTGCCGAGCAGTCGCCCCCTGATGAACGCGGCTTCGCCGCCGAACCCGGCCGCCTCCTGGTCGGCGACCGCGTCCTCATATGCCGTAACGGCGTCGACGAGATTGCCGCGCTCTTCGTGCACCTCGCCGACTGCCACGAGTGCGTGGCCGACGCCGCACATGTCGTTCGGATTGCTGCGTCTCAGCTCGAGCGCACGTTGGGCATAGCTCTCGGCGAGGTCGAGGTCACCGAGCCTGATCGAGAGATGCGCAAGGTCGGCGTCGAGGCCGGCCACGATGTCGGTCGCGCCGTGGTCCTCGGCCGTCTGCCGGGCCAGCTTCTTGAGCTGGACTGCGCGGTGAAAGTCAGCGTTCACGCGTGCCAGCTCGCTCGCTGCGATCTGACCCTCCATCTCCCAGACCGGCGTCAGGTCGCCGGGTAGAGCCAGGATTGCCCTCGCCCAAACATCCGCCTCCTGTTGAGCTCCGCGGATGATCCAGTAGAACCAGGTGGCCGTGATCAACCGCACGCCCGCTTCCTTCGCACCCGTTTCGATCGCGTGTTCAAAAGCTGACGCGAGCTGCTCCGCCCGATCGGCAACCGCGGCGAAAGCCGCGGGATCGTAGTTGCGCAGGCTCGAAGCCCAACTTTCCGCGAACGCCACATTGGCTTGGAGTGTCGCGTCGTCCAGGCAGTTGGCTGAGCCGGCCGGATGGCCGTTCCCCGCTACTGCTCCGGCGAGCGCCGGGTCGTGGCGAAGAATCGCCCGTTCGAGATTCCGCAGCTCGTTGCGCGGCTCGAGGCCGAGCTCCCCGAGCTGGGCGTGGCCCTCGCGGTATGCAGCCAGCGCCTCTGCCTGACGCCCGGAGCGATAGAGGGCAAGCATGAGTTGCGCCCGAAGCGATTCACGCAACGGCATCGCGGAGACCAGCGACGTGAGCTCGCCAAGGATCTGGTCATGGTGGCCGAGCTCAAGCTCGGCGGTAAACCGGCGTTCGAGCGCCGCGAGACGCTCCTCCTCGAGTCGCACCGCGGCGGCCCGCAATGCAGCCGAATCGGCTGCACCGTCGAGCGCCGGTCCACGCCAGAGCGCGAGGGCGTCGAGCAACTCCGCCAGTGTCTGCGCCGGCGGCCCGCCGTTCACCCGGCCAACCATCTGCTCGAACAGCAATGCATCGACTCGCTCTCCGTCGACGCAGAGTCGGTAACCGCCGCGCCTCGTCTCGATCGCGTCGGCGCCGATCGCCCTTCGCAGCTCCGAGATGTACACATGGAGTGCGTGCCGTGCATGATCCGGTGCCCGGTCGTCCCAGATGCCGTCGATCAGCTCGGCGCTCGAGACGCACTCGCCGGCGCGGAGCGCGAGCATGCTCAACATCGCGAGCCGCTGCGCGCCGGTCACATCGACTCGACGCCCGCCGCGGTGAGCGCTCACATGCCCCAGCAGCCGCACGCTGAGAGGATCCGCCGCCATTCTCCTCCCCAAACTGTAAACGAGCCCCGTTGGAAGAGCTACCGCGCGGCAGCGAGCGACGAAACGAGGCGCGACTGTTGTCAGCTTCGTAAGCGGCCTAGACTCGGCGAGTGGCAACCTGTCCTTCCTGTCGGAAGGAGCTCCCTGCGGGCGAGTTTCCGTTCTGTCCGTTCTGCACGGCTCCCTTGACTGAGCCTGGCGCAGGCGAGCACGAGGTGCGCAAGACGGTGTCGGTGGTGTTTTGCGATGTGACCGGGTCGACGGCACTCGGGGAGACGATGGATGCGGAGGCGTTGCGGTCGCTGTTGGCCCGCTATTTCGACGCGATGAAGGAGATCGTTGAGCGGCATGGCGGGATGGTGGACAAGTTCATCGGCGATGCGGTGATGGCGGTGTTCGGGATCCCGCACGCGCACGAGGACGATGCGTTTAGGGCGTGTCGGGCGGCGGTGGAGATGCGCGACGCGTTGCCCGCGTTGGGGATTCGCGGGCGGATTGGCGTGAACACCGGCGAGGTGGTGACCGGGACGGCTGAGCGTTTGGTTACGGGGGATGCGGTGAACGTCGCGGCGCGCTTCGAGCAGGCAGCAAGTCCGGGCGAGGTGTTGATCGGCGAGGCGACGTATTCGCTGGTCCATGACGGGGTCGTCGCGGAGCCGGTGGAGCCGCTTGAGTTGAAGGGGAAGTCGGAGCCGGTATCGGCGTTTCGGCTCGTCGCTGTGTTGAACGCACCCGAGCGGAGACACACGTCGAGGTTCGTCGGACGCGAGCGCGAGCTGGCGCTGATCGGGGGTGCCTGGGAACGTGTGCAGGGCGAGTCACGCTGTGAGCTGGTGACGGTGCTGGGCGACGCCGGCGTTGGGAAGTCGCGGCTGGTCGCAGAGGCACTGGCAACGATCGACGCTCGGGTTGTGCGCGGCCGCTGCCTTCCGTATGGGGAGGGGATCACCTACTGGCCGGTCGTCGAGGTGCTGAAGCAGCTGGCCGTTCTGCCGTCTGATCCGGTTGCCGCTGCTGCGATCCGTTCTTTGCTGGGCGAGTCGGACGTCGGGACGAGCGGGGACGAGATCGGCTGGGCGTTCCGCAAACTGCTGGAGGAGCAGGCGCCGCTGGTCTGTGTCTTCGACGACGTGCAGTGGGGCGAGGAGACGTTCCTCGACCTGATCGAGTCGACGGCGCCGCTCTCGACCGGAGCACCGTTGCTGCTCCTCTGTATGGCGCGGCCGGAGCTGGTGGAGCGGCGTCCCGGCTGGCCTGCCGCGCTGCGGCTCGAGCCGCTGCCGCCGGAGCAGGCGGACGCGATGATCGGCGACGGCGTCGCGCCGGAGTTGCGCGAGCGGATCGCCCAAGCGGCGGGCGGCAACCCGCTGTTCATTTCGGAGATGCTCGCGATGACGGCTGGGAACGCTGCTGTCGAGGTGCCTCCCACGCTCAAGGCGCTGCTGGCGATGCGCCTCGACCAGCTCGCGCCCGCTGAGCGCCGCGTGCTCGAGTGCGGGTCGGTCGAAGGCGAGATCTTCCACCGCGGCGCCGTGCAGGCGCTCGGACCAGAAGAAACGCAGGTCACGACCCGGCTCGCCGCACTGGTACGTCGGCAGCTCATCCGAACCGACCGCACGCAACTCGTGGGTGACGACGGCTACCGCTTCCGCCACCTGCTGATCCGCGACACCGCTTACGAAGCGCTCCCGAAGAGCGTTCGCGCCGACCTGCACGCGCGATTCGCGGCCTGGCTCGAAGATCGCGGTCGCGACCTGGTCGAGTTCGACGAACTCGTCGGCTACCACCTCGAACAGGCCGTCCGCTACCGAGATGAGCTCGGTCAGTCCGACCCTGCTCTCTCGCTGCGTGCCGGTGATCGACTGGCCGCTGCCGGTCGGCGGGCCCTCTGGCGCTCCGACGATCGCGCCGCCGCCAGGCTGCTCGCGCGCGCGCTCGAGCTGACGCGGACGTTGCGGCTCGACGTCAACCTGGAGCTCGACCTCGCCCAGGCGTTCTTGGCCGATCCGCAACAAGCGGCATCGGTCGCCGGGGAGGCAGCCGAGCGGGCGGCGGCCGCAGACGACGCGACTGGCGAGGCCCTTGCCCGCGCGGTCACCGGCCTCTATCGAGCGCAGCTGACCCCGACTTCGCCGGATGAACTCGAGGCGCTCGCGCTCAGAGCGCTGCCGCTGCTCGAACAGGCGGGAGATCACGCTGGGCTGGCGCATGTCTGGAACGTCCTCGGCTTCGGGGTCGCGAACGGGCGCTCGCGACTCGAGGACATGGTGCAGGCGAGCGAGGAGGCGCTCCGCCACGCTCGGCTTGCCGGCCGCCGGCAGTCGCCGAACACCTCGTTTCTCGAGGCTGCCCTTGCCGCCGGGCCGCGGCCGGCGAACGAGGCGCTGGCGACGCTCGAGCGGCTGGAGGAGACGCCGTCGCCGGTGTCGGCCCTCTTCCGCGCATGGTTTCTCGCCATGCTCGGCCGCTTCGACGACGCCTGGCCGCTCGCCGAGCAGTCGTACGCACGCCACGGCGAACAGGCCGGTAGCTGGGTTGGCGATTGGATCATGGCCGAGATCGCCGCGCTCGCTGATGACCACGAGGACGCGAGTCGGCGGCTGACGACCGTCTGCGAGTGGCTCGAAGCGAGCGGGCAGCTCGGTTTCCTCTCCACCTACGCGCCAATGCTCGGACGTGAGCTGTGCGCGCTCGGTCGGTACGACGAGGCCGCGGAGACGGCGCGGCTGGGCCGCCAAATCGTCGAGGAGCACGACATCGGCGCACAGGCACTCTGGCGGCAGGTGCAGGCGCGCGTCCACGCGAGCCGCGGCGAACACGCCGAGGCTGGGCCGCTCGCCCACCAGGCGGTCGAGATGCTGGGAGAGACGGACGCGCTACCCGCGCAAGGCAACGCGCTCTTCAACCTGTCCGAAGTCCTCGATGCCGCAGGTCGGCGCGACGAGGCCGCCGCGACCCTGCGCGAAGCCCTCGAGTGCTACGAACGCAAACAGGTCGTCCCGCTCGCTCGCCGCACCCGCCAACGGCTCGCGGCGCTCGAAGAACGGGGCGGCACGTCCACGGTAGGCGGCGTTTTCCCGCCCCCAATCTCCTAACCCGCCGGCCAGCTA
This sequence comes from uncultured Thermoleophilia bacterium, assembly GCA_963774355.1. Taxonomy (GTDB): domain Bacteria; phylum Actinomycetota; class Thermoleophilia; order Gaiellales; family Gaiellaceae; genus PALSA-600. Next base: position 218,080 of record CAVZER010000009.1, on the reverse strand, counting down.
ACAGCGCCGTAACGGAGGGTCTTTACACTCCCGCAGGATGGCGGAGCCGGAGGAGACGACCGACGTCGCGCTGCTGTTCGCACGGCTGAAGGAGGAAGTTCGGGCCGCGGGGCCGCGGGCCGGTGACGTCCCTCCCGCGCAGGTTCGCCTGAGCATCCGCGACCAGGCCGAGCGGATGTGGCCGGTCTCGGCGGAGCGGCCGCTGGTCGGGAAGGGCGGGCCGATCAAGGCGGTGCTCCGGCGTCTGATGCGCTGGTACGTCGAGCCCGCGTTCGCCGACCAGCGAGCCTTCAACGACGCCGTCCTCAAGCTGATCGACGACCTGGACGAGCGGATCGCCCGGCTCGAGCTCAAGCAGCAGCCGTGAGGGTCGCGGTCTGTGCGCCGCAGGTGCCGTTCGTGCGCGGCGGCGCCGAGTTGATGGCCGACAGCCTGGTGGTCGCGCTCGAGGAGCGGGGGCACGACGCCGAACTGGTCACGATCCCGTTCAAGTGGTATCCCGGCACGCGCGTCCTCGACCAGGCGTTCCTCTGGCGGCTCGTCGACTTGACCGAATCTGACGGTCGCGTGATCGATCGTGTGATCGCGACGAAGTTCCCCGCCTACTGCGTGCGCCACCCGAACAAGGTCGCGTGGGTGTTGCACCAGTTCCGGCAGGCCTACGACTACGACCGCACCGACCTCGGCCAGTTCTCCGAGTCGTCCGAGGACCGCGCCACGCGGCGCGCGATCGAGCGTCTCGATGGCGTCTCGCTCCGGAGAGGCGCGACGCGTCTTCGCCACGTCGCAGAACGTCGCCGACCGACTCCGCCGCTTCAACGGCGTCGAGGCCGAGGTGCTGCCGCACCCGCCGCAGGCGCTGCCGTACCGGACCGCCGAGCCGGAGGGCTTCGTGCTCTCGGTCAATCGTCTCGACCGCGCCAAGCGCATCGACCTCCTCATCGAGGCGGCGCGCTCCGAGCCGGACCTGCGGATCGTGATCGCAGGAGAAGGGCCGGACCGCGATCGACTCGAGCATCTCGCCGGGGGGCTCAACGGCCAGGTCGAGTTCACCGGGCGCGTCGATGCCGAGACGCTTGCCGACCTGTACGCGCGCTGCCTGGTCGTCTACTACGCGCCGGTCGACGAGGACTTCGGGATGGTCCCGTACGAGGCGTTCCTGTCGTCGAAGCCCGTCGTGACCACGAACGACGCCGGCGGGCCGCTCGAGGTAGTTCGCGACCGCGAGACCGGCGTCGTCGTCGCGCCCGATGCCTCGTCGCTCGCCGGGGCCTGCGTCTATCTCGGGACGCACGTCGACGAGGCGAAGGCCTTCGGCCGGGCGGGGCATGCTGTCGCGGAGCGCGTCAGCTGGGACGCCTGCGTCGACGCACTGCTGCGGTGACCGGCCGTGCGCGTCGCCTACTACTCGCCGCTGCCGCCGTCTCGCTCGGGGATAGCCGACTACTCGGCGCTCCTCCTGCCGGCGCTGCGTGAGCGAGTCGAGATCGTCCTCGCCGAGCCTGGCAAGCGTGCACCGCGCGCCGACGTCGCGCTCTACCACGTCGGCAATGACCCCGATGCACACGGATGGATCGTCGACGCGCTTCGCGTCGCGCCCGGAGTGGTCGTCCTGCACGAGTACGTTCTGCACCACCTCGTCGCCGGAATCACGATCGGGCGCGGCGACGCGCGCGGCTACCTCGACGAGATGGAGCGCGAGCTCGGCGTCGCCGGTCGCCTGCTCGGGCTCGGCGTGCTCGACAATCTCCTGCCGTTGCTCTGGGAGACGCAGCCCGAGCGCTTTCCGCTCTCGGGGCGCATCCTCGACAGCGCCCACGGGCTGATCGTCCACTCGCAGTTCGTGGCGGAGCGCGCCAGGGCGGCCGGCTACGACGGCAGGCTCTGGCGCATCCCGCACCCCACGTGGCCCGCGCGCGACGTCGTGCCGGCGTCGGATGTCTCCGGCGACCCGTTGATCGGCTGCTTCGGGTACCTCAACATCAACAAGCGGATCCCCCAGCTGCTGGAGGCGTTCGCGTCGCTGCGGCGGCGTCACCCCGGCGCGAGGCTGCTGCTCGCCGGCGGAACGGGCGAGCGCTTCGACGTCGGTCGCAGGCTGGAGCGACTCGGGCTCACCGAGGGCGTCGAGCAGCTCGACTACGTCCCGGAGGAGCGCATGTGGTCGTTGATGGCGGCCTGCGACGTGCTCGTCAACCTCCGCTACCCGACGATGGGCGAGACATCGGGCTCGGTGATCCGCGCCCTGTCACTGGGCAAGGCGCTCGTCGTCTCTGACGTCGGCTGGTTCTCGGAGCTCCCCGACGATGTTGTGCTCAAGGTCCCGGTGGACGAGCTCGAGGTGCCGATGCTCGAGGCTGCGATCGGCTTCGCGGTCGACCACCAAGCTCGGCTCGGCGCAGCTGCACGCGCCTATGTCGAGCGGGAGCACGCACTTCCGCGCGTCGCGGACGCCTACGTGGCCGCACTCGAGATCGCGGCCGGCGGCGATGCGGTCGACGAGGCTGTGCTGCGCGCGATCGCGGAGGCCGCCGCGTTCGTCGGGCACGACGATCCGGCGGCGCTCGCACGGGCAGCGGTCGACGCTGGAATCGTCGGGTGACTCAGTCAGTGGCGGTTGTGCGCGCGCGAGTGGTTGCAGTTCCGGTGTGGGCGTGGCTGACGGCGATCGTCGCCTGTTCGGCGATCGTCCACATCCTGCTCGGCAGGCAGATCGTGGCGCCGTGGATCATGGTCGACGAGCTCATCTACTCGGAGCTCGCCAAGTCGTTCGCCGCGTCCGCGCAGTTCCAGATCCGCGGCGTGAGCACGCACAGCTTCGGGTTCGTGTATCCGATGCTGATCGCGCCCGCGTGGCGCATCGAGCACTCGATCCCGGCAGCGTATGCGCTCGCGAAGGGGATCAACAGCGTCGTGATGTCGCTGGTCGCCGTGCCGGTCTACTTCCTCGGCCGGCGCATGTTGAGCGCACCGCTCGCCCTTGCCGGCGCGCTGCTCGCGGTCCTCACGCCCTCGCTTCTCTACACCGGCGTGATCATGACCGAGAACGCGTTCTATCCGCTGTTCGCGCTGGTCGTGCTCGTGCTGGTGGTGACGCTCGAGCGTCCGACGCTCGGCCGACAGATCGGGCTGCTCGCGCTCACCGGCGTGGCGTACCTGACGCGTGCCCAGGCGGTGGCGTTCGTCCCTGCGATCGCGCTCGCGCCGGCGCTCCTCGGCCTGATCGACCGCGACCTTCGCAAGCGCCTGCGCGCCTTCGCGCCGCTGTACGCGATCCTGGTCGGCGGTGGGCTGCTCGCTCTGCTGGCGACGGTCGCGCGCGGCCGCTCCCCGCTGACGCTCCTCGGCGCCTACCGCGCTGCGACCAGCACCGGGTACTCCGCGACGGAGATCGCGAAGTTCGCGCTCTGGCATGTCGCCGAGTTCGACCTGTACGTCGGAATCGTTCCGTTCGCGGCCCTGCTCGCGCTCTGGCTGTCGCCGCGCGCGCTGCCGCCCGCCGGGCGCGCGTTCGTCGCCGCGACGCTGCCGGTCTCGGTGTTTCTGACCATCGAGGTCGCGGCGTTCGCCACCCAGCCGTCGGTGCAGCGGATCGAGGAGCGCAACCTCTTCTACCTGGCGCCGCTCGCGCTGATCGCGCTACTCGTGGTGGGGTCGCGCACGGTTGGTGTCCGGCGTCCGGTGCTCGTCGGCGCTGCAGTCGTCTCCGCCGTCCTTCCAGTCACGATCCCCTTCGAGCGCTTCATCACGACGAGCGCCGTCTCCGATACGTTCGCGTTGCTGCCGTGGTGGTGGGTGCAGGATCACTACGTCGCGCTCGACGACCTGCGCTATGCCGCGTTCGCCTGCGCCGTCGCGGCGGCGGCGCTCTTCCTCTTCCTGCCGCGTCGCGTCTGGCTCGTACTGCCGGTGCTCGTCGGCGCCTACTTCGTGCTGACCACGGCGGTCGTGCAGAAAGGGCGTCACGGGATCCGCATCGCATCGGTCGGCTCGCTCTGGGCGGGGATCCGCGTCACGCATCCGGACTGGATCGATCGCGCGGTGGGCGGCAAGGCCGACGTGACCTTCCTGTGGATCGGCCGCGCGCCGGTCAACACGGTCTGGGACACCGAGTTCTTCAACCGCAGCATCCGTTCCGTCGACAGCGTCGGCGGTCCTGTTCCCGGAGGACTGCCGCAGACGCTCTTGCACGCGACGCAGGGCGGCCCGCTCGCCGACTCGACCGGGAGGATCGCCCGCGCCCGCTACGTCCTGACGGACGCGGACGTCGTCGGCAAGGCGATCGGGCGGGATCCCCGGATCGGGCTCGAGCTCGTCCGTGTGAACGGGCCGATGATCGTGCAGACCCACGTCGACGGCGTCTACGGCGACAACTGGTCGGGCCGCCGCGTCGTCTACACGCGCTACCGCTGCACCGGCGGGAGGCTCTCGGTGCTCCTGAGCAGCGATCCGCACCTCTACCAGCGCGACCAGGTCGTGACGGCGTCGATCGCCGGAGCGACCGTGGGGTCGGTCCGGATCGCGCCGACGGCGCAGCGGCGGCTCGTCGTCCCCCTGCGGCCCGACGCCGAAGGCGTCTGCCGCGTGGTGTTCACCCCGGCGGTGACCAGGCGGCCGGGTGGCACGGACTTGCGGCAGCTCGGGGCTCGCTTCCTGCGCTTCGACCACCTCCCATGAGGATCGCGTTCGACGTCAGCCCGCTCTCGCACGAGCGAACGGGCGTCAACAACTACATCCGCGGATCGCTCGCAGGGCTGGGCGAGGTCGCCGGCGAGCGAGGGCACAGCGTGGTCGCGTTCGCGCCCACCTCGTTCGCCGGCCGTCGCGCGATCGCGGAGGCAGTCGCGGGCATCGACGTCGAGCTGCGACTCGTCCCGCTGCCGGGTGCCCACGTGTGGCGCACGGCGTGGTCTTCGCTCGGCAGACCGCCGGCAGAGCGCTGGCTCGGCGCCGTCGACGTGCTGCACTTCAGCGACTGGATGTACCCGCCGCAACGCAGCGGCGTCCGGGCCACCACCGTTCACGACCTCGTCCCGCTCCACCATCCGGAGTGGACGACGGGGAGGACCCAGTCGATGCACCGCCGGAAGTACGTCAACACCGCCCGCACCTGTGACGTGATCTTCGCCAACTCGTCGTTCACGGCGGACGACGTCGCGGCGACGCTTTCCTTTCCGCGCGACCGCGTGATCGTCGCGCACCCTGGCATCGGCGAGCACTTCCGCGCGGACGGGCCGAAGGCCGATCTGGGCAAGCCGTACGTGCTGACGGTGGCAACGCTCGAGCCGCGGAAGAACCTCGACACGCTCGTCGACGCGTTCGATCTGCTCGCCGACGAAGGGCTGCTGCTCGCGGTCGCCGGCGGACGCGGCTGGGGCCCCGAGCCCAAGCTCGACCGGCCGGACATCGTTCGCCTCGGCCGGGTCGACGACGACGAGCTGGCGCGTCTCTATCGCGGTGCCGCGGCCGTCGTGTACCCGTCCCGGTTCGAGGGCTTCGGCATGCCGGTCACGGAGGCGATGGCCTGCGGCGCGCCGGTCGTTGCGTCGGCACATCCGTCGCTCGACGAGGCGAGCGGCGACGCCGCGCTTCGGGCCGACCCGGAGAGCCCGGCGGCGATCGCCGCGTCGATTCGGGAGGCGATCGGGCGGCGCGACGAGCTCGTCGCACGCGGGCTCGCGCACGCGCGGTCGTTCTCGTGGCGGCGCGTCGGCGAGTCGTTCCTCGAGGGGTACGAGCGGTTCGCGTAGCGCTCGACACGACGCCGCTTCGGCAGACGCGCGCCGGCACTGCGCGCTACGTCCAGGCGCTCCGAGACCACCTCGACGCCGACGTGATCGAGCTCTCGTTCCCGGCGACGTCGCGGCCCCGGACCGTCGTCGCAGACGCCCTGTGGTATCCGCGACTGCGTGCTCCCGCGAACGCGGACGTGCTGCACTGTCCGACCTTTCGCGGGCCGTTCCGTGCGCGGGGACCGCTGGTCGTGACCGTGCACGACGTCGCCGTCCTCCGCCACCCGGAGTGGTTCAATCGCTGGACGGCGTCGTACTCGCGGTTCGCCGTGCCGCGCGTGCTCCGCGCCGCTGGCCGGATCATCGCCGTCTCGGAGTTCACGAAGCGCGAGCTGATCGACCTGCTCTCGGTGCCGGAGGCGAAGATCCGTGTCGTGCCGAACGCCGTCGAGCCTGTCTTCGTGCCCGAAGGCCGACGCGCCGAAGGCGAGTATGCCCTCGCCGTCGGGACGCTCGAGCCGCGCAAGAACCTCGCGCGCATCGCCGCCGCCGTCGACGGGGAGCTGCGCGTCGTCGGCGCGCGCGGCTGGGGAGGGGTCGACCCGCCGGCGAACGTGACCTGGCTCGGGGACGTGCCCGACGCGGAGCTGGCCGCGCTCTATCGCGGCGCGCGCTGCCTCGTCTACGCGTCGCTGTACGAGGGGTTCGGCATTCCGGTCGCCGAGGCGCTTGCCTGTGGCTGTGCCGTCGTCACGAGCCGCGGCTCTGCGATGGAGGAGATCGCCGGCGGCGACGCCGTCTACGTCGACCCCGAGGACGTGACGTCGATTCGCGACGGCATCGAGCGGGCTGCCGCGCTCGCCGCCGCGGCGGATCGCCGAATGGCCGGACGTGGCGCGCCGCACCCAGGACGTCTACGAGGAAGTCGCGTGATCCTCGTCGACGCGGACGTCCTCGGTCGCAATCGCACCGGAGACGAGACCTACATCCTCAACCTCCTGCGCCGGCTGCCCGCGGTCGCTCCCGACCTGACCTTCGCCGCGGTGACCCGCCACCCGGAGCTCGTGCCGGAGGGCGTGGAGGCGATCGAGCTTCCTGCACGGTCGCAGGAGCTGCGCATGGCGTGGAGCCTCCCGCGGCTCCTCCGGCGGCGGCGGCCGGAGCTCATCCACTTCCAGCACGCGCTCCCGCTCGGCTGGCGCGGCCGCAGTGTCGTGACGCTGCACGACCTGCACTTCCACCACGATGCGTCGGTGATGGGGCTGGCCGACCGTCTCACCTTCAGAGTCGTCGTGCCACGCGCCGCGCGGCGGGCCGATCACGTGCTCGCGGTCTCCGAGCGGACGAAGCGCGACGCGCTGTCGCTGTACGGATTGCCGGCTTCGAAGGTGACGGTGACGCCGCACGGCGTCGACCCCGCGTTCGCGCCCGACGGTGACAGGGACGACGGCTATCTGCTCTTCGTCGGCGCGGTGCAGGCTCGCAAGGATCCGCTCGCCGCGCTGCACGCCGCGCAGGCCGTGGGGCGCCCGCTCGTCGTCGCCGGCCCGGAGAAGGAGCCGGGACTCGCCGCAGCGCTTCGCTCCGGCGGCGCCGACGTGCGCGGGTTCGTCCCGCAGCCGGAGCTCGTCCAGCTCTACCGGCGCGCCTCGGCGCTCGTGCTGCCCTCGCGGTTCGAAGGCTTCGGCCTGCCCGTGCTCGAGGCGATGGCGAGCGGGACACCGGTCGTCGCCGCCGACGAACCGGCGCTGCACGAGGTCGCCGGAGAGGCAGCCGAGTACGCACGCACCGGAGAGCTCGTCGAGGCCGTGCGGCGGGCGCTCGGACGCCGCAGCGAGCTGCGCACGGCCGGCCTCGAGCGCGCGGCCCTCTTCTCGTGGGAGCGCTCGGCCCGCCTCACGGCCGACGTGTACCGCCGGGTGCTCGCATGAAGGTCGCCGCGGTCGTCGTCTCGCACGGGCAGGCGGATGCGTTGGGCCAATCGCTGCCGGCGCTGCGCGCGCAGGTGGACGAGCTGGTGGTGATCGCCAACGTGCCCGGCTCGGTGCCGGCGGGCATCGCCGCCGTGCACAACGAGCGGCCGCTGGGCTACGCCGCGAACCTGAACCGCGGTACCGCACTGACCTCCGCCGAACTGATCGTGGCGGCGAACCCCGACGCGACGCCGGAACCGGGCGCGGTCGAGGCGCTTCGTGCGTTCGTCGAGTCGCAGCCGAGCTGCGGCGTCGCCGGCCCGCGAATGCTCTTTCCGGACGGCACGTGGCAGCCGTCGCGCCGGCGGTTCCCGACGGTCGGAGGCACGATCGTCCGGCGCACGCCGCTACGCCTCGTCGTTCCGCAACGGCGCCACTTTCATCTCGACGAAGCGCCGCCCGCCGAGCCCGTTCAGGCGGACTGGATGCTCGGCGGCTTCCTGCTGCTGCGCCGGGCGATGCTCGACGAGCTCGGCGGCTTCGACGAAGGCTTCCGGCTCTACGGCGAGGACATCGACCTGCAGTACCGCGCCGCGCGCGCCGGATGGGAGCGCTGGTACGTCCCCGGCGCGGTCGTCCGGCACGAGCACCAAGCGGTCACCGACAAGAGCTGGCTGACCCGGCGCACGCTCTGGCACTGGGCCGGCATCGCCCGTTTCGTGCGCAAGCATCCCGAACGGTTGGGTGCGCTGTGAAGGACATCACCCAGAAGTACGACCTGCTGGCGGAGCGCTACAGCGAGACGGATTACGCCGATGCTCCGGCGTACTACCGTCGCAGAGCCGAGCTCGTGCTGAAGCACGGCCCGGCGGTGGAACCGGGCGCGACGGTGCTCGATTTCGCGTGCGGCGACGGTGGTCTCGGACCGCCCCTCCTCGCTCTCGGTCTCGACTATCACGGCGTCGACGCGAGTGCCCGCATGGTCGAGGTCGCGCGCCGGGCGCTCGGCGACCGGGTCGTCCAGGGAACGTTCGAATACGAGCCCGACGCTGCCGTCGATGTGACGACGATCTTTCGCTCGCTCTACCTCGTGCCCGATCGCCGCGAGTTCCTGGCGCGACTGCGCGCGTTCACACGCGTCAAGCTCGTGTTCGACTTCGACCCGCGCGCGTACCCCGCCGACGCGATGCACCGTGACCTGCGCCTCGCCGGCTGGGAGCGCATCGCAGTTCGCCCGTTTCTGATGCCGCAGCGCGCGAGGCTGCCGCGGCCCCTGCAGGCCGTGCTGTTCGCGCTCGAGCCGCTGCCGGGCGCTCGAGTCGTGACGTCGCTCCGGTTTCCGCTTCTGGTCAGCGCGTCGGCGTGAACGAGCCGCTCATCACCGCGCCGAGGAGCCGCGAGTCGCTGATGCCGTAGTCGGACGGGCGGACGAGTCGCGCCACGTGCACGTCGACCGCGACCGGCGCGCGCGTATGGAACGTGAGCGGAATGTCCTGGCAGCTATGGAGGATCCGTCGCACGGTCGACGTCGCGTGCCGGATGACGGGTGCGCCCTGTTCGTTCAGTGCCACCGGCCCGACGCGCACGGTGACGGGCGTCGGGGGCGCCGTCTTGGCGCAGAAGCCGGCACGGCTCACGTCGACTTTGAGCGTTCCCACCGTGCCCGGCCCGAAGTACGCCCAGACGCCGTCGTGCGACGGATCGGACGGGATCCAGCCGTCGGGTGAGCGGTTGTAGTACGACTGCGAAAGTCGCCACGGGGGTGCAATCTTGACCAGCGTCAACGACCCTTTCTGGTCGACGGTTCGCCCGATCATCTGCACGCCGTTGTCCTCGAGCACGTACGAGTCTCCGTGAACGACGTTCAGTGCTCCGCGCGCATCGATGAGATTCGGCGTGATCGTCGGCCCGGGGCCCGGCGCGGTGCCGTCGAGGGTCCAGACGTTGTGGATCGAGCGGTTCCAGAACTCCGTGAGCCCGAGGCCGTAGTCGTACGTCGGCCCGAGTGCCTGGCCGAGGTACGTGACCGGGCTCCCATGTGCCTCCTGGTCGACCCAGTTGAGCGGATGTGGCAGGTTCTGGACGAAGGCGTTGGCCGACTGCTGCGATCCGCGCGCGCTCGTCACTTCGCCGGCCAGAAGCCACGTCAACGCTGCGAGCGCTGCGACCGCGAGCAGGACGGGTCGCAGCCTGTCGAGCCGCCGGGCGAACGGGCAGGAGCGCAACGGCGACGGAGACGGCGAACGCGGCGGCGAGGCCGAGCCTGATCGCAGGCTGGTTCCAGTAGAAGACCCGGTTTGCGAACTGGGTGATCCCGTAACCCGGCGCTTCGAAGTACGGGTACGAGAGCTGATAGCCGTAGTGGAGGATGAGCCAACCGGCGAGCGCGCTGGTCGCGAGGACCACGGGCAGCGACGGTCGCCGTGCCGAGAAGTAGACGACCGTGCCGACGATCAAGAGCGGCCCGAGGTAGATCAGGTTGCGCTCCTCGACGTAGGTGCCGAAGACGGTCGAGAGGTAGGCGGCCTTCACCGCGGTGTACAGGACGAAGGTCACGATCGACGCGCCGAGGAAGGCGGCGAACGCACGCCAGCGTGGATCGGCTCGCCGCTCGGGCAGCCAGAGCGACGCCAGACCCGCGATCACCGGCAGCACGCCGAGGCCGATCGTCAGCGCGGATCCGGCTTCGAGCCCGAGGTGCCACATGCGGCCCCTGTAGGACTTCGTCACGACCGACCACTCGTAGGCGTGAGCGCTGACGAGCCTGTTCAGGAGGAACAGCGCGGCGATCCCCGCCACGGCGGCGCAGACCTTGTCGAACGTGCTCCAGTTCCTGCGAAGCCTCCGGGCGCGCGGCCCGAACCACCAGAGCCACGCGGTCGCCAGCGCAAGCGCCGCCACGCCCGCGACGAGCTCCTGGCGCACCTCGACCGAGACGACTGCGAGCACGACGGCGGCGGCGATCCAGCGTCTGCTGCCGCCCTCGAGCGCACGGATCGAGACGTACGCGAACCACAGGAACGTGGGATATGCGGGCACCTCGGGCAAGAGGAGCGGCGCGTAGAAGAGGGCCGACGTGCAGATCGAGCCGAGGGCGGCGATCACCGAGGCCCTCGGCGACACGAGTCGGCGGGCAATCAGATAGACCGGGATCGCCGCCGAGGCCATCACGACGACGTTCAGGTACTTGGCCGCCGTATAGGCCGACCCGGTGTCGTGGAATGCCCACACGGGTGCGATCAGGAAGGAGTAGAGAGATCCGAACGGCTGGGGGGCGCCGCGGAGCGCGGGACGTCCCGTCTCCCAGATCGCCCGCGACAGCTGCGCCCATTTGAGCTCGTCGGTGAAGATCGTGGGCGTCTTCCGGACGGCTGCCTCCCAGAACAGCAGCGAGAGGATCGCGAGCGCCGCGACGGCGACCGGGATCGCCGCGAGGAAGCGGTCGAGCAGGGGCCGGTCGTCGGTCACTCGGCCAGGTTCGTGCCGAGGACGACCTGCGGGTCGAGGTCGATCTCGCGCCGGACGAACCGACAGGGCACGGCTGCCGCCGCGCAGGCGGCCACGATCTCGTCCAGCCGCTCGCGGGCGGCGTTCGGAATCGTCACGAACACGATGTCGACGTCGTGACGGTCGAGCAGCGCTCCGACCTCGTTCGTCCCGCCGAGCACGGGAACACCGTGCAGGCGGCGGCGGCGAAGGCGCGAGTTGTCGTCGAGGAAGCCGACGACGCGCTCGCCGGGCGTTTCGCGCAGCTCTCGCATCAGGCTGCGACCGGTCCGGCCGGCACCAACGATCAGTGACCGGCGCGCGGTCCGGTCGCGCAGCGTTTTCGCCTCGACCACCGTCCGCTCGGCGAAGCGCGAAGCGGCGATCAGCGTCGCGCTGAACAGCGCATCGATCAGGAAGAACGACTTCGAGAAGTCGCCGAAGTTGTGATCGAGCGACACGTAGCCCGCGGCGACGGCCTCCGAGAGGAACGACGCGATCCCGATCGCGAGCAGGTCGCGTGAGCCGGCGAAGCGCCAGATCGACCGGTACAGCCCGAACGGGATGAAGGCGAGGTAGCGGGCGGCGATCACGATCGGCAGCGTCACTTCGGCGATGTAGCGCTGGTTGATCGTCCCGGGCCAGCCGAAGCGCACGAGGTAGGCGGCCGTGAACGCTGCGACGATCACCCAGAAGTCGACCACGACCTCGACCAGCCGGCGCCAGTGCACCGCGAACGTCTGCAGCACCGTCTCGCCGCCCGGTCCACGGCGCTCGACGTCGGCCAGGAAGCTCGCGAACTGCACGAGCAGCACGAACGTCACCAGGACGCCGACGACTGCCAGGCGCTGGTTGTCGAGGACGTTGTAGGCGAGGCTGGTCCCTCCGAGCGCGATCGCGATCAGGGCGAGCAACAGCACGGCGTGCTTCTCGGAGAGGCCGAACCGCACCAGCCGGTGCGAGCTGTGGTCGCGGCCGCCCTGGGAGATCGGCCGTCCCTCGAGCAGGCGCACGACGGTGACGAGCGTCGTGTCCAGCACGGGCACGGCGAGGATGAGAATCGGCAGCAGGAACGTCGCGACCGTCGACTCCGCCACGTTCCAGCTCGCGAGCAGGCCGAGCGACGCGAGCGTGAAGCCGAGCACCTGCGAGCCGGAGTCGCCCATGAAGGCAAGCGCCTTTCCGCGAGGGCGCAGGTTGAAGGGCAGGAAGCCTCCGCACGCGCACGCCCCTGCGAGAGCGAGTGCCAGCACCGTGTCGTTCGGGTGCGTCGTCACGGCGTCGATCGCGAAGAAGCAGAACGCGATCGCGGCCAGCGTCGCCGCCAGGCCGTCCATGTTGTCGAGCAGGTTGAACGCGTTCGTCATCCCGACCAGCCAGAAGAGGGCGAGCGGCCAGGCGACGATCGCAGCGTGGACGATCTCGACGCGGGTGCCCGTGACGACGACGAGGACGGCTGCCGCGATCTGCAACCCGAGCTTCGCCAGCGGCGGCAGCGCCCGCACGTCGTCGACCAACCCCGCGAAGAAGAGCAGCGTGATCCCGCCGTAGATGCCGAGGATCGCCTCGTCGAGCGGGATCGCCCCGACCGCGATCGCCAGCCAGAGGCCCACCGAGATGCCGACGTAGATGCCGATCCCGCCGACGAGCGGCGTCGGGCGCTCGTGCCAGCGCTCGGTCGACGGGGCGGCGACGAGCTCGGACGCGACCCGCGTCCGGAGGAGCAGCCAGACGGTGATCAGAGCCGCAGGGAAGGCGGCGACCGCCGCGACGGTGCTCACGGCGCTGCAGGGTAGAAGAACGCTGTAAGGGCTGTGTGTGCCCGCACGAGCCGTCCCTACACTAGAGCGCGCCCCCGATGACGGTGTATGCCGACCTCTATCGCTTTCGCGAGCTGTTCGCGAACCTCTTCCGCCGCGACTTCCAGGCGAAGTACAAGGGCTCCCTGCTCGGGATCGTCTGGTCCCTGCTCAACCCGCTGCTGCTGCTCGCCGTCTACCTGCTCGTCTTCGGGGTCCTCTTCCCGAACACGAAGACGGTGCACTACCCGATCTACCTGCTGAGCGGGCTTGCCTGCTGGCTCTTCTTCTCCGTCTCGCTCCAGTCGTCCGCCCGGTCGATGATCGACAGCGGTGAGCTGATCAAGAAGGTGCGCTTCCCCCGCCAGCTCGTCCCGTTCTCGATGGTGGCCACGCAGGCGGTCACGTTCGCGGTGATGATCGCGATCCTGATCGTCCTCTCGTTCGTGTTCGTCCCCGCGGCGCGTCCCTACTCCTGGGCCTCGATCCCGCTCGGCATCGTCTTCCTCGGGTTCGTCGCCGGGCTCTCGCTCCTGGTCGCGTGCCTGAACGTGCTGCTGCGCGACGTCGAGCACATCCTCACCGCAGCGCTCCTGCCGTGGTTCTTCCTCACGCCGATCATCTGGAGCTTCACCAACCTCCCGCAGAGCGCAAAGGGCCACCATGCGCTGCTCGAGGTCCTGCGCTGGGGCAACCCGGTCGCGCCGCCGATCTTCGCGATCCGTGACGCGATCTGGTCGGGTCACGCACCTCGCGTCGCGGACGTCGTCTATCTCTGCGTCGCCGCTCTCGTCGCGCTGGCGCTCGGAGCGCTGGTCTTTCGTCGCGTCGACGACCGGATCGCGGTCGAGCTGTGAGAGCTGCTCAGCGCCGGACCTGAAGCACGATCCGGCCGTCGTAGACCCACGGCTCCTCGCGCGGCGCGGCGTAGGCGGGGAGCCCGGCGACGTCCGCCATCCGCTCGAGTGCGACCCCGTCGAGCACGGAGGGGCAGAGCAGCGGCGCCGAGAAGCCCGGGCGGCGGCCGCCGCCGGGCTCATAGGGCTCGAGCTCGTGGGGCCGGCGGCGTGCGGTGCCGCCCTCCCAGGCGATCGAGCCGGCGACCACGCCGAACCCCTCGGCGTGGGCGGCGCGGACGCGCTCCTCCCAGTCCGACGCCGGCGCGACGCCGGCCGGGAGCTCGGCACGAGGCTCGCCCACCCGGGGCTCGACCTCGACGTCGATCGTGAGCTGCGGGTCTCCGAGCTCCGAGAACCAGGCGCGCCCCTCGGACACGAGGTCGAAGGCGAGCCGGTAGGGGCCGGGCGGAATCGGGGCCCGCACACGCGCCGCGACGGCGGCGCGCTCTCCCGGCCGGAGGCGCAGCGGCGGCGTCCTGATCCCGTCCCAGACGATCGGGTTGCCGCGCCGGTCGAGCCAGTGGTAGGCGAGGAAGACGTGGTCGCCCCACGTGACCGTGCCCGCGTTCTCGACCTCGACCGTCGCTCCGGCGACCGCGCCCGCCTGCGGCGGCTCGAGCGTCGCTTCGCCCCAGGCGACCGAGAGCGGCCCTTTCGACACGGCCGGTTAGCCTACTGGCCCGTGGCTCCGCTTCTGACGAGGGCAGCGCGCCGTGAGCACGTCGAGCGGACGCCCGTGTGGTTCATGCGCCAGGCCGGGCGCTCGCTGCCGGAGTACCGCGAGCTCCGCGAGCGACACAGCTTCTGGGAGGTTGCCGGGACGCCGGAACTGTGCGCCGAGGTGACGCTGCAGCCGGTGCGCCGGCACGGCGTCGACGCGGCCGTGATGTTCGCCGACATCATGACCCCGGTCGTCGGCATGGGCCTCGACGTCGACCTCGTCGAGGGCGTCGGGCCGGTCGTCGCCGGACCCGTTCGCACCGTCGCAGACGTCGAACGGCTCCGGGTCCCGGACCCCGAGGAGGCGTTCGCACCCCTCCTCGAGGCGATCCGGATCGTGCGCGGCGAGCTGGACGCCGACCGCGCCGTCGTGGGCTTCTGCGGCGGACCGTTCACCGTCGCCGGCTATCTCGTCGAGGGCCGGCCCTCGCGCGACTTCGTGGGCGTGAAGGCGCTGATGTACGGGCAGCCGGACGTGTGGCGCGCCCTGCTCGACAAGCTCGCCGACTGCTTCGCGGCCTACCTGGCCGCCCAGGTGCGGGCCGGGGCGGATGTCGTCCAGCTGTTCGACTCGTGGGTCGGTTGTCTCTCGCCGGACGACTACGAGGAGTTCGTCGCTCCCTGGTCGGCGCGGATCCTCGCCGCTGCCGGCGCGCCCACGATCCACTTCGGCACCGGCACGGCGACCCTGCTCGAGGCGATGGCGGCCGCAGGCGGCGACGTGATCGGCCTCGACTGGCGCATGCGTCTCGACGATGGCTGGGCGCGCGTCGAGGGACGCGGTGTGCAGGGGAACCTGGACCCCGCGGCCCTCCTCGGCCCGTGGGACCGCGTCGAGAAGCAGGCGCTCGACGTGCTGCGGCGCGCGGAGGGGCGGCCGGGGCACATCTTCAACCTCGGCCACGGCGTCCTCCCCGGCACCGATGCCGACGTGCTGACCCGTCTGGCGGCGCTCGTGCGCGAGCACGTTCCCGGGGCGGGGCGGTGACTCCGGCGCTCGCACCCGCTCGGCTACCTTCCGCGCCATGACCGAGTCCGCCGTGATCCTGATGGCGTACGGGTCACCGGAGCGCCTCGCCGACGTGCCCGCGTACTACGCCGACATCCGCGGCGGGCGTCCGATTGCACCGGACCTCCTCGACGATCTCGTCGCGCGCTACCGGAGGCTCGGGATCGAGGACTCGAACCCGCTGAACGCGATCACCGAGCGGACACGGGCTGCGCTCGAGCGAGAGCTCGGATTGCCGGTCTTCACGGGGATGAAGCACTGGCAGCCGCGGATCGCGGACGCCGTCGAGTCGGCGCGCGCGGCCGGGGCCCGGCGGCTCGTCGGCCTGGTGCTCGCGCCGCACTACAGCCGCCTTTCGATCGGCGGCTACGAGCGACTGCTCGACGAGGCGGTCGCGGGCCGTGAGGACGTCGACGTGCTGTTCGTGGCGAGCTGGCACGACGATCCGGGCCTCGTCGCGGTGCTCGCGAAGCGCATTCGCGGCACCCGCGCGCACGTGGTCTTCACGGCGCACTCGTTGCCGGCGCGGATCCTCGACGAAGGGGATCCCTACGCCGACCAGCTGCACGAGACGTCGGGGCTCGTCGCCCGTGCGGCCGGGGTGAGCGACTGGTCGTTCTCGTACCAGAGTGAGTCTCCGACCGGCGAGCCGTGGCTCAAGCCGGACATCCTCGAGCATCTGGCGGAGCTCCACGGCCGCGGCATCGACGACGTTCTCGTCTGTCCCGTCGGGTTCGTGTCGGATCATCTGGAGATCCGGTTCGACCTCGACACCGAGGCGCAGGAGCTCGCAGCCGAGCTCGGCATGCGCGTCGATCGCATCGAGATGCCGAACGACGATCCGGAGTTCGTGCGCGCCCTCGGCGGAATCGTCCGCCGGACGCTGGCGGCGGTGCCGGCGTGACGCCCGGGCGCATCGTCGTCGATCGCGTCTCGCGCACCTTCCGCGTGTACCCCAAGGCGCAGCGGACGGTGAAGGATCTGTTCGTCGCGCGCGGCCGCACCGGCGCACGCGAGGTCCAGGCGCTGCACGACGTGTCGCTCGTGATCGAGCCGGGCGAGGCCGTCGGTCTCGTCGGTCGCAACGGCTCGGGCAAGACCACGCTCCTGAGGCTGATCTCGGGAATCATCAAGCCGACGTCGGGCCGCATCGAGGCGGCGGGGCGGATCGCGTCGCTGCTCGAGCTCGGCGCGGGCTTCCATCCCGACTTCACGGGCCGCGAGAACGTCTACCTGAACGGATCGATCCACGGTCTCTCCCGGGCGCGCGTTCGCGAGGCGATGGACGAGATCGTGTCGTTCGCCGAGCTCGAGCGTTTCATCGACCTGCCCGTCCGCACGTACTCGTCCGGCATGTACATGCGCCTCGGCTTCTCGGTCGCCGCCCACATCCAGGCGGATGTCCTCCTGCTCGACGAGGTCTTCGCGGTCGGCGACGAGCAGTTCCAGCGGAAATGCTTCGGGAAGGTCGCCGAGTTCAAGAATCGCGGTGGGACGATCCTGTTCGTCTCGCACGACGCGCAGGCGGTCGAGCGGCTGTGCGACCGTGCCGTCCTGCTGCGGCAAGGAGGTGTCGAGTTCGACGGCGACACCCGCGAGGCGATCGGCGCCTACCGGCGGCAGCTCGCGGCCGATGCGAACCCGGAGGAGCTGCGCGCAGGGCTGCGCGAGTGGGGGAGCGGCGAGGTTCGGATCGTGTCGGCAGAGCTCCTCGACCAGGACGGCGACCCGAGGCTGCAGTTCGCGGCGGGCGAGCCCGCAACCGTCCGGCTGGTGGTGGCAGCCGACAGCGTGGTCGCGCCGCCGAAGGTGTCGCTCGAGCTTCGCGACGACGGTGGCCTCGTGCTCGGCGCGGCGGCGCAGGAGACCGGCCCTCTCGGCTGGGCCGGCACAGCGGGCGAGTTCGAGCTGCGGTTTCGCATGGCTTCGCTGCCGCTCGCCGACGGCCGGTTCCACCTGAGAGTCAGCCTCGTCGACGCGCAGGGCGATCGACTGCTCCACACCCTCGAGGATGCGCTCCGGTTCTTCGTCTTCCCGTCCGGTGCCGAGACCGGGCTCGTGCTGCTGGACGGCGAGTGGACGCTGCAGGAGACGGCCGGGCGCGCGCCAAGTGTGCCGGCGTGAGCTCGCGCGCCTGTCCCGACTGGCCCGCGCTGATGGAGATCGCGCCGGAGCTGACGTTCCGCCACTACACGCTCGGCGAGGTTCATCTGCCCGCCGAGGCCTTCGTCCAGGTCGAGGGAATCCCGTTCGACGCGGTCGCGGTCTGCTGCGACCTCGATGCGCACGTGTTCAATCCCGAGCACACCGATCAGCGCATCGTCAGCGCGCTGCAGGGAACGCACTGGATCGACGTGCGCGAGATCGCCGCGCGCAACGAGTAGCGACTTTCGGGCGTGCGGGGTCGCCTCGGTAGTGTCCGCGGCGATGGCAAGCGTCATCGTTCCGTTTCGCGGCACCGATCCCAAGCGCAGGCTCGATCCTCTCGATCGCGCGGCGCGGTCGACGCTCGCCGCCGCGATGCTGGCGGACGTGCTCGAGGCAGCGGGCGCGGTCGGCCCGGTGCTGGTGGTCGCCGCCAAGCCGCCGCCCCTCCCGGAGGACGTCGTCGTCGTGCCCGATCCTCGTCGCGGGCTGGGCGCCGCAGTGCGCGCGGCGCTCGACGCCGCCACCCACCGCGCACTTCAGTCGCCGTTCCTGATCGTGAACGCCGATCTGCCGTGCGCCACCGCACGCGACCTGCTGGCGCTTGCGGGCGCCGTCCCCGAAGGGGGCCTCGTGGTTGTCGCAGCTGCGGACGGCACGACGAACGCGCTCGGGCTCGCCGACGAGCGGCTCTTCGAGCCGGTGTACGGCCCGGGCAGCGCGGCACGGTTCGCGAAGCTCGCCGAGTCGCGCCGGCTCGACTCGCCGAATCTCCACGACGATGTGGACACGCTGGCCGATCTCGTCCGCATCGTCGACCGCGTCGGCCCTCACACGCGACGCGTATTGCCGGGGCTCCGCCTCGGAGCTGCCGCTTGAGAGTGACCGTGTTGTCGGGCGGCGTGGGCGGCGCGCGGTTCCTGCGTGGGCTCATCGGTGTTGTCGATCCAGTCAACGTTTCCATCATAGGCAACGTTGCGGACGACATCGAGCTCCTCGGCCTCCACATCTCGCCCGACCTCGACAGCATCCTCTACACGCTCGCCGGGCTCTCCGACGACGAGCGCGGGTGGGGCAGATTCGACGAGACCTGGCGGGCGCTCGAGGCGGTCACGCAGTTCGGCGGCCCGTCGTGGTTCTCACTCGGCGATCGCGACCTCGGCCTGCATCTCGTCCGCACGGAGTTGCTCCGGGACGGCAAGACTCTCTCGCAGGCAACCGAGCAGCTCGCTCATGCCGTCGGGCTCGAGGCCGCACTGCTGCCTGCGAGCGACGATCCGGTGCGCACCTTTCTCGAGACGCCGGCCGGGACGTTCCCGTTTCAGACGTGGTTCGTGGCGCGAGGCCATCGCGACGAGGTCGACGCCGTGCACTACGCCGGGGCGCCGGAGGCGAAGGCGGCACCAGGAGTCGTCGAGGCGCTTGTCGAGGCGGACGTGATCGTGATCGCGCCCAGCAATCCGTACGTCTCGATCGGGCCGATCCTCGCGGTCGGCGAGATCCGGCGTGCCCTGGAGGAGCGAACCGTGCCGTGCGTGGCGGTGAGCCCGCTGATCGGAGGGCGCGCGGTCAAAGGGCCTGCCGACCGCATGCTGACGCGACTCGCGGGCGGCACGACGCCGGCCCACGTCGCGTCGTGTTACGAGGGGCTGATCGATGCGCTCGTCATCGACGAGGTCGACGCGCACGGCACGTCTCCGGCGCCACCCCGGCTGGTTGCGACGCAGACGCTGATGCGCGATCCCGAAGCTGCACGCAGGCTCGCCGCTGCGGCGCTCGACGCCGCGGGGGCGCCTGCGTGAGGGTCGCGGTGCTCGGCGGAACCGGCAGCTTCGGCCGCGCGATCGCCATCCGTCTCGTCGCGGCGGGCGAGCACGAGGTGGTGATCGGTTCGCGAGACGCTGCGCGCGCGGCGGAAGCCGCGTCCGAGCTCGGCGGCACGACGGGGACGAGCAACGACGAAGCGGTCCGGGGTGCCGATCTGGTTGTGCTCGCCGTCAAGGCGGAGGGCGCGCTCGAGACCGCACGACACGTCACCGTTGCCCTTGGAACGACGCCCCTTCTCTCGGTCGCGAGCGCGATCCAGTTTCGTCCCGGTATCGGTGCGCTTCCCGATCCCGACGTCCGCAGCCTTGCGGAGCGAATCCAGGACGTCGTCGATGCCCCGGTCATCGCCGGGCTGCATTCGATTGCCGCGTCGTCGCTGGGGGCTGCGCGGCCCGACGAGGACGCACTCGTCTGCGGTGACGACGTTGCGGCGAAGCAGATCGCGCTCGAGCTGGCGGCGGAGCTCGTCGCCGGTCACGCGCTCGACGCCGGCCCACTCCAGAGTGCGCGCGCTCTCGAGGGGCTGACTGCCGTGATCGTGAATCTCAACCGGCGCTATCGCGCGCACGCGGGCATCCGGGTCACCGGCGTCGACAGCGCGTGATCCAGCTTCTCCCCGTCACCGGCCTGCCGGAGATCCGCCCGGGAGACGACCTCGCGGCGCTCGTGGTCGAACGCATTGCTCTCCAGGACGGCGACGTTGCCGTCGTCGCACAGAAGGTCGTCTCGAAGGTCGAGGGTCGAGTCGTCCGGATCGACGAGCTCGAAGCGTCGGCGAAGGCGCGCGAGCTCGCCGGTGACGAGCGAGATCCGCGCGAGGTGGAAGCCGTGCTTCGCGAGGCCAAGCGCATCGTGCGCGAGCGGGGACCGCTCGTGATCGCCGAGACGCATCACGGCTTCATCTGCGCGTCGGCCGGGGTCGACCACTCGAATGCGCCGGAGCCGGGCACGCTGGTGCTTCTGCCCATCGATCCGGACGCGAGCGCGCGAACGATTCGAGCGCGGCTGCACGAGCTCACCGGCGCCGCCGTGGGCGTGATCGTCACCGATTCGTTCGGACGCCCGTTCCGGCAGGGCACGACCGACGTTGCGATCGGCATCGCCGGCGTTCCCGCGCTCGTCGATCTGCGAGGCACGACCGATCGCGTCGGATATGTGTTGCGAGCGAGTCGTGTTGCGATCGCCGATGAGATCGCGAGCGCGGCCGATCTCGCACGTGGCAAGGCGGAAGGCGTTCCCGTCGTTGTCGTGCGCGGCCTGCGGCTCGAGGGTGACGGCACGGCCCAAGAGATCGTGATCGAGCCCGAGCTCGACCTCTTCCGCTAACAAACTCCTGACACGTGGCTTTCGCGGTGCGTACCCGCGACCAGCTACCCTCCGCGTCGTTCGGCGGCCCACCTGTTCTGCGCGCCGTCGCCGTTCACCCCTCGCGACACGACCTGTACCCGGACAAGGAGCAGTCACCACGTGCACGTACGACTAGCGCCCGCGCGGCGGCAGTTGATCGCCTTCCTCGTGCTTGCTGCCGTCGCTGTTGCGATCGCAGCCGGTGCGGTGGGCGTCGCCCGTGCGGCACACGCAAATCGTCCGTCCGACCCGTCGCCCTCGCTGACGACGCTGCGCGGACTCGTGAACCACTACCGCACCGTCACGTGGGAGTTCGAGCAGGCAGCACACGTCTCGCGCCAGCCGAGCTCGTTCGCCGAGCGGCACACGCGAGATCGCACGTATCTCCGGTGGGCGATCGATCGGTGGACGAGCCGGGCGTATCACGCGCGTTCCGAAGCGCTCCGGTCGCTCGAGCGCCGGTTTGCCGTACGGCTCCCCGCGCCGCCCCGGCTTCGTGCGCGCCTCCCCGCGACGCTCGCCTACGACCGCCGTCTCGCGCTCGCTCTTCGCAGCATCTATCCCGGTCGGCCGTCCCGGACGTTCGCGGCCGTTCGCGGGCCGAGCAGCAAGGCGCTCCTGCGTCTGTGGCAGCTGCGGAGCGCGTCTGCCGCGCTCGCCGTCTCGCGGCATGCCGACCGTCGGGCACACATCTCCACCTGGCTCGCCCAGGCGTTCACCTGCATCCACCGCTACGAGGCAGCCTGGAACGCCAACACCGGCAACGGCTACTACGGCGGCCTGCAGATGGACCTGTCCTTTCAGAGCCTCTACGGCGGCCGCTACCTGCAGCGCTACGGGACGGCCGACAGATGGCCCGTCTGGGCGCAGCTCGAGGTCGCTGCGCGAGCGTACAGCTCGGGGCGCGGCTTCTGGCCTTGGCCGAACACGGCCCGTGCCTGTGGCCTGCTGTAACCCGTAAAGGGCCTCAAGCGTCACGGCCGGGGCGCCGATGTAGCGGGAAATGATCCGGCAAGCTGCGGCGGCCGGAACGCCCCTGACGCGGGCGGTGGAGTCGAACGGTGCCGGCCGCCCAGAGGCGCTCGTCGAGTCGTACCGCAGGCTGGCAGAGGTGTTCCACGAGGTGCTCTCGGAGCAGGCGCTCGATGCGCTGCTCGAACGCATCGCGGCGACGCTCGGCGATCTGATGCCCTACGAGGCCCTCCACATCTACGAGGCCGACGAGGCTCGACGTCAGCTCGTTCCGATCCTCGCGCGCTCCGCCGAATACGAGGAAGAGATCATGCGCGACCGGCCGGCCTACGGCGTCGGGCTGACCGGCTGGGCGGCCGAGCACCGGACGCCCGTGTGGACGAATCAGGCGCATCTCGACCCGCGCACGCACGTCATCCCCGGCACGCCCAACGATCCCGAGGCGATCATCGTCGTGCCGCTCGTCGCGCGCGGAACGCTCAAGGGCGCGCTGAACATCTATCGGATCGGTGAAGACGCGGCGTTCGTCGAGCACGAGTTCGAGCTTGCGAAGTGGTTCGGCGACGCAGCCGCGCTCGCGCTCGACAACGCTCAGACCAGAGCGCGGCTGGAGCACCTCGCGCAGACGGACTCGCTCACCGGTCTCTACAACCACCGCTACTTCCACGAGCGCCTCCGCGCCGAGCTGACGCGGGCGTCTCGTACGCACGAGTCGGTCGCCGTGCTGATGTTCGACCTCGACGACTTCAAGCGCGTGAACGACGTCTACGGCCACGGTGCAGGCGACCAGCTGCTGACGAGGGTCGGGCGTATCGCGCGCGACACGGTTCGCGGCTCCGACGTCGTGTGCCGGATCGGAGGCGAGGAGTTCGCGGTGATCATGCCGTCCTGCGAGGCGCGCTCGGCGCTCGTGCTCGCGGGCAGGCTCGCCGGCAACTTCGCTGCGGAGGAGTTCGAGCCGACGGGGCCGATGACCGTTTCGATCGGCATCGCGCTCGGCCCGCAGCACGCGATGAACCCGCGGGAGCTCGCGGCGTGCGCCGAAGCGGGAATGATGACGGCGAAGACGCGCGGCAAGAACCAGTTCGTCCTGTTCGACGAGGACGCGGCCAACGAGCGTCCCGCATCCGCGTCGACGTCGACGCGCGACCTCAGGTCGATCTCGCATCTGAAGATGCTGCAGTCAATCGCGGGCAAGCTGAACCGGCTGAACGACGTGCGCAAGATCGGAGAGACGATCGCCGAGGAGCTGCGTCTCCTGATCGACTACCACAACTGTCGCGTCGTGCTCCGTGAGGGCGACGATCTCCGCCCGGTTGCCTTCATCGGCGAGCGTGGTGAGACCGCCGTCGCAACGACCGAGGCGTACACCGTCAAGGTCGGCGAGGGGGTCACGGGCACCGCGGTGGAGCGTGGCGAGTCGCTGCTCGTCCCGAACGCGCTGGAGTGTGAGTTCGCGAAGCGCATCCCGGGCACCGACGACCTCGAGGAGTCGCTCGCGGTCGTCCCGCTTCGCTACGGCGGGCGCGTCACGGGAGCCATCGTGATCTCGAAGCTCGGCACGAACCAGTTCGACGAGGACGATGTGCGGTTGCTCGAGGTGCTCGCCGGACAAGCCTCGGTGGCGCTCGAGAATGCACTCCTCTACGAACGGCAACGACACGAGGCGGAGAACGCGAAGGCACTGCTCGCGTTCGTCGACGCCGTCTCGCGTGCCCAGTCGTTCGACGACATCTGCACGCTCACCGTCGCGACCGCGGCGTCGCTCTTCCAGACCGAGCGCGTCTCGCTCTGGCTCGACGACGTGTGCGCCGCCAGCTTCGGGGAGCCGCTCGCCGAGGGCATCGAAGGGCTCCTCGTCGAGGGCGACGGTATTCTGGGCCGGCTTGTGCTCGCGCTCGAGCCAGACGGCGACGAGCAGGAGCGCCTGCTCGCGAGCTTCACCTCACAGGCCTCGGTCGCGCTCCAGAAAGCCCGGCTCTACTGGAAACAGCTCGAGGCGGCCGAGATCGCCAACACCCTCCTCGAGGCGAGCAGGGAGCTCGCGACCGCGGAGGCGGCCGACGAGACGCTCGCACGGTGCGTCGACGTGACGCGCCGCGCTCTCGGGACGACGACTGCCGGCCTCTGGGTCCAGCACGAGCGCGCGAGCGGCGACCTGGTCTCCGTCGCCGCGTACGGCGCCGATCGCTCGACGGCGAGCTTCCCCGCCGCACTCGCTCAGAAATGGCTTCGCGGAACCGAGCCGTTCGTGCTCGAGCGCGAGATGGTCGTCGAGGTCAGCGGCGTGGAGTTCGAACAGGCGGGGCGATTCATCGTCGCGCCGCTGCATCTCGACGGGGGAAGAGTCGGCGCACTTACCGCGCAGGTCGGTGACCGGCGTGTCGCCGACCGTGAGCTGCGCCTGTTTGCGGGCCTCGGGCATCAGGCTACGCTCGCGATCGAGAGCGCGGAGCACTATGCGGAGCTCGAGCGGACGTTCGTGTCGACGATCGCCGCGCTGGCGAATGCGCTGGAGGCGAACGACGAGTACAGCTCGTCGCATGCGCGCTGGATCACCGACATGGCGCTGCTCGTCGGGCGTGCGCTGGAGCTCGACGGGGAGGCCTTGAAGCGGCTCGAGCTCGGCGCGCTCTTCCACGACATCGGGAAGATCGGCGTGCCGTCGGAGATCCTGCAGAAGGCCGGACCGCTCACCGACGAGGAGTTCGAGGTGGTGAAGTCCCATCCCGAGCTCGGCGAGAAGATCCTCGCGCCGATCGATCGCCTGGCCGACGTGCGGCCGATCGTTCGTGCGTGTCACGAGCGGTGGGACGGTCTCGGTTACCCCGACGGCCGGAAGGGCGACGACATTCCGCTCGAGGCGCGCATCGTGCTCGTGTGCGACGCGTTCCACGCGATGGTCACCGACCGTCCCTACCGCTCACGTCTGCCGGGTGACGAGGCCGTCCTGCGGCTCGGCGAGGCGTCGGGCTCGCAGTTCGATCCAGTCGTCGTCGACGCATTCCTTCGCCTCTACGACGCCGGCGCCGTCCTGCCGTACTGAGCGAACGAGCCGGATCGGCCACTCATGACGCCGTCGGGCGATCCTCGAGGCGTCTGATCGTGCAGACCTCCTCGAAGCCGATGTGCATGAGGATCGGGTACGACGTGGTCGGCTGCGCATACGTGACCAGCGCAGGCGTTCCGCGGGCGACGGCGTAGTCCCAGCGCGCGCGGACGAGGGCCCGGTACACCCCGCGTCCCCGCGCCCAACGGGCGGTCGACCCGCCGATCAGGAAGACGCCCCGTGGGGAGGGGATCGCGCCGGCCGAGCCGGCGACCTTGCCCTCCAGGGTCGCCATGAACCAGACCGGGATGCCGATGCGCTGGGACGCCTCGTAGTACTCGGCGAAGTGGCGTCGTTCGGTCTCCCGCCGCTCCGGCGGGGTGTCGAAGACGTCGAACCGGAGCTCCGACGTCGCGACGTAGTCGTCGAACGTGTCGACGATGCGGGCTTCGACGTCGACGTGGAAGCCGGCCGGCTCGGTCGCGACCGCGAGCGCGTGGACGACCGGCACGCGGTCGCCGGGCTCGCGCACACCGAGCTCCTTCAACTGCTCGACGATGCCGGACGGCCGGGCCGAGGGCCCGATCCACCACGAGGGCCGTTTGCGCACGTCGGCGATCGCGCGCACGTCGGCGAGCAGCTGCTCGACCTCGCCGTCCGCCACGTCGGGAGCGCACACCGAAGCGAACGTCGGCGCCTGCACGATGCAGATGCGGCCGTCGTCGTAGCGTGTCACCACACCGTCGTCGGCGACGTCGACGAACCGGTCCGGGCTCTCCGCAAACTCCCGCAACTCGGCCGAGAGCGACATGGCTTGAGTGTACGACGTCGTCTGACCGCGGTCAGACGACGGTCAGACACTCGTCTGACACACGAAACTGTGTCGAATCGTGACGAAAGCGGGTCGTGCCAGGCGTTAGACGACGAATTCGTCGGCGACCGAGAGTGCGTCGTCGAGCGCGTCGATGCCCTCGGCGAGCTCGTCCCGCGTGATCGTCAGCGGCGGGCAGCACATGACGACGTTCCAGTGCGTCATCAGGTAGAGGCCGCGATCGAGTGCGCGCTTGGCGACGGCGCCGACCGGCTTCGCGGCGTCACCGGCGGCGTTGAACGGGACGAGCGGCTCGCGAGTCGTACGGTCCTTGACCAGCTCGAGCCCGAAGAAGCATCCGAGGCCGCGCACCTCGCCGATCGACGGATGCTTGCCGGCGAGGCGCTCGAGCTCCGTGCGGAAGACCTGCGCCCGTCGCCGCCGCCTGCTCGACGATGCCCTCCTCCTGGAAGGCCTCGATCGAGGCGACGGCCGACGCACACGCGAGCGGATGTCCGCTGTACGTCAGCCCGCCGGCGAACAGCTTGTCGCGAACCCACGCCGCGATCGGCTCGCGGACGATCATCGCCCCGAGCGGCACGTAGCCCGAGTTGATCCCCTTGGCGACGGTCATGATGTCGGGCACCACGTCCCAGTTGTCGACGGCGAACCACTTGCCGGTGCGGCCGAAGCCGGCCATCACCTCGTCGCAGATCAACAGGATGCCGTGGCGGTCGCACGTCTCGCGAATCGACTGCAGATAGCCGTCCGGCGGGACGATCACGCCGTTCGTGCCGGTGACCGTCTCGAGAATCACCGCCGCGACGGTGTGCGCGCCTTCGTACTGGAGGATCTCCTCGAGGTGAGGTCCGCCCGTGCACACGGGGCACGGATCGGGATGGCCGGCCGGGCAGCGGTAGGTGTACGGGTCGAACATGCGAACGACACCCGGCAGCCCGGGCTCGGCGGGCCAGCGGCGCGGATCGCCGGTGAGCGTGATCGCACCGCCCGTCGCGCCGTGGTAGCTCCGGTAGCGAGCGATGATCTTGTGGCGGCCGGTGTACCACCGTGCCAGCTTGATCGCGTTCTCGTTCGCCTCGGCGCCGCCGTTCGTGAAGAAGCTCATCGAGAGGTCGCCCGGCGTGACCTCGGCCAGCAGTCGCCCGAGCCGCGAGCGGCTCTCGGACGCCATCGGCGGGCCGATCGTCGCGAGCTTCTCGGCCTGATCCTTGATCGCCTGCACGATCTTCGGGTGCGAATGGCCGATCGAGACGTTCACGAGCTGCGAGGCGAAGTCGAGGTAGCGGTTGCCGTCGTAGTCCCAGAAGTAGCGGCCTTCGGCGCGCTCGACGGGGATCGGCGCGATCTGATCCTGGACGCTCCACGAGTAGAGGACGAACCGCTTCGCGTCCTCGACGATCTGCCGGCCCAGCTCGGTGTTCGTGTCGGTCGTCGCCACGAGCCCTGATCCTACTGGGCGCGATACGCTCTCCGGACCACTCGAGGAGGCCGCGAATGACCGACACGATCGACGCCCCAGCCGCCGTGAAGCCGATCAACCACTGGATCTCCGGTGGCCCCAGCGCCGGGGCGTCGGGGAGGAGCGGGCCGGTCTACAACCCGGCCACCGGCAGGCAGTCGGGTGTCGTCGACTTTGCGAGCGTCGAGGAGGTCGATCGGGCGGTTCAGGCTGCGAAGACTGCGTTCTCCAGTTGGCGGTCGCTGTCGCTGGCCCGACGGGCCGAGCTGTTCTTCGCGATCCGTGAGCTCGTGCACGAGCGTCGTGAGGAGATCGCGAAGATCCTGACTGCGGAGCACGGCAAGGTGCTGTCGGACGCGATGGGCGAGGTCACGCGCGGTCTCGAGGTGATCGAGTTCTGCTGCGGCCTGCCGCATCTGCTCAAGGGCGCGATGAGCGAGCAGGCGTCCACCGGCATCGACGTCTACTCGCTGCGGCAGCCGCTGGGCGTCGTGGCCGGGATCACGCCGTTCAACTTCCCGGCGATGGTCCCGATGTGGATGTGGGCGCCGGCGCTCGCCTGCGGGAACACGTTCGTGTTGAAGCCGTCGGAGAAGGATCCGTCGGCGTCCGTCTACGTCGCCGGGCTGCTCAAGGAAGCCGGCGTTCCGGACGGCGTGTTCAACGTCGTGCACGGCGACAAGGTGGCGGTGGACGCGCTGCTCGAGCATCCCGACGTCGCGGCGATCTCGTTCGTCGGCTCGACGCCGATCGCGCGCTACGTCTACGAGACGGCGACGCGGAGCGGGAAGCGGTGCCAGGCACTCGGCGGCGCGAAGAACCACATGATCGTGCTCCCCGACGCCGACATCGAGATGGCCGCGGACGCCGCGGTGTCCGCGGGCTACGGGTCGGCCGGCGAACGGTGCATGGCCGTCTCGATGATCGTCGCGGTCGGGGATGCCGCCGATCCGCTGGTCGAGGCGATCAAGCAGCGCATCCCCGACGTGAAGGTCGGCGACGGCATGGATGCGTCGAGCGAGATGGGCCCGCTGATCACGCGTGAGCATCGCGACAAGGTCGCGTCGTACATCGAGGATGGTGGCGGGACGGTCGTCGTCGACGGCCGCGAGAGCTGCCCCGAGGACGGGTTCTTCCTCGGCGCGACGCTGCTCGACGGCCTCGAGCCGGGGATGCGGGCCTACGACGACGAGATCTTCGGGCCGGTGCTCGGGATCACCCGTGTGGGCAGCTACGACGACGCGGTGCGCCTCGTCAACGAGAACCCGTACGGAAACGGGACGGCGATCTTCACGCGCGACGGCGGGGTCGCCCGCCGGTTCCAGGTCGACGTGCAGGCGGGGATGGTGGGCGTGAACGTCCCGATCCCGGTTCCGGTCGCGTACTACAGCTTCGGCGGCTGGAAGGCGTCGCTGTTCGGCGACCGGCACATCTATGGGCCCGAGGGCATCGACTTCTACACGCGCACGAAGGTGGTCACCGAGCGCTGGCCCGACCCGGCCACGTCGAAGGTCGACCTCGGGTTCCCGCAGACACGCTGACGTGAGGGTCCTCATCGTTGGAGCCGGCGGCGTCGGCGCGGCCGCCGCGGCTGTGGCCGCGCGCCGCGAGTTCTTCGAACGGATGGTGCTGGCCGACATCGACCCAGGCCGCGCCGTGCGTGCAGCGATGCCGCTCGGGGCGCGCGGCGGCTCGGCGCAGCTCGACGCGTCGGATGCGCGCGCGATCGTCGAGCTCGCTCGGAGCGAGCGGGCGGACGCGATCCTCAACGCCTGCGACCCACGGTTCAACCCACCCATCTTCGAGGCCGCGTTCGACGCCGGGTGCACGTATCTCGACATGGCGATGACGCTGTCGCATCCGCATCCCGAGCACCCGTACTCCGAGGTGGGCGTCATGCTCGGCGACGAGCAGTTCGCCGTCGCGACACGCTGGGAGGAGGCCGGCCTGCTGGCGCTCGTGGGCATCGGCGTCGAGCCCGGGCTGTCCGACGTCTTCGCCCGATACGCCGCAGACGAGCTCTTCTCGGAGATCGACGAGGTCGGCATCCGTGACGGCGCAAATCTCGTCGTCGCCGGCTACGACTTCGCGCCGTCGTTCTCGATCTGGACGACGATCGAGGAATGCCTCAACCCGCCTCTGATCTGGGAGCGCGAGCGAGGATGGTTCACGACCGCGCCGTTCTCCGAGCCGGAGGTCTTCGAGTTCCCGGAGGGCATCGGCCCGGTCGAGTGCGTCAACGTCGAGCACGAGGAGGTGGTGCTCGTTCCGCGCTGGGTCGACTGCCGCCGTGTCACGTTCAAGTACGGCCTGGGCGAGGAGTTCATCGCGGTGCTGAAGACGCTGCACATGCTGGGGCTCGACTCGACCGAGCCCGTCACGGTGCGCGGCGTGCAGGTCGCCCCGCGCGACGTCGTCGCCGCGACGCTGCCCGATCCGGCGACGCTCGGCGACCGGATGTCGGGCAAGACCTGCGCCGGGACGTACGTCACCGGGACCGGCAAGGACGGCTCGACGCGGGCGACCTACCTCTATCACGTCGTCGACAACGAGCAGGCGATGCGCGACTACGGGCACCAGGCGGTCGTGCTGCAGACGGCGATCAATCCGATCGTCGCGCTCGAGCTCGTCGAGTCCGGTGCGTGGCACGGAACCGGAGTCCTCGGTCCGGAGGCGTTCCCGGCCGCTCCGTTCCTCGAGCTGCTCGCCGACTACGGCATGCCGCACGGCATCGAAGATCGGTGAGAAGCGACCCCGCCTCGTGCGGCGGCCAGTCCAGGAGTAAGGTCGCAGGTGCCGCGGTGACCGCGGCACGAACGAGAGGAGGAGCGGGATGGAGGCGAACAAGGCGGCCTCGCGCAGGATCCTCGAAGAGATCTTCGGCGCAGGGAGATACGAGATCGCCGACGAGCTGATCGCGGCGGATGCGGTCGGCCACGACCCGGCGCTGCCGGAGCCGGTGAAGGGTCCCGAGGGGCTGAAGGAGGCGGCGCGCGGCTATCGGGCGGCGTTCCCCGATCTCAAGCTCACGGCCGATACGGTGATCGCCGAGGGCGACATCGTCGCGATCCGGTGGATCGCGCGCGGCACCCACAAGGGCGACCTGTTCGGGATCGCCCCGACGGGGAGGGAGGCCACGGTCACGGGAATCACGATCGACCGGCACGCAGGCGGGAAGATCGTCGAGTCCTGGACGAACTGGGACACGCTCGGTCTGCTTCAGCAGCTCGGCGCAGTGCCGAGCGCGATGCAGATGGCCTGAGCCACGGTCTGGGCGGGCCTGGTGACAGGCCCGCCCAGACCTACACCTTCGCGAGGGATCTGCCGATGAATCGTGTATCTGAGAGCGCGGCGCCTGCTCAGATCAGTATGTCCATCGCGTTTCCGACACCCGATCACATGCCGTGCCCCTCGTGCGGCGCTTCGCTCCGCGTCGCTGACGACTTCGGCGCCCATGTCTGCGACGACGAGCGCCGGCTCGAGTTTCGCCTGACCGGGTTGCGCGCAGAGGTCGAACGCTTCCCGGACGAGCTTGCAGCCTGGCTCGAGACTCCGTCCGGGCGTTTCGCCCAGTGGCTCGCCGCAACGCGACCGGCAGACCTAACGCATCCCGAGGCGCATGCCGAGCAGCCGCGGTACCGCGGCAACGGCGCGGGCCGCGGGCGGAGCCTCGCGGCCGGCCTCGTCGGCCTCTTCGCAGGCGAGGATCGCGCGTCTGATCGTCGCGCCGCCGAGGTGGCGAAACGGCTCGCGAGGAACACCGCGGCCGCGACCGCGGACGAGCGGCAGCGTGCTCCACTCGTCGTCCCGGCCGGTGGCGAGTGACGCGAGTGACTGCCCGGCGAGATACGCCGGGCCGACGCCGTTCCCCGAGAAGCCGGCTGCGAAATGCACGCGGCCGGCGGTGGTCCCGACGAACGGGATGTGATCGGCCGAGACGTCGATCGGCCCGCCCCAGGACCGCTCGACCGCGGCGGCGGCGAGGCCGGGGAGCAGCCGGCGCAGCCCGAGCTCGGCCCGCGCGGCCGTCGGTGCGTCGTGCGTGAAGCGGCGGTCGATGCGGTTACCGAAGCCGATCGGCCCGGAGCCGGAGCCCATCAGCACCCGACCGTCGTCGGTGGTGCGGGTGTAGTGCAGGAACATCCGGGCATCGACGATCGCCTCGCCGCCCGTCCAGCCGATTTCGGACAGGAGCTCGGGAATCGGTTCGGTGAGGACGACGTAGCTGCCGAAGACGGTGAGCCGGCCGCGAACGGGACGCCAGTCGGTCATGGCCGCGTTGGTCGCGACGACGACCTGCGTGGCTCGTACCCGCCCGCGCGGCGTGAGCAGGAGGCCCGGTCCGGACGAACGCGCGGGGGTCTGTTCGTAGAGGCGAACGCCGCGGGCGAGTGCCGCGCGCCGCAGGCTGCGCACGAGCCGTGCCGGGTGCACTGTTCCGGTGTCGGGAAACAGCACGCCGCGTCGAAAGCGCGGCGACCGGCAGCGTCGGGCGACCTCCTCGCGTGAGACGGCGACGGCCTGGTCGGGGCGGTCGACCGCCGCCGCTGCAGCGACCGCGCGGTCGAGGACATGCTCCTGGGCTGCCGTCGTGGCGACCATGAGCATCCCGGACTCGCGCAGCCAGACGTCGTCGCCGAGCGCCCGAACGGCCGGCCGGATCGCCTCGCCCGCCTCGGCGAGCCTGACTGCGTCCTCCGCGCCGAAGAGCTCGACCAGCTCGCCGAGGGCAGGCCAGTAGCCCTCGATGAACCCGCCGTTGCGGCCGCTCGGCCCGGCCCCGCAGAATTCGGCTTCGAGCACGGCCACCTCGGCGGCCGGCTCCCGGTCGAGCACCGCGAGCGCGGTCCAGAGGCCGGTGTAGCCGCCGCCGACGATCGCGACGTCGACCTTCAGGTCGCCTGCGAGCGGCTCGGCGTCGATGCGACCTCCCTCCGCGGCGAAGGCGTCCTCGAGCCACCACGGCGGGGCGCCGCCAGGAGCGACCGTCGGCTGCACCGCTCTACGCGCCGACCTGTGCGAGCGCCGAGGGCTTCAGTTCCTCCCCGAACTTCGCCCGCTTCACGAACTGGCCGATCCCGGGCTTCGCGACGAGCGTGTCGCCGTCGACGAGGACGTTCCCGCGGAGCAGGACCGTCTCGGGCGATCCCTGGACGGTCGTGCCCTCGAAGAGGTTGTAGTCCACCTTCGAGTGGTGTGTCGCAGCCGAGATCGTGACGGTCTTGTCGGGGTCGAACACCACGATGTCGGCGTCGGAGCCGACCGCGAGCGTGCCTTTGCGCGGATAGAGCCCGAACAGCTTCGCCGGGTTCGTCGCCAGCAGCTCGACCATCCTGTTCAGCGTGATCCGTCCTTGGCGGACGCCGAAGTGGTGGATCATCTGCAGACGGTTCTCGATCCCGGGGCCGCCGTTCGGGATCTTGGAGAAGTCGTCCTTGCCGAGTGTCTTCTGGCCGTTCCAGTTGAACGCGCAGTGGTCGGTCGAGATCGCGGAAAGCACGTCGGTGCGCACGGCGTTCCACAGAACGTCCTGGTTCGCCTTGTCGCGCGGCGGGGGCGTGTAGACGAACTTCGCGCCTTCGAAGTTCGGGCGCTCGAGGTCGGTGTAGTCGATGAAGAAGTACTGCGTGCACGTCTCGCCGTGCACGTTCCAGCCGCGTTCGCGCGCGAGCGCGATGGGCTCGACCGACTCGCGGCAAGAGACGTGCACGACGTAGAGCGGCGCGCCGGCGACACGCGCGAGCTGGATTGCGCGGTTCGTCGCCTCGCCCTCCGTCTCCGGCGGGCGCGTGAGCGCGTGCCAGTGCGGTTCGGTGTGGCCTTCGGCGAGAGCGCGCTTGACGAGCACGTCGATCGCGTCGCCGTTCTCCGCGTGCACCATCACGAGCGCTCCGGTCTCGGCCGCGACCTCCATCGTCCTGAACAGCGTCTCGTCGTCGACCATCAGCGCGCCCTTGTAGGCCATGAAGAGCTTGTACGACGTGATGCCCTGGTCGGGGAGCGATGCGAGCTCGTCGAGCGAGCCGCCCTCGCGCAGGTCGGTGACGGCGATGTGGTAGCCCATGTCGATCACCTGCCGGCCCTCGGCCTTCGCCCTCCAGTCGGCGAGCGCATCCGAGAAGCTCGAGCCCGGCGGCTGGATGCAGAAGTCGACGTGGCAGGTCGTTCCGCCGAACGCAGCGGCCGTCTGGCCCGACTCGACGTCGTCGATCGTCACCGTCCCGCCGAACGGCATGTCGAGGTGCGTGTGCGGGTCGATGCAGCCCGGGAGGACGTACTTGCCGGCGGCGTCGATCACCGTGTCGGCTGCGTTCGTGAGCGACTCGCCGATCAGGGTGATCCGCTCACCGTCGATGAAGACATCGGCGGCGTAGTCGTCCGCCGCCGTGATCACGCGCCCGTTCTTGATCAGCACTGACATCGCGGATCTCCCTTCTCGATCGCTTCTCTCGCTCGCTGCCGGGTGATTACCACACTCGCGGGGCGGCTGTATTCTCGCCGCGTGCCGCTCGATCCGTCACGGACAGTCGGCGAGCTCGAGGAGCTCCGCGCGCTCACGGGTGACGAGGACGGTGCCCAGCGTGTCGCATGGACGGCGACCTGGGAGACGGCGCGCGACTGGCTCCGCGACAAGGTGCGGCCGACCGGCGCCGTCGAGACCATCGACGCGGCCGGCAACCAGTGGTTCACGCTGCCGGGGCGTTCCGACCGCGCGCTGCTGATCGGCGGCCACATGGACTCGGTGCCGAACGGCGGCTGGCTCGACGGGAGCCTCAACGTCGTCGCGGGAGTGGAGGTGTTGCGCCGGATCGCCGAGGACGGCACGCCGCCGCTCACGGTTCGGCTCGTGAGCTGGGCGGACGAGGAGGGTGCACGCTTCGGTCGCTCGCTGTTCGGCTCCTCGGCGGCTGCCGGGTCGATGCGCGATCAGGAGGAGCTGCGGAAGCTCGTCGACCCTGACGGCATCGCGCTTCCCGACGCGCTCCGCGAGCACGGTGTCGACCTCGACCGCGCGCTCGAGGCGCGCGCGGAGCTCGAGGGCGCGGTCGCCTATCTCGAGCTGCACATCGAGCAGGGCCCGGTGCTCGAGGCGCTCGATCTTCCACTCGGCGTGGTTCTCGGCACGTTCGGCGTCGAGCGCTCGCGCTTCACCTGGCACGGTCAGGCGGCCCACGCCGGGTCGACGCCGATGGACGCGCGCCGCGATGCGCTCGCGGGTGCGGCCAAGCTGGCGCTCGCGATTCGCGACATCGCGCGCGAGGTGGGCGACGGCGCGGTGTGCACCTCGGGCGGCGTGATCTGCCGTCCGGGCATCGTCACATCGGTGGTCGAGACGGCCGAGCAGCTGCTCGATCAGCGGCAGCTCGACGCGACGAAGCTCGCGCGACTGCTGGCGCTTGCACGTGAGGCGGCCGACCGGTTCGCGGCCGAGGAGAACGTGACGGTCGAGTGGGAGCGGATCTGGAGCATCGAGCCGATCCTGTTCGACGAGCAGCTGATCGAATTGGCGGACGAGTCGATCCGCGAGGTTGCGGGCCCGTCGCACCGGCTGCCGTCGGGGCCGTTGCACGATGCGGCCGAGGTCTCGCGTGCGGGCGTGCCGACGGTGATGCTGTTCGTGCAGAGCCTTCGCGGGCTGTCGCACACGAAGCTCGAGGACACGAAGCGCGAGCATCTGGAGCTCGCGGTGCGTGCGCTCGACCGCCTCGCGACGAAGACGCTCTCGGCCAGGTCGTGAGGGGCCACCCGTCGTCTGACCGCGGTCAGACGTACGTCTGACCGCGAGGGCCCCGCCGCGTCCTCAGGAAGGCGCCCGTGAGCAGGGATTCTTGCTGCCGGTCCACTGGGCGTCGCGGTCTTCGGGGTCAGACCCGGGTCTGACCCCCGGAGCCGCCATGGCCTACGCGCGCACGACCGGGTTGCGCAGCGTGCCGATGCCCTCGACCTCCACCTCGACGACGTCGCCGTCCTCGAGCGACACCTTCGGGTCGCGCGCCCAGCCGACGCCGGGCGGGGTTCCCGTGAGGATCAGGTCGCCCGGCTCGAGCGTGAAGACCGCCGAGATGTAGCTGACGAGGAACGGCACGTCGAAGATGAGATCGCTCGTCGAGCCGTCCTGCAGCACCTCGCCGTTCAACCGCTGCACGACCCGCAGCCCGGAGCCGTCACCGAGCTCCGAAACGGGAACGAGCTGCGCTCCGAGCGGACAGAACGTGTCGAATCCCTTTGCGCGTGCCCACTGGCTCTCGGTGTACTGGATGTTCCGTGCCGAGATGTCGTTGGCGCAGCGGTAGCCGCGCACGTGGGAGAGCGCAGCGCTCTCCGCGATGCGATGCCCGGCGACGCCGATCTCGACGGCCAGCTCGGCTTCCGCGTCGACATGCGTCGCCTCGGGCGGAAGCACGATCGGGTCGCCGGGACCGATCAGCGTGTTGTCGAACTTGCCGAACAGGAGCGGCGCGGTGGGCGGGTCGTCGCCCAGCTCCGCGGCGTGCTCCGCGTAGTTCCGGCCGACGCAGATGATCTTCATCCGTCAATCTTGACGCAGTAGGCTCGGAAGCGCGCGCGTAGTCGACCGTCAGGAGGCCCTCGGAATGGCTCTGAGTTTCGGCGTCACCGTCCTGCCCGATCCGCCGTACACCCGCTGGCTCGAGCTGATCCAGCTCGCCGAGCGACACGGCTTCGAGTACGCGTGGACCTACGACTCGCACGTGTTGTGGCAGGAGTCGATCCCGCTCTTCGGCTACGCGGCGCACGAGACGTCGAAGATCAAGCTCGGCCACTTCGTGACCAACCCCGGCACCCGCGATCCGACCGTGCTCGCCAGTGCGTATGCGACCCTCCACGACCTGACCGACGGCCGCATGGTGATGGGGATCGGCCGCGGCGACTCGGCGCGGCGCTACATCGGGCAGCAGCCGGTCAAGGTGGCGGAGTTCGAGCGCGCCTGCGCGATGATCCGCGACTTCATGAACGGCCGCGAGGTCACGTGGAACGACAAGGAGCTGCAGCTGAAGTGGGTACGCCCGGAGCTGCCGGAGATCCCGATGTGGATCGCCGGCTACGGGCCCAAGGCGCTGGCGGTCGCCGGGCGTGTCGGCGACGGCGTGATCATCCAGCTCGCCGACCCCGAGATCATCCAGTGGATCATGTCGACTGCCCGCCGGGCGGCCGAGGAGGCAGGCCGCGACCCGGCGGAGCTCAAGTGCATCGTCGGCGCGCCGAGTCACGTCTCGGACGACCTCGCAGACGCCCGCGAGCAGGTTCGCTGGTTCCCGGCGATGGTGTCGAACCACGTCCAGGACCTGATCGAGCGCTACGGCTCGGACGGGAGCAAGGTGCCGAAGGCGCTCACCGACTACGTCCTCGCACGCAAGTTCTACGACTACGACGAGCACTCACGCGTGGGAGCGAAGCACGGCGAGTTCGTGACGGATGAGATCTGCGACCGGTTCTGCGTGATCGGCAACGTCGAGCAGTGCGTGGCCAAGCTGCGCGAGCTCGAGTCGGTCGGCGTAGACCAGTTCAACATGTATTTGATGACGCACGGCCAGGAGGAGACGCTCCAGGCCTACGGGGACGAAATCATCCCCGAGATCGACGCCGCCCCGGCGACGACCCGCTAGGCTCGCCCGCGAGATGGCCGCAAACGGAGCAGTCGTCACTGCCACGGACCTGAGTCGCCGCTACGGCGAGGGCGAGGCCGCCGTGGATGCGCTCAGAGGTGTCACGTTGGCCGTTCAGCCCGGCGAGCTGGTGGCGGTGATGGGCCCCTCCGGCTCGGGGAAGTCGACCTTGATGCACCTGCTCGCGGCGCTCGACAAGCCGACCGGCGGCACGGTCTCGATCGCCGGCCAGGACGTCGGCTCGCTCTCCGACCGCGACGTGACGTTGCTGCGCCGCCGCCACATCGGCTTCGTCTTCCAGTTCTTCAATCTGCTGCCGATGCTGAACGCCGAGGAGAACATCAAGCTCCCGCTCTCGATCGCCGGCGAGAAGCCCGACCCGGTGTTTTTTGAGAATCTGCTCAAGCGCGTCGGGCTGGCCGATCGCCGGACGCACCGCCCGGCGGAGCTCTCGGGCGGCCAGCAGCAGCGCGTCGCGATCGCGCGTGCGCTCGTCTCTCAGCCGACCGTCGTGTTCGCCGACGAGCCGACCGGGAACCTCGACTCGCAGACCGGGGCCGACATCCTCGAGCTGCTGCGCTCGTCCGCGAAGGAGCTCAACCAGACGATGGTGATGGTGACGCACGACGCGACACGCCGCGGAGATCGCCGACCGTGTGCTCTTTCTCGCCGACGGCAGCATCGTCGAGGAGCTGCCGCGCAGCGGGGCGACCGAGATTCTCGCTGCGATGGCCCGCGCCGGCTCGTGACCCGCGTCGCGCTCGCCGGACTGCTCGGGCGGAAGCTTCGCACGGTGCTCACCGCGATCGCCATCGTGCTCGGGGTCGCGATGGTGACGGGCACGTTCATCCTCACGGACTCGATCGACAAGGCGTTCAACTCGATCTTCACGGACGTCCGCAAGGGATCGGACATCGTCGTCTCGGGTAAGGCTGCCACCAGCACGAACAACGGCTCGACTGCGCCGACGTTGCCGGCGTCGCTGCTCACGCAGGTGCGTCATCTGCCCGATGTCGCCGAGGCCGAGGGCCAGATCAACGGCGAGGCGCAGCTGATCGGCCACGACGGGAAGGCGATCGTCTTCGGAGGCGCACCGAACCTCGGCTTCTCGATCGCGAACGGGGCGTCGCGCTTCAACCCGCTGACGCTCATCTCGGGCGCCTGGCCGCACGGCGCCGAGGTCGTGATCGACCAGAGCACCGCGAACAAGAAGCACTTCGCGGTCGGGCAGACGGTCGGCGTCCAGGCGAACGGCCCGATCGTCAAGCTGAAGATCTCAGGGCTCGTCAAGTTCGGCGGCCAGAGCCTCGGAGGCGCGACTCTCGCGGGCTTCGACGTCCCGACGTCGCAGAGGCTGTTCGACAAGCCGGACCAATTCGACGAGATCGCGATCGCGACCAAGACAGGTGTGTCGTCGACCGATGCGCTGAAAGAAGTGAAGGCGATCCTGCCGTCGAACGCGCAGGCGCTCACCGGCAAGCAGCAGGCGAACAAGGACGCCGAGCAGGCGAACTCGTTCATCTCCTTCCTGCGCGGGTTCCTGCTCGCGTTCGGGGGGATCGCGCTCTTCGTCGGCAGCTTCGTGATCGCGAACTCGTTGTCGATCACGATCGCCCAACGCACGCGCGAGCTCGCGACCCTGCGCACCCTCGGCGCGAGCCGGCGCCAGGTGCTCAACTCGATCTTCGTCGAGGCGCTCGTTGTCGGCACGCTGGCCTCGCTCGTTGGCATCGCTCTCGGTCTCGGGCTCGCCAAGGGCCTGTTCAAGCTCTTCGACTCGGTCGGCTTCACACTGCCGAACAGCGGCCTGGTCTTCGCGACGCGGACCGTGATCATCGCTCTGCTCGTCGGGATCCTGGTGACGCTGATCGCCAGCCTCCGCCCGGCGATCCGCGCGACGCGCGTTCAGCCGATCGCGGCCGTGCGCGAAGGCGCGACGCTGCCCGAGTCGCGCTTCGCGCGCTTCAGGACGCTCGGCTCGTCGATCCTCACGCTGCTCGGCTTCGCGGCGCTGCTGTACGGCCTCTTCGGCAAGCACCTCGGCACCACGGCCGTGCTCCTGTGGATGGGGCTCGGAGCGCTTCTCATCTTCATCGGCGTGTCGATCCTCTCGGTCCGGTTCATCCGTCCGCTGGCCGGTGCGCTCGGCTGGCCTGCACGTCGCTTCGGCGGCGCGGCGGGCGCGCTCGCGCAGGACAATGCACGGCGGAACCCGCAGCGCACCGCATCGACCGCCGCGGCGCTGATGATCGGCCTCGCGCTCGTGACGCTGGTCGCCGTCCTCGCCTCCGGCATCACCTCGTCGTTCAGGGGCGCCGTCAACAAGATCTGGCACAACGCCGACTACGCGATCACGGCGGAGAACAACTTCTCGCCGATCCCGATCGCCGCCGCCAACGTCGTCGAGTCGACTCCTGGAGTCCAGGCGGTGGGCAACGTCCGCACCGGGGACGCGAAGGCCTTCGGCCACAGCTTCTTCGCCACCGCCGTGAACCCACCGGGTGCGACGATGTTCAAGCTGGACTGGAAGGTCGGCTCCGACACAACGATGGCGACGCTCGGGGACGACGGCGCATTCGTCGATACGGGTTACGCGAAGAAGCACCACCTCGTCGCCGGCTCGCCCGTGCCGATGATCTTCTCGAACGGGGCGACCAAGACGTTCCACATCCACGGCATCTTCAAGCCGCCGCCCGGCGGATCGCCCTTCGGCAGCGTCACCGTCTCGCAGGCGACCTGGGACAAGTTCAACGAGAACCCCGAGAACCTGTACTCGTTCGTTCGCATGCAGGGCGGCCAGTCGCCGGCGAACCTCGCCGCGCTGACGAAGGCACTCAAGTCCTTCCCGAACGCGAAGGCGCAGACGCGCCAGCAGTTCATCAACAACCAGATCAGCGGCCTGAACTCGATCCTCAACATCCTCTACGTGCTGCTCGCGCTCTCGGTGATCGTCAGCCTCTTCGGAATCGTCAACACGCTCGTGCTCACCGTCTTCGAGCGCACGCGCGAGATCGGCATGCTGCGCGCGATCGGCATGACGCGTCGCCAGGTGCGGCGGATGATCCGGCACGAGAGCGTGATCACCGCGATGATCGGCGGCGTGCTCGGGATCGCGCTCGGTGTCGTGCTGGGCGGCCTGCTCGTCTACCGGGTCGACTTCATCCAGTTCTCGCTGCCGTTGACGTCCTTGATCGTCTTCGCGATCGCTGCGATCATCGTGGGCATCCTGGCCGCGATCTTCCCCGCCCGTCGCGCCGCCCGCCTCAACGTTCTCGAGGCGTTGCAGTACGAGTGAGCAGATGAGCGACCTTGCGGCAATGTTGCGGGCGTACGTTGCGGACGACGAGCGGGAGGACGCGGACCGGTGCGCGATGCTGCGGCTCGCCGACGAGCTCGAG
Source organism: uncultured Thermoleophilia bacterium (assembly GCA_963774355.1). Lineage (GTDB taxonomy): Bacteria > Actinomycetota > Thermoleophilia > Gaiellales > Gaiellaceae > PALSA-600. Next base: position 177,867 of record CAVZER010000009.1, on the reverse strand, counting down.
CAGCCGCTGTCGCGTAGCCAGGTGCGCGCGCACTTCACGGCGTCGGCGTTCGTCGTCGACGAGGCCGGCGAGCGCGCCTGTCTGGTCGAGCACGCGAAGCTCGGACGGCTGCTGCAGCCCGGCGGCCACGTCGAGTCGATCGACACCTGTCTCGAGGACGCCGCGTTGCGCGAGGCGCTCGAGGAGACCGGGCTCTCGCTCGAGCTGCACCCGCGCGCGCCGCGCCCCTTCGATCTCGACATCCATGCGATTCCCGCGACCGGCTCGGAGCCGGCGCACTTCCACCTCGATGTCCGCTACCTCGTGGTCGGTCGCGGCGAGCCCGCCGCGGGCGCCGCCTGGCACCCGGTCGAGGACGCGGACGACGGCTCGGTCGCACGCCTCGCGGCCAAGGCCGCTGCGTACGCGGGACGCTAGAGCGAGAACCCGGGTCTCGGTGCGCCCAGCGTCGAGCGGGCTCGCCGGCAACCCGTCCACCGGCGTGACGACGTTGAATCCCGCGGGCGCCACGTCGTTCGGCGCGTCGGCGTGGAAGAGCGAGGCGAGCAGCTGGATCTGGTCGCGCCCACGCCCGAGCTCGTACTGGCCGCCGCCGTAGAGCGCGATCCCGGCGCGCTCGCAGTGGTCGTAGAAGTCGAAGAGGCGCCGAACCGACCCGAACCGCGACGGCTTCGAGTTGAGGCAGCGCGGGGGGAACGGCAGCGCCTCGACGTCGCTCCACTCGTGGATCGCTGCGTCCCACGTGATCCGGTCGCGGGCGTCGGCGAGCGCCGCTGCCGTCGCGGGCGTGAGCGCCGGGTCCTCGAGCCAGACGTCCGGAAACGCCGCTGCGATGCGTCGGTAGAGGCCCGGGTCGGGCGGCGATCCGAACTCCGCCCGGTAGATCCCTTTGAAGTCCAGCGTCTGCACGCGGCCCGTCGCGGCGACGCGCTCGATCACCTCGTCCGTCCAGTCCTTGTCGGGGTCGAGCTTGAACTCGAGCGTCGGGTAGCGCTCGAGCCACTGCTCCACGTTCGCCACGCGGGTCGAGACCACGAAGCGCAGCGGACGCTGCTCGCGGCCGAGCGCGGCCGCCAGCGACAGCCCCGATTGCTTGAGCGCCAGGTCGAGCGCCGCCGACTCGAGCGCCCAGCGACGGTACTCCGTCTGCCCCGACTGGAGCACCGAGTACGAGTCGAGCGTGTGCTCGCCGACGAGCGGCAGCTCGGCCTGGCGCTCCTGAAACCGCTGCTGGGCGGCGGGGTCGTAGTCGACCTCCTCGCCGCGGCCCTCGTGGCCGCCACCCCTGAGGACGACCTCGGTGCGGCGAAGGGTGAAGTCGCGAGCGACCTCGCGCTCGAGCGGCTCGAGCTCGTAGCTCTCGACCACCAGCGGGAGGTCGCGGACCCGTTCGTAGGAATCGCTCATGCTTGCCGCCGTTCGAGGTGGGTGCGGAGGGCGCCGAGGCGCTCGTCCCATTCGCGGCCGACGAGCGTGAGCCGGTAGCGCGTCTCGCGGCCCTGCCGCTCCGATGAGACGAGCCCGGCGTCGGCGAGGGTCACGAGGTGTTTGGCGACCGCCTGCCGGGTGATCGGCAGCTCGCCCGTGAGCTCGGTCGCCGTCGCCGTTCCCCGCGCGGCGAGGTAGTCCATGACGTGCCGGCGGCTGGGGTCGGCAAGGGCGCTGAACACCTGACCCAGCGGGTCAGGTCCCGACATACGCCAGAGCCGAGGCGTGAAGCTCGAGCGCCGTCGACCAGGCGGGTGCCGTCTCGACGACGGTGAGGCGCGTGCCGTCGGCGTCGTCGGCCAGGGTGAACTCGACCTCGCCCTCGTCCGCCCAGGTGAACGCGAGCCGCTCGGCCGGCGCCACCGTCGTCACCGTTGCGAGCCGTTCCTCGCCGTTCGACCAGCGGAAGTGAGCCGTTCCGCCGGGCCGCAGATCGACCTCGACCTCGTTGGCGAACCAGTCCTCGAGCCGCTCCGGTTCGGTGAGCGCCTCCCAGAGCTCCTCGCGGGTCACCGGGAACACGATCTCGCGGCGAATCATCTGCAACCTCCGGGTTGCGTTACAGTGGCAACTTCTCGGTTGCACATTAACAGGAGGTGGATGCGATGAACGTCGGCTCCGTGATCCCGATGGTGGTCGACCAGACTGGCAGCTTCGAGCGCTCCTCGGACATCTACTCGCGGCTGCTCCGCGAGCGGATCGTGTTCCTCGGCAGGGAGGTCGACGACCAGCTCGCGAACCTCGTCGCCGCCCAGCTGCTCTTTCTCGACGCCGACGATCCCGGCAAGGACATCTGGCTGTACGTGAACTCCCCGGGCGGATCGGCCTACGCCGGGATGGCGATCTACGACGCGATGCAGTACGTACGTTCGGACGTTTCGACGGTGTGCCTAGGCATGGGGATGAGCGCTGCGGCGATGATCCTCTGCGCCGGAGCCGCCGGCAAGCGGTTCGCGCTCCCGAACGCGAAGATCATGATCCACCAGGGCTCGGCCGGCTTTCGGGGCACCCCGGCGGACATCCAGATCGCCGCTCGCGAGGTGCTGTCGATGACCGAGCGCATGGCCGAGCTGATCGCCCTGCACTCGGGCCGGGACGTCGAGCAGGTGCTGCGCGACATCGACCGGGACCACTTCATGACGCCCGAGGAGGCCGTCGTCTATGGGCTGGTCGACGGAATCATCGGCCGACGTGCTACTGAACAGGCGTAACGGAGGGCTTTTGGGGGTAGGTAAAGGGCCTTCCGTTGCCGAATGAGGGTAGGAACCGTACGACCTTCGACCCAGAACACTCCCAGAAAGGGGAATGGATTTGCAGTCCCGTACGCTTCTCGCGGCTACCGCGGTCGCGGCTGCGGCGGCCTCCCTCGTTGCCGGAAGTGGCGGCGCGTCGACCGGCCCGGCGCAGGTTCGCATCACCGACCTCCAGGTCATGCGGCGCCTGGTCAGACCTCCCGGCGGCGGGATTACCGGCACCGTCGAGATGGTCAGACAGCGCCTCTACAAGCCTGGCGTGACGAGCCGGCCGATCGGTCGCTCGGATCTCGTCTGCACGTACCTCGATCATCGGGAGCGCTCGTGCATGGGCACCTACTTCCTGCCGAAGGGATCGCTCGTCGTCGCGGGAGCGCTCGAGACGCGGCTCCTCTACGAGATCGCGATCGTCGGCGGCACGGGCCTCTTCGACAACGCGCGCGGCACCTTGACGGTGACGTCGACCCATCTGAGCCCGCGCCGGGAGGTTCTGCTATTCCGGCTGACGGGATGAACGGCCAAGACGGGGACGGTCGGCCACGGGCGCTGATCGTCGAAGACGAGGACACGCTCCGAGAGCTGATCGTCGTCACGCTCGGCGAGGCCTTCGCCTGCGTCGAGGCAACCGACGGCGATGCGGCACTCGAGCTGCTGCGGGAGTCGCCTCCCGATCTGATGCTGCTCGACGTGGCAATGCCGGGCCGGAGCGGTATCGACGTGCTGCGCGAGATGCGCGCGGATCCTGTGCTGCAGAAGGTCCCCGTGTGCGTCGTCTCGGCGTGGCAGTCTCCGGGCGACGTCGCCAAGGCGCTCGAGGCCGGCGCCGATCGCTTTCTCGCAAAGCCGTTCCGGGTCGACGAGCTGGCGTCGATCGCGCGTTCGCTGGTGGAGCGGCGGCGGTGAAACGACTGTCGCTGGTCGGGCGCGTTGCCCTGCTGGCGTCGGTCGTGGCGCTCGTCGTCGGTGTGATCGTCGCGTCCGCTCTGGTCGCGATCCTCTCGCTCCGCCACTCCGAGGCGCGCGAGTCGCAGGCAAAAGATGTCACGGTCGCGACGTTGGGCGTGCAGGAGCTCGCCGTCGAGATCCAGTCGTCGCTTCGTGGCTACGTCCTGTCGGAGAACCCTCGACTCAATCCAAGGTTCCTGACGCTGCTGAAGACACAGCGCGATCAACTGCCGGGAGCCCTGGGACAGCTCGACAAGCTGGTCGCCGACGACCCGGTTCAGCTACGGCGCGCCAACGACGCTGCCGGCGAGCTCACCGGCTACCTGCGCGACTACGTCGACAACGTGATCGTGATCGCCAAGATCTCGCCGGCCGATGCACGCGGGTCTGCTTCGGGAGACGAGGATCGCCTGCGCACGCAGCAGATCCACCAGACACTGGGCCAGATCCTCGCGACCGAGAACACGCGGTCGCAGCATCGCGCGGTGCATACGCGGGCGGTTGCGCGGACCGCCGAGATCATCGGCATCGTCGGCCTCGCCGGCTCGGCGGTGCTCGTGCTCCTCTTCGGCGCGTGGGTAGCGAGCGGCGTGGCACAGCCGCTGCGCCGGACAGCCGACGCCGCGACGGACGTCGCGCGCGGCGATCTCTCCGTGCGCCTGGACGAGGGCGGGGTGGGCGAGGTTGCGGCGCTCGTCAGCGCCTTCAACTCGATGGCCAGGTCGCTGGAGGTCAGCCGCCGCGAGCTGCTGCTCCAGAACGAGCGCCTGCGTGAGAGCGAGCAGCACAAGCGCGATCTGATCAGCATGGTCTCGCACGAGCTCCGGACGCCGTTGTCCGCGGTGCTCGGGTTCACCTCGCTGCTGCTCGAGCGCGACTTTCCCCCCGACGAGCAGCAACGCTATCTCGAGATCGTCGACACCCAGGCCCGGCGGCTGGCCACACTGGCAGGCGACTTCCTCGACGTGCAGCTGCTCGAGGGTGGCGGCTTCGAGCTCGACCTCGCGCCGTTCGACCTCGTCGAGCTCGCCCGCGAACAGACGCGGCTGTTCTTCTCGCACTCGGAGTCGCACGAGCTCGTGCTCGACATGCCCGACGACGCGCTGATCGTCAACGGCGACCGTGACCGCCTCGCCCAGGTCGTCGGAAACCTGCTCTCGAACGCGATCAAGTACTCGCCGGAGGGCGGCGAGGTGCGGATCTTCGTTGGCGAGCGCGACGGTCGAGCGGTCTTCTCGGTGACCGACTCGGGGCTCGGCATCCCACCGGAGGACCGCGACCGCGTATTCGACAAGTTCTTCCGCGGCGCCGCGAAGACGACGGCGGTCGGCGGAACCGGCCTGGGACTGGCGGTGGCGCGCGAGATCGTGGCGACGCACGGCGGGACGATCGAAGTCGAGTCGACGGTCGGCGCCGGCTCGACGTTCACGTTCGAGCTGCCGCTCAGCATGGCGCCCGTCGTCAGTGCTTGACGGCGGCGCGCGCGAAGAACAGCAGATTCGCCGGCCGCTCTCCGAGCCGGCGCATCAGATACGGGTACCAGTCCGGGCCGAACGGCGTCGCGACGAGCACCTTGTACCCGCGGCGGACGAGGTCGAGCTGGAGCTGCGGCCTGACGCCGTAGAGCATCTGGAACTCGAACCGGTCGCGCGGGATGCCGTTGTCCGTCGTGAACTCGATGGCGCGCTCGATCAGCCGTTCGTCGTGAGTTGCGATCGCCGTGTGGCCCGCCTCGGTGAGCATGCGCTCCATCAGCCGGCGATAGGCGTCGTCGACCTCGGCCTTGTGCGCGTACGCGATGTCGTGCGACTCGAGGTAGGCGCCCTTGACGAGCCGGAGGTTCGGCCTCAGCGGTAGCAGCGCCTCGAGGTCGTCGGGGGTGCGGTGGAGGTAGGACTGGAGGACGGTCCCGACCCGGTCGAGCCCCGCCTCGCGCAGGCGCCGGAAAACCCTCAGCGTCGCGTCGACGTGGCTCGACTGTTCCATGTCGATCCGGATGAAGCCCCCGCGCTCGGCTGCGTGCTCGACGAGCTCGCCGACGTTTCGCAGTGCGAGCTCCTCGTCCACGTCGAGACCGAGGTGCGTCAGCTTCAGTGCGACGTTCGCGAGCAGGTGCTCATCGGCGATCCGGTCGATGATCTCGCGGTAGGCGCGCACCACAGCTTCCGTCTCGCCGGGCTCGAGCACGCCTTCGCCGAGGAGCGTCGTGTTGGCGTAGAGGCCCTGTTGATTGAGACGGCGCAGCACCGCCACGCACTCGTCGAGCGTCTCGCCGGCCACGAAGCGGGAGGCGCCGAACCGCATGCCGTGACTGCGCACGACGCGGCGAATGGACGGGCTGTCGGCCGCGGCGAGGATGCCCTTGCGCATCGCTGCGTCGACGGCGCCGGTCAGCTGTTCGCGAGCAGCCATTCGTGGACGTCTGGGACGCGGTTCTCGAGCAGCGTGAGGTGCCCGTTGACGTCGTCGATCCACGCCTCGGCCCCGGGGATCCGTGCCGCGAGCCACTCGCCGTGCGAACGGGGGACGAACCGGTCGTCACCTCCCTGGACGATCAGCACCGGCCGCGAGATGTCACCCGGATCGAAGCCCCAGGGTGCGACGAACGCGAGGTCGTCGTCGATCCAGCCGTCCGCAGAGTCACGCAGGCCGCGGGTGTCCACCTCCACCATCCACTCGGCGATCCTGCCCTGCAGGACGGCACGGTCGGCGTCGCCGAGCAGTGAGTCGAGCAGCTGCTTCAGCTCCTCGGGGCCTGTGCCGAGCATCTCCGCGCGGTCGCGCTCGACCGAGGGCCGGAGTGCCTGCTCGCCGGCCAGCACCGCGTCGAACTCGGCGAGGTTCGCCTCGCCCATGCCCGCCAGCCAGTCGAGGCCGTCCGCTCCCCACGGCGCCACACCGGCGAGGCTCGCCGACGCCGTCAGCCGCTCGTCGCACAGCGCCGCACAGGCCAGAGCATGCGGTCCTCCGCCGGAGATGCCCCACGTCGCGAACTGCTCGAATCCCAGCGCATCCGCGATCGCGGTGGCGTCGGCGGCCGCGGCGGAAGCGCTCCGGCCCGGAAGTCGCGTCGATCCGCCGTAACCGGCGCGGTCGAAGCCGACGAGCCTGATGCCGTTGGCCGCGGCGTGCTCGATCCAGGGCTCGTACAGCAGCCCCGAGGACGGCGTGCCGTGGTGGACGATGACCGGGAGCCCGGTTGGATCTCCGCCTTCGTGCACCGCAAGCTCGCGGCCGTCCGCTGTCGAGACGGTGCGCACTGTCACCGCGCGGAGCTTACGCCGTGGCAGGTCGGCGACGCTGCGCAGCGTCGAGCGCCGCCGGCCGCCAGCCGGCGTCGACCGGGTTCAAGTTCGTTCCCGGCGGGACGATCTCGTCGATCGCATCGAGAACGTCGGTGCCGAGGACGACGTCGGCAGCGCCGAGCTGGCTCTCGAGCTGCTCCATCGTGCGCGGGCCGATGATCGGGGCGGTGACGGCCGGGTGGCGAAGGACGAAGGCGAGAGCGAGGTGGATCAGCGTCATGCCGGCGTCGTCGGCGAGCTTCGTCAGCCGCTCGGTCGCCTCGAGCTTCGCCTGGTTACCGGGGAGCGACAGGTCGTACCGGGCCGGGATCCGCGTTGCTCGGTGGCTGGTCGACTCCATGCCGCGGCGGTAGCGGCCGCTCAGCCATCCGCCGGCGAGCGGGCTCCAGGGAATGACGGCCAGGCCGTAGCGCGCGCAGACCGGGAGCACCTCCGCCTCGACACCGCGGACGAGGATCGAGTACGGCGGCTGCTCGCTGACGAACCGCCCGAGGCCGCCCCGCTTCGCCGCCCACTGCGCTTCGACGATCTCCGACGCGGATAGGTGGACGAGCCGAAGTAGCGGATCTTCCCGGCTCGCTGCAGGTCGGTGAGCGCGCCGAGCGTCTCGTCGTGGTCGGTCCACGGATCCCAGCGGTGAATCTGGTAGAGGTCGATCCAGTCTGTCTGCAACCTGCGGAGGCTGTTCTCGACCTCCTCGACGATCCACCGGCGCGAGTTTCCGCTCCGGTTCGGATCGTGGTCGTCCATCGTCCCGTGCACCTTGGTCGCGAGCACGACCGAGTCGCGGCGGCCCTGGAGGGCGCGGCCGAGGATCTCCTCGGATTCGCCGCGCGCATAGACGTCGGCGGTATCGACGAAGTTGATCCCGGCGTCGAGCGCGTGGTGGATGATCCGGATCGACTCGTCGTGGTCGGTGTTTCCCCAGGCGCCGAACATCATCGTCCCGAGACAGAGCGGCGAGACCTGAACTCCGGTGCGGCCGAGCGGGCGGAGCTCCATGGAGAGACGTTAACAATCGCCGGTATCCTCGACGCATGGCCACCCGCGTGATCGCCGACGAGCGCGAGCTGCGCGAAGTCATCGGTGCGCCGACTCCGCTCGTCGCCGGCAAGGTCGCGGACCGCTTGAACGACCTCACCCGGCAGTTCATCGAACGCTCGCCGTTCGTCTGCGTCGCGACGGCGTCTCCCGGAGGAGGCCTCGACGTCTCCCCGCGCGGCGATCCGGCCGGGTTCGTGCGCATCCTCGACGAACAGACGCTGCTGCTTCCCGACCGGCCGGGCAACAGGATCGCCGACACGCTGACCAACCTGCTCGCCGACCCCCGCATCGGGCTGCTCTTTTTGATCCCGGGCGTCGGCGATTCGTTCCGCGTCAACGGGCGCGCCGAGGTGATCGACGACCCGGAGCTGCTCGCGTGGAGCGCCGTCGACGGCAAGGCGCCGCGGCTCGGGATTCTCGTCGCGATCGAGGAGGCGTACACGCAGTGCTCGAAGGCGCTGATCCGCTCCGATCTCTGGAACCCGGAGCGGCACGTCGATCGCAGCGAGTTGCCCTCGAGCGGCGAGATTCTCCGCGCGACGAGCGATGCGACGCTCGATGCGCAGGAGTACGACACCGAGCGGGCTGCGCGCTACGACCGCGGGGAAGGCCTGTACTAGGCCGGACGATCCCCCCGAGCACGCCGGCTCGTTCCCCCTGGCATCGGATCGCGCATGGGATCCTCGGCAGGCGATGACGCCGTGAGCACACCGTCCGACAACCCACTCGTCCGTCACTGGCGCGCAAACAGGGGGAGGCGCCCGCCGGCACGATCGGGCCGCCTCGTCGCCGGCGGTGTGGTCGTCGCAGCGCTCGGAGTCGGGCTCTGGGTTGCGGTCGGCCGGCACGCGACGCACACGGGTGCTCCGGCGACGTTCGTCTCCTGCACGTACGGCGGGTACGTCGCCGGCCGCTGCGGGAGCGTCGCCGCGCCGGAGGACCCGGAGAGGCCGGGAGCGGGGACGATCGAGCTTCACGTCGCCGTGCTGCCGGCGACGACGCAACCGGCGGCCGGAGCGCTCTTTTATCTCGAGGGAGGCCCGGGGGGCGCGGCCACTCGCGCGGCGGTAGAGGTGAACCAGCTGTTCGCAGCAGTGGGCAGGCGTCGCGACGTCGTCATGGTCGATCAGCGCGGCACGGGCGGGTCCGCTCCGCTCTCCTGCCCCGAGGAGCGGGTCCCGGCCGACGCCGCCACGGCCGTGACCTCATATCTCCGGCGTTGCTTCGCGCGGCTCCGCGGCGATCCGGAGCTCGACACGACCAGCGTCGCCGCCGACGACATCGAAGCCGTCCGGCGTGCGCTCGGATACGGGCGCATCGATCTCTACGGTGGCTCCTACGGCGCGACGCTCGCGCAGGCGTATCTCCGCCGCTACCCGGGCTCGGTGCGCAGCGTCGTTCTCGACAGCGGCTCGCTTCCCGGCGTTCGCGTCTACGACGTGTCGGCCCGCAACGCCGAGCGCGCGCTGGACCTTCAGCTCGCGCGGTGTGGGCGGATTCCTTCGTGCCATCGCGCATATCCGCGGTCGAGGCGGCAGCTCGAAGAGCTCCTCGCGCGGGGACCGCGGCGCGTGAGCCTCCAGTCCGGCACGGTCGTCCTGCGGCCCGACGACATCGCGTGGACGGTCGACTCCCTCTCGGAGACTGCGAACGGCGCGGCCACGATTCCCTACGCGATCGACGCCGCAGCCCACGGCGACTACACGGCGCTCGGGGACGCGTATGTGGAGGACCTCGGGCCCGATCTCGATCCCCGTTCGCGGCTTGCGACCTTCTGGGTGATCCTGTGCTCGGAGCCGTGGGCCTCGTTCGATCCGTCTGCGACGGCACGCGACGGCGCCGGAAGCTATCTCGCCGCTGCTGCCGTCGCGCGGGCGCGGCTCTTCCGCCGCGCGTGCCTGGTCGTCCCCAGGGGCCGGGTCCCGGCCGATTCCGGCTCCTCCGAGGTCGCACGCGCGCCGGTGCTCCTGCTCGCCGGAGGTGCCGACCCGCTCGATCCGGTCGCGAACCTCCGGGGCTGGCGCGGCGCCTTCCCGAACGGTCGGCTCGTGCTCGTCCCGGGAGCCGGGCACGGTGCGATCGCCTTCGACTGCGTTCAGAGGCTCGTCGCCCGGTTCATCGCCGAAGCGAGCGCCCGCGGCCTCGATGCGAGCTGCGCGCGGCATGTCCCGCTCCCCGCGTTCGAGGTCGGTTAACCTCGACCCCCGCACGTCGAGAGAGGGGGAACCCAGCATGCACGACGAGGCTCCACGTCCCAGGCGCCGACGCAGTCCTTTCTTGTGGGCTGCTGTTCTTCTGGCCATTGGTTGCAGCGCTTCGGCCGCAATCGCCGCATCGAACGGCCAGCCGACGAAGCTCACAGAGACACGTCCCACTCGCGGGCACGTGGTCCGGGAAGTACAGCGGAGCCTTCTCCGGCACGTTCACGCTCCACTGGACGCAGTCGGGGACGACCCTGAAGGGATCGATCACGCTTTCGAGCCCGCACGGGACGTACACCATCAACGGCAGCGTGAAGGGCAGCGCCATCAAGTTCGGAGCCGTCGGCGCCGGCGCGACCTATAAGGGCTCGGTCTCGGGCAAGTCGATGTCGGGCACCTACAAGAGCCCGCAGGGCGGCGGCTCGTGGAGCGCGCACAAGGGCTCGTGACGCGAGACGCTGCATAGCTGCCCCGCGGTAGGACGGCACCAGCTCGAGAGACGGAAAAGGCCCTGTTCCCAGGGCCTTTTCCGTGAGTCGATTGGGCTTGACGGCGCTAGCCGCAGCCGGTCGACGTGCCGCAGTCGCGGCACGTGTAGCAGGTGCCTGCGCGAACCATGCGACCACCGCAGCGGTTGCACTCGATCGCGTCCTCGAACGAGTTGAAGAGCGCGGTCTGGCCCGGTGCCGGCGCATCGACGGGGCTCGCACCACCGTTCGCGTAGCGGGCCGCCATGTTCGCCCGTACCTCGGGCGACAGGATCCCGGCCTCCTCCTGCTGGTCGACGTCGAGGAACTTCTTGCCGAACCAGCGGAAGATGTAGTCGACGATCGACTTCGCGTTGCGGATGTCCGCGTCGTTGGTCGGGCCGGACGGCTCGAAGCGCAGATGCGAGAGCTTCGAGACGTAGACCTCGGGTGGGACGCCGTACTGCAGTCCCATCGACACGGCGATCATCAGCGAGTTCATCAGGCCGGCCATCGTGGTGCCGTCCTTCGCGATGTCGACGAAGATGTCGCCCGGGGTCCCGTCGTCGAACACACCGACGTGGATGTACCCCTCGTGCTCGCCGACCCGGAACTTGCGGCCGATCTCGGTGCGGTCATCCGGGAGCCGGCGACGCTTCGGCGCGGACACAAGCGCGGCCGGAGACAGCGTCTGCTGCGCGCCGTTCTCACTCTTGCCGGAGAGCGGCTGTGCGACCTTGCAGTTGTCGCGGTAGATGGCGACCGCCTTGATGCCGAGCCGCCACGACTCGATGTAGAGGTGGGAGATGTCGTCGATCGTCGCCGACTCGGGAAGATTCACGGTCTTCGAGATCGCTCCGGAGATGAACGGTTGAACGGCGCCCATCATCTTCACGTGGCCGCGGTAGTGGATCGCCCGGTCGCCGACCGCGCAGTCGAAAACCGGGAAGTGCTCGCTCTTCACGTACGGCGCACCGACGACGGTGTTGCGCTCGTCGACGTACGCGACGATCTCGTCGACCTCGTTCGGCGCGTACCCGAGCTTCTCGAGGCCTGCCGAGACCGTCTTGTTGACGATCGTGATCTCGCCTCCGCCGACGAGCTTCTTCGACTTGACGAGCGAGAAGTCGGGCTCGACGCCGGTCGTGTCGCAATCCATCATGAAGCTGATCGTTCCGGTCGGCGCGAGCACGGTTGCCTGCGCGTTCCGGTAGCCGTGGATCTCGCCCAGGTCGAGCGCCTCGTCCCAGGCCTTCCGTGCGGCGCTGAGGAGATCGGACGGGACCGTCTCCGAAGCGGCGATGTTGCCGACCGCTGCACGGTGCTTCGCGATCACGCCGATCATCGCACCGGCGTTCGGCCGGTACCCCGCGAAGGGGCCCATCCGCGCCGCGATCTCGGCGGACTTGCGGTACGCACGGCCCGTCATCAGCGCAGTGATCGCAGCCGCGTAGGCGCGACCCTCGTCGGAGTCGTACGGCAGGCCACGGGCCATCAAGAGCGCTCCGAGGTTTGCGTAGCCGAGACCGAGCTGCCGGTACGCCTTCGCGTTTCGCTCGATCTGCGCGGTCGGGTACGACGAGTTCCCCACGAGGATCTCCTGTGCCAGGAACATGACGTCGACCGCGCGCTCGAACGCCTCGACGTCGAGCTCGCCGTCCTCGCGGCGGAACCGCATCAGGTTGAGCGACGCCAGGTTGCACGCGGAGTCGTCGATCGACATGTACTCCGAGCACGGGTTCGATGCGTTGATCCGACCCGTGTTCGGCAGCGTGTGCCAGGAGTTGATCGTCGTGTCGTACTGCACACCCGGGTCGGCACAGCGCCACGCGGCCTCGGAGATGTCGCGCAGCAGCTTCCGGGCCTTCAGCGTGTCGACCACCGAGCCGTCCGTGCGCGCCGTCAGGTTCCAGTCGGAGTCGTCCTCGACCGCCTGCATGAAGGCGTCGGACACGCGGACCGAGTTGTTGGCGTTCTGATACTGGATCGAGGCCCAGTCGGGGCTGTCGAGCGACATGTCGTAGCCGGCCGCCTCGAGGACCCGCGCCTTCTCCTCCTCGTGCGCCTTGCACCAGATGAACTCGAGGATGTCGGGATGGTCGACGTCGAGGACGACCATCTTCGCGGCGCGTCGCGTCTTGCCGCCGGACTTGATCGTCCCGGCCGACGCGTCGGCGCCGCGCATGAACGACACCGGCCCGGAGGCGTAGCCGCCCTTCGACAGCTGCTCCTTGGAGGAGCGGAGCTTCGACAGGTTGACCCCGGAGCCCGACCCGCCGCGGAAGATGATGCCTTCGCGCCTGATCCAGTCCAGGATCGAGTTCATCGAGTCCTCGATCGAGAGGATGAAGCAGGCCGAGCACTGCGGCTTCTCCTCGAAGCCGACGTTGAACCAGACCGGCGAGTTGAAGGCGGCGAGCTGGTTGACGAGGATCGCCTTCAGCTCGTCCTCGAAGGTCTGCGCTTCCTCTTCGGTCGCGAAGTAGCCGTCGTTGCGGCCCCAGGTGCCGACCGTGCCGACGATGCGGCCGATCATCTGCTTCACGGAGCGCTCGCGCTCGGGGCTCGCCATGCGGCCGCGGAAGTACTTCTGAGCGACGATGTTCGTCGCGGTCTGCGACCAGAACTTCGGGAACTCGACGTTCTTCTGCTCGAACGCCGGACCGTTCTTGCCGGGGATGAACCCGTCGCGGAGCTCCCACTCGATCTCGTCGAACGGGTCGCGGCCCTCGATCGTGAAGTGGCGGCGGACGGCCAGATGGGCGTCCTCGTCGGCGACGCTGTTGGTCAGCTCGTCGGGATGAAGCTCAACGGTATTTGCCTGCTCTAGAGAAGCCATCTGCGGTTCCTTTCCTACCTTGAATTCTAGGCTCCGAAGCCGTCTCACCGCCGGGTGGCGAGGCGGTCGAGGGGCGGGCTTGCGAACCTTAGGGAAGGGACCTGTCGGACTCGCGAGCCGCAGGCTCAGCTGCCCGGGCGGCGGCCCTGGGTGCGCTTCACGACCAGTCCGACGCCGCCCGCAGCGACCAGGAGCAGGGCCAACCCGCCCAGCACCAGCAGCGGAACGGGGAGCGACGAGGGGCTCGACGGGTTCAACTGCTGGGCGACGCCGGGAAGCCCGGCCGGAGGCTTGCGGCCCGGTGAGCTCGTCCCGCCGCCCGCACCGCTGCCGCCGCTGCTTGCGGTCGGAGTCGTTGTCGTCGTCTTCGTGCCCCCCGGCGTCGTCGTCGCCGGCGCCGCGGTCGTCGTGGTCGTCGGCGTGGCTGTCGTCTGCGCCGGGACGAGGGCGCTCGGGCCCGACGGCTTCTGGTTCTTCTTGAGCTGTGCGCGCGCGCTCTGCAGCGCCCGCTGGATGTCCTCGCGCGCGCTCGAGTACACCGAGATGTCCTCCGGCAGATGCTTCAGGGTCTGCTCGTAGCAGCTGATCGGATAGACGTTGTCGATCCGACCGTCGTACCAGTCGTTGAGCAGCCGCTTCCAGCAGGGAGTCGCCGCGGAAGCCGGGCTTGCGTGCGCAACGACGAAGACGGTTGCGGTGAGCGCGGCGGCGATGAGCGCCTTTGAGATGGAGGTCACTGAATGAGTCGCGGGTGCTTGGAAGCGGCGAGCGTAAGCCCGCGCTGTAAGGCTTTCGTAAGCGGAACTGGCAGATGGTAGCTTCGCGGGCGATGCGGGGGACCAGGGAGCTGCCCCTCGCCGCATCGCTCGGCCTGTGCGGGGCAGCGCTGTTCTTCGGGGGAGGGTCGTTCGACGGGTCGCTGCCCTGGCTCGGGGCCGGCGCACTGCTCGCGGTGCTGCTGTCGCTTGCGCTTGTCGGGGTGCCTTCCGGCTTGCGGACGCTCGTGCCGCTGGCGGCACTGACCGTCTGGCTCGGGCTCTCGGTCGCCTGGTCGACGTTGCCCGACCGTTCGTGGGCGTACGCGAACCGGTCGTTCGTCTACCTGCTGTTCGCGCTGCTCGGCCTCTGGCTCGCCCCGCGCACGCGGGCGCTCGCACTCGGCCTCGCGGCGCTGCTCGGCGCGGTCGCGGTCTGGGCGCTCGCCGGCAAAGTGGTGCCGACGCTCGAGGACTACGGGTTCCCCAACGGTGCGCGCCTTCGCGGCTCGGTCGGGCTGTGGAACCAGCTCGCGCTGCTCGGCTCGTTCGCGCTACCGCTTGCCCTCTGGCGACGCCGGCTCGAGGGGACCTTGCTCGCCTACGTCTGGCTCGTTGCGATCGCGCTCACCGGCTCGCGCGGCGGCGCGGCCGTGGCGGCGGTCGTGGTCGGCGTCTGGTTCGTGTTCGGCGAGGAGCGGATCGCGGCCGCCGCGGTGCTCGTCTCGGCGGCCGTCCCTGCCGCCGTGGTCGCGGGCGTTGCGTTCGCCCTGCCCGGAATCACGAGTGACGACCAGAGCCTGCACGTCCGCTGGCGCGACGGCCTCGTCTTCGGGGCGTTGCTGGTCGTGGGTGGCGTCGTGGCAGCGCTGCTCTCTCGTATTCGGCCCCCTCGCGACACACGGGCGCTTCGGCGGGGCGCGCTGGTCGTAGGAGCCAGCGCCTTCGTCCTCGTCCTGGTTGTGGGGGTGCTCGAGGCGGGGTCGGCGTGGCGTTCGTTCACGAGCTCCGCCGAGGTCTCGAACACGGCAGGCCGCTTCGGGTCGGCTTCGTCCAACTACCGCTGGGTGTGGTGGAAGCAGGCGTGGCGGGCATTCGAGCACCACGTGCTCGCCGGGACGGGTGCCGGGTCGTTCCAGCTCACGAACCTTCGCTTCCGGACGAGCTACCTGGACGTGACGCTCGAACCACACAGCCTCCCGCTCCAGCTGTTGTCCGAGACGGGCATCGTCGGGCTCGCGCTCTTCGTGGCGTCCGCACTGGCGCTGCTGCTGCGCGGCCACGGGCGCAAGGGGCCGGAGCTGGCGCTTGCCCTGATCTTCCCTGCGTTCCTCCTGCACGCGCTGGTCGACGTCGACTGGGACTTCGCGGCCGTCTCGGTGCCGGCGTTCCTGGCCGCCGGAGCGCTTGCCGGCCGCGCGGCGCCGGCGCGGCGAGCGTCGGGCTTCGCTGTGCTCGCGTTTTCGGGTGCGGCGCTGCTCGCGTTCGGGTCGCTGATCTTGCCGTGGCTGGGCAACCGCTGGACGGGCGATGCGGAGGCGCTCACCCTGACGAGCCCGCCGCGTGCCGTGCAGCTTGCGAGGAGGGCGCGTTCGGTCGACCCGCTCAATGCCGAGGCGGTGTGGGCGCAGGCGCTCGCGACCTCCGGGTACAGCGCGCAGCAGGCTCTGTACGCGCTTGCGACGCGCAAGGAGCCCGAGAACCCGCAGTGGTGGTTGCTGAAAGCCGAGTTCGAGCTCGGGCACGGCTGCGCGCGCGCGGCCCTGGTCGATTTCTACCGCTTCAACGCGCTCAACCCGTACGCGAACCCGAACGCGGGCCCCGACGACTACCGCCGCGCGCTCGTGCTGGTCGACTCCGGCAAGCCTCGGTGTTAAAGGTCTTCGCCGGCTCCCGGACGCGTTCGGACCTTCACGGCGCGGTGGAGGATCTCGAGAGCGCGGTCGGGTTTGCCCGTGTCCTCGTAGAGCGTGGCGAGCTCCGAGTAGACATCGACCAGATAGCGCGACGGGACGGTCTCGAGCAGTTCGATCGCGTGTTCGTACCGTTCGATTGCACGATCGCTGTCACCCGTGAGAGCAATCACGCCCGCCATCAACGCGTAACCGCGGCCGGCTTCAAGCGCGCTTGTCTGCTCGAGAAGCGGGCCGGCTGCCACCGCGAGCGAGACTGCCTCGGCGGGGTGTCCGAGCGTGGCGAGCCCGCGGGCCCGCTCCAGCTGCAGGTTTGCGCGCTCGTACGGGCGCCCGCTGGCCGTGACGAGCGGCTCCGCCTCGTCGAGCAGCTCGAGGGCGCGCCTAGGGTTGTCGCGATCGAGCTCGATGTGCGCGAGCAGCAGATGTGCGAGCGCTGCGTAGTAGCTCTGGTCGGATAGTTCGAGCACCTCGAGCGCCAGCTCGGCGTAGTGCGCGGCGCTGTCGCCTTCGTGCTTGCGAGCGTGCATTCGTGACTGCGACCAGTAGACACGTGCCCGCATCAGCGGGTCTGCCAGCTCGGTACTCGTCGCGATCAGCTCGCCGAGCAGCGCCTCGGCCCGCGCGAAGTCGCCCGTGTCCGAGTAGGCGTTCGCGAGCAGCGCACCGAACCGGGCGCGGCTCAGCTGGTCACCGACCTCGCCCGCGCCGTCGTAGTTGCGGACGAAGACGGCGATTGCGCTGTCGTAGTCGTTCGCGCGCTCGTGCGCGCGGCCGAGCGAGTCTGCAACCGACGGGTCGTCTTGCTCGATCGAAGGATCGAGCTCGAGCGCTCGCTCGAGCGCGGCGATCGCAACGGCTGCGTTGCCTTCGTGGAGAGCAACCTCTCCCTGCAGAGCGCTCGCAGTCGCGAGCTCACGCGCGCCTGTCGCCTGCTCGACCGCCTCCTGGACCAGCCGCCGCGCTTCCTCCACCTCGCCCACACCGATTGCAGCTTTGGCTGCCAGGAAGGGCGAGAGCTCGGTCGGATCGTCGGCGCCGCGCGCGAGATAGGACTCGCTTACGCCGAGCCGGAGGGCGAACTCGCGCAGGATCTGCAGTGACGGCACTCGTTCGCCCCGCTCGATCCGCGAGATATACGCGGCGGTGCAGCCCGGAAACGCCAGCTCGCGTTGAGACAGCCCCGCCTCGAGGCGCGTCTCGCGAAGCCGCCGACCCACCTGTACTTCAGCGTCGTAGTACGTCAACTTCTGGCGAATGACGGGCACCAACGAAACCTAGCGAGGCCAGACAGTGCCGCCGAACGACTTACCGATGTCCTAACAGAGGCTCAAAGCGCTTTGTCTTTTGGAAATGTGATCCGGTGACTATTGACATCAGCAGACAACCCGGTCGATGATGGTCATACCCCCCGGGTCGCTCCACAACCCGAAAGGCAGGCAAAGAAGATGAAGCGTCCCTCGCCGGCGATGATCGTCGCGTGTCTCGCGCTGGTCGTCGCCCTGGGCGGCACCGCTGCGGCCAGCAGTGGGCTGATCAACGGTGCCCAGATCAAGAACCACACGATCGGCCCGACCAAGCTGACCGCGACGGCAATCAGCTATCTACGCGGTCACAGCGGCGCCGTCGGGCCTCGCGGTGCAGCAGGGCCTGCAGGCCCGGCCGGCCCTGCCGGCGGCTTCGACCCCGCGAAGGTGGTCTACGTCGCCGGTCCACAGACTGACCTGCCCGCGAACGCCGCCGCCGGCGCACAGACCCTCACGGCGACGTGTCCCGCAGGCACCAAGGTGATCGGCGGTGGCGGGGCACCCGAGATCGCGCTCGAAGGCGGCTCCTTCGCGAACCCCGACGGCAGCGGCTGGTCGCTCGTCGTCGTCAACGACACGACCGTCGACATTCCCGACGCGTTCGCGATGGCGGTTTGCGCCGCTCCTTGATCGGATCCTGGACCGCGCCCGCGAGCCGGTGGCTCGCGGGCGCGGTGGTTGCGCAGTCCTTGGCTCCAACGAAGGATCGGACTCAAGTGGTTTCGGCTACCGGTCGACAGATGGGTTGCAGGATGAGGCGGGCGATTCTCAGCCGGCGTGCAGCCGGGGTAGCGGCGTTCGGCGCCCTGGCACTGGCCGTGACGGCGCCCACCGCGTCGGCGGCGGTGACGCCGCATCCGGCGATCGTCTCGGTCGGGACCGGCGGCGTGACCCAGGGTCGTCCGGGCAAGATCGGCACGCGTGTCGTCCTCACCGTGCGTGTACGCGCCGCGATCAGCTGCACGTTTCGCGCGCAGCATCGGCCGTTTTCGAGCTTCTATCTAGTGCGCACGGTCGCCTGCGCGTCGGGGCACGCCCGGGTGGCGATGCCCGCACTCGAGAACCCGAACAGCAAGACCGAGAAGCTCGTCTACCGCATCACCGTTCGGGGCCGGGGAGGCGTCACCCAGCGGCAGGTGACGGTCGCCGTGGCGGGAAAGGCCAAGCCCATCCCGTCCTCCACGCCGTCCGCGTCGACGCCCACGCCCGCACCGACGACCGACGCCAGCGCCTCCGCCCGCGACCGTCCCCGCGACCGCCGTCCCCGCGGGTTCGCCGACCGCTCTTCTCGGATCGCCGAACTGGTCCGGCTACTACCTCGGCGGCGGTCCCTACAACGCCGTCACCGGCACCTTCAACGTGCCGATGCTCGCGCCGGCGACGACCGAGACCGACTTCGCAGCCTGGGTCGGCATCGACGGAGCCGACAACAGCTCGCTCATCCAGGCCGGAGTGGCGGAGCAATACGACCCCGCGACGAACACCGTCTACGGGCACGCCTGGTGGGAGATCCTGCCGCAGCCCGAAACGCCGATCGCGCTCGACGTCCAACCAGGCGACGAGATCACGGTCACGATCGGCCAGGTGAGCGGCACCCTCTGGGAGATCACGATCACCGACGACTCGAGCGGGCAGACCTTCAGCACCGAGCAGACCTATGCGGGCATAGGCGATTCGGCCGAATGGATCGTCGAGGCTCCGGCCTTCCTCGCACCCGGCTCGACCGACCCGACGACCGCCACCATCTCGACCCTCGGCGACTACACCCCGAACATCACCTTCAGCCACCTGCTCGTCAACGGCACCGAGACCACCCTCAACGCGATCGCCATGATCCAGAACGGATCGGTCGTCTCGGCGCCGTCGCCCCTCACCGCAAACGGATTCACCGTCGCCTACGGCAGCACCGCACCGCCCGGCCCCTGAGTCTCTAACGCGCGCCGAGGATGACGACGAGCTGACCGCCGTGCAGCGCGGAGACGCTCAGGCCGTCGAGCGGGCCGACCACCTTGACGTGCAGGTCACGCGCGAGCCGACTGCCCTCGGCCGCGTAGCCGCGCTTGTACATGACGACGGTGGTTGCGTAGTTCTGGCGTTTCGCGTTCGTCGTGCCGCGGATGTGGTAGCCGAGCGAGCCGAGTGTCGACGCGGCAGTCGCGGCGGCGCCCGAGCGGCCGTTCCCGTTGAGCACGACGACGCCGAGTTGCGAGCGCGCGTGCTTCGGCAGCGA
This sequence comes from uncultured Thermoleophilia bacterium, assembly GCA_963774355.1. GTDB lineage: Bacteria > Actinomycetota > Thermoleophilia > Gaiellales > Gaiellaceae > PALSA-600. The sequence continues at coordinate 158,120 of CAVZER010000009.1, read as the reverse complement.
GATCACCAGCGTTCGGTGGGGAACGACGGTCTTCACCTTCGGGGGTGCCAGTGCGGCCGCCTCGGCATGGTGCTGAACGCTGCGGGCGATCGGCTTCGCGAGCAGCACGACGGCGAGCACGATCAGGACGATCAGCTCGAGCGCCGCGACGAGGGTGGCGACGAAGGTGGCCGTCCGCCAGGGGCGGACGAGGGCGTCGGGTGAGTACGGAGCGTCCAGGGCGCCTGTTTTCGGCGCGTCTAGGGCGCTTCCTGCCGCATCCACGCCCACGTGCGGGCGAGGCCGTCGGCAAGCGGAACGCGGGCGCTCCAGCCGAGCTCGCGGGCCGCGAGCGTCGAGTCGAGCACCGAGCGGTGCACATCGCCGAGGCGCGCCTCGGCAAGCATCGGAGCGTTCGCGACGCCGGCGACTGCGGCACACGCTGCGTGCAGGTCGGCCACGGAGGTCTCCACGCCGGTGCCGATGTTGTAGGGGCCACCCCCGCGGCCGACAGCGGCGAAGAGCGCGTCGACCACGTCGCTCACGAACACGAAGTCGCGCCCCTGCGTCCCGTCGCCGAAGATGACGGTCGGTTCGCCGGCCGCCATGCGCTCGAGGAAGATCGCCACCACTCCGCCCTCGAGTCCCGAGTCCTGCCGCGGGCCGAACACGTTCGCGAACCGAAGCGACACGTGCCTGGTGCCGTGGATGCGGTTCCAGCCGGCGAGATACTCCTCGCCGCACTTCTTCGCGATCCCGTACGGCGACAGCGGCAGGAACGGGTAGTCCTCTGCCACAGGGCCTGGGCACTCTCCGTAGCCGGCCCCGCCGGATGATGAGAACACCACCTCGGCACCAGCGCGCTCGGCGGCCACGAGCACGTTCACCGTCCCGACCACGTTGACGGTCGCGTCGTGTGCCGGCCGGCGCATCGACGTCTGCACGTCGGCCTGCGCGGCAAGGTGGAAGATCACATCCGCGTCCACCGTGAGCGGCACGGTGATGTCGTGCTCGACCAGCTCGGCGCGCGGATTGACGTTCGAGCGCTTTCCGCTCGCGAAGTCGTCGACGACGACGACGTCCTCCCCGCGGGCGACCAGGGCGTCGACGAGGTTCGACCCGATGAAGCCCGCTCCACCCGTGACGACCGCGCGCATCGGCCGCATAGATTAGAGCCGAGCCATGTTCGTCACCTTCGAAGGGATCGACTGGTCGGGCAAGAGCACGCAGGCGAAGCTGCTCGCTGCGTGGCTCACCGAGCAAGGGCGCGTCGTCCTGACGACGCGTGAGCCCGGCGGGACCCCGGTGGCCGAGGCGGTCCGGGAGCTCGTGTTGCATCGCGACGAGATGTCGCCGTGGGCCGAGGCCGCGCTCTACGCGGCGGCGCGCGCGGAGAACGTCGACGCCGTGATCCGGCCGGCGCTCGCACGGGGCGAGGACGTCGTGTGCGACCGCTACCTGGACTCGTCCGTCGCGTACCAGGGCGCCGGCCGCGGGTTGGGGACGGAGCGAGTCCGCGATCTGAGCCTGCTCGTCACCGGAGGGCTGTTGCCGGCCAGGACGTTCTTCGTCGCGCTCGATCCCGACCGGGCCCGGAGTCGCGCCGGCAAGCAGCACGACCGGATCGAGCGCGCCGGCGAGGGTTTCATGCGCGTCGTCGACGACGCCTACCGCGCGCTGGCCGCCGCCGAGCCGGGCAGAATCGTCGTCGTCGACGGCGACCGGCCGCGGCCCGTGATCGCCGAGGAGGTTCGTGAGCACGTTCGTTCGCTTCTCTGAGCACGCCGATGCCTCGAGGCTGCTCGACGCTGCGCTCCGCGAGGGGCCGGTCCACGGGTACCTCTTCCACGGGCCGCCGGGCGTCGGGAAGCGCGAGGTTGCCCGCGCGTTCGCCCGGACCCTGCTCGGCACCGAGCGCGAATTCCACCCCGACCTGTACGAGCTCGACGCGCTCGGGGAGATGATCAGGATCGACGCGATCCGTGAGCTCCGCCGCGATCTGCACATGCGGCCGTTCGAGGCCGACCGTCGCATCTACCTGATCCACCGCGCGCACCTGATGAACGAGGACGCGGCCGATGCCCTGCTCAAGGATCTCGAGGAGCCGCCGTCGTACGCCGTGATCGTCCTGATCGCCGACGACCTCGGCTCGATCTCCGAGACGATCCGTTCGCGCTGCCAGCTTGTCCCGTTCCGGCGTCTGTCGGAGCGCACGATCCGTGAGCTCGTCGAAGCGCGGGCGCCCCAGCTCGCCGAGAACGAACGTGTCGCGATCGCGCGCACGGCTGGAGGCCGCATGGATCGAGCCGACCGGTTGCTGGATGCCGCTTCGCGCGAGCGGCGCGAGTCCTTGATCGAGCAGGCGCGGCGCGTGTATCGCGATCCCGCGTTCGAGCCAGGCGAGGCGGCCGCAGCGCTGATCGACAACGCTCAGGAACGCGCCGGGGAGGCGCGTGCGATCGAGGAGGCGCGTATCGCAGACCTGGAGCTGACGGCGCGCGACGCCGAGCAGCGCGTGAAGCGCGCAGCCCGGGGCGCCGAGCGCGAGGAGCTGCTCGCGCAACTCGAGGAGCTCGCCGCCTGGTACCGCGATCTCGTGGCGGTCGCAGTCGGCGCCGAGGCGGCGGCGATTCACCTCGACAAGCTGTCCGAGCTCCGCGACGACGCCACCCGCGAACGGCTGCTCGGAGCCGAACGCGCGGTCGAGCAGGTGCGCGAGACCTGGCGGCAACTCGAGGAGTTTCAGCTGCAGCCGCAACTCGCGCTGGAGAGCCTGTTCGTGCGTGTCGCGCGCGAGCTGGCCGACTAGAAATCGCACGACCGCGGCTACACTGAGCGCGCCTCGCCGACGTAGCTCAGCTGGTAGAGCACTTCACTCGTAATGAAGGGGTCCGCGGTTCGAATCCGCGCGTCGGCTCTGCGATTTACAAGGCTTTTGAGCCATTTCGAAGACCACCCGAGCACCGCAGGCGCCCACATGAAAGGGTCCGACCGCAACCGCGACCCGAAAGCAGACGGATCTCAGGGTGAGCTCGGGCCTGGTGTCGCCCAGCCCAGCGAGGTCAGTGAGCCTTGGCGCGTTAGCGTCCGCTCGTGAGCGAGCAGCACGGCGAACGTGGGCATGCGGTCAGGCCGCTGGAGCTGTACTTCGATCTCGTATTCGTGTTCGGGTTCACCCAGGTCACGACGGTTCTCTCTGACAATCCGACCTGGAGCGGCCTCGGCCATGGGCTCCTGATCCTCGCGACGCTCTGGTGGGCGTGGGCCGCCTACACCTGGTTGACCAACATGGTCGATCCCGATGTCGGCGCAATGTGGGGAGCGATGCTCGCCGCGATGGGGGCAATGTTCGTTGCCGCGCTGGCCGTCCCCGACGCATTCGGGCCTCACGGCGTCCTCTTCGGTGTCGCCTTCCTGATCGTCAACGTCATGCACGTGACGCTGAACGCGCTCACGGCACGCGGCAACCGGGATCTGCTGACAGCGACCCTGCGCTACGCACCCTCGGCCCTGTCGGGCGCAACACTGATTCTGGCGGCGGGTTTCGTCGGCGGCGGACTCAAACCCATCCTCTGGCTGGCCGCGCTCATCGTCGGCCTCTTCGGGCCGCTGCTCGGCGGCATGAGCGGCTGGCGCATCGAACCCGCGCACTTCGTCGAGCGTCACGGCCTGATCGTGATCATCGCGATCGGCGAATCCCTGATCGCGATCGGCCTCGGGGAGCGACACAGCGGACTCACTACCGGCGTGATCGTCGCCGCGGTGCTCGGGTTCGTCGGTCGCGACATCGTTTTGGCTGGCCTACTTCGACTTCTTCCCGATCCGCGGCGAGCGGATGCTCGCCGACCGAAGCGGCACGGAGCGCACCGCGCTTGCGCGCGACATCTACACCTACCTGCATCTGCCGATGGTGGCCGGCATCGTGCTCTTCGCCTTCGCGATGAGGACGACGCTCGCACACGTCCGCGATGAACTCGGCACGATCCCGGCGCTCGGCCTCTGCGGTGGCCCCGCGCTCTACCTCTTTTCCTACGTGGCAATCCGCGTGCGGGTATCGCACAGCGTCGGCCGTGGCCGCCTGCTGGCCGCGATCGCCTGCGCGTTGCTAGTTCCAGTCGCCCTCGTCGTGCCCGCGCTGGTCGCGCTCACGCTCGTCACCGCAGTCTGGGTCGCACTCCACGCCTACGAACTCATCTGGTGGCGCGAAGCACGCGCACAAACACGCGCGCGACGCGAGCCAGCCTGAGCGTCGCGGCCTCGATCGCGCCGGGCGAGACCCGATCGATGACGGCGCCTGCATCACCATGAAAAACGGAACCGTGGCGAGGCCATACCGAGCGAGGCCGGCGCCAGGCAATCGTCTCCTGTAAGACGGAAAGGAGATGAGGCCGGGCTCAGGGCCACGACGCCGCCCTGGTTCGCTTTGCCGCGCTGGAGGAAAACCTCGGAGTGCGAGGACGATCGCGCCGACGACCGTCCCGCGATTCGCGATCATCGTTCGAACACCACCCGACCACCGCTACGTCCCTTCGGTTCCCTGCTGCGATGAGTTCGGTCAGTCTCCACCGTCTGTACCCGTGGTCCTGCGTTTCCACGAGAGCGAGGTTGATATGGAACCAAGGGAGCCATTGACAGAACTCCATGCGGGGTTCAGTAGTAAGGGTGCGCATCCGACCGAGTGGGCGGAGGGGCATCAGCACCTCGAAGAAGCGGAGGTGTTCTGGCTCTCGACCGTCCGTCCTGACGGACGCCCCCATGTCACCCCTCTGCTGGCCGTCTGGTGCGCCGACGCGATGTATTTCTGCACCGGCTCGGACGAACGCAAGGCGAAGAACCTCAAACGCAACCCACATTGCACCCTTACGACGGGCCGCAACACCCTCGGCGAAACTCTCGACGTCGTGGTCGAAGGGCAGGTCGCCCAGGTCAGCGACCGAGCAGAACTCGAACGGGTTGCGAATACCTACGAGTCGAAGTACGGCACGCACCTGACCGCGCCAGATGGCACCTGGTTTGGTCTCGGCGACACGATTCGGCGCGGCGAGGTACTGCTCTACCGCGTCACCCCTACGACGGTACTTGGCTTCGCCAGGGGTAAGCAGTTCAGTCAAACCCGATGGCATTTCGTCTGATCGGCTCAGGGATCTAGAAGGCGGCGACGAGCCTGCACACCACACGATCTGCCGTAACAAACGAGAGGAGTAGGCGATTCATGGGCCAGCCAGTCGTGCACTTCGAAATCATCGGTGCCGACCCGGAGCGGTTACGCGGCTACTACGGTGAGTTGTTCGGCTGGGAGTTCGACACGAGCGGCGGCGTCGCCGAGTCCGTTTCGGAGGTGGGCAACTACGGCTTCGTCCAGAACCCCGATGACGCCGGCATCCCGGGTGGCGTCGGGGGCGGCGCCGGCTATCCCGGTCGCGTTCTGTTTTACGTCGGCGTGCCCGACGTTGAGGCGGCGCTGCGCGAGGCGGAGAGGCTCGGCGGAGTCCGGACGATGGGGCCGGAACGGGCGCCCGGTAGCCCGTTGGTCGTCGGCCATTTCACCGATCCGTAGGCGAGGCACGCGGCGCCGAGTGTGAGCGCGTACAGGACTTCGACGCCGAGTTGGCCGCCGAACAGCTCGAGCCGTTTGCGGCGATCGCGCACGACGGCCCAAAGACCGGACGCGGCGCTTCGAACCGACGGCAGCGCCTTGGCTCGGATCGAGGGGACGCAAAGCAGTGCGATGACGATGATCGCCAGAAGAGCGAGGACGTGCTGACGATCAGGCGGCCGGATGGCACACCGCCCTTCAGGTCGCTGAGCGCTGACGGCGATATGGACGAACGGAAGCATGAGCAGGACGAGCGCGATCTCGACGATCTTCTCGGACAGGTCGTCCACGGCTCCGGCGGCGAAGGCTTGCGGTGTCGGCGCGCCGATCCGTTGTAAGAAGCGAACGTTGATGCCGATGCGGCCGGCTGAGCTCGGGACCGTCAGATTGATGAACTTGATCGCCGACTGCAGGACGACGCAGGGGAGTAGTGGGAGCGGCGTGGGGACGGCGCCGCGAAAGGACACCCCTCCTGCGATCAACGCGAGCTGGGCGAGGACCAGTCCGAACACGATCCAGGCGATCTCGGCATGGCGCAGCTCGTGCGCGATCGTCCCGAATCCGATCCTCGCCAGCTGGGTGATGAGGAGGTAGGCGGCGACAGCGACCATTGCCGTGACCGCGAGATCTCGGGGACGCATCCGCCGGAGCGGGACGAGCTTTGGGACCGGCTGTCCGGTTGCGTTGGCTGCTTCGGTTCGAAGCTCGTCGAGGCCGATCTCGTGTGAACGAGCGAGGTCCCGGAGATGGGGCGTCAACGCGGCGCGCTGGAGGTAGGGCAAGCATCCGGCCGATCACCTCACCCCAACCCGCCTCGACGGCCGTCCCAAGCGCGCGCTCCGGGCCGACAAGGACCGTGCAGGCAACGAGAAGCTCGGCGACGTCCATGTCGAGCGCCGACTGCGGGGCACCGAGCGTGGCGGCTGAGAAGTCGACCAACATCGCGCCGTCGTCGACCAGGAGAACGTTGCCGGCGTTGAGTCGGCCGTGCGAGATGCCTGCCTCGTGCATCGTGGAGACTTGATTGCAGAGCTCGTCGAGCGTTTGGTCGCTCACCTGATCGTCGCGGTAGGTCTCGAGAGGCTCAAGGTGGGGCTCGCGCGTCACGATCAGGGCGTCGCCGTCAGGGCCGAGGGCCGCGATCACGATTGCGGGCACCCGGACTCCGGCCTGGGCCGCCATGAGGGTGGCGAGAGCCTGGTGCTCGACCTGCTCCAGCCGACCCGCTGGTGCGCTTCGCGGTGGATCCTTGTACGAGAGCAGTCGCCACTCGCGCGCGAGTCGCTGTGTGTCCTGCGCGTCGCGACCTAGCACGCGGACGCGGAGCGGATCTCCGTTGCCGGCGTGCCCGATGTATTCGGCGGCGCCGACGTGTTGTTCGAGGGACGGTTTCAGATCGTCGACGTCGACCCCGAGCGAGATCAGCGCCGCTTGAATCTGTTGGGTCGGCGGTACGCCTGCCGCCGACCCGAAGAGGATTCTCGCGAGCGACCCTGCGGCGAGGCCGAGTGCAACACCGGCGAGAGCAGCAGATGGGAGCGCGGCGCCGAGCACGACTGAAGCCAGTGCCGCGAGTGGGATAAGCGACCCGGCCACGAGGCGGACCGAACGGATGAGCTCGGGGCCGGCGACGACGACGGCGGCGGTTGCTGCGGCGAGTCTGACTTCCGGGTAGCCCCAGCGGGCGAGCGGATGCAGTTGGAACGGCACCCAGTTGGACTCGACGGCACCGCCGAGCAGAAAGCCTGTCCCGAGGACGCCGGCGACCGCGACGAGGAGATCACGGACGAGATCCCAGCGTCGTTCGAGCAGAGCATCGACGACGATCGCGGCTGCCGACGCCAGCAGGGCGAAGAATGCTGCGCGCCACAATGCGCCGGCCCAGCCGAACACCGTCGTCAACGCCGCTCCGACGTTGCGATCGTCGGTGGGCGCCGACGCAGCGACCGCCGCGGTAAGCCCGATGACGAGTGCCGCCCAGAACAGCAACACCGAGTCGATCGTTCGTCTGTTCCTGCGCCCCGGCTCCGTCTCGGTAAGAAGGCCGACGTGCCAGTGACGGTCTCGTCGACAGCGCCGGATCGTCTCGGCTGACGCCTGCCGACGAGGTCACGCTGCCGCCGTTCTAGCGACGTCGGAGCCGGACGAGGAGGTCACGCGCATGCCGGCTCGTTGCGGCACATTGACGGGTGACCCTATCGCAGCCGCTTCCGTAGTACGCTCGGCCGGTGGGGCAGGATGCGAGCGACTCGGCGAGCAATGGCAAGCCGACGCGGTCGATGGCCGTTGACCTCGCGAAGTTCGCGCTGTTCGCGGCGCTGACTGTCGTTGCGGCGTGGGTGGCGGCAACGGGCCGCGTCGCGTACATGTTCACGATGCTCGTCATCGCGGCGGCGCTCGGGTATGCCGTGCTCGACTGCGTCGGCTACGAGATCGTCAAGAAACGACGACAGCGCTAGCGCGCCGTCAGACGGGTGCGGGCAGTGCCGCGCTGCGGTCCTGCGTCGCCACCTGTCCTGTCCTCGTCAGGAAGAGGGTGACGATCACGCCGAATACGAACCCGCCGACATGGGCGAAGAAGGCGACGCCGCCGCCGTTCGCGCCGGCGCCGAACACCCCGAAGTTCGCCTCGATGAACTGGTACAGGAACCATGCGCCGAGGAAGAACCAGGCCGAGAGGCGGATCGGAAAGATGACGATGAGACCACGCACCGTCGAGCTGGGATAGAGGACGAAGTAGGCGCCGAGGACGGCTGCGATCGCGCCGCTCGCCCCGAGGTTCGGGACTCGCGCTTCGGCTGCCGTTCCGAACAGGAGCGTCATCAGCGTCTGCGTCATCGTGGCGACGAACCCGCCGGCAAAGTAGAAGATCAGATAACGGAGCGCGCCGAAGGCATCCTCGACGTTCTTCCCGAAGACGGCCAGGAACAGCATGTTCCCGAGGATGTGGTCCCAGCTTCCGTGCAGAAACATCGCCGTGATCCAGCTGACTCCCCACGACTCCGGTCCCCGGCACGTGTTGTCGACCGTGCAGGGATAGAAAGATGCGTGGAACACGGCCGACTGAAGGTGCGGAAGCTCGTAGAAGATCCACACCGCGAAGTTGGCGACGATGATCGAGATGTTGACGATCGGGAAGCGCCGCGCGGTAAGCCCGTCGGATAGCGGGAGCACACGACAAAGTCTCTCACCGACAAGCGTGCGAGGCGAGCGCTGTCGCTCAGGATTGAGACGCTGGGGTGTGCTGCGCCTCCCGCACTCGGAAGGCGAGCACGATGTCTCTGATACCGCGCATGATCGCGATCGCGGCGACCCATGCGACGAGAAGAACCGCGCTGCGGCCGTAGTAGCCGGCTGCCCAGAAGCCCAGCAGGACCTCGATGATCCCGGTGATCAGCTGCAGCCACCAGACGTCGATCTCGCGACGAACGGAAATCGAGATGACGATGTCGAACGTCCCGGCGATGACCAGGAAGAAGCTGAACACGGCGGCGAGCGCGGCAAACGTGTTTCCCGGATGAATGAACGCGACGATCCCTGCCGCGATGAACGCGACGGCCAGCAAACCGTGGAGAAGCTTCCACCAGCCGGCGGCGAGGAAGAGCACACCGATCTCGAGCACCCCGGCAACGATCGCCACGATCCCGAAGAGGATCGAGATCGCCGACACCGACGTGTAGTCGAACCGAAGCAGGATCACCGCCACCAGCACCCAGGCAGTCCCGGTGACCAGGAGCCACCACCATGGTGGGAGCAGACGCCCGAGGGTACGCTGCTCAGCCGCGATGTAGGACATGACGCCTCCCGACTTCGCTTCAGGGCAGATATATCGCAGTCGCTCGATCGACGTCAACTTCAGCCTGGCGCAGGCTTCGTGTCCCCCTCACGTGCGGCTGCGTACGCATGAACCGCTTTGGTCAGGTCGAGGATCTGGCTCGATAGGTCGAGCAGCTGCAGGTTTTGCTTGTCCTCTTCCTGGACGGTCTGCCACTGCAGGTCCGCGACCACCTGGCGCTTCGCGTCCGCCCTGTTCTGGCTGATCATCACGAAGGTCGAGAGGAAAATCGCTTCCAGCGAGACGATCATCGTGAGCAGTCCGTACGGATATTTCTCGACCCCGAACGCGATCCAGCTTCCGAACCAGATGATGTGGATGTAGACGAACGCCATCGATCCCGCGAACGCCGTGATCCGATCCGCGATCCTGCTCTGGACGCTCTCCGCACGCTTGCGGGCATGCTCGAGGAGGGCGGGGTTCGGCTCGATCTGGATGCGATGAACGAGGTCCAGATTCGGCTGCTTGACGATCACTACCTGCCTCCTTTCGACGGAACCCACCCTCCAGCACCGTTCCCACAGCACGCCCGCGGCGTCCCGCGACGATCGAGGGTGCCCAATAGGCGCGCGGAACCATCGTCGGTCGCCCACCCGCGATCGATCTTGCGTCGCCGCGACCGGTCGGTCAAGGACGTCGCTGACGCTCTGTGGCTCTGCCGCCGGGGGAGAGGTAGCCTCGTTGGATGGCGACCGTCGAGGTGATTCGGTCCGGGAGCTTCCCGGATCTGGGCGACGAGGAGTTCTTCCCGCGCCTGTCGGAGGCGAAGCTCGAGTGGTTGGGCAAGCGGGGTCGGCGGCGTACGGTGCCGGCGGGCGAGGTTCTGTACGAGCACGCGGTCCGTGACGCCCCGTTCTTCGTGATCGAGCGGGGGCTCGTCGAGTTCGTCGATCGCAAGCCGGGAAAGGACGTCTATATCGCGCAGGCGGACGGTGGCACGTTCGTGGGCGACATCGCTGCGTTCACGGGCGAGCCGACGGTCAGTGCCTGTGTCGCGGTCGAGACGTCCGACGTGATCGAGTTCGATCGCTCCTCGTTGCGCGAGATGGTCGCACGGTGGCCCGAGTTCGGCGAGCACATCTTCGACACGCTCCTCGCGCGGCGGGCGTGGCACGAGGCCGAGGGGCACGGTGTGATGCGGATCATCGCGCCACGGGGCTCGCGCCGGGCGTTCGAGGTGCGTGATCTGCTCGAACGGAATCTGTTGCCGGTGCGCTTCTACGATGTCGATACCGATGAGGAGAGCGCGGCGATGCTGCGCTGGCTCGACATCCCGCGCTCGGAGACGCCGGTCCTCGTCCATGCGGCGAACGTGATGCGCAATCCCTCGGCCGCACAGGTCGCCCGTTCGCTCGGGCTCCGGGCCGAGGTCGACGGTGAGCGCTTCGATCTCGTCGTGCTCGGCGGCGGGCCGGCCGGGTTGGCCTCTGCGGTGTACGGCGGATCTGAGGGTTTGCGCACGTTCGTGGCCGAGGCCTGGGCGCCGGGGGGTCAGGCCGGGACGAGCACCCGGATCGAGAACTACCTCGGGTTCCCGACTGGCGTCTCCGGCGCGAACCTGACGCGGAGCGCGACTCTCCAGGCGCGGAGGTTCGACGCGGTGCTCTCGAGCTTCCACCGCGTCGTCGAGCTTGCCGATGGTCCCGAGGATCTGGTGCGCGTGGACCTCGACGACGGACAGCACGTGCTCGCCCGGTCGGTGGTGATGGCTACCGGGGCGCGTTGGCGGGAGTTGGAGGCCGAGGGAGTCGAGCGCTTTCGCGGTGCCGGCGTCTACCACGCGGCGATGCCCCGTGACGCGGAACGCTCGCGCGGCGAGGACGTGATCGTCGTCGGCGGCGGGAACTCGGCCGGCCAGGCTGCTTTGCACCTGGCCTCGCGGGCGCGAAGCGTGCGCGTCGTCGTGCGCGGCAAGGCGTTGAGCGCGTCGATGTCGCGGTACCTGCTCGACCGGATCGAAGCTGCCAAACGAATCGAGGTGATGACGGAGACCGAGGTTGTGGCGGTGAACGGGACGGAGACCGTCGAGTCGGTGAGCCTTCGCGACGGCACAGGCGCCGTCGTGTCCGTGGGCGCGACGGCAGTCTTCGTCATGATCGGCGCAGTACCGTGCACCGAGGCGGCCACCGGAATGCTCGCCCTCGACCGTGCCGGCTATCTCCTCTGCGGCGAGGGCGCGGCCGACTGCGAGAGCCATCTTTCATGGCCGCTCGACGAGCGGCGGCCTCACCTCCTCGAGACCGTGCGACCCGGAGTCTTTGCCGCCGGGGACGTGCGCGCCGGTGCCCTCAATCGCGTCGCGAGCGCCGTCGGGGACGGCGCACTCGCTGTGCGCTTCGTCCACGACGTGCTCGGCGCCTAGAACGACGAGCGGTCGGGTCGGGCCTACTCCTCTGGGAGTGGCCCGACCCGACCGGTGCGGCTACGGAGTGCTTCCGGGCGTCAAGGAGACGCCGCGGAGGACCTCGCCCGAGCGCCGCGCTGTCTATCGTGTCGAAGCTCTCGCCTGCCCCTGGGGCAGCTGCGGTTGGGTCGTCGGTGATCGAGACGAGCTTGTTCGGATCGGCTCCTTGGTCGCCGTTCCCGCTGACGGTCGAGGTGACGGCCCAGATCGTCGCGGACCCGTCGGCGTTGACGCGTCCGGTGATGTTGCGGAGCCCGTCCGTCGCGGGTGCCCATGGGAGCCCGGTGACCGCGTTGTTGCCGGTCGCGTAGCCGCTGGGCGTGTACGGCCGGCCGAGGTCGAGACCGTCGGAGAGTGTGTAGGCGAGGCTCCAGCTGCCGTTGCTGAGCACCCACTTCTGTAGCCCGGCGGTGGTCTGGGCGGCCGCCTTGGTATAGATGCCCTTCGCGGCCGAGTAGGTGTTGTCACCGTTCCCTTCGTCGGCGACGTAGAGCACGGTCGGGCTGGCGAACCAGATCCCGAACGGGAACGACGTCTTCGACTTGAGTGCCTTCGGGAAGCCCTTGAGGATGCACATGTTCGTCGGCACCACGCCCTCCGACTGGAGGAGCGAGGCGTCGTAGTCGATCGGCCGACGTCGGGAGAGACGCGTTCGCCGATGGCACGCCGGTGCCGTTGGGGCAGGCCGTGCCGGTCGTGTCGATGAAGTACACCGTGTTGACGCCGTTGCCACCGCTGCCCTTGGTGAAGTAAACGACGTTGTCGTAGATCGTCAGGCCGCGGAAGTTCGTGTCCTTCCCGATCTTGTCGGTCGGGTCTCCGAGCTGGGTGATGTTGAAGCTGCCGACCGGCGTCGGATCTCCCGGTTTCTGCGCGACGAGCGCTTTCACCTCGGGATTGATGAGCTGAGCGCCGGCGCCGGTGATCACGCCGTCCGGCTGCGGGTCGCCGCCGTTGCCGGCGTTCCCGGCTGTGTAGAGCACGTTGGCGTCGCTGTTCAGGATCGCCGCTCGGCCGTTGTTACCGCTGTAGGCGTTCGTCTTCGTGAAACTGAACTTGCCCTTGCTGTCCACGTCGGCGTCAGTTCACCGGCGTCCCCGATGGCGTCAGCTGGTCGAGGAAGATCGTCGAGGTGATGCCAAAGCTGCCGTCGACGGTGTCGTTGTTGAAGACCTCCGGGTAGCTCCCATTCGCAATCGCGGTACCGCAGCCGCTCGAGCAACCTGGCGGCAGCGTCATCCCGATCTGAACGGTCCCCGAGTCACCGCCGTAGACGCTGCGGCTGACGAGCAGGTTCCCGGGCGTGAAGTAACTCGACCCGCCGGCGCGTGCAGCGACACCAACCCACGCCGCACCTCCGAGCACGACAATCGTGAGCAAGACGAACAGTCCCACGCGTCTCACGATCAGACCCCCTCTCTGTAGGCGATGCCTGCCCCCGACAACGATCCAGAATCCGGCATCGCTGCCGGGTTGCAGACCGGTGAACCGCGTCGGTCAACCTGGACGACGGCGCAGCGCGTCACCGGCCACGACGAGCGGAGAGATCGGCTCCGCCCGCCGTGGCGCGAATCTCGGCCAAGAGCTATTCAGCTAGCCGGTCCGTGACACTTCGCGGAGCCGGTGTCGCTGTAGGTCGCCGGGGTACCCGCGGGCCGGCTGGGTTCATCGGCGTGTAGCGGGCGTAAACGTGGTCGTGCCCGTTCAGGATGATGTCGGCTCCGTGTTGGTAGAGCACCTTCCACCAGGCGGCAGCAGCCTGCCCATCCACCGAGACGGTCGGGGCCTCGGTCGGGCTGAACGTCGGCTGGTGCCAGTAGGCGATGGTGCATTTCGAACCGTTGGCGGAGAGGTCCTGCGACAGCCATTGCGTCTCACTCTGGAACCAGCTGCCGTTCGGATCGCAACCGCCTGGCTCGTTCTCGCATTCGACATTGAGCGAGATGATGTGCCAGTCGCCGAGGTTGTAGGAGTACCAGCCCTTGCCGACCTCACCCGCCTGACCATCCGTGCGCGGCCGCGGCTGCGTAAACGTTCCGCTGTTCCCCGGCGTCGTGATCGGGAAGGTGTCGAGAATCGGCGTCGCATCGGAGTTCAGCTGGAAGCCGTTGAAGTAATCGAAGTAGCCAACCCCGTTGCTGCCGGTCTGCCCATGGCTCGTGTCTGTTCAGGACTTGCGCGCCCGGAACACCTGGACGCGCGCCATCAACTGCGGGTTGATCCGCTTGTAGCGGCCGACCGCGAAGGTCAGCGACACGTCGTCGAACCTCGAGGACAGGAGCGCGCGAAGATCGTTCGGAGTGAACTGTTGAAGGTGTGTCTTGTCCGTCTCTGGATGCCTGCCCGCCAGATAGCGGAGGCGGGACTTCAGGCGGAAGGCGTTCGGGACCGAGCCGACGAACCGGCCGCCGGGGCGTAGGGCGCGATAGGCGTTGGCGACGGCCGCGGACGGGTCGGCCACGTGTTCGAGAACCTCTCCGGCGACGACGACATCGAATGTCTCGGGCTCGATCGGGAGCTCATCCGTGATGTCGGCCCAGAGCGTCTCGATCCCGAGCCGTTCTCGCGCCCTGTCGAGGGCTCCCTCGTCGACGTCGATACCGACGACGTCGTTACCCGTCGCGTAGTGCTGCGTGAGGGCGCCGGTTCGGCAGCCGAAGTCGAGTACGCGAAGTCCTGGACCGCCGACGAGGCCGGCGAACAGCGTGGCCCGCTCGTCGGCGCCGAAGACGAACTCGTCTCGCTCGCGGTGGTGCGAGCGATATTTCTCCGACAGACGCTCGAGGTTGCCCATCGGGTCGAAACTACCAGGGAGCGAACCGCGGGAGGCTCCTCGTTATGCGTCGCCGTCGCCGGCGTTGCGGGCAGCGTTGAGCCGCCGGCTCAACCCTGCGAGGTTGCCGACCAGCAGCGCGACCACGGTCACGAGATAGATCTGGCCCATGAGGGCCTCGAGCACGGCGACCGTGTGCCCGAAGTTCCCTGCGGGCGTGTAGTCGCCGTAACCGAGCGTGGCGAGCGTGACGTAGCTGAAGTAGAGGCGTAGCGACGTCGTACCGTCGGTCCCCTGGGCGAAGAACGGCCCCGAGCCGAGCGCGGCCGCCGCGCCGTAGACGAACATGAACAGGATCCCGAGCAGGACGTAGACGCAGACCGCGCCCGTGATCGACTGCTGGTTCACCTGGCCCTGGTCGACGATCCCGACGCAGATCGCGACCACCGTCCCGAGCGCGAACACGACGTTCACGATCCAGACGGCCCCGACGAACCCGGTTCCGTTGCTCGTCAGCGACAGTACGAAGCCGACGAGGCCGACCGCGGCGATCACCCCCGCGATCCTGAAGTCGCGCGAGAGACCCGAGGTCCAGATGGCGAGGGTCAACGTCGCGGCCTCGATCAGCACGAGCACGCCGCGGCTCCACTGTCGATCCGGCATCGACGCTGCGTAGACGAACGTGATCATCACGAGCAGGAGCACCCAGCCGTAGCCGTGGCTCGACTTGAGCCGCGCCACCCGGGCGCCGGGGCGCCAGTGCGTTCGCCCGGGCCAGCTCACTGCTCGGCGCGCACGGTCGTGCCGGCGAGGAAGTCGGCCAGCCCTCGCCGCCGCGCGTCGAAGAGGATCGGCAGAAAGCCGGCGAACAGCGGAATGATCGACAGGATCAGCCCGACGAACCGGACGGCCGAGCGCGGGAACGACGGCGGGTCGCCACGGGCATCCGTCACGCGGAGCTGCATCAGGATCATGCCGGGCGTCTCCCCGGCGAGCGTCCAGAAGAAGACGAAGTACGCGGCGACGACGAGGAACCAGCCGATGCCGAGGATCGTGTCGACCAGCCAGCCGGACCCGAGGCCGCCGGCGAGCGAGGCGACGAGCGCGATCACGCCGCCGAGAACGAGGACGGCGAGTTGCGCGAGCAGTGCGTCGACCGTGATTGCGAGCGTCCGCGTCGCGATGCCGCCGTAGTGCAGGCCGGCATCTGGCGACTCGCGGCGAAGAAGCCGCTCGTCCAGCTGCCGCAACCTGTCGCGAACCTTCCCGACGAGCGCGCCCGCCATCGACGTCGTCTGCCGTGCGAGTGCCGCACGGACTTGCGGACTGCTGAGCAGTCGATCGGCCACCTCGCCGGTGAGGCGACTGTCGACGGCCGACACGGCGAGGCGCTCGAGCGCCGGGTTGGCGAGCGCACGTTCGAACTGCTCGCGTGTTCGCTCGTCCGCGAGGACCTCCGTCACCAGCGCATCGAGGTCGATCTGCTGCATCACGTCGGCGACGATTCGTTCGACGACGTGGTGCTCGACGAGCTTCTCTGCGACGGCTTCCGGGAGCGGGCCCGCGAGGGTGCGATCGACCGCGGTCTCGACCAGGGCGCGACCCTGCGCCGACGCCGCCTTCCCGTCGCTGCCGAGCGCGCCGGTCGCGCGTTCGATCCGGCTCGTCCCCACCATCCGCCCCGCCACGCGGAGCGGGAAGATCGCCACACGTCCGGCCCGGACGCCGAGCCGCGCTCCGAAGACGACGGCTCCGACCGCGATGTCCTCCGGCCGGCGGCCTGCCTGTGGGTCGCGACGCGTCGGCAGCGGCGCCGGCGCTCCGGTCGTCTCCTCGTCGCCGGGCATGTGTGCATCCTGGCAGACTCGGGACCGTGCCAGAGCTTGCGGCAATCAGCGCGGACCTCGAAGTCGCCCTCGAGCATGTGAGCATCCCGGCCTATGTGCTGGATCCGGCCGGTGTCGTCCGCTGGGTCAACGGAGCGGGACGCCGTATCGTCGGCGACGTCGTGGGCCGCCAGTTCTCCTCACTCGTCGCGGACGAGGAGACCAGGCACGTCCGCGAGATGTTCGCGCGCAAGGTCGCGGGCCGGACGCTCGTCACCGACTTCGATTCCGTGGTCACGCCACCGGGCGGCGAGCGGCTCGGGGTCCAGGTCAGCTCGGTGCCGTTGATGAGCGGCGACCGCGTCGTCGGCGTCTTCGGGCAGGTGGCGCACATCGACTGGGAGCCTCCTCCGCTGCCGCAACTCGATGTCACGCCGCGCCAGTCAGAGGTGCTGCGGTTGCTCGAGCAGGGCCGCTCGACCGACGAGATCGCGTCCGACCTGCACCTGAGTCGCGACACCGTTCGCAACCACGTGCGCGGGCTGCTGCGCTCGCTCGGCGTCAAGTCGCGGCTCGAGGCGGTCGCGCTCGCGCACGGCGACCTCGTGCACTGAGAGAGAGCCTGCAAACACTGGGTTGTTGTAGGTTCTCCGCGGTCGCGGCGAGCCGCCGGGAGCCCCCCAACGCATCTGAGGAAAGGACCAACGTGATTCTTGCCACCAGTTTCTTGACGTTCCTGTGGAGCCTCATCGTCATCTTCTTCATGGTCGTCTACTTCATCATGCTGTTCACCGTCGTCATCGACGTCTTCCGGCGCCGTGACACGTCGGGTGGCAAGAAGGCGCTCTGGCTGATCTTTCTCTTCTTCTTCCCGTTCCTCGGCCTGATCGTCTACCTGATCGTGAACGGTGACGGGATCGCGCAGCGGCACGCTGATTCGAACCAGAAAGCGCAGCAGGACTTCGACTCGTACGTGCGCGACGTGTCGGGCGGTTCGGCCGATCAGATCGCGAAGGCGAAGGGCCTCCTCGACAGCGGCGCGATCACGCAGGCCGAGTTCGACAAGCTCAAGGCGCAGGCGCTCGCATAGAAGCAACCGCTAGGAGGAACGCAGATGGCACGAAGCGACGGTCGGTCGAGCGTCTGGACCGGATGGGTCGGGTTCGCCGCGATCGTGATGATCGTGATTGGCGCCCTCGACTTCTTCCAGGGGCTGATAGCGGTGATCCGGGGTCAGTACTACGTCGTCACCGCCGAACAGATCCTCTTGTTCGACTTCAGGACGTGGGGCTGGATCATGATGGTGTGGGGCGTGATCGTGGTGCTCGCCGGGTTCGGGCTCCTCTCGGGGTCGGCCTGGTCGCGGTGGTTCACCATCGTCATCGCCGGTGTGAACGTCTTCGTCCAGCTCGGCTTCGTCGGCGGCGCGCAGTACCCACTGTGGGCGCTGACGGTGCTGGCACTGAACATCACCGTCTTCTACGCACTGACCGTGCGCTGGGGCGAGGCGAAGTCGGGGCTCGGCGGATCCTGAGGGCGTCGGGGGCCGGCCGGTCGCGCGGTTCCTGCCGCAGGGGCTCGATCTCTTCGTCTCGGCCCCGTTAGGCGAGTAACCTCTGCGCGACCGACGGCCCTCCGAGGAGAAAGGCAGGTTTCAACGATGACCACGATCGGCATCGACGAGGACAGGCACATCGTCGAGGCGTTCCAGGCAGCCACGCGGCTGTGGTGGATCTTCCTGGTGATCGGAACGGCCTGGCTCCTGTTCGCGATCATGGTTTTCCGCTTCGACTTTCGCAGCGTGACCGCGATCTCGATCGTCTTCGGCGTCGTCGTTCTCGCCGCCGCTCTCGATGAGATCCTCGCGGCGTTCGCGGGCGGGCAGAGCGGCTGGATGGTTGCGCTCCGGCTCGTCGTAGCCGCGGCGCTCGTCGTGATCGGCGTCATCGCCTTCATCCACCCCGGCAACACCTTCGCCGCGCTCGCGGCGGTGATGAGCTTCTACTTCATCGTCAAGGGCGCGTTCACCATCATCGTTGCGTTCGCGACGCGGAAGGACGCCGAGCTGTGGTGGGTCGTGCTCCTGATCGGCCTTGCCGAGCTGCTGCTCGGCTTCTGGGCCGCCGGGGACTTCGGCCACCGGCAGATACTGCTGATCGTGTGGGTCGGCGCCGCCGCGCTGACGCGCGGCATCGGTGCCTTCATCTTCGCGTTTCGGGTGCGCGACCTGCGCGAAGCCGCCTGAGGGGGTTAGGCGGCTTCGGCAGGTGATGCGCCGTCCGGGAGGGACGTTGTTTCGGGCTTGGAGGGGATCGCCGCCGACCAGGCGATCTCGCCGGCACGCAGGATGTAGGCGCGCGCGTCGAGGGAGAACCGGATCGCGACCAGTCCGCGCTCGGCGACCCAGCGTTCGGCAGTGCGCATCAGCGCAGCGAGATCGTCGTCGTCTCGCAGCTCTGCGCCGACGATCCACACGTCGTCCCAACGCTCGGTCCAGGCGATGCAGCTCTCGTGGAGGGTCCGGGAGAGATCGTCGGCGTCGTCGGGTGAGGGAAGCTCGAACAGCACTGCGTCGGTCGCGAGAAGTGAGACGTCATTCATGGACAGAAGCGTCGCGCACGCGGGGTCGCACTGGTATGAGCCGTTTGCGTCAATTGCACCCCGCTTGACGCCCGCTCGAACCGCGTGCGAGTCTGAGCGGGCCTTGACGATCGGCACCGGCGGCGCCGTGCCCGGCGGGATGACGAGATGAGCGAGCACGGCGACGTGAGCGCGAACGGCGCACACCGGCAGCCGCCGGTGCTCGACGTCGGCGAGCTTGTGGCCGAGGTCGAGGGATCGGACGCGACCAGCGACGGCAGAAGCTTCGAGCGCAAGGTGCTGGTGCGCGTCGCGCTGCTCTGCATCACGGCGATCTCGCTCTACCTGCTCGCGCCGAGCCTGCTGCAGGTGTTCTCGTCGTGGACGCAGCTGCGGAGCCTCAATCCGTACTGGATCGTCCCGGCCGTGCTGTTCGAGGCGGCGAGCTTCGTCTCGCTCTGGGCGCTGCAGCGCGTCGCGCTTCGGACGCGGAGCTGGTTCGCGGTAGCCACGTCGCAGCTCTCGGCCAACGCGGCCGGCAGCATCATCCCCGGCGGCGGCGCCGCGGCCGCGGCCGTGCAGTTCGGGATCCTCGTTCAGGCCGGAGTGCCGGCGGCCAACGTCGCGTCGGGCCTGGCAGCGACGCTGGCTGCGACGACCGGGGCGCTCTTCGCGATCCCGGTCGTCGGCGCGGTCGCGGCGATCGGCGGCACCGCGGCGCCGAGAGGACTGCGCGACGTCGCCTACCTCGGCGCCGGCGCGTTCGTCCTGCTCGCGATCGCCGCCCTCGTGGCTTTCGCCTGGGACGAGCCGCTGCGGTTCGTGGGACGCTCCGTGCGCACTGCGGCCGGCTGGGTGAGAAAAGGCGATCGCTTCGCAGCGCTTCCCGAGAGGCTGATCAGGCAGCGCGATCAGATTCGAGCGGCGTTCACCGAGCGGCCTCTGGTCGCGTTCTTCGCGACGATCGGGAAGTGGGCGTTCGACTACTTCGCCCTGATCTGCATCCTCGCCGCCCTCGGTCTGCGGCCCGAGCCGGCGCTCGTCCTCCTCGCGTACGGCGCCGCGCAGCTGCTGAGCATGATCCCGGCGACTCCCGGCGGGCTCGGATTCGTCGAGGCCGGCCTGGTCGGGTTGCTGGCCCTCGCCGGGGTGAACGCCGGCGACGCCGCGGTCGCGACGCTCGGCTACCGGCTCGTCAGCTACTGGCTCCCGCTGCCGGCCGGCCTGGTCGCGTACGTGCTCGCGAAACGCCACCGCTGGCCGGTGCCCCAGGCGACGTGAGCGCTCTCGGTGGTCCGCGGACCGGCGCTATCTTGGCCGCGTGCTCGGTGCGAAGGCGAGATCCCGGATCCCGGCGCCGTGGCGGAGGGTGCTGGACTGGGTGCTCACGATCGGGATCGCGGTTGCGATCGTCCTCGTCTTCGAGGCCGAGGTGGCGAAGCCGTACCGGATCCCGTCCGAGTCGATGGAGCCGACGCTCCATTGCGCACGGCCGGCAGTTGGTTGTGAAGCGCGATTCTCCGATCGCGTGATCGCCTGCGAGCTCTGCTACCGGTTCTCCGATCCGGCGCGTGGACAGATCGTCGTCTTCAACGCGCCGGAGGAGGCGGCGGTGAAGTGCGGCTCCGCCGGCACCTACGTCAAGCGGCTGATCGGGCTTCCCGGCGAGACGATCCACGAGGACGACTCGGCCCGCATCTGGGTCGACGGCAGGCAGCTCCACGAGCCTTATGTGACGGTTGACGCCCGCGCGCAGGACGTCACCTTCCGCAACCACACCTGGCACGTGCCCAAGGGGTCGTACTTCATGATGGGCGACAACCGCGGTAGCTCGTGCGACTCTCGCACCTGGGGGCCGGTGCCGCGCGCGAGCCTGATCGGGCCGGTCGTGATGGACTACTGGCCGCCCACGCGCCTGAACTTCTGGAGCCCCTGAGGCAGCGGGCTTCGCAGGATGCCCGTCCGGGCGTAGACTTTCGTGTCCGATGTTTCGCCGCAGGGGCACTGCGACATTTGTTCTCCTGGTGCTGGTCGCCGAGGTCGTCGGGCGCAGCGTCACCACGCGCGTCGACCGGGCTCTCCACGTGGCGCCGCTGGCGCCGACCGGGGCCAACTACTACCCGTTCCTGCTCGTCGGGCTGAAGGCCGTCGTCGCCCTCGCGCTCGCCGCGCTGCTTGCGCGGATCGTCCGCGTCCGGGCTGCAGCCGGCGCAGGCGAGCGGCTGCTCGCCGCGATCGGGCACCGCAATGAGAGCCGAACACCGCGGCTCCGGCCGGGGCTCTCTCCCCAGGTCTGGCTCGCATCATTCGTCGCCACCTCGCTGCTCTACCTCGTGCACTCGGACGCCGACAGCGCCGCCGCCGGGCGCTGGGCCGTCTTCGGCCCCTGGCTCCACACGTATGCGCTGCCGGTGTTCGCCGCCGTCTCGGTCCTCGTGGCGGTCGCGTGGCGCTGCGCGCGCTGGCTGCACGAGGTCGAGGACTACGCGTCTCGCACGCTGGAGCGCGCCCACCGGCTCCTGAAGGCCCACCTCGTTCCCACGGTCCGCCGCGTTCGCGCAGCGGCCGACGCCGCTCCGCGGCGCCGCTTCGGCCTCGCCTTCGAGTGCCGGCCGCCTCCGCTGCCTGCCTGACCCGCGGGCACGTCACGTCCTACCGTCCGCGGGCGACCGGTGTCGTTCCCGACCTTTCGCGGAGGAGAAATGCAAGGTTCGTACGCTCACCAACTGTCGACCTCGGACGTCCGGCGGCGTAGCCGGCGCGCTCAGGTCATCTCGTTCATCGGCCCGGTCACCGCCGCCGGCGGCCTGATCTGGGCGATCGTCCAGCCCTACCGACTGACGCTTCTGCACCCGCGCGGTCAGGGCTTCTGGTGGCTCGTCGTCGAGCCGCCGTTGCTCGTCATCCTCGCCGGCATCGTGTTCACGCTGGTCGTGGCGCGACCGCTGCTCGCCGACATGGAGGCCCATCATGCTTCCGAAGGCTGAGATGGTGCACTGGCTGTTCGCGACGGGGATCCTGCTCGTCGGGCTGTGCCTGCTGTCCGAGGCGATCGTCGGCTCCGAGGTCTGGCGCATGCGGCCCTGGCGGAAGTACCTCTGGCCCGGCCTGGCGTTCTCGCTCGGCCTGCTGCTGTGGCCCGTGATGGCGTTCTTCACCAACTCGGCGATCCACATGTACGCGCACGGGTCGTGGGCCGAGGTATTGATGCTCGCAGGCGGCGCGGAGCTCGGGCTCGTCCACGGCCGCCTGAAGTCGCCGCTCTGGCGGCTTACGTGGCCGCTTGCGTTCGCCGTCACGGGGATCGCGTTCATCGTCCACGAGCAGAACCCGTGGTTCTTCGCGCGCTCGGCGTTCCTGCACCACCTGCTCGGCTGGACGTTCCTGCTCGCCGCAGTCGTCCCGCTCGTGCTCGTCTGGCGACCGAAGTCGCCTGCGCTGCAGTCGCTCTTCGCGCTCTCGATCGTGGCCGTCGCGGTGATGCTCTACTGCGACCGGGACGTGGCGCCCGTGTTCGGCCACCTGTCGCCGCTCGCCGGGGCTCCGCACCGATGAGACGCTTCGCCCTCGTGATCCTCGCGGTGCTGGCGTTCCCGGCTTCGGCATCCGCCCATGCCACCCTCCGTTCGACGAGTCCGCACTTCGCGAAGGAGCTGCAGCGCGGCCCGACCGTGATCGCGCTGCACTTCGACCAGGAGGTCAAGATCCTGCCGGGCGCGATCAAGGTTCTGAACGACAAGGGCCGCGACTTCGCCGGTCCCTCGACCGTGCAGGGCACCAGCGTGACCGCGTCGGTGAGGAAGCTGCCCACCGGGCCGTACACGGTGCGCTGGCAGGCGATCTCGGCCGACTCGCACGTCGTCTCGGGTGTCTGGACGTTCGGCGTCCGCGTGCCCGCCCCGCCGGTGACCGAGGCGTACGGCGCACAGGGCCCGACCGACACGGAGGCGGTCGTGCGCTGGATCTGGTTCCTCGGGCTCGCGCTCACGATCGGGGCGCTCGGCTTCCGGCTGATCTGCCTGCGCCGGCTGCCGGTCCCGCGTGCGCTCGACCGGAAGATCGCCGTCGCGGCCGGGCTCGGCTGCGTGATCAGCCTGCAGGCCGGGATCGCGGCGTTCTCGCTGCGGGCGGAGGATGCGCTGCAGCTCCCGTTCGGGCGCTTCCTCTACGGAGACCTGTCGCCGATGGCGCAGACGCGGTTCGGCGAGGCGTTCGTCACGATGACCCTCGGTTTCGCGCTCGTCCTCGCCCTGGTCTACCTCGCATGGCTGCTCGATCGCGTCGTCTTCTTCGTGCCCGCATTCGCTCTGTCGCTCGTGTTCGTCGCGGGGCTCTCGGTCTCCGGGCACGACGCCGTCGACCCGGGCTCGTCGTGGAAGACCGAGATCGCAGACTGGGTGCATCTCTCCGGCGCTTCGATCTGGATCGGCGGCCTGGCGACGATGGCGGTGCTGCTCTGGTCCGGCGCTCCGGAGCTCCGCCGGGCGGCGTTCGCGAACTTCTCGCAGCTGGCGACAGTGGTGATCGCGCTCGTGCTCGCCGCCGGCACGTACCTCGGGATCGTGCGGCTGCCGCACCTGCGCGACCTCTGGACGACCGGCTACGGCCAGGTCTTGCTGGTCAAGCTCTCGCTGGTCTCGCTCGCCCTGCTCTGGGGCGCGTTCCACAAGTTCGTGATCGGGCCGGCGCTCGACCGCGCCGATACGGGCTTCCTGTCGCGCATCGGGCGCAGCCTGGTCGGTGAGAGCATCGTCGGCATGGCGGTGCTGCTCGTCGCAGCGGTGCTCGTCGATTCGAAGCCTCCGCCGCGGCCCTTGCCGCCGCCGGCTGCTCAGGCGGTCTCGCAACGGTGATCTGAGTTGCCGATCGAGTGTGGCCGCGGCCCATCGTCGCGGTCACACTCCCGGCATGCGTGTCCTTCTCGCGGCGGCCGCCGCGCTGGCGGCTTTCGTTGCGACGCCGGCGACCCTCAAGGTCGATACCGGCGAGTCGACGTACGGGCTCGCGGCGGCCGGAGGCAGCGTCTGGGTCGGCGGTCTCGACGGCGGTGACGTCCTCCGTCTCGACCCTTCGTCCGGCCGGGTGCTGCGACGCATCAGCGCCGGGGTTCGCGTGTTCAACCTCGCGTCGGCTCCAGGCGCGGTGTGGGCCGTGTCGAACGTCACCTCGACCGTGGCGCGGATCGATGCGGCCACGGGGCGCGTCACTGCGACGGTTCGCGTCGGGGCTGCGCCCTACGACGTCGCGTGGGGGTTCGGATCGGCGTGGGTCTCGAACTCCGGTGAGGGGACCGTCTCGCGTGTGACCGGCGGCCGTGTGGTGAAGACGATCAGGGTCGGCGTCGAGCCGAACGGCCTGAGCGCGATCGGAGGCTCGCTCTGGGTGACCGACCACACCGCCGGCAAGCTCGTGCGGATCGATCCGCGCACGAACCGCGTCACCGGCTCGGTCGATCTTGCCGGCGCCGACTGGGTGACCGGGGCAGCCGGGTCGCTCTGGGTCTCGGAGGAGACGAACGTCGTTGCCCGTGTCGATCCGTCGACGCTGAAAGTGCTGGGGCGCGTCCGCGTCGGGCGCAACCCACTCGGCTCGGCGGTCGTGCGCGGGCAGCTCTGGGTGCCGTGCATCGATGCCGGGGTCGTCGCAGTGATCGATCCGCACTCGGCGCAAGTCGTCCGTACCTTCCCTGCCGGCCCGGGCCCGATCGTCGTCCTTCCCGTGGGTGCGCACGCCTGGGTCTCGCACTCCACGGGGAACGCTGTGTGGAGGTTCTAAGCTCTCGACGTGGAGCTGCTCGACTATCGCGACCGCTTTCCGATCCTCGAGTCGACGACGTACCTGATCAACCACTCGCTGGGGGCGATGCCGGCCGACGCGGCGAGGCGGCTGCAGGTGTTCGCCGACGAGTGGGCGACGCGCGGTGCCCGCGCTTGGGGGGAAGGCTGGTGGGCGACGCCGCTCACGGTCGGCGATCTTCTGGGCCGCGTCATCGGCGCGCCGCCGGGGACGGTGGTCATGCACCAGAACGTCACGGTCGCAGAGGCGATCGTCCTCTCGTGCTTCGACCTCAGGCAGCCGCGCAACAGAATCGTCTTCGAGGAGGGACTGTTTCCGTCCGTCCGCTACGTCCAGCAGGCATGGTCGCGGTTCGGTGCCGACGTGGTCGTCTGCGAAGACGCCGACGCGGTGATCGACGCGATCGACGAACGCACGCTGCTCGTTCCCGTTTCGCACGTGCTCTACAAGTCGGGCGAGATCCAGCCGGTCGAGCGGATCGTCGAACGCGCGCGCGAAGCCGGCGCGTACGTCTGCCTCGATGCCTACCAGTCGGCGGGCACGGTTCCGCTCGACGTGACCGCGCTCGGCGTCGAGTTCTGCGTCGGCGGGTCGGTGAAGTGGCTGTGTGGTGGGCCCGGTGCAGGTTGGCTCTACGTGCGGCCGGACGTCGCCGAACGGCTCGAGCCGGCGTTCGCAGGGTGGCAGGCGCACGCCGAGCCGTTTTCCTTCGAGCCGGAGATGCGCTACGCGGACGGCGCTGCGCGGTTCCTCACGGGCACCCCGAGCGTGCCTGCGCTGTACGCAGCGAGCGCGGGCTACGAGATCATCGGCGAGATCGGCGTCGACCGGATCCGAGCGAACTCGATGCGGCAGACAGCCCTGTTGGTCGACCTCGTCGATGCCGCCGGGTTCGAGCTCACCTCACCTCGCGACCCGGTAGTCAGAGGCGGCTCGGTCGTCTTCTCCGTCCCGGAGTTCCGGGCAGTCCATGCCGAGCTGTCGGCCCGCGACGTCATCTGCGACTACCGGCCGGACGCGGGCATTCGCTTCGGTCCCCATTTCTTCACGACGGACGACGAGCTCCGATTCGCGGTGTCGCAGGTGACGGAGATCCTCGAGTCCGGCGCGCATCGCGCGCACGCGAGCGCCGCGGCCGGTTACTGAAGGCCTGCGCGCAGCTTCTGGGCGTAGACCGGCGCCGTCGGCTCGTCTTCGTGCCGCAGGAACACGTAGGCCGGGTCGCGGATGCCGGCAGCGGCCGCTGCGAGCTGCTCGTCCGAGTACGGCGGCTCGCGCAGTCGTAGATACCGGAACGGTTCTGCGGCCGGGTCGCCGACGCGGACCATCGTCCCCGCGGCGCCTGCCCACGACTCGTGGCGGAGGTCCCACGCGAGCTCGACCCCCGGCGGCACCGAGCCCTCGACGAACGAGACGAGCCCGTCGTCCCGCGCGGCCTCGACGACGACGCGTACCGGCCCGAGCCGGTCGCCGAGGGCGAGCACGCGCTCGAGAAACGGCGTGACGCGGTCGAGGCGGGTCAGCGGGAGCTTGACCGCGAAGCGGAACCCGTCCGGCACCGCCGCCGCCCAGCGGCGGAACTGATCCTCGCTCGGCAGGCGGTACCCGGTCGAGTTCAGCTCGACGGTGTCGAAGCGCTCGGCGTAGAAGCCGAGGAAATCGGTGGGCTTCATCCCCTCGGGATAGAAGCCGCCGCGCCACGACGGGTACGACCAGCCGGAGGTGCCGACCCTGATCACCGTGCAGGAATACCAGGGATGATGTCCGGAAGGCGGACTAGGGTCCGTCGGCTTTGACCGTGACCGAGACGACACCCGACAACACCACCCGTCTCCTCGACCACGGGTTCGTGCGCCTCGACGGAGCGCTCGCCGACGACCTCTCGGTCGTGAACGGCGCCCGGGTCTCGTTCGCGCGCCGCAAGGAGGAGATGGACGCGTCCGACGAGGGGCTGATCCGGTTCCTGATGCGCGACCGGCACGGCTCGCCGTTCGAGCACAACGCGTTTCGCTTCCACGTCCGCTGCCCGATCTTCGTCGCGCGCGAATGGTTCAGACACCGTATTGGCTCTTTCAACGAATTCAGTCTTCGGTATGCAAAGGCGACCGACGACTTCTACGTGCCCGAGGCGGGAGACGTTCGCACCCAGGTCGGGAAGCCGGGCTCGTACTCCTTCGAGCCCGTCGACGAGGAACTCGCCGAGGCCACGCGCGAGGAGCTGCGGGCGGTCTACGACCAGGCCTACGAGGCGTACACCCGGCTCGTCGACCGCGGCGTGGCGCGTGAGCTCGCCCGATCGGTGCTGCCGGTGGGTGCCTACACCCAGTTCTACTGGACGGTCAACGCCCGGGCCCTGATGAACTTCGTCTCGCTGCGCAACTCCGAGTTCGCCCAGCTCGAGATCCGGCGCTACGCTGAGGCGGTCGAGGCGTTCTTCGCGGGCCTGATGCCCGTGACGCACCAGGCTTTCGTCGAGAACGGGCGAATGGCCCCTTAGGGACGTCTTACCCAGGCTTAATGGCGGCGGCGTCGAAGCCTTACAGACTTGTAACAATCTGTCACTAAGTTCTGGCGGCCAGGGGGAATAGCTCCTGGATCCACGCCGTTTTCATCTTCGACAGAGGCGCGCAGGAGCAAACCGCGCGCCCGTCTTCCTCGAAGACAAGAAGGAGCACGTTGACCGAACTCAGCATGACCACTGCTGTCGCCGAAACCCTGGAGCAACTCCTCAATCTCCGCGCCGAGCACGGATCGATCACCCCTGTCGAGGTGGCCGATGCGGTGCTCGCGAACGACCTCGACGAGCAGGAGGCCGAGGCGCTCGAGCTCGAGCTCGAGGCGCACGGCGCCGCGCCCGAGGTCGAGGAGGAGGAGCTTGCCCTCGACCTCTCGATCGGCGAGGCCCACTACACCACCGACTCGTTCCAGATGTTCCTCAACGAGGCCGGCCGCTACCCGCTGCTCACCGCGGCGGAGGAGGTCGAGCTGGCCAAGCGCATCGAGCGCGGCGACATGGCCGCCAAGGAACGCATGATCAACTGCAACCTCAGGCTGGTCGTCTCGATCGCGAAGCGCTACCAGACGCAGGGCATCACGCTCGGCGACCTCGTCCAGGAGGGCGTCCTGGGGCTGATTCGTGCGACCGAGAAGTTCGACTGGCGCAAGGGCTTCAAGTTCTCCACGTACGCGACCTGGTGGATTCGCCAGGCCGTCCAGCGCGGTGTCGCCAACAAGTCACGCACGATTCGCATCCCGGTGCACGTCGTCGAGCGCGAGCAGAAGGTCGCACGCGCCCGCCGCGAGCTGGTCGCGACGCTCGAGCGGGATCCGACGCCGGAGGAGATCTCGAAGCACTCGAAGCTTCCGATCACGCACGTCTACGAAGTCATGGCTGCCGCACGCGCGGTTGCCTCGACCGACATGCCCGTCGGCGACGACGGCGACGCCTCGTTCGGCGATCTGATCGCCGGCACCGGCCCGTCGACCGAGGAGGAGGCCTCGGCCTCGCTCCGCGACCTGGCGGTGCGCCAGGCGGTCGCGAACCTGCCGGACCGCGAGCGTGCAGTCGTCGAGCTTCGCTTCGGGCTCGTCGGAGACGGCCCCGCCTCGCTCGAGGCGATCGGCAAGCAGCTCGGGCTGACGCGTGAGCGCGTCCGCCAGATCGAGACCGACGCCCTGCGCCGGCTCGCACAGAACGAAGACCTCGCCGACGCGGCCTAAGGGCCGCGCCGGCGAGGCGCTTCTCCCTCCCTAGAACTCGCGCGTGGTCGGAATCCGCAGGATCTGGCCCGCGCCAGGACCGGCGAACCCGAGGTTCGAGACGTACAGGGCCCCGTCCGGCCCGATCGTCATGCCCGTCGGGAACGACAGCCCGGTCACGATCGTCGAGGTGCCTCCGAAGAAGTTGAGCCGGACGATCTTTCCGGTGCCTGCCTCTGCGGGCCCCGGGAAGCCGGGCGCGGTCATCGACTCGAGCACGTAGAGATTCCCCCACAGATCGAAGTCGAGGCCGAGGATCGTGGAGAAGCCCGACCTGACCACCGAAAGGTTGCCGTTCGTGGTCACCCGCATCAGCTGCGAACTGCCGGGCACGATCGGAAACACCCCGAGGTTCCCGAGCGCGAACCCGCCGAACAGCCCGCCGCGCGCGATCGCGGTCGGGACGATATGCCCCTGGGTCGCCGACACGTCGACGACGCGGCTGATCGCCCCGGTGGCGGGATCGATCTGGTCGACCTCACCGTGGTTCGGCTCGACGGCGTACAGATCGCCCCTGAACGGAACCATGCTGTACCACGTCCCGTCGGGCTCGAAGTCGTCCTCGTCGGGATTCGCGACGGGATGCGTCTTGATGAACGCACTCAGGTTCGCGATCGGCGTCGTCGTCCCGTTCGGGTTCACACGAAGGATCTCGTTGTCGACGTTCGCATGCCCGTGGGAGCAGCCGGCTCCCGCCTCGAGCGCGTACAGCGTGTTGCCGATGAAGGCCACATCGGCCACGCCGCTCTGGAAGTTCCGCGGCGGGGCGCTCTGATCCGACGGCAGGCCGCCGGCGACGAGTGACCGTGTCCCGCCGGGTGAGAAGCGGAGGATGTCCGAGCTGAACCCGCCCGTGTACGGGCCGATCGGCGGCTTCACCTGGGTGCACTGCTCGCCCGTCGTGGAGGTGGTGCCGCCGGTCCCGCCTTCGGCCACGTAGAGATTGCCGTCAGGGCCCCACTCGAGGCCGCGCGGGTTGTTGAGCCCGCTGGCGAAGACCGTGAAGTTGCCGGTTCCTCCTGCCGCCGGCGGTGGTGTGACGAGCACTGCCGCGCCGAGAGCGACGGCGAGCGCAAGGACGACGGTCGAGCGTGCTGTTGATCAGCATCTCTCCCCCTTGTCCGACCCCTGGTTTGCTCGTGCGAAGCTCCAAGCTACGCCCCCTGGGCGTGAGGTTCAAGAGCCAGGCTTACCCGCCTTTGTAGGCTCGGCGGATGCACGTCGGCACTCACCTCGAGCTGCAGCTCCTCCTGTTGCTGGTTGCGCTCGGCGCGATGCTCGTCGTCTCGACCCTGGTGCGGCTGCCGCTACCGATCCTCCTCGTCGGGGGCGGCCTCCTGCTCAGCTTCGCGCCCGGCTTCCCGCAGATCACGCTGCCGCCGGAGCTCGTGCTCGTCGCGATCCTGCCGCCGCTCCTCTACTCCGCGGCGTTCTTCACGGGGCTCCGCGACCTGAGAGCGAACCTCCGTCCGATCGGGCTGCTCGCGATCGGGCTGGTCTTCGCGACGATGGGCGGCGTCGCGGTCGTCGCGCACCAGGCGATCTCCGGCCTGTCCTGGGGCGCCGCCTTCACGCTCGGCGCGATCGTGTCCCCGACGGATGCGCTCGCGTCGACGGAGATCGCCCGGAATCTCGGCGTCCCCAGGCGGATCGTCTCGATCATCGAGGGCGAGAGCCTTGTGAACGACGGCACCGCGCTCGTGCTCTACCGGACCGCCGTCACCGCAGCCGTCGCCGGCACGTTCTCGCTGCTCGACGCGAGCTGGCACCTGGTCGTCAACGTCGTCGGCGGAATCGCCGTCGGGCTCGCCGTCGGGTGGGTCGTCCGGCAGGTCCGGCTCCGCGTCAACGACCCGCCGACCGAAGTTGCGCTCGCGCTGCTGTCGGGGTACTTCGCGTTCCTGCCGGCGACCGCGATCGGCGTGTCGGGGGTGCTCGCTGCGGTCACGATCGGCGTCTACATGGGCTGGTACACGCCGCAGCTGACCACCGTCGAGACGCGGCTCTCCGGCAACGCCTTCTGGGAGATCCTCGTCTTCCTCGTGAACGCGCTGCTGTTCGCGTTGATCGGGATCCAGCTGCACGGCATCCTGAACCGGCTCTCCGGGCGCTCGACAGCGTCGCTGATCGGCGACGCCGCCCTCATCTCGGCGGTCGTGATCCTGACGCGTGTGATCTGGGTGCCGATCATGACCTACGTCCCGCGGCTGCTCTTCCGGCGGATTCGCGAGCGAGACCCGTATCCACCCTGGCAGTACCCGGTGGTGATCTCGTGGGCGGGCATCCGCGGAGCGGTCTCGCTCGCGGCCGCGCTCGCGCTGCCGATCAACGTCCCGGGGCGCGACCTGATCGTCTTCCTGACGTTCGCCGTGATCCTCGCGACGCTCGTGGGGCAGGGCCTGACCCTGCCCTCGTTGATCCGGGCTCTCCACATCCCAGTTGACGACGGGGCGGATCGCGAGGACGCGAAGGCGCGCATCAAGGCCGCGGATGCTGCACTCGCACGGCTCGACGAGCTCGCTGCCGAGGACTGGGTTCGCGACGACACGGCCGAGCGGCTACGAGGCTCCTATCGATTCCGGCAGACGCGCTTCCGCGCGAGGCTCGACGGTCAGGACGACGACGGCGTCGAGGAGCGCTCCCTGCAGTTCCAGCGTCTGCGCCGCGAGCTGCTCGCGGCCGAGCGTGAAGCGGTCCTCCGGCTCCGCAACGAGGGGGTGATCACCGAGGACGTCATGCAGCGTGTGCAGCGCGACCTCGACCTCGAGGACTCACGCCTCGACCTGTGAAGGCTAGGTGTGGAGGACGACCGGGCCTGGGCCCGGCTGGCCGGGCAGCTGCGACGTGACCACCCATCCGTCGACGCCGTGCGCCGTCCAAGGGACGCTGAACCTCACGCTCGTCGTCTTGCCGTGGACGCGGAACTGCCCGCAAACCTCCGTAGGCCGGCCGCTGCGGGTCAGCCACAGCTCGTAGTACGAGTTCCGGTTCTTCTGCTGCGGAAGTCCGCGTACCTGCATCTGCATCGGCCAGTTCCCGGCCGCATCACGGTGGGAGATCTTCAGCAGCGCGGTCGCCGAGTTGCCGTGGAGCGGCACGAGAGCCGCGACGGCGAACGTCGCCGGCTGTGCCTTGGAGTGGCCGAACAGATAACCGCCGCCGAACGCGACAAGCGTGAGGGCAGCGGCGACGAGGATGATGGCAGCGCGTCTCCGGCTCGGGGGGAGCGGGAACTCCGCGACGTCGGCCACGGGCGGTCGCGTCGGCGGCTCGAGCAGCGCCGGCGGCAGGTCGGGCGGCGGGCCTGCCTGGACCAGCAGCTCGTGGATGCGGCGCAGGCGCAGCTCCTCCTGTGCCGAGAGGCCGTCGGGGTCGACGAGGTCGCGGAAGTCGGTCACATTCCCTCCAGATCGTCGCCGAGCACCTCGGCGAGACGCGCCAGCGCCGAGCGCGTGCGTGTCTTGACGGTACCGATCGGGATGCCGAGGTACTCGGCGACCTCGCTCTGCGACAGCCCGCTCCAGTAGGCGAGGGCGATCACCTCGTGCTCGCGCTCCGGCAGCTCCTCGAGGGCGCGGTGCACGCGCCACGCGACCCAGCTCTGCTCGGTGCGCTCGGCGGGGCCGGGCTCGTCGGCGGCTGTCTCCGGGATCTCGGCGGGCGTGTCGGAGCGCGCGCGGGCGCGGTCGACGATCGCATTCCTCGCGACCGCATACAGCCACGGCGCGCCCGGCCCGCGTTCCGGCTTGTACGACCCGGCCGAGCGCCAGACCGACGCGAACGTCTCCTGGACGGCGTCCTCGGCGCGCCCGCGGTCGCCGAGCCGGCGCAGGGCGAAGCCGAACACCGGCCGCGCATAGCGGCGGTACAGATCCTCGAACGCGGAGCGGTCGCCGCCCGCCGCCCGTTGGATCAGCTCGCCGTCGCTCGTCACGACCGGAATCGTACGGAGTGTGAGCGCAAGAGCCATCATCGATGTCTACGGGACCGGCGCTCCGCCGGATTTGAGCGACGTCCCGCCGTCGACCACGAGCGACGTGCCCGTTACGAAGGTGGCGTCCGCCAGATAGGCGACGGCGTCCGCGACGTCCTCGGGCCGGCCGATGCGCCCGAGCAGCGTCTCGGCCGCCCGTCGCGCCTCCTGGCCGGGCTCGACCGCGACCGCTCCGGGCACGACCCCGCAGACGCGCACCTCGGGCGCGAGCGCCAGGGCGAGGGTTCGGGTGAGCATCGCCTGAGCCGCCTTGGCCGCCGAGTGTGCGGCGAATGCGGGCCAGGCGCGATACGCGGCGACGTCCTCGACGATCACGATCGCGCCGCGCGACTCACGCAGGGGGCCGGCGGCTGCCTGGGCGAGGAAGAAGGTCCCTTTGGCGGTCACGTCCATCGCAGCGTCCCAGTCGTCTTCCGTCAGCCGCTCGACGGGTTTCGGCGCGAACGCGTCCGCGGCGGCGTGGACGACGAGGTCGAGACCGCGGAGCGCAGCGAGCGCGGAGTCGACCACGGCCGCCGCGCCCTCGGCCGTCCGGAGGTCGCCGTCGGCGCTCCCGGCCGCGTAGACCGACCAGCCGTCCGACTCGAGCCGGGTCGTGATCGCGCGTCCGATTCGGCCCGTTCCCCCTGCAATCAGGGCCTTCCTGTTCGGTGTCTGTAAGGACATCGCAGCCCTGAGTAAAACACGCACTCCGGCGCGTGCTTCGGGCCTGTTCGGGGGCGATGATCTGAGACAGATGAGTAGCTCACCGACCCGGAAAGGCAGGACGCTTCGATGCGCAAGCTGATTCTCGCGTTCGCCGCAGCCTCGGCCCTGGCGGTCGCAGGCCCGGCCGGCGCCGCAAACACCACGGTCTCGATCTTCGGATCGGGGTTCAGCCCGAAGAGCATCACCGTCACCGCGGGCGACACCGTCACCTGGGTGAACCGTGACAGTGCCACGCACCAGGTGCTCGCGACCGGTGGCCAGTTCGCATCGGCGATCCTGAAGAAGGGGCAGACGTACTCGTACACCTTCCGGAACACCGGGACGTTCTCCTACGAGGATGAGCTCCATCCGAAGCTGACCGGGAAGGTCACGGTGAAGCCTGCGCCGCCGACGCTGACGCTGGCGGCGTCGCTGCCGGCGGTCGTCTACGGGACGAAGGTGACGCTGACGGGCACGATCTCGAGCCACGCGGCCGGCCAGCAGGTGACGATCTACTACCGGCCGTATCCGCAGCCGAACCTGATCCTGCGCACGACGCTGCTGACCGCGGCCGGTGGCGTCTTCAGCTTTCTCGTCGAGCCGCAGATCCTGACGACCTACCAGGCCTCGTGGAGCGGCGCGTTCGCGAGCCCGGTGAACGTGCA
Source organism: uncultured Thermoleophilia bacterium (assembly GCA_963774355.1). Classification (GTDB taxonomy): domain Bacteria; phylum Actinomycetota; class Thermoleophilia; order Gaiellales; family Gaiellaceae; genus PALSA-600. The sequence continues at coordinate 124,226 of CAVZER010000009.1, read as the reverse complement.
GGTGCAGCCGCACCTCTCGCTCGGCCGTTCGGGCGCGTGGCTGATCCATGTCTCCGGCGGCCGGTCGTTCGCCGGGCGGAGCGTTCAGCTGCAGCGGCTCAACGCCGCCACCGGCCAGTGGGTCACGCTGCGCAAGGCGCAGCTCAACTCGAAGTCGTCCGCGCGGGTCGCCGTCACGCTCCCGAAGGGCGTGAACAAGCTACGGCTGACGATGTCGGTCAACCAGGCCGGCGCGGGCTACCTCGGCGCGATCGGCCCGGTCGTCACCTGGCGGCAGCCATGACGGTGCCAGGCGTCGCGGAATAGGCGCCGAAACGCCTGCAGTTGGGCGTAGACGTGGTGCCAGGCACCGAGGTGCCTGGCACCGACCTGCCCCTCCCTCACCCGGCCGCGTCGAAGCGCCGGCCGACCTCGTCCCAGTTGACGACGCTCCACCACGCCGCCAGGTAGTCCGGGCGCCGGTTCTGGTAGTTGAGGTAGTAGGCGTGCTCCCAGACGTCGATGCCGAGGATCGGGGTCGCTCCGTCCATCAGCGGGCTGTCCTGGTTCGGCGTCGAGGTCACCTCGAGCGCGCCGCCCTTCACCACCAGCCACGCCCAGCCCGAGCCAAACCGCTTCACCCCGGCGTCGTTGAGCTGCGCCTTCAGCGCGTCTGCGCCGCCGAAGGTCGACTCGATCGCACCGGCCAGCGCCCCCGAGGGGTCACCACCACCGGCGGGCTTCATGATCTCCCAGAACAGCGAGTGATTGACGTGCCCGCCGCCGTTGTTGCGTGCGGCGGCCCGGCGATCCTCCGGCAGCCGGTCGAGCTGCTGGACGAGCTCCTCGATCGGGACCCCGTCGAGGTCGGTGCCCTCGACTGCCTTGTTGAGGTTGTCGACGTACGCCTGATGGTGCTTGTCGTGGTGGATCCGCATGGTCTGCTCGTCGATCGTCGGCGCCAGCGCGTCGTAGTCGTAGGGCAGGGGCGGCAGCTCGTAGGGCATCGCTTCTCCTTCGATTCGGGGCGTCCGACAAAGATATGCTCCGCGCCGCACCCCGCGAGCCACTGAGGAGAGACATGGCGCTTGCCTACAACCACGACGAGATCACGCCGCGCGAGCTCAAGCCCGCCCTGCTCGAGATGGAGGGGATCTCGCGCGAGACGATCGAGGCCCATTACAAGCTGTACCAGGGCTACGTGAACAAGCGCAACGAGATCCTCGGCGCGCTCGGCAGCGTCGATCTCGCGAGCGCCAACCAGGTCTACTCGGAGCTCCGGGCGCTCAAGGTCGACCTCGCCTTCGCCATCGGCGGGATCAAGAACCACGAGCTCTACTTCGAGCACCTGGGCGGCCACGGCGGCGACCCGGCCGGCGTCTTCGCGACGCTCGTGAGGCGCGACTTCGGGTCGGTCGACGCCTGGCGCACAGACCTCAAGGCGACCGGGCTCGCCGGGCGCGGCTGGGCGTGGACGGCGTACGACTGGGACGAGGGCCGGCTGTTCAACTACATCGGCGACGCCCAGAACACGTTTCCGGTGTGGAACGCGACGCCTGTCGTCGCTCTCGACGTCTACGAGCACGCGTACTTCATCGACTTCGGCACCGACCGCGGCGCCTACATCGACGCGTTCTTCAACAACCTCGACTTCGACGTCGTGAACGACTGGGTCCAGCGCTACGGCGTCAAGCCGTGACCGTCAGTCGCGCTAGCGTTCGTTCGTGAGCTTCGCGGCCGTCGTCCTGTTCGGGTACCTGCTCGGCTCCTGCCCGTGGGGGTACTGGCTCGTCCGCATCCTGAGGCACGAGGACATCCGCAAGGTCGGTTCCGGGAACATCGGCGCGACCAATGTCTGGCGCACCTACGGGCGCGGGCTCGGGATCCCGGTCGTCTTCCTCGACACGCTCAAGGGGTTCATCCCCGCCTTCGTGGCGATGCAGTTCGTCTCGCCGCCCCACCTCGCGGGGATCGCCGCCGGCGGAGCCGCGATGCTCGGGCACTGGCGTCCGCTCTTCCTCGGCTTCGCCAAGGGGGGCAAGATGGTTGCGACCTGCGGCGGGGTGTTCGTGGGGGTCGCGCCCTGGGTGGCGCTGGCGGCCGGCATCGTGTGGCTCGTTGCGTTCTTCGTGTTCCGCTACGCGTCGGTGGCCTCGATCCTCGCGGGGGTGACGCTGCCCGTCGCGGCCGTGGCGTTCGGGTATCCACTCTCAGTGATCGTGTTCGCCCTCGCGGCCTTCGCCGCGATCCTCTTCCTGCACCGCGGGAACCTCCGGCGCCTTCGCGCCGGCACCGAGAGCCGTTTCACCTTCGGGCGACGGCCTCGCCATGCGTAAGGTCGCCGTCGCGATCACCATCGTCGCAGCGCTCTGGCTCGCTCCAGGTGCTTTCGCTGCGTGGTGCGGCTCGGGCGAGTCGAGCACCGACCGGCTCCCCGATGCGGTGACCGCGCAGCAGATCCACGCCGTCGTCGCAGTGCCCGCCGACGCCCCCGACACGTTCGCGACGAACGCAAGCCAGGTCACCGACGACGTCGCGTCGATGGTCTCGTGGTGGGCGGGCCAGGATCCGACGCGAATCCCGCGCTTCGACCAGGCGCTCTTCGGTGGGACGCCGTGTCTCGACATCTCCTTCGTGCGGCTGCCGGGGGCGACGGCCTCCTACGCCGACATGGGTGCGAACGCGGCGTTCCAGCAGATCGCCGAGAACCTGATCTCGGCAGGCTTCGACGATCCGTACAAGAAGTACCTCGTCTACTTCGAGGGACCGTCCGTCGAGCAGGACGTCTGCGGTGTCGGCGCCGGCGACCTGCTCTCGGGCCCGTCGTTCGCGATCGTGCTCACCGGGGGCTGCCCCGATGTGCCGACGGACACCACCGCGACGCACGAGCTCCTGCACGCCCTCGGCGCCGTTCCGCCCGGCGATCCGCACTGTCCCGCCGACCCCGGGCATCCGTGCGACTCGCCGACCGACGTCCTGTACCCGACCACCGACGGCTCGCCGCTCTCGACCAAGGTGCTCGACTACAACCACGACGACTACTACGCCCATTCGGAGCCGTGGCCCGACGTGCAGGACTCGCTCTGGCTGCACCGGCTCGACGAAGCTCCGGTCTCGCTCAGGATCTCGTTCGCCGGTGCCGGCGCGGTCTCGAGCGAGTTGCCAGGGCTCGACTGCACCGCCTCGTGCTCGACGCAGTGGGATCCGGGGGCGCTCGTCACGCTCGACGCCGTGTCGTCCCGCTCCGACCGCTTCGTCGGCTGGCAGGGCGCGTGCACCGGTCGCGGCACATGCCTGGTCACGCTCGCCCAGTCGGAGGCCGTGACGGCCACGTTCGGGCCGCTCCGGATCCCGCTCCGTGTCTCGACGAGCGGGAAGGGCAAGGTCACCTGCTCACCGGCCTGCACCAAGAGCTTCACCGCCGGCGGCGCGCTGCGGCTGAGGGCGGTGGCGGCGAAGGGCTGGAAGTTCGCGGGGTGGGGCGGCGGGTGCACGGGCGTGCGCTCGACGTGCTCGCCGGCGACCGATTACGCGCTCAAGGTCACCGCGCGCTTCAAGAAGAAGCGCTGAGCCAGTCGCGCAGCTCGGTGTGACGCTCGGCGACGTCGCCGCGGAGCTCGCCACGCAGCTCGCCGACGGTGCCGGAGCGTTCGGCGACGACGTCGTGCCGGTGGATCGTCTCCAGGTTCAGCTGCCGCGCCGAGACGAAGTCGTCGTCGGCGAGGTCGGAATGCTGCTCGAGCGTGGCGGCGAGCGCGTGCCGGACGGCGTCCTCGACGAACCGAGGCTGGAGGTGCGCGTGCTCGACGACGAACAGCTCGTCCGGTCGCTTGAGCAGCTCGTAGACCGGTGAGCTCATCGAGTGCTCGACGATCTCGACCAGGCGCTCGGCGTTGATGCCTGCATCCGTTCCGACGAGCAGCGTCCCGCAGCCACGCTGGTTGTGGGTGGCGAGCGGAACGAGCTCGAGGATCCGCTCGACGTCGCCGCCCGCAAAGCCGGCGTCGAGCAGCCGCTCGGCGGCCGCTCCCCGAACGAGCCCCTGCGCGCAGGGGCAAGCCATGATGCCCCAGGCCTCGACGCCGACCACGCGGCGCACTCGTCCCGGCGACGCGCAGGCGATGCCGATCAGCGTCGCGATCTCCTGCGTCGCGAGGCCGCTGACCGGGGTACGTCGGGCGAGCGGGTACTGCGCCTCGATCCGGACTTCGGCGCGCAACGCGTCCTGCCGGTCGACGATGTGCCGGGCGATGTGCTCGGCCAGGGTCTCCACCAGGAACGCCTCGCCGATCACGACCTCGTCGATCGCCTCGCCGAAGAGCTCGGGGAACCGCGACATGTGGACGCCCTTCTGCGCCGGATCGAGGTCGACCGTGCAGGAGATCTCGGCTGCGAACGTCTTCTCGCGGCCCTCGTGGCGGATCCTGATCGCCTTCTGCACGCCGGTCACCCCGGCACGCGTCAGCCCGAGCTGGATCTCGGGCTCGGAGGCCTGCAGATCGACCGTCAGCTCGTCGCGAAGATCTCCCATCGGGTAGAACCGTAGCGCGATGGAAGATGCCGAACGCTTCCCGCGCCTCGTGTCGCTCGCCTGCCACGACCTCCGGTCCCCGCTCGCGACCGTCTACGGTTTCGCGCGGACGCTGACGCGGGCCGAGGGCCATGACGAGCGGACGGCTCGATTCCTCGGGATGATCGAGACCGCGTCCGAGCAGATGACCGAGCTGCTCGACGAGTTGGGCGTCGCGGCGCGGATCATGAGCGGCCGGTTCGAGCCGAACGTCCGCGAGGCGGACACGCTCGAGCTGGCGCAGTCCGACGACACGCGGATCGAGGTCGGCGGCGACGGCGCGACCGTCGAGTCGGATCCCGATGCGGCGACCTCCGCGCTGCGGTCGCTCGCGCTCGCCGCGCTCCGACACGGGCCTGTCGATCGGGTTCGCTGGACCGGCGAAGGCCGCGCGCTCGTGCTGTCGCCGGTGACCGCGGCGGCCGCGCCGGTCGTTGCCGGCGACGAGCTCCGCGACCTGGGCGCGCTGGTCGCGCGGATGGTGCTCGAAGCGCTCGGCGTGTCGCTCGCGCTCGACGGCGAGACGCTCCTCGTTCGCTTCTAGCCGCCGCCGGTCGCCGTCGGGGCGCCGCCGGTCTGCTGCAGCTCCGGCCCGCCGGTGACCGGGCTCGGGTGGGCCCGCCGGCGCCGGTACGCGAGGAAGAGGCCGATCAGCGCGGCGGCGATCGCCAGGCCGATCGTGTAGTGGACCAGGCTGCGCACCGTGTCGGCGGCGTCCTTCTCCCATTCGCCGCGGTTGAGCGAGCTCGAGGTGGTCGAGTCGGGGAGCAGATCCTCGCCGTACGGAAAGCGCAACGTGTGATGAACCTCCCAGCGATGCAGCCGCGGGAACAGCGCGAGGCCGACCACGATCGCGGCGCCGCACGCGATGTAGAAGCCGTGCGGCATGAACGAGGCGATCCAGCCCGCGAGCACGAGGATGAGGGGCGGGACGAGCGCGAACAGCCAGATGCGCGCCTCGTTCGACCCGGTCGGCTCGTGGAAGATGCGCGCGATGTGGCCGTGCGGCCGCGACCATTCGACGACGCGGGGCTTCTCGAGCGCGAGCGACGACGCCATCAGCGACGCGAAGAAGATCGGCAGCGCGAGGAATCCGGCCAGCCCGAGTGGCGCCTTCGTCGGAGGCACGAGCCGTCTCACAGCCGCCCTGCCTCGATCACGCGGGCCAGGAACTCGCGCGTTCGCGGCTCCTGCGGGCTCGAGAAGATCTGGTCGGGCGGTCCCTCCTCGAGGATCACGCCGGCGTCGAGAAAGCAGACCTTGTCGGCCACCTCGCGCGCGAACGACATCTCGTGCGTGGCGATGATCATCGTCATCCCGACCTCGGCGAGCTCGCGGACGAGACTGAGGACCTCGGACACGAGCTGCGGGTCGAGTGCGCTCGTGATCTCGTCGAGCAGCATCAGCTTCGGCCCCATCGCGAGTGCCCGGACGATCGCCACGCGCTGCTGCTGACCGCCCGAGAGGCGGTCGGGGAACTCGTCCGCCTTCTCGGCGAGGCCGATGCGTTTCAGCAGCTCGACCGCCTCGCCGCGCGCCTGGCGCGAGCCGAGGCGTCCGGTCTTGACCGGGGCGAGCATCACGTTCTGGATCACGGTCATGTGCGGGAAGAGGTTGTAGGCCTGGAAGACGATGCCGATCTTCCGGCGCAGCACGTTCACGTCGATCTTTCCGTTGGTGAGCGTCTGCCCGTCCACGGAGATCGTGCCTTCGTCGACGTGCTCGAGCAGGTTGATGCAGCGAAGGAGTGTCGACTTCCCGGATCCCGATGCGCCGATCAGACAGACCACCTCGTGCTCGCCCACGTCCAGGTCGACGCCCGAGAGCACGGTGTTGTCACCGAAGCGCTTCGAGACGTTGCGCGCTTCGACGAAGCTCACGTGGCCGCCGCGCGCTCGCGGCGTTCACGCTTCGCGATCAGGTGGTCGGTGAATCGTGCGAGCGGGATCGTGAGGAGCACGAAGAACACCGCAGCGACCGTGTACGAGGTGAAGTTCGCGTACGTCTGCGAGTAGCCCTGCGCCTGGAGCGCGGCCTCGGCGACGCCGATCACCGACACGAGCGCCGTGTCCTTCTGGAGGCCGATGAAGTCGTTGAGCAGCGGGGGGATGACGCGGCGAACCGCCTGCGGGACGACGACGTAGCGCATCGACTGCGCGTACGAGAGCCCCAGCGAACGTGCGGCCATGCGCTGCGAGGGATGCACCGATTCGATCCCGGCGCGGTACACCTCCGTCACGTACGCCGTGTAGACGAGCGTCAGCGCCATCACGCCGTACGTGAAGTTCGAGAGGCTGCTCAGGAAGTGCAGGTTCAGCGCCGGCAAGCCGAAGCCGACGATGAACGCGACGAGGATCAGCGGCGTGCCGCGAAAGAAGTCGGTGTAGACGATTGCCAGGGCGCGGAGCGGTTTCGCCCCGCGCCCCGGCAAGCCGCGGACGATGGCGAGCGCGAGCGCCAGCACGAGCACCAGCGACTCGGCGACCACCATCAGCTTCAGGTTCACCTTGAACCCCGCCCAGACATCCGGCAGCGACACACGAAAGTCGTGCGGCGAGAAGAACGTGTGGACGACCTGGTTCAAGGCCTATGTGGCTACTTCAGGACCGGGATCTTCGAGAAGTCGATGTTGAACCACTTCTTCTGCAGCTTGGCGATCGTGCCGTTCGCCCAGAGCTTCTTGATCTGGGTGTCGACGATCGGCGTCAGGGCGGAGCCCTTGGCCAGAACGCCGCCGTACTGTTCCTTGGTGATGATCTGTCCGCCGACGGTGCCGTAGCGCGACGGGCGTGCCTTCTTCTCCGACGCCACGATCGGCGTGTCGAGGACGAGCGCGTCGCAACGGCCGATCTGCACGGCGACGAACGCAGCCGACGTCGACTGGTAGATCAACGGCGCCTTGTCCGGATGAAGCTTCTGCTGGATGTAGCTGAGACCGGTCGTGTCGGTCTGCGCGCAGGTCTGAAGCTTCTTCAGGTCGGCGAGGGAGTGCGGGACCGGAGCCTTCTTCGACAGCAGCACGCCCTGGTTCGCGTCGAAGTAGGACGACGTGAAGTCGACCGTCTTCTTGCGCTGGGCGGTGATGGTCGCCTCCTGGAAGGAGATGTCGAACGACTTGTGGCCGGGTGCGAACAGCTTCGCCCACGGCGTGTAGACGTACTCGGGCGTGAGGCCGAGGTTCTTGGCGATCGCCGCGGCCAGGTCGACCTCGTATCCCTTGGGGTTGATGTAGCTCGAGCCGCGGATCTTGCCGTTCGCGAAGTTCACAGCCGGGTCGCCGAACCCCACGACCAGCTTGCCGGACGACATCACCGGCGGGGACGCGGTGGGCCGGGCCCAGGCGACGGCTGCGAGCGCGACCGCAAGCCCCGCTACCGCGACGAAAGCAACGAGACGCTTCACAGAGTTTCTCCTCCTATAGCGTTTTGGAAGCAGGGGGGTCGGGCATCTTAGCCCGTCAGCTGATCCGTCACCCAGCTCTGGAAGGCGGCGATCAGCGGCTCTGCGTTCAGCAGCAGGCGTCCCTGCTCGAGCACGCCGGCCGCCATCCCCCGCTGCACCGATTCGACGAGGGCCGTGTCCTCGCGGCCGACCTGATCGTCGAAGGCGAAGAAATCGGTCAGCCACGCGTCGTCGGCGTCGGGGGCGAAGAAGTAGTCGAGGTAGCGCTCGGTCCGTCCCGGGCCGTTCGGGAGGATCGGGCCGATCGAGAGGTTCGGCGGTCCGGGGAACACGTTGATCCCCGTGTTCGGATAGAGGAGATGGAACTGGCCGCGCTCGCCTCCAGAGCGCGATTCGCAGTACTGCGACGAGAACGTCGGGTGCGGCTCGAGCACGTACCGGTCCGGGTGCACGTCGACGACGGCGCTGAACCCCGGATGGGCGGTCGGGCAGTGGTAGCACTCGAGGAAGTTCTCCGTCACGACCTTCCAGTTGGCGTTCGAGCCGAACTCGACCCGCGAGTGGAAGGCGACCGCGTCGAGGTCGAGGTCGCGCTCGAGGATCGCCGGCAGGTCGCCGAGCAACTCGGCCAGCGGCACGGCGTGGGGGTCGGGGTTGACGAACAGGAACGGCCCCCAGATGCCGACGCTGGCCGGCAGCAGCGAAAGCTCGTCCGCGTCGAACCCGGTCTCGCGGTCCGATCTCGGTGCGGCGCGGAGGGTCCCGTCGAGGCCGTACGTCCACGCGTGGTAGTGGCACTGGATCGTCTCGCGCCGACCGCAGCCCTCGGTGAGAATCGCCCCTCGGTGACGGCACACGTTGAGAAAGGCGCGCAGCTCGCCGTCTTGCCCGCGCGCCACCAGGAGCGGCACGCCGCCGGCGTCGGTGGCGAAGAACGACCCGGGCTGCGAAACCTGGTCCGCGCGTCCGCCGTATTGCCAGGAGCGCGCGAAGATGCGCCGCCGCTCACGGCGCAGCGTCTCCTCGTCGCTGTACCAGGCGAACGGCAGCGTGTGCGCGTCGGATGCGGTCGACATGCGGCGATGCTACGTCGCCCGCAGCCCTGAGCGCGGGCTAGGTTGACCCCATGCCGACGATGCGCCTGCCCGAGCGCGGACGACGCTGCTTCGACCAACTGCCTCCGACGGTCGAGCGCCTCCTCACCGGCGCTACGACCGGTCCTGCGCTCGACGAGCCGCTACTCCGCGGGCGCGTCGACCGGGTTGCGCTCGTCTACCTCGACGCCTTCGGCTGGACGTTCCTGGAGCGGCAACAGGGTCACTCACTCGTTCGCCGGGCGCGAACGGACGGGCTGGTCGCACAGCTGACGAGTCAGTTCCCGTCCACGACCACCGTCCACGCGACGACGATCCACACCGGGCTTCCGGTCGCCGAGCACGGGCTCTACGAATGGCATCTCCTCGAGCCGACCCTGAACCGGCTGATCACGCCGCTCCTCTTCTCGTTTTCGGGCGACCGCGAGCGCGAGACGTTGACGGGTGTGCTCGACCCCGGGGTGGTCTACCCCGATGAGTCGCTCTACGCCCGATTGGCCGCGCGGGGCGTCCGAAGCACCGTCGTGCAGCCGGCGGCGTATGCGCGCGGAACGCCGAACCGCGTGCTGCTGCGCGACGCGGCGGTGGTTCCGTTCACGATGCCGAAGCAGGGCCTCGCAGCCGCGGCTGCCGCTCTCGCGGCGACAGACACCGGTTACGCGCTCGTCTCCCTCGATCGAGTCGACGGGCTGATGCACGACATCGGGCCCGACAGCCCCGACGTCGACTCCGCCTTCGCCGAGGCGTTGACGATGATCGAGCACACACCGTTTCCGTCCGGGACTCTCGTGCTCGTGACCGCCGACCACGGCATGGCACCGGTCGACCCCGTCCGCACCGTCTACGTCAACCAGGTCTGGCCCGAGCTCGCCGCCCACCTCGAGACCGGCGCCGACGGCAAGCCGCTCGCCCCGGCGGGGTCCAGCCGCGATCTGTTCCTCCACGTCCGAGATGGGCACGTCGGCGAGGTGCGCGACGGGCTGGGCGACCGGCTCGACGGCGTGGCCGACGTCCTGACAGCCGAAGAGCTGATCGCGGCGGGCGCGTTCGCCGAGCCGTCGGCACGCCTCCGGGCCCGCCTCGGCCAGGTCGTCGTCCTACCGCGTTACGGCGAGTCCGTCTACTGGCACGAGCCCGGGCGCTTCGTCCAGGACTTTCGCGGCCAGCACGGCGGTCTCAGCGCGGAAGAGATGGAGATCCCGCTCCTCGCCTGGATCGCCTGATGACGCCGTGCTGGACGCCGGCACCTCGTCGTGCTGAGATGGACTCGTGCAATCGGGCCTCGAGGTGATCAGATGAGCGTCGACGGGAGAGGGCAGACGCGCCGGCGCATCCTGCGGCGGGCTGCGCTGATCGCGGCGGCACTGGTGTTGTTGACCCTCGTGCTCTTCTCGAGCGGCCACTGGATCCTGGGGATCATCTTCGGGCTCGCGGCCGCCGCCGCCGTCTGGGTGTACCTGCAGGCGCGAAGCGTCCGTTAGCTTCTAAGTCGGCGCGCAGCCCGACCTAGCCGACGAGCTGTCGCGCGGCGGCTCTCTGAAGACCGGCGTCGTTGCCGACCGAATGGCAGGCTCGGCACCTCGCCTCGTACGAGTCGCGCGCGCCGACCTGGATCGTCGCCCCGCCGAACGGTGCCGGCTGCCCGTCGAGGAGTCGCTGCGTCATCGTCGCCGGCCCGCCGCAGCTGTGGCAGACCGCTTCGAGCTTGTCGACGAACTCGGCGACGCAGAGCAGCGTCGGCATGGCGCCGAACGGCAGCCCGCGGAAGTCCTGCGCGAGGCCCGCAGCCACGATGCGGGCACCGTTGCAGACGAGGTTCTCGATCGCGTCGACGATCCCGTCGTCGAAGAACTGCACCTCGTCGATTCCGACTGCGTCGTAACCACCCGCGAGGCGTTCGACCTCGGCGCCGTTCCGCGCGGTGACGGCGCGCATCTTCGCTCCCGCGTGGGAGACGACATGGCCCACGTCGTAGCGCGTGTCGACGAGCGGCTTGACGATGAGCGCGCGCTGTCCTGCGATCTCCGCCCGGCGGAGGCGCCGGATCAGCTCCTCGCTCTTGCCGCTGAACATCGGGCCGCACACGACCTCGAGCCAGCCTCCCCGCTGCGGCTGCGTCCTGATCACGGCTCGTGACCCTATCGAGGGCGCAGGACGGCTCACCTCAACGCAGCAGCCGCGAGAGCCGGCGGTCCTTGAGCACGCGGCCGCCGGTCTGGCACGTGGGGCAGTAGTAAATGGTGTGCTCCTCGAAGTCGACCCGGGCGATCGGCGTCCCGTCGCGGGGGCACGGCTGTCCCAGGGCGTTGTGGATGCGGTAGGTCTTCGCGTCGTTCGCTCCTCGCAGCCGAAGCTCGAGACCGCGGTCGAGCTCGCTGCGGATCGACGTGGCGAGGCGCTCGATCTCGTCCGTCGACACCTGTGTCGACAGCTGGTAGGGCGACAGCTCCGCCGCCCACAGGATCTCGTTCGCCCAGGCGCGGCCGATGCCGGCGATCAGGCGCTGATCGCGGAGCAGCGAGTGCAGGCGGCGCGAGTCGGATGCAAGGATCGCGGCCAGATCGTCGGCGTCGATCTGGTCGGCCTCCGGCCCGAGATGCGCCAGCTCGGCTGCGGCGTCGGTGGGGGTGAGCAGCCAGACGCCGGCGCGCTTCTTCGACCCGGCCTCGGTCAGCTGGAGCTCGCCTCCATCCGCGAAGCGCAAACGGAACATCGGCGTCTTGGCGCCTTTCGCCCCTGCCGCGACATGCTTCAGGCGCCCGGCGCTCATCAGGTGCACCATCAACACGAGCTCACCGTCCGACGTCGGGAGCAGGAAGCGCTTTGCGCGTCGCTCGACGCGAAGCGTGCGTCCGTCGAGCGCGGACAGCGGGGGGTCGATCGTCTTGAGCGTCGCGACGTGGGCGGGACCGGCGTGCTCGACCGGCGACGCGGTGACGAGCGGGTCGAGCTGACGGCGCCACGCCTCGACTTCGGGCAGCTCGGGCAGCGTAGGCTCCTCGCGGGCGAGTGATGGTGGACGCGATCAGGGTAGTCGTCAGGCGTGGTGTCGTCGTCGAGGCGGTGCATCGGGTCCACGCGGCGACGACGTGGGGCGAGTCGTACGGCGACCCGGCCCTGGCGTTCCTGCTCCGCTCCTCGGTGAAGCCGCTGCAGGCAGTTCCGTTCGTCGAGGGCTACGACGATCTCGACGCGGACGAGATCGCGATCGCGTGCGCTTCGCATCACGCCGAGCCGGCGCAGCTCGACGCCGTGCGCAAGGTCCTGGCGCGGGCCGGCGCCACGGTCGACGACCTCGAGAACGGGACCCAGGAAGGTCGACCCGAGGGCAAGCTCGGCCACAACTGCTCGGGCAAGCACGCCGGGATGCTTGCGGCCTGTCGCGCTCACGGCTGGCCGCTCCATCCGTACCGCGATCCGTCGCATCCGCTTCAGCGGTGGATCGCTGAGCTCGTCGGCCCCCCCGAGGGGATCGACGGCTGCGGTCTGCCGACCTTTCCCTCGACGCTGGCCGATGCGGCGCGTCTCCTGACCGCCACGCCGGCGCGCATCCGCGATGCGATGCGTGCTCGGCCGGAGCTCGTCGGGTCGGCGCGGGGCGCGCCTGACACCGATCTGATGCGTGAGCGGCGACGGCTGGATCGCGAAGGGCGGCGCGGAGGGGCTCTTTTGCGCGGCGCACGAGGACGGGCGCGGCTTCGCGCTGAAGGCCGAAGACGGTTCCTACCGTGCGATTCGCTCCGCGCTCGGCGTTTTGCTCGGGCTCGAGTCCTTCCGCGAGGTTCCGGTGACGAACAGCCTTGGCGAGAACGTAGGCTCGATCTCGGCATGAAGGTCTTCATCGTGAGCGACATGGAAGGCGTCGCCGGAATCGTCAAGTGGCAGCAGGTGACCGGCGGCCACAACATGTACGAGGAGGGACGCCGCCTGTACACGGGTGAGATCAACGCCGCCGTCCGTGGGGCCAAGTCCGCAGGCGCGACCGAGATCGTCGTGATGGACTGCCACGGCGCCGGCGAAGGATGGACGTTCAACTCGCTGATCCCCGAAGAGCTCGACGTCGACTGCGAGTACGTCGTCCAGAACGAGTGGACGGAGTACGTCGAGTATCTCGAACAGGGCGTCGACGCGGCGCTCTTCGTCGGCATGCACGCGATGGCAGGCACGCGCGACGGTGTGCTCGCGCACACGGTCAGCGGGTCGTCGTGGTGGCGCCTGCGCTTCAACGGTGTCGAGGTGGGCGAGACGGGCATCAACGCCGCGCTGTGCGGCACCTGGGGGTGCCCCGTCGTCCTCGTCACCGGGGACGAAGCGTCGTGTCGAGAGGGACGGGCGCTGCTCGGAGCCGGGTTGACGACCGTCGCCGTGAAGAAGGGCTTCGGCCGCTTCAGCGCCCGGCAGTACCCGGGGCCGAAGGCCCGCGAGCTGATCGAAGCAGGCGCGAAGCGCGCGCTGGGCGATCTCAGCGCGGTTGCCGCCTACGAGCCCGGTACGCCGTGCGAGATCACGGTGGACTTCAACACGTCCGACCACGTCGAGCAGTACCGCTACCGCCCCGGCGTCGAGATCACGGAGTCGCGGCAGATCGTCTCCCGTGCCGACGACTGGTGGACGGCGTGGCGCCAGTTCTTCTTCTGACGGCCGTCCGCTAGCGCATTCCGGGACGGCGAGTACGGTGAGGGAGCCGCCGTGATTCGTGCCTGGTCCGCCGCCGCGCTCGCCGCCCTCGTCTGCGTGGGCGGCGCCGGCGCGCGTTCGCGCTCCGCGCCGCTCCCGCCGCTGCCCACGGGCTGGCCGCACACGCTGCAGCTCGGGCTCGCCGACCCGCCCGGCGACGCGGCTGCCCTTCGGAAGGCTGCGCCGTTCGGCTTCCGCTACCAGTACCTCGCGGGCGGCGTGAACACGGGGCAGGGGTGGTCGACGTGGAACCCGAACGGGACGTTTGCCTCCATGTACGTCACCGAGTCGTGGCGGCACGGAGAGATCCCCGTGCTGACGTACTACATGCTCCTGCAGTCGAAACCGGGCGGCGGCGACGAGGCGCACGCCGATCTCACCAACCTGCGCGATCCGGCGACGATGACGGCGTACTGGAACGACGTGCGGCTGCTGCTCACGCGAGTGAAGGGATCGAAGCCCGTCGTCGTGCACGTCGAGCCCGACCTGTGGGGCTATCTCGAGCAGGCTGGTGCGATCGATCTCGCATCGGCGTTCGCGCAGGAGTGGGTCAAGTTACGAGACCAGCTCGCGCCGAACGTGGTCCTCGCGTACCACATGAGCGGTTGGGGGACGAAGCACGACATCGTCTACGAGAAGCCGCCCGATGCGACCGTCCGCGCGTACGCCGCTCAATCCGCAGCGTTCTACCGCTCGCTGCATGCGCACTTCGACATCGCGTTCGAGGACTTCTCGGATCGCGATGCCGGCTTCTACGCGAAGGTCGAGAACAACCCGAATACCTGGTTCAAGCCGGCCGACTTCCATCGCCACCTGCTCTATGCGCAGACGTTCGTGCGGCTCGCCGGCGTCCGGATGGTCGCGTGGCAGATCCCTCTCGGGAACACGTTGATGCGCGCCGAGAACAACACGTCGGGCCACTATCAGGACAACCGCGTGCAGTGGCTGCTCGGCGAGGGGTCGCGCGCCCGCTTGAAGCAATACGTCGCCGCAGGGTTCGCGGGCTTCCTCTTCGGAGGCGGCGCGTCCGGCACGACCTGCGCCTGTGACGCGGCGAAGGACGGCGTCACGAACCCGGCGCCGATCGACGGCAACACGCGGCCGTCGTTGTCGGCGGACGACGACGGCGGTTACTTCAAGGCGCAGGCTCGCAGCTACTACAAGGCGGGCGCGCTCCCGCTGCCGCAGTGACTCCGGTTGTCGTCTCCTGTCTCGGCGACTCGATCACCGAGGGCTCTCCGTACTGGGACTCGCGACGTCGATCGGCAACCCGATGGGGCAGTGGGAGCACTGGGCTGCGCTTCACCATCCCGAGCTCGAACTGCGCAACTTCGGCATCTGGGGCGAGCGCACCGACGAGATCGCCTCTCGGCTCGACGAAGCCGTGCTGCGGGCGGATGCTCTCGTCGTCCAGGGTGGGATCAACGACATCGCGCAGGGGAGGACGGTCGACGACGCGGCGAGGGTGCTCGAGGCGATAGTCGAGCGCGGGCTCGAGCTCGACATTCCGGTCGCGGTGTGCGACGTGCTGCCGTGGAACAACGGGTGGCCGGGCGCGGAGAGGCCGATCCGCGAGCTGAACGCGCACATTCATGCGATCGGCGTGCCGGTGCTGCCGTTCCACGACACGCTCGAGGATCCGGAGAGCCCGGGGCTGATGAAACCCGAGTGGACGAACGAAGACGGCGACCATCCGTCGATCGCCGGCTACCGCCGCCTCGGCGAACTGGCCTTTCGCTACCCCTTCGACGTCTGACCGCGGTCAGACGCACGTCTGACACACCGAAGAGCGCCGTCTTCGCGACGTGACCGTGACGACCACGGTCGTCCGTGGCTTCGGTGCTCGCTCTGCGCGTTGTCGACCTTTCTCGTTTTGAGACCATCTTTTCCTGAGCCGACGGTCGTCGATGGGCGCCCGCTCTTGTCGTGGGGGCGTCGGACCGTGGTCTGACCGCCGTCAGACCCCGGCGGTTCGTCCTCGCGGACGACGACGCGCACCGCGTCCGCGGCTACCGTGCCTGCGCCATGGCACTGCTCTCGCTGCGCGGCGCGGCCAAGAGCTTCGGCTCGCGGCTGATTCTCGACGGCCTCGACTTCGACGTCGAGCCGAACGCGCGCGTCGGTGTGATCGGCCCGAACGGCGGCGGCAAGTCGACGATGCTTCGCATCCTCGCCGGTCTCGAGACGGCCGACGCGGGCGAGTTGACGCAACGGCGAGGCCTCGTCGTCGCGTTCGTCCCGCAGCAGCCCGAGGGCGACGAGCGGGACGCGGTCGAAACGGCGCGCGCTGCGCGCTCCGACCTGCAGGAGCTCGAACGCGAGCTGGCAGGCGTCGAAGCGCAGCTCGGAGACACCGGCGGCGACCTGACGCGCATGACGCGCCTGCTCCGCCGCCAGGAGGAGCTCATCGAGCGCTGGACGGCCGCGGGCGGCCCCGGCTTCGAGGGGCGCGCGCGGGCGCTCTTCTTCGACGTCGGCCTCGCCGACGACGACCTGGCGAAACCGACTCGCCTCCTGTCGGGCGGGCAGCGCAAGCTCGTCGCGCTCGCGGTCGCGCTGCTCCACGACCCCGACGTGCTGCTGCTCGACGAGCCCGAGGCTCACCTCGACGTCGAGGCGCGCGAGCGTCTCGAGGCGCTGATCGGCGCGTTCGACGGAGCCGCCGTCGCCGTCTCGCACGACCGTTACCTCCTGGACGAGACCGTCTCCGAGATCGCAGAGCTCACCGGCGGCCGCATCCGCATGTGGCGCGGCAACTACTCCGCCTACACCGTCGCGCGCGAGCTCGAGCTGCAGCGTCAGCAGCAGCTCTACGTCACGCAGCAGAAGGAGATCGCCCGCCTCGAGGAGGCGATCAGGCGCTTCGAGGACTGGGCGCGCCGCGTCGTCGACGAGCGCCACATCAAGCAGGCGCGAAACAAGCAGCGGCAGATCGACCGCATGGAGAAGGTCGACCGTCCCGTGCTCGAGCGCCGCAAGATCGCACTGGAGCTGCGGCCCCATGCGCGCGGCGGGGAGCGGGTCGTCGAGCTCGTCGAGGCCGGTGTCGAGCTCGGCGGGAGGCCGATCCTCGCGGGTGTCGACCTGACCGTGCTGCGCGGCGAGCGAGTCGGCGTCGTCGGCGAGAACGGCGCCGGCAAGTCGGTGCTGCTGCGCGTGCTCGCGGGCGACCTCGAGCCGACCGAGGGCGAGCGCAAGGCAGGCCCGTCGATCCACTTCGGGCGGCTGGCGCAGGACCGGCGGCCCGCCGATCCGAACGCGACGCCGCTCGAGCTCGTCCGCCGTTCGGCGCCGATCTCCGAGGGGGAAGCGGTCTCGCGGCTGATGAAGTTCCTCTTCTCGTACGAGCAGGTGCGGCGGCCGTTGCGCACGCTGTCGGGCGGCGAGTGGACGCGCCTGCAGCTGCTGCTGCTGATGCTCGAGGGAGCGAACTGCCTGCTGCTCGACGAGCCGACGAATCACCTCGACATCGAATCGGTCGAGATGCTCGAGTCGGCGCTCGAGTCGTTCGACGGCACCGCCGTCTTCGTCTCGCACGACCGCTACTTCCTCGACCGCATCGCCGATCGCATCCTCGAGGTCTCCGACGGCGGTATGCGCTCGTTCGAGGGCGGATGGTCGAACTGGCGCCGGCGCCGGCAGGGCGTCTACGGCGAAGAGGTCAGCGCGACACGCTGATCGGCCTGCTCGATCACGAGTGGATCGTGCGTCGCACAGACGACGGCCGCCCCCGTCGCGCGCGCGAGCTGCGCGAGGAGGACCGCGACCGAGACGGCGTTCGCCCCGTCGAGCCGTGACGTCGGCTCGTCGGCGAGCAGGAGGGCAGGGCGCGAGGCCAGCGCCCGCGCGATCGCCGCGCGTGCCCGCTCGCCCTGCGAGAGCCGCCCGACGCGCTGCGTCGCGCGGTCGGTGAGCCCGACCGAGTCGAGCGCCGCGAGGGCGGCGGGGCGGTCCTCGATCCCGCGCACCGCGAGCGCCAGCTCCACATTCTCGAGCGCGGACAGGTGTGGAATCAGCCCGACCTGCTGTCCGACGTACGCGATCTTCTCGCGGCGGAGGCCTGCCCGGCCCGTGCGGTCGAGCGAGCCCAGCTCGACACCGTCGACCTCGATCGATCCGCCGTCGGGCAGCTCGAGGCCGGCGAGCAGATGCAGCAGCGTCGTCTTGCCCGAGCCCGAAGGGCCCGTGACGGCG
Organism: uncultured Thermoleophilia bacterium; assembly: GCA_963774355.1. Classification (GTDB taxonomy): domain Bacteria; phylum Actinomycetota; class Thermoleophilia; order Gaiellales; family Gaiellaceae; genus PALSA-600. The sequence continues at coordinate 106,310 of CAVZER010000009.1, read as the reverse complement.
TGCAGCAGCCCGCCGCGAAACTCGGCCGAGAGCCCTTCGAGCACGACCGTGCTGCCGAAACGCTTGTCCAGCTCTCGCACGGCGGCGACGACGGGCCGCCGGGTCGCCGAAGGAACGGTGGTGCCTGGCACCTTGGTGCCAGGCACCGGCCCTTCGACGGAGCCGCCCGCCGTCGCCTCGACGACGACCGCTCCCCCGTCGAGCCGTGCCGTCGCGTGCGATCCGATGCCTGCGCGCAGGAGCAGCTCCTCCGGCAGGCGCAACCAACCGCCGCGGCCGACCACGATCGTGTCGCTCTCCGCGCCGTCCCGGGCCCACTCCTCCGACACGCGCCCGTCGCGAATGCGGACGATGCGGTCGGCGATGCGCGTCGACTCGGGGTCGTGGCTGACGATCACCGTCGTGCACGCATGCTCGCGCACCAGCTCGGCGAGCGTTCCGTACACCTGGTCGGCGGTTGCCGCGTCGAGCTCGCCGGTCGGTTCGTCGGCGAGGAAGACGCGCGGGCGGTGCGCGAGCGCCGCGCACAACGCGACGCGCTGCTGCTCGCCGCCGGAGAGCTGAGCAGGCAGCCGGTCGCGCTTCGACGCGAGCCCGACACGTTCGAGCAGCTCGTCGGCGCGCCGCAGGCGGTCGGACGCCGTCGCGCCGCGCAGTCCGAGCTGGAGGGCGACGAGCTCGCGCGCGGTCAGCTCCGGCGACAGCGCTCGCGAGTAGTGCTGGTCGGCGTACCCGAGCAAGGTCGATCGGTACCGCGCGAGCTGTCGCGCCGGCAGCTTTCCGACCTCCTCGCCGTAGACGCGCACGATCCCGGCGGACGGCCGGTCGAGGCCCGCAAGGATCCGGAGCAGCGTCGACTTGCCCGAACCGCTCGGGCCGAGCACGGTGAGCACCTCGCCGTCCGCCACGCGCAGCGACAGCCCCTGCAGCGCCGCGGCGTCGCCTTCGGGCGTCGAGTGGACGCGGAAGACATCGCGCAGCTCGATCGCGGAGGCGGTCACGCCGCCGCCTCTGCTGCGCGTGCCGGCGCCCGCCCGCGCAGGCTCGTCGCCGCCGCGACGAGCAGCACTGCGAGCAGCACGTACACGACGGCCGCGACCGCGAACAGCTGCCAGTCCAGCGACAGCCGAAGCGGTGGCTCGGGCTCGGCCGCTGCAGCGGTCACCGAGACGAGCGAGATCACGAGCGCAGAGAGGATCGCTCCGAGGATGAGCCCGCCCACGATCCCGAATGCCGCCACGAGCAGCGCACGGAGCCGGAGGTGTGCGCGGATCGTCGACGGCGCCGCACCCTGCGCCTCGAGGTCGAAGAGCTCGCCACGGTCGTCACGCACGTCCGAGACGATCGCGAGCACGAGCCCGACGAGCGCGAGCAGCAGCGCGACCGCCGCGGTCCCGGCGAGCGTCAGGAGCGCTCCGCGCGCAAGTGGATCCGACTCGAGCGTCTGCAGCGTGGCGGCGCGCGACGCGACGGTCATCGCGGTGAACGGCGCGCGCTCGAGTCGCGCAGCCGTTGTGGCTTCCTGTCCGGGCGGCACGTCGAGCCAGAGCTCGTCGGTGGTGCCGAGCCCGGGCGAGCGCGTGTCGAACAACGTCGACATCGTCTGCCGGTCGGCGATCACCGCATCGCCGACGATCGACGGGAAACGGCGGATCACGCCCACGACGCGGGCCGCGACCTGCTCGCCCTCGACCTGCAACGGGATGATCCCGTTCGGGCCGGCCTCGGCGGCGACGGCGCGCGTCGCCAGCACCGGGATCGCGAGCCCATCCGTCGGTTGAACCGGCCGGAGGACGGCCGGCCGGTCGGGTGTGATCAGGTACCCGACGCGCGGGGGAGAGCCGCTCAACGCTCCGGTCCCCGTGAAGCTCCGAAGCGCGCCGGGCACGGGCACTCCGTTGACGCGGGCCGTCCCCAACGTGGCGACGCCCTTCGCGCTCGGCTGGATGCCGATGCCCCCGTTCGCCGATCCGTGGAGGTTGTTCGCCGTCAGCGCGAACTGAAGCTGCGCGAGTGTCGCGTGACGGAACGGGATGCGGCCGCTCAGGACGACCGCCTTGTCGCCGTTCGAGTGGCCGAGCGACACCGGCTGGTAGTCGTCGAGCGGCGAGCGGAAGATCGCGATCACCCCGATGTTGTCGCCGCGCACGGAGACCGGGAGCGTGAAACGGCGTCCAGGCGGCAGCGACTGCGTCCGGAGCGCCATGCTCCTCGTCGGCGTCACCCTGCGCCCGAGCTCGTTCAGTGAGAGCGACGCGAAGTCGCGGCGCCAGCCGCCGGCGTCGGCGAGGCTCGGCGTCGGCAGACCGAGCATCGTGAAGGTGGCGCCGCTCGGGACGTTGCCCGTCAGCCGCAGCACGCGTTTCGGAGTCGCCGGGTACGCGGCCGCGGGAGCTCCGTGCAGCACCGGGATCAGCTGCGAGAGATCCTCCGTCAGCACGAACGACGCCGGGACCGTGTACGAGGCTTCGTCGTGCTGCCCCCTGATCAGCGTCGAGCGGTAGACGAGGGCGAACAGCGCCAGCCCGACGCTGGCGACCAGGAACGTCGCCGCGATCGCCGCGTGACCCGGGTTGCGCGCGAGCGAGGCCGCCGCGAGGCGGAGCGAGATCGGTCCGCGCCGCCCGAGGCGGCCAAGCGCACGGAGCGCGGGCGCGAGCAGCCGCGCCGCCAGCACGGCCGTTGCGAACACGATCAGCGCGGGAACGAGCAGCAGGTATGCGCTCGTCCCTCTGCTCGAGGCGAGCGCCGGGGCGCCGATCGATCCGCGCGCCCAACCGATGAGGACGATCGCGATCGCGCCGATCGCCGCGGCGTCGAGCGGCGTGAATGCGAGCCGGCCGAGCTGAACGGCCGGAGCGCGGACGGTCGCGTACAGCAAGAGCCCAGCGATCGTTGCGGTGGCTGCAGCAGCGAGCAGGCCATCACGCGACAGTAGGCCGTGCACGACGACTTGACCGGCCGGTGAGCCGGCCTGTTCTGCGACGACGGCAGCGACGGCGCCGCCGAGCGCCCATCCGACGATCGTTCCCGTCACCGCGAGCGCCGCCGCTTCGGCGAGCGTGAACAGCTCGACCTGCCAGCGTCGCGCGCCGAACCAGACGAGCCGTCGCCGCGCGTCGCCGACGTCGCGGCGCAGGGCCGACGCTGCGAGCACGGTGAACGCGAGCAGGAGCGCTGCTCCCTCGCCGCCGAGGAGCAGCAGCCGCCGCGACGCCGCGGTGGACGCGGCGGCTGCGGCAGCCAGCGTGTCGGTGGGCGCCGTCACGTCGAATTCGTCCGGGCTCGCCTCGAGCGCCGCCGAGATCCGCTGCACGCGCGCCGAGAACGCACCGACCGACCAGGGATGGATGTCGCCGCTCCGCACCGGCACGAACCAGGCGTAGGAGCGATAGAAGGTCTCGAGCTCCGTCGTGCGGGACAGTCCGACGATCCCGTCGGCGATCACGATCGGCGACGGCTGCGGCGTGTGGTAGTGGACCGCCTGCGCGACCATCTCCGTCTGCGGAGCGGGCAGGACGAACGGTGCCATCGGTGCGCCTGGTTTCAGTGCGGCGCGCCCGACAAGGATCAGGTGGAGCGCCGGCGTCGACGGGATCGGGCCTGCACCCTTGAGCCGCAACACCTCGCAGTGCGACGGGACGCACGTCGTCGGGAGCCGCCCGGAGATCAGCCGCACGTAGCGGCCGAGGTCGTCGGCCGCGCGCAGGTTGACGAGGCGGCCCTGGATCGACGACTCGCGGAAGAGCATCGCGGCTGCGGGCGCGGCGCCCGTCACCTCGGTGAGCTGCGGGACGACCTCGGCGTTCAGTCGCGGGAAGCTGTCGACCGCGCCGCTCCAGGTCACCTGCACCTCTCGATCGGCGGGCTGGAGCTGCGCGGTCGCGAGCGCGAGCGAGCGATCCTGCATCACGAGGCGACCGCCGAGCACCGCCGCCAGCACCGCCGCTCCGGCCGCCACGCCGAGGGCGATCAGGAGCGCCCGCTCGCCGCCCGCCGCGAGGCGCGCCCCGACGAGGCGAAGCGGGAAGGCGATGCGTCGCATCGACACCGGTACTCCCATCGTACCGGTGTCTAGAATTCGAGGCAACGGTGCCACGTTACGACGTTCCGAAGGCCGCGCCCGAACCGCTGCGTGAAGTGCAGCAGTTCATCAACAGCGCCGACCTGGAGAACGGCGTCGACTGGCTGCCCGCGTGGCTCGAAGAGCGCTCGCTCGCCGGCGAGCTCGACCGGGCACGCGAGTTGCGCGAGGCGCTCCGGTCGCTGGCGCTCGCCAACAACGTCCTTCCGCTGGACGCGGAGGCGGTGTCGGTCGTGAACGACGCCGCGGGCCGGCTGGCGCTCGAGCTCTCGGCGGACGGGCGGCTCGGCGTGCGGGCGAACGGCGACGAGATCGACCGCATCGTCGCCCTCGCGTTCGCCGCGATGCTCGACGGTAGCTGGGAGCGGCTCAAGGCCTGCCGCAACTGTCACTGGTCGTTCTACGACTACTCGCCGAACCGATCGGCAACCTGGTGCTCGATGCAGCTCTGCGGCAACCGGAAGAAGACACGCGCATACCGGCGCCGCAAGGCCACCGGTTGAGGCTCGGAGAACACCGGCGGTTAGGCGCTCTCATAGGCGGGGTCGGCCGGCTCGATGTCCTCGAGTCGGTCGACGCGCGCGAGCGCCGGGAACGCACGGTGCCACCCGAGCGCGAGCGCCACCGTCACGATGCCGCCCGCCACGACCGCGGGCACCGCACCGAGCAGCGCCGCCGCCGCGCCCGACTCGAACGCTCCGAGCTCGTTCGACGCGCTGATGAAGACGTTCTCGACGGCGTTCACGCGTCCGCGAAGCTCGTTCGGTGTGGCGAGCGCGGCGATCGTCGAGCGGATGTTCATCGAGAACATGTCGACGAATCCGCTGACGGCGAGCGCGACCAGCGAAAGCCAGAACGAGCGGGACAGCCCGAACACGATCATGCAGACGCCGAACGCGCCGACAACGACGAGCAGGGTGCGTCCGGCAGGGCCGCGGAGCGGGCGGCGCGCCAGGCGGATCCCCGCGACGAGCGCACCGACGGCCGGCGCGCTGCGCAGGATGCCGAGCCCGAACGGCCCGGTGTGGAGAATCGATCGCGCGAACAGCGGCAGCAGCGCGACCGCGCCACCGAAAAGGACGGCGAAGAGGTCGAGCGTGATCGCGCCGAGCAGGATCGGTGTGGCCCGGATCAGCCGGATGCCCCCGAGCAGGCTTTCGAGCCGGGGCGGCGGCTCCTCGGAAGCGGCGGTCGAGCGCGGCTCCGGGACGAGGAGCACCCACCCGACCGAGGCGACGAGCATCACGACGGCGACGGTGTACGGCGCCTCGGGGCGGATCGCGAACAGGAGCCCGCCTGCGGCAGGGCCGGCGACGGTCGCGAGCTGGCCGGCGACGGAGCGCAGCGCGAGCGCGCCGGTGAGCAGGTCGATCGGGACGATCTCCGGTGTGAGGGAGCGCCCGGCAGGCGCTCCGAACGCCTGCGTCACGCCGGTCAGCGCCGCGAGCGTGACGAACGGCCAGAGCTGGCGCGCGCCCTGGATCGTGACGAGCAACAGCAGTCCGGCGATCACCGCCTCGGCGAGGATCGACAAGGCGAAGAGCCGCACCCGCGGCATCCGGTCGGCCAACTGGCCCGCGGGGAGCGCGAGCAGCGGGAGCGGGATGAACTCCGCCAGCCCGATCAGCCCGAGGTCGAACGCGCTCTGATGGATCGCGTAGACCTGCCAGCCGACGGCGACCGCGACCATCTGCGTTGCGAACCCGGAGGCCAGGAAGCCGCCCCACAGCCGGCGGAAGTCGCGATGACGGAGCGCAGGGGGCAACCCGCGCTGAGTTGGGCCGAGAGAAGACACGAGGCCGAACTCTGACGGCAGCGCCGGTTGCGCCGCGCTTTCTTAGGTCCTCCACAGGCGACTCCAAGCAGACTCCGAGCAGGCATGGATTCTCTGGAGGGGTGACCTCGAACCCGAAGAAGGGAAACGACATGTTCAGCTCTTCCAGACGGCGCGCCGCGGCACTCGTCGCGGTTGTCGTGCTCGTCGGTGCCGGAGCCGCCGCCGTTGCCTACGGCCTGGGCGCGCACCGCGCGTCCACGACCGGCGCCGTCGCGACGACGGTGGCCTCGACGCCTGCCGTCACCACGACCAGGACCGCCAACACCAACGGGCCCCTCTCCGTGGGGCAGATCGCCAAGGACGTCTCACCCGGCGTCGTCGAAGTCGACGTGACGACCTCGAGCACCGGCAGCGGCACGCCGCAGACGTTCCCCGGCGGCGGCAGCAGCGGCACCGCTGAGGCAGAGGGAACAGGATTCGTGGTCGACACCGCCGGCCACATCGTCACGAACGAGCACGTGGTCCAGGGCGCGAGCTCGGTGACCGTGACGTTCGACGACGGATCGACGTACAAGGCGACCGTCGTCGGCAGCGACGAGTCGACCGACCTCGCAGTCCTCAAGGTGAACGCGCCCGCGAGCATCCTCCATCCGCTGTCCTTCGGCGACTCGAGCAACGTCGCCGTCGGTGACGGCGTGATCGCGATCGGCGATCCGTACCAGCTCGACGACACCGTCACGAGCGGCATCGTCAGCGCTGTCGGCCGCGAGATCAGCTCTCCGAACAACATGCCGATCGAGAACGCGATCCAGACCGACGCCGCGATCAACCACGGCAACTCGGGCGGCCCGCTGCTCGACCTCGACGGCAAGGTGATCGGCATCACCGCGCAGATCCAGAGCCAGGGTGGCGGGAACGAGGGCATCGGCTTCGCGATCCCGTCGAACACGATCCAGATGGTGACCACCGAGCTGATCCAAACCGGCAAGGCCAAGCACGCGCTGCTCGGGGTCACGGTCCAGACGATCCCGGCGAGTCTCGCCGGCACGATCGGCGACGCGGCCGGAGTGGCGGTGAAGACCGTCGAGTCGGGTAGCGGCGCGTCCTCGGCTGGGCTGAAGGGGTCCACCGGATCGGTGACGATCGCCGGCGTCCAGTATCCGACCGGCGGCGACGTGGTCAAGAGCGTCGACGGGACGGATGTGACGACCGCGGAGCAGCTCCGCGGGCTCATCGACTCCCACCTGCCGGGCGACGTGGTGAAGCTCGTCGTCGTCAGGGACGGGCAATCGCGTACCGTGTCCGCGACCTTGGGAACGCGTCCGGCGAATTCGTGACTCGGGGCAGGATCCTCCTGTTGGCGACCGCGGCACTTGCCGCGGTCGCCGCACTGCCCCAGGTCGCCGCCGCCGCACGAAACGACGAACAGAGCTCGAACTGGGCCGGGTGGGCGATCTCCGATCCGAGCACGATCGCCGGCCAGCCGATCACCGGGTCGACGTCGACGCTCTCCTTCACCAGCACGACTGCGACCTGGGTCCAGCCCAAGGTCTCGTGCTCCGCAGGCGAGCCCACGTTCTCCGCCTTCTGGGTGGGCCTCGGAGGCCTCGCCGTCGACGCGAATGCGCTCGAGCAGGTCGGCACGCAGGCCAACTGCACTGCCGCCGGAACAGCGGTCTACAGCGCCTGGTACGAGCTCGTCCCCTCGGCGTCGGTGTCGGTGAAGTTGAAGATCCGTCCCGGAGACCTGATCTCCGCTTCCGTGAACGTGGAGCCGACCGGCATCCTCGTCCAGGTGAAGGACCGGACGCGCAAGACGAACTTCACCAAGCTCCTGCCGACACCCGCCGCCACCGACTTCACCTCGGCCGAATGGATCGCCGAGGCGCCGTCCACCTGTGACGCGCAGCTGATGCACTGCCGCGCGCTCCCGCTTGCGAACTTCGGCACGGTGCCCTTCACGCGCATCGCGGCGATCGCGAACACCCATGCGGGAGTCGTCACCGACTCGACCTGGGCGTCGACGGCGATCGACCTCGTGCCTGATGCCTCGAGCCGCTTCGGCGGGCTCGGGACGTCCGGGACGGCGAGGCCGACGGCGGTCGACCCCACCGGCCGCTCGTTCCAGGTCTTCTTCGGGACGTCCTAAGAGCCGGACTCCCCCGGGCGGGGGACGGGGCGGCCCCGGTCGGCTGCCGATGCCGTTTCAGTGCAGTCCACCCGGGGGGAGATAACGCGCCCGCATGTGCCCGCGTACGACGACGTCGAGCGCCGCTACCGGACGCTGGTCGAACAGCTTCCGCTCGTGGTGTACATCGACGCGCTCGACGCGGCGAGCTCGAACGTCTTCACCAGCACGCAGATCGAGCCGCTCCTCGGATACACGGTCGAGGACTGGGAGGCCGACGCGACGCTCTTCGTTCGTACGCTCCATCCCGAGGATCGCGACCGCGTGCTCACCGCCCACGCCCGGACACACGCGACGCACGAGCCCCTCTCGGTCGAGTACCGGCTGATCGCCCGCGACGGCCGGGTGGTCTGGGTGCGCGACGAGGGCGTGGTCGTCGTCGGCGAGGACGGCAAGCCGCTCTACCTCCAGGGGTACCTGCTCGACGTCACCGCGGAGCGCGAAGCCCAGGCGCAGCTGCGGCAGATGGCGCTCTACGACCCGCTGACCGGGCTCGCGAACCGGGCGTTCTTCCACGAGCAGCTTCAGCATGCGGCGGCACTTCGCAAGAACGGCGGGGAGCAGACGGCGCTCCTGTTCATGGACCTGAACCACTTCAAGGAGGTCAACGACCGCTTCGGGCACGACGTCGGCGACGCGGTGCTCGCGCGGCTCGGCCGCCGCATCCAGAACACCGTTCGCGCAGGTGACGGGGCGGCACGGCTGGGAGGGGACGAGTTCGCGATCGTCCTCGCCGCTGTCACCGAGCCGGCCGAGGCGGCTCGTGCAGCCGAGCGCCTGCTGCAACGGATCATCGAGCCGATCGGGCTCGGACCTGCATTCGTCTCGGTCACGGCGAGCATCGGCATCGCGCTCGGTGACGAGCCCGAGCTCCTGCTCAAGGAGGCGGATGCCGCCATGTATCGCGCCAAGAGCCAGCGCGAGACGGGTTTTGCATTCTTCGACTCCGTTCTCGACCGGAGCGCCGTCGAGCGCTCGCGCCGGGCGGCGGAGCTCCGGCGGGCCGTCGACCGCGGCGAGTTCACGCTCGACTTCCAGCCGGTCGTCGATCTCGACTTGCGCACGATCTCGGGGTACGAGGCGCTCCTACGCTGGCAGCATCCCGAGCACGGACAGGTCGGCCCGCTCGACTTCATCCCGCTGGCGGAGGAGACGGGACTGATCGTGCCGCTCGGCAAGTGGGTGCTTGCCGAGGCGTGCCGGCGCGGAACCTCGCTGCACGCCGAGCTCGGCCGGGAGGTGCGGATGTCGGTCAACGTCTCGGCTCGGCAGTTGCAGCACCCCGACTTCGTCGGCCACGTCGAGCAGGCGCTCGAGTCGTCCGGCTTCCCTCCGGCCTGCCTGACGCTCGAGCTCACCGAGACCGTGCTGCTGTCGTCGGGCGACAGAGTCGAGCAGCAGCTGATGGTGCTCAAGGCGATGGGGATCTCACTCGCACTGGACGACTTCGGTACGGGGTACGCGTCGCTCGCCTACCTGCGCCGGCTGCCCGTGGACATCGTGAAGATCGACCGCAGCTTCACCGCCGCGATCGACGGCATCGACGACGATCTCGTCCTGCTCAAGGGGATCGTCGATCTCGGGAACGCGCTCGGCCTGATGCTCGTCGCCGAGGGCATCGAGACAGAGCACCAGCGGCGCATCGTCGGCGAGCTCGGCTGTCACGGCGCGCAGGGCTTCTACTTCGGCCGGCCTGCACCCGTCCCGGCCGTCACCGCTTCGGTCTGAAGCTGGTGCCTGGCACCTAGGTGCCAGGCACCCGGTCTACTCGACGCCCGTCTCGATCAGCGCGGCAGCCTCGAGCAGGTCGCGGGCGCGCCGCGCGGCGCTCGTGCCCTCGCGGCGGACGAGGATCGCCGGGATCCCGACCGCTTCGGCCCCGGCGACGTCGGCCGCCTCGTTGTCCCCGACCATCCAGACGTCTGCCGGGCGGCCGGTGCCGTCGAAGGCACGAGCGAAGGCCTCGGGATGCGGCTTCTCGAACCCGGTTGCGGCCGACGTGACGATGCGGTCGACGAGCGGAGTCAGTCCGATCCCGGCGGCGATGGCGGGAAGCTCCGGGACGTGGTTGGACAGGACGACATGCGACCAGCCCTGCGCCCGCAGGCGCTCGAGCACGGGCGTCACGTCCGGAAAGAGCCTCCAACCGATCGACGGATCGACGTAGCGCGCGTGGGCGAGGCTTGCGAGGTCGCTCGCAGTGGCCGACTCGATCCCGACGCCCTCGTACGCGGCTGCAAGGAGAGCCTCGACCTGCCCCCACCACGCGTCCGGCTTCGAGAGCTCGTGATGAGGGGTGTCCGACCGGTGCCACGGAAAGCCGTCGCGAAGAAACGGCCGCAGATCGTCCCGCGTCACGCCGTGGCCGTCGGTGTGCGCGTCCAGCGCCTCGAGCATGCAGCCGCTCCACATCCCCGGGCGCTCCGCGAGCGTGCCGTCGAAGTCCCACAGGATCATCCGGGTCATACCGGGTCGAGCGACGCTTGCAACGTCACGGCAGCTCGCCGGCCAGGATCCGGCTGAGCACCGCGGTGTCGATGTTGCCGCCCGAGACGATGCACACGATCTTGCGCGCGCCCGTGACGCGGCCGCCGGTCGCGGCGGCGACGGCGAGCGCGCCGGCGCCCTCCGCGATCACGCGAACCCGTTCGGCCAGCAGCCGCACGGCCGCGGCCGTCTCGGCTGTCGGAAGCGCGAACGCCCCGTCGATCAGCCCGGCGGCGTGCGCCCAGACGCCGGGAATGAGCGCGCGGCTGCCGGAGCCGTCGACGAACGACGGCGTGTACTCGACGGCGGTCGGCTCGCCGGCCGCGAGGGTCGCCGTCACCGGCGCCCCGGTCTCCGGCTCGACCGCGTAGAACCTGACGCCCGGACGCTCGGACTTGACCGCGCTCGCGATGCCCGTGATCAGCCCACCGCCGCCGTAGGGGACGACGACCGCGTCGAAGTCGTCGGACTGCTCGAGCAGCTCCAGTCCGATCGTGCCGTTCCCGGCCATCACGAACGGGTTGTCGACCGGATGGACGAAGAGGCCGCCGGCCCCTTCGTAACGGCCGTCGACCAGCACCTGCCACCACTCGTCGTACGGCACGCGGATGACGGTGCCGCCGAGCCGCTCGATCGCCGCGATCTTCGTCTGTGGCGCATGCTCCGGTACGACGATCGTCGCCGGAACGCCGCGCAGCCTCGCCGCATAGGCGACGCCCTGAGCCATGTTGCCGGCGCTCGCTGTGAGCACGCCGTCGCTCAGCTCGGCGTCGGACGCCTGCAGGATCGCGTTTCCGGCTCCGCGGATCTTGAACGAGTTCACGGGCTGCAGCAGCTCGAGCTTGAGCAGGATCTCGACGTCGCCGTCGACCGGAAGCGGCACGAGCGGCGTGCGCAGCGCGATGCCGTCGAGCACCTCGCGCGCGCGGAGGATGTCGGCGAGCGGGATCACAGAGCGACGACGGTGCCGGCGTTCTCGGCCTCGGCACCGGCGAGGACGTGCTCCGCTGCCGCGAGATCCTCGACCGCGAGCCCGAGCGATTTGAAGACGGTGAGCTCGTCGTCGCTGCGCCGGCCGTCAGCCGCGCCGATCAAGACCTCGCCGAGCTCGGCCCGGATGTGCGACTCGTCGAGCGCGCCTTCGCGCAACGGGACCAAATAGTCGCCTGCCTCGTTGACCGTCGACTCGCGCCGGTCGACGAAGAGCGCGGCCGCCGACATCGTCGCCGTGTCGAGCTCGCGCGCGCGTCGGGATGCTCGACCCGACTGCGTTGATGTGCACGCCGGGCTTGAGCCAACCGTGCTCGAGCACGGGCTCGGCGGACGAGGTCACCGTGCAGACGACATCCGCATCACGGACCGCCTCCTCGACGGTGGCGACGCTCTCGGCGCCGTCCAGCGTCCGTCCGCTCGCGCTCCAGACGAGCACACGGTCGAAACGACGAACGGCGTGCATCGCCTCCAGATGCGAACGCGCCTGCGTCCCGGTGCCGAGGATCGCGAGCGTCTTCGCGTCCTCGCGGGCGAGCAGCCGCGTCGCGAGCCCCGAGACGGCGGCGGTGCGGATCGCCGTGATTCCGCCCGCGTTCATGATCGCCCTCGGCTCACCGGTCGTGCCGTCGAAGAGCGCCACGAACCCCTGATGCGAGTCGAGGCCGCGTGCACTGTTCCCGGGAACGATCGTCAGCGCCTTCAGCGACCAGAGCGGTGCCTCGCCGCGGCGGTGCGCCGGCATCAGGCCCATCAGGCTCGGCTCGTCCCGAGGCCGGACGACGAAGCGCAGTGGGTTGTAGAGCTCCTCGCGGGCCAGGCCGGCGAGCACGTCCGACATCACGTCGATGCATGCGGGCATCGGCAGCAGTCGCCGGACGTCGTTCTCGTCGAGGATGCGGACCGTCATGAGAAGAACCCCGCGATCCTGTCACGTTCGCCGGCAGGGATCGTCAGTCCGGCCGCCGTCAGCACCGGCTGCAGGTGCTCGGGCCGCATCGGGCCGCAGACGGCGCCGGTGACGCCGGGGCTCGAGAGCACCCAGGCGAACGCGAGTGCGGACATCGCGACACCGCGTGCGTCGGCTTCGGCCTCCAGCCGCTCGAGACCGTCGAACACTGCGTCCGAGACGTACTCCGCGTACGGCCCGGGCCGCTGGGTCATTCGCGAGCCGTCGGGGAACGCCGCGCCGCGCCGGTACTTGCCGGTCAGCCAGCCCCCGGCGAGAGGCCCGAACGGAACGAAGGCGATGCCGTGCTCGGCGCAGAGCGGGATGACGGCGTCCTCGTCGCCGCGATCGAGCAACGAATAGGAGTTCTGCACGAGGGCGGGCTTCCCAACCGCCAGCGCCTCTCGCAGGCCGTCCGCGTCGTAGTTCGAGAGCCCCCACGCACCGATCGACCCTTCCGAGCGGAGCTCCTCGAACGTCTCGACGGTCTGCTCGATCGGCACCGACTGGGTCCGGCTCATGCGCGAGGTAGAGGTCGACGCGGTCGACGCCGAGGCGCTCGAGGCTGCCGGCAAGCTGCCGCCTGATCCGGTCGGGAGCAAGGCCCTCGTCGCCCGGCGTGCCGGTCGTCGAGTGGAAGACCTTCGTCGTCAGCCGGATCCCCTCGGGCCGTTGCTCGGCCAGCCAGCGTCCGATGAACTGCTCGCTCCGCCCGCCTCCGTAGGCGTCGCCGGTGTCGAACCAATGGATGCCGCCGGCCCACGCCGCGTCCATGATCGCGACGGCCGTCTCCTCGTCGATCCCCTGGCCGAAGAACTCGGGCGCCGATCCGACGCCGCCGAAGTTCCCGCAGCCGAGCGCAACACCGTGAAAGGCCATCACTCCGGCGGGTTGAGGTAGGTCAGCTCGTTGCGGACGTCCCAGAGCTCGGGGAAGAACGACTTGTGAATCAGCCGCCCCATCACCTCGACAGGTGTGCCCTGCGTGCCGATCACGTCGCCGCCGATCACGCGCTGTACGACCTTGAAGTGGCGCACCCGCCACACGATCACGCGCTCGTCCCACTCGATCAGCTGCTCTGCGAGGTTGTAGAGCGCGTCGAACTCGCGGCCGCGCGTGTACACCTCGACGAGCGACAGTCCGGCCCGCTCGCGGGCCGCGTCGAACGCCTGGCCGAGCGGGGGAGTCACGCGGCGGATCTCGCGGAAGCCGGGCGAGTCGAAGCCGCTGCCGTGGCCGAGCACCTTGCGCACCGTCGTGTACTCCCACGGCGACATGTGCTCGAGCATGTCGAGCGCCGCGGTCACGAGCTTGAGGCAGTCGTTGGCGCGACGCAGCAGGCGCAGTGCCGCAGGCACGTCGTCCTCGTTCACGAGCCGCGTGGCCTCCTCCACCTCGTTCCAGGCGAGCTTCAGCCACAGCTCGGACGACTGGTGCACCGTCTGGAAGAGGAGCTCGTCGCGATGGATCCATTGGTCGCGCGTCTTCTGCAGGGCGAGCAGGTCGTCGGTGCGCAGGTACCGCTCGTAGTCGGAGCCGCCGTCGCCCGGCAGGATCGGCTTGGAAAGCCCGGGTGCCTCGGTCACGGCCGGCGCTCCGTGCCGTCGTAGATCTTCATCTCGAGCCCGGCGAGCGGGACGCCGCCGCGATCGGTGACGAGCCACGTGTCCTGCATGTACAGACATGCCCGGCCGTCGACGGAGATCGCGTGCGGGTGCATCGAGAGCACCATGCCGCTCTCGAGCTGCGTGTCGTCGGCCTCGCCGATCTTCGGGAACTCGATCATCGTCATCCCGATCGAGTGCCCGGTCACGTGACCGAGATGGAAGCCGCGGTCGAGGAAGCCCTTGGCGACCGCGCGATGCGCGTCGCGTGCGGTCGCGCCCGCGGTCAGAGCCGCCGGGGCGAGCGCGTAGTACTCCTCGTACGCCTCGAGCATCCGCTTCGTGTCGTCGCTCGGCTCGCCGGCGCAGATCGCGCGCGAGACCTCGACCCAGTGGCCGCCGGGCCCGGCGATCTCGAGCGACGGCAGGAGCATGTCGGTCGCCTCGACGGGTCGCGTGCCGGCGATCTTGAACTCGGGCAGCGCTGCTCCTCCCGGGCCGTCGAGCACCATGTCCATCGTCCAGCGCCCGCAACCCTGCGCGACGAAGTACTCCTCGCACGGCGCCAGCATCTCGCGCTCCGTCCGGCCCGGTTCGAACGCTTCGAGGAAGACCCAGAAGCCCTCGGTGTTGATCCGGACGCTCTCCCGCACCGACTCGAGCTCGAGCTCCGACTTGACGGCACGAGCCGTGTCGAACGGGACGTCCCAGCCGACGAGCTCGCAGGCGCCCGTGAGCGCGGTGTGATCGCGGACGGTCATCACGTAGTCGAGGCCGTACACGCCGACGTCGCTGTCCGCGGACCCGGTCGGCGATCCACTCGCCCGGACGGTCCACGAACACCTGGTCGGCGATCCAGGTCGTCCCGTGCTCGCCGACGTAACGGGCTTCGCTCGGGAACACGATCGCGGGCTCGCCGTCGAGCGGCAGCAGCACGTACGCGTACCGGTGCACGATCACGAACCCGCTCAGGTAGGTGACGGCGCCCTCGAAGCCGGTGTACTCGTTCCCGCACACGACGACCGCGTCGAGCCCGTCGCGCGCGGCCGCTTCGCGAATGCGCGAGTAGCGGCGGTCGATCTCCGCCGGGGGAAGGCCCGTGTACGTCGTGCCCGTCACTGCTGCCACGACTGCTCCACTCCTTTCACGAGTGCCCAGATCGCCTCGTTCAGCGGGGTCGCGACCCCGTGCTCGCCCCCGAAGCGGACGATACCGCCGTTCAGGTAGTCGATCTCGGTCGTGCGTCGGGCCTCGACGTCCTGCAGCATCGAGGCCTTGTGGTTGTAGCCGACCTCGGGCTTGGCGGCGTGGTCGACCAGGTCCTCCGGGTCGGAATCGAGCTCGATTCCCTGCGCCGTTGCGACCGCCTTGCCTTCGGAGACGAGCCCCGAGACCAGCGCACGCAGGTCGGGGCGCTCGCACACGCGACCGTGTGTGAGCCCGGTGAGCGCTCCGATCGGGTTCGTGGCGGCGTTGAAGATCACCTTCCGCCATTGCGGGCCGCGGGCGTCCGCGACCGCGTGCGTCGGCAGACCGGCGCGCGTGCACGCGTCGGCGAGCCGCTCGACCTCGGCGAACGGTGCCGGCGACGGCTCGAACGGGCCCAGCGTCGTATCGCCCTTGACGTCCCACTGCACGTGCCCCGGCTCGACGATCTTCCCGGCCGGGAATGTGGTGCCGCGGATCACGCGCTCGACGTGGGCTGCGATCACCTCTTCGTTGCCGATCCCGTTCTGCACCGTCGCGACGCAGCCGTCCGTGAACGCTCCTGCGGTCGCCGCGATCGCCGCTTCGGTGTGCATCGCCTTGGTCGCGACGATGCCGAAGTCGCAGGGGCCGATCTCCGCCGGATCGGTCGTCGCACGCGGCCGGCCGAGCACGTCGCCGGCGCCGGAGAGGCGCAGGCCGTTCGCGTTGATCGCGTCGACGTGCGCCGCCGACAGGTCGTACGCAACGACCTCGACGTCGTCGAGGAGCGAGAGGTTTGCGGCGAAGAGCGAGCCAACCGCTCCGGAGCCGACGACACAGATCCTCATGAGGTGTAGGAAGCCTCCTTTGCCTTGACGAGCCTGTAGACCGCGGTGTGCAGGGGCACGTCGACGCCGTGCCGCTGTGCCTCGCGGATGAGCGATCCGTTGATCGATTCGACCTCGGTCGGCCGGTGCCCCTCGACATCCTCGAGCATCGACGGGTAGTGGCGATGGCCACGTCGCGTCGCGAGGACGTTCATCTCCCACGGGTCCTCGTCGAGCTCGATGCCCGCGGCGGCGGCCGTTGCCTTGCCCTCGTCGATCAGGTCGCGGACGAGCAGACCGAGGTCGCCATGCTGCTCGACCTCCGCGAAGTGGAAGTCGTGCGGCAGCTCGGTCAGGGCGGCGACGCCGTTCACCGTCGCGTTGAAGATCAGCTTCGACCACTGGGCCGGCCGCAGATCGTCGAAGCCGACGGCCTTGAGCCCGGACGACTCGATCAGCGCCGCGACCGCGCGTGCGTCGTCTCCGGTCGTGTCGCGGAAAGGGCCGATCCAGGTCGCCGTGTCGAGCACGTACTCGACGTGCGTGTCGTCGTGACGCGTGCCGCTCATGAACGTGACGGCCGAGAGCAGCGGCCACTCGCCGTGTGCGGCGACGATCTCCTCGGCCCCGAGCCCGTTCTGCACGGTCATGACCGTCGCGCCGTCGAACTGCCCCTCGAGTCGACTCGCCAGGGTCTCGAGGTCGGTGCCCTTGCAGGCGAGGATGACGAGGTCGGGCGGCGCAAGGGCGGATGGGTCGTCGGCGGCGGTCACCCGCGCGACGAAGTCGCTGCGGCCGGACACGCGGAGGCCGTCGCGTTCGAGTGCCTGCGCGTGGTCGGCTCGGCGCGTGAGCACGGACACCTCGGTGACGCGGGCGAGGTGGCCCGCGAGCAGGCTGCCGATCGATCCGGCCCCGGCGACGCAGACGCGCGTCATTTCCGCCACCTCAGCACGAGCTCGCGCCCGTTCGTGAGGCCGCCCGGCCGGAAGATCAGGACGAGCGCCATCAGCGCCCCCTCGGCGATCACGCGCGTCCCGCTCGGCAGGTCGATCGTCGCCCCGAGGACCTTGATCCCGTTCTCCGCCTCGGCCAGGAACGAGTCGAGTGCGCTGACTGCCAGGGCGCCGACCACGGCGCCCCAGAGGCTGGTCGTTCCGCCGATCACGAGCATGGCGAGCGTGATGAAGGTCAGGTCGAGAAAGACGTCCTGGCTGTTCAGCGGCAGGAGGTGGACGTAGAGGCCCCCGGCGAAGCCCGCGATTGCGCCCGACAGCCCGAAGGCGACGAGTCGCTGCCGGTACATCGACACGCCGGCCGCCGCCGCGGACGCCGGGTCCTCGCGAGTGGCGCGCAACTGACGTCCGAATCTGCTCCGTGCGTAGAGGAATGCCGCGACGATAGCGGCGAGTGCGCCGATGCCGGCCTGCCAGATGCCCGTGGTCTCGGGCACCGACGAGAAGTTGTTCAGGCCGGGGCCGATCTTGTCGTAGTAGCGCAGGACGTTGTTCGTGATCTCGAGCACGGCGAAGGTGGCGATGCCGGCGGCGAGGCCCGACAGCCGCATCAGCGGCAAGCCGACGACGATCGCGGCGATGCCGCCGACGAGGGCGGCGATCAGCAGCGACGGCACGTTGCCGACGGTGGTCCGCTGGAGGACCCCCGCAAGGCCCGGCATGATCGCCGTCTTCTCGGAGCGGGGAACGGTGAGGACACCCGCGGTCCAGACGCCCAGGGCGACGAAGCTGATGTGGCCGAAAGACACGACGCCCGAGTTGCCGATGAAGACGTACAGCGAGACGACGATCGCGACGCTGACGAGCGCCGTGATGAAGTACACGCCGGTGGCCGGCGAGACGACGCTGCCCAGCACGGCCGTCGCGGCGACGAGCAGGCAAGGCGCGGCGACGATTGAGGCGGCGCGGGTCACAGTCGCGCCGCCGTCGTACGCCGGACGAACAGCCCGTCGGGCCGGACCAGGAGCACGATGATCACGGCCGCGAAGATGAACGAGGGCAGGTACTGGCTCTGCGTCGTCGGCAGCGCGCCGCCGAGCAACCCGATCGCGAAGCCGATCGAGAAGCCGCCGAGCGTCGCCGGGATCGGCCGGTTGAGGCCCCCGAGCACGACACCCGCAAGCACGACGATCGTGTCCTGGAGCGCGAAGTCCGGCGTGACGAGCGGGTTCTGGACGGTCAGCATCACCGCCACCACCGCGGCGAGCGCTCCCGAGACGAGCACGGCGAAGGCGATCACCCTGTTCGCGCGCACGCCGAGCAGTCTCGACGTCTCGAAGTCCTGCGACGCAGCGCGCATGTGGAGGCCGACCGAGGTGCGCGTCAGCAGCAGCTGCAACAGCCCGAGGCAGACGATCGTGACGACGATCGCGACGATCGAGATCTTGCGGATGTCGACGCCGAAGATCACCCACGGCTGGTTGAGCGGCGCGAGCGAGGTCGCGATCTTGCCGAGCGAGCCGAACCAGACCTGCGCGATGTTCTGGAGCAGGAACGCGACGGCGAACGTCGCGACCAGCATCACCGCGGGCGACTGGGTGCGCAGCGGGCGGAAGACCAACCGGTCGAGCAGAAGCGAGAGGGCGAGCACGACGGCGAAGCAGAGGACGATCGAGAGCCACGTCGGCCAGTTCCACTGCGAGCCGAGCGCGAGTGCAAACGCTCCGGCCATCACGAGCTGCCCGTACGCGAAGTTGACGAGGCGCAGCACCCCGAAGACGAGCCCGATCCCGATCGCCATCAGCGCGTAGATACCGCCGAGCGCGACCGCGTCGGCGAGCGTCTGCCAGTCGACCGTGAGGAAGAACGACAATGTCATGCCAGGTAGGCCTGAACCAGGCGGTCGGTGTCGGCCGCGTCGTCCGGCCCGAGCGTGAGCCGGTGCTCGCCGTTCGCGATCACGTATGAGCGGTCGGCGAGCGCGATCGTCCGCTGCGCGCGCTGCTCGACGAGCAGCACGGCGACACCGCCGTCGGAACGCAGCTTGTCGAGCGTCTCGAAGACGCTGTCGACGATCCGCGGCGCGAGCCCGAGTGACGGCTCGTCGAGCAGCAGCACGTCCGGCTCGGCGACGAGTGCCCGCGCGATCGCGAGCTGCTGCTGCTGGCCGCCCGAGAGTGCGCCTGCCTGCCTCGCCCGGAACTCGTGGACGACCGGGAACAGCTCGTTCACGCGCTCGACTGCGGCCGCCGCGCCCGCGCGGGCCCGCCGTCCGGCGAGGCCGAGCGTCAGGTTCTCGGCGACGGTCAGCTCGGCGAAGATCCGCCGCCCTTCGGGGACGAGTGCGACGCCGCTGCGCGCGACGGCTTCGGGGCGCAGCCCGACGAGTGAGCGGTCGCCCAGGCGTACGTCGCCGCCTGCGATCGGCGCCGCACCCATGATCGCGTGCAGTGTCGACGACTTTCCGGCGCCGTTCGGCCCGATCAGGCCGACGATCTCCCCGGCGTGGACCTCGAGCGACAGCCCGCGAACGGCCGAGACCGCGCCGTAGCGGACCTCGAGCGCGTCGACGACCAGCGAGCTCAAGCCTCACCGTCTTCGTGCACCGCACTCTCGCCCAGATAGGCGGCGGCAACGTCGAGGTTTGCGCGGATGTCGCCCGGCACCCCTTCCGCCAGCGTCCTGCCCTGGTCGAGGACGTGGATCCGGTCGCAGACGTCCATCACGAGCGCCAT
Organism: uncultured Thermoleophilia bacterium; assembly: GCA_963774355.1. GTDB lineage: Bacteria > Actinomycetota > Thermoleophilia > Gaiellales > Gaiellaceae > PALSA-600. Next base: position 86,525 of record CAVZER010000009.1, on the reverse strand, counting down.
GTTGTGGTCGATCAGCAGCACGCCCGCGCCGTGCTGGTCGCGGACCTGTCGGATGACTGCTGCGAAGGCGGGCACCTCGGCCTCGGGGAGCCCGGCGGCCGGCTCGTCCATCAGGACGAAGCGCGGCTCGGTGGCGAGGGCCCGCGCGACGCTGAGCCGCCGCTCGTCCCCATGGGCGAGCGAGATCGCCGGGATCTCAGCCTGGTCGTTCAGATCGAGCAGCTCGAGCAGCTCGGCCGCCTTCGTCGCCGCGTCGCGCGGCGAGGCTCCGACGCCGAGCGCCGATACCTCGACGTTCTCCCGCACGCTCAGCGAGCCGAACGAGTGGCTGTGCTGGAACGTCCGGGCAAGCCCGCGGCGCCCGCGCCGGTGCGCCGGCCAGCGCGTGACGTCGCGCCCGTCGAGCTCGACGCTGCCGCGCGAGGGCCGGTCGAACCCGGAGAGCACGTTCACGAGCGTCGACTTGCCCGCCCCGTTCGGGCCGATCAAGCCGAGCACCTCGCCGCGCTCGAGCGAGAGCGTGACCTCCGTCAGCGCCTGGACTCCGTCGAAGGAGCGCGAGACGGCGGAGGCCCGGAGAGTTCCTCCGGGCCTCCCGTCCGTTGGTTCTGCCGTGACCGTCAAAGCCGAACTAGATCTTGGGCACGACCTTGGCGACGACGAGGCCGACCAGCTTGGGCACGTTGTTGTTGATCTCGATCACCCGATACTGGCGGCCGAACACGCTGTGCAGTTGCGGCGAGAAGCTCACGAGCCCCGACAGCGTCGGAACCTTCTTGAACTTCACCATCTGCGCCGCGAGCGCAGCGCCGTTCGTCGATCCGCCGGCGCGGCGGATCGCCGTCACGACGCCGTCGATCGCGGCCGGCCCGGTGATGAAGCCGCCGGTCGCCGCATGGACCTGCTTGGCGAGCTTGTTGATCGCCGGGTTCGGGTCGTTGCCGAAGCTCGACGCGTAGGTGACGAAGTAGTAGTTCGTCACCTTCGGGCTCTTCGGGAGCCAGTACGTGCCGTCACCCGCCCACGAGTTGAGGATCGGCGTCTTGTTCCCGAGCGTCCGCAGGCCCGTGACGAGCGGTGCGAGAGCACCGTAGGCGCCCGCGGTCGACGTGACGATCACGTCCGCTTTCGCGTTGTTGAGTCGGCTGACCGCGTTCTGCACGTTGTTCCCGCCGAACGTCGGATCCTGGTACGTCTCCTGGTCGGCGATCTTGCCGCCCAGCTGGAGCCAGCGTGCCTTGAACGCCTGGACGACGTTCTGGAAGTAGACGATCACCGTGTCGGTGGCGAGCGATGCGGTGCGCCAGCCGCGGCCCCACGCGTACTGCGCCATCGCGGACCCTTCGTCCTGGGCGACGTTGCCGAAGCTGAACGCCAGAGCGCCCTTCTTGCCGAAGCGCTTCGGCCCCATCTGGTCGGTGCCGATGCAAGGCGCGACTGCCAGGATGCCCCGGTTGATCGCCTCCTGCACCACGGGTGCGGCGAAGTTCACGTCGCACGTGGTGAAGATGACGTTCGCGCCCTGCCCGATCAGCTTGAGCGCGCAGGACTTGGCGATCGCCGGCTTGTTGCCCTGCGTGTCGCACGTGATGATCTGCAGCTTCCGACCGTCGACGCCCCCCTTCGCGTTCACCTGGTTGACGCGCAGCTTCGCCGCGGCCAGAGCAGGCTGGTCGAACGGCGCCATCGCGCCGGTGCCGTCGGCCGCCCAGCCGATGATGATCGGCTTGGCAGCGGTGGTGCGTGCGGCGGCCGTCGCGGCGACCGCGACGACGATTGCCGCAACCGCGAGCACCACAAGCCCCAGGCGGGAACTTGGTCCTCTCATCTCTTTTACTCCTTCATTGTCAGCCGCCGCAGTTCGCGGTCGGACGGGGGACTGGGGGGCAAGTCGGACTCGCGCGCCTGCCAGCACGCCAGGAAGGCGTCGCGTAGCAGCGTCGCGGCGTCGCCGGGGTCGAGGCGCCAGAGCGAGTCTTCGTAGGACGCGCCGAGCGTTCCGTCGTCGGAGAAGATCTCGATGTCGTAGAGGCCGTCGAAGCCGGCCTCGTCGAGCGCGGCCAGGATCCGCGGTACGCCCGCTACTCCGTTGCCGGGCGCGGCGCGGTCGGCGAAGCCACGCGTCGGGAGGCGCATGTCGGAGACGTGGACGCCGGCAAAGCGATCGACGTGCTCGCGTGATGTCGTCGAACAGCGTCTCCGTGTTCCAGAGGTGCCAGATGTCGAACTGCAGCGCCAGTGCCGGCAGATCGCCCGCGTCGCGGATCAGCTCCAACGCCTCGGGGACCGTCGAGACGATCGTCCACTCCTCGCCACCGTCGCGCTGGTACGGCTCGAGCGCGATTCGCAGGTCGAGCGACGCGGCCTCCGCGGCGATCTCCCGCAACCCTTGAACGACGATCCCGCGCGCAGCGTCCGGATCGCGCCCGGCGCCGGTGCCGGTCAGGCAGACGATCCCGCTCGGCCGAAACGGCGCCAGCCGGTGCAGCGAGCCGAGGATCGCGTCGATGCGCTCCCGGGGATCATCGGGGCCGCCGAGCAGCGGCAGCGGAAGAATGGAGGGCACGGCCGGAACCGCCGAGGCGCGGTCGAGCCCGGAGCGCTCGAGCAGAAGCAGCGCGTCGTCGTCGGGGCCGTCGCCGAGCTTCTGCTCCCAGATGCCGATCCCGTCGAGCCCGGCGGCACGGTATGCCTCGACGTCGTCGGCGAAGCTCGCCGTGAACGTGGAGATCTGCGAGATCGAGACCCGTGGCCGGGCTGGAAGAGCCTCTGAGGCCATTACCCGGATCCTCGCACAGGGTTTGACATCTGATCAAGCTCGTGTGAGCCTCCGCCGCAGGTGCCCACGACACGCGAAACCGACGGCCGCCGGCTCCGCCACCGCACGATGGCCGAGTACGCCCTCGAACAGCTGCGCGAGGCGATCATCATGGGTGAGCTGCAAGCGGGCACGCCGCTTCGCCTCGACGAGCTGGCCCGTTCGCTCGGCATGAGCATCTCGCCGATCAGGGAGGCGGTGCGCCAGCTCGAGGCGCTCGGTCTCGCCAAGCACGTCCCGCACCAGGGGGCGCGCGTGGTGGCCCTCGACGTCGACGACCTGCGCGACCTCTTCGAGGTGCGCCTGGCGCTCGAGTCCCTCGCTGTCCGCCGTGCGGCCGAGCGGGTGACCCCGGCCCAGGTCGAGGGTGCTCGGCTCCATCTGGCCGACCTCGACGACGCGCGGGAGGCCACGGACGTCCGCGGCGCGATGCGCGCCCACACCGACTTCCACTTCGCGCTCTACGAAGCCTGCAGCGCTCCCTGGCTGCTGCAGATGATCCGCCCGGCGTGGGACCGCACGGAGCGCTTCCGGCCGGCGCTCTTCTCCGCCGCCGGCGAGCTGCAGGACCGGCATCGCGAGATCGACGGCCGCCTCCTCGACGCCGTCGCGGAAGGCGACGCCGACAGCGCCGCCGCCGCCCTCTTCGACCATCTCGACCTCGCCGGGCGCTTCTACGGCCCCGAGCTCGGCGATCGCGGCATCTTCGAGCGCTGAGGGATTATCGGAGTTTGGCAAGCTGGCGGCTCTGACCAACACGCCGGAGGTGTCTGAGGTGTCGGAAGCCCCGCTCTACGAATCGATCGTCGTCGGCTACGACGGGACGGAGCCTGCCCAGCATGCGCTGACGCGTGCGGCGACGCTCTCGAAGCTGTCGGGAGCGAAGCTCGTGGTCGTCGACGTGGCAGGGGCGGTGCCGATCGAAGGGTCGGACGGCGCCTTCGGCCTCACGCCGTACTCGTATCCCTATTCGTCGGTCGAGACGGCCAGGACCGCAGACGATGCGCTCTGGCAGGCGCATCGCTCCAGGGTGGAGGAGTACCTCGCGGAACGTGGGGTCGAGGCCGAGTTCGCCGGGGTCGTCGGCCAGCCCGCCGGCGAGCTGATCGACGTCGCGGAGCAGCGGAGCGCAGGGTTGATCGTCGTCGGGACGCGTGACCCCGGCATGCTCGAGCGCATGTTCGGGGGCAGCGTGAGCCAGGGCGTTGCGAAGCACGCGCACTGTGACGTCTTGATCGTGCGCGCCCCGGAGAGCAGCGAGAGCGACAGCGACGGCGAAAGCTAGCGCGCGACGCTTCAGGCCGGTGAGCTTCGTCGCGAGGCGCTTCGGCGCGCGTCGGTTCGAGGATCGCGTCGGCGACCATCGTCCCGGAGCCGGCGCCGAGGCCGGGCCCCGGGTGCGTGCTCGCTCCCACGTGCCAGACACCGTCGACGAACGTGCGGTGGCCCGGCGCCGCGCCGAACGGGCGCCAGAGGAAGTTCTGATCGAGCGCGAGTGAGCCGCCGTACGGGTCGCCGTGCACGAGGTTCACGTTCGCGGACTCGAGGTCGGCGGGCGAGAGCACGGTTCGGCCGAGCAGCGCCGTCTCGAGGTTCGCGATCTGGCGGGCGAGTCGCTTCTGGATGCGGTCGGCGTACCGCTCTCGCAGACTGTCGGTCCAGGCTCCGTCGCCGACGTGGAGCTCGTCCGCGGCGTCGCCCCTGACGCGCCACGGGAGCTCCTGCAGCTGGATCCACAGGAGCCCCTTCCCGGGCGGCGCCCGGGTCGGGTCGACCGTCAGCGGCTGGCCGACGACGACGGTCGCCTCGGCCGGAAGCAGCCCGCGCTCGGCCTCGTTGACGGCGCGCGAAACACCGTCGAGACCGGGCGTCACATGCACGATCGCCGTCTGCCCGAGCCGGGCGTCGCCGACCCAGGCCGGCGGCTCGGAGAGCGCGAAGTGGATCTGCATCTCCGACCGTCCGTAGCGGAACCGGGCTGCGTGCGCCGCGAGGTCGAGCGGGACGCTGCCGAGCAGACGGCCGTAGAGCTGCGTCGGCGTGACGTTGCAGACGACGATCGGCGCACGGAGCACGTCGCCGCTCGAGAGCTCTACTCCGGCAGCGCGCCCGTCGCGCGTGATCACGTGCGTCACGTCGGCTCCGGTCTCGCATGTGCCGCCCTGCTCGCGGATCAGCGCGACCAGAGCGTCGGCGAGGCGCGCGCCGCCGCCGCGTGGCACCGGCATCCCGCCCTCCTGCACGGCGACGGCGATCACCGCGGCCATGTAGCCAGACGCCGCCGCGTCCGGGCCGAGCCCGGTGTGCAGGACCCACGGTGCGAGCAGCCCGTGCGTTCGCCCGGAGGCAAAGGTCTGCGTCAGCCAGTCGCGGGCCGAGATCAGAAGCCCTGCTCCGAACTCGGCCGCGCCGCGCCGGCCCAGCCGCCGGTAGGCGCGCAGGGCAAACGCCGCGCCGTGCCGCGACCAGAGCTCCGTGCCGAGCACCCCGAAGGCGAGGTCGGCGTTGGGGAAGAACCCGTCGAGCATGGCGAGCCAGGCGGCGCCGTCACCGGGCTCGAGGCGGTCGAGCTCGGCGGCGTTCGCGTCGGCGGTGCGCAGCAGGAACGCCGCCTCGCCGTCCGGAAACAGCGTCGCCGTCGGATGCTCGGTGTTCAGATACTCGAGACCGTGACGGGCGAGGTCGCCGCCGAGCCGGGCGTGCGCCGCGCCGCCGACCCAGAGCGGGTGCCAGGCACTGAAGACGTCGTGATGGAATCCCGGCTTCGTGATCTCCGCCGTCTTGATCGCGCCCCCGAACCAGTCGTTCCGCTCGAGCACGCACACGTGACGCCCGGCCTTGGCGAGCAGAGCGGCGCAGGCGAGGCCGTTGACGCCGCTGCCGACGACGATCGCGTCGTGGGTCCCTTGCTCAGCCACGAGCGAGGTTGCGGAACTCGTCGTCCGTGACGAGGCCGTGCTTCTGCATGCCCAGTTGCTTGACGGCGGCCAGCACCTCGGCGCGGCGCTCCTCGGGGATGTCGAGCCCGAGCTCTTCTGCCTTGATGCTGATCGAGTCGAGGCCGCTCTTCTTGCCCAGCACGATCGACCGCTCGGTCGCGACCAGCTCCGACGAGTACGGCTCGATCGACGGCGGGTCGTGGAACTGGCTTGCCACCGCTCCGCTCTCGCGCCGGTACAGCGTCTCGCCGGTGACCGGCTTCCACGGCTCGAGCGCATAGCCGGACAGTTCGCGCACACGCTCGGAGACCGCGCGGATGCGATCGAGGCGCAGATTCGTCTCGACGCCGTAGAGCGCACGCAGCGTCATCGCGACCTCGCCCAGATTCGCGTTTCCGGCCCGCTCGCCCATTCCGTTGACCGTCCCGTGCACCCAGGTCGCGCCGGCGCCCACCGCCGCGACCGCGCTCGCGGTGGCGACGCCGAAGTCGTTGTGGCCGTGAAAGTGCACGGGCGTGTCGCCGAGCCACTCGATCGTCTGCCCGACGAGCTGTGCGACCGCCTCCGGCGAGGCGATCCCGAGCGTGTCCACGACGGCAACCTCGCGCGCGCCCGCTTCGACCGCCGTCTCGTAGACCCGCCGAAAGAACTCGGGGTCGGCCCGCGTCGAGTCGACCCCGAAGAACGCGGCGTGGATGTCGTGCTCGGCGGCGAAGCGCATCGCCGCCGCGATCCGCTCGAGCATCTTCTCGCGCGAGACGCCGATCGCATCGAGCTTGAGGTCGGAGATCGGCGATTCGATCACCGAGTGCGAGACGCCGAGCGAGACGAGCGCCTCCAGATCCGCAGGCACGGCGCGCGAGAACCCCCAGACCTCGGCGCGGAGGCCGGCGTCCGAGATCAGCTGCACCGCCTGCCAGTCGTCGTCCGAGACCCGCGGGAAGCCGGCCTCGATCCGGTCGACGCCGAGATCGTCGAGCAGACGCGCGATCTCGAGCTTCTGCTGCGGGTCGAGTACGACGCCGACCGTCTGCTCGCCGTCGCGAAGCGTCGTGTCGTACAGGCCGACCCGCCCGCCGATCGCGTATGGGTCGTTCAGCGAGCCGGTCCAGATCAGGTCCTGCACGAGACGACTCCGTCGGGGAAGCTCGAAAGCTTCTCCGCCCCGTTCGGCGTGATCAAGAAGTTGTCCTCGACGCGCAAACCACCACCGCCTTCCCAGTAGCAGCCGGGCTCGATCGCCAGCACCATGCCCTCGGTGACCGTACCGCCGCCCGCCTGGTGGGCATAGGGCGGCTCGTGGGCGCGTGCCCCGATCCCGTGACAGATCGGGTGCGACGGCTGTCCCGGGTAGCCAATCGCGGCGATCCCCTCCCGGACGAGGACGTCGAGCTCTGCCAGGCTCGCGCCGGGCGTGCAGTGGGCGACGGCGCGGTCGTAGACCTCGACGAGGCCGTGCTCGAGCTCGCGATAGTCGTCGCGGAGGTCGCCCACCACGAGGTTCTTGGTGTGGTCGGCCCAGTAGCCGTCGGCGCACACCCAGATCTCGAACAGCACCGGCTCGTCCTCGGTCACCGGGAGATCGCCGGTGGCGGTGAAGGTCTTGATCCCGCGTCCCGCCCAGACGAGCGAGAACGGGAGCGCAAGCTCGACGTCGTCACGCGCAGTGCCCTGCCCGTGCACGAATCCCTGCCAGATCGCCGCCGCTTCCGACTCCTTCATGCCGACGTCGAGCCGGCCGCGGACGTGGTCCGTCGCGTCCGCGGCGATCGCGTTCGCGATGCGCATGCGCTCGACCTCCTGCGGCGTCTTCACGGCGCGAGCCTGCGCGAGCAACGGCGTCGCGTCGGCGGCGTCGGGAAACGCGTCGAACCACCCTTTCGTGAAGGTCGTCGGCTCGCCGACCATCCGGTCCGACGCCTGAGTGCCGAGCGAGAGCTCGATCCCGACGCGGCGGTGGCCGCTCGCAGCGTCGACTGCGAGCTCGAGCGTCCGCGCGAGCGGCGGCCGCGGGTCGCGCTCGTCGTAGCCCCGCACGTAGCGGACCTGGTTCGTCCACGCCGTCCGTGCGGCGTCCTCGGCAGAGGCTTCCAGGCAGATCAGCACCGGCTCGTCGTCACGCGCGAACACGCAGGCGTCGTAGCCCTTCATCCCCCAGAAGTTCGTCAGGTAGAGGACGTTGTCGGGTGCGCGAACCACGAGCGCGTCGAGCGAGTGCTCGTCGAGGAGCGCGCGGACGCGGTCGAGCTTGGTCTCGTCGAGCGGCCAGGTCACCAGCGAACGCGTGGCGGCGCGGGCGTGCCGTGTGCTTCCTGCCACGAGATCACAGGGTTGCGCAGCACGCCGATGCGCTCGATCTCGGCTTCGATCACGTCTCCGGGGCGCAGGTAGAGCGACGCGGCGTCCTCGCTGAAGCCGGCGACACCGGAAACCGTGCCTGTCGAGAGGACGTCTCCGGCGCTGAAGCCGAGCGGCGAGTAGTGGCTGATGATCTCGGCGATCGTCGTCGACATGTTCCCGGAGTGGGAGCTCTGGCGCGTCTCGCCGTTGACGCGGAGCTGCATCGTCAGGTCGGCCGGGTCGGGCACCTCGTCGGGGGTGACGATCCATGGGCCGAGCGGGCAGAACGTGTCGATCGCCTTGCAGAAGCTGAAGACGCCGGAGCGCATCTCGCGACGCTGGATGTCGCGGGCCGTGATGTCGTTGAAGATGAGGTAGCCCGCGACGTAGTCCATCGCCTCCTCGGGGCCGAACCACTTGCCGCTCTTCCCGATCACGACCGCGAGCTCGAGCTCGTAGTCGAGCTCCTCCGTCAGGTGCTCCGGGTAGACGATCGGCTCATCGGGGCCGACGATTGCGTCTACGTTCTGGAAGAAGACGATCCACGGGGCGATCTCGTGCGACCAGTTGACGTTCTTCGAATCGTCCTCGTGCTCGCGGAAGTTGCCGGCGGTGTGGAAGAACTTCTTCGGCACGATCGGCGCGCGCAGACGGACGTCCGCGAGGGCGGCGCGCTCCGACGTGTCGTCGGCACCGCCACGCTCGAAGTATTCCCGCATCGTCGAGACGTCGAGCCGAACCACCTGGTCGCCGTCGATCCGTCCCACCTTCCCGTCGTCATAGGTGACCAATTTCATCCGCACACCCGCTGGGCGACCAGGCGCGTACGTGTGTGCCGTCTTCACCAGGCCGTCGATCTCGAGGTTCTCGCCGAGCGAGACGTCCATCAGGCCGGTCGAGGTGCCGTAGTTGACGGTCGGCACGCCGTAGCGGGTCAGCGCCGAGGCGTCGCTGAACCAGCGGGTCACGTCGCGGCCCGGCGTCTCGCCGTGAACCTCGGCATGAGCAGCGTCGATCGCCTGCACGAGCTCGTGATCCTCCTCGATCTCGGCGCCTGGTGCAGTGACGTACACCTCGCCCTCGACGCCATGGTCCGGGAAACGCTCGGCGAGCGATCGGACGAAGTCGAGCACCTCACGCCTGGCGATCCCCATCGGCTTCGTCGGCGGCACGCGCACATCGAGGAAGAGATCCGTGTGATGGGGCGTCCGGGAGACCCGCCACCCGAAGCCGCCTTCGATCGCGCCGACGTTGACGATCGCGGGCGCGCCGCGGTAGGAGTTCGCCGGATCCTGCTCCCACGCCGGGATCCACTCCAGCACCGCCGACATCAGCTCGTGCATGCGCAGGATCGAGTTGCGGTCGCGGCGGCCCTCGCTGAAGGCGGTGTGGATGAAGTCTCCGTGGGCCCGGATTCGCAGCCAGAGCGCGCCGAAGTGGCCCAGCACGACCTTGCCCTCGGTCGGCTCGCCCAGCAGGCACATGTCGGCGACGCCGCCGTGCGAGACGAGGTAGCGCGTGCCGGCGGCGTAGCCCCGGTACTGCGCGCCGGTCGCGTCGCCGTACTGGGTCTTCTCGATCTCGCCGCAGACGGCGGCGATCAGGACGTCCCCACGCAGGCGGGTGCCGGCGTCTCGAAGCGCGCGCACGGCCTCGACGTAGCACGCGAGCGCGCCCTTCATGTTCGAGATGCCGAGCCCGTAGAGGCGCCCGTCGCTGACGAACGCCCGGGGCTGAAAGCCCGGAACGCCGCGGAGCCACGGTTCGGTCCCCGAGTACGACGTGTCCATGTGGCCGTTGAACATCAGGCTCTTCCCGCCGCCGGTCCCGGTCCACGTTCCGAGCGCGTTCGCCCGCCCGTCCTCGACCTGCTGCCATTGCACGTGCAGGCCGAGCTCCTCGAAGATCGCGACCATCAGCTCCGCGAGCGGCTGCTCGTTGCCCGTGAAGCTGTGCACGTCGACGAGGGCGCTCGCCGTGGCGACCAGCCGGTCGCGGTCGATGGGAAGTGCGGACATCAGCGCACGTGCGGGAGCACCTGCTCGCCGAACAGGCGGATCTGCTCGTGGCGGTTCTCTCCCCAGAGCTCGAGCATCACGTGCGTGCAGCCGGCCTCCTTGTACTCCTCGATCGCCGCGATGCAGTCGGCGGGCGTGCCGGCGATCGGCTTGCACTTGTCGAGCAAGGCGTCGGACACCTTCGCCTTCGCGGCCAGCCGGCCGCCCTGCTCCATCGCCTCGGCGACCGGCTTGATCTCGTCCTGGTCGATCCCGGCGAGGTCGAGCAGCGTGTCGGCCGAGCCCTGGATGTTCTGCACCTTGTTGGCGAGGTACATGCCGGCGATCTCGCGCGCACCGTCGCGACCGGCCGCGCGGTCGGTCGCGTGGATCGACGCGACGATCGTGCACCCGATGTCGATGTCGCTCGCCACGTTGCCGCGTGTGTAGCGGACGAAGGCCGGCGTCGTGATCGAGGGGGTCAGGCAGCCGTCGCCGATCTCTCCTGCGAGCGCCTGCATCTTCGGCGCGGTCGCGGCGACGTAGACCGGAGGCACGTCGCGAGGCGCGTGCGCTTCGGCCTGCAGCGCAGGGACGTCTGCGCTCCACGTCGATCCTTCGTACGTGAAGGCGCTGCCGCCGAGCACGCCGCGCACGATCGCGACCGCGTCGCGCATCGGCCCGAGTGTCTTCGAGGTCTGCATCCGCGCGTTGTTGAGGAAGATCTTCGATGTGCCGTAGCCGAGGATGAACCGGCCGGGACCTGCGGCCTCCTGCACCACGCGCGCGTCCATCGCCACCTGCACCGGATGGCGCGTGAACGGCGAGATGATCCCCCAGCCGATCGTCAGCCGCGTCGTCTCCCGTGCCATGAGAGCCGACACGACGGTCGACGAGCGCGCCTCCATGCCGTGCTTGCGCCACCACGGATACGCCTCGGCGAGCCAGATCGTGTCCATGCCCGCAGCGTCCATCGCACGCGCCGACGCGAGCATCTCGTCGAGCGGCTCCATCGTCAGCTGCATGACGCCGATCCTGAAACCGTTCCCGGGCGGCTCCGTCGACCCTCCGCCTGTCACCGGGGGTCCGCCGCTGCCGCCTGCACTTCGCGGTCGAGCGCGGTCAAGACGTGCGAAACCTGCTGGTTGACGATCGGCTGCAGGACACGCTGCCCCATCGATCCGACCGGCCCTGCGATCCGGACGTCCGCAGTCCAGTGCATCGCCGTGCCGCCCTCGGGCGTGTCGGAGAGCTCGAACTGCGTGTCCATGCGCAGCATCGCGCCGACGCCCTTGCCCTGGATCGCCAGCTTCGCATATTCGGGCTCGCGTTCCTCGACCTTGTCCATGTCGATCTTCATGCGCAGGCCGCCGAGCCCGAGCGGGATCTTGACGTTCGCGGTCCAGTGGGTCGGGTCGTGGACGTCGAAGCTCTCGACGCCGGGCATCGTCTTGGCCATCGACTCGGGGTCATTGAGCACGTTCCAGACGGCGCTCCTCGGTGCCGCGAAGGTCTTGTCACCGGAGACGATCAAGCTGCCGACACCGTGACCGTCGCGCCGGCCTCCTGTGGCTGATTGAGCATCTCCCAGACGCGGTGGTACGGGTTGCAGCTGTCCCAGACGATCGCGTCGCCGTGGCCGCGGAGCGCGTCTTGCACGGCGGCGCAGACGGCATGGATGCCAGCTCCGCCGCCCTCTCCCATGCCCTTCGTGCCGAGCGGGGTGAACGGCGACGGGCTCTCGATGTTGCCGGTCTTGAGCGGCGGCATGTCGAGCGCGTGTGGGACGTGGTAGTCGTAGAAGTTGGGCGTCAGCAGGTTGCCGTCCTCGTCGTAGGCGAAGTGCTCGTGCACCGCGGCGCCGAGCGCCTGCGCGGTCGCGCCCATCACCTGACCCTCGACGATCTGCGGGTTGATCCGCTTGCCGCAGTCGTCGACCGCCGCGTAGTCGACCAGCTCGTAGGAGCCGGTCTCGGGATCGATCTCGATCACCGCGACGTGGATCTGCGCCGCGTAGGTGAGCGTGAGGTTGCCGAACTTCCGCTCGACGTCGGGCACCTGGAAGGGCGGGCGATAGACGTAGCGGCAGTTGAGCGTCACGTCGAGGTCCTCGGGGAGGCCGGCGTTGTTCGCGTTGATGATCGCGCCGCACGCCATGAACGGCAATGCGGCGTCGGGGTTGTCCTTGATCCGCACCGTGCCCTCGGCGAGCTCGAGCGCGTCGCTCGGGCACGCCGCCGAAGATCACCGAGGCGAGCTTCTTGATCTCGGCGGCGAGCATGTCGGTCGCGCCCTTCACCGCGGAGAGGCCGGTGACGGCGAACTGGGAGGCGTACGTCCCCGAGAAGCCGGCGTGCGAGTTCCAGTACGAGTCGTGGCCCGCGCGAACGTGGACGTCGTCGATCGAGCACTTGAGGATGTCCGCAACCACCTGCGCCGCTGTCGTCTCGTGGCCCTGCCCCTGCGGCGTCGTCCCCAGCGTGACGACGATCTCGCCGAAGATGTCGAGCTTGACCGTCGCGACCTCGTTGTTGCCCGAGAACTGCAGCTCCGGGTTGATCATCCGCGACTGACCGAAGTTGTTCGTCCCCGAGTCGAGCGTCGAGCCGATCCCGAAGCCGAGCAGCTTGCCCCGCGCCTCGGCGTCCTTGCGGCGGGCGTCGAGGCCGTCGTAGTCGATCAGCTCGAGCGCGACGTCGAGCATGCGCGCGTAGTCGCCCGAGTCGTAGACGCAGCCGTTCGGCGTCTCGTACGGCATTTCGTCGGACCGGATGTAGTTGCGCTTGCGCACCTCGACGGGATCGAGGCCGAGCTCGTGCGCGACGATGTCGATCACGCGCTCGGTGAACCAGAGGTGCTGCATGCGCGAGTAGCCGCGGTTGGGCGACACCGGCGCCTTGTTGGTGGCGACCTGCGTGAACTCGAGGCGAATGTGCCGCCACCGGTACATCCCCGGGGTCACCTGCGCCCAGATCACGCCGCCGAGCGGCTCGTAGCGTAGCCACGCGCCCGCGTCGTCGAGCGCCTTCGTCCGGAAGCCGAGCAACGTCCCGTCTTCCTTGACGGCGACCTCGGTGTCGTGGAACCAGCGCTCGTTGCCGTGCGACATCGAGAGGTGGAAGTCGGTGCGCCACTCCGTCCACTGGATCGCGCGGTTGAGCTTGCGCGCGAGCAGGCAGCAGACGACGAGCTGCGGATGTGAGGTGATCTTGTTGCCGAAGCCGCCGCCGATGTCCTGCGTGACGAAGCGCAGCTTGTCGAGGCCGCAGCGCATCGCCGGCCCCATCATGATCGCCGCGAAGCCGGGGAACTGGTTGTTCGTGATGATCGACCATTGGCCGACGCCGCGGTTGTACTCGACGAGCGCGCCGTCGCATTCGAGCGGCGTCGAGTTGAAGCGGTGGAAGTGAAGCTCGGAGATCTTCGACGACCCGGTCGGCCTCGGCGAACGCGGCATCGAGGTCGCCCCACTCGTACACGCCTTCCCACATCACGTTCGAGCCTGCGTCCTCGTGCAGGACCGGCGTCGTATCGTCCTGGGCGTATCGGGCATCCGTGACGGCGTCGAGCGGTTCGTACTCGACCTCCACGAGCTCCGACGCGTCACGGGCCCGTTCGCGCGTGTCGGCGACGACCGCGACGATCGGCTCGCCGACGAAGCGCACCTTGCCGACGGCGAGCGCGTAGTCCTTCAGGTGCGCGCCGGGCGGCGTGGAGAGCTGGAAGAAGGGGTCGGTGAGCGCCGCGACCTCTTCGCCGGTCAGCGTCCCGTACACGCCGGGGGCCTGCTCGGCCTGCGACACGTCGATCGAGGTGATGTGCGCATGTGCGTACGGCGAGCGCACGAAGTGGACGTAACCCATGCCGTGACGCTTGACGTCGTCGACGAACACTCCCTGGCCCTCGACGAGCCGGCGGTCCTCCTTGCGCGGGACGCTCTGCCCCGACCAGGTCTGCTCGGGCGCTTCGGTCTCGACGCGTTCCGGCGCGGTCGTCGTCGAGCTCACGAGGCAGCCGCCTTGACGGCTTCGAAGATGTTCCAGTAGCCGGTGCAGCGGCAGATGTTGCCCTGCAGCGCCTTCTTGATCTCGTCGTCGCTCGGATTGGGATTCTCACGCAGGAGCGCCGTGGCGCTCATCAGCATCCCGGGCGTGCAGTAGCCGCACTGCAGCGCATGGTGATCCGAGAAGGCCTGCTGCAGCTTCGAGAGCTCGTCGCCGTCGGCGAGCGACTCGACCGTCTCGATGGTCGCGCCGTCGGCCTGCACCGCCAGCAGCATGCAGCTCTTCACGAGCGTGCCGTCGACGATCATCGAGCAGGCGCCGCAGTTGCCAGTGTCGCAACCGATGTGGCTGCCCGTGAGGTCGAGGTCGTCGCGGACGAAGTGGATCAGGAGCTTGCGTGCCTCGACCTCGCGCTCGTAGGTCGTCCCGTTGATCGTGACGGCGATCGTCTTGTCGGTCGAGATCGGCACTAGCTCCCCGCCTTGACGGCCTGGTCGACGGCGCGGACGGCGAGCACCTCGGCGAGGTGCGCGCGGTAGGCACTCGAGGCGTGGACGTCGGACGGCGGGTCGAGGTTCGCCGCGCGGACGGTGTCGCGCACGGCCTGCGCGTCGGTTGACGGCGGCTCGAGACTGACCGGAACGGCGTCGACGCAGCCGAGCGCGACGCGGATGCTCGCCGTTGACGCTCGCGGCCGCGGAGCAGATGCACGTGCCCTCGGCGCCGAGCGTGACGGAGGCGAAGCCGTCGGCTTTCCCGGCAGGAAGCGTGATTTTCGTCAGCAGCTCGCCGGTCGAGACCGCGGTCAGGTAGACGCCGAGGAAGAACTCCTCTGTCGTCACCTCGCGCTCGCCGTCTCTGGCTGCGATCGTCATGCGCGCGCCGAGCGCGACCATCAATGGCGGCAGGTGGTTGGTCGGGTCGTTCGAGCAGAGGTTGCCGCCGATCGTGCCGCGGTTTCGCACCTGCACGTCCGCGATCTGGGCGCACACCTCGCCGAGGATCGGCCGCGCGCGCGCCTCGGCGCTCGCAACCAGCTCCGAGTACGTGGTCATGGCGCCGATCGTCAGCGTGCCGTCGGCGGCCAGGTCGATGCCCGTGAGCGCGTCGAGACCGTTCAGATCGATCAGCGCGTCGGGCGAGGCAGCCCGCGCCTTCATCACGTTGATGATCGTCTGGCCCCCTGCGAGGGCCCGGGCGCCGTCGTTTTCGGCCAGCAACTCGAGCGCCTCCTCGACGGAGGCGGGCCGCGCATATCCGACCTCACGAAGGAGCATGTAGCGGGTTTTATAAGATCTGAGCGCCGCGCGTCGCAACTTCGTACGGCTTCGTTCGAGGTGGCACATGGCGAATCGCCCGGCTCGTCCGCGTTTCGCGGAGGACGAGGGCGGTCGCGCTAGGCGACAGTGCCGAGAAGTCACAGCGTGGTAGAACGTTGTGCGTGGCCGAGATACTGCTGTTCCACCACGCGCAGGGGCAGTCATCCGGATTTCTCGCGTTCGCCGACGGGCTCCGCAGAGCCGGGCACACGGTCCACGCTCCCGACCTCTACGACGGCAGGACCTTCACCACGCTCGACGAGGGCGTCGGGTACGCGAAGCAGGTCGGCTTCGACACGCTCGCGGAGCGCGGCCGACTCACCGCCGAGGGCCTGCCCGACCAGCTCGTCTACGCCGGATTCTCGCTCGGAGTGATGCCGGCGCAGGAGCTCGCGCAGACGCGCCCCGGAGCCAGGGGAGCGTTGCTGTTCAGCGCTGCTTTCCCGGCCTCGGAGTTCGGCGGCTCGTGGCCTGCGGGAGTTCCGCTCCAGATTCACATGATGGAGGCCGACGAGTGGGCGATGGAGGACCTCCCCGCGGCGCGCGAGCTCGTCGAGACGATCGAGGGCGCGGAGCTGTTCCTGTATCCCGGTGACCGGCACCTGTTCGCCGACAACAGCCTGCCCGACTACGACGAAGCTGCCGCGAAGCTGCTTGAAGAGCGCGTCCTTCGCTTCCTCGACGATCTCGAGTAGGGCGTCCCCGAACGGACGCTAGCCGGGGCTCGGCGCCGGCGTGCGTGCCGCGAAATCGTCCGCCATCTCTTCGAAAGTGACCCAACGTGCGCCTTCGTGCCCGTTGATGTGCTCGATCAGCCGCTCGAGCATCAAAAGCACCTGCGGCCGGCCGCTCACGTCCGGGTGGATCGTGAGTGGGAACACGGCGTGCTCCTCCTCCCGATACACGTAGTCGAACTGGTCGCGCCACAGCACCTCGAGCTCGCGTGGGTTGACGAACCCGTGGCTGTTCGGCGCCTTCTTGATGAACATCATCGGTGGAAGGTCGTCGAGGTACCAGCTCCCGGGGATCTCGATCAGCGCGGTCTCGCGCCCACGCGTGAACGGCTTCATCCACGTCTCCGCGGGCTGCGTGTAGTCGATCGGCGTCCAGCTGTCGCCGACGCGGACGTAGTAGGGCTGGTGGTCGGTGTGCATCAAGCTGTTGTCGTACTTGATCCCGTACTCGAGCAGGAGCTCGTTCGTGACACGTGAGAACTCCCACCAAGGTGCGACATAGCCGACGGGGCGGCGACCGTAGAACCGCTCGAGCACCTCGATGCTCCGCTCGAGCACCGCGCGCTCCTGTGCCGGTGACATCGCGAGTGGGTTTTCGTGCGAGTAGCCGTGCAAGCCGATCTCGTGGCCGGCGTCGGCGACCAGTTGAGTCTCGGTCGGGAAGCTCTCCGCGGTGTGTCCCGGGATGAACCAGGTGGTCCTGAGCTCGTAGCGGTCGAAGAGCTTCAGGAGGCGGGGCATCCCGACCTCGGCGGCGAACACGCCGCGCGAGATGTCGCAGGGAGAGTCCTCACCGCCGTACGATCCGAGCCAGCCGGCGACCGCGTCGCAGTGCACTCCGAACGCGCAGAGAATCTCGGGCATGAAGCTCCTTTCGGGAACGGGTGGCTCGGCAAGGATCGACGGAGACGCCGCGCCCCGAGCTTACGCAGGTCAGAGCAGGAGCCCCATCTCGAGGGCGTCCCAGAGCTCCCCGTTGGCGCGCCGGAAGTGCCTGACACGACGGCCCTCTTCGACGAAGCCAAACTTGTCGTAGAGCGCGATTGCAGCCGCGTTGTGGGCAAAGACGCTGAGGCTCAGCTTGTGCAGGTCGTGCTCGCGCGCCCAGTCGATCGCCGCAGCGATGAGCGCCGAGCCCACGCCGCGGCCGCGCCACTCGCGTGCGACCAGCATGCCGATCTCGCCGAATCCGAACGGGGTCACGTCGACGAACAGCAGGCCGACGGGGTCGTCATCGACGGCGGCGACCAGTGTCCCGTCGAGCCGCCAGCGAGCAGCGCGTGCGTCGACGTCGACAGGTGGCTCCGAAGCGATTCCCGTGCGCTCCTCCGCAACCGCGGCGAACAGAACCGCGAGAGCGAGTCGATCGTCCTCTCGCGCAGGACGAATCGCAAAAGGCTCGTCTGCCACCTGGAGATCCTCGCACCCCAAGACGATCGCTCCACGGGAGCTATCGAGCAGTGCGCAGCAGTCGCCGGTGCCGCTCGAGAGCGGCGAGGACGGCGTCGATGTCCTCCTCGGTGTTGTAGGCGTGAGGTGAGACGCGCAGGTTGCCGTCGCGCTCCGAGGTGACGATGCCGTCGGCCGCGAGAGTGTCGACGAGCCCGGGGGCATCGGTCGAGGCGACGCATACGAGCGCGCCGCGATGGTCGTGGGCGCGCGGAGTGACGACGATGCCTCCGAGGGCGTCCACGCCGTCGATCAGGCGGTCGGTCAGCGCGAGGACGTGCGCGCGGGTGTCGGCGATCCCGATCTCCTGCATCAGCTCCATGCCGGCGATGCCGCCGTAGATCGCGGGAATCGGTGGCGTTCCCGACTGGAAGCGGCGGGCGTTCGGGGCGGGGGAGTAGTCGGTGTGGTCCATCTCGAAGATGTCCCGGTCGGCGAACCAGCCTGTCTGCGTCGGCGTGAGTTGCTCCACCAAGTCCGGGCGGACCCACATGAAGGCGAGCCCGGCCGATGCGAGCAGGTATTTGAGGACGCCCGCGGCGAGCACGTCGACGCCGAGCGACTCGACGTCGAGCGGGTAGGTGCCGGCCGCCTGGTAGGCGTCGAGCACGACGAGCGCGCCGCGCTCGTGTGCGATCCGGGTGATCTCCTCGACCGGGAGTCGCGTCCCGTTGCGGTAGCAGACGGCGGCGATCGAGACGATCGCGGTCTGCTCGTCGATCGCCTCGTCGAACCGCTCGACGGGGATCTCGGGCCCGTCGGCACGCACGATCGTCACGTCGGCGCCGCGGCGCTCCTGCGCATGCCAGATCTGCCCGACGGTCGGGAACTCGAAGTCGGAGATCACGACCTTCGGCCGCGCGTCGAAGTCGATCGCGCTCGCAAGCGCGCTGACACCGGCCGACACGGAGGTCGTGACGGCCACGTCGTCCGGCTGCGCGTTCACGAGCCGCGCGAACGAGCCGCGCGCCGCCTCGGAACGTTCGACCCAGTAGTCCCAGGGTGCGCCGCGGTCGTCCCAGCCGTCGAGGTAGTCGAGGTAGGCAGCGCGCACCGAGTCGGAGAGCGCGCCCTGCGAGCACGAGTTGACGTACACGAGCCGCTCGAAGATCGGGAAGCGGTGCCGGCAGCGGGCCGGGACCGACGTCACGTCAACGGCCAAGATACGCCTTTCGCAATTCCTCGTTCTCGCGCAGGTCCTGGGCGGGGCCCTCGAGGACGAGACGTCCGGTCGAGAGCACGTACCCGCGGTCGGCGATCGAGAGGGACACGTTTGCATTCTGCTCGACGACGAGGATCGCGACGCCGGATTCGTGCACCTGCTTGATGATCTCGAAGTTCCGTTCGACCAGGATCGGCGCCAGCCCCATCGACGGCTCGTCCATCAGGAGCAGCTTCGGGCGCGACATGAGGGCCCGTCCCATGGCCACCATCTGCTGCTCGCCGCCGGAGAGGGTGCCGGCCAGCTGGGAGCCGCGTTCCTGCAGGAGCGGGAACAGCTCGTACACGCGGTCGTAGTCCTCCTTCGTCCCGCCGCCCCGAAGGTAGGCACCGAGCTCGAGGTTCTCGTGCACCGTCATCGGTGCGAACAGGCGGCGGTTCTCGGGCACGATGGCGAGCCCGCGGGCGATCCGGTAGCTGGTCGGGCGGCGCGTCACGTCCTCCCCGGAGACGCGCACCGTCCCGTTCCGCGGTCGCACGATGCCGAGGATCGTCTTCAGCGTCGTCGACTTGCCCGATGCGTTGCCGCCGAGCAGGCAGACGAGCTCGCCGGGCTCGATGTACAGCGTCAGGCCCTGAAGGATGTGGATCTGACCGTAGTAGGTGTCGACATTGTCGAGCTCGAGCAGCGGAGCGGCGGCTGTCTCGGTCATTTCGAGTCCATCGTCCCGAGACCGAGGTACGCCTCGACGACCTTCGGATCGGTCGCGACCTCCGTGAAGGACCCCTCGGCGATCTTGATGCCGTGGTCGAGCGCGACGACGCGGTCCGAGATGCCCTCCACCACGTGCATGTCGTGCTCGATGACGAGGATCGTGTAGCCGCCCTCGGTGCGGAGTTGGCCGATCAGCTCGGTGATCTCATGCGTCTCGACCGGGTTCATCCCCGCAGCCGGCTCGTCGAGCAGCAGCAGCCTCGGATTCGTCGCCGTTGCCCGCGCGATCTCGAGCCGCCTGCGGTTCGCGTATGAGAGCGAGTACGCGGGCTGGTTCCAGCGGTAACCCATCAGCCGTTGTCCGAAGAACGCGAGCCGCTGCTCCGCGAGCTCGCTGATCTCACGCTCCTCGCGACGCATTCCGGGGGTCCTGATCATCGACCGGAAGATCCCCGCATGCGTATGGCCGTACGCGGCCGCCATCACGTTTTCCTTGACGGTCATGTTCAGGAACAGGCGCAGGGTCTGGAAGGTGCGAGCGATCCCGAGCCGGGTGATCTGGTGAGGCTGCATGCCGGCGATGCTCCGTCCTGCGAGGCGGATGTCGCCCTCGTCGGGGTCGTAGATGCCGGTGATCAGGTTGAAGAGCGTCGTCTTGCCGGCGCCGTTGGGCCCGATCACGCTGACGATCTCGCCCTCGTCGACGTGAAGATCGAGGCCGGAGACGGACATGAGACCCCCGAACGCGAGCGAGACGTTGTCGATCTCGAGCAGACGCTCGGTCATCAGGTGATCTCGACCCGCTTCTCGCCCAGCAAGCCGTTCGGGCGCACGATCATCAAGACGATCAGCAGGAGCCCGAGGATGATGTACCGGGCCGGGCCGGGGTTCGGAATCATCAGGTTCTCCCAGACGAACCCGGCGAGGTAGAGCGTGGGTGGCACCGCGACGATGCGCAGCCAGCCACGGAGCTGCGTGACGCACAGCATCCCGATCAGCAGCAGCAAGTACGCCACTTGGCCGACCCACGGAGCGAGCTGGACCGGGACGACGACCCAGTGCCCGAGCACGCCGGCGATCCCGCCGTGCGCGCCGTCCACCCACGCGTGATGGAACGACGCAGCAACGGCGTGGACGACTGCTCCGAACACGGCCGTCGCGGCGACGACGACCGCAAGCCGGAGCGAGAAGCGGAAGATCGCGATCACGCCCACGATCACACCGAGGTAGAAGAGCGCGCGGGCTTGGCCCGGGTTCTGCAGGACCTGCAGCAGGACGCTGATGAGAATCGCCCCGAGCACGGCACCCCACTGGCTGCCGAGCCCGCCGAGAATCACCATCGCGTAGATGGTGATCATCACGACCGGCGAGAAGTTGAGCGGATAGACGCTGGCGTTGAGCGCGGTCGTCACCGTTCCGGCGAGCGCCGCGACCCCCGCACCCGTGGCGAAGCTCAGGAGCTTCAGCCAGTTCACCGGCATCCCCATCACCTCTGCCGCGAGCGCGTCCTCGCGGTGTGAGCGCCAGGCGCGTCCCGTGCGGGACAGGTTCACGAAGCGCAGCGCGACGAAGATGATCACGAACATCACGATCGCGATGTAGTAGTAGGAGACCGCGAAGATGCCCTGGTGCTGCACCGCGAGGCTGTGCCCGAAAAAGCTCAGCGGGTTGACACCCGAGATCCCGAACGAACCTCCGGTGATGTCGTGACCGAAGATCTGGTTGCCGTTGGTCGCGACCGTCTCGAACAGCTCGAGGAAGAACAGCGTCATGATCGCCAGGTAGTCGCCCGACAGGCGCCGCGACGGGAGGCCGACGCAGAGCCCGACGAGCGCACCGATGATCGTGGCCGCCGGAATGAGCACGATCGGCGGCACGTGGTAGCCGAACTTCGGCGAATCGAAGATCGCGTACACGTAGGAACCGACCCCGAAGTACGCGATGTAGCCGAGATCGAGCAGGCCGGCCCAGCCGACGATCAGGTTCAACCCGAGGGCAAGCACCATGTAGATGACGGTCTCGAAGGCGACGAGGCGCACGTATCCGCTCGACTCGAACGCCGGCATCAGCGCCCCGGCGGCGACGAACAAGGTCAGCCAGGCCCACCACGGAACCCGGCGGAGCCGTTCTTCGACTTCGCCGATCCACACGGCGCGCGGGGCGCGCCGCTCGCCTGCGCGTGCGACCCATTCGTCCCGCCCGACTGCAGGCCCCGCGGCTGGTTCGGCTCCCGGGTCGGCAGGCGGCGGCGTGGGGGGCGGGAACTCGCTCAACTCAGACCTTCCGGATGTCCACTCGGCCGAAAAGCCCCCGCGGCCGGAAGATCATGAAGATGATCAGGATCGAGAACACGACGAGGTCCGACCACGCCGTCGTCCAGTAGCCGGCGGTGTACGACTCGGCGCAACCGAGCAGGATCCCGCCGACCATCGCGCCCGGGATCGAGCCGATGCCGCCGATCACGGCGGCGGTGAAGCCCTTCAGTCCCGTGGTGAAGCCGACGGCGGCGAACGTCGGCACCCGGAGCGCGAACATCACGCCCGCCGCACCCGCGAGGGCAGAGCCGAGGATGAACGTGAACACGATCACGTGGTCGATGTCGATGCCCAGCATCGAGGCTGCCTCGCGGTCGAACGACGTCGCGCGCATCGCTCTACCGGTGCGAGTGCGGTTGACGAGGATCCAGAGAATGACCATCAACACGAGCGCCGAGCCGATGGTGATGATCCGGAGCAGCGGGACGTGTACGCCGTCGAGGTCGAAACCGCGGAAGTAGAGTGCCCCGCCGCTCAGGTTGTACGAGGCGTAGTTGAACTGCTGGGCCCCGAACAGCAGCTGCATCGAGTTTGCGAGGAAGAACGACACTCCGAGCGCGCTGATCAGCGGCGCAATTCGGGGAGCGTCACGCAGCGGACGGTAGGCGAAGCGTTCGATGACGACGCCCAGGACCGCACATCCGACCATCGCCGCGCCCGTGACCAGCAGGAGCAGCAGCCAGACCGGCACCGTCGGGTTGGATGCGCCGCCGAGCGCCTGGAGCACCCCGTACCCGATGAACGAGCCGACCATGAAGACGTCGCCGTGAGCGAAGTTCAGAAGCTTCAGGACGCCGTAGATGAGCGTGTAGCCGAGAGCGACCAGCGCGTAGACACTCCCGATCGTCAGGCCGTCGAGAGTGAGTTGGATGAAAAATTGCATGGCGCGCCAGACTAACTCCGAAGTAAAGGGGGCGGCCCGGTGAGAGACCGAGCCGCCCCCTGGATGTTCTACGAGCTAGTTGTTGACGAGCTTGTACTTTCCGTTGGGCTGAATCTGGAAGATGAAGAAGTGGGCGTTCAGCGGGTCGTTGGTCTTCGTCGACCACTTGAAGGTCCCGCCGAGGATCCAGTTCTTGATCGTCACCTTCTTCATGTTGCGGTAGACATCGGCGCGCTTGAGCACACCGTGGTCCTTCGCACATGCGATCTTGATCGCGTTCAGCATGATCTGCACCGCACCGTAGGTCGGCGGGCCGAAGGAGCCCAGCGTCGACTTGGGGTTGGCCTTCTGCCAGCCGGCGACGATCCCGGCGTCGGACGGGATGCCGCTGATGTCCGGAGCGAAGTTCGCCACGTAGTCGCCTGAATGGTTGAACTGCGCGGGTGCGTCAGCACCGTCACCGCCGAACACGACGGCCTTCTTGCCCTGCTCCACGAGCTGCTCGGCGAACGTCTGCGCCGCCGGCGGCTGCTGCGTGGGGAACACGACGACATCGGTGTTGTTCGGCACCTTCGTCACGTACGCCGAATAGTCCGTCGTGGTGTTCGGCGCCGACAGCCTGGTCACGTTGACGCTGTGCTTCGTCAGGTAGCCGCTGATCGACGAAGCCAGGCCCTGCGAGTAAGGCTCCTGGAAGTCGAAGACGACGACGTTCTTGGCCTTGAGCTTGTTCGTGATGTAGGCGGCGATCGTCGGGCCCTCGATGTTGTTCGCCGGAACGTCCCGGAAGAACGCGGGCGTGCCGAGCTTCTTGCCGTTGACCGTGTAGGTCAGCGGGATGTCGGTCGCCGAGGGCGAGATCTGTGCGATGCCGGCGTGGTAGTAGGTCTGCGCCGACGCCTCGGCGTCACCCGATGTGGACGGGCCGATGATGCCGACGACGCTCGGATCGGCCGCATACTTCTGCGCCAGCGTCAGGGCCGGTGCTGCGCCCTGCTCGACCGGCGTATCGCCCTGGAGCAGCTGGACCTTCAGCCCCATCGTCTTCGGGAGAGTTGCGACGGCGTACTTCGCCCAGCTCAGCTGCTCGGTGCCGAGGAATCCGGCTCCGCCTGTCAGCGGGGTGACCATCGCCAGCTTCAGCGTGCTCTTGCAGCTGATTCCAGCCGCCGAGGCGGTCTGCAGCTGGCGATGCGCGCCTTGCGCACTCGCGGCCGCCACCGTGGTGATCAGCACCACGAGGGCGAGGCCGATGCCCTTCTTCATCAAGTTCCTCCTTGCGTGGGGACGTGTTTGGGGGGTACGCCTGTCCTACCGTTAGACGTGCGCGACGGTCGATTGTTCGCCGCGGGGCCGCCGCCTGGTGATCCTCCACCACCCCCGAGGGGGGTGTCAATGATCAAATGTCGAGTGCGGCGACCCAGCCGGCGGTGTCCAGGAACTGCCGGAACCGCACCGCCTTGTCGTCTTGGACGCTCCAGATATGGACGAAGGGGACGTCGAGCGCCTTGCCGCTCTGCTTGGCGACGCCGCGGTAGCGGCCGATGACCACGATCTCCCTGCCGGCGTCCAGGAACTCCTCCGGGTCGGCCGTGAACTCGTCCCACCACTCGGCGTCGAGGGGGTCGAAGATGTTGCGCCGCACCTCGTCGACGCCGCGGTAGAAGCCGCCGTGCGGCAGCCCCTGCGCCTGGTGCCACTCGATCTCCGGGTGCATGTCGGCGAGCACGCCGTCCAGGTCGTCGCGGGCGAACGCTTCGTAGGAGCGCTGGACCAGCTCGAGATTTCCCATGCACGTAGGTTACGGGCCATGCGCTACGCGATTCACGCCGACGATCGCCCCGACGGGTCGCTGCATGCGAACGAGCTGCTCACGCAGCGCGTCGTCGAGCTCGCGGGTGTCGAGCAGGTCGAAAGCGCGGACGAGGTGATCTTCGTCCTCGACGGCGAAGGCGCGCTCGAGGTGGAGGGCGAACGCCATCCACTGCGGCCCGGGACGGCCGCGTTCCTGGCGAGGGGAACGCGCTGGAGCGGCACCGGCGTTCGCGTCCTCTCCGTGCTCGTGCACTCACCGCCTCCGGCCTCGGCGCCGTTCGCCGTCCGCGACCTGACCGACGAGGAGAAGGGCTCGGCGACGGCGGGCAGGCAGTTCGTCCTGGGCGCGACGCCCGAGATCGGCTGCGCCTCCGCGACCCAGTTCATCGGTCTCGTCCCGCCCGGGCGCGCGCCCGACCACTTCCATACCTACGACGAGGTGATCTACATCATCGAGGGGCAGGGCGAGCTCCACATCGGGGGCGAGAGCGCACCGCTTCGCCCCGGCAGCTGCGTCCACCTGCCGGCCCGCCTCGTCCATTGCCTGGCCAACACCGGCGACTCCGAGCTGCGGCTGCTCGGGGTGTTCCGCCCGGCCGGCTCGCCGGCCGAAGCCTATTACCCGGACGGCACGCTCGCCGTCGCCCCCGACCCGCAGGAGGTGGAAAGGTAGTGCCGAGGATCGAGCGGAGCGCGCAGGTCGTCTGGGAAGGGAACGTCGCCCGCGGGCAGGGGTTGATCACCGCCGCGACCGGTGCGTTCAGCGAGCTGCCGTACACGCTGGCCGGGCGGATCGGGAACCCGGAGGGGAAGACGAGCCCCGAGGAGCTGCTCGCGGCGGCGCACGGCGGCTGTTTCACGATGTCGCTGGCCAGCGAGCTCGTTCAGGCCGGTACCCCGCCGGGCCGTCTCGTCGTCGACTGCCGCATCGTGATGGACGAGGTCGAGGGGCAGGGCCACCAGATCGTGGGCTCGATCGTGACGGTCAGCGCGGAGGTCGACGGCGCCGACGAGGAGGCCCTGCTGGCCGCGATCGCGAAGGCCGACGAGGGCTGTCCGTTCTCGGCGCTGCTCAAGCGGGCGGGCGCCGACGTGCAGATCTCGCTCTGATCTCGTCTCCGTGCTCGTCGAGCGCGGGCGGTGGAAGGCGCGTGGTCGCAGGCGTGCCCGAGAGCTGCACCGGGAAGGAGACCGTGCGGACGCCGTCTGTCTCGTCGACGACGTCGAGCCCGAGCGCGGCTGCGAGCGAGAACGCCTCGTCGAGCGCCTGAACCGGGCCGGCAGGCACCCCGGCCGCGCTCAGCTCGTCGCACCAGTCCGCGAGCGGCCGCAGGCTCAGGCGCGTCTCGAGCTGCAGACGCAGCTCGCCACGGTGTTCCACCCGAGCCGCGTTGGTCGCGAACCGCTCGTCGGAGGCGAGCTCGGGCACGCCGAGCACCTCGACCAGCCGTGCGAACTGGCCCTCGTTGCCGGCGCAGATCATCAGCTCGCCGTCGGCGGCTCGATACGTCGCGAAGGGCTCGATGCTCGGATGGACGTTGCCGAGCCGTTGGGGGAGCACCCGCGGCGCCGAGCCACCCCGTCGATTGATTCGCGAGCATCGCCAGGTTCGCGTGCAGGAGATTGACGGTCAGGCGCTGGCCGCGCCCGCTGCGATTGCGTGCATGGATCGCCGCGAGCGTGGCGACGGTGGCATAGAGAGCTGTGACGACGTCGACGATCGCGACGCCCGTCTTCGACGGAGTGTCGGGCGGGCCGGTCACGCTCATCAACCCGCCGACCGCCTGGACGAGCGGGTCGTAGCCCGCGAGTGCCGCGCCCTTCCGCTCGCCGAAGCCCGTGATCTCGCAGTAGACGACGCGTGGGTTGACGGCGGCGACCTCCTCGTAGCCGAGCCCGAAGCGCTCGAGCGTGCGCGGCTTGAAGTTCGCGACCACCACGTCCGCGCGCTCGCACAACCGACGTGCGAGCTCGCGGTCGGCGGCGTCGCGGAGGTCGAGGACGATCGAGCGCTTGTTGCGATTCGCGGCATGGTGGTAGGTGGCGCGGCCCTCCGCATCCGCCGGCGGCGACCAGCGTCGCGTGTCGTCGCCGTCCGGCGACTCGACCTTGACGACGTCGGCGCCCAGGTCGCCGAGCGTCTGCGCGACGAGCGGGCCCGCGAGCACCCGGGACAGGTCGACGACGCTCAGGCCGTCCAATGCGGAAGCCACGGAAGGTGATTATCAGAGCGCGGGCTACGCTTGAGTGTCGTGAGCATCTTCGTTCTCGTCGTCGAGGACGACGGGCCGATTCGCCGGATGCTCGAGCGCACGCTTGCGGCCGAGGGGTACAGCGTCTCGAGCGTCGGCGACGGCGGTTCCGCGCTGGCCGCGGTCGAGCGCTCGGTCCCCGACCTGGTCGTGCTCGACCTCGGCCTTCCCGGCCTCGACGGGTTGGCCGTCTGTCGGCGCCTGCGCGACAAAGGGCTCGCCCTCCCGATCCTCGTGCTCACGGCTCGTGACGCCGTCGCCGACCGCGTCGCCGGCCTCGATGCAGGCGCCGACGACTATCTCGTCAAGCCCTTTGCCGCCGAAGAGCTGCTCGCCCGCGTCCGGGCGCTGTTGCGGCGCGGCGAGGCCCCGGGTGAGGTGCTCGCCTACGGCGACCTGGTCTTCGACGTCGAGACGCGGTCGGCCCGCCGCGGTGGGGTCGAGATCTCGCTCCGGACGCGGGAGGCGGATCTGCTCGAACTGCTGCTCCGCAACCCACGCCGCGTGATCACCCGCTCGCAGGCCCTCGAGCGCGTGTGGGGCGACGCGGCAGCGGCGAGCCCGAACGCCGTCGACCGGTACGTCTCCTATCTCCGGCGCTCGCTCGGATCGCCGTCGCTGATCGTGACCGTTCGCGGCATCGGGTTCATGCTCCAGCGGTGATGCCGCGGTCGCTCCAGGCACGTTCGATCGTTGCGGCGTTCCTCGCGGTCCTGCTCGCGCTCGTGATCGTGGGGGTGGGCATCGACCTGCTCGTCGGCCGTCACCTCCACCGCTCGCTCGACCAGGCGCTGCGCCGGCGCGCGGTCGAGGTCGCGCAGCTGAGCGCGTCCGCTCCCGCGCTCCTGACGACACCCGGGGCGCTCGACAGCTCGATCGGCGCTCAGGAGATCAGCGTCGAGGTCGTCGACAGCCACGGCCGCATCGTCGCCCGGTCGCTCGGGCTTGGCGGGCGCGTCCTCCCCGTTCAGCCGCTCTCGCGGCGCGTGATCGCGAGCGGCACCGGGAGGTACGCAGCGGCCGAGCTCGGAGGCAGCGGCCTCCGCATGTACGTCGCACCGCTCGCCGATGCGGGCGGGCCGGCGGCCGGCGGCGCGGTCGCCGTCGCCGCCTCGACACACGATCTGAACGAGACGCTGGCCGACGTCCATCTGGTCGTGCTGCTGGCGGCACTCGTCGCGGCCGCAGCCGGTGCGGCAGCGCTGGCACTGCTCATGCGCTCGGCGCTCCGTCCGCTCGGCCGGCTCGCCGGCGCGGCGGCGGAGATCGAGCGCACCGGCGATCCGCGGCGCCGGTTGCCGGTGCCTGACGCCGACGACGAGGTCGGGCGGCTGGCTCGCACGCTCAACGGGATGCTCGGCGCGCTCGAGCGCTCTCGCGACGCAGAGCGCCGGTTCCTCGCCGACGCGTCACATGAGCTGCGCACGCCGTTGACGGCGCTCGTCGGCAACATCTCCTACCTCGCCCGCCATGGCACCAGCCCGGAGCTCGTCGAGGAGCTGGAGCACGATGCCCGCCGGCTGGCGCGACTGGCAGACGACCTCCTGGCGCTGTCGCGCGAGGAGTCGGCTCCGCCGCCCGACGAGGTCGTGCGCCTCGACGAGATCGCGCGCGACCAGGCAGACGTCGACGTCATCGCACCGCAACCCGTTGCGGTGCGTGGCGATCGGGCGGCGCTGGAACGAGCCCTCGCGAACCTGATCGAAAACGCACGTCTCCACGGCCACGGGCGCATCGTGGTGGAGGCGAGCCGGGCCGGCGACGTCGCGCGGCTCGCCGTCGAGGACGAAGGCGCGGGTGTGACCGGCGAGGAGGCGGACCGCGTGTTCGGGCGCTTCCAGCGGGGGAACGAGCACGGCCCGGGCTCGGGGCTCGGGCTCGCACTCGTCCGCGCGACGGCGGAGCGGCACGGCGGACGCGCCTATGCCGAAGGAGCCCGGTTCACGATCGAGCTTCCCGGTCTCAGAGATGTCTCAGAGTCGCGCGCTACAACAGCGGTGGCCCAAGAGAAAGGAATGCCGTGAGCTTTCTGCGCAGAATCTCCACCCGGAGCCTGATCGTCCTCGTCGTTGCCGTGTTCGTCGTTGCCGTCGGAGGCGCGGCGATCGCCGTCGCCGCAGGCGGCGGTGGCCCGACCCCACCCCCGAAGCCGCTCGACCAGGCGGTGCAGGACGCTCTGGCGGCGACGCCGCCGGCAGGGATCACTGCGCGCGTCACCTTCACCAACAAGCTGTTCCCGTCCGGCGCCCTGCTCGGTCAGACCGGCTCCGCGCTGATGTCCGGCGCCTCGGGCCGGCTCTGGATCACGCCAGACGGCCACGGCCGCATCGAGCTCCAGTCCGATGCAGGAGACGTCCAGATCGTCTGGGACTCCCAGTCGATCTGGGTCTACGACGCCTCCTCGAACACCGTCTACCGCGCCGACCTGCCGGCCGGCAGCAAGACGGACCAGACGCCCGGTGGCACTCCGCCGTCCCTCGCCGACATCGACAATCTCCTGACCGAGCTCGGCGTCCACTGGGCGGTGTCGTCCGCTCTTCCGACGAACGTCGCCGGCCGGCCCGCCTACAGCGTCTCGGTGTCGCCGAAGCACGACGGCGGACTGCTCGGATCCGTCGAGCTCGCGTGGGACGCGGCGGCGGGCGTGCCGCTTCGGATCGGTATCGACGCGCAAGGATCGAGCTCGCCGGTGCTCGAGCTCGCCGTGACGGACATCTCTTACGGCGCTGTTGCGTCGTCCGACGTCGACATCTCGCCGCCGGCCGGCGCGAAGGTCGTCGACCTGAGCAGCGCGAGCACGGGGTCGGCGGGCGGAAGCGGCACCCCGGCGATCACCGGGCTCGCAGCCGTCCAGGCCGCGGCCGACTTCCCGGTCGTCGCTCCTCCGACGCTGGTCGGTCTGCCGTTGCGCGACGTGCGCCTGACGGGCGGCGACACGGCGATCGTGCTCTACGGCCAGGGGCTCGGCGGGATCGTGCTGATCGAGCGGAAGGCCGATTCGTCAGCCGGACAGTCCGGCGGAATGCTCTCGAGCCTGCCGACCGTCTCGCTCGACGGGCTGACCGCCCACGAGCTCGCTACGCAGCTCGGCACGGTGCTCCAGTGGCAGTCGGGTGGCACGAGCTTCGTGCTTGCCGGCTCGCAGCCGGCCGCAGCCGCAGAGGCCGCGGCAAGGGCGGTGAAGTGAGCCCGGCTGCGCCGGTCGAAGCCCGCGGTCTCGTCAAGCGTTACGGAGACATCGTCGCCGTCGATCACGTCGACCTCGTCGTCGAGCCCGGCGACGTGTTCGGCTACCTCGGCCCGAACGGCGCGGGCAAGACGACGTCGCTCCGCATGCTCCTCGGCCTCATCCGCCCGACCTCGGGGTCGGCCCGGCTCTTCGGGCACGACCCGCTGATCGACGGTGCGAAGGCGCTGGCCGGGGTTGCCGGGTTCGTCGAGGGCCCGCGCTTCTACCCCTATCTCTCGGGCCGCCGCAACCTCGAGCTCCTCGCCGACTACGACGACCCGGTCTCGCGCTCGCGGATCGACGAGGTGCTCGCGCTCGTCGAGCTTCGCGACCGCGCCAAGGATCGCGTCGGCGGCTACTCGCACGGCATGCGGCAGCGGCTCGGGATCGCCGCCGCACTGCTGCGGCAACCGCGTCTTCTGCTCCTCGACGAGCCGACCACCGGTCTCGATCCCGCCGGCATGCGCGACATGCGTGATCTCGTCCGCCGGCTCGCGAGCGAGGGAATCACGATTCTGCTCTCGAGCCACCTGCTCTACGAGGTCGAGGATCTCTGCAACCGCGTCGCGATCATCCGCAAGGGGCGGATCGTGTACCAGGGTGCACTCCGGGATCTGCTCGCGACGGCGTCGAGCAGCTATCGCCTGCGGCCGGTCGAGCCCGAGCGCGCGGCCGCCGCCCTGCTCGCGCAGCCCGGCGTCGACGTGGTGGAGTCGAAGGACGGCGAGATCCGCTTCACCGCCGACGAGGAAGCGGTGGCCGCACTGACGCTGGCGCTCGGCCGCGCTCGCATCGCCTTCACGGCGCTCGTGCCCGAGACCGCAAGCCTCGAGGAGCTGTTCCTCGGAATGACGGACGGCGAATCGTCGGACCACGACCGCGTCACCGACATCGCCGTATGACCGGGGTCGTCCGCGTCTACCGCTGGGAGGTCGCAAAGCTGCTCGCCCAGAAGCGCACCTACCTCGGGCTCGGAGCGGCGGTCGCCGTCCCGATCATCTTCGTCGTCGTGCTGTTGCTCCAGACGGGCGGGCCGACCGACGTCCCGCTCGGACGCTCGCTCCGCGACACGGGGCTCGCCGTGCCGTTCGTCGTCCTCTTTTTCATGTCGATCTGGGGCCTGCCGTTGATCACCTCGCTCGTGGCGGGAGACATCGTCGCATCGGAGAGCCACAACGGAACGCTGAAGACGATCCTGACCCGCTCGCGCGAGCGCGGCGAGGTCTTCACCGGCAAGGTGCTCGCGACGGCGACCTACACGATCGTGCTCGTGTTCGCGATGGGGCTGGTCGGTGTGGCCGCCGGCAGTATCGCGTGGGGGCTCAACCCGCTCACGTCGCTGTCCGGGACGACGGTGTCGCCGGCGCACGGCTTGGCCTTGCTGCTCGCGAGCCTCTCGATCTACGTGCTGCCGCTCGCGGGCGTCGCCGCATTTGGCCTGATGCTGTCGACCGTGACACGGAACAGCGCGGCTTCGGTCGTCGGCGCGTTGATGTGGGCGCTGCTGATGCAGCTGCTCGGTGTCCTGCCGGGCCTGCAGGCCATTCAGCCCTACCTGCTCGGCACGCAGTTCGACGCGTGGCACGGCTTCCTTCGCGTGCCGGCCGACTGGGTGCCGGTCACACGCGCACTCTGGGTGTGCGCCCTGTACATCGCCGTCCCCTTGATCGCCGCGTATCTCGTTTTCCTGCGCAGAGACGTCGCCGGCGAATAGTCGTCAGTCGAGCTCGACCCTGACGTCGACGCCGCGCGCGCGCTGGGCGGACTCCCACGCCCGCACGCGCAGATAGATCGCGACGCGCATCCCTTCGGCCGAGTACGAGCCGAGGACGCTGACCCGGATCACGCCCGGACCGAGCTTCTCGGCGAGCACGTCGCCCTGGCTGCGCAGGTCGACGAGGAGATCGTCGGCGAGCGCCGGGTCGTTGAGATGAAGCGTCGGCATCGTTGACTGCGCGCCCGTCTCGGGCCCGCATCTTTGGTCTAAACCGCAGGGGCACAGCGCACACCGGCCGTACGGCTGGACCCGCCTAGCCTCTAGCCAACGTCGAGCGCCTCGCGGATGGCGTCCGCGAGGTCGAGCTCGCGCCCGAGCGCGACGAGTGTCGCCGACTCTGCTCCCCCGAGCTGCTGCTCGAGCGCGGCGAGCGTCCGGTCGTATCCGTCGCGCTCGGTCCCGCTCAGCTCGACGCCGATCGCGGCGAACAGCTCTGCCGCCGCGCCCAGCAGGCGGGCCGCGCTCTCGAACCGCTCGGCACCGAAAGCGAGCTCGGCCGACGTCTCGAGTGCGTACGCGATCACCTCCCGGTACCCGAGGCGCTGCGCGAGCGCGAACGCCTCCTCGAGCAGCGCTCTCGCGATGTCGAGCTCGCCGAGCGCGATGCGCGCGCGCGCGAGGTTGTGCAGCGAGACCGCAAGCCCGTCGAGGTCGCCGAGCGCCCGCTGCGCGGCGACGGCGCGTTCGCCGAACTCGGCGGCCGTCTCGTTGTCGCCCCGGAGCTCGGCGATCGCGGCGAGGTTGGCGAGCGCGACCGCCGCCCGCTGGTGGTGGCCGAGCGCCTCGAACAGCGGGAGACTCTCGCGGTACGCAGCGGCAGCACCGTCGAGGTCGCCCTCGGTGCTGGCGACCGCGCCGAGATCGGCGATGCAGCGGGCGATGCCCTCGTCGTCCCCGAGCGCCCGGTACAGCGCGAGCGCCTCGCTCCAGAGCCGGCGCGCCTCGGCCAGGTCGCCCTGGCGGTACGGGAACGTCGCGCCGTCGGCGAGCACGCGCGCCCGCAGCGGGTCGTCTGCATCCTCGGTGTCGGCGATCGCGCGCTCGAACGCGCTCCGCGCCTCCTTCGAGAACCCGCGCACGACCCAGAACCAGCGCAGCGCGGTCACGAGGCGCCCTTCGAGCTCGGCGTCGCCCGTCTCGACGGCGAAGGCGAGCGCGGCGCGCAGGTTGTCGTGGTCGGCCGCGAGCACGTCGAAGTGCCGGTCGTAACCAGGTTCAGCTGCAACGATCGCCGCGTTCGCTGCCTCCGCGACCGAGACGAAGTGCTCAGCGTGGCGACGTGCGTAGAGCTGTTCCTCGCCGCTTTCGCGAAGCTGCTCGGTCGCATATTCACGGATCGTCTCGAGCATCGCGAATCGGGGTGTGTCGGCGGTCGTCCGGCGCAGCAGATTGCTGTCGACGAGGGCACCGAGGTCGGCCAGCACGTCGGAACCGATCACGATCTCGGCGTCATCGAGCGTGACGCTGCCGGCGAAGATCGAGAGCCGCGCCAGCAACGCCTGCTCCGACTCGCCGAGCAGGCGATAGCTCCAGTCGAGAGTGGCGCGCAGCGTTCGCTGCCGTTCGGGCATGTCGCGCGCGCCCTCGGTCAGCAGGTCGAGTGCCTGGCCGAGCCGTGCTGCGAGCGCCGCGGGTGGAAGCACGCGACTGCGGGCCGCGGCCAGTTCGATCGCGAGCGGCAGGCCGTCGAGCCGCCGGCACACCTCGGCGACGTAGGCGACATTCGCGTCGGTCACGGCGAAGCCCGGGTCGACCGCCGCTGCCCGATCCGCGAACAGCTGAACGGCGTCGTCGGTGTCGAGGGTGGGGACGCGGTACTCGTGCTCGCCTGCGAGCCGCAGCGGGACGCGGCTCGTCGCGAGCACCTTCAGCCCGCGCGTCGCGGCGAGCAGCGCGCCGACGTCGGGGCCTGCTTCGTGCACGTGCTCGAAGTTGTCGATCACCACGAGTGGCGCGCGTTCGTGCAGGTGGTTGCGGACGGCAGAGATCGGATCGTCGGCGCTCTCGGCGATGTCGAGTGACTGCGCGATCACTCCTATCACCAGCTTCGAGTCGGACACCGGCGCGAGGTCGACGAACACGGCACCGTCGGCGAGCTCGCGTGCGAGCTCCTCGGCGGCCGCGAGCGCGAGCCGCGTCTTGCCGACGCCGCCGGGGCCGGTGAGCGTGACGAGTCGCACGTCGGTGCGTCGAAGCATGGCGTCAATCGCCGCAACCTCCAGCCGCCGGCCGACGAGCGGCGTCGGCGCCGACGGCAGGCGCACCTCGGGCTCGCGCCTGATCGACGGCCCGGCGAGCGACGGGTCCTGCGTCAGCACCGCCCGCTCGAGCTCCTGCAGTGCGGCGCCGGGCTCGACGCCGAGCTCTTCGATCAGGAGCGCGCGAGTCTCGCGGTAGGCATCGAGCGCGTCCTTCTGCCTGCCCGCGCGATAGAGCGCGAGGATCCACTGCTCGCGCAGACGTTCGCGGTACGGATGCTCGGCGATCAGCTCGTCGATGTCGGCGAGCACTGCATCGTGTCGCCCCAGCCGAAGCTCGGCGTCGTTGCGGAGCTCGAGCGCGACGAGCCGGCGCTCGTCGAGCGCCTCGGCGCTGCGCGCCACGGGCTGGTCGTCGAGCCCGGCGAGCGGCGTCCCACGCCACAGCGCCAGCGCGCCGCGGAGATCGTCCGAGGCCGCGGCCGGGGATCCTCCGTCGAGCGCCCGCGCGCCGCTCGCGAGGAGGCTCTCGAAGCGGTCGACGTCGAGCTCGTCGGGCTCGACGACGACCCGGTAGCCGTTGCCGTGCGTCTCGATGCGCTCCGCGCCGAGTGCACGCCGTAGCCCATGGACGTAGACCTGGAGCGAGGCAGCAGCCGCCTCCGGCGCCTCTTCGCCCCACAGGGCGTCGACGAGGCGCGCACGACCGAGCACTTCGCCGCGGTGCAGGAGCAGCTCGGCGAGCAAGGCGCGCTGCTTGGGCGCGCCAAGGGCGACGGGCTCGCCGTCGCGCAGCACCTCGACCGGCCCGAGGAGCCGGAACTCCATTCCTTGCAGACGCACCCCTTAAGTCGACCCCAACGCGATCTTAAGTGCCTGGGCGGATCGTCTTCTCACCGGCCGCACGGTGGCGGCCATACCCAAAGGAGACCTCCATGATCCGCGCAGGCGAGACGATCGAAAATCCCGTTACCGGCGAGCGCATCGTGTTCCGGAAGACGTCCCAGGAGACCGGGGGCGAGGCAGTCGTGATCGAGACGTATGTCCAGCCCGACGGCTTCGTGGCTGCCGCCCACGTGCATCCGAGCCAGGAGGAGCGCTTCGAGGTGCTCGCAGGCACAGTCGGCTTCAAGATCGGCCGCAAGAAGCGCGTCGCCGGCCCGGGCGAGCGGATCACCGTGCCCGCGGGCACCCCGCACCGCTTCTGGAACGCAGGCGACGGCGTGGCGCACTTCGTGTGCGAGGTTCGGCCGGCTCTGCAGTTCGAGTCGCTGCTCGAGACCATGTTCGCGCTCGCCGCCGACGGCAAGACCAACAAGAAGGGCATGCCGAACCCGCTGCGCCTGGCCGTGATCGCCCGCGCGCACTTCGACACCGTGCGGCTGCCGTTTCCGCCGGCGGCGATCCAGCGCGTCGGGCTCGCGCTCGGTGCGCCGATGGGTCGCATGTTCGGCTACACACCCGTGTACGACCCTGAACCCGAGGCTCCCGCGGCTCTCGGGATCTGAGCGGCGATCAGCCGTCGAGCTCGACGAAGCCGAGCTCCAGCAGGTCGCGCAGGGCATCGATCGCCTCGGCGCGCACGACCGCCTCGGCCTTGCGCGGAAGCCCGAGGCGTTCGATGCCCTCGCGCAGCGTCGCCACGCCGTCGAGCGCGGCGAGCGCGTCGGCGACAGCCGGAGGGCAGGCGAGGTCGGGATACGTGCCCTCGTCGAGCAAGAGGCGCGTCTCGCGTTCCCGGGTGTGCGGATCGAGGCGCGTCTCGAGCGTGACGTTGTCCGCCAGGGTGAGCTCCTCGTCGACGAGGTCGGCTTCGCTCTCGAGGCCGGCCAGGAAGGCGTGTGCAGCGAAGGCGCGCTCGATCTGCGGGCCCGCGTGCTCGAGCTCGTCGGCCGACGCCGGATCGACGCGGGGCGGATGCCTAGGCCCTGGCCGCCGCCGGAGCAGCACGGCGCCCTCCGTGATCCAGCCGACGTCGAGCTCGCTGAAGTACTCCGTCCACCGGTCGAGCGCGTCGCCGAGCGCGGAGTGGTCGTCGACGAGATGGTCGTTCCACGTCGACGCATGCTCGAGCGGGTCGGCGCCCGCGAGCCCGAGCACCCAGGCGTCGCACTCGTTGCCCTCGAGCCACTCGAACACGCGGCCGTCCGGATCGTCCTCGGACTCGGCCAGCCAGCTGACGAGCAACGTCGCATGGCCGTCGTCCGCGAGGGCGGCCGCGGCGCCGGACACGACGCGCGCCGAGAACTCGTCCGCCGGCAGCCCACCGTCGCGGTATTGCCATTTCGTCTCCGGCGAGATCACGTAGGGCGCGTTGCAGGTGATGAGGTCGAACGACTCGCCGGCCACGGGCGCGAACAGGTTTCCCAGGCGGGTCTCGACGTTGTCGAAGCCGTTCAAGGCCGCGTTGAGGGCGGTGAACGCGAGCGCGCGTGGATTCACATCGGTCGCCACGACACGGGTCGAATGACGTGCGGCGAGCAGTGCCTGGGCGCCGTTGCCGGTGCCGACATCGAGGGCCCGCTCCACTTTCCGGCGTGGCGTGAGCGCCGCGCACCACGAGGCCGTGGGCGTGAACGCGGCGACGTATCCGGGAGGATCGGCCGAGCCGCTCGGGAAGGCGTCGCACGCGAGCAGCAGCCCTTCGACGGGCATGATGCGTCCGCGCGGCTCGAGCTTGTCGCCGCTGCGTACGGCCAGGCCCACCGTGGCGAGCGCGTCGACGCCTTTCTCGCCGAGCGCGGCCTCTGCCTTCGTCGTCGGCACCGGCAGCTGCAGCAGCAACAGGCGGACGGCCGTGGCGAGCGGCGAGTCGGGCAGCCTCCGATCGAAGACGGGAACATCGGCGGCGTCCGCCCCGGGACCGTCCTCGCCGAGCAGATCGACGACTCCGCGTTCGCCGTAACCGACGGCGTCGATGGCCTTGCGGGCCGTCGCGGCGGCGGCGTGGTCTGCGACAGGCTCCACGCGGCGACTCTAGTTCTTGGTGCCTGGCACCGTTAGCGCCAGGCGTCGAACAGGCGCTCGACTGCGCGCCGGCTCTCGCGGCGCGAGAGGACGTACAGGCGGTCACCCTCCTCGATGAGGGTCGAGCCGCGGGGCGGCAGCGCCTCGCCGTCCCGCACGATCACCGCCACGAGCGCGTCGCGCGGCAGCTCCAGATCGCGAACGTGGCGACCCGCGACCGCCGAGTCCGAGGCGACGCCGAACTCGAGCAGGCCGCTGCCGAGGCTGTCGACGGCCGCCACTTCGAGTGGCGGTGAATACGAGCCGTGCGCTCGTCCGGTCAGCCCGAGCCTCCGCGCGAACGGCTCGAGCGTCGGCCCCTGGATCAGCGCCGATGCGACGACGACGAAGAAGACGGCGTTGAAGATCGTCCGGCTCTCGGGCAGTCCCGCCGCCTGTGGGTAGGTCGCGAGGACGATCGGCACGGCTCCGCGCAGCCCCGCCCAGCCGAGCAGCGCCCGCTCGCGCGTGCCGAAGCCCTGGAAGAGCGTCGACAGCCAGACCGCCACCGGACGCGCGACGAAGAGCAGCACGGCGACGACTGCGAGGCCCGGCAAGATGACCGCGCCCAGCTCGTGCGGGAACGAGAACAGACCGAGCACGATGAAGAGCCCGACCTGCGCCAGGAACGCCAGGCCGCTGTGGAAGTTGACGAGCGTCCGGCGCAGCGCGGTCGTGGTGTTGCCGACGAACAGGCCGACGAGATAGACGGCGAGAAAGCCGCTGCCGCCCGCGATGTCGGCGAGGCCGAAGCCGATCGCGCCGACGCCGACACTCGCCACGGGCGCGAACGGGATGGCGAGCGTGGGGAGGCGTGCGAGGAGCCAGGCGGACGCCGCCCCGACTGCGAGGCCCACCGCGAGGCCCACCGCGAGCTGCCGCACGACGAGCTCGGCGAGGTCGAGGACGCCCGTCGCGCTGCCGTCGACCCACTGGATGAGCCCGATCGTGAGCGCGACTCCCATCGGGTCGTTGGCGCCCGACTCGCCTTCGAGGACGCGCGCGAGCCGGCGGCGGAGGCTCGTCACGCGAAGCGTCGAGAAGACCGCCGCGGCGTCCGTCGACGCGATCACTGCGCCGAGCAGGAACGACGCCGGCCACGACAGCGGGAACACGGCTTTCGCTGCGACCGCTGCGATCGACGCGGTGACGACGACGCCGACGGTGCTGAGCGCCGCGGCCGGAACGACGACGGGCCGAAGCGCGCGCCACGGTGTCGAGATCCCGCCGTCGAACAGGATCACCGCGAGGCCCGCGATCCCGACCGTGCGTGCGAGGTGGACGTCGGAGAACTCGATGCCGCCGATCCCGTCCGAGCCGAGCAGCATCCCGAATCCGAGGAACACCACCAGCACCGGCACCCCTGCACGCCCGGCGAGCGTCGCGGCCGCGACTGCTCCCAGCGCGACCGCACCAACGATCAGGATCAGCGTCCCCGGCTCCATCGGCCTCCCGGTCGAGTGGTGGTCAGGTCGTCGATGCTTGTCTGGTCTGTCTACCCGAGCAGCGTTCGGAGGCTCGGAGTCAGTGCCTTCGGTGGGGAAAGACCATGTTCATGACGCGCACGCGACGAGTGCCGTCGGGGCGGTCGGCGAGGACTCGGCCCCGGTAGGGCTCGAGGACGGCGGCGAGGGCGGCGGTCACCTTTCGGGTCTCCTCGACGGTCAGCCAGAGGTCGGCGTTGGAGAGGGCCGCGACGTCCTGCCACTCCTCGGGTTCCTCGCGCTCGGTCGCGATGAACGCCTCCGCCACCGCCCGGCTGCGGTCGATGAAGGCGAGGCCACGGCGACTGCCGCGGCCGCCCCGGCGGGGGTGGACGAGTCGAGGTCGAACCGCGGCCGGCGGGTGGGCGCCCGCCACGGCCTTTCCCGTCCGTCGTTCCGGGCGGGGGCGGGCTCGGCGAAGTCGTAGCGCTCCAAAAACTTGAGGTGATACGCCGTCGCGCTTGGGCTCAACCCGGTGAGTTCGGCGCACTCGGTCGCCGTCAGCTCGTCCCCCGACGCGAGGGCGTCGATGATCGCCATCCGAGCCGGATGGGCGAGCGCCCGGATGTCCCGCGGATCCTGGAGATACTGCGTGTTCTCGTCACGGGTCCGGACCTGGCGCGCCGGCGGCTCCTTGCGTCCGGCCTGCGGCCCGGCCCGGCGGGACCGCGGCTGACCTTTGCGGGACGATCGATCGGCAGGCATCGACTCGAAGCATAGCCCTTGACAGGCTAGATGTTCAGTAAATACTGTTCAACAAATGCTGAACATTGGACAGGGACGGCGTGACCTGGTCATCGCCCTCGTGGGGCGCATGGTGTCGACGTTCGGCGACGGGGTGGCGCTCGTCGCGCTGACGCTGCGCCTGCAGGCGGACGGCGCCCACCCCTACGAGGTGGGTCTGCTGCTGGCCGCCGGAGTCATCCCGCAGCTGCTGCTCGCCCGCCCGGTCGGGCGCCTGGTCGACACCCACGACTCCCGGCGCCTGCTTGTCGGCGGTGGCCTGGTCGAGGTGGCGGCCACGATCCCGCTCATCTTCCTCCACTCGGTCGCACCGATCGTGCTCCTGGTCGCCGTGCTCGGCGCCGCCGCGTCGATGACCGGGGCCACCTGGTCGGCCCTCATCCCGCGAGTGGTCGGCGAGGACCACCTGGCCGAGGCGGTCTCGGCCCAACAGTCCCTGAACGTCCTCGTCCTCGTCGGCGCCCCCGCCGTCGGCGGGCTGCTGGCCGGGGCGTTCGGCTCGGGCGTGCCGATGGCCCTCGACGTCGTCACGTTCGCGGTCGTGACCGTCGCCGCCGCCCTCGTCCGCACCCGTCGGGTGCCGGAGCGGGCTCCCACCGTCGACGGGTCGAGCCTGGTCCGGGGCGGATTCGCCATCCTCCGGGCCGACCGGGTCCTCGCTCCCCTCCTCGCCGGCGTGGCCCTCGTCGTCCTCCTGGTCGGCATGGTCGACGTCGTGCTCGTGTACCTGGTCCGCGACACGCTCCACGCCGGAGGCGTCTGGTACGGCGTGGCCGAGGCGTCCTGGATGGCGGGCATGGTGGCGGGATCGCTCGGGGCGGGCCGCGTCGGAACCGAACCTGGGCAGGTACGCGCCACGATCGCCGGGGCAGCCCTCGCCTGCGCCGGGGTGGCCGGTTTCGCCGTCGCGCCGGCCGTGGGGATCCTCGTTCCCCTCTCGGTGCTCGGCGGTGTCGGAAACGGCTACGCCGGAGCCTGCCTGTCGACCCTGCTCATGGCGCGCACCCCCGACAGCGCACGCGGCCGGGTGTCCGCCACCGCCAATGCGATCTTCGGCGGTGCCCAGGGCGCCTCGCTCCTGCTCGGCGGTGCCGTCGCCGTCGTGCTGTCACCGCGGGTGATCTACGCCGTTGCCGGCTTGCTCGGTCTGGCCGCCGCCGGGATCGTCGCCCTCACGCACGCCTCCCCGGACTCCGAGCCGGCGGCCCCCCTGCGAACCCGTCGGGCGCGAATGTCCCCTGGGCGAGCGGGTTAGCGTGTCCGAGTCATGCTCGGGATCCCAGCGGTTGTTCGTGAGAAGGTGGCGGCAGTTGGTGCGCAAGCCTGGCTCGATGACCTTCCGGCGCTCGTCAGCGCGATCGAGTCGGACTGGCGGATCGTCGTCGGCCGGGCGTATCGCGACTCGACGGAGGCTGTCGTGGCCGAGGCGACGTGCGCGGACGGTACGCCCGCGGT
Organism: uncultured Thermoleophilia bacterium; assembly: GCA_963774355.1. Taxonomy (GTDB): domain Bacteria; phylum Actinomycetota; class Thermoleophilia; order Gaiellales; family Gaiellaceae; genus PALSA-600. Next base: position 45,891 of record CAVZER010000009.1, on the reverse strand, counting down.
ACTGAAGCTGCTCGTTCCGCGCGATCGTGACGCAGCGGCGCACGAGGCGACCGTCTTGCGGCTGGCGGCCGGGGAGGGGTGTCCGCGGCTGTTTCGGGAGGACGTCGCGCGGGGCGCTCTCCTGCTCGAGCGGCTGGGTCGGTCACTCCATGAGCTGCACTTGCCTGCCAACCGCCGACACGAGATCCTCGTCTCCGCTGCCGCACGCATCTGGCGTCCGGCGGCCGAGTGCGGTCTGCCGACCGGAGCCGAGAAGGCGCGATGGCTTGCCGAGTTCATCGCCACCATGTGGGAGGAACTCGACCGGCCGTGCAGCGCACGCGCCGTCGAGCACGCACTCGCGTGCGCGAGGCGGCGCGGCGATGCCCATCGCGACGAGACCGCGGTGCTCGTTCACGGTGACGTGCATGAGTGGAACGCGCTGGAGTCCGCCGATGGCTTCAAGTTGGTGGATCCCGATGGTCTCCTCGCCGAGGCCGAATACGACCTCGGCATCATCATGCGCGAAGACCCACTCGAGGGAGACCTGCACGAGCGAGCCCGCTGGCTCGCCAATCGGACCGGTCTCGACCTGATCGCAATCTGGGAATGGGGCGTCGTCGAACGAGTCTCGACCGGCCTGCTCGGAACGCGCGTCGGACTCCAACCGATCGCCGGACAGATGCTGGCCGCAGCGGATCGGCTAGCGGCATACCAGCGTGCCCGGCGACAGCGCCCGCCGATGTCGAGCAGACGTTCTCCGACGACTAGCTAAGCAGGAGCGCGAGCAGTGCCTTCTGGACGTGCAGGCGGTTCTCGGCCTCGTCCCAGACCGCAGACTGCGGGCCGTACAGCACCTCGGCCGTGATCTCCTCGCCTGGATGAGCGGGCAGGCAGTGCAGCACGATTGCGCCCGGTGCGCCTGCCGCGAGCAGCGCGGCGTCCAGGCGGTACGCCTCGAGGTCGCGGAGTCGTCTCGCCGCCTCGTCGTCCGTGCCAAGGCTCGTCCAGATGTCGGTGACGAGGACGTCGGCGCCGGCGGCCGCCTCGTACGGGTCGCGAACGAGCTGGACGGGCGTGCCGGCCGGGGGCTCGTAGCCCTCCGGACAGGCGGCGACGACGGTCATCCCGACGAGGCGTGCCAGCCCGGCCAGCGAGACGAGCACGTTGGTGCCGTCGCCGACCCAGCCGATGCGAACGCCGTCGAGGCCGCCGAGCCGGTCGCGGATGGTGAGCACGTCGGCGAGTGCCTGGCAGGGGTGCTCGGCCTGCGTGAGCGCGTTGATGACGGGAATCGTCGCCGCCTCGGCCCACTCCTCGAGGTCGCTCTGCGAGAGCGTGCGGATTGCGACGACGTCGACGTAGCGCGACAAGACCCGCGCCGTATCGCCGATCGACTCGCCGCGCGACAGCTGGAGCTCGTCGCTGCGCAGGGAGATCGGCATCCCGCCGAGTTGCGCCATCGCCGCCGAGAACGAAAGGCGTGTGCGCGTCGACGGCTGCATGAACACGAGCCCGAGCGTCCGGCCTGCCAGGCGCGGAGTCAGGTCGCCCTTGAGCTCGCCTGCGAGGTCGAGGATCGCCTCCACCTCCGCCGGGACGAGATCGCCGATCCGCAGCAGGTTGCGGCCCGAGAGGACGACGGGAAGCGGCAGTGTCATGCCCACCGCTCTCTCGCCGCGGCAATTGCGGCGGCGACGTCCAGTCCACGCGAGCGTGCGACAGGCGCCTCGAAGGTCCCCGCCCGCACCCGGCCCGCGATCTCGGCGTGCGCATCGCGGAAGGGCATCCCCTGCTCGACGAGCTCCTCTGCCGCATCGGTCGCGCGCAGCAGCGGGTCCGCTGCCGCCGCCGCGAGCCGGTCGCGCTCGAACGCGAGGCCTTCGATCAGCGTGGTGAGTGCCGGCAGCGCGAGGCGCACGTCACGGCGGGCGCGGAACGTCGCCTGCTTGTCCTCGGCCAGGTCGGAGTTGTAGGCGAGCGGCAGCCCTTTCACGGTCGCGAGCAGGCCGGTCAGCCGGCCGATCGCCGTGCCGGCCTTGCCGCGGGTGAGCTCGGCGACGTCGGGGTTCAGCTTCTGCGGCATCATCGACGACCCCGTCGCGGCGTCTTCCGGCAACGTCGCGAAACCGAACTCCGCGGTCACCCAGAGGCAGATCTCCTCGCCGATGCGCGAGAGGTGCACGAAGACCCCGGCGCACGCATAGAGGTAGTCGAGAACGAAGTCGCGGTCGGCGACGGCGTCGATCGTGTTCCGCATCGCCGTCTCGGGCAGCGCGAGCGGCAACGTCGAGCCTGCGACCGCGCCCGCGCCGAGCGGTGAGGGCTCGGCCTGATCGAGTGCGAAGGCGAAGCGTGCCCGGTCGCGCTCGAGCATCTCGACCCACGCCAGCAGGTGGTGCCCGAGCGTGACCGGAATCGCGCGCTGGAGGTGCGTGTAGGCCGGCATCGGCGTGTCGGCGTGCTCATCGGCACGCGCGAGCACGGCCGTCACGAAGGTACCGAGCGCCGCGATCGCCTCTTCGCACGCGTCCTGGACGTAGAGCCGGTGTGCGGTGACGACCTGGTCGTTGCGCGAGCGTCCGGCGTGGATCTTGCGTCCGAGCGGTCCGAGCAGCCGCTCGATCGCACTGTGCACGTCCTCGTCGCCCGGCTCCAGATCTTCGGGGCCGATCTGGTCGAGGCGCGCGTCGACCTCGGCCAGCTCCACGTCGTCGAGGATGCCCGCGGCGTGCAGCCGGCGCGCGTGCAGCCGGGTGCCTGCGCAGTCGTAGCGCAGCAGCTCGGCGTCCTCCGACTTGACGTAGTCCCACACCTCGGGCGCGAGTGTGTTCCCGACGCGGGCGGCCCACAGCGTCACAACGACCACCCGAGCCGCTCGAGCAGGCGCCGCGAGTCGTTGATGTCGTTGATCTTGAGCGCGAGCTGGCCGATCCGGTCCGTGGCGGTGAACGCGGTCGCGCTCCGCTCCATGCTCAGCCGCTCGGGGTCGTACGAGAGCTGGTCACCGCGCGTGTCGAGGATCGTGTAGTCGTCCCCGCGCCGAAGCTCGACGACGACCGTGCCCGAGACCGGGGCGGCCACCCAGCGCTGCAGCGACTCGCGCAACATCAGCGCCTGAACCTCGAACCAGCGCCCTTCGTACAGGAGCCTGCCGAGCCGGCGGCCGTCGACGGCGTAGCGCTCGAGCGTGGCTTCGTTGTGGATCGCGGTGAGCAGGCGCTCGTAGCCGATGTGCAGCAGCGCCATCCCCGGCGCCTCGTAGATGCCTCGACTCTTGGCCTCGATCACGCGGTTCTCGATCTGGTCGGACATGCCGAGGCCGTGCCGTCCGCCGATCGTGTTCGCGGCACGCACGAGCTCGACGGCGGGAAGCTCCTCGCCGTCGATCGCCACAGGAGCTCCGTCCGCGAATTCGAGCGTGACCTCTTCCGCTTCGATCGCGACGGCCGGATCCCAGTGCGCGACGCCCATGATCGGTTCCACGATTCGCATCGACGTGTCGAGGTGCTCGAGGTTCTTCGCCTCGTGCGTGGCACCAAGGAGGTTCGCGTCGGTCGAGTACGCGAGCTCCGTCGAGGTCCCGTGGTCGAGGCCGCGCGCGGCGAGCCACTCGCTCATCTCGCGGCGTCCACCGAGCTCCTCGACGAATGCGCTGTCGAGCCAGGGCTTGTAGATGCGCAGGCTCTCATTCGCGAGCAGGCCGTAGCGGTAGAAGCGCTCGATGTCGTTTCCCTTGTACGTCGATCCGTCGCCCCAGATGTCGACGCCGTGTGCCGCCATCTCCTTGACGAGCAGCGTTCCGGTGACCGCCCGTCCGAGCGGGGTCGTGTTGAAATAGCGTCGGCCCGCGGTCTGGATGTGAAAGGCGCCGCATTGCAGGGCGGCGAGCGCTTCTCGCACGAGCGCTTCCTTGCAGTCGACGAGCACCGCGTCCTCTGCGCCGTAACGGAGCGCCCGCGCAGGAACGACGGCGATGTCCGGCTCGTCGTACTGGCCGAGGTCGGCGGTGAATGCGTACGGCACGGCGCCGCGCTCGCGCATCCAGGCGATCGCGCAGCACGTGTCGAGCCCGCCCGAGAATGCGATCCCGACGCGTTCGCCGACGGGCAGCGACGCGAGGATCGCTCCACCCGGCTTCGTTGTCGGCGATGTGCTCATTCGCCGCCGTTCCCGTCGATCAAGGCGTGTAGCTCCTCGGCGACCTCGCGACCGGTGTGCGGCTCGCGGGCGGCGACGAACACCGTGTTGTCACCCGCAATCGTGCCGGCGACGTGCGGCAAGCCTGCGCTGTCGATCGCGTCGGCGAGCGGGACGGCCACGCCGCGCGGCGTCTCGACGACGACGATCGGTCCGCTCGGCGTCAACGTTCCGGCCCAACGGCGAAGCGCGGACGTCAGCTCGTCGCGCCGGCGCAGGTCGGCTGCGCCCGGGAGCGCATAGACGAGCCGCCCGTCGGGGGCGCGAACCTTCACGAGCCCGAGCTGCGCGATGTCGCGCGAGACGGTCGCCTGCACGGCGTCGATGCCTTCGCCGTGCAGTGCCGTCGCGAGCTCGGTCTGCGTCGAGAGCTGCTGCTGCTGCACCAGGCGCAGGATCGTGCCCTGGCGTTCGTACTTGGTCGTCACCCGGCTGCCGCCTCCGTGAGGAGCCCGATCGCGAGTGCCGCGTCGTCGGACGAGATCGTCAACGGCGGCGCGAGGCGGAGCGTGTTCTCGCCGGCGGTGCCGACGACGAGGCCGTTCGCGAGCGCGGCCGCGACAACCGGCCCGGCGGGCCGGTCGAGCTCGATACCGAGCAAGAGGCCGAGCCCGCGCACGGCGCCGAGCGGCTCGAGGCCGGCGGTGAGCTGCGCCGAGACCTCCCGGACGTGCGCCAGCAGCGCATCGTCGATCGCGTCGACGACGGCACACGCTGCGGCCGACGAGACGAGGTTGCCGCCGAACGTCGAGCCGTGGTCGCCCGGCTCGAAGCCCGTCGGCGCGTCGTCGGAGACGAGCATGGCGCCGATCGGCAACCCGTTCGCGAGGCCTTTGGCGAGCGTGAGCGCGTCGGGCTTGACGCCGAACTGCTCCCACGCGAAGAACGATCCGCAGCGGCCGACACCCGTCTGCACCTCGTCGAACACGAGCAGCGCGCCGTGCTCGTCGGCGAGCTCGCGTGCCTCGGCGAGCGTGGCGACCGGCAGGGGGCGGACGCCGCCCTCGCCCTGCACCGGCTCGAGGATGATCGCAGCCGTCGCGTCGGAGACGGCCCCTGCGAGCGTCGAGGGCGTTGCGAAGCGCACGCCGGGGAGCAGCGGCTCGAAGGGCGCCCGCTTCGACGGTTGGCCGGTCACCGACAGGGCGCCCGCGGTCCGTCCGTGGAACGACCCCTCGAGCGCGACGAGCTCCGGACGGCCGGTCGACTTGCGCGCCCACTTGATCGCCGCTTCCACCGCCTCTCCGCCCGAGTTGCAGAAGAAGGCGCTCGCTCCACCGAAGCGATCCGACAGCTTGCCGGCGAGCTCCTGCATCGGCTCCGTCCAGAACAGGTTCGACACGTGCCAGAGCCGGTCGAGCTGCGCGTGCGCGGCTGCGAGCGGCGCCGGGTGGCGGTGGCCGAGCGACACGACCGCGATCCCGCCGAGGCAGTCGAGGTAGCGGTTGCCCTCACTGTCCACGAGCCACGAGCCGTCGCCCTCCACGAACGTCACGCCGAGCCGTGCGTAGGTGGGGAGCAGGTGCTGCTGCGCGACCGTCCGCGTCATGCGACCACCACCGTACGTCCGATCGCCGCCGGGACGCCTGCCTGGGAGGCTGCCACGGCGGCGCGGAGCTTCGGAACGATCCCGCCCTCGAGCAGGGCGCGGTCGAGGAGCTCCGACGCGGCGCCTGCGCCGATCTCGTCGACGACCTCGCCGTTCAGGATCAGGCCGTCGACGTCGGTCAGGAAGAGCAGCCGCTCCGCCTCGAGCCCGCGCGCGAGCGCGGCGGCCGCCTCGTCGGCATTGACGTTGAGCGGTCCGGCGGCGAGCGGCGCGACCACCGGGATGCGGCCGGCGGCGAGTGAATGCACGATCGCCGCGGGTGCCGAAGGCAGCGGGTCGCCGACGAGGCCGAGCTCGGGCACCGGCGTCGCGGGAAGGCCGATCTCGTCGCCGAAGAGCTGTTCGGCGCGGCTCCCGAGCGCGGCACACAACGCTGCGCCGACCCCGGCGAACGAGCCGCGCACGACCTCGAGTGCCTCCGGGCTCGTCACGCGCCGGCCGCCGACGAAGCGCACCGGGATTCCCAGCCGCTCCATCTCCAGCGTGATCTGCTCTCCGGCGCCGTGCACGACACACACCTCGTGCTCCTCCGCGAGTGCGAGCACCGTGGCCGCCGACTGGGCTGCGACCGCGCCGCCGAGCTTCACCACGATCCGTGTCATGAGCGGTACTCCGCGTTGATGCGGACGTAGTCGTAGGACAGGTCGCTCGTCAGGTAGCTCGCGCGTGCGTCGCCGAGGCCGAGGTCGAGCTCGATCGTCGCGGTGGCGCCGTCGACCGGCGGCTCGACGTCGAGGGGCGCGCCGTCGCGCAGCACGGCGGTGCCGTTGTAGACGAGTGAGACGCGGGCGGGGTCGAGCTGCGCGTACCCGCCGTTGTGCGGCGCACTGCCGGCCGCCATCAGTACGCGGCCCCAGTTCGCGTCGCGGCCGAAGAGCGCCGTCTTGACGAGCGGCGAGGTGGCGATGCGCTGCGCGATCGCGCGGGCCTCGGCGGACGAGGCGGCCCCGGTGACGGAGATCTCGGCGACGAGTGTCGCGCCCTCGCCGTCGGCGACGACCTGGGAGGCCAGGTCCGCGCACACCGCCAGCAGCGCGTGCGCGAACGCCGCATCCGAGCTCTCGCTGCGGGCGATCTCGGCCGCGCCGGATGCCAGCAGGACGACGGCGTCGTTCGTCGAGCACTCGCCGTCGACCGAGATCGAGTTGAAGCTCGTGTCGACCGCGGGGCGGAGGGCATCGATCGCCTCGCCGGGCTCGAGCGGGTAGTCGGTCGTGATCACCGCGAGCATCGTGGCGAGGTTCGGATGGATCATCCCCGAGCCTTTTGCCATCCCGCCGACCGTGAAGCCGTCGCCGCGGGTGACGGCGCGCTTGGTGCGCGTGTCGGTGGTGAGGATCGCCTCGGACGCGTCGTCGCCCCCGTCGGGCGAGAGCGCGGCGGCTGCCTGCGGCAGCCCGGCGCGGATCCGGTCGAGCGGCAGCGGTGCGCCGATCACGCCCGTCGAGAGCACGAGCACCTCCTCGACCTCGAGCGAGAGCAGCCGTGCCGCCTCGGCAGCCGTTGCCAGTGCGTCGAGCTCGCCGCGCGCGCCGGTGGCCGCGTTCGCGACACCGCTGTTCACGACGACTGCCTGCGGCTCGGCGAGTGCGAGGTGCGCTTTCGAGATGAGGACCGGCGCAGCCTGGACGCGGTTTCGCGTCCACATCGCGGTGCCGGTCGCGCGCGTCGTCGCCCGCACCAGCGCGAGGTCCTTGCCCTGGCGGCGGATGCCGGCGGCGACGCCCGACGCCTCGAAGCCCTGCAGCGGCCGTGACGCTCATATCCGCTCCGGCGCCGGCAAAGCCGGCACCTCCGCTCCCTGTGAGCCTCCGTCGAGCCTACGGCTCATACCAAGACTCCGTTCAACCGCAGCCCGGCGGTCTCGTCGAGGCCGAGCACGATGTTCGCGTTCTGGACGGCCTGGCCGGCTGCGCCCTTGCCGAGATTGTCGATCGCGCAGACGACGATCGTCGTCCCCGTCGCCCGGTCGGAGAAGACCGCGATCTCTGCCGCGTCGGTGCCCTGCACGCGTCCGATCGCCGGCGCGACTCCCTCGTCGAGCACCCGCACGACCGGGCTCGACGCGTACGCCGCTTCGAGCGCCTCCCGGGCGTCGCCCGAGAAGGTGACGTAACACGTGGCCAGGAGGCCGCGACGCACGGGAAGGAGGTGGGGCACGAAGCAGACGTCGAAGCCGAGCTGCTGCGCGATCTCGGGCGCGTGGCGATGCTCGCCGACCGCGTACGGCGCGAGGTTCTCGAGCACCGCCCCGGCGTGCGACGAGTCGCGAAGCGTTCGCCCCGCACCCGAGACGCCCGACTTCGCGTCGACGATCGCCCCCTCGAGCCCGCCGGCCAGCGGCCCGAGCGCCAGCAGCGCAGCGGTCGCGTAGCAGCCGGGGCTCGCGACGAGCGGGCCTTCGGGCGGCCAGAGCTCGGGCAGGCCGTAGCTCCAGGCGCCCGGCGCCCCGCCGTACCACGCGCGGGCGGTTTCGGCGTCGCGCAGCCGGTGGGCGGCGGAGAGGTCGACGACAACGGCGCCGGCAGGCGGCTCGAAGGCGGCCGCCGCCTCGTGGCCGACGCACAGGAAGATCACGTCGGCTCCGGAGCCCGCCGCCTCGGCGTTCGTCACGAACGCGGGCAGGTCGCCGTCGAGGCGCGGGTCGAGCGCCGACGCGGGGTGGCCGGCCAGCGAATCCGACCCCAGCGCGACCGCCTCGAGCCCTGGATGCGCGAGCAGTCGGTCGAGCGTCTCCTGGCCGGTGTAGCCGGCACAACCGAGGATGGCGGCACTGAACATATTGCTTAGTATGCACTATAGTGAAAATCATGCCACCTGCTCGCCCCGCCCATCTGGTGCTCGAGGACGGCACCGCGCTCCCCGGCATCAGCGTGGGCGCGCCCGGGGTTGCCGCCGGCGAGGCCTGCTTCACGACGGCGATGACCGGCTACGAGGAGGCGGTCAGCGACCCGAGCTACGTGGCTCAGGTGCTCTGCTTCGCCTACCCGCTGGTCGGCACCTACGGCGTCGACGAGCAGCGACTCGAGTCGGAACGGGTGCAGTGCGAGGGCGTGGTGATGCGCGACGCGCGACCGGCATTCGCAGGCTGGCTGCGCGACCGCGGGGTCGTTGCGCTCAGCCGGGTCGACACCCGGACGCTCGTCCGCCGCATCCGCTCCGACGGCGTCGTGCGCTGCGCACTCGGTGAGGGCACCGTCGACGAGCTGCAGGCGCGCGCACTGGCCGAGCCCCCGATCGACGGCCGGCAGCTCGACCGCGCGATCGGCACGGCGGTTCCCTACTCCGTCGGCGCCGGCCCGCGCGTCGTCGTGATCGACCTCGGAACGAAGTATTCGATCCCGAGACGTCTCGCGGCGGCGGGGCTCGAGGCGTTCGTCGTGCCCGGTCACTGGGACGAGGACGCTGTGCTCGAGGCGTCTCCGCGCGCTGTGCTCGTTTCGAACGGGCCCGGCGATCCGTCCGTGCAGGTCGAGCAGATCGAGACGATTCGCGCGTTGCTCGGCCGTGTCCCTTTGTTCGGGATCTGTCTCGGCCATCAGCTGCTCGGGCTCGCACTCGGTCACGATACGTTCAAGCTGCCGTTCGGCCATCGCGGCGCCAATCATCCGGTCCGCGATACGGCCACCGGGCGCGTGCTCGTGACCGTGCAGAACCACGGCTATGCGGTCGCAGCCGAGGACGACGCCGCGTTCGTGTCCTTGAACGACGGCACCTGCGAGGGCCTCGTCGGCGACGGCTTCGCGAGCGTCCAGTTCCATCCGGAGGCGTCGCCCGGCCCGCTCGACGGCCTGCCCTTCTTCGACCGGCTCGCGCAGGCATGCCGAAGCGCACCGACCTTCGCACGATCCTGATCCTCGGCTCCGGTCCGATTCGGATCGGCCAGGCGTGCGAGTTCGACTACGCGGGCGCTCAGGCGTGCCGCGTCCTGCGTCGCGAGGGCTACCGCGTCGTGCTCGTCAACTCGAACCCCGCGACGATCATGACCGACCCAGAGTGGGCGGACGCGACATATCTCGAACCGCTCGATCCGGACACGATCCGCGAGGTGATCGAGCGCGAGCGGCCCGACGCGATCCTGCCCACGCTCGGCGGCCAGACCGCCCTGAACCTCGCCATGGCGCTCGGCGACTCCGGGATCGAGCTGATCGGCGCCGACGTCGACGCGATCCGCCGTGCCGAGGACCGTGAGCTCTTCCGTGCGACGGTGCAGGCGGCGGGGCTCGCCGTGCCCCGCTCGATCGTCGCCTCGACGGCCGACGTCGACTTTCCCGTCCCCGCGATCGTGCGACCCGCGTTCACGCTTGGCGGCACCGGCGGCGGAATCGCGCACACGAAGACCGAGCTCGCGGCGGCGATCGCGCACGGGCTCGCGGCCAGCCCCGTCGGCCAGGTGCTCGTCGAGGAGTACCTCGCCGGCTGGCAGGAGCACGAGCTCGAGGTGATGATCGACGGCTCCGGGAACGCGGTCGTCGTCTGCTCGATCGAGAACCTCGACCCGATGGGCATCCACACCGGCGACTCGTGGACGGTCGCGCCGCAGCAGACGCTGCCCGACGCCGCCTACCAACAGCTTCGCGACGCCGCCTTCACCACCGCGCGTGCGGTGGGCGTCGCAACGGGCGGGGCGAACGTGCAGTTCGCGGTGCATCCGGAGACGCACGAGCTGCGCGTGATCGAGATGAACCCCCGCGTGTCGCGCTCGTCGGCGCTCGCGAGCAAGGCGACCGGCTTTCCGATCGCGAAGCTCGCTGCGCTGCTCGCCGTCGGCTACACGCTCGACGAGCTGCCGAACGACATCACGCAGCAGACGACCGCGGCGTTCGAGCCGGCCCTCGACTACGTCGCGGTGAAAGCGCCGCGGTTCGAGTTCGAGAAGTTTCCGTGGGCCGATCGCCGGCTCGGTGCGGAGATGCGCGCGATCGGCGAGGCGCTGGGGATCGGGCGAACCTTTGCGGAGGCGTTCGTGAAGGCGTTCGAGGGGCGCGAGTCGGCGCCGGTGTCCTTCGACGCCTCGCTTCTCGGCGAGCCGTTGCCGGAGCGCTGGGATCTCTACCTCGAGGCTGCCCGACGAGGTCTCGACCTGCCCGGCATCCACCCGTACTTCGCCGAGCAGGTGCGCGAGGTCGCGGTGACTCCGTCGCCGACCGGGCGGCCTGTGCGCCTCGCCGTCGACTCGTGCGCGGGCGAGTTCGAAGCGCACACGCCGTACTTCTACGTCGCGCACGAGGGTCTCGACGAGGGCCCGGCGCCGTCCGGGCGCGCCGTCGTCGTACTCGGGTCGGGCCCGAACCGAATCGGCCAGGCGATCGAGTTCGACTACTGCTGCGTCCATGCGGCACGCACGCTGAAGGAGCTCGGCTACGAGGCGGTGCTCGTGAACTCGAACCCCGAGACCGTCTCGACCGACTACGACACGTCGGACCGTCTGTACCTCGAGCCGCTCACGCTTCCGCGCGTGCTCGACGTCTGCGAGCTCGAACAGCCACTCGCCGTGGCCGTCTCCTTCGGCGGGCAGACGCCGCTTCGTCTCGCGCCGGGTTTGGCGGCGGCCGGCGTTCCGCTCCTGGGCGAACCGCTCGCCGCAATCGACGCGGCCGAGGACCGCGCACGCTTCGCCGAGCTCGTCGGTGAGCTCGCGCCGGAGTGGGGCGCTGCACGCGACGCGGACGAGGCCCGTGCGATCGCCGACCATCTCGGCTACCCGGTGCTCGTGCGCCCGCATCACGTGCTCGGTGGACGCGGCATGCACGTCGCGTACGGCCCCGCCGAGCTCGACGTCACAGGACCGTGTCTCGTCGACCGGTACCTCGCCGGAGCCCTCGAGCTCGACGTCGAAGTGCTGAGCGACGGTGACGACGCGTGGGTCGCCGCAATCCTCGAGCACATCGAGCCGGCCGGCGTCCACTCCGGTGACAGCGCGTGCGTTCTGCCGGGCCCGTCGGTGACGTCCGGTCTCGAGCAGCGCATTCGTGAGACGGCAGCGCTCGTCGCGCGCGCGGTCGGGGCGCGCGGGCTGCTCAACCTCCAGCTCGCGCTCACCGACGACCGTCTGTACGTGCTCGAGGCGAATCCGCGTGCGTCGCGCACGGTCGCGTTCGTCGCCAAGGCGACCGGCGTTCCGCTCGTCGAGCATGCAGTGCGGCTGCTGTTCGGCGAGCGACTCGGCGCTCTCGCTCTCCCCGAGCGGGCGGTTCCCTCGCGCGCGTGGGCCAAGGAGGCCGTCTTCCCGTCGGAGCGGTTCGCCGGCGCAGATGCACGTGGTCCCGAGATGCGCTCGACGGGAGAGGTGATGGCCTCTGCCGCGACCCCTGTCGAGGCGTACCGGCGCGCGTTGCGCGCCGCGGGCAAGAGCACGCGCGGCGGCCACGTGATGCCGCCGCTGCAGGCTGCATAGTTGACGTGACGTGATCGCGCTGGTTGCAGCACTCGCGCTGGTCGGCGGCTGGACGCCGATGACACAGACGGCGACGCACGGTCCACTTCGCGTCAGCGTCTCGTACGAGCAGCAGGCTGTCGATCCGGCCGGCGACGTCAAGATCTTTCGCCATCTCCGCGTGCAGGTCGTGAACGGCCGCGCGGTCGTCTTCGACCGCGTCGTCTGCGCGGAGGTCTGCGGCCCCGCGTCGGGCGGGGCGATCGCGTTTCGCAACATCTGGGGGAGCCGCCGCCCGGAGATCGTCGTCTCCCTCTACACGGGCGGCGCCCACTGCTGCTTCGAGAACGAGTACATCTTGCTGCGCTCGGCCACGGCGGCGACCGGCATCCTGCACGACTGGGGCGATCTCGGATACCGCGGACAATGGCTGCGCGGCCGCTACTGGTTCGTGAGCGGCGACGACCGCTTCGCGTACGCGTTCACGTCCTTCGCGGCATCGGAGTTCCCGATGCAGGTGTGGTCGATCGATCGGCCCGGGCATCTGGTCGACGTGACCCGCCGGCGGCTCGATCTGGTGGCGGCCAACGCGCAACGGCTGTGGAAGGACTATCTCGGCTATCGCGGCCGCGACGACGTTCGTGGCGTGCTCGGCCCGTGGTGCGCGGACGAATACCTGCTCGGCGACCGCGCCGCGTGCGAAACGGCGCTGAACGACGCGTTGCAGCGCGGGTATCTGAAGACCGACGTCGTCGGGCCCGGCGGTCGCGCGTACATCCGTGAGCTTCATCACGACCTCGCTGCATGGGGCTATACGCGCGCCTGACGGTTTCTTCACACATCATTGTCACCCTGGGCCGGGTGAGGCGCTTCACCGCCGCAGGAGCCGCCCTCGCGGCATTGCTCGTGCTCGCGTTGCCGGGACCGTCTGGTGCAACGGCCAGTCGTGCTGCCGACGCGTTCACCGGATACGGCTTCGAGACGTGCACCGCGCCGTCGGTCGCTGCGCTCAACGCGTGGGCTGCATCGCCGTATCGCGCGGTCGGCATCTACCTCGGCGGCGCCAACCGCGCATGCAAGGACGGGAACCTGTCGGCGTCGTGGGTGACGACGACGCGTTCGCTCGGCTGGAACCTGCTTCCCCTGTACGTCGGTCTGCAGGCTCCGTGCGTCAGTCAGTCCGGTCTGGCGAAGATCTCGCAGAACCTGACGACGGCGGCCACGCAGGGAGCCGCGGCTGCCAACGACGCCGTTGCGAAGTCGAACGGCTTCGGGCTACCAGCCGGCATCCCGCTGTACCTCGACGTGGAGGGTTATGCGACCAACGACGCGGCGTGCACGAAATCCGTGCAGGCGTTCGTGGGCGGATGGGTAAACGCGTTGCGGCCCGCCGGGTATCTCGCAGGCGTGTACGGCAGCGCGGCGTCGACGATTCGCGACGTCGCCGCGCTCGGCGCGGCCATCCCCGACGCGGTCTGGATCGCGAACTGGAACGGCGTCCAGGGTGTCTTCGGCGATCCGCACGTTTCCGACTCGCTGTGGGCGGACCACCAGCGCGTCCACCAGTACAAGGGCGGTCACAACGAGACGTGGGGCGGCGTCACGTTGAACGTCGACGACGACTACGTCGACGGTCCGGTCGTCGGCCCGACGGCCGCGCCGCCGCCGCCTCCGCCGCCGACGACGACGACGACCGCCCCGACGCCGACCGGCGGCGCCGTCGGCTCCGGCGACGGAAAGGCGGCCGCGTCGTGGCCGATCGAGGCGTTCTCGGTCCCGGTCGCGGTGACGCTCACGCCGACGTCGCAACCGTCGACGACCTCGGGGTACGCCGTCCAGCTCACCGTCACGGAGACGGCAACACAGCAGCCGGTGACGCGCTTCTCCGCGCCGGTCACCGTTCACCTGCTCGTTCCGGCCGCCGGTCTCGTGCCGTCCTACTCACCGGACGGCACGACGTGGAAGGCGCTGCCGAAGCTCACCGCCGGCGCGGTGCCGGTCGACGCCGGCTATACGGTCGACCCCGACGGAACGGTCGAGATCCAGACGTTCGTCCCCGGCTACTTCGGGCTGCGCTCGGACACCACGCCGCCGACTCAGCCGCCCGGTTTCGCGGGCCACTTCACCGGCCCCGCGCTCGTGCTGCAGTGGCAGGGCGCGACCGACGACAGCGGCACCGTCGCCTCGTACCAGGTGCTGCTCGACGGTGCGCCGGTGCAGACGCTCAAGGGCACGTCGCGGCGCGCGGTGGTGCGTGCATTCCATCCCGCCGGGCTGACCGTCTACCGCGTGCGCGCCGTCGATCCTGCCGGCAACCTCGGGAAGCCGTCGCCCCCGGTGGCGGTGCGCACGAAGAGCCGCCCTGCCGGCCTTCCGAAGACGGTGCCGCGCTGGGCGTTCGCGCTCTTCGCCTCGCAACACGGCCACGGGCCGCGGCCCGCCGCCGCGCCGAAGAAGCCGCCGGCCTGGTACTGGACATGGGCGGCCTGGCGTCTCGCGCCCTTCAAGCTCGCCCGATTCTAAAACCTGATAGGTTGGCGTTAGAGATGGACGGGCTGAACGCTGTCGGCGACCCCCGGCTTCGGAGCGCATTGCTGTATGCCCGCTCGATTCCGCACGCGGTCTCGGCGGATGACCTGGCGGCCAAGCAGGGCGTGCATCGTAACGTTGCGCGGGCCCGTCTCGACAGGCTCGCGGACGCGGGTCTTCTGACCCGAGGCTTCGAGCGCCGTTCAGGCCGATCCGGCCCGGGGGCCGGGCGTCCGGCGAGGGTGTATAGCGTTCCGCCCTCGCTCACCACGATCGAGTTCCCGGAGCGCCGTTACGAGCTGCTCGTAGGGCATCTCCTCGACGCGTTGCCGGAGCGTGGCAGGAGCATCCGTCTTCGCGAGGCCGGCCACGCCTTCGGCTCGGACCTCGCGCTCCAGTCCGGCCTGCGACCGGCGAAGACGCTCTCCACCGCGTTGCATCGGATGTGTGCCGCAGTCGGGCGGCTTGGCTACCAGGCATCGGTCGCGGAGGTATCTGCGGAGGCGGCGGTCGTCGTCACAGCCACCTGCCCGCTCCGGCCGATCGTTCGTGCTCGGCCGCAGGCGGCCGAGATCGATCGCGGCTTCTGGACGGGCCTGACCGCGGCTGCCCTCGGTGTGTCGACGGCCGTCGTCGAGTGTCGGACGTGTGACTGCCATGCCGACGCGTCGTCATGTCGTGTGCTCGTCACGGTGTCGAGCGGTGGCTGAGGCGGCCTCGTCGATCGAGTTCGCCAGGCTCGACCTGCTCACGGCTCCGGGTGTCGTGATGACACCACGACCGGCCAGCCTCGCGCTCGTCGAGTGTGTGCTTCGCTCCATCGGCGAGCGCCCGGTTGTGGTGGTCGATGTCGGCACCGGCTCGGGTGCAATCGCCATCGCGATTGGAAGGTCGGCGCCGCGGGCCGAGATCTGGGCGACGGATGTGAGCTCCGATGCCGTCGAGCTGACCCGCCTGAACGCGGCTCGGTGCGGAGTCGCGGTGCGGGTGCGCCGCGGGCACCTGCTCGACCCGGTGCCCGGACCGATCGACGTCATCGTGGCAAACCTGCCGTATCTCCCCTACTCGGAGCGCCCGCTCCATCCCGACCTCGAGCTCGAGCCGGTCGACGCCGTCTTCGCGCCTGGCGACGGGCTCGACCTCTATCGGCGACTCGTCGTCGCAGCGACGGACCGACTCTCGTCCGACGGCCTCCTGGTCGTCCAGCTCCGCGGTGAGCTGCTCGCTGCCTCGGTCGATGAGCTCGGGCGCCTCGATCCGGTATTCGCAGAGAGGGCTGCGTGACCGACAACAAGACGATCGCGACGTTCATCTAGCCGCCCGTTATCGTTGCGGCATGCTCGGCGCCCGCGTGCCGCAGGTGTTCGGGATCGTGCTCGCGGGCGGTGAGGGCAAGCGTCTCGCACCGCTCACCGCCGATCGGGCGAAGCCGGCCGTCCCGTTCGGCGGCAACTACCGCCTCATCGACTTCGCGCTCTCGAATCTCGTCAACGGCGGGCTCCTGCGGATCGTCGTGCTGACGCAGTACAAGAGCCACTCGCTCGACCGGCACATAGCCGCGACGTGGCGCCTGTCGCCGCTGCTCGGCAACTACGTGGCGCCGGTGCCGGCGCAGATGCGCCGGGGCCCGTACTGGTTCCAGGGCTCGGCCGACGCGATCTACCAGAACCTGAACCTGCTGTACGACGAGCGTCCCGAGTTCGTCGCCGTGTTCGGAGCCGATCACATCTATCGCATGGACCCGCGACAGATGATCGCGCAGCACGTCGCCGGTGACGCCGCCGTCACCGTCGCCGCGATTCGCGTCCCGATCGAACAGGCGGGCGACTTCGGCGTGATCGAGACGGGAGCCGACGGGCAGACGATCAGCGCGTTTCGCGAGAAGCCGAAGGATCCCGTCGGCCTACCCGACTCGCCCGGTGAGGTCTACGCGTCGATGGGCAACTACGTCTTCACGACCAAGGCACTGATCGAGGCCGTGACCGCCGATGCAGCGGACGACGAATCGAAGCACGACATCGGCGGCAACCTGATTCCGCGCTTCGTCGAGAGCGGCCGGGCCGAGGTGTACGACTTCGCGCGCAACGACGTACCTGGAGCGCACGAGCGAGAGCGCGGCTACTGGAGGGACGTCGGGACACTGGACGCGTTCTACGACGCTCATCTGGACCTCATCTCGGTCGACCCGATCTTCAACCTCTACAACCGTCTCTGGCCGATCCTGACGTGGCCCGATCCTCTGCCACCCGCGAAGTTCGTCTTCGAGGCGAGCGGTCGCATCGGGCACGCGCTCGATTCGATGGTGTGCGCAGGTGTCATCGTCTCGGGAGCGACCGTGCGCGGCTCGGTGCTCTCTCCCGAAGTGCGCGTCCATTCGCACAGCGAGGTGGAGGGCTCGATCCTGATGCACGGCGTCGACGTCGGCAGGAACGCAGTCGTGCGCAACGCGATCATCGACAAGAACGTTCGCATCGCGCCGTACGCACGTATCGGCGTCGATCCTGTGCGGGACCGCGAGCGGTTCACGATCTCCGACGGGGGCATCGTGGTGATCGGCAAGGGCGCCGTCGTCGAGGCGGACTGACCGTGCCGACAATCGTTGCGCTGCTTCGCGCCGTCAACGTCGGCGGGCGGAAGCTGTCGATGGCGGAACTGCGCGAGCTGTTCGAGTCGCTCGGTTACGCCGATGTGCGCACATACATCCAGAGTGGCAACCTGCTGTTCGCCGCGCCACGCGCACCCAAGCCGGCGGTGCTCGAGTCCGCGATCGAGGGCCGCTTCGGCCTCGCGGTCGACGTCGTGTTGCGCTCGGGCGCCGAACTGCGGCGTGTGCTCGAGCGCAACCCGTTCCCCGACGCGGACCGCTCGAGACTCCACGTCGGCTTCATGGCGACGAAGCCCACGGCCGCCGCCCTGACGTCGCTGGACCGCGACGCGTTCCTGCCCGAGCAGTTCGCCGTCGCGGGCAGCGAGGTCTACCTGCACCTGCCGGGCGGAATGGCGCGCACGAAGCTCCCCGCCTACGTGCTCCGACAACTGAAGGTGCCGACCACGATGCGCAACTGGAACACGGTCACGAAGCTGGCGGAGCTCGCATCCCGGGCTCGAGGGTATTCCGATGGAGGATGATTAGTCGGTGTTCTTCGTCCTCGCCTTCGTCCTGCTGATCGTCCTCGGCTCGCCGTGGAACATCGTCGGCTTCGGCACGTGCTTCATCCTCGGGATCGGCGAGCTCGTCTTCTGGAGCAGGACGGTGCGCCGCAAGCCGGTGACCGTCGGCGCGCACACGCTGGTCGGCCGCGAAGCGCGCGTCATCTCCCCGTGCCGGCCCGAGGGCCAGGTTCAGCTCGACGGCGAGATCTGGCAGGCCCGCTGCGCGGGAGGCGCCGACGAGGGCGACAGCGTCCGGGTGGTCGCCCGCGACCGGCTCGTTCTCGTCGTCGAGCGCGTCTGACGGTTTGCCGTCACGGCGGCGGGAGGTAGCGCGCCGCGGTGAACCGTTCGCCCGTCACCTCGAGGATCCATGTCGAGCCCTTCTCGATCAGCACCGGACCGTCGATCGGCACGCCGTGGGACGCGAGCTCGTCGAGCACGTTCAACATGATGTCGCCGTGCGTGCTCAACGCGACCGGCCCATCGTCCGGCCGCCTCGAGCAGCAGCGCGACCGCCGCCTCGCGCGAAGCGCCTTCCGCGAGCCCGTCGGCGTGCTCGACCGGAAGCCCGCGCGCCTCCGCGAGCGGCTCGAAGGTCTGCACGCAACGGAGATACCGGCTCGAGAGCAGCCGCGAGAAGGGCTGTGCGTCGAACAGCTCGACGAGCGCTTCGGCCTGTCGCCACCCACGCTTCGTGAGGGGACGCAACTCGTCGTCGTCGGTCCAGCGTTCCCGCCGGCCGGCCTTTGCGTGGCGGACGAGGTAGATGGGGCCACTCATGTTGCGGTCTTGATCATCGCTCAGTGTGACAACGTCGCCTTCAGCGCAACGAGCGTCAGTCCGAGACCCAGGTTGATGCCGACGGAGACGAGCGTTCCGACCGTGCCGAGCCGCTCGAGGCGCGCGAACCTGACGCCCTGGATCGTCAGTGTCGTCACGCCGATCCCGACCGCGATCCATAGCGCTGTGTTCGGCCGCAGGACACCGAGTGCGCCGAGTGCCACTGCGGCCATCGGCAAGACTGCGGCCAGCGGGATCGAGAGCTCGCGGTACGCGATCCCGGCGATCTGCCCGCGGTCGAGCCGGTGTCCTTCGTGCACGCTCTCGCCGATGATGTGCGCGTAGATGTGTGCGATCCAGAAGACGAGCACGGTGACGCCGATCACAACGAGCAGGTGCCAGCGGCCGTGTTCGAACGCCGGCGCACCGGCGGTGACCAGCGAGAGGACGATGATCGTCCCGTAGACCGTCCCCGCGATCGTGTTGCGGTCGCCGACGACGAGCGTGCGCAGGAACACGTGCGCATCATGCTCGATCGGCCCGACTGCGCTCGGGGCAGCGTGCGGGCTCAGGGAGTGGCTGGAGGCCCGGTGGGGCCCGCCGGCGCCGCCACGACGCTCGTCTGCAGCGAGGTTCCGGTGGCGGAGCCGTACCTGTTCTGTGCCCCGACGACCAGCCGAAGCGTCGAGTTCGCGTCGGCTGCGGTGACGACGTAGGACTGCGAGCTCGCTCCGGTGACGGCGGTGCAGTTCGCTCCGGTCGCGTCGCACCGTTCCCACTGGAAGGTGTACGCCGTCGGGAAACTGAGCCAGGTGCCGGCGAGCCCGCCGAGCGTCTGGCCGATCGCCGCGCTTCCCGTGACCGTCGGGAGTGCGGTGTTCCGGGGCGTCATCGCCGTCTTGATCTGGTTCACGGCCAGCCGGGCGAGCAACTTCGCCTCGGCGAGCCCGATCTTCGCGCGCGGCATTCCGACGATGAAGATCGCGCTGTCGACCTGGCCGACCCGCACGGCGGTGAACACCGCCCGGATCTCACCCAGCCGCGTTCCGATCCTGAGGGTCGTCTCGACGGAGTTGTCGCCCGCCCCGAGGCCACTCGGCTTCCCGACCTTCGTGTAGGTCACCTTGAGCCCGCTCTCCTTCGCGAACTCCTTGCCGATCTGGCCCGACACGAGCAGGAGCCCGAGTGGCAGTGCGGCGATCAGCGTGTCGGCGCTGGTGGCGCTTCGACCGATCGAGACGTCGTCCTCGATGTCGATCAGTCTCTTCCCGTTGACGTTCACGCTCAGCTCTTTGAACTCGCGGTCGTACTCTGCGAGCGAGTCGCTGTCCGGCTTGACGTATCCCTGATGCGATACGCGTGCACCGGTGTTGAGGCTCGTCGGCCCAAGGGCGGCGGCGGCGAGATCGGGCCAGCCCGTCGGCGGCCCGAGCGCCGGCGCTGCTCCCGCCGTCGCGCTCAGCCCCGCGAGCACGATGACGCCGGCACCAATGGTGACGACCCGTCCGACTGCCTGCCCGACGCGCACACGCTCATTCTCGGCAGTTTCCGGTCGGTGTCAATCCTGTCGACGAGTGACGCGATTCCACAGCGGTGAGGGAACGGAGTACCGTTCCGCTCCCTCACCGGGATCACTCACGCTGCGGGTGCAGGTGCCTTGTCGAGAAAGCCGAGCACGCGGTTGATGCGGCCGTCGTCACCGGTGACGGCGACGTCGAAGCCCTCGGCGAGTGACTCGCCGCCGTCCTTCGGCACGAGCTCCCAGGAGAAGCGCGCGAGGTTGTGGTGGGCGTCGATTCCGTCCAGCAGCCGGAAGACGTGACCCGGTGCCTGCTGCTGGACGGCGCCGATCAGATCGGCGATCTGTGCATGCCCTGTGACCGTGGCCAGCGGATCGACGTACCGTCCGTCGTCGGTCCAGAGGCACTCGACAGCGGCCAGGCGAATGTACGGGTCGGTCTCGTTCCAGACCTCGAGGTAGCGCTGGACAAGGTCGGTGGCTTCGCTCATGTGGAGCTCCTTTCGACTCGGTAGTGCCTCGAGGATGGCCTCGCGGCTGCGCGGTGTCGATGACCTCGGAGGTAATGGTCCGGCTGCACGACGCGGTCTACGATCGCGGCGTGGCGATTGCTGTGACGCGGCCCCCGGTGGGGGCACTCCTGCGCGAGTGGCGCCGGCGCCGCCGGCTCAGCCAGTTCGCGCTCTCGCTCGAGTCGGGCGTTTCCAGCCGCCACCTGAGCTTCGTCGAAAACGGCCGCTCCCGACCGAGCGCCGAGCTCGTTCTGCACCTGGCCGAGCAGCTCGAGGTACCCCTCCGCGATCGCAACCAGTTGCTGCTCGCGGCCGGCTACGCGCCCGTCTTCTCACAGCGTGAGCTCGACGCGCCCGAGCTCGGGCCGGTGCGCGACGCGATCGAGCAGGTGCTGCGCGGCCACGAGCCCTACCCGGCGCTCGTGATCGACCGACACTGGGGCCTGGTCTCCGCCAACCGCGCCGTCGGCCCTCTGATCGCGGATGTCGCCGAGCATCTGCTCGAACCGCCCATCAACGTGCTCAGGCTCAGCCTCCACCCGGACGGCCTGGCGCCGCGAATCGTCAACCTCCACGAGTGGCGCTCGCACCTGCTCGAGCGCCTCGGCCGCGAAGCGATCGCGAGTGGCGATCCCGCGCTGGCGGTCCTGCGCGACGAGCTCGACTCCTATCCGGCCGGCGAGCCCGGCCCGACGGTCGAGCCCGGTTTCGGCGACATCGCGATCCCGCTTCGCATCGAGCACGGCGGTCGCGAGCTCGCCTTCATCAGCACGAAGACCACCTTCGGCACCGCCGTCGACGTCACGGTGGCCGAGCTCTCGATCGAGTCCTTCTTCCCGACCGACCGGGCGACGGCCGATGCGATGCCGGAGCTCCTCGACGACGCTGCGATGAGTTTCGGACGCTGACTCGGTCTGTATCGGCGATGACGCGCCTTTGCAGGACCTGCTCGAGACGACGGTTGAACGTGGCGCGGTGCCCGGTGCCGCCGCGCTGGTTGCCCATGGCGCGGCCGTCGAGGTCGTCGCGGTGGGCGAGGTCGAGGCGGATTCGATCGTCCGGATCGCGTCGATCACGAAGCCGATCACCGCCGCAGCGGTGATGGTGCTCGTGGACGACGGGCTCGTGTCGCTCGACGACCCGATCGAGCGCTGGCTGCCGGAGCTGGCGTCGCCGATGGTCGTGCGGACGCCGCAGAGCGCACTCGACGACGTCGTGTCCTCGACGCGCCCGATCACCGTCGAAGACCTCCTGACCTTCCGCGCAGGCTGGGGCTTTCCCTCCGACTTCTCGTTCCCGGCCGTGGTCGAGCTCTTCCAGAAGCTCCCCGTGTTCGGGACGCGCGAGCCGCCGGACGAGTGGCTCGCAACGCTCGCGCAGGTGCCGATGCTCCGGCAGCCCGGGGAGGCATGGCTCTACAACACCTGCTCCGACATCCAGGGCGTGTTGATCGCGCGTGTCTCAGGGCAGTCGCTGCCGGAATTCTTCGCGGAGCGCATCTTCGAGCCGCTCGGGATGGCCGACACCGGGTTTCACGTCCCCGCCGAGAAGCTCGACCGGCTGCCGCCGTATCACGGTCCTGATCTCGCGCCGATCGACGACGGCCTGTGGGTGGAACCGCCGATCTTCCCGTCGGGCGCCGGCGGGCTCGTCTCGACGCTCGCAGACTGGCATCGCTTCGGCCGGATGCTGCTCGCAGACGGCGGCGCGCTGCTGTCACCTCGGTCGTTGCGGCTGCTGACCACGGACCACCTGACGGAGCAACAGCGGCAGGAGTCGACGTTGTTCCTCGAGGGAGCCGGCTGGGGCTTCGGCGGCGCCGTCTCGTGCCGACGGACGCTACGGCTGGGTCGGCGGCACCGGAACGACCGCGCACATCGTGCCGTCGACCGGCACCGTCGGCGTCCTGCTCACGCAGGTTCAGATGACGGGGCCGACGTCGACCCAGCTGATGCGTGACTTCTGGCGGTATGCGTTCGGAGATTCGTAGCGTGTCGGTGCGCCGAAGCGCCGCGGCTACTTCGCCGCGACAATCTGGCGCGGTTTCTTCACCGTGAGCTGAGTCGACGTGTAGAGGACGAAGACGTTGCTGACCGTCACTTTGCCCTCGGTCACTCCAAAAATCAGTTCGTTGCCTTGAGACCTCAGGATGCCCGGCTCACTGAGCTCGTGCCACGAATGAACGTCTGCGTTCTCGAAGGTCGTCTCGATGAGGTGAACGGGCGTGCCGCTCAGACGTGCCGTGAAGAGTGCAGTCCCTGCGGCGGGCGCCGTCTCGAAGAAGACTGCTGCTACCGATCCATCGAGAACACCAGGGCGCGTCGAAGAAAAACGAATGGTCGCTCAGCCCCGTCTCCGGATCCGGGATGGTGTACCCGCCACCAACCGATTCGGTGTCCGTGACAAAGCGGGCAACGTCTGTTTCTTCGTAGAACAGCCCGAGCACGCTGTCAGAGACCGATTGAAGAACCGACAAGACCCCGGACACGGCGAGAAGCCTCCTTGTTCGTTCAGCTGGGCTATCCATGATCCCGGGTTCTGACCAGGAGTCAAGGCGCGGCTGTTGACCTACGAGTGGTGCGAGTGACCCTCTCCCCCTTGGATCAGCCGCAACACGGGCCGCTCGTCGGGCCGAGCGAGCCACTCCTGCGGATCGAGCAACTCCTCGAGCGCGGCGAGCCGGCGGCGCATGTCGTCGATATCGACCCGCTCGAGCTGGTCGACGACGTCGCGCATGTCCGCGATCAGCTTGTCGAGCTGTGTCTCCATCCCTCGATGATGCATGCGCCGACCCGGACATTCACCGACACGTTTCGGTCATCTTGGAGGGGGCGATCCGAATCCCCGGGCGCACCTCTCGCCGGCGGGGCGCTTCCGGGCTGTTTCAGACGTGGGAATGCGGCGGCCGTGCAACGTGACGGTGACCGAACCGACCGTCTGCGCGGTGTGCGAGATGGGCCGGGCAGGGATCGAACCTGCGCGGGCGCTCTCTTCATCACTGCTCGCCCTAGCCCGGGCAAGCGGGGAGCGGTCCCGGAAGACCAGGTGGGGGGAAGGGATTGCAGCCGCGCAGCTTGGGGCGGACGTATGACGCGCCACCGAGACGAGTGCTCGCGTCCGCCCAAGCTCTGCCGTGCGCGTCGTCAACCTCGATCAGCAGCCCGTCGTAGCGGGATTGGTGTGTGCCGGCGGCTGCCACGAGCCTGCGAAGCTTACGGCGCATGAACCAGGCGGCGTCTTTGACTCGCACCCGGATCGCGACGGCCGGAGCGTCCGGTGTCGAGACCGTCACCTCGGCAGGTCGGGCGCCCGAAGCCTCCACGAGTCGAAGCATCGTGGTGCGGATCGTGGCGGCAGTCGACGCAGTGGCGTGTGTAGGCTCGTTTCCGGTCGCGTTGCTGGTCGGTAGACCGGTGTGCAGGGTGTCCACCTCGACGACACGCGGCAGGCCGAGTGCCGCGGAACGATCGAAGAACGCGGCACCGACGACGAGTGTCTCCCACGTCGCGCGCAGCTCGACTGTCGGCGCGGTCAACTTCACGCCACCGGGAGCAGCGACGATGTGCAGGTCGGGGATACCGGTCGGTGCCGCTCCGTCGACTATCTGCCGAAGGAGGGCTTGCTGCGCCGGGGACCCTCCGACGATCCTCGTCGACGACCCTGCAAGCGCCACAGGAATGAAGACGGACAGCGCCACGACCACGGCCAGCGCGGGGAGCTCGCGCGGTCTCACAGATCTCAGTCTAGAACCGCAGACGCGCTCTCTCCGCGAACGTGACAAAGACTGCCCTTTCGTGTATCCCGGCCGTGTCCGTCGATGAGTGACGCGTCTCGGTCGGCGCTCGCTGGACTTCAGTCTGCGGTGTACGCGCTCTCGCGCGCGAACTGAATCTCGCCGATCTGTGCTCTCGGACGACTCGGCGCAAGTGACTGAGCTATGCGAGCGCGGCGGCAACCGCCTCTTCGACGTTCGGGTCGGCGGTCAGCTCGGTTCCGAGGCGCGCGACGGCTCGCTCGTGGAGTGCGAGCTCGTCGGCCTGGAAGCGGATGCCGTGGGTGGTCGTCAGGTGGTCGCACGCGCCGAGCAACTGCCGCGCCCGTCCGGGGTCGCCCTGCTGCGAGGCGATGTCTGCAAGACCGAGCAGGCAGGTAGCCACCAGCTCGTGGTAGCGGAGTCCGTCGGCGATCCGCAGCGCGTCCTGGATCAAGCGGCGTCCGTGCTCGACGTCTCCAAGCTCGAACGTGGCCCGGCCGAGGTTAAACAGAACGGCGCACTCGGTGATCCAGTTGTGGGCGCGTTGCGAGAGTAGTAGTGCCTCGTTCAGATACTCGACCGCCTGCTCGTACTGGTGTCGGCTTGACATGGCGAAGCCCAGATTCCCGAGCGCGATCGCGAGGCGCATCTCCTCGCCGAGCGTCCGTAGCTCCCGCGCGCTTTGCTCCCAGAGTCCGATGGCGCGATCGAGGTCACCTTCCACGAGCGCGATCCCTGCAAGGTGGCCGAGGGTGCGAGCGGAGTTGGAGGCGTCGCCTACCTGCTCGAAGCGGTCGCGTGCCTCTTCCCACCAGCGGCGGGCGAGTTCGTATTCGCCCGCGCGGTAGACGAGCGTCCCCGCGGCAGACAGCGCATGCGCGCGCTTCGAGTCGTCCGACGCCCCCGGCGCCGTCAGCGCGGCTTCGAACCAGGAGCGGCCTTCTGCGAGGTGGCCGCGGACCATCCAGAAGAGCCGCAGCGCAGTTACGAGCCGCAGCATGGTGCCGCTGTCGCCGACCTCATGCGCCCACCTGAGCGCGGTGCGATAGTTGTCGTGGTCCTGCTCGATCGAAGAGAGGATCTCCGCTTCGCGTTCGCCGGAGCCGGCGATCGTCTCCCGCGCCTGTTCGGCGGTCTTCAGGAAGTAGAGCGCGTGCCGGCGTCGGACGGCAGCGCGATCGTCGTTGTCCAAGCGCTCTGCGGCGTACTCTCGCACGGTCGCGAGCATGCGGAAGCGAGGTTCGCGACCTGGCTCTTGCTCGCGTCTGAGCAGGCTCTGGTCGAGCAACCCCGCGAGCGAATCGAGATCGGCCGTGCAGACCGCATCGATCGCCTCGAGGGTGCAGCTCCCGGCCAAGACTGACAGCCGCGCGAACAACGTCCGCTGCGCCGGCTCGAGCAGGTCGTAGCTCCATTTGATCGTCGCGCGGAGGGTCTGGTGACGCGTCGGTGAATCGCGGTAGCCGCCAGTCAGCAGCTCGAGCGGGCGGACGATCCGGTCGAGGAGCTGCCGCGGCGAGAGCAGCTTGCTCCGTGCGGCAGCGAGCTCGATCGCGAGCGGAAGTCCCTCGAGAAGCCTGCAGATCTCGGCGATGAGGGGCGCGTTCTCCTCGGTGAGCTCGAACGACTGGTCGATCGCGCGTGCGCGCGCGAGGAAGACGGCGACGGCGTGATTGCGTGCGAGGTCTTCGAATCGAAGGTCGGCGCGCGGCGTCTCGAACGGCGGAACGGAATAGAACTGCTCGCCCGAGACGCCGAGGCGCGTCCTGCTCGTCACAAGGATGCGGAGGCGGGGCGCAGCGGCTACGAGCTGTGTGATCGTCGGGCCCGCGTCCACGATCTGCTCGAAGTTGTCGAGGACGACGAGGAGCTCGCGCGAAGCGAGGTTGGAGATGAGCGTGTCGATGCTTCCTTCCCCAAGGCCAAGCGCCGTTGCCAGCGCCGATGGAACGAGCGACGCGTCCGCGAGCGGTGCGAGTCCGACGAAGACTGAGCCGTCGGCCATGGATGCCTCGAGCTCCTGCGCGACGGCGATCGCGAGCCTCGTCTTGCCGACGCCGCCGGGGCCGACGAGTGTGACGAACCGCGCCTCACCCGTCTCGAGCATCGCAGACACTCCAGCGATCTCGAGCAACCGTCCGACGAGCGGTGTGGCCGGGCGCGGCAGCGGAGATCGGGACCCCGATCGCGAGGCAGGGCGCAGGCCGAGAGAGGGATCCTGGCGCAGGATCGCGCGCTCGAGCTCACGCAGCTGCGGGTCCGGTTCGATCCCGAGCTGGTCGCTGAGCTGCTCGCGGACCCGCCGGTAGACATCGAGTGCATCGGCCTGGCGCCCGGCGCGATAGAGCGCAAGCATCAGCTGGCCCCAGACGCGTTCCCGGAACGCGTGCCGGCCCACGAAGAGCTCAAGCTCTGGGATCAGCTCCGAATGCTCCCCGAGCGCCAGTCGCGCCTCGAATCGCAGCTCTTCCGCGACAAGTCGAAGATCGGCGAGCCGGTCGCGCTCTTGGGCGACGAACGACCCGTACGGAAGGTCGGCGAGCGCGTCGCCCCGCCACAGGTCGAGCGCACTCTCGATCAGCTGCGACGAACGGCGATCGTCGCCGGCCGCGAGCGCGGCGCGAGCCTCAGAGACTCCGCGTTCGAACACCGCCCCGTCGATCTCGTCCGGATCGGCGCGCAGCAGATAGCCGGTTCCGTGAGTGATGATCCGATCCCGCCCGACGACGCCGCGGAGGTGATGAACGTACACCTGCAAGACAGCCTCCGGGCGGCCGGGCGGGTCGTCCTCCCAAAGACAGTCGACCGCCTCCTCGCGAGAAACGACCTCGTTCGCGTTCAGGAGCAGCAACGCGAGCAAAAGCCGCTGCTTCGGACCGCCCAGCCCGGAAGCCCGGTCCTCGAGTTGCACCTCGAGATGTCCGAGCAGTCGGAAAGCGATCGCCACGGGCCGCCATCATTGCATCGCCGCTGGCGAGACTCGCTCTGCGCCGTTGACTCAATCACGTCACCGGCCTCGTGAGGCGTGAGCGCCCACGCTGCGCGACGCTCCCATGACGAGCACAACAGATCAGCCCGATCGACGTTCCGCCTACGCCAGCCAGACCCGGAGCGGCAACTGGGACGGAACTCCGAAAGGAGAGAGGGCGGCCACGGTGCCGCCCTCTCTGCGGATGTCTTGAGACTTGCGGAATGGTCAGACAGTCGCCGGGGTGTGCACGCCGATGAACTGCAGAAGTGCATTGTTGACTTGGTCGGCGTGCGTCCAGGCGATCGCGTGCGGGCCTCCCTCGATGACGATGAGCTCGCTGTCTGTGATCAAGTCGGGAAGGCGTTCGCCGGTCTTCGGGTAGGGAAGAATCCGGTCGGCGTCACCCTGAACGATCAATATCGGCACGTCGATCTTGGAGATGTCGTCGCGGAAGTCGGTCTCCCAGGTCGAAATGCACGCCACGGCGGCTGTCGCCGATGCGGCGATAGCGATGTTCAAGCTGGTCTGGAACGCCTCGTCGCTGACCAGCTTCCCTCTGAACTGATCAAAGTTGTAGAAGTTGTCCAGGAACCCCTTCATCCACGCTGGCACGTCCGCCTTCGCGGTCGTGATGAACCCCTCGAACAGGGAGCCCGGCAACCCTTCCGGATTGTCGTCTGTCTGCAGCAAGAACGGCGGGATCGGTGAGACGAGGACGGCTCGATCGACCCGTGACGACCCGTATGTCGCGAGATACCGCGTCACCTCACCGGTGCCCATCGAATGCCCGACCAACGTGGCGTCGTTGAGGTCGAGCTTCTCGATCAGAGTGTTGAGGTCTGCGGCAAAAGTGTCGTAGTCGTAGCCGGATGTCGGCTGACTGGACTTGCCGAACCCACGACGGTCATACGTGATGACACGTTGTCCGGCCTCCAACAGCACTGGGACCTGCTTATCCCATGCACGGCCGCTCAGCGGATAACCGTGAATCAGGACGACCGGTGCTCCTGAGCCGTGGTCTTCGTAGTACAGACCGATCCGGCCTGAGTTCTCCTTACCAACCTCGACGTACGGCATGACGGTTCTCCTCTCCCTGTTGCGTACGTTCGCGACACGACGATTGATCCACCGCCGACAGCGCGTCATCCGTCGGCTCACCAACCCAACCACGGCCGGCAAACGCGAACTTCCATGCTGTTCCCGTCCGCATGGGATCGTCAAACAACTCGAACCCGGTTCACCAACCCGACACCAAACATGACGTGTCCGTGTCACAAACGCCGAACCGAGTATCAGTCGCGAGACCACGTCAGGGCTCCCGGCCGGTCTCACCTACCCGAAAGTGAACACGTACGCCTCCACTCCGGCCGCGAGGAACTCGATCTCGACCGTCCGGTCGCGGATGCCGTCGTCGACCCGCAGGAGCTGGTACAGGCGGGCCTCGGCCAGCACGCCATTTCCGTCCTCTTGGACGTCGAGACCGTGCGCCGACCCGGGCGCCGCACCGTCGAGGCGGACGCGGAACGGGATCGGATCGTGCGTGCCTGGCGAGAGGACGAGGTGCGCGTCGCGCGCGTGGAACCGGTAGGCGATGCTCCCGCCCGGTTGCTCGAGCACCACGCTTTCGGGCCCGACGTCCCACTCGCCGGCGAGGCCCCACTCGTTGAGGTGCAGACGGTCAAGCTCCGACTGGCGCTCGGCTCGCGCGTACCCGAGATACGTCTCGGGGGAGCGCAGGTTGTTCCAGTCGGCCTCCGCCTCGATGCCGGCGCCGGCGACGCCGACGAGCTCGCGTTCGATGCCGAGGAGCTCCTGGATGCGGCGCTCCGACTGCTCGTAGCGCCCCTCGCCGAAGTGGTGGTCGCGGATCACTCCCTCCTTGTCGACGAAGTAGAGCGCCGGCCAGTAGTGGTTGTCGAACGCTTTCCAGATCGCGTAGTCGCTGTCGACCGCGACCGGGTAGTCGATGTCCATGTCTGTCACGGCCTTGCGCACGCGGTCGATCTCGTGCTCGAACGAGAACTCGGGCGTGTGGACACCGATCGTGATCAGCCCGTCGTCGCGGTACGCGCGTGACCATGCGCGCACGTACGGCTCCGTTCGGAGCCAGTTGATGCACGTGAACGTCCAGAAGTCGGCGACGACGACGTAGCCGCGGAGCTCGGCGGGGCCGAGTGGCTTGGAGTTGAGCCACTCGGTCGCCCCGTCGAGCGCGGGCATTTGCACGCGCGAGAACAGCGCCACTGGCTACCGAACGGTCCGGAACGCGGCGCGGATCTCCTCGGAGAAGAGCTGCGGCTCTTCCCACGCGGCGAAGTGTCCGCCCTTGTCGACCTCGTTGTAGTAGACGACGTTTGGGTAGCTGACCTCCACCCAGCTGCGCGGGGTCCGCCAGATCTCGCCGGGGAAGGACGTGAAGGCGAACGGGAGTTTCATAGGCGGCGGAGTCTGGCCTGCCGCGGCGGCCGCCGCCTGCGTCTGTGCGCTCTCCCAGTACGACCGCGCAGCCGAGGCGCCCGTCCCCGTCAGCCAGTAGAGCGTGACGTTGTCGAGGATGTGGTCCCTCGTGAGGTTGCCCGAGGGCTCCCCGTCGACGAACGCCCGGGCGATCTTGTAGTAGCTGTCCGTATCGTGGTCGAGCAACCACGCCGCGAGCGCGATCGGCGAGTCGAGCTGGGCATAGCCGATCGTCTGCGGTCGCGTCGCCATCTCGAGGAAGTAACCGAACCCCGTCGCCCTGAAGGTGGCCATCGCGGCCTGCGCGGCCTTCTCCTCCTCGGTGTTCTGAGGGAGCGGCTGTCCGGCGAGCGCCGGCACGAACAGGTTGGTGTGGACCGCGATGAGGCCCGCGGGCGACTGGCGGCCCATCGCGTCGCTGACCGCTGCGCCGACGTCGCCGCCCTGCGCGACGAAGCGCGTGTATCCGAGCCGCTCCATCAACTTCGGCCAGGTCTGCGCGGTGCGGTTCGACTCCCAGCCCCGCTCCGTCGGCTCGGACGAGAAGCCGTAGCCGGGGATGGATGGGATGACGACGTCGAATGCGTCCTCGGCCTTGCCGCCGTATGCGGTCGGATCGGTGAGCGGGCCGACGACCTCGAGCATCTCGATGATCGAGCCGGGCCAGCCGTGCGTGAGGACCAGCGGCAACGCGTTCTCGTGCTGCGACTTGACGTGGATGAAGTGGATGCTCACGCCGTCGATCTCGGTCGTGAACTGCGGAAGCGCGTTCAGCTGCGCCTCCACCGTGCGCCAGTCGTAGTCGGTGAGCCAGTACCGGGCGAGCGCCCGCATGGTCGCGAGCTGCACGCCTTGCGACCGGTCGTCGACGAGCTCCTTCGTCGGCCAGCGCGTCGCTTTGATTCGGCGGCGGAGATCGTCGAGTGTCTCTTCCGGGGTGTCGACGGTGAACGGTTGGACCGATGCTTCCGTCATCACGGACATGCGCGCCTCCTTCGGACGCAGGACTGTGCGAGGCGATGGCGACGCGGGGTGTACGTGCGCAGCTCGGAGACGCTCGTCATACCAGCGATCGGCGTCTCAAGACCTTCATCCGCGGCCCGCCCCCTTCTAGCCATGATCCTACAAGCGGTGATGGGGCCTGCGAAAGCGGACCTAGCTGTTGGCACCTGAGGTGGCGCGGTCGGTAGAAGCTCGCCGCATCTGGCACCGGTTCGGCGCGGGTCCTTTCACACCGACCCACGGCTCGATCATGGTCGCGAGGCTACTTCGGCCAGCGAGGGCTGCTAGCGGTGGCGACAACCGCTGCTTCGCCGGCTCAGGCTCGGGCGAGAAGGACGCTCGCGCAGGCGACCCTGTCAGGCGTCAGCGTGGGATAGAGGATTACGCCCGACGCCGATGCGCCCGCGGGATCAGTTGCCCACGGCCGGGTCGGGCCCGAACTCGCGGACCTCTTGAGCGCAGCGGCAGGCGGCAGCGATCTTGGCGGCCCACTGCAGCGCCTCCTCGCGTGAGGGCACGTCAATGATCGTGACTCCGGCGATGTATGCCTTGCTCTCCGCGCCGTCGGTGACCGTCCCATCGGGGGCCACCACCCTCACGCTCACCTCGTCGTGGGGATACACGCCACCGGCGAACACCCAGACGCCGGCGTCCTGGGCGTCTCGGATCACTGCGTGCGCCGCATCGGCGACGGCGGGCCCTTCTTCCTCGGGGATGAAGTCCATCGCCCCGTCATCGAACGAGATCAGATATCGCGGCATCATGTGACTCCTTTCGGCCTCCTGCTCCGGCCGCTCAACCCTCTACTGGCCACTCACTAGAGACTGACAGACCACCGAGAACTCATCGGTCGGCGAGATCCGGCTTTCACTTCTTCAGGGGTCATTCGTGAACGCTCGCGCGACCCACGCCTCTGCCGCCTGATTGGCAGCGCCTGAGTAGGTGTGAGCGATCGCGCGAGCCCTGCGCGCGCATCGTGGCCTTGACGTCGGCTTCGCCGCGCTGTGTCACTGCGATGGGCGCCCGGTCAGAGGATCTCCGCCCCCGCCATCCCTCGGGGCATCAGGTCGCCTCTGACGCGGCCTGCAGCGGCGGGGATTTCGTCGGCAAGAGGGGGTCGGGTATCCGGTTTCCGAGTCGAAGGAAGCCGGCACCCGTCACTGCTAGAGCAGCGGCGCCGCCCCACCAGATGGTGTCGGGTGACGTTCCGAGCAGCACGCCGCCGACCGCGGGGCCGAGAGCCACGCCGACCATGAAGCTGAGCTGGTAGAGCGACATGTAGCGGCCGAGCAGATGCGGCGGCGCGATTTCCGCGACTAGCGGGCCGAGCACGATGAATTGAGCACACTCAGCGACCGCGATCACGATCGCCACCCCGGCCAAGACGGTGGTAGCGGCGAGCGTCGAGTGCGTGAGCGTTGCGAGCAGGACCGCGAGCAGGCCGACTGCGAATATGGCGCTGGTGGCGAACAAAGCGTGAGTGCGGCGCATCCGCGCCACCACCCGTGTCGCCGGTACCTGCGCTACGACGATGAAGAAGGTGTTGATGAAGACAACGACACCGATCCCACCGGCCCCGACAGGTGTATGCGCCATCGCAAACGGCGGGAGGATGTTGGAGAAGAACGCGCCGCCGATCAGCACGAGAGCGAGGTTGCCCGCGATCAAGGCGAGCAAGAGCCGATCCCGAGCAACAGCTCGGAAACTCTGTGCGCTCTCGCTCGCCGACGGAGCAGCCGCGAGGCCAGGATCCGGGATCCAGACGAGCACAACCAGCGCGAAGACGACGAACGTGACTGCGTCGAAGAGGTAGAGGACCTGGAACGCCTGGAGGTGATGATGGGTGGCCGCGACGATGAAGCCCGCAACCGTCGCGCCGAGGCCGAGACCGAAGTTGCCTGCGACTCGGCGGAGCGCGGTCGATGCGGCGCGCTGCTCCGCCGGGACCAGGGTCAAGGTCAGGACTTGGCCGGCGGTTCCCGCGAATCCGAAGCCGGCACCGGCGACGGCCGAGCAGACGAAGCCTTGCCAAGGACGGTCGACAAACGCCAAGCCCCCGTAGCCGAGTGCGTTCACAACATTGCCCGCGATCAGGATCCGTTTCGCACTGAAACGATCGAGGAGCGCACCCGAAGGGAGCGTCACCACTGCGGCCGTGCCCATGACCGTCGCCAGCACCAGCCCCGCGGTCGCCGTCGAGAAGCCGCGGACCGCGTGCAGGTAGATGATCTCGAAGGGAAGGATCAGTCCGCTGCCGAAGTAGTTGAGCGCGTTCCCGCCCTGAAGAACGAGGACAGGCCTCGGTAGGCCCGTACGCCAAACGGCGAACACACGTGCGAGCGCGCTGCTCACTTTGCGACGAGTTTCTGCCTGATTCCTGGAGCGGTCGGCCATCGCAACGAGCCGGCGGATGCCAGACCGAACAGCGCCACTCCGGCGCTGAACATTCGCCGCCGCCCGTACCGGTCCCCGAGTGCAGCGGCACACATCAACAACACGGCGAAGCTCAGCGTGTACGCGTTCACGGTCCATTCGAGCTCGCTCAGCGAGGCTCCGAGATCGCGCCTGATCGTCGGCAGCGCCGTCGTGACGACGAGGGCGTCGAGACCGACCAGGAACGAGGCCAGCGCCGCGGCGACCAACACCCAACGTTGCTTCTGCATCAGCTCATCTCCGATTCGCGGTTGTGTCGATGTCAAAGACACCGCGACGCCGCGGAACGGATCGCGGGTCCGTTTCCGACGGACCTGGTGTCATTGATGCGATGACCGTCGATCTCGAGCGGGCCAAGGGAGGCGACGAGCGCGCGTTCGCGTCGCTGGTCGAGCCGTTCCGGCGCGAGCTTCAGCTGCATTGCTACCGGCTACTCGGCTCCGTGCAGGACGCCGAGGATCTCGTCCAGGAAACACTGCTCGCCGCCTGGCGCCGGCTCGACGGCTTCGAGGAGCGGGCGTCGCTGCGCTCCTGGCTCTACCGGATCGCAACCAACCGGAGTCTCAACGCGATTCGCGACCGCGGGCGCCGCCCCGCCACGGAGAACACCATGACACCGTCAAGAACCCGCCGCGCCGTCGAGCCGAGCTGGCTCGAGCCTTACGCGGACAGCGCGCTTCCGGATCCCGCTCCCGGACCTGAAGCACGCTACGAGCAGCGCGAAGCGATCCAGCTCTCGTTCATCGTCGCGCTGCAGCAGCTGCCTGCGAAGCAGCGCGCAGCGCTCGTGCTGCGCGACGTACTCGGCTTCCCCACCGACGAAGCCGCCTCGATCCTCGAGACGACGCCGCAGTCGGTCAAGGCCGCGCTCCAACGCGCACGCGCAACGCTCGACTCGTACACCGTCGAACGCGAGCAGGCGCCGCTGCCCGACTCGCCGACCGAACGGAACCTTCTCGCCACCTTCAGCGACGCCGTCGAAGCCGGCGACACGGCGCGCCTCCTAACCCTGCTGAGCTCCGACGCTCGTGTGACCATGCCGCCGCGCCCGGGCGAGCTCATCGGACACGAAGCGATCGGCGTGTACCTCGACTACGGCGCCGAGGTCCGCGGCGCCCCGCTACAGGTACGCCCGACCCGCGCCAACGGCCAGCCGGCCTTCGGCTGCTACCTGCGCTCGCAGCCCTGGGGCATGATGGTGCTCACATTGAGCGGCAGCAAGGTCGACGAGATCACCTTCTTCGCTGACCCCGCGCTGCCCGGCCGCTTCGGTCTTCCCGAACACATCTAGTCGACAAGGATGGGTTCGACGTGAAATGGAAGCCGCCGTTGAGAGGTCATTCGAGCAACGCTGGCGCAGACGAGCGGTGCGCGCCGCCGATGTGGTCTGCTCGTTCCGGTCCCGGTTAGCTGGCGGTGGCGTCGCGTTGTCGCCGAGCGGTCGGCTCCACGCTGACCTTGCGCAGCGCGGCGTTGGCCTTCGTTCGCAAGAGGCGATAGGTCGTTGCACGAACTCGTGCGTAGTTGGGATAGGCCACGTCGGCGCTGGCGTCGACCGCTTATGCCGGCGCGGCCCGCCCCGGCTCCGGCGAAGCCGCCGCGGGCGGCCCTCGGGAACGAAGTCCCGCGACCGCACCAGCGCATATCCCGCCACGGAGCCCACTGCCGCCACGGCGACGCTCACCAGTGCGATCGTGTTGAAGCCCGTCACGAACGCGTGATGCGCCGCGTCCACCACCTTGTCGCGGTCGGCGGGCGGCACCGCCTGCAAGACGTGCCCGGTCCCGCCTGATGCCACGGCCCGCGAAAGTTCGTGGACGTGCGACGACGCGGGTGTGCCGGCGACCGACGGAGTCAGCGTCGACTCGATCTTCGACTGGAAGATTGAGCCGAGGCCGGCGATCCCGGTGGCGAGCCCGAGTTGGCGAGCCGTGTTGTTCGCGCCCGACGCCATGCCACTCAGCTGCGGCCGCACGACGCCGACGGCGGTTGAGGCCAGCCCGGGGGTGGCCAGGCCTATCCCGATGCCGGCCAGGATTTGGCCGGGCAGCAGCGCGGTCCACCCGGACGAGTCGGACAGGTTCCCCATCAGCAGCAGCCCGACCGTGACGAACGCGAGCCCAGTCCCGAGCAGCAGCCGCACCGGCACGCGTGCCGTCAGACGGCCGCTCAGCGGCGAGACGAACAGAATCGGCGCGGTGACCGGCAGCGACCGGAGCCCTGCCTCGAACGGCGAGAAGCCCAGCACGTTCTGGAAGAAGAGCGTGATGTAGAGGAACATTGAGAAGATCGACGCCGACAGCGCGAAGGCGACGATCGTGGCGCCCGTGAAGGCCGGCTTGCGGAACAACGAGAGGTCGAGCAGCGGATCGGCGGCGCGGAGCTCCACGACCAGAAACAGCGCTAGCAGCAGCGCGGAGGCCGCGAAGCAGCTGATGATCAGGGCGCTCCCCCAGCCATCCTCGTTGCCGCGGATCAGCGCGTAGACGAGCAGGAAGAGCGCGGGGCACAGCAGTGCGACGCCGCGGAGGTCGACGCCGGCGGCGTCCGGGTCGCGCGACTCGCGCAACCGGAGCCGCGCGACCACCAGCGCCGCCAGGCCGATCGGCACGTTCACGAGGAAAATCCAGCGCCACGACAGCGCGTCAACGAGTGCACCGCCGATGAGCGGCCCGATCGAGACCGCCGCGGCCGTCGTCGCGCCCCAGATGCCGAGCGCGGTCCCGCGCTCGCGACCCTGGAACTCCTGCGCGATCAGCGCCAGCGAGGTGCCGAACATCATCGCCGCGCCCACGCCCTGCGCCGCGCGCGAGAAGTTCAGGAAGAGCGGGTCGGGAGCCAGCCCGCAGGCCAGCGAGGAACCGGTGAAGACCGCCAGACCGAGCATGAAGACGAGCCGGCGGCCGACCCTGTCGGCCAGCGACCCCGCCGCGAGCACGAAGCCCGCGAGGGTCAGCGCGTAGGCGTCGATCACCCACTGGAGGTCGCTGAAGTCGGCGCCGAGGTCGCGCTCGATCGACGGCAACGCGACGTTCACGATCGTCACGTCGAGCAGCAACATGAAGATCGCAGTGCAGCTGGCAAGCAGGGTCCACCACTTGCGATCCACTGGGTTCCGAGACTACACCGGGATGGTCGTTGCGAGACGCCCGCGACCGTGCTCGGTGCCCGCCAACCCAGCCCCTCTAGTGATCGCAGCAACTGGCGGCATAGGGAAGTGAGGGGAACCTCATGGATAGTGGAGGAGAATCCGGGCTACCGCCCACGGCGATGAAGCCTAAGACGGCGAGCATCGCCCACTGAACGAGCTTCACCTTGATTGCGGTAATTACCGCCAGCTCCCGAGCCTCGGTGTTCTGAGACTAGGCGGACAAGGCAGTCGTCTCGGGTTAACCGACGTCGTGTGTCATCTGGTCGATGCAGACCGTGATCGCCAGGATCAGCGCGTCGTCTTGCTCAGGTTCGATCTCGATCCCGTAGGTATCCCGCACTCTGAACCAGCGCTTCGACACCTCAGCGACATCGTGACCGCCCCGTTCGATCTTGTACTCGTGGTCGACGATGTTGCCCTTTGCCTCCATGTCCTCGCCCCCCTCGACGTCGATCGAGAAGCGTTCACGCAACGGGCTTATGAGCGCCTTCTTCACAGTCGCCGTGGTCTTGCCGTCGCGCTCGATCTCCATCTTGTCGCGCACGCTCAGTTTCTTCTCCTGGATCGTGAACACCTCGTCGCCGCTGGGGCTCTCAAGGACGAGGGTGTCGCGGATCCGCAGCGCCTTCCCGTTCACCTTGAAGGCGCGATCGCCCCCGTCGGTCTCAATCCAGTAGTCGTCGCCGATCGCGAACATCTTCTCGCGCATTTGGTACTTCGTCCCCCCGTCGTCGTCGCGGCGGCCTCTCAACAGCGGCATCTCAGGTCTCCTTCCCACCGGGAATGTCCTCCACGACTCTACGCCTCCACAACTTCACGTCCTCAGCGCGGAGGCTGACAACGAGTCAACGACGGCTGCCTGGGCCACTGATGCTGCAATGGCCCCTGACCTCGACTCGGCCACGGCCGATCTCGACCATCGCCACAGTCTCTCTTCGTTGAGGTCGGAAGGCGGGTGAGGAGAGGGCCGCTTCTGAGGCCGCCCTCTCCTCTGGTGGGTCGACCTAGTAGCCGTAGCCGCTGCTGTAGCCGCCGGCTGCCGGATCGGTGCTCATGGCGCCGCTGTCGTCGACCTTGGCGCCCGCGGCCGAGAGCGCGTACCACTCGGCGCCGAAGGCGTTGACTGCCTCGCCGTTCGTCTGCCCTTTCCGCACGTCCTTGACGAACGTGTAGAGAGGGTGGTGGTTGTAGGTGACCTGCCGGCGTCCGTCTGGCCGCTTTGTCGTTCCGAGCAGCGATGCCTTCGCTCCCGCCGCTGCGACCGGCTTTCCGGATGCGATCAGCGGCGGCCAGAAGGCGGCGCATTGGGCGGTGCAGGCGCTCTTGCCGTGCTTGTCCTTCTCGAACAGATAGAGGGTACGGCCGCGCGCGTCGACCAGGATGCGACCGAGCCCCGAGCCTGCGGCTCCGACTCTCGGGGCGGCGTTGGCCGAGTGATTCGACGCCAGTGCGCCGTCGAGGCCGACCGCGAGCGACAGGGCTGCGGCGATTCCGGCAACGGCGATGTGGAGAGCTTTCATTTCGTTACTCCTCTCGTTCTGCGACTTTGGTCATCGCGTGTGGATAGACGCTCGTGTACGAAGACACCGCGAGGACGCCGCTATTCCCGGCGGGCGCGAGCGGACGGCTCGGCCCGGACTCAGAGTCGCCCGGTATCCGCACTTTTGGTGGTCGAACCCGGTCGCGATGACGCTGAACACGACCTCCACCCAGGCTCTCAGTGTGGCCCTCAACGATCCGTCGCAGTGGTCGGACTGGAATGGCCAGAACGGCTCAACCGTCCCAGCGGCATTCTCTGATGCTGTGTCGAAGGTCGATCAGGCCGGCGTCTCGTTCGGCGGCGGCTGCTTCTTCGAGAACGGCGTCACCACGAGCGACGGCAACGGCACCTTCGCGCTCACCGCATTCTCGGACTGACCCGGACTAGGCCTCGTTAGAGGCGCTATTGCACGCGCGTACGGCGGCGGTGCCTTGAGCGCCGCCGCCGCCGCGGTGGCGAGTCGTTGTCAGCGCCGCGGCTTGAGGATCGGCCGCTAGTTCCTTAGGTGGTCAGACTGTCACGCTTCGAGCCATTCAACCTCGAGGACACCGTAGAGCGAACGGTCGACGAACTCCTCGACGATCTCGACCGGAACCACCGCCCGAACGCGCGCCCTGACGTTTCCGGTCACCCGGATCTCCTCGCCGACGTTGGCCGGCTGCGCCAGCTCGACCTCGCCAGCGTCGGAGCCGTCCTTGAGCCGGAGCATGTAGCGGAACGTCATCTTGACGGTGACCCTATAACGGGTGTAGCCGGCGAAGATGACGTCTCTCCGACCGCGATGTTCTTTACGGGGCAGGTCACCGACCTTGAGCCAAGCCCAACGCTGGCGGTCAGGCACGCGGTGATCGCGGCGGCGACCGTACAGGGCGTTTACGCTCGCCTCGTGAAGCTCGGGTACACCGTTACCCCGCCGACGGCGCCGTAGCAACGTGGCAGTCGGCGACGAGACGACGTATCGGCGTCCGCACGGCGCGATCGTCATCCGCGAGGGCGGCGAGCACGAGAGCGGCGAGTACCAGCCGTGGCTCGTCACCTGGCTACCCGATGACCGCTACACGCACACCTACCCCGGGTCCACTTACAGCTCGAGCGACCACGGGATCCCAGACGGGCCGACAGTCGCGGCTGTTCTCGAGTGGGCTCTTACGCAGCGGTGGGCGCAGCCGCCTGAGGCGTAGCCCGCCAAGCGTCTAGAGCCTTCCGCCGTACGATGCGGCCAGCTTGGCGGCCTCCTCGGCTATGAACGGCAACAGGTCGTAGCCGTCGCGACTGGTACCTCAATCAAAGTCCGTGAACAGAAGCGCTGCAGGCACCAAGCCGGATCTGGGATCCTCGGGCGAAGGTACTGCCGATGAGCTGCGCGCACCGCGAGGAACCTCTCCGCCACGGCAACCGAACGCCGTTGCCGCCGCTGGGGAGACGCGGGGGCGGCTGGGTGGCGGCACAGGTTGTCTTGATGGCGGCGATCCTGCTCTCGGCGCTTGTCGGTTTCGAGTGGCCGGCCCGGCTCGAGTGGGCGACGTACGCTGTCGGCGCGCCGTTGCTCGCTCTCGGCGTCGGACTGCTCGCGGCAGGTGCGGCGGGTCTCGGGGCTGCGTTGACACCGTTCCCGGCGCCGCGCAGTGGGCAGCAGTTGCAGACGACGGGCATTTACCGCCGCGTGCGCCATCCGATGTACGGGGGCGGGATCCTGGTCGCGCTTGGCTGGTCGGCGATCTTCGCCACCGTCGTCGGGCTCGCGCTGACCGTCCTGCTCGCGCTCTTCTTCGTGTTGAAGTCGCGGCGCGAGGAGCTCTGGCTTGAGCAGAGCTACTCCGGCTATGGCGACTACCGACGCCGCACCCGTCGCCGCTTCATCCCATTCGTCTGGTGAAGCGGCGAAAGTCGCCGAGATGTCGCTGAGCCGTAGCGTGACGCGCGGGCCGGGTCAGCGCGCGGGCGTCAGGGTTCGGGCGAGTATTGAAACGTGAACGACATTGAAGACCTGCTGGATCGCCGGGTGTACGAGTGTCGGCTGAGACCAGAGCGGGCGCTCGCGACGATCGACGACGCGGAACAGTTCCTGCGCGAGCGCGGACTGCTGACGCGGACGGCGGACTCCGCGCTGCCGAGTCTCTTTCAAGCCTGCCACGAGGAGGCGTACTCGCCGACCAGTCCCGGCTTCGGGCAGTGGCCGGCGACGAAGTGGCCGTGGTTCGGTGAGCTCGCTGGACGCGGCTACCTCATCGTGGGCGTGCATCGCGGGAAGAATCTTCTCGTCACGAACGAGATCGCCGCTCTGCTCGACCCGATCTGCCGCGCCGAGATCGAGCGGATGCGGAAGGCCGATCGAAACTGGGCTCGCCTACTCGATCACCTGGCCGAGGCGGGCCCGTCGAACATTCAGGATCTGCAGGTCGAGCTTGGGCTGAAGCCGAAGGAGCTGAAGGCGCAGCGGGCGCCGCTCGAGCGCTGCGGCGCGATCGTCTCACGCTCGATGGCTGTGACCGCTGGGCACGGACACACCCACACGAGCGAGCTCGCACGCTGGGATCACGTCCACCCAGACGCGACCGCGCATGGATGTATCTCCGCAGCAGGCGCTCGCCGAGCTGCTCGTCGCGGCCGTGCGCGCGGCCGTCGTCGCACCCGAGCGCGAGCTCAAGCGCTGGTTCTCCTGGCAGTGGTACTGGGACGACGCGACCGTCGACGAACTCGTGAGAGAGGGACGGCTCGTCCGCGTCGACAGCCACGTCAGCGCACCGGGAACGACTCCCCGACGAACGCCGAACAACCTGCGCCCTCGACTTCCCTAGCGCCGACGGGCGAGTCGGCGTCGCTTCAGATGGTGAGGTGCGCGCTTACGTCTGATGTGAACGTCGAACACCCACGTCGACTCCGCCGTACCGTGGTCGACAGCGGACTGCCGCGTCGCCTTCGTTCTTCTCCACCGCACGAGCGGCTCCCCACGCAGCTACCCACTGCAGCTCACGAGTGCTGTCGCGCTTCGTGATCACGGCCATCTTCGTCACGTTGCTTCCCTTCGTCGCATGACATCCCCGAGGCAGCCCACAGCGTTTGACTCTCCGCGAGCTGCTGCACCGGGTGGGCATCAAGACATAGCCGCGTTGGCGGGCGCCGGGCCTGTGCAGCCCGGCACCCGTCGACGATCAGCTAGTTAGGCGTGAACAGCGGCGCCGGGCGCCACGTACTCCACGTCCTGCGCCTTCTTCAGCGCCTTGAGCAGCTCGTCCTGGGTCATCAGAACGGTCGTCTCGAACTTGCGGAACGCTCCGCTCGCGTTGATCGCGATCGCAACGCTGGCGCTGGTTGCGTTATCCGGCGCCTCGATCAGCGCGAAGCCGTCGCTCGTGCCGAAGGCATACCAAAGGCCCTTCAGCTTGCAGTTCGCGTCCTCGAGAAAGCGGCTGACGCTCTCGGTGCGGTTCTCCGGGCTGTTGATCAGCTCGGCCCACACCTCGGGCTTGTACTCGAAGGTCGACATATACAGGGACATAAGTGCTCCTTCTCTGACCTCGCTCCCGCCCCAGTCCCGACGTACGGGATCTCCTGAGAGACAAAAAGACGGTGCGGCGTCTATAGAGCGCACGGCAGACAAGCGTGTCTGACCATTACTTCCTCTCGCGCGCTTCGTAATGGCAGTCTCGCACGCCGCCCCGCAGGTGGCATCAGGGGAAGCGCTGATCCTGCGCTCTCGACCAGCTCGCCGTGTCCGCCCTCGTGTTCGCAAGAGAGCGGTTCCGTCGGCTGCAAGCAGATGGGTCACGTCAGCGAGACGTTAGCCCGGACGCAATCCGAGCAGACCGGAGCGTTCGCCGCGTGCGTCCGCAGGGCAGGTTCTCCTTTCCCCGGGTAGGGAGCAGGCGCCGCCCCCGGCAGGTTTGCTACTTCAACGTGTCCAGGTAGGCGGCGAGCGCTTGTAGTCGGTCGTTCGGGATGATGCCGCCCCAGTGCGGCATGCTGACGATCGGCGCCTGGCCGATCACGCTTCCGGCGCGAATGACCGCGATGATCTTCGCCTCGGTGTTGAACTGGTTGCGGAAGGCTGTGCCGGAGAGCGGCGGGATCGTTCGGTCCGGGGACTGTGGGTTGGGGACGCCGCCGAGCCCGTTCGGCCCGTGGCAGTTGATGCAGCCGTAGTTGACGTACAACGTCTGGCCCTCGACCGCATCCCCCTGCCCTTGAGGAACCGGTAGCGGACTGGCAGTCTGGACGGTCGGCAAGCCGGCGTGGATGTAGGAGACGAGGTCGGAGACCTGGCGGTCCGAGATCACCGCCCCCCAGACGGGCATGTAGGGCTTGGTCGGGTTCTTCGATTCGCCGAGCCCGTGGTTGATGATCGTCCGCAGCTCCTCGGCGGTGAGCCCGGTCGCGTTCTTGAGCACGGGCACCACCGGCGAGACGCCGCCCTTGCCTTGCGGCCCGTGACACTGGACGCAGCCGAACTGGACGTACAGGTGCGCGCCGGCTGCGACATGCGGATCAACGGCCACCGTCGCGGCGGTCGTGGCCGCCGCCGCGGCGCCGCCATGCCTCGTGTGGCGACCCAGGAAGAAGCCGAGCAGACCGGCCGCGACGGCAAAACCGATCGTGACCAGGATGAGGATGCCGGCGACGGTTTCTTCCGAGAGCTCACGCTTGGCCATCGGGACGAGCCTAAACCGCGGCTCGACTGCATTCCACAGCGGAGATGCTAACGGCTGGCTAGCGTGGCGGCGTCACCACCTGCCGGCTACCGGCTTGCCCCGAACGCGGTGCGGCGACAGAGACAAGGACAGCTCGTCCAGTGTGGCACTTGTGCAGGATTTATTGGAGTGGGCCGGACAGGGATCGAACCTGTGACCTTGGGATTAAAAGTCCGGCTGAAGCGACTGCAGCCAATTGCGTCAATGCGCAAGATGCCGAAGCAGTGCGGATCCGGTCCTGCAGCACGCTGCACTCCAAGGCAACTTGCGGCGACAAGCCGGTACTCCCGCTCGTACTCTCCTGCGGTTGCTGGGTTCGCTCGGAGACGCCTCGGCCGATACCGTTGGGCAGGTGGAGGGCGAGGCTCGGCGGAGGGCGTCGATTGGTGCACTCGTCCTCTGTGCGACTGCCACGCTGACGGGACACGTTCCGGGAACTAATGTCGCTACCGCTGTAGGGGGGACGCAGACGTTCGCGTCGGTCGCAGCCTCATCTTCCTGTGGAACTCGCCGCAAGCCGCCGAAGGTCTACAGGCACGTCATC
Organism: uncultured Thermoleophilia bacterium; assembly: GCA_963774355.1. Lineage (GTDB taxonomy): Bacteria > Actinomycetota > Thermoleophilia > Gaiellales > Gaiellaceae > PALSA-600. Next base: position 2,694 of record CAVZER010000009.1, on the reverse strand, counting down.
TGGATCGTGATGGAGAACAAGAGCTATTCGCAGATCATCGATTCCGCGAACGCGCCCTACATCAACGCACTCGCGCACAGGTGTGGTCTCGCCACCGGTTTCGTCGCCGAGTCGCATCCGAGTCTTCCGAACTACATCGCGATGACGACGGGTTCGCTTCAGGGCATCACCGACGACGGCGACCCATCCGAGCACCCGTTGGCCGTGCAGAGCATCTTTTCCCAGCTCGGGACGACCTGGCGCGCGCTTGCCGACTCGATGCCGTCCAATTGCTACCGCACCAATGCAGGCTTGTACGCCGTCCGCCACAATCCTGCCGTTTACTTCACGAACATCAGAACCCGGGAATGCATGTTGCAGGACGTGCCCCTAGGCCGGAGGCTCAACCTGACAGGCCGGTTCACATTTGTCACACCGAACATCTGCCATGACATGCACTCGTGCCCGACGACGGGCGACGACGAAGCGGCGCAGACTCGTGCCGGCGACGACTGGCTCGCGACCTTCGTCCCGAAGGTCTTGTCGAGCCCGCAGTACCGATCGGGTTCGACGGTCGTGTTCGTCACCTGGGACGAGGGCTCATCCGACAACCACATACCCACTCTTGTGCTCTCTCCGTATACCCGTCCCGGCACGACCTCGCCCGCGCTCTTCAACCACTACTCGCTGCTCCGGACCACCGAAGACATGCTCGGCCTTCACACCCACATTGCAAACGCCGCCACAGCAGCAAGCATGCGCACGGCGTTTCACCTCTGATCGACGGTCACCGGTTCAGGCCGGCCGGTGACGCAGTCCGCAGCCGCTTCTTGAGCGTCCCTGAGACGCCTGCCCGCTCAAGCGCTTTCTGGGCGACCTCGTCCCCGGCCGCGATCGCCGTGCTTATCACGTTCACCCGGATGCCTCTGAACGTCGGTGCGAAGACCATTGGATGTGCCTCCTCCGAGCCGCAGGTCGAGAAGCGCCGCTTGTATTCCGCTTCACCGCATCCGAAGTCGACGACCCGAGCTGTGTCGTCCTGGCATAGATCCTCAATCAACCTCACGAGGAGATACGTCCCGACCCGGTCGCTCCGGAACGCCGGATCGTAACCGGTTTGCGCGCCCGAGAAGGTCCCGCGGTAGAGGAATCCGCTCTGGTACGCGACCGGCGCCCCGTCGATGTACAGCACGTACGCGCGGAACCAGCCACGGCTCAACGCGAGGGCCGTGGTTTCCCGGCGCTCCTCCGTATCGTTGAAGGCGGCGTCGAGCGCACGTTGATAGGTCTTCTCCGCGACCCGCTCCAGGTCGGCGAAGAGTTGATCTAGCTCACTTAACGACCGGAAGACCCGCGTCGACATTCGCGCGCCGTACTTACGAGCGAGTCTGTTGCCGACGCCTCGGATCTCGCCACGGGCATGCCGTGACCGCGAGGCAAGGAACGCATCCAATGACTCGGGTAGCTCAAGCTTCCAGTGAGGTTCGCGTACAACGAACCGCCCGCGAGAGATCGCTGACGGCAATTCGGTCGCAGCCCGGAACAGATTCGAGTCGGACTTGAGGCCGTAGAAGGACACGGCGTCCGCCTCTCCGCGGGTAAGAGAGGCGAGGATCTCGGCGATCAATTGCCGGCCCGACGTATTTCGATCCCGTACGAGCAGAAAACCCGGTCGCATGACAAGCAGGCGCATCGTCGGCCGATACACGGTCCGGTAGCCGAACTTGCAGGCAAGTGTGCGGTCCTCGAGTCGGCCGATCGCGATCGCGACGGGTCGACTGTCTCGCTCGAGTAGGATCGCGTGCGGTCGTAGAACCGTCGGTCGCGCGCGGAGCTTCGCGAGGTAAAAGTCGACATCGTGGTGAACGGTCGGCAGATCGAATGTCTGCCAGCTCGGCCTGATTGCCTCGATTTCGGCTGGCGTGCGTGCAACCACGACGGTCCCCGACCCCATCCGGGCGAGACTACTCCGGCGCGGAGCACGCCTCGACATTCGCTGCACCGGCCGTCCCGAGCAGCCCGCCCTCGACCCGGACGTAGACGGCTCGCCCGCAGATTGTGCACCTGGAACGCCGAGACGCCGTCACCATGTCACCGGTGTCTTGCCATGGCTCGAGTCGATGACCGAGTGAACGAGCTCGCTCCTCAACGAGCGCGCAGAGTTCGTCGACGGTCATTGCTGAGTCATCGTGGCTGAAAGAGAATGCTGGCAGCTCGCTAATCGTTGGAGCTCGCTCACGCCTATCAAGACAGTAGTCCCAATCCTTGTCTACCACTCCGTCTCGGACGATCCGCCCGCGTGGATCCGGCCGTTTCGGTTACACCGCGCGTCTTCCTGCGCCACCTGGATCTGATCGCCGAACGCGGAGCGACGGCGCTGACGGTCTCCCGCTACGCCGAGGCGGTGGCGGGAGAGCCCCGCTCCCGGGACGCGCCGTCGCAATCACTTTCGACGACGGCCTCGCCGACTTCGAGGATTCGGCGATGCCGCTCCTGCGTGTCCAGGGCCTTGCGGCCACGCTCTATGTGACCACCGGTTTCCTCGAAGATGCGCGCCCGCCGGCGCAGAGCAGACCCGCCGGCGCGTGGCTCGACTCGGCCAGATTGCGGGAGGTGCGCGGCCACGGGATCGAGATCGGGGGTCACACCCACACTCACCCAGAGCTCCGACACGCTCGCCCTCGCGGCCGCCCGCACCGAGATTCGATCCTGCAA
>CAVZER010000008.1:0-147216 GCA_963774355.1 uncultured Thermoleophilia bacterium | reverse complement strand
TGGGCCACCAACCGGGCACGACTCCCCGAGTCCCGGACCCGGCGGGTGACGGCCGAGTGCGGTCGGATTGTGGTCGGAAATGACCGACCGGCGAGGCTAAATCCAACCACATACAGGTCGGCTAAAAGCAGTTTTACAGAGTATTTCACGGTGCGAGGTCGCCGTCGGGACGTCGGCGGCTACGCTAGAGTGAAGAAATGTCAAATGAGCTTGAAGAACTTGAGGATCGATGGTGGACCGCTGCGGTTCAGTGACAACCTGGGGAGGCTGCTCGGGCTGCACGGTCTGAGCGCGAATTTCGCTGCCAATCTGCTTGGGGTGTCGGGGGCGACGATGTCTTCCTGGTTGAACGGTCGCAGTTCGCCGTCGCTTGCGAAGGCGATCACGATCGCTGAGTTCTTCCAGCTCTCGACCGACAGGCTGATGGGCGCCGAGTTCGTCGATCTGCTCGGAGCGGAGCTCGCCGATCGCGACCGCTACGAAAAGGTCGAGGAGCGGATTCGTCGCGCCCGCAGCGGACTGCACGCGCTGTGAACAGGGGTGCTGACGATTGGACGCCGCAGTTCGAGCAGCCGGCCGGTTTGTTCAAGTGGGGGATCGACGGGTCGACTGGTGAGTTGACGGTGTGGGAGGTGGGGGGTCCCGGCGACGGGCTTCCAGTTCACAGCGAGGTGTTAACCGAGGCGTGGGGGAGAGACGACCACTACCGACCGGGTGATCTGCTGGGCTGGCTCTTGGTCAGCCCAGAGGACATAAAGGTTTCCGTGTACTTCGAGTCGGCTGCTGAGGTTCCGCCGCCGCTGCGTGCGTGGGCGAACACGGTCTTCCCGGATCACACAGTCAGACTGGTCGAGAAGGGCCGCCCGTCGCTCGATGAATCTGCGGAGTCATCTGGGTGATGACGCCGGCCCTGGATCGGGTATGAGCTCCGCAACCTGGAGGAGATTGTCGCGACCGGCTATCTGACCCGGGAAGACGTCCTCGAGGTTGGCGATCGGTTCGAGATCGCGGGCCGGGCCGGGATCGTCCGGCTTGTCGAGCCACAGTCTGGGGGCCGCCGAGTTCCGGCTGGTCGTCGACTTGACTGAGGCGGGCGGGTAGTCACGGCAGCAGCTTCCAGTTCTCGGTGATCGTGAGCGAGGGCATGCTCGGGATCGGCCGGTGGAGCTGCTCGACCGGCACTAGGTAGCTCTTCTCGATCCGTGCGAATTCACGTTCGAGACCCCGGTCGGCCGCGACCCGCGCCTGATAGCGCCGCGTCTTCTTCGACGGCGTCGCGGTGAACAATCGCCGAGCGGAATGCATAACGAACGGCCCCTGGGGATGGTCGAGCACCCTGGCGCCGCGGTCGCTCAAGCAGTAAAACGTTCGCCGCACGTCATACGGCCTCGATGAGTTACCGGCCGCCGGCTCGGTGTCGACGTATTGGGCCCGGCGCAGAACGGTGACCGCGTCTTGAGCCGTGCGCCTCGAGCATCGGTATTCATCGCAGATCTCGTCCACCAGGTCGCGGTAGCTGATCGGCTCGGTCATCGCGATCAGCTCCAGCGTTTCAAACAGATTGACCTTCCTTTTTCGTCCCATACATAGTCTTCGGTCACCGCTCGACGAAAATCCAGCACCTTCGCCCGGCAACTAGGTCGCACTCCCTTCGCGTGCTCGCCCGAATCGGTGTGGTGGCTCGATGGTGGCTCATCGGTGATCGAAACCGCATAGCTAAGCCAAACGAAGACGCAGCAATCCCGGGATTGATGGTGGGTAAGGGGGGTTGGCGGGCGACCGGCGGGGTGGAACGAGCAGCAGGACGGACGGCTCTCGATCTCGCCGGGGAGCTTCGACACGTCGATTCGAGCCAGGGAGAGTGGAGGGAAGCGGCCACCTCTGTCGTTGGGAGAGCATCGGCTCTGGCAGGCGCTCGATGGTTCGCTCGGGCACGCTCAGCTTGAGAGGTCACTAGGCGATTTGTGGCTTGAATACAGAGGTTCCGGCGACCGGCGGGGTGGAACGAGCAGCAGGACGGACGGCTCTCGATCTCGCCGGGGAGCTTCGACACGTCGATTCGAGCCAGGGAGAGTGGAGGGAGGCGGTGAGGCAGCGAGAGGCTATTAGTGACAAATGACACAACTTGCTACGGCATCCCGGTCTGCGAGTCCGGGCACTCGACCGTTGTCGCGTCCGTCTGCTCGTGCCACATGGAGAGCAATAGGCGACTCGTGATAGGGGCGGCTGGGATCGAACCAGCCGGACCTCACACGGGCTGGGGAGCGGTGTTCGTGCCAGACGGTTCGCGGTGAGACGGCCGGCGGTGGGCCATCTTTTCGGGCTTACCGGTCTTTATCCGAACGTGGTAAGACCGGCACCTTTCCAGGCTTAGGATGGTTTATCGACTGTTGATAAGTTCGGTAAGATCGGAGTGCAGTGGATCCCAGGACAAACCCGTATACGCCGAACGCCGGCGCGCCCCCGCCGGCGCCAGTAGGCCGAGACAGCGAACTGGAGGGTTTCGAGATCCTGCTCGAGCGGCTGCGTCGCGGCTATCCGGAGCAGTCGATGCTCATTACTGGCCTTCGGGGCGTTGGCAAGACGGTCCTTCTGGCGCGTTCGAGAGTCGAGCCCGCGCCGCGGGTTGGGTCACCGTCATCCGCGGAAATCACAAAGAACGAGGATATCGCGGCGCCCGGATGGGCGGCATGGTGCGTCGGGCGCTGTTTCAAGTTGCGCCCGCCCAAGGCGAGCTGGACTGACAAGCTCCGACGAGCAGCCGGGGCTCTGAAGTCTTTCTCGATCACCGTCGCGCCGGATGGTTCGGTCACGGCGGGCATCGATGTCGAGCCGCTCGAAGGAATCGCGGACAGCGGCAACTTCAGCGATGACATGACGGATCTCCTGGGTCGTACTCGGGGAGGCCGCACAGGAACGCGAGACAGGCATTGCATTCCTCGTTGACGAAGTGCAGTTCCTCCGAGCGAACGAGTTCGAAGCGTTGATCGCTGGTCTCCACCGCACCGTCCAACGACAGCTCCCCATCACTCTCGTCGGGGCCGGGCTCCCGCAGCTCCCACGCCTTGCCGGCGAAGCGAAGTCGTACGCGAAACGGCATATTCAAGTTCCCATGGATCGGAGACACTCTCGCCGCCTCAGACGAGGTGGCGCTGGCCGAGCCGTCGGTCGATCTCGGAGTGACCTACGAACCGGGCGCGATCGAAGGATTGTGACTACACCGCGGGATACCCCTACTTCATCCAGGAGGACGAAGACGTCTGGGACGTCGCGCCCGAGGGCCGTCCGATCACTGAAGGAATCGCTCAGGAAGCGCAGCGCGCCGTCGAAGCGAAGCTCGATGAATCGTTCTTCCGCGTTCGCGCGGAACGCACGACCGAACTTGAATTGCAGTATCTGCGCGCGATGGCCGAACGAGGTTCGGGTGAGCAGACGGCCGGCGATGTCCCGGTTTGAGGCGTAGCCTCCGAACAACTCGGCCCGACTCGAGCTCGCTTACGTACAAGGGGCTCATCTACACGACCGGTCACGGCCGTGGAGCCTTCACGGTGCCGCAATTTGACCGGTACATGCGACGCAACCACGATCTGGCGCCGCCCCAGCCGAGGCGGTGACGGGCGTCCAGCGCGCGTTCATTCGCCCGGCGAGCCCTCAGCTGACTCGCAAGCTCTCGACCGTCCCAGGCCAAGCGAGCGGAGGGGCTTCCCCAGCAGGCTCGGCGTTGCCAGCCGCGATCGCGGCGAGTAGCCTGACGCTGCCTTCGACCCGTAGTGGCAGGAGCGCCCTGACGCCGCGAACGGTCGTAGCCGCCGCGGGCGGTCCAGGAAGCCGGGCCACGCTCGTGACTGGGCGGACCGAGCCGGTCACTTCGGAAGCTCGTGGCGCAGTGAGGTCGGCGCGGGGCAGTGCCCCCTGCGCGCCTTTCTGCTGCCAAGTGTGTTTCAACCTCTCGTCGAGCCTGCGCCCGCTCTTCCTCGGCGCGACGTTCCCTTTCCCGACTCGACCAACGCAAGTGTGCGCCGATCTCTTCTTTGTCTCCACAACAAGAGCCCGTCGCCGTCCAGCCGGATCAGTCGAGCGGTTCGATCAGGAGGTCAAGCTCACCGCGTTCCCGAGAGCCGGCGGGCCCTGCCAGTACAGCGCTGTTGCGATCAATTGCTCGTCGGGGGTTGATGAAGCGGACCGGAATGTCGTGCGAGGCGATGTGCCGGAGAGCAGGTCCGCCGAGCTTCACCATGCGCTCGACCTCCTCGTCCGTGCGGAAGGAGGCGGGGCGGGCGCGGTGCAGGTGCGCTGCAACCGGCCGGGTGGGAGGCCGCTTCGGAAGGCCCGTCCCACCCGGTTGCCAGCCCGGCAGCTTACGCTATAATAAAGATCAAGTCAACTTGTAAAAACATCAAGCAAGCCTAAGGAGGCGAAATGTGTAATCCGGATCTGCAGAGTGGGGCTGATGAGCGTAGTGACCGAACGCTCGACTACAAGTGCGCGTTGGAGCTCCAAGCCCGACTGGAAGCGATGGAAAGAGCGTTGTCGCTGGCGTTACGAGTCACGATGATCGATCTCTATGGGTGGTACGAAGGAGGTTCAACCCAACGCGCCGATGGAGAACGACTACCCCTACCACGGTCCGCAACTGGCATCTGGGAGGACCTAGGCGACCCGAACGGCGCTTACTACCGTCTTGCCCACCTTGCGAGGCTATTCAACGAGATCGGTGAGGCGTACGGGGTCGACTGCCGAACGGCTCGCTTGCGAGCTATCCGAAGTCCGTCCCGGAACGTTCTGCGTGAACTGATCGCCAGCAGTGACGTGCCTCCCGCGCTGCTCAGCGGCGAGCAGAGCTGATCGGTGGCGCTCGACGAGTACAGCACCGACTCTCGAGCCGCAGCCCTTCCTTTGCGCCGCGCATCGTGAGTCCCGAAGTAGCTATGAGACCGAGGCCGACGTGTCGGCAGCAACCGCGTCAGCCGATTTCCGTCGGCTGCTTGACGCGGGCCTCGTCTCGCAACGAGGCAGAGGTCCCACCACGCGCTATCGCGCGTCAGAGAAGCTGCGGTCAGAACTCGATGACGCGGTCGAAGACCGACTGACTGGATCGATCCATCGATCGATCCGGCCTCACGACCCTCCGGTGATTCCACGTGATGCGAGGTCGAATGCCGAACGCGAACCACGCACGGATTGGGAGAGTTGTCGCTCTGGCAACGCGGCGGTCGTAGACTCGTGCGGTGGCGGCCTGTCCCGGTTGCGACAAGGAGGTTTCGGGCGACTTCTCGTTTTGCCCGTATTGCGCCGCCTCCCTGACGGTTTCGCCGTCGAGGTCTCCTCGAGAGGAGCGCAAGGTCGTGTCGGTGTTGTTCTGTGACCTCGTCGGGTTTACGGCGGCTTCTGAGGTCGTTGACCCGGAGGACGTGCGAACCCGGCTGCGCCCGTATCACGCTCGGCTACGGGATGAGATCGAGCGGTTTGGTGGGACGGTCGAGAAGTTCGTGGGTGACGCGGTGATGGCGGTGTTCGGTGTTCCGGCGGCGCATGAGGACGACGCGGAGCGCGCGGTGAGGGCGGCGCTCCGCATCTTGGAGGCGATCGCTGAATTGAACCGGCGGATCCGAGCCTTGGGCTTCAGATCCGCGTCGGGATCAACACCGGTGAGGCGGTGGTGCGCTCGAGCCCGACCGGAGTCCGGGCGAGGGGCTTCATCGCGGGCGATGTGGTGAACACGGCTTCGCGGATCAGGGCGGCGGCGCCGGTCGATGGCGGGGCGCGTGTCGGCAGCCGACCTATCGGCAGACGGAGCGGGTGTTCGAGTACGAGGCGTTGGAGCCGGTGGTGGTGAAGGGCAAGAGAGAGCCGCTCTCGATCTTCCGGCCGTATGCGGGCGCGGGCGGAGTTCGGGACGCGATGTCATTCGTACCCACACGACGCCGCTGGTCGGCCGAGAGCTCGAGAAGTCGCTCCTCATCGGGACGTTCGAGCGGGCGGCGCAGCAGCGCTCCGTGTCAACTGGTGACGATCGTCGGCGAGCCCGGCGTGGGCAAGAGCCGCATGTGCGCGGAGCTGCTCGCGTCACGGCGACGACCAGCCGGAGTCTGATTCGGTGGCGGCAGGGGCGGTGCTTGCCCTACGGAGACGGGATCGCGTTCTGGGCGCTGGGCGAGATCGTGAAGGCCGAGTGCGGCATCCTCGAATCCGATACGCCGTCAGAGGTGGCAGGCAAGCTCGACCACAAGATCCCGGAAAGCGATCCTGAGCGAGCGTGGCTCATGGCTCGCTTGGCGCCACTCGTGGGGGCGCCGGCCGAGCCGGCAGGACAGGAGGAGTCGTTCGCGGCGTGGCGGCGTTTCTGCGAGGGACTCGCGGCCGAGAGGACGACGGTGCTCGTGTTCGAGGATCTGCACTGGGCCGACTCCGCCCTGCTCGCGTTTCTCGAATATCTGGCTGACTGGGCCGAGGATGTGCCGCTGCTTCTTCTCTGCACGGCGCGGCCGGAGCTGTACGAGCGACACGCGACGTTCGGGTCGAACGCGCGCAACGCGCAGCGGATCAATCTCGGGCCGTTGAACGACGTGGAAACGGCGCAGCTCGTGTCGGCGTTGCTAGGGCGCGCGGTGTTGCCTGCCGGAACACAGCAAACGCTCCTGGAGCGTGCGGGTGGAAATCCCTTGTTCGCGGAGGAATTCGTTCGTTTGTTCAGCGACCATCGGACCGACGTCGTTGAAGTGCCTGACTCGGTGCAAGCTCTGATCGCCGCGCGTCTCGACACGCTGTCGCCGGAGCGGAAGAGCCTGCTCCAAGACGCGTCGGTGCTGGGCAAAGTGTTCTGGTCGGGCGCAGTGGCGGCGATGGGTGGACGCGATCAGATCGAAGTCGAGCAGGCGATGCATGAGCTGGCGCGCAAGGAGCTCGTCCGTGCCGCCCGGACAAGCTCGATGGAAGGCGAGCACGAGTACGGCTTCTGGCACGTGCTCGTGCGCGACGTTTGCTACGGGCAAATCCCGCGCGCCGTCCGGGTGGAGCGTCACCAGGCAGCCGCCGCGTGGCTCGAGTCGAAGGCCAGCGAGCGGGTCGAAGACCTCGCCGATGTGCTGGCCTATCACTACCGGGCGGCACTCGAGCTTAGCGAGGCAGTCGGGGTAGGCGATCCATCGGAGCTGCGGAGGAAGGCGGTCCGTTACCTCGCCCTCGCTGGTGAGCGCGCGCTGTCGCTCGACGTCGAGAAAGCCGAGCGGCAGCTGGCTGCCGCGCTCGAGCTCGCTTCGGAAGATCCGGCGCGCGCATTGCTGCTTGAACGCTGGGCCCACGCGGCACAGCAACAAGGTCGGCTTTCCGATGCCCGGCAAGCCCTGGAGCAGGCTCTTGGCCTCTACCGCGACCAGAACCAGGCGGTCGCGACCGGCCGCGTCCTGACACGACTGTCGCTGGTACGTCACCGGCTCGGCGACTCGGGAAGCGACGAGATGATCATTCAGGCTGTGGAGCTGCTTGAGGCGGAACCCCCCGGCCCGGAGCTTGTGAGTGCCTACAGCTACCTCGCTGGGAACAAGGCGATCAACGGCCACTTCGCAGAGGGCGTCGCGGCCGGCGATCAGGCGATCGCGCTCGCCGATGACCTTGGCCTCCCCGAGCCCCCGTTCGCGTTCAACTTTCGCGGGTTCGCTCGTTGCGAGCTCGACGACGCGGGTGGGGTTGAGGACATACGTCGCGCGCTCCGACTCGCGCTCGAGCAGGACTTGGGTCGCGAGGCGGGGGTCGTATACGGCTACGTCGATTGGGTGGGTTGGGTCTTCGACGGGCCTCAGGCGTCGCTCGACTCCATCACGGAAGGCATTGCGTTCTGTGAACGGCGCGGCATCACGGAAGTCGCGTTCCAGCTGCGGGCGGGTCGTCCCAGCGTTCTGGCTCTCCTAGGTCACACAGCGCAGGCGCTTTCTGAGGCCGAATCGCTCGCCGACCGACTTGAGGCCGCTGGCGACATTGCGTCGGTCTACCCACGCTCGGTGCAGCTATGGCTGCATGCCGAGCGTGGCACCCCTCAGAAGGCACCGTCGCATCATCAGCTGCTCTCCGCGGTGCGCGAAATCAACAAACCGTCGGAAACCCAGGCCGCGCTCATGGCCGTCGCCTACCTCTTGTTTTCTCGAGGGGAGCAAGAGACGCCCGAGCGCTGCTTGACGAGCTTGATCTGGAGCATGTCGCCGGTGCCGAGTTCAGCTACGGCCTTGCGTCACTTGTCCGCCTAGCTCTCGCCCTCAACCACGAATCATTTGCGCGTCAGCTCGCCGCCGCAATCAAGCCGATCATGCCAATCCGCGGCCACGCGATCGCCTCGGCACAAGCACAGCTCACCGAAGTCGATGGGGAGTACGGAAAGGCCGCTCGGCTCTACACAGAGGTAGCCGAGCGTTGGCGCGAGTTCGGCAACGTCCATGAGCAGGCCTACAGCCTGCTCGGCGGAGGCCGCTGTCTCGCCGTGCTAAATGACTCAGCCGCAGAGGCAACACTCGTCGCAGCCCGCGACCTGTTCGCGTCCATGGGCTATGCGCCCGCCCTCCGCGAGGCCGAGGGGCTTCTCTCCGATGCTGCTGCGAAAACCGCCTAGGCGGCCATTGCCTCCATTGGGCGCAGTCGCTGCACAGTCATGTTCGCGATCGACTCTTGGGAGAGTGCGAGCTCTACGGGCGCCGGGTTACGGCAGACAGTCGTCATATAGAGAACAAACCCCCAAGGGCTTCGCGCCGAAGCCGTAACGGGTTCGCCTGCTCCTTCGCCCTGCCTTCGAACGAGTAGCCCGATCACGCCCTGGACGTCGCGCGCTCTACGTTCGCAAGTCGTAGCGCCAACCGGACATCGCGTCTACGCAGACCAGTAACGCGACGATCTCCGGCCGTTCTCCGTTGCCGAGTGAACCGCGCGAACCCTCCATCGACCCCATCTGCCGGCTGTGCGATCGACGTCCCATGCACACCCACCCGTCCTCCGGTATGTCGAGCGTCCGGCGGGCCACGTTCAACACCAGTGCTTCGGTGGGACGAAGCTCCTGGTTGTAGGACGGCCCGCGACCGTGCAAGTGATCCGGGATCGTTGGCGAGCGGCCCATCAGCACCAGCCCACCCATCTCTGCATCTCCTCCCGCCGAACCGGTTGTCGAACGAGATCTTCACGGAGCGCACCGCTCGCACCAACCCTCCTCCGGTAGATCGGTGCCGCAGTTTCGCGAGTGGCGCTTCTGTGGCATGCGGAGGGTCTTACCGCTCCGCCCGGTTCGCAGCAATACCCCGATGAGGGGAGTATCCGCGCCCCACGCGGCTTGATTGACGACCGAGTGTGTGGCGCGATCGGCGGCGGTCGGATGGCTCTCGATCGCGACCGCGGCCCTCGATCAGGCTCTTCAAGCCGAACTGTTCTGCGGCGAGTCGGCCATCACCATCATTGGCAGAGCGTCGGCTCTGCGAGGCGCTCGATGGCCTTCACGTGCTAGGGGCTAGCGGAGATCAGCGCGATTTTCGGCTTGAATACAGGATCCGGCTGTGTGGTGGGAACAAGCATCAGTCGACACTCTCGATCTCGAGCCGCGCCCCGATCACGAGCTCTCGCCAGGATGGCGACAACAAGCAGGTTGGAGTCGTGGGGATCCGAGTCTCGGTTCGACCTACGATCCAGGCGTGTGCCGTCCCCGGCTCGTCGCGAGATGTGCACTGTGTTTCCGGCGGACGCTCCGGGCCACTTCATCGCGCTGGAGGAGCAGCGAGAGCAACTTCCGCCTCGACTTCGGAGGACGACAAGTTCGATCTCCCAGAGCCGTCGCGGTGACGCTCGTTCAGGAGCGGCCAGCTGCCGGCATCGGCCGGGTCGAGTCCGTAGCGCGTCGGAGCCGTAAGGCGCGAGTGGCGCTCATTCCCCAATGATGGATCGTCGTGCGGCGCGCCGGCACATGGCAACCGAGACCTCTGTCTTTCTGTAGGTCGGCGATTTCGGCGATGCGGGCATCGGAAAGACCGGTTGTGGCGATGAGCTGTGTGATGCGTGTGTCGGACTTGTCGCTCGAAGGCCGAAGAAGATCCCGGTGGTCACCTCGGCGGTGAAGGTGATTCGCAGAACGACTGCAGAAACGCCCGTCACGAAACCCAGGGCAAAGAACGTGACGCCGAAACCCTGGAGAAACATGCCGCGAAAAGCCGTATGAGAGTCGGTGACCGCCTTCAAGATCGCACGCGTCGACTGCGCCGCAAACGAGAGAACGAAACTCTCGTCCAACGCGGCGACGAGCGCAATCCCGGCGAGGGGATCGCGACCTGGGATGGCGGTAACCAGTTGCGCTGCCACTAGCGGGCCCAGAAGGGTTCGCGAGCTCGGGCCGGCCGCCAGGTATCGGCGCTGTGGCTCCTGGGCGTAGACTCGGGCAGAGTCTGATGCGTCAGTCCGCCACGGGGTTTGAGGGAGATGCTCTGGTGGCCTCCAAGATTGAGGTCGCACCGCGGGTGGACGCGGATCTGCCGGTGCTGTTCGGGCTCGCGATGGCCACGTTTGGCGGTCTGCCCGGCTGGAGCGACGAGCGAGTTCTCGAGGTGTTGAACAGCGATGTGATCTTCGTCGCACGCGAGGACGATAAACCCGCAGGCTACGTCGCCTTGCACTCCGAGGAAGCGGGGATGATGGTCGTCGAGCAACTCTTTGTCGCGCCCGGCCACGAGCGGCGTGGCATCGGGCGCCGGCTGCTCGCCTACGCAGAGGGGTATGCGATCGCGGAGCGCGCACAGTCGCTTCAGATCGTCGTCGAGGAGAGCAACCAGCCGGCTCGCAGCTTCTACAGGCGTACGGGATTCGTACCGGTGGAGCCAGAACTATTCGAACTCGTTCTCCCACGCGACTGAGCCTGAGCAGTGGCTCAGGATCGTAGGTTGCGCGGCCGCCGACGTAGGTGAGGGCGGGCTTTAACGAGGGGAGGTCGTCGACCGGCGCCGTGACGGGGTCGGCTCTATTGGCGACGAGCTACCGGTAGCCCCGCGTACGACCGTAATCCTGCGCAACATAGAGCGGCACCGCCCTCGACCACGCCTCCTCGACGAGATCTCGCATCTCGTCGGCGTCGATCGCCTCGAGTCGAACGTGGATCCAGTTGAACCGCATGTCGCTCTCACTCGGCAGCTGGAACTTGGTAGGGCTCCGCCTCGACTGCGGCTGGTCGCATTTCTTTCGGGAAGCCGCAACCCATACGCTCGCCGTCCTTGGACAGTGCGAGCCACACGATCTGGCCGACCCGAAACTTGATCTGGCCGTGCACGAACACCTCGTAGCTGCGAGGAAGCGTCTGCGCAACCGCACGGATCTCGTCAGGGGTGACCACCGCGACCTGCGCCGAGGATAGGGGAGCGGTTGCCGTTTATGAGGTGTCGTCGAAACCGGTTCAAGCACGTCCTGTTGGCAGCGCAGACGCCGACGGCTCAGCATCGAGAACTGAGAGCTCCACAGCGCCGGCGACGGCTCGAGCGGGTCAGGCGGGTGCGAGAGCGCGCTTCAGGCCGGCGAGGTCAGTGGCGCCAAAGACGAGACGGTCGCGTGTTGCGACATAGACGAGATCGAGGTCGATGTCGGCGATGACCAGATCGAAAGGAATCGGCGTCCACCTCGGCCCGGAGTTTCATCGGCGGCACCGATGTCGGCATCGACGTCTCCGCTGGAGGCTTCACGGCTGAGGCCGAACGGGAGGCGCTCGCACGAGGGCTGGATCGAGCACTGATCGACTGACACGAGAACGGCGATGCTCCCGCGAAGCCGGTCTACTTCCTGACGGAGGAGGCTACCGCGAAGAGCCCAAACTCTTCCGGTGCTTCATGTTCGGCGACGCCTGGCGGCTGTGGTTTGTTCGCGTCGCGAGTGTTCTGCGTTTCTTGCTCGCTGTTTGTGCTACGCGACCTCTTCGCGTTCGGTGGTCGGACGCTGCGCCCGGTAGACGTGGATGGCGAGGTCGGTCGTACTTGTCGTGCGCTTCGACGAGCTCGAGATGTAGCGGCGCGGGCTGATCTTTGAACAGTTGAAGTCCGGCCCCGAGCGCGGTCGGCGGATCATGAGGCGGTCTCGTCCCCGAGTGCGAGTCGGGACAACGCGTGGTGAGATTGGCGCCCCGTAGGCGATCAGGTCGGCGCCCGGTTCGGCTTGAGACGACGCCCTTTCGCCGAGGTGGGCGCGAGTGATCCGCGTCTCTGACCCGTCGGCGTGCTCCAGGGTCTTCGAGAAGACGACCTTTGCGATCTCGTCCAAGGGTTGCGCGAACTCGTGTGTCGATGTCGGCCAAAAGGCGGCCATCTCCTCGGTAGGTGTTCCGGCCCATCAGGTGCGCGCCCGCGCCCTAGACCGAGTCGAGGATCCAGCGCTTGATCGCCTCGTCCTGTCCCTCTGCTCCCCCATCGGCCCAGGGGTGCGAATGGTCCAGCGCGGCCACGTATCCGTCGATTGAGACTCCAGTCTGAAGAATGAGTCGGCGCATGTCTCCTCCAAGTTTCTCGACGGTCGTGCTGACAGGCTGGCGCGTCGGAACTCATCGCCGCACAACAGGTCGCGCCGGATTCGAGTTCGACACCAACCAGGTCTCGCTCCCTTCGTCGAAATGCGTAACTGATGGTGCCAGACTGGCAGAACCGGAACTCTCGCTGGCTTGCTTCGACCTTCGGGTGAGACTCGAGGCCGCCTGGGTCAAGGGGACCAGCGCCTGGCCCTCGAGTCTGGTAGCCGCACGACCTCGTACCTGACCATGAAGAACTCGCGGTGGATCTGGACCGCACCTGCCGGATCGGAAGCATACACCGCCGAACCGACCCCGCAGATGCTCGCCGCCGCAACGCCGTCAGCAGATCTCCTCGTACCGCTCTCACGCTCGACCCGCTGACCGTCCCTGACGACGGCCGCTCGCGGAACTTGCTCCCCAAGGAGCGGAATCTCCCCACCGATACCGCAGCCGAGCTGACCAGCCTCTAGCGAGAGCCTTGAAAACTCAGGCGCTTTGCGGAGCCGGTTCGGGCTCGCTGGTGTTCGCCTCGACGTTCCAGCTGAACAGGACATCGAGCACGTATTGCCGTTCGATGACGTGGTGTTCGACCTGAAACTCGAGACGGAGGAAGTCGATCGGTGCGGCCTTGAAGACGCGGGTGCTGTAGGCGTGCTCGTCCGACGTGACCCGTGAGGCTGCTGCAGCCCACTGTGTTATTTCCGCCGCGTCGACCTGCCACTCCCGCGCGAGTTCGGCCAGGGTCGATTGTGCACCTTCGAGGTCGGTTGGTGGCAGCTTGACGGTCAGCCGAGTTGGGTTCAGCGTGGGTCTGGGGCAGAGGAGGACGGCGAGCTGGGCCTGGGTGTTGAAGCTGCGGCCGCCGGGGAGGTCGACCGTGAGCGGGAAGCTGTCGTTTGCCGTCGCCCAAGCGCGGTAGTCACTCATCGGTGCGAGGCCTGCCGAGGCGCGCGTTGGCGGGGTCGAGAGGTCGATCGTCGGTTCTGCCGTTGGTGTTGGTCGGCCAGGAGCGTGGACGACGGTCGGCCGGAGCGGCGGATGCGGCTGGCTTTTCAGTCGGATCTGCCAGCGTGTGAGGTCAGCTGCGAGCGCGGCGAGCCGATGAATCAGCCGGAATCGTCCGACGCGGGTAGCGATTGGACGTGCGATCACGGCCTGGGCTTCGCCGGCGTGGTCGCTGATGAACCGCTCGAATGCGGGCAGCGTGTCCCGCTCAATCAGGTTCCAGCGGTCCTGGAACAGGGCGATGTTTCCGTTGGGAAGCGGTGTGCTGAGCTCGAGTGATCGACCGGGTGCGGCCGCCGTGACGAACGTCAGTGGAAAGACGGCTGGCGTAGGCGTTCGCTCCTGGGATAGCTGGCGCGCCGGCGAGTGTGAGCAAGTAGGTGAACGCGAGTCCCTGCGGCGGATCGTAGGCACGCATGTTGGCGTAGAAGCGATCGATGATGTCGTGTTGCTCTCGGTACAGGAGCGTCCGGTTTCCTTGCTGGATTGCCGCAGCGTCTTGGGAGTCGATTTGCTTCCATGCCTCGGCCGTCGCGTGGTCGATGATCCCTGTCGAGGCGAGTTCGCTGATCGCCGTCAGACCTCCGCCGAGATATGCCTCGTGCATCAGTGCTTGATCCTCGAAGATCTTTCTCTGCATCGTCAGGAAGGTGGTCTCGAAGAACCCCAATCCCGCGAGAGCGACGGGTTCGGAGTCGCGCCGACGGCTTAGCAATCGCTTGCCGCGTGTAATACCTCGATCGAAGGCGACGAGCACAGCCCGCTCTCGATCGGGGATGGTGCCGACGTCAAGGAAGCCGGCATAGAACGACGGCCCGATCAGGTTGGCCATCGCGGCCCACTGCAGCTGTCGGTGCTGTTGATAGAGGCGGCCGTAGTAGTCGTAGACGCGCTGAATTGTTCTCCGGTTCGCCTCGGCACCCAGCGCGGGATCCCAGTGCGACGGATCGACGTCGGCCGCTTCAAACGCACGCCTGAGCCAGAGGCCCCTCAGTTCGCTCGCGCGCGACTTCGCTGGATCATTAGCGGGCGGCGAGTCCAGGGTGGCGGGCTGCGGAGTCTTCAATGCTCGACCGCTCCTAGGTCGTGTTGGTCAGTGTCACATTGAGGGCGGCTGAGCGGACGTTGCCGCGGACGTCGCTTGCTTCTACCTCGAGCTGGTAGGGGCCGTCGGGGTGGTCGTTGGTGTTGAAGTGGCGGGCGAGCCAGAAGTGGTAGTTGCCTGGGGTGTTGGGGTTGTTTTGTGTTGTGTCGGGTGCGTAGATGGTTGCGAAGTTGGTGTCGGTCGCTGGGTTTCCTTGGACGTGGGGTCGGAAGGATGTGCGGCTGTCGAACGCGACCTGCCATGAGACGACCGGCTGGGCGTTGCGTGTGAGTCGCCAGCGGATGAGGGCGGGTGTGACCGGCATGCCGTGCCAGCCTGGCGGGTTCGGTTGGGTTACGGCGATCGGTGTGTTGTCGTGGGTCTTGACCGAGAAGTCGACCGGCCCGCTGAGTTTCGCGGCGGGGAGCGACGTGATGACTGCGTCGATGACCGGCGGGCCGTAGTCGTGGAATGGGCTGATCGCGCCGGCCCGGAGCGGGTTCCAGTAGGTGATGCCGTGTTGGTCGTGGGTGGATTCGGCGAAGTGGACGTGCCCCCAGTCTTCGGGTTGGGCGGCGATGTGGCCGAGCAGGCCGTGCAGGGGCACGTGGCTACCGGGTTGGACGGAGGGGGCGACGTGCCAGTAGCCGAAGTTGCGGCCCGCGGTTTCGACAACCACGATGCCACCGTTCGCGGCGACGTCACCGGGCGACCCGTACGACACCTTGCCGGGAGCGACCGCGTAGACGGCTGTGCCGGCCGGTGCGGCGATGTCGATGCCGAAATGGAAGGTCTTGCCGCCGCCGGAGATGCGTGGGTCGCAGAGGAATCCGCGGACGGGATGCTGCTGGTCGAACGGCTTGATCGGCCACGGGTATGCGGGAAGTGCGGCCACGAGGTGCGCTTCAGCTCTGTGCGGGGAATCGGTAGACGCGTGCGTTGTGCGCTGCGAACGGCGCCGGGTCGGTGAAGGCGCCTCCGGTGACGGTGATCGGTCGGGCCGGGTTTCCGCCGGGGTGGGCGAGGACGATGCCGTTGCGGATGCCGGCCGGAAGCCCGCTGAAGCGCACTTTGCCCTGTCCGGTCGGGCTCCGTCGCACGGCGATCAGGTAGAGGGTGTCGCCGTCTTGGCGGGTGCTGACGGCGATGTCGGCGGCGTTGGCCGTGGCCTGGTGTGGTGCGAGCGGGGCGGTGAGGGCGGCGGTGTGTGGGGGGTCGCTGAGCTCACGCAGGAGCGGTCGTTGGACGCGGTTCCAGTAGCTCCAGTTCCAGCCGCGTTGTCGGTCTTGCGGGTTCATCGCTTGCTGCGAGTTGGCCGCCGAAGAAGAAGAGTCCGCGGGCGCCGGCGGTGATCGCGTCGTAGGCCATGAAGCGGGCTTGTTGGAGTGTGGGGAAGACGAGCGGGTGGGGTGGGAGGACGCCGCTCCAGGCGATTTGCAGTGTTGTCCAGATCGCTTTGCGTGCGGTTGCGCGGGCGAGGATTCGGGTCATGTCGCCGACGACGCTGATGTCGGTGTTGACCGGTGGTCCTCCCGCGTGCGTCCCTGCTGGTTTCGAGACGGGATAGACGTCGACGCCGTGGATGTCGCAGGCGGCCGCGTAGCGTTTCACCGCGGCGATCGTGAGTGGCCTGTCGGGCGCGTTGGGTGCGGGGGCGGGTGCGCGGGGTGCTTCGATGATCGCGATCGGGTGGTCGGGATCGAGGGTCTTGAGGTGTTGGCGAACCGCGACGAGACCGGCCGCCGGGATGTGTCCGTGTGCCGGTTCGTCGGCTCCCTTCCAGACGCCGAGTCCGGGGTGCGGTTTGATCGTGTTGACGATCTGGTTGAGCAGCGACTGCCGCGCCAGGTTGTTGTCGAGCCCTGCGAGCGCCACCCACATCTGCATTCCGTTGCTGTTGTGCGGCTTCGAGTTCTTGGCCGAGTGCGATCAGTTGTTCGCCTGCGCCAGCGGAAGTCCAGACGGTGTAGTTGCGGGCGAAGTTGGCGCCGGCGCTGGCGATCTCCACCCACGCCGGCTTCCCGTTCGGCGCCGTGCTGTCGACCGGCGGCGGATCGGAGAGGCCGAGCGGAAAGATCCGTTTGCCTGCGACGAGGAGGTTGCCGGTCGCTGCGTCGAGCTTCGTTACGGTCATCCTGTTACGAGGTTGCTTTGGTTGAGAGGTAGCCGCCCTGGCTGAGCGCCAGCAAAGCCGCGAAGGCCTGGTCGATCTGCGGAAGTGAGCCGATCCCGCCACTGGTCCCTGTCTTGATGTGGGCGAAGTTGGTTGCGACGTAGATCCCGTAGCCGAGGACGAGTGCGACGGTGACGTAGAAGAGCTGGATCTTTCCGAGGTCGAGCGAACCGCTGGTTTCGACCGTGTCGCCTTTGAAGATGTCGCTGAGCTGCGTGTCGGAGGCTTTGAGTACTGCTGAGCGTGCGCTTGGGTCGGTGGCCGGGTTGGTCGTTGTCCCGTCGTTGCGTTGGACGACTAGCTGGCTGCCGCCGTCGTGCTGGTAGCCGCTGCCGTTGGTGCTTTGCTTGTAGCCGAGCACGAGTTGGGTGCCGAGGAGCCCGCCGATGCTGATCCCCATCGCGACGAGCAGCGGGCCGGGGATCCCGACGTCGACCGGGTTGGTGCGCCCGGCGGCGATGTTGACGATGAAGGCGTTCAGGTAGGCGGCCAGGATCAGGATCGTCCAGGCGATTAGTTGCAGCCGGGAGAGGCTGTAGCGCTGCTTCTTGGGATCGATCAGCGCGCCGCCGACGCTCCCGCTGATCGCCCAGCCGATCAGGATCGTGAACGCGGCCAAGAGCGCTGCCAAGCCGAGGAACGTCCACACGGGGAGCCGTCCGTGCCGGTCGGTGATCAGCGAGCTGGACGTGGCGGCCCAGATCGCGAGCGCGATGATCGCGGCGACGATCAGCAGGCTGATCGACGTCTGCAGCAGGCGCAACCCTCGGCCTGTTCGGACAGTTGGTGTGGCGACGGCGGGGATGGTGCCGGTCATAGGTTGTCCTCTTGTTCCGAGCGTTCCGGTTATGCGCTTAGGGTTTTTTCAAGGAGGCCCGCTCGGCGAGGATGCCGTGGCGGGCTTCCAGGAACTCCTCCTGAAAGTCGGTCAGGTGCATCGGTGCGGCCAGAATGCCCTCCGCGGTTGGGAGGATCTGCTGCGTGGCGAGCTTCAGGCCCCAGTTCTGGGTTTGGTCGATCAAGGGCTGGTACTGCGCCCGCGGCGTCGCCGCGCGAGCCGCGGCTTCTCCGAGCACGCCTCCGAGGTGTTCGGCGGCGCGGACCCGGGCCCCCATATCCGGGACGGTGCCGTCGGCCTTACGGCAGAAGCGGGCGAGGATCGTCTTGATGATCGACGTGTGGTCGAACACTGTCTTCGCGACTTGGCGTTGTGAGACCCAGGGTGAGATCACGAGCGCGGGTACTCGTGGGCCGTGTTTGCGGATGTTCGGCGCGTCGTCCTCGGCTGGCGGCGGCGGAACATGATCGTAGAAGCCGCCGTGTTCGTCGTAGGTGATCACGACCATCGTCTTCTCCCAGACCGGGCTCTGCATGACCGCGTCGAATAGCTCGAGCACCAGCTTCTGGCCGGCGTGCAGGTCTGAGGGCGGATGGTCGTCGTTCGAGCCGGCCGGGCCGAACGTCAGGTCGACGAAATTCGGGTCGATCCACGAAACCGCCGGAAGGTCGCCGGCAGCCGCGCGTTCGAGGAAGCTGCGATGCCCGAACACATCCTTGCGGTCGAAGTACGCGGGGATCGCCTCGCCTGTGACGCCGTAGTCGGTGTCGATCAACCAGAGCATCGGCACGTAGTCGTGCGAGTACCAGCGCCAGCTCACGTTCGCGTCGTCCAGGTGACGGCAGAACGACTTCAGGTTGTACGGCTGCGGTGGCCGGATCGCGTCGATCCGGCCACCGGACGTCCCGGCGACCGCGTAGCAGCGGTTTGGCATCGTCTCGCCCGGCACCGAACAGAACCAGTGGTCACAGACACAAAACTCGCTCGGCCAGGTACGCGTACACCGGCACTTGCGCCGCCGTGTGGTACGCCATCACCACCGCGGGTGAGTCGCCTTTATAGGGCGGATTCGGCCGTGTTCGCTGGTAGCTGGCCGCGAAACCGCTCATCGCGCCGTTAGCGATCTGCGCGGCGACCTCAAGGCTGCCGTGCGCCGGATCTTGCGCCTTTACGAGCTTCGTGCTCGTCGCCCGATGAACCGGGAACGACACATCGCCGATCATGTTCGAAAGCCCCGGTGTCAAGCCCTCGATGTCGTTGCGGGCCTCGTCGATCGTCAGGAACCCAAACATGTGATCGAACGACCGGTTCTCCATCATCAAGACGACGATGTGATCAACCTTCGTCTGAAGGTTCCTCAGCGCATCGTCGTCTGGGACGGTCGTAGTCGCTGCGGCGCCCATCTCTTCCCCTCCGACGGTCGTGAAGTCGGTTGCGCCGCAGACTCAACCCTGCCGCGGCCGAACCTGCCACGAAGCGGCCACGGTGTCAAGTAGACCGCCGACGCGATATCTCGTCGTATTTCTGCCGGCGCTCGTGGCTCTGAACGTTTGACATGCACGAAATTGAGTGCCAACGTGAGTGAGAGCGGCGGGCGGAGGCAACAGGTGGGCGTTCCGAGGATCGTTGCTGCGGCGCTAGCTGGCCTGTTAATGGCCTTTGTCCTGGTTGCGCTCGCATCGGCAGCAGGCACGCGCTCGTCGGCGACGGTGACGCTGCAAATCGCGCCACGCGGGCTCGGCGGAACGGTGACCGTCGACCCGCCAGGTCTCGACGCGGACACGCAAACGAAGAAGAGTCAGTGCACGAACGACGAGTCGCAGCAGTCGTGCACGTTGACCTACAACCGTGGCCAGACGGTGACGTTGACGGCGAGCGGCCAGGGGAGCTCGTTTGGCTCGTGGAGTACGCCGGACTGTCCGGGCACGGGTGGCTGCACGCTGTCGCTGAACGACGACGCGACGTCGATCGTTGCGCTGTTCACTCCGCTGCATCTGCTTGTTCGGTTCTCACCGGCGGACGCGGCGCAATTGACGACCGACCCGCCCGGCAAACCGTGCGGATCGCTGCCGAGTGACGCGCAGCCCGACGACCAGTGTTTCGAGTTCGCGCCGGGGACGGTGGTCAAGCTGACCGAGTCGGCGAAACAAGGCGACAACAATCCCGCTGCGTTCAAGGGTTGGGGGCCGAGCTGTCAGCCCGCAGATCAGCCGACCTGCACGATCGTCGTCAACGACGAGCCGACCTGGGCGGGGGCGCTGTTTGCGGGCGGCGACGAACTCAACCTGCCGACCACGATCAGCGTCCAGTTCCAGCTGAAACGGTCGGGAACCGGCACGGGCCGCGTGACCGGAACCAACCTCGATTGCGGCACCGTCTGCTCCGGACAGTACGGGTACGGCAAGCCGCTGACGTTGACCGCCGCGCCTGATGGCGGCTCGACCTTTGACGGCTGGAACGGTGTCTGTGCGAAGACGCAGACGACCTGCACGTTCCCGGTCGGCCCGGTCACCTCAATCAAAGCGATCTTCGCGCGCGACACGACTCCGCCGACGACCCCGGGCGCGCTGACGGTGACCGCCGCAACCCGGACGAGCGTCGCGGTCAGCTGGTCGCCGTCAACCGACAACGTCGGTGTTGTCGGCTACCGCGTCTACCTCGGCGCTGTCTCGGCTGACACGTCGAGTACCAGTTACACGTTCACGAACCTGACCTGTGGACGAAGTTACGCACTCGCGGTCGACGCGGCCGATGCGGTCGGCAACCGCTCGCCACGAACGACGTTGACCACGCAAACGAAGCCGTGCCCGCTCGCCGCACGCGTCGCCGGCGTCGGCGTCGAACGGGTCGGCCATCTGCGCAGAGTGCTGGTCAAGCTGCGCGCGAACAGGACGACCTCGGCACGGCTGGCGCTGATCCTGCGGCAGCGGACCGTGGTACGTGGTCGCTTCGCGGTGCGGCCCGGAACGAACGCGTTGCGTCTTGTCGTGCCGCGAGCGCTGAAGGCCGGTCCGTACCGGCTGACGGTTGCGCTGGTCAACCCTGATGGCGGCACGCTGCTGCTGCCGGCGCATGGTGTGCTGATCCCGAGGCCGCGATGACGACGCCGGCAAACACCCGCGCTCCGGCCGAACCGGCACCGGCAACAAAACGGTTTCGTCGCCCGTCCTCTGACGCAGGCCTCTGCGTTGGTCGCGCTGGTCGGCGGGATCGTCGCGCTCGTCTTCATTTTCAAGCCGGGCTGGAAGCCGCAGCCAGCCCCCGACGTGACGAAGGCGACGATCAGCGACACGCGCGTCTTCCAGCCGTTCACGTTCCGGCGCTACTTGCAGCGCCAGCAGCTCCCGATCCCACCGGGGCTGACCAAGTCCTACCTCGACCGGGTCGGTGTGATGGTGACGTTCCACTACGAGATCAGCGGGCTTCGGCATAAGAAGCTGCCGCTGCGCTGGCAGCTCTCGAACGCGGCGTCGAACGCGCTCGTGAACGCGATGGATAGCGCCTACACGATCGTGCCGTCGAACAACGACGACGCTGGCGACTGGTCGGTCTGGGTGCCCGCCCCGACGAAGGGCCACAACTACTACGTCACGGTCACGATCTACCAGCCGCAGGGGCCGCCGTACGAGCTCAAGCACTTCGACTCACCCAACTTCCCCGGACTGGGCAGCTGATGCGGCCCCGCAGCTCACCAATCCCAACCGCTTGTCGGGGAACTGCTCCCTACCGGTGCGGCGCAATTTCTATGAGCAAACGAGAAAGAGAGGGAACAGATGAGCGCTGAGCTCGTAAACGGCACGTTGGCGATGCGGCCGCCGCAACGGTTTGGCTGGCTGCCAGACCTTCCCGACGCGCGCGACTATCTCTTTTCCGCACCTGAAGCGGTGCTGGCATCGCTGCCGAGCAAGGTCGACCTGCGCCGCAAGATGCCGCCCGTCTACGACCAAGGACAGCTCGGGAGCTGCACCGCGAACGCGATCGCGGCAGCCTTCGAGTACGACCAGACGCAGCAGAAGCTGACCGACTTCATGCCGTCCCGGCTGTTCATCTACTACAACGAGCGGGCGGTCGAGGGCACGGTCGCCAGCGACAGCGGCGCGATGATCCGCGACGGGATCAAGAGCGTCGCCAAGCTCGGCGTCTGCGACGAACAGCTGTGGCCGTACGACGTCGGCCAGTTCACCGACAAGCCGACACGGAGCGCCTACAGCGACGCGAAGAAGCATCAAGCGACCGTCTATCGCAGCGTGCTCGCGAACAACCTGCGGCAGATGCAGGGCTGCCTCGCCTCCGGCTATCCGTTCGTGTTCGGCTTCTCCGTCTACGAGAGCTTCATGGGCCAGCAGGTCGCCGACAGCGGCGAGGTGCCGATGCCGGCGCCCGGCGAGAAGCTGATCGGCGGCCACGCCGTTGTTGGCGTCGGCTACGACGACAGCGTCCAGCGGTTCATCGTCCGCAACTCCTGGGGGCCGAAGTGGGGGAGCAAGGGCTACTTCACGATGCCCTACGGCTACCTGACCGACCCGCAACTCGCCAGCGACTTCTGGGCGATCTACACCGTCGAGCCGCCCGCCGCGACACCACGGCGCAAGACGACCAGCCGGCGGCGCAAAACCGCCGCGGCGACGCGGACTCGCACCGGGGCGAGGAAGACCGCACGCAAGACAGCAGCCAAGAAGACAGCCCGGAGTCGTTGAGATGGCCACGGCAGGCTTCGATCCCGGCCCGCCGGCCGCGATCGCGACGATCTGCGGCCACTGCCCGCCGCCCAGCACACCGAAGGCGTTTTGGACGGCCTGGCAGCCGATCTTCTACCGCGGCCGTCTCGACGGCTCGGCTCGGCTGCTCGTCATCGCCTCCGACCCAGGCCCAACCGAGCGGATCGCGCACCGCACCCTCGTCGGCGACGCCGGCCAACGCGTCCAGGGCTTCCTGAGCAAACTCGGCCTGACCAGCTCATATCTGTGCATCAACGCGTTCCCCTACGCACTGCATCCGAGCTACGGCGACCAGGTCGACAGCCTGCTCGCCGCCCACGACGAACAGCTCTGGCGGCACCAGTTCTACGACGCCGTCCGGCCCAGCCACGTGCAAGCGGTCGTCGCGTTCGGCGTCAACGCGCAGAAAGCGTTCGCGCTTTGGCCGGGCAAGCCGGCCGTGCATCTGGAGCAGATCCCGCATCCGAGCAGCCGCGACGAAGCGGCGCTGCTCACCGCCTGGCACGGCGCGATCCAACGGCTCCGCGGCATCGTCACCGCGGATCGCCGACGGAACCGTGAGCGGCGCGAACTACGGCTCCTCGTTCGAAGAGAGCGACTACGCGGCGATCCCCAGACATGATCTGCCGTTCGGTGTGCCGAGCTTCCTCGGCGACGACACAGCCGGCCGCACCGGCCACCCACGCCACAACGACAGCGTCAAACGGCCAAGCCCAGACGACGGCCACACCCTCACCTGGACCGCGCCCAAGTGAACACGTTCGCGCTCTCGCCGATCGATCCGAACGACGGACCAACGTTCGCGCTCAGCGGCCGCATCGTGCCCGATGAACAACGCCGACGCCGTGGTCGAGCACGGCACCATCTACATCCAGGCCGGCACGATCACCGCCGTCCAAGACGCAGCCGCCCCCGTGCCGGCCGGGTTCGAGCAGCTCAAGCCGCTCGAGACGCACGGGACGATCTACCCGGGCCTGATCGACCTGCACGACCACCTCAGCTACAACGCACTGCAGCTCTGGGACGTCCCCAACACCTACGCCAACCGTGACCAATGGGCGCAGGGCGACACCTACCGCAAGCTGATCACCGGCCCGATGAAGGTGCTCGCCCACACCCCCGCCTACGTGCCCGCGATCGTTCGCTACGTCGAAGCGAAATGCCTGGTCGCCGGCACCACCACCAGCCAAGGCCTCGCGCTGTCAAGCTACGCCGGCATCCAGCACTACTACCGCGGCATCGTCCGCAACGTCGAACAGACCGACGACCCCGAACTCCCCGAAGCGGTCGACCACATCGCCGACGTCGACGCCAAGGACCGCGACAAGTTCCTCAAACGACTCAAGCAACAAACCTGCCTGCTCCTCCACCTGAGCGAAGGCACCAACCAAGCAGCACACGAGCACTTCCTCGCCCTCAAAGCGACAAGCGGAAGCTGGGCGGTCACCGCCTCACTGGCCGGCATCCACTGCGTCGCCCTCGACAAAGCCGACTTCGACGTGCTCGCCCAGGCCGGCGCGTCGATGGTCTGGTCGCCGCTCAGCAACCTGCTCCTCTACGGGCAGACCGCCAAAATCGCCGCCGCCGCCACGTCCGGCCTAACCATCGCGCTCGGCCCCGACTGGTCACCGAGCGGCAGCAAGAACCTGCTCGGAGAACTGAAGATCGCCCGGCTCGCCGCAACCCTCGCCAACGCCAACCTGTCCGACTTCGAGCTGCTCTCGCTCGCAACACGCAACCCAGCCAAGATCCTCCGCTGGGACAACCAACTGGGAACGCTCGAAGCAGGCAAACGCGCCGACCTGCTCGTCGTCAGCGGCCAAAACGGCGACCCGCACACACACCTGTTCAACCGCAGCGAGCACGACGTCGAGCTCGTCGTGATCAACGGCGTCCCCCGCTACGGCGCCAGCCAACCAATGCGGCGGCTGCTCGAACCTACCGCCACCAGCGCCGAGGCCGCCACGATCGCCGGTCGCAAACGGCTGCTCAACCTGACACAACCAACAAGCGACCCAACCGTCGCCAAGCTCACCCTCAAACAAGCAACACAGCTGCTCAAAGACGGCCTCGCACGGCTGCCCGAGCTCGCCAAAGACCTGACCGCCAAACCCGCGCTCGACCTACTCGACGCGCGCACGGCCGACGACAGCGGGGTCTTCCTCGTGCTCGACCACGACGACCTCGGCGGCGTCGACCTGCGCCCGCACCTCCCCGACCGGCACGGCCACTACACCGCCGAACCAACCCCACAGCCGCTCGCCGCACCGGCGACGCCGCTCGCCGATCTACTCGAGCCACTCACCCTCGACCCACTCACCGTCCACGACGACCACCGCTTCGCCGAGCTGCTCGCCAAGGAACGCAACCTGCCCGCCGAGATCGCCGCGCAGATCGCAGGCCTCTACTAGAAGGAGCAGCCACGTGTCAACTCACGAACCAGAACCCGGGTCGATCCGAGCTCCGTAGGCGTGGTCGGAGACAGTCTGACTCAATCAGGTAAGCCAGGCCAGCAACGCCGACAGCCTCCACGCGTGTGACGCGGCGGGTCCGGCGAGAACGCCGCTGAATCGCGTTCCGCAGTTGCCGGTTCAAGGCGAGATGAACATCAGTCTGGAACCTCTGCTCGCTTATGCGTTGTCTGGGGGTTACGTGGTGTGAGAGGGTGACGCGCATGGGGTGTCTCTTCGCATTGATCGCCCTCCTGTCGCCACGTTTGGCGGTGTTTCTGCTGTGGGCGTTCACGAACTACGTCAATCTAGCCTTCCATGGCGGCTGGTTCGTGCCACTGCTTGGCTTGCTGTTCGCGCCGTGGACGACGCTTTTCTACGTGCTCGTCTATGCACCGGCGGGGCCGATTCACGTTGCAGGCTGGATCCTCGTTGCGATCGGTGTCTTCCTCGACCTCAGCTCCTGGGGGCAGGCGGCGGCGAACCGCAAATCGGTGCCTGCTTACGGAGGTTAGCTCCTCCTATCGAGGGCCTAACCTAGACGCGCCGCTTTTCCGCGGTTGTCAGCGGCCGCTGACACTTCATCTTCCTCGTCTGGTTACGTCTACGTGAGTTTGTTCCAGCCGCTCCAGGGGCCAGCATGCGGGACCGTTTGCCAGATGTTGTAGAGATCGGAGTCGGAGCCGACACCGAAGGCTTCGAGTCGTCCGTCGGAGTTGCGCGCCACGGCGATTTCGCTGACCCAGCCTCCAAGCCGGTTCCAGCCACTCCACGGTCCGGCGTGCGGCACGGTCTGCCACATGTTGTAAAGCGCCCCATCGCCGCCGATCCCGAACACCTCGAGCCGGCCGTCGTTATTGCAGACTGGGACGATCTGTCGCACCCAGCCGCCGAGCCGGTTCCAACTGCTCCACGGTCCGGCGTGCGGCACGGTCTGCCAGATGTTGTACATCGCCCCATCGCCGCCAATCCCGAACACCTCTAGGCGGCCGTCCGAGTTGATCGTCGCCGCGATCTGTGAGACCCAGCCGCCGAGCCGGTTCCAGCTACTCCACGGTCCGGCGTGCGGGACGGTCTGCCAGATGTTGTAGAGCGCGTTATCGGAGCCGATCCCGAACACCTCCAGTCGACCGTCGCTGTTGAGCGCGACCGAAATGCATTTGACCACACCGCCAAGCCGGTTCCAGGCACTCCACGGTCCGGCGTGCGGCACGGTCTGCCACATGTTGTAGAGCGCGCCGTCGGCGCCAATCCCAAACAGCTCGAGCCGGCCGTCGCTGTTCACAGCGATCGCAAGCTCTGAAACCCAGCCACCAAGAGGGTTCCAGCCGCTCCATGGACCCGAGTGCGGAGCTTCCTGCCAGTTGTTGTAGGCCCCGTTATCAAGACCGATCCCGAAGATCTCCAACCGGCCGTCGGTGTTCAGAGCCACATCGATCGGCTCGCGGACGATCCCGCCCAGTTGGTTGACCCTGCTCCACGGACCCGCATCCGGTGCCGTCTGCCAGATGTTCCAGACAACGCCGTTCGTGGCGACAAGAACGTCTCGAGCCGGCCATCACTGTTGTCGGCTGCGCTTGCTGCCTGCACCGAGACGCGTGTCGTGTAGTAGATGTCCACCTCCCCACCCGCGTTCGCGTTGCTTACGACCCGCGCGCTCTGGCCGCAGTCGGTGATCGCGTTCACCGGCGTCCAGCCGATTGCTGGTCGGCCAACTCCTGTCTCGAAATCGATACCGGTGAACGCGGTGAAGTTCGCGTTCGGATAGTCGGAGCACTGCTGGATGCCGTAGGCCTCAAGCGTCTCGATATTCCAGGTCAGCTCCTGGACGTTGCTGATTGGAAG
Source organism: uncultured Thermoleophilia bacterium (assembly GCA_963774355.1). Taxonomy (GTDB): domain Bacteria; phylum Actinomycetota; class Thermoleophilia; order Gaiellales; family Gaiellaceae; genus PALSA-600. The sequence continues at coordinate 120,601 of CAVZER010000008.1, read as the reverse complement.
ACCCGTGTTCGCGATCCCGATGAATTCGCAGCCGTAACTGAACTGGCTCCCCGTCTGTCCGGTCTGGCTCATCACTCCCACGAGCACATCGTCGGGATTCACCGGCACGAGATTGGAGTGGAAGGCGACACCGCCCTGCCCATCGACATACCAACTCGCAACCGCCCAGTAGCTGCCACCGCCAGCGGCCGAAGGACCCCACTGCAGCACCGGCTGATAGATCATTGTCGAGTTCTGGATCCCGTTAAACAGAAAGATCGTCTGGCCGTGATCGGTCGCAGGCACCGGTGGCACTACCCAGGTCGTTGCAAAGCGCCTGACGGGGTGACCAGTGTTGTTCGTCCAATACGCATACGCGATCCAACCCGAACCAAGCGCCGGCACAACCGACGGGTGTCGCCCCACATTGCCCGGCATCAACGGCTGCTCACCAGGCCGGTGCGGCACCGGCCCGAAGTCGGCCACTTCGTGGCCCGATACGTGCAACATCCTGATGCTCTCGCCGCCGAGGTCGAGCACATGCTCAGGCTCAACCGCATGCACCAACGACCGATCCCGGAAGCCGCCTGGCGTCAACACCAATGCGCCGACATCCGGCTGAGCCGCGCCGGTCTCAACTGCTCGAGCCCTCTCCCCCGACGCGGGCCGCATCCCCCTCGGCTCCTCGCCGCTCGCATCTGTCGGCGCTACCTGTGCAGAGCCGTCCGGCAGTTGCGGTCGCATACTTGAAGGCTCGTCGGAACGCGAGCCGGCTCCGTCCCCCGCCGCCATCGCGGCCTGTGCCGCCGAACCCGGATTCATCCCCGCCGGCTCCTCCCCGGTGGCCTGACCAACCTCCTCACCACTGACCGTCTCGCCTGGCCTAACATGCCGCACCGCCGACTTCGGCCGCTTCCCACCCGGCGTTAGCACCTGTTCCTCCCCCTCGGACGGTTGCTGTTCTTCCTGCTTGGGCATCGTTGCCTCCCCAGGTTCGTCTCGACGTCGTAATCGATCGTGGCCAGCGTCGGCGACCCTCGACTCGAACCCGCAGCCTTCTAAGCGCGCATGCCGATTCGCTGGTCTATTCGGGTGCGCGTTCAGCTACCTATTAGGCAACACCCACCCTTTCCGCGACGCGCGCAGCCAATCCCCCGGCATGCCATCAAGGCGCCCTCAAGAACACCGCGGCGATTCTGGCGACGGCGTCGTGTCGGCCTAGATGACCGCGAGTGCGACATCACCAGATTCTCGGAATGTGCAGTCGCACACCACATCGGAACCAAACGACCCGTGTTCCGGTTGGCGCTATCGAGAGCCACGCGCTGCCTCCTCACGATCCGGGCGCGCCGCAGCCGACTCCAACCAGTGTACTCCGGCCAACAAAGAGACACAACTGACCGGCCCTAGGTTTGGTCCATATCTACTGGGGATCCTGACGGCCACGTCCAACGAGCGTTGTCGACTCGAACCGGCACCGACGATGACCTCCGGTCTACGCCCACGACCCTTTAGACGTTGCTTGAAGACTAAAGACCACCACGTGTCCATCAGGCAGAGACAACGGCGGTCACCGTTCGAGCGTTTCAAGCCAACCCACCAACCCAATTACCGCGACCGAGTTCAGTGCGACCGCGACGTTGCTGGAGCCGGAACCCTGACCAAACGCGAACACACCAGCTTCGTGCTCGTTGCCCGATGCACCGGAAACGGCACGTCCCCGATGCTGTTCGACAACCCCGACGTCAAGCCCTTCGATGTCGGTGCGACCCTCATCGATCGTCAGGAACCCCAGGATGTGATCGAAGGATCGGTTCTCCATCATCAAAACGACGATGTGATCGACCTTCGACTGAAAGGTTCTTCCACGCATCATCGGTCCGGAACCGTCGTCGTCGCTACAGCGCCCATCATCCCCCTCCGACAAATCGCGAAGTCGGTTGCGCCGCAGAACAACCCTGCCGGGATCGAACCTCCGACGAACCAAGCGCCACTGTCAAGCCGGCTCGGCTCCTGCCGGGCGAACGCGCGGCGCGCTTCCTCAGCGGAAGATCCACCAGCCGTGCGCGAAGCCCCTCGCGTCGGACGCGACGATCGTCTGGACCACGCGGTCGCGGTCGATCAGCAGCAGCTCGCCAAGACTGGCATACGTGGTCTTGAAATCGTGGTTACTGGCCCTGCTCAGCGCCGAGAGATCGCCTATCCGCTTCTTGAGGGTGTCGTAACGCCTCTGTGAGTAACTGGCCACCGCCACGAGCGGCGTGCATGAACTTCGCTCGTCGTTGACGTAGTTCTTGAGGTCATTCGTAGGCCCGCTACTCGGGGCCCCTGGTTGTGGGATCGAGAGATAGCTGGTGAGGAGGTCCGAGTAGAGGAACCAGCATCTCGCGACGTCAGTAGAAAAGTAGGTGCCGATCACCGTCTGGAGCTCCGCGCGGTCTATGAGCCAGCGCTGCTTGAGCGTGCGGTATCGCGCCGCGGCAACGTTTGTTGGCGGTGGATCGTTGGCGAGCAACTGCGCGTCGCGTACCGTCTTGGTCGTCGACTGTGCGACCCTTCCAACGAGGCCGGATTTCAGCTCCAGTTCGGGTCGACGATCCTGCCAGATTGCAGACCAACGGGGTATCAGCACGCTCGCTAGCAATGTCCCGAGGAGCAACAGGCCGAGCGGGCTAGCGATGAACCCCCACATCTTCCATGCCCTGGCTTTCAATCCGTAAGACCTCCGCTCGCCCGCACTTCGGATCATCAACCTTTCGAGCCATGAGGCTTACGAAAAATACGCTTAGCCTCGCATCGACAGCTAGGCAAACCGGACTGCAACGACGAATGTCTTGGCGGGAGTGCTCCCAACGGCGACTCTTACCATGACCTTCTCGCGAACAGGACTCGGGCGAAGTGTCGAAACGTGATCCGAGCCGTCTGATCGGAACCGATCCTCGCCAGCGTCCTCGACCGAATGATAGGCCCGCCGTCGTTTGCAGGTCGGCTGATCTCCAGCGTCACCGTGACGTTCGAACGCGCCAGATCACTCCCGTTATGGAGCTTGATCGTGAAAGCCGGGACACTCACCTTAGTCACGACCTTGCCCCTCGCTAGGGACTTCATCGCCATCATCGTCTCGCGCGGCGCGTTAACGTCCGCAGCAATCCCGACCCACTCGGAGCCCTCCCGCAGACGGAGCCGACGCGGTACCGCGGGTGCTACCGCAGCCGATCAACGCGGCAAGGGCTCCCGCAGCGAGAGCCACCTACCCCGAGAAACCGCACTCGCCGAATTATCCGAACCGATCGGGCGTCATTCCCGAGCTTTTGGCGCACGTCAGCAGTTGATTCGACTGCAAGCCCGCTAGTAACGGAGTCGGAGAATATTCGCCGTCAGAAGAGGCCACCAGCGCGACGCCAGCAGCCAGGCCTCTGGAACACTCATCCGACTCCGTGCTTACGAGTATCTGCTTCCGCATCGGACCTAGGAAGGCGCTCGACGGCGAGCGAGGGCAGAGACTTTCCCGCGCGATCGGCCGACAGTCAGCAACGCCGCGGCGCTGAAGCGCCTACTGCCCGGGCCGTTGAGGGTGGGGGAGTTAGCGAGCTGAATGTAGTCTTATTGGTCGCTCCGCAACTATTGGGAGAGCAGAACCTGTTAGGAATCTATTAAAAGCCCTGCACATGGGCATGTTTTGGGCGGTTAGCTCAGTTGGGAGAGCACCAGCTCGACAAGCTGGGGGTCACTGGTTCGAGCCCAGTACCGCCCACTCACAAAAGGCCCGCTTAGGCGGGCTTTTTGCTGTTCCGTCCGTTGCCTGAATGGTATACGGCCGAAAAGCTGTGGAAAACCCTCCAGCGCTCGGAGGGGCGTGACGGGCCGAGTCGAGTCGGCGGCGCGACCGGAAAAGTTTGCGGAAGATTTCGCCGCTGGGAGGGGGAGGGGGCAGTGCTGCGGGGGCGTATATTCGCCGTCCTGGAGCGGCGGCTCCCGAGCGCCAGCCTGCCGTCCTCGCGGCCAAGAAGGTGATCTATGCGCAAGGACGTGAAAGGATCGAGTTGGTGTCTAGATAAGGGAGGCCGCGATGGCCGTTGGAATGTTGCTGGCGGGCGAGGGCGTTACGCAGGAGAGCTACCGGCAGCTCACCGAAGCGATGTTCGGGAACTATCCGATGCGTGAGGAGCAATCGCCGGACGGGTTGCTCCTGCACACGGCGGGCCAGTCCGATCAAGGTTGGTACGTCTACGACGTCTGGGATTCGAAGGAGCAGTTCCAACGCTTCGTCGAGAACAAGCTCGGTCCGGCGATTGAATCGACCGGGGCAGGCGGCGGTGCGCGACCGGAGCCGCAGTTCTTTCCGATCGAGACAATCGTAAAGGGCCCCGCACTCTAGGACTTCTCTCAAAGTCGGCGCCGATGCCCACGCGACCGACGACGTCACGTCTGGGGCGGCGGGCGCTTGCGGACACATGTGCGCGGTCGAGTCCGTCGCCTGACGGACCGGGCCGGTCTCTCCGACTGAGCGAGAGTTCATCGCGCCTGCGTACACGCGCACGTTCGCCGCTCCACGCCGCGTATACGGATTGCGTCCTACGCGGGCAGTGTTCGCGACGCTCGAGAGACGCGCCCGCGCTCGATATCGGTGACCGGTAGGCTGCGGGCATAGCATTCCTGGATGTCTCAGGGCAAACAGTCGAGGAGTGGCGGCCTGGCGTAACGACTCGACTGATTGCCGCCGCTGCAAACGGGGCGCGGACTTTGTGCGCGTTTGAGCAACGTTCGGAGCCTGGCACGGGCGCGGCGCCGCATCGCCACCCTGACCACGAGGAGCTTGTCATCGTTCTTGAAGGCGCTGCGGACTTCACCGTGGGTGGGATCGCTCATCGCGTTTCAAACGGTGGCGCAGTGATCGTTCCTGCGGGGGCTGTCCACAGCTTCAGCAATCCGAGCCGTCGTCTTCTTCGCACGCTCGCTATTTTCGGCAGCGCATCGCCAACGGTGGTCTACGAGAGCGAACCCAGCGTCACGCTCGCGATCGGTAGCACCGGTTGCGGTGCTCATCGAAGCCGGACTGCTTAGATCCTTGGAACAGCCGACGAAGTACTCGGCCGGAGATCGTTACGCCCAGTCCGCGGCTCGCTAGTCCGTGGCCGGCGACCGTAGCCGCCGAGTGGCCATTTCGTCGACTTGAAGAGCGTCGTCGAGTACGACTCCGTAATCACGTTTCGCCGCATCGCGACTCACGTAGCCGTCGAGGACGTCGATGCGAACGCGCTCGGGGTCGCGCTCACAGGGTTGCCCGAAACCGCCGCCTCCCCCGGTCAGCAGATCGACGACCGCGCCGGCCGCGAGTGGATGCGCGTTTACCTTCAACATCCGCCGCTCGTCGGGTCGGCCGGCGTTGACGATCACATCCGGCCCGACCGCGTCGCTGCCGCCGAACAGGCCCCACGCGGGGGTCACCGATCGGTCGAGCCAGAGGTAGAGGTAGGCATCCGGCTCGACTTCGAAGCGTCGAACGAGACCGCAGCCTCCGCGAAACCGTCCCGGGCCGCCTGTATCCATACGGAAGCCGTACTCTCGGATGAGCGCAGGGAATTTCACTTCGAAGACCTCGACGGGGTAGTCCTTGAACCCGCCGTTGACGTTGTTGATCAGGCCGTCCTGGCCGTCGCCGCCCTCGAAGCCGCCCCAGCCGCCGGCGTGCGGCATCACGTACAGGAAGCCCGCGTCGTCGTGGCGTGGATCCTTGCCCGCAAGGAAGAGCACCATCGAGTCGCCGAAGTGTGCGGCGGCAACCTTGTCAGGCATCACAGGTGCGAGTGCAGTGACGACGAGGTCGATCAGGAGCCCGAGCGGCGTGAAGTACCACTGGCACGCCGCCGGCTCGTGCGCGTCGAAGATGGAACTCTCTGGGGCCTTGACCTCGAGCGTGTGGAAGGTGCCACCGTCAACAGGCCGCTCCGGGTTGATCAACAGCTTGAACGCCACGCGGCAGGCGGAAATGGTCTGCGCGAAGCCGCAGTTCACGGGACCTTCCATCTGCGGTGAGGAGCCGTCGAGATCGATCGTCATGTGATCGCCAGCGACGTCGATGCGCAGTTTCACCGGGATCGGTCCGTGCCCCAGGCCATCCTCGTCGATGAAGCCTTCCGAGTGGTACGTACCATCGGGAATCGCCTCGACCGCTTCGCGCTCGAGTTCCTCTGATTGGCGGTAAATCTCGGTGCGAGCATCGACGTACGTGTCGTAGCCGAAGCGGTCAAGGATCGCCTGGAATCGCGCTTCGCCCGTACGGCACGCGGCGACCTGGGCGTTCATGTCGCCGACGAGCGAGTAGCCGAAGCGTCCGTTCCGACGCAGCAGGTCGATGATGTCCTCACGCGGCTCCCCCCGGTCGTAGATCCGGGTAGGCGCCCAGCGCATCCCCTCCTGGTAAATCTCGCGTGAGTCCATCGGACCACCGGCGTCCTTCCCGCCGACATCGAGCCAGTGGGCACGCGTCGCTGAGAAGCCGACGAGCCGGTCCTGCCAGTAGATTGGGCCGAAGATGGTCGCATCGTTCAGGTGGGTGCCCGTCATGTATGAGTCGTTCATATAGAAGACATCGCCCGGCCGGAAAGCGTCCCAGCCGAACATCTCGGCTGCGAGCTTCACGCAGATCTCGAGGTTGCCTAGGAAGAGCGGCAGGCCGAGCGATTGCCCAAGCACGTCCCCATGCTCGTCAAGGATGGCGACGGAGCAGTCCTTGCCCTCGTAGATGATCGGCGTGTACGAGCTGCGAATCAACGTCGCGTTCATGTCCTGCGCGCATGAGACGAAGGCGTTTCGGATGATCTCGGTCGTGATCGGATCGGTACGCGAGGAGCGAGCTCTATCTGCCGTTGCGGTCATCGGTCGTCTCCTCTCTTGCTCAGGCTCGCGTGATCAGTACGTTGCCGAACTTGTCGAGCGCGGCTATGTGTCCGGGCGGAACAACGATAGTCGAGCTCTCCTCCTCGATCACCACCGGGCCTGGATGGCTTGCTTCCGGTGCCAGATGCTGGCGTAGGAGCACCGGAGTCTGATGCTCCCGGCCGGCGAAGATCACCGTCCTCTGACCGAGCAGCGGATCCGCCTCGCCGGTAGGCGGGTTGTATTTCGGGACAGCGCTCGCGATTCGACCCATGGCTGCGACACGCAGATTGACGAACTCTACGGGGGCACCCGGGGTGGAATGGCCGTAACGGACCCGGTGAGCGTCATGGAAGGCAGCGTCCACCTCATCGAGGGCGACGTTGGCACCGATGGGGAGGTTGACCGTGTACTCCTGACCGACGTACCGCATGTCTGCGGAGCGCGCGAAGTATCGGTCGGGTCCGCCGATCCCCTCATTCTCGAGCAGCTCCGAGCCCTCGGCCTCGAGCGAGTCGAAGGTGCGCACAACGGCATTCGACTCGAGACCGGCCAACGGCCGGTAGAAGCTTTGCACGACATCGTGGCGCATGTCAGTTTGGAGCATTCCCCAGGCGGAGAACGTGCCGGGACTCCACGGCACGATCACCTCACTGATCTCGAGCTCCTCGGCCAGCCAGACGGCGTGCATCGGACCGGCTCCGCCGAACGCGACGAGTGCGAACTCGCGCGGATCGATGCCCTGCTTGACTGTGATAGTTCGCATCGCGTCGGCCATGCGGGCGTTGATGATTGCGAGCATCCCTTCGGCGAGCTCGATCGTGCTCAGGCCGACCTGGCCGGCCACGGTCTCGAGCGCATGCGCAGCCGCAGTCTCGTCGAGCGCCATCCGGCCGCCGAGGAAGTAGCCTGAGTCGAGCCGGCCGAGATAGAGGTTGGCGTCGGTAACGGTCGGCTGGGTTCCGCCGCGGCCATAGCACGCAGGGCCGGGGTCGGCGCCGGCGCTCTGCGGCCCGACGCGCAGTCCGCCGGCCTCCAGCCAGGCGAGCGAGCCCCCGCCAGCGCCGATCGTGTGGATGTCGACCAGCGGCATCAGGATCGGCAGGCCCTCGAGCTCTGTTTCGGTCGAGACCGTGGGTCGGCCGTTGACGACCAGGCTGAGGTCGAACGACGTCCCGCCCATGTCGATGCACAGCAGGTTGTCTCGGCCGGTCGACCGAGCGAGGGCCGCGCCCCCGATCGTGCCGCCGACAGGTCCCGAGAGGAGCGTCTGGATCGGTTCGGCCCGGGCTCTCCGTGCGCTGGTGATGCCACCATTCGACTGCATCACGTAAAGGGGGCTCGCGACCGCAAGGTCGCCGAGCTCGCGTTCGACGGTCGCGAGGTAGCCCTCGACCCGCGGTGCGATGTACGCGTTCAACGTCGCCGACGAGGCCCGTTCGTACTCGCGCCACTCGCGCGCGATCTCGTGCGACAGCGTGATCGACAGCTCGGGGAACTCCGCCCGGAGGAGATCGCGCAACTCGAGCTCATGGACGGGATTGACGTACGCGTGGAGGAGGCAGACCGCGATCGCCTCGACGTCCTCTTCGCGGATACGTGTGAAGAGGAGCTCGAGGCTCGCTGTGTCGAGCGGAGTCTCAATCGCACCGTCCCAGCGCAGCCGTTCGACGACCTCGACGACGTCCCGGCGCGGCACAAGCCGTTCAGGCTTCCGGTAGCGCAGAGCGTAGAGCTCTTTCCGGTCGTGGCGCGCGATCGAGTACGCGTCGCGCAGGCCTTGGGTCATCACGAGCAGCAGGCGGGTGCCCTTGCGTTCAAGGAACGCGTTCAGCCCGACGGTCGTGCCGTGGACGAGAAACTCGATCCCGGTCAGCTCGGGGATGAACTGACGCAGACCCGCGAGCACGCCCTCGGCCGGGTTTGCCGGCGTGGTGAGCACCTTCCCCGAGCTCGTCTCTCCGTCCTTGCCTTCGTCGAAAACGACGAAGTCGGTGAACGTGCCGCCGATGTCCATCGCCACGCGATATCCGCTCAAGCTGTCGCCCCTTCCTGATCCGAGCCGCCCTCCGGCCCTGATGCGCTAACCATCTGCTCGTAGGTGCCACCGCTCGGATCGCCCTCGAGGAGCGATCCGAGGAAGGCGCTCAGCTCGGCGCGCGTCGGAGCCGCGAGCCAACGATCATAGGCTTCCGCGTCGTCCCATTCGGCTATGACCAGAAACGGAGCCCCCGGCTCGGACGGCCGGAGCAACTTGCCCGAGCGGAACCCGCCGACCTGTGCGGCGAGCGCGAACACGTCGTGCTCTGTATAGAACTGGACCGTCTCCGACTCGCATCCGAGGCGAATCGGGAGGGAAAGCACCGAGACGATCAACTTTCGCTCCCAGCTTCGACGGTGCCGAAGGCGGCATGAAGGAGCGCGTCCTCGTTCATCGTGTCGCCCACGAGCTCGGCGACAAACCGTCCCTCGCGCATCACGAGCACGCGGTGCGCGAGACCGAGGACCTCCTCGTACTCGGAGGAGATGATCAAGACGGCCGCACCGTCCGCGGCCAGAGTGCGAATCAGCTCGTAGATGGCGCGTTTAGCTCCGACATCCACGCCGCGCGTCGGCTCGTCCGCTATGAAGACTCGAGGTGGACGGAAAAGCCATCGGGCGAACAGCACCTTCTGCTGGTTGCCGCCAGAGAGCGTGCTGACACGCGCACGTGGCCCGGCCGCGCGCACGTCGACGCGCTCCATCATCGTTCGCGCGGACCTACGCGTGCGCCGCTCCGAGACGAATCCAGCATGGCTCAGCATGCGGAGGTACGGCAGCGTGATGTTGTCCGCCACTGAGCGCTTCATCAGCAAGCCCTGCTGCTTCCGGTCTTCCGGGAGCAGCACGAGGCCGCTGGAGATCGCCTCTCTCGGCGAGCGCAGTCGAAGCGCCCCGCCGAGGAGTTGCACATCGCCCCGCTCGCGCCGGTCCGCGCCGAAGACCGCCCGGGCGAGCTCGGAGCGGCCGCTTCCGATCAAACCGGCGAGCCCGAGGATCTCGCCGGCACGAATCTCGAACGAGACGCCGTTGACGGCCGGCGGGCGCCGCAGATTCCGCACGGAAAGCACGACGGGCGCGTCGGGTGCGGGCTCGTTCTTCTCGGGAAACGTCAGCTCGATGGTGCGTCCGAGCATCGCAGACACAAGGGCCTCCGGCGACTCGTCGGCGGACGCGGAGGTACGGACGACCTTGCCGTCGCGAAGAACAGTCACCGTGTCCGAGAGCTTGAGCACCTCGGCGAGGAAATGGGACACATAGATGACCGTCGTGCCGCGCTCATGCAGCAAGCGCACGATCCCGAAGAGTTGCTCGGCCTCCTCCGTCGTCGAGGCGGCAGTCGGCTCGTCCATGACGACCACCTGAGCGCCGCGCGCGAACGCTCTGAGCACCTCGACCTTCTTGCGATCCGAGAGCGAGAGTGAGCCGACGAGCACGGTCGGCGGGAGATCGATGTTCACCTCCTCGAGGAGGGTCGCGTACCGCCGGCGGATCGACCGTCCGTTGACGAATCCGGCAGATGCGTTCTCGATGCCGAGGAAGACGTTCTCGAGCACAGACCGGTGCGGCACGAGCGCGCCCTCCTGGGTGACTACCGCGACACCCCTGCGCAGCGCGGCACGCGGCGAGCGGTAGTCGACCCGTTCCCCGTCGACGCGGATCTCGCCCTCGTCCGGGCGGTGGACACCGGCGATGATCTTTCCGAGGGTGGACTTCCCGGCACCGTTCTCGCCGACGAGTGCGTGGATCGTGCCCGGCTCGATCGTGAGGTCGATCGCCGAGAGCGCCTGGACGCCACCGAAGCGCTTGTCGATCCCTCGCAGTTCGAGACGCATCGTCACTGCCAACCGTCCTCGAAGCGATTACTCCGGGCGGCCGGGGTGCCGCCCTTGAAGACGGCGGCGACCGCGCGCGGCTCGAGCAGCTTCCGTAAGTCGCCTGGTTCCTGCTCGAGGGCGACCGCATCGAACACGAAGCCGGGAGCGATTCGCCCGTAACGGTCGGCGACCCCGCAAAGCTCGGCGCCACCGCTCGTCGCGGCGAGCAGCACTTCCTCGACGCTGAGCCCGGCTTCTTGCATGAGCGCAAGTTCCTCGAGGTTGGATCCGTGCTGCTCGCGGCTGATGTAGTCGGTGCCGATCGCAAGCCGCACGCCGTAGTCCTTTGCGATCCGTACTGCACCGCCGAGCTCGAGTCCGAAGTCGAGGATCTTGCGGCATTGGACGGGCGTGAGGACGCCTTGCTCGGCCCAGCGCAGGGTGTCTCTCATGGCCGAGAGCGTCGGCACGAGCCAGCAACCGGTGTTTGCCATGCGCTGAGCCTGCTCCTCGGTGAGGAAGCCACCGTGCTCGATCGAGGTGACTCCCGCCGCAACTGCGTTGTCGAGCCCATCGCCGCCGTAGGCGTGCGCCGCGACGGGCTTGCCCTTTCGTGTCGCCTCGGCGACCGCTGCTTCGACCTCGGCGAGCGTGAAATCGGCCACGAGCGGGTGATCGTGGTCGGACACGAGGCCCCCCGTCGTCGCGAGCTTGATCCAGTCCGCACCCGCGCGAATCACTTCGCGAACAGCCTTCTGCATCTCCTCCACCCCGTCGACCACGAAACGCGGCTTGCCCGGATAACTCGGCATCAGATTCGCCGGGGAGAGCTCGAGACCGGCCCCCGCGAGAAAACCGTCGCCGTGCCCGCCGGTCTGGGAGATCAGAACGGTGGAGATCTGGATCGTCGGCCCGGGGACGAGGCCGCGAGAAACGGCATCGCGCATACCCGCATCCGCCCCGGCCATGTCGCGCACGAAGGTCACACCGGCCTCGAGTGTCACGCGTGCGTTTTGCGCGGTCTCCAGTGCCCAGAGGCTGAGCGGCGTCGCGAGCGACTCGGCGAGTGCAAGAGTCGACATCGAAAGATGGTCGTGGCAGTCGAAGATTCCAGGCAACAGCCAGAGCCCCGACGCGTCTAGGGAGATCACATCGTCCGCTCGAAGGTTCGGACCCACGGCCGTGATCTCACCGTCGACCACGTGGACGTCGACCGGTGCGCCGAATCCGCCTGCCTCGTCGAGAACCCTGGGGCCGCGGAGGATGAAAGTGCTCGCGAACCGGCCGGCGCTCATCTGTCGACCTCGCGACTCGCGTTCAGCAGCACTGCGGCCATCACGCACGGGTCGGCGGAGCGGTTGGCCCAGCCGTGTGGCGTTGCCTGTTGCACCAGCGTGTCGCCCGGGTACAACGTCAGCTCCTCGTCCGGCAGGACAAGCGTGAGCTCGCCCGACACGACGACGATGTAGTCGAGCGTCTCGGTCGCGTGGATGTCGACCCGGGCGCCTGGTTTGTAGGTGACGAGGCGGAATGCGCTGCCGCCCGGTTGCGGCTCGAGCTCCCACTCGCCGGCCGCCGCATCGGTGCGAGCATGAGTTTCCGCCGGCGTGCCGCGGGTGACCCAGAGCTCGCTCGCCTGCGTCGATTCGAAGTCGAGCGTCGTCGTGGGCGCGCCGGCGAAGAGAACGATCGGCTCGCCGTTTTCGGCCCAGCCGGTCACGACGCGCTTAGGTGTGCGCATCAGGCCGCCACCGCTGTCGCGCCGTTAGCAACGATGAAGCCGAAGTCACCGGGCTCGACTGTCGTCACCGCCTCTCGCACGAGCACGAGGAGCGTCGGCTCGAACGGAGCTGCGATCGACTCGAGCAGTTCGAACGTGTAAGGACTGACGACGCTGGCAAGTTCGGTCTCTGCCGCGACAGCCTCGCCGAGACGCGACGGACCGAAGCTAGAGAGCATGAGTCCTCCCTGGTGGGGCTTCAGGTCGGCCAACTCGTCGACAATGAACTGCTCGACAGGCAGTTCGGGCTTGCCGTCCAGCATGCCCAGATGCTTCATTACATTTCGGATACCGCGGACGCCCTTCTCGACGAAATGCTCGTTTCGCTGCTGTCCGCCGCCCAGTTCCACGATTAGCGTCGTCACACCAAGACCACCTGCGTATCCGGCAAGTGAGCCGGCGGGAGCTGCGCCCGCGTAGAGGATCTCGCAACCGAATGCCTTCGCAAGCTCTTGGTCGGTGCCTGCGTAGACGTAGTCAACCGTTGCGAGGTTTCCGCCGGAGTGAACGTCGACGAGCCGGTTGCAGCCGGCCAGCAGTTCAGTGCAGATCACGTGAGCCAACTGCTCGCTCAAGGTCCCGTCGACGTTCCCCGGAAACGAGCGGTTGAGATTGGTGGCGTCGATAGGCGTATGCCGTGTCAGAGCCGCGAATGCGTACGGATTGGCGACCGGGACTGCGACGACCTCGCCGCGAAATGGTTCAGTTTCAAGCTCGACGAGCGTGCGGCGGACGATCTCGACTCCGAGTGGCTCGTCGCCGTGGATTCCTGCGATGACTCCCAGCCTCGGGCCGTCGTCCATCCCGCGGACACGATGGAGTGCTAACTCGAGCCGATGGCCGTTTGCGAGTGTCGCGACCGGCACGTGCTCGAATGTGCGCGGACTGCCGCGGCTCACTCGCCGCCCCTACGCGACCACGAATCGAACGCGACCGCGAGAATAATGATCGCGCCCTCGACGATCTGCTGGTAGACCGGGTTGATGTTCAGCAGATTGAACCCGTTTCCAATCATTGCGAGCAGCAGGACCCCGAGCACGCTGCGCCAGATCGCGCCTTCGCCGCCCAGGATGCTCGTTCCGCCGATCACGACAGCGGCAATCGTCGTCAGTGTCAGGTCGCTGCCGGTATCTGCCTGTCCTTGCGAAATGAGCGACGCAACGAGTACGCCTGCAATACCCGCTGCGAGGCCGCTGAGCGCGAAGGTTGCGATTCGCACGACGTTCACGCGTATTCCGGCAAGTCGTGCCGCCTCCGCGTTCCCGCCAACCGCGAAGACATAGCGTCCGAGCGTCGTCCGGTTGAGGATGAGCGTGCAACAGATCGCGACTGTCGCGAAGAGCCAGATCGAGTACTTGATTCCCGCGAAACTGTTATTACCTAGTGCAGCGAACGTCGGGCTCGTCTCGGAGACGAGGAAGCCGTTTGTCAGTACCTGACCGAGCCCGTAGAACATGAAGCTCGACGCGAGGGTCGCGATGAACGAGTTGATCCGACCGACGGTGATCAGCAGCCCGTTCACGATCCCGAGACCGAGGCCGAACAGCGCGCCGACGATCATCCCCTCCCAGACCCCGATGTGGGGTGCCGTCTGGGCGGCAACGACGCCACCCAGCGCGAAGATCGCGCCGACCGAGAGGTCGAACCCGCCGCCGATGATCACGATCGTCATTGCGCACGCGATGATTCCGGCGGGCGCTGTCTGGTCGAGGATGTTGAGGATGTTCGTCTTCGTAAAGAAGACGTTGCTCATGAAACTGAGCGCGATGAAGAGACCGAGGAAGAAGACGACGATCCCGTAGTCGCGCACCCCGCCCGCCACCGTGCGGAGCGCATTGAGACGCTGCCAGTTAGTCGTGTCGTTCTCGACTACCTCTGGTGCGTTCATGATCGCTGGGCGTGCTCGACGACCGTATCCCGACTCCGGACGACGGCTGGGCCACAGCGGGCATTACGTCGCCCGCTGCGGCCCAGCACGGCTCTTGGGCCTAGACGCCGTCCCGTCTGTCGAGGCTCAACCGGCCCATTGGGCCTTGAACTTGCTCGCGTTGGCCTTCGTGATGATCGTCGTACCCACCGGCGAGTACTTCAGGTCATCGACGAAAGGCGGGATCTTCGAGAGCGGCGTGCCTTTGGCGGCCATGATCGCGTACTTCGCCCCGAGGTAACCCTCTGTGTAGGGAAGGTTCGCGACGGTCGCATACCAACGGCCGGCCTTGACTGCTGCTACGCCAGGAATGCTTGCCCCATTTCCGATCAGCTTTACCTTGCCAGTCAGTCCAGCACTCTTCACGGCCTGCTCCATCCCGGCCGTCATCTGATCTCCGCTGGAGGCCTGCGACGTTCACGTCCGGGTGGGCCTGAAGCATGTTCTGCATCGCAGTCCGGCCGGTGTTTGCGAGGTACTTGCCTTCCTGCTCCGCGACGATCTTGATATGCGGGAACTTCTTCAGGTACGCCTTGATCCCGTTCGTGCGGAACACCTCCGTCGAGAAGGACAGGAGGCCCGGCTCGTAAGCGACGTTGCAGGGATTCAGGCTCCCGCAGGCAGCAACGATCGCCTTCGCGATGTCTGTGCCGTTCTCCGCGAACTGGTAACCCACGGTCGTAACGTAACCCGGGATCTGTCGGGCGTTCGACTGCTGATTCGAGCCGCACGGGGAGAGCAGGCACACGACCTTCAGGCCGGCCTTGATTGCGTCCTTGACCTGCGGAACGATGGTGTTGCCTGCCTGCGGGACGATGACCAGTGCGTCGTATTGCTTCGACGTGATCGCGTCCTCGACCTGACTGGACTGCGTGCTCGCGACGAAGTTGGCGTCGAACACCTTGACGACCTTCCCTCCGTACTTCTTGGCGGCATCCTGAATGCCTTTCAGATCGGCCTGCTCATACGTGTTTGCCGTCGCCGAGAGAAGAACCCCAATCCGAACCGGTTTCCCCGCCTGTGTCGAACGATCCTTTGCGCCTGCACTGGCGGTGACCGCAGCGACCGCGCACGCTGACAGTGCTGCTGCGACGAGCAGCACGCGGGTCGCGCGACGTCCCGGACGATGCCTCATGCCTGACTCCTTTCCCTAGACGTCAATGGTGGCTCCTTCCTCTGGGGCTCGGCGGGCCATTCGCCGTATCCGAAGCTCCATTCTGAGTGGACTGCCGTCGAAATAGCAAGTGCTTTGGTCAAACGCCTCGGGCGCGTAACATGGCGCGTCGATGGCACTGCCGACGCAGAACCCGTGCTTGCCCTGTCGCATGCGCGTGTCTTCGTCGATGCGTCAGTCGGCCCGGTTCGCCTCGATCATGCCGAGGGCGTGGCCGTGCACGAGGACGGCAGTGTTTGGTGTGGAGGAGAGGCGGGGCAGGTGTACCGGATTCCGCCCGAGGGCGGGTCCCTGGAGTTGCGTGTTGCCGGCGGTGACGGCTTCACCCTCGCGCTTGCGTTCGGTCCCGACGGACATCTCTACTACGTCGATCTCGGCCGCACGGCCGTGATGCGACTCGATCCCGCACGGGGGCGACCCTGAGCCGTTCCTCGAGCGTTCCGTCGGAGGCCACGAGCTCGTGCTTCCAAATGCGATCGCCTTCGATGCAAGCGGACGCCTCTACCTGACCGAGAGCCACTCGGCCACAGAGCCTGGGCCCGGCGTCTTTCGGATCGACCCCGACGGGAGCGGCGAGCTCTGGAGCGCCGGCCCGTTCCTCTTCGCGAACGGCGTCGCCGTCGCACCAGATCAGAGCGCCGTCTACGTCGCCGAGACTTGGTCGCGCCGAATCACGCGTATCCCGCTGCTCCACGACGGCGCTGCGGGCGAGCCGGCGCTCGCGGCGGAGCTACCGGGGATGCTTCCGGACGGTCTCGCGTTCGGACCCGACGGCCTGCTCTATGTCGCCTGCTACCAGCCGAGTCAGATCGTTCGCATCGACGAAGCCGGCGCGCCGGCTGTAGTGATCCGCGATGACGACGCGATCGTGTTGGCCCACCCGACGAACATCGCCTTTCGCGGTTCGACCGCCTTCTGCGCCAACCTCGGGCGCTGGCACATCACCGCTGTCGAGCTCGACGCGATGTAAACGGCACGATCAGCCAGTAACGACCGGATTGGAGACCGTTCCGATCCGCTCGACCTCCACCTCGACGACATCGCCGTCCGCCAGCGCGACCTTCGGCGTGCGGAACACGCCGACACCCGCGGGCGTGCCAGTCAGTATCAGGTCGCCCGGCTCGAGCGTGAACACGGTCGAGGCATGAGCGACGATCTCGGGAACCCCGAAGATCATCTCGTCGGTGCTCGAGCTCTGGAGAATGACGCCGTTCAGCCTTTGGACGACTCGCAGCCCTCGCGCATCGCCGAGCTCGTCGACCGGGACGATGTCGGTCGAGATCGGACAGAAGGTGTCGAATCCCTTCGCGCGCAACCACTGACTGTCTTTGAATTGAAGGTCGCGGGCGCTGACGTCGTTTGCGCACAGGTAGCCGGCAACGACATCGAGCGCGTATGCGGCGGCGACGGAGCGAGCACGCCGGCCGATCACGATGGCCAGCTCGGCCTCGGCGTCGACGTGCCCGACGCCGACGGGGAGGACGATCGGCTGGCCAGGGTCGACCAGTGCATTCGGGAACTTGCCGAAGAGCAGCGGCTCGGATGGCAGATCGAGGTTCAGCTCGGCCGCGTGGTCGACGTAATTCAGGCCGACGCAGACGATCTTCTCAGGCAGCGCACGTTCGAAACACCGTTGCCAGGTCTGTTGGAGAGCCTCATGCTGCACGCGGCGCATGCTAGGCAAGCCACTGCGCGGCCGTGAGCGCGACAACGGTCGCGACGCGTCCGAGCGAGTCCACATCGACCCATTCGTCGGAGCCGTGGAACTCTCCGGCCGTCGGCCCGTAACAGACGCATGGACCGTCGACGTAGCGCGCATCCGTCGTCGCTGTAAACGCCGAAGTCCTTGATCCGGCGCCCACGACACTCTCGTGCGTCTCGCTGAGCAACTCCGGCAAAGGCCCAGCGGTTTCGTGGCAGTAGGCACGCGCGCGAAACGCCTCGAAGGAAACCTCGACCGCCGGAGCGGCAGCCGCGACGGTCTCGACGATGTGTGCCTGCACGTCGAGCGGCTCGACATCGAGACCGAAGCCGAACCGGACCCGTGCCTCCAGCAGCGCCGGGGCGGAGGACGTCCAGACGCCCCCTCCGATGCGACCGACCGTCATTCCGTAGGGCCAGTCCGACACCGAGGCGAACACGGCGTCGCGCGGGGGCCTGTTCGCCGACGCTTCGAGCCGACGTAGCGCAGCGACCGCGCGCGCGAGCTCGTCGAACGGGCCGTCGCCTCCGGTGTAGGCCGAATGACCGGCGCGTCCCCGCGCGGTCAGTCTGGCCCAGACGACACCCGTTCCCGCGTGGATGAGGTCGAGGTTCGTCGGCTCGCCGATCAGCGTCCCGTCGGCGCCGTACCCGGCGCGGATGACCGACCACATGCCGTTGCCCGTGCACTCCTCTTCGATCACCGAGCTGAAGACGAGATTGCCGCGAAGTTCGGGACACGTTTCGGCCACGACCTCGGCCGCAACCAGATACGCGGCGAGGCCCCCTTTCATGTCGCCCGCACCTCGACCCCAGACCCTCCCGTCCGAGACGACTCCATCCCAGGGACCGTGCGTCCACGGCTCGGCGTCGTCGATGGGCACCACGTCGACGTGCCCAGTCAGGTGCAGTGACCGCCCGCCGCCGAGGCCGCGGCGCAGTCCGACGACAGAACTGCGACCGTCGTAGGAGAGCGGCGGATACCCCGCGTACGGATCGGCGAGAGCCGCCTCGGCGTCGGGCTCGACTCGCTCGACCGCGAACCCGGCGGCAGCCAGCCGACGCGCGATGATCCGCTGCGCTCCCTCCTCGTGACCGAGCAGGCTCTGCTCGCGCACCAGCGCCGAGACGAGGGCCGGCGAGCTGGTCGCTGCGATCGGCAACCGCCTTGCGAATCGTGTCCTCTCGCGGTCGGAGCCGAGCGTCACGACGTCGAGACGTACGCGGCACGGGGCAGCTCGCTCAACCGCTCGCAGCCATTGCCCGTCACGAAGACGATCTCCTCGAGTCGCACCCCGAATCTTCCAGGCAGATAGACGCCCGGCTCGATACTGAAGACCATCCCCTCCCGCAACACGTCCGCCGACCCGCCCATGATCCACGGCGGCTCATGCACGGAGATGCCGAGCCCGTGCCCGGTCCGGTGCACGAAGTACTCCCCGTAGCCGGCGGACTCGATCACGCTCCCGCGCTGCTGTGTCGACGTCGCCGGCAGAAGCGCCCGGTCGCACCGCGGACATCGCCGCCTGCACCGCGGCCTCGACGACGCTCACCAGATCGAGACACTCCGCCGACGGCTCGCCGACGAAAGCCATTCGCGTGATGTCCGAGCAGTAGCCCTCGCGGCGGCCTCCGAGATCGATGACGACGGCGTCGCCTTCCTCGAGTATCCGTTTTCCGGTGTGGTGGTGCGGCAACGCGCCGTTCGGTCCCGGAGGCGACGATCGTGAAGCTGACCTCGTCGGCTCCGGCAGCACGGAACTCCGCAGCTGCGACCGCTGCGACATCGACCTCTGAGACACCGGCCCGGGCAGCCTCGCAACGCGGCGCTCGGTCGCCCGGTCGGCCGTCAGCGCAGACAGCTTCAGGAGCTCCAGCTCGCGCTCGGACTTGACTTCGCGCAACTCGCGGAGGACGACTTCGGCACTCACGTACGCCGGGCTGCCGGCGACGTACCCCTGCAGTGCGAGCAGGTGATCGGCGCGCATCAGCGGATCCACGGCGACGCGACGTGCCTCCGGGGGTGCGATCCGCGAGATCCCTGTGCGAAGAGCCTGATCGAAGCCTTCTGCGTCCGCCCAGGTCAGGAACTCAAGCCCCGAGACGTTGCCCGCGCTCTGCTCGGCGTTCAGCGCCGGCACGACGAAGACCGCACCCCGTTCGGAAAGAAGCAGCAGACAGAGGCGTTCGTCGGGAAGCGGCGAGAATCCGAGGACGTACGACAGGTTGTCCGACGGGGCGATGGCGACGAAGTCGACTGCCTTGTCAGCGAGCGAAGAAACGACGTCGCCGACTCGCTCGCTCGCCGCCGATTCGCCTAGAGATGTCGCAGACATGCCGAGGTCCTCCCATCCCGGTGGTTCGAGTGAAATATCGTATTGCACCGTGACCAGGCCGACGATCCGCGCCGCCACCGACGTCGGAGGGACGTTCACCGACCTCGTCTTCTTCATGACGGATCCGTTGAGCCAGGCGCAGCGGGTCGTGACCGCGAAGGCGGACAGCACACCGCCCGACTTCGAGCAAGGCGTTGTCAAGGTCGTCCGCAAGTCGGGTCTACGCCCGGACGAGGTCGCCTTCATGGCGCACGGGACCACGGTCGTGATCAACGCGATCACGGAGCGCAAGGGCGCGCGAACCGGTCTGATCACCACCGAGGGCTTCCGAGACTCGCTCGAAATCGGACGCGGCAACCGGCCGGACTTCTTCAACCTTGCGTACCGCAAGCCACAGCCGCTCGTGCCGCGCAACTTGCGCCGCGAGGTTCCGGGACGCCTCAGCCAGCATGGTGAGGAGCGCGAGCCGCTGGATCTCTCGGGACTTCCCGAGATCATTCGTGACTTCCGGGAAGCCGGCGTGGAGGCGGTCGCGATTTGTCTGCTCAACTCGTACGCCGACCCTCGTCATGAGCAGCTGGTCGCGGCAGCGCTGCGTGAGCAGTGGCCGGGCATATCAGCGGTCTCATCCCACGAGATCGTCCGGGAATGGCGCGAGTACGAGCGCACCAGCACGGCCGTGCTCTGTGCGTACGTCCAGCCACCGACCGAGCGCTATCTCACCCGCCTCTCCGAGCGGATGACTGCCGACGGATTCTCGGGCCAGCTGTACATCATGCAATCGAACTGCGGCGTCGACTCCGTCGAGCGCACGCGCAGGATTCCGATCACGATGGTCGAGTCGGGCCCGGCGAGCGGAGTCTGGGGCGCGGCCGAGCTCGGCAGGCTGGTTGGTGAGCCCCACGTGCTCGCCCTCGACATCGGCGGCACGACGGCCAAGTGCTCGCTCGTCAAGGACGGCACCGTCCGCGTGATGACCGACTACTGGATCGAGCGAGACCAGCGCTCGGCGGGGTATCCGATCATGACGGCCGTCGTCGACCTCGTCGAGATCGGTCAAGGTGGAGGCAGCATCGCCTGGGTCGACGACTTCGGCAAGCTGCGGGTCGGACCGCGGTCGGCCGGCGCTCTTCCCGGCCCAGCCGCATACGGACGGGGAGGTATCGCGGCAACGACGACCGACGCGAACCTGGCACTTGGACGGATCAACCCCGAGTACTTCGTCGGTGGCGAGATCGTCGCCGACATGGATGCCGTCGATCGTGCGCTCGACGAGGTCGCCTCCCGGCTCGGCGTCTCGAAACTCGAGGCAGCGCGCGGGATCGTGCGGATCGCCGATCACAACATGGTGAACGCACTCAAGCTCGTCTCCGTCAATCGCGGGCACGATCCGCGCGACTTCGCGCTCGTTGCGTTCGGCGGTGGGGGCGGAATGCACGCAACCGCGCTGGCGGCCGAGCTTGGGATCAAGAGAGTGATCGTTCCCTATGCCGCCGACGTGTTTGCAGCATGGGGAATGCTCATGAGCGACCTACGGCGTGATTTGTTCCTGACGAGAATCGCCCGCTTCGAGCCGGACAGCTCAGAGTCGATCGGAAAGGCGATCCACGACACCGAGCAGACGGCGCTGGCGCAGTTCGTCGAGGAAGGCGTGACCGCCGACACGGTGACGTGCACGGGCTACGCGAAGCTTCGCTACGAGAATCAGGAACACTCCGTCGAGGTCCCGCTCTCGCGCGGCGCACTCGACGGGGCCGCGATCGCAGCGACGACCGAGCTCTTCCATGAGACCTACGAGCGTGAATACACCTATCGGCTCGAGGCGCCGATCGAGCTTGTCGGTATCCACGTCGTCGCGACGGCGGCTGTCGGGAAGCTGAAGCCGTCAGCGCTACCGACCACGGGGCGAACCCTGGAGGACGCGGTCAAAGGTGTCCGAGAGGTCGACTATGCGCCCGACGGTGTGCACCGGGCAACGATCTTCGACGGCGCAGGGTTGGAGCCCGAGATGCAGGCAGACGGACCTGCTGTGATCGAGACGGCGGGGACGACAATCGTCGTGCGGCCGAACGATCGATTCGCTGTCGACCTCTTCGGCAACATTCACCTCGCCGTCGTACCGAGGGTCGGTACCGACCTATGAGTGCGCGCCACGAACCCGAGTTCGATGCGATCACGCTCGAGCTTCTTCAGAGCTCGTTGCAGGCCATCGCAGACGAGATGTTCGGCGCAATGCGCAAGACGGCGATGAGCGCGATCATCTACGAGGTGCTGGACATGGGCACCGGCATCACAGACGCTCACGGCGAGCTCGCCTCGTCCGGTGCCGGAATCCCGGCGTTCGTCGGTGTCCTCGACAAGGCTGTGAGGCGGATCCTCGATCTGCATCCCACCGACGGCATTCGCCCCGGAGATATCTTCGTCACGAACGATCCGTTCTACGGTGGTGTCACGCACCTAAACGACGCGGTGCTGGCGATGCCGGTCTTCGCCGGCGACGACATCGTCGCCTTCACCGCGAACATCGCACACTGGAACGACGTCGGCGGCATCGTGCCCGGCTCGATGTCGAACGACTCGCGTGAGATCTTCCAGGAGGGGCTGCGCCTCCCTGCAGTGAAGCTGATCGACGCCGGTGAGCCGAACCGCTCGGTCCTGGAGATCATGAAGGTCAACAGCCGGATGCCCGACTTCCTCGAGGGCGACCTGTGGGCGGGCATCGCCGCCGTCCGCCTGGGCGAGCGGCGCATTCGCGAGCTCGTCGAGCGGTTCGGGAAGGACACGTTCCTCGCAGCGGTGGCCCACTTCATGCGCTACGGAGAGCAGGTGTCTCGCCGCGCGCTGCGCGAGCTGCCCAAGGGCCGGTTCACCCTCGAGGAGGAACAAGACGACGGCCTGGTCTACCGCATCGCCGTCGAGATCACCGACGACGAGTTCGTCATCGATCTTCGGGACAATCCGGCGCAGGACGCTGGGCCGAACAACGCCTGCCGTGACGGGGCAATGATCGCCGCTCAGCTGATCTTCAAGAACGCCACCGACCCGGAAGGTGTCGCGAACGCCGGGACCTTCGCTCCGCTTCGTCTGATCACGCAGCCCGGGACGATCTTCGACGCCGAACCGCCCGCTGCATTCGCGATCTACTACGAAGTCATGATTCGGCTCTACGACGCCCTCTGGCGCTGTCTCGCGCCACACCTCGGAGGGCGCCTGCCCGCCGGCAGCTTCGCCTCGATCTGCGGCACCGTGATCTCCGGCACCCACCCCGACACGGGCAGGCACTTCACGATCATCGAGCCGCAGATCGGGGGCTGGGGTGGGTCATCGGTCTCCGACGGAAACAGTGCCGTCTTCAGCGGTATGCACGGCGAGACGTACAACTGTCCGGCCGAAGTCGCGGAATCGCGATATGGGCTCTACGTCGACCGCCTCTCACTCAACGACGGGCCGGGGGGAGAAGGCATCCATCGCGGCGGCAAGGGGATCGTGCTCGAGTATCGCGTCAGGGCTGACGGAACCCATCTGACCTGCGCTTACACGCGGTTCAAGCACCCCGCGTGGGGATTCGACGGGGGCGAGGACGGATCGCCGAACTACATCGAGGTCCTGCGGCGTAGCGGTGAGCGGGAGATTCACGCGGTCGTGACGGCGCTGCAACTTGACGAAGGCGACGTCATCCGCGTTGTCACCGGCAACGGCGGTGGCTGGGGGGACCCGAGCCTGCGTCAACGGAGCGCCGTGGCCGACGACCTGATCAACGGCTATACGACCGTCGAGCGCGCCCAGGCAGTCTACGGCGACCTTATTGACGGCTAGCCTTTGTTAGTAGATCTGCTCGGTAACGAACGCGACAATCCGTGCGGGGCGATCGCTGTCGTTTCGAATCCGATGTCGATAGGAACCCGACCAGACTGCGGCCTCGTTCTTCTCGACCGGGTAGTCGACATCGTTGACCGTGACGACGATTCGTCCCTGGAGGACGAGAGCGATATCGATCCCGTCGTGCGTGAGCTCATCTTTGAAGGCGCTGCGGGGTGCAAGCTCGGCTAGCACGATCTCCATGTCGGTCCCAGGGATGTGCAGCACCTCGTAGTCGATTTGGTCGCCGCGATCGACGATCACGCGGTCCTCCTTTGCGACGATCTGCACGCGCGCTCCGCGTGTCGAATAGCCAAGCAGCGAGCCGACGTCGTGTCCGAAATGCGCTGCGATCTCGTCCAGATTGCCCAGCGTGATGTCGCTTTCGTTTCGCTCGACCATGCTGAGGAACGACGCCGAAAGACCAGTCCCCTTTGCGACGTCGCGGAGTGATTCGCCGCGACGTGCGCGTAGCTGTTTCAAGATCTCCCCGACGTTGGGGACGCGGTCTCGCTTGGGATTCTCCACGGCGCCGAAGATAGAGCTTGACCTGTCCAGCTTACTACACTATGTTCACCATCTCGTACAGAGATCGAGGAATGGTGGCCAAATCGTCCTATCTTGAGCGCGCCTCGGCCGTTGCCGCTGAGAGCTCACGGGCGTGAAGGTCGCTGTTGTCGGCGGCGGAGTCGTCGGTCTCTGCTCGGCCCTTGATCTCGCCCGTCACGGAGCCGACGTCGTGTTACTGGAACGGGGTGACTGTGGTTTCGGAGCGTCATCCGGGAATTGCGGCTGGGTGACGCCGGCGTTGTCGAGCCCGCTAGCAGAGCCTGGAGCGGCAGCCCATGCGCTGCTAGGGATGACGACACGTCGGAGCCCGTTCATCTGGCAACCGCGCCCGGACGTGGCGTTCCTCTCCTGGTGTTGGCGCTTCTGGCGGTCGAGCTCCGAGGCTCGTTGGCGTCGCGGTACTGCACAGCTGCTCACGCTCAACGCCCACACGTTTCAGCTCTTCGACGAGCTGCGCGACCACGGCGCAAGCTTCGAGATGCACGCGACAGGTCTGGTCTTCGCCTCGAGGACCCACCGTGGCCTGACGGCATTTCGGGCCCTCTTTCGGGCAGTGACGGAGCTGGGTTACCCGGGCGCGATTGACGAGTGGGGACCGGCGGAGGCCCGGGAAAACGAGGCAGCGCTCAGCGACGCTGTTGTCGGCGCATTTTTCGCCGGAGAAGAGCGCCATGTGCGCCCGGAGAGCTTCGTAAAGGGGCTTCTCCACGCTGTGAAAGCAGCCGGCGTCGAGGTTGTCGAGCGAGTCGACGTACAGCGGATGGCGCGCACACGCGGTCGATGGTCTCTGCAGACGCAGATGTCGTCGCATGTCAGCGATGCCGTTGTCGTGGCGGCGGGTGTTTCGTCTCGCGCACTTCTACGACCTCTCGGGATCCGGCTGCCCCTCGAGTCGGCGAAGGGCTACAGCATCACTGCGACCGGCGAAGGCACGATCCCGCGGCACGCGCTTTACTTCGGTGAGGCGAAGGTCGGGTGCAGCCCGTTCGCCGACACGGTCAGGCTGGGGGGAACGTTTGCATTGGGTGCGCAAGACCTGTCGCTCAGGCGTCGACGGCTCGACGCGATCACGGCCTCAGCCGCGCTGTACCTGCGCGATTGGCGACCCGCCGCCGCCGTCGAGTGGGCCGGCCTTCGTCCGGTATCACCGGACGGGTTGCCCCTGATCGGATCGCTCCCGGGGCAGGAGAGCCTCTTTGTTGCGACAGGCCACGGAATGCTCGGCGTTACGCTCGCCCCGGCCACGGCGGCCTTGTTGACACCGCTCGTGCTCGACGGTCGGCGCTCGCCGGAGATCGAACCGTTCCGTCCGGATCGCTTCAAACGGGTTGTGCGCCCTCACGATCGAGCTCGACTCAACCGCGCGGAGGCCAACGGAAGGAGTGCTAGTGCGCATCGCGATTGACATCGGCGGAACATTCACCGACTTCGTCGCCTACGACGAGCTCGCAGGTGAATATTCGACGACGAAGCTGCCGACGACGCCGGACGACCCTTCGCGTGCAGTGCTCGAAGGGATGGAAGCGCTCAGCGGATCTCTGGACACACTCGGGTTCGTCGTCCACGGGACAACGGTTGGCCTCAATGCGTTCCTGCAGAGGCGAGGCGAGCGTGTGTTGCTGATCGCGACGGCGGGAATCGGCGACCTCTACCACATTGCACGTGGCAACCGGATGAGCATGTACAACGTCCACTATCGGAAGCCGACGCCGCTTGTAGCCCTCAGAGACATCGTCGAGGTGCGGGGCCGAGTGGACTTTGCCGGCAACGAGATCGAACCACTCAATGAAGAGGACGTCGAGCGCGCAATCGAGCGCGTACGGAACGAGGGCTTCGGCGCGGTAGCAGTTGCATTCCTGTTCTCATACGTGAACAGCGCGCATGAACGGCGAGTCGCGGAGATGTTCGGCGACGCGATTTCGGACGTGAGCGTTTCTCTTTCGCATCGCGTCGCCCGTGAGTGGCGCGAGTACGAACGGACGTCTTCCGCCGTGCTCGATGCGTACATCGCTCCAACGGTCCGGGGGTACCTCGGCAAGTTCGAAGAGGAAGCAATCAGGCGTGGGCTCGAGAGCAATATCCACGTGATGCAGTCGAGCGGTGGGATTCTCACAGCACGCGCTGCTCGCGACCGGCCGCTCCAGACGCTTCTGTCTGGACCGGTAGGCGGCGCAATGGGCGGGGCCGGCCTCGCTCGGATCCTGGAACGTCCGAACCTGATCTGCATCGACATGGGTGGAACGAGCTTCGACGTCAGCCTGATCGCCCACGAGAGGCCTGATGTCGCTCCGGAAGTGCTGCTCGAAGGCCTGCCGATCCTGATGGCCTCCGTGAACATCCACACGATCGGAGCCGGCGGCGGCTCACTGGCCTACGAGGAGGCCGGCGGTCTCCGGGTCGGCCCGAAAAGCGCAGGCGCCGCTCCCGGTCCTGCCTGTTACGGCCGCGGCGGAACGGAGCCGACCGTCACGGACGCGAATGTCGTGCTCGGGCGCATCGATCCCTCCTACTTCCTGGGCGGCGGAATGTCGATCGACACCGAAGCGGCCGAGCGTTCCATGGAACCGCTCGCCGAGAAGCTCGGCCTGGAGAGCCGGCAACTCGCCGAAGGCATCCTCGACGTGATCAATCTGAAGATGGCCCAGGCGATTCGAAAGCTGACCGTCGAGAGAGGAATCGAGCCTCGCGATTTCGCCCTCGTGGCATTCGGCGGAGCAGGGCCAATGCACGCCGCGTTCCTCGCCACAGAGCTCGAGATCGACGAGGTGATCGTGCCTCCGGCACCGGGAGCGTTTTCGGCATGGGGCATGCTGCAAACGGCAATCCGACACGATCTCTCGCAGACGTACTATGCGGCCGCGGAAGGGGCAGACCTCGAGCAGCTGGAAGAGCTCTACGAGGCGCTCGAGGCGGAGGCGCGCGACTTGCTGCACGCAGAGGGCGTCGACGACACGGCCATTCGAATCGAGCGAATCATCGATATCCGGTACATCGGCCAGGAACACGCGTTCCAGATCGGGCTCTTGCAGGACGAGGTGCGCAGTGGAACGTTCGTCGACGGGGTCTCAGAGCGATTCCATTCGGTGCACGAAGCCCGCCACGCACACGCGAACCGGGGAGCCCCGGTCGAGTTTGTCGCGATTCGCCTCGTCGGGATCGGCGAGTTGGAGCGGGCAGAGTCGAGGCCACTCGCCGACCGGCCCGAAGGCGCGAGGGATGTGCGGGGTCGCCGCGTGATCTTCGGCGGACGCGATCACGAGACGTCCGTCGTCTTCCGGGCTGACATGGTTCCCGGCTCGCCCATCCGCGGGCCCGCGATCATCGAGGAGCCGACGACCACCACCGTGGTTCCCCCAGGATTCGTGGCTTCGGTCGAGCCTCGAGGCTCGCTCGTGCTCGCCAGAAGGGAGTCCTGACGTGGCCGCAGCCAAGGTCGATCCCATAACGACGGAGATCATCCGCAACTCGTTCATCTCGATCGCCGAAGACATGAACGCGGCGCTGATCCGGTCTGCGTACTCGTGGATCATCTACGAAGCGCTGGACTGTGCCGTTGCGCTGATCGACTCGGACCACAAGGTGCTTGCGCACTCATCCGGGCTACCGCTCTTCCTTGGCAATCTCGAGGCCTGCGTCGCCTACACCGAGGAGCGTTTCGGGCGCAACGCGTGGCAGCCGGGCGACGCCTGGGTGATGAACGACTCGTATATCGGGGGCACACACTTGAACGACGTCACCGTCGTCGCGCCGATCTTCGTCGACGACGACCTCGTCGGATTCGCGGCCTCGCGAGCACACCACATGGACATCGGCGCGAAGGATCCCGGTGGGACGACCGACTCGACGGAGATCTACCAGGAAGGGTTGCGGCTCGAGCCGATCCGCCTGGTCGAGGGCGGCCGGCTTCGCGAAGACGTGGTCCAACTGATGGCACTGAATTCCCGGCTGCCCAATCAGCTCGTCGGCGACCTCAAGGCCCAACTCTCCGTGGGCACGATCGCGGAGCGGCGCTATGCCGAGCTGCTCAGACGTTACGGTCGTGAAACTGTTGCCGCAGCGCGAGAGGCGATCTTCAAGCAGACCGAACAACTCGACCGCTCCGCGGTACAGCGGATTCCCGATGGCGTATACGAGGCCGAGGGATCGCTCGACGGCGACGGTCTCACCGACACGCCCTGCACCGTCAAAGTGCGCATCAGGGTCGACGGAGACCAGATGCTCATCGATCTCACCGAGTCAGGTGATGCCGCGGCCGGCCCGGTCAACTGTGGCCGCTCCCAGGCGATCGCCAGCTGTCGGCTGGCCTTCAAGCGCATGATCAATCCGGACCAACCGGTCAACGGTGGATCCTTCGCCCCGCTGGAGGTGGAGGTTCGCGAAGGCAGCCTGCTCGCAGCGCAGGAGCCGTCACCGTGCTGGTGGTACTTCACGCCACTCGGCCTCTTGATCGACCTCGTGACGAAGGCTCTCGCGCCGGCCATGCCGGAGCGCGCGGCCGGAGCACACTACGGGGACTCGTGCATCACGATCTTTGCCGGCACGGACCCGCGCTCCAATCAGTTCTTCGTCGATCTGCAAGCGCACGTCGGCGGCTGGGGCGCCTGGAGTGGATCGGATGGTGAGAGTGGACTGATCAACGCCGTTAACAGCGAGGTCAAGGACTTCCCGATTGAGGTCGTCGAGACCAAGGTGCCAATGCGGATAAATCGTTACGGCTTCCGGCAGGATTCGGGGGGCGTTGGCCAATGGCGGGGCGGTTGCGGCATCGTCCGCGAGTATGTGCTCGATGCAGAGCAGGCTGT
The DNA here is from genome assembly GCA_963774355.1 of uncultured Thermoleophilia bacterium. Taxonomy (GTDB): domain Bacteria; phylum Actinomycetota; class Thermoleophilia; order Gaiellales; family Gaiellaceae; genus PALSA-600. Next base: position 91,738 of record CAVZER010000008.1, on the reverse strand, counting down.
CTTGACTGCATGGTTCGAGCGTTCGCGGACGCCGGCTTGGGGGATTTTCGGGGGTGGTGCTGGCGCGCCCCCGCGCATCACGATCAACCCGGGGCGTAAGGACGAACGGACGCTGCTGAAGGTCAGCGCGCTGCCGCTCTCCCGGGGCGATGTCATCCGCGCGGAGACGGGCGGCGGCGGCGGTTGCGGCCCGGTAGAAGACCGCAATCCGGAGTTGGTCGAGATCGACGTGCACGACGGAGTCGTTTCCGCGGACGCGGCCCACGAGACGTACGGCGTCGAGATACCGCGATGACGGGACCGTCCTTCGTCATCCGTGAGGCAAACGTCTTCGACGACGCTGGCGGTTTTGATGGCCCACTCGACGTGCACGTGGAAGGCGGCGTTGTGCGTGAACTGGGACGAAATCTCGGCGCCACCCACCTCCGATCGCTCGACTGCTCGGGCCTATGGCTCCTTCCAGGCTTCTTCGATTGTCACGACCACCTCGCCTTGAGCACGATCGATGCCTTGGAAGCCCTAAAGACTCCGCTGTCGCGCTGGGCTTTGGAGACGGCGAGAAACGCGCGCGTCACGCTGGAGGCTGGCGTCACGTTCGTACGAGATGCGGCCGGGCTCGACCTCGGCCTGAAGCAGAGCATCGACTCGGGCATCGCAGCCGGACCGCGAACACAGCTGTCGATCACGGCGCTCTGTCAAACCGGCGGACACGTGGACGGCTTCCTCGCCGGGCTCGGGCTCGAGATCTCCGCCGAATACGTCCTGCCCGAATACCCGGGTCGCCCTCCGTACCGCGTGGACGGCGTCGATGAGATGCGGCGCGCCGTACGAGAGCTACTGCGAGCAGGAGCGGACTGGATCAAGTTGTGCACGACCGGCGGGATCGTCTCCGAGCATGACCTTCCCGAGCAACCCGAGCTCAGCTTCGACGAGATCGTCGTTGCAGTCACAGAGGCGAGGGTCCGCGGTAAGTCGGTCATGACCCATGCCTACGGTGGAGCAGGCCTCGACAACGCGATCAAGGCCGGCGCCCGCTCGATCGAGCACGGAACTTTTCTGACGGAAGCGCAAGCTTCAGCGATGGCCTCCGCCGGCTGCTGGCTCGTCCCAACGTTGTCCGTTCTGTGGGCGTGTGTCCGCTGGGCCAAGGAAGGCGCACTGCCGCAGTACGCGGCACAGAAGGCCCTCGGCTTCGAAGCGTCGCTCGGCGATGCCGTGGCGATCGCCCGCGAATACGGGGTTCCCATCGCCGCCGGGAGTGACTACATCGAACGCACGCAGCATGGCGGCAACTTGGAGGAGATTGCGCACCTCCATCGCGCCGGCTTGACAGTCGAGGAGGCCCTTCTTGCGGCGACGACACGCGGCGCAGAACTCTGCGGTGTCGCCGATCGCTTCGGTCGGATCGCGCCAGGCTACGTCTTCGATGCGGTACTGCTTGACGATGACCCGTCCGACGTGACGTTATTCGAGCGATCCGACGCCGTCTCGGGAGTCTTCAAGGCGGGCGAGCCGGTCGTACGGCACCCGCAGACAGAACGGGCTATCGCCGGAGTCGCCGACGCAAAAGGCTGAAGGACTGACCTCACACCGCTCCCTCGAACTGATCCGTCCCGAAGGTTCAATCCACTGCTCGGGGGCACCTGGGAGACGCAGCGACGTAGAGGCCTGATTTCTGACTCGCTGCGCCCGGAGCCCAGGGACCGGTGGTAGACGGTCTTGAGGCGGGAAATCAGGCGGCTAGTGCTGTGGAGGATGGGCACGTGAGAGTTGTGGGTCACCTCGTGGAAAGAATTCGGAAACGGCAGGTCGCCAGCCCCCGCGAAATACGACTTCCAAGCGGTAAGCGACGATGTCGAAAGTTCCTGCAGAGACGAGTGATCGCCGCAGGCGGCTAAGTTCGAGAACGGATCGACAAGCTGGGGTCAGGATCTCAGGATCGCGCGCTCCTGAAGAAAGCCGGAGCATCTCCGCCGGCACGGTGTTTTGCCTGCGTGCACACCGGGCATCGTTGATTAGGCGGTCGTCGCAGTGGATGGCGATAGACCTACAAGGTCCCGTCCCATCTGCGCACGAAAAGAGACGTGAGGGGAGGACACGGATGAGAAGATGGCTGTTGGTCGCCAGCTTGGCGGCAACACTCTTCGTCTCGGTGCAGGCGGTCTCGGCCGGAGTGGTGATCTCGGCGACGCCGGTCTCTCCTGACCCGAGCCCGTTCGCGAGCTGCGACAACCAAGGGCTTGCAGGGAGTAACCCGAACGCCGAGGTCGAACCGTGGCTCGCCGTCAATCCGACGAACTCGAACTACGCGATCGCCTGGCAGCAAGACCGTTGGGGCGATCCGAACGAGGGCGGTGCCTTCGGCTTGGTCTCCTGGTCGAGTGTCAGCGCGAGCAATTCCTGGGCTCCATTCACGCGCTGTTCCGGCGGGACTGCCGGGAACAGCGGCGACTATGACCGGGCGAGCGACGTCTGGCTCTCCTATGGTCCGGACGGCAGGTTGTACCAGTCGGCGCTCGTCTTCGACTGGTTCACCGGCCGTAACGCCGTGACCGTTAGCACGTCAACGGATGATGGACGCAGTTGGAGCGATCCGGCGGTTGTCGTGAGCTCCGACCAGAAGAGCTTCACGCATGGGTTCGACAAGGAGTCGGTCACGGCCGACCCGACGAAACCGGGAGTCGCCTACGTCGTGTGGGACCGGTATTCGAACCAGAAGCCGGACTTCACGTCCGGGAACGGGCAGAACGCGAACAAAGGCCCGGCGTACATCTCGACCACTACCGACGGCGGCAAGACATGGTCGGCGGCGAAGCCGATGTATACGCAGGGTAACGGGACGCTCGGCAACCAGCTGGTCGTGCTCAATGACGGCACACTCGTCGACTTCTTCACGAACTTCGTCCTCGGAAAGAACGGCTCTGGTTTCTCGGCGCAGCTGGACTTCGTCCGCTCGACCAACCGTGGGAACAGCTGGACGAACCCGACCGTCGTTTCGGACATGCAAGCGGTCGGGACGGTCGATCCGCGAAACCTGAATTATGTCCGTGCTGCTGACAGCCTGTTCGATGTTGCGTACGACCCATCGAGCGGGACGTTGTATGCGGTCTGGCAGGACGCGCGGTTCAGCAACGGGGCAATCGACCAGGTGGCGTTCTCTGCGTCGACGAACAGTGGCTCGACGTGGACGACGCCGCGCCAGATCGCCGAAACGCCAAGCAACTCCAACCAACTGCTTGAGCAATCGTTCACGCCGTCGGTCGACGTCTCCGCCGACGGCACGGTTGCCGTCACCTACTACGACTTCCGGCACTTCACTTCGGGGCCGGCGCTGCCGACGACCTATTCGGCAATCACGTCGCCAGACGGAGGAAGCACGTGGGGACCGGAGATCACGCTCTCACCCGGTACCGACATGGAATACGCGCCGAGTGCCGGGGGGCTGATGATCGGCGACTACGAAGCGCTCGCGCACGCCGGCAACACGTTCTACGCTGCATTCGAGGTCGGCAACACGATCACGGACCCAACCGACATCGACCTCGCAAGCTTCACGCCTTGATCGAACAAGCGGTGCCGCACCGCCGCACGGATTGCGGAAATGCCTCCGACGTCTTCAGTCCATGCCCCTCGGCAGCCATCTTCCGGCCCAAGCCGCGTACGCGCAACCAAGCGCGACCAACGGACCGAAGTCGATCCGCACGGCTGTTCTTTATGACCGCGACTGTGGGTTTTGCAAGTGGGCGCTGAACCAGATCCTGCGGTGGGACCGTGCGCACCGACTCGAACCTGTCCCGATTCAGAGTGACGAGGGCAAACATCTGCTGTCAACGATGGAACCGGATGAGCGATTCGACTCCTGGCACCTCATCACCGAGGGGGGCAAGCTCTATTCCGCCGGCGCTGCTGCCGCCCCGCTGGCGCGCGTCCTACCTGGAGGCCAGCCGTTCGCCGCATTCTTCACCACTTTTCCCGGCGCGACCGAGACTGCTTATCGCTTCATCGCCGACCACCGCGCCACCTTCGCCCGGCTATTGAGAGTCGACGCGTCGTGCGAAGTGCGCAGCTGACCGCGCGCGTCAGGTAATGGAACGGCTCTGAGTAGGCCGGGGCACGGCGTCCGGCATATGACGCGTCTGCTGAGAGAGGATTTGGCGAAACGGGGACGAGATAGGAAGATCGTCAGTTATGGACGACGATCGGACGCCGGACCCACCGGACGTCACATTCGACTTCTTGATGCCCCCAGAGTGGGAGATCGGGCTTTACGCGAACACGGTGAATGTCTGGCACTCCCCTTACGAGTTCACGCTCGATTGGGCGGTCACGCAACCGGCGGAGGCGCAAGATCCAGATGACGTCTCTGCGGGGGTGCGGGTGCCCGCAACGGTGGTCGCGCGTGTCCGCATCCCTGTCGGGCTCATATTTGACGTGCTGAGGACTCTGAACGAGGCTATGACGGGGTACGAAGCGTTCTTTGGTGAGATCAGGAGGCCAGGAGAACATCGTGAAGGAAACGACGAAGCAGAACCCGATTCCTTCGGCGACGAAGCGTGACGTCCCCTCAACCGGGCACGTGAACTACCGCCGTCGCGGCCAACGTCATATCTCATACACGATCGCTGTCCGGGCGAAGTAGTTCCCAGCGCCGCGAAGAATTCGCGAAGGATCCACCCCCGACAAACGGGTCTGCTCGTCCGGCTCGAGGTCACCCTGTTCGGAGATCGACGGCTCCGCGCGTAAGGAACTGGTGACAATCGGCGGGGCCGGGACGCGGCATGGTGCCCCTGACGCACCTCTGCCGTGCCCAGCCCCGCTCACTCACGTAAGACCGAGATCGACGTTCACAGATCGCCCAAACGGCCAGAGACACCAGGACCCAAGCAGTCACCGCGGCCGCGCCTTCCGCATCGCAGCCTGACGCGACGGGCAGCGAAGCTGCGATCACTTCGACGCGTCGAATGCGTTCTACTGCACTTCGAGTTGCGCCTGTTGGCTAACCCGACCGGGCCCCCAGAGTCGCGAGTACGAATTCATGGCGAGACGTTGGCGCAAAACGCGAACACATAGACGCCCCAGTAGGTCGTGTTGTCCGTCGCGTACTGACGGGCTGAAGCAGTCCACTGATTGCGGCCCGTGTCTGGCCAGCTTGCAGTCAGGGCGGCCGGCTCTCCCGATGGGCTCACGTAGGCGCCACCTCCGATGAGCTTCTTGCCGGTCGGACACGCTGCTGAGACGTCGACTGACTTATAGATCGCGGTAGGTGATTCCAAGCCTACGATCTGCAAGCCGCTGATCCCGGGAGCTCCGGACGAACCTTTCGGCCCCTGCGGTCCCTGAGGCCCCTGCGGTCCCTGCGACCCGACTGCGCCGATCGCGGCGGGCAGCTTGCCGTTGGCGCCGACGACGGGGATCGTTCCAGGGATTCCCGCGAGCGTTGACTTGCGGCCGTTCAGCTTCGCTGAGTTGCCGGCGAGCTTCGCGAACCCCGCCGTCTTTGCATATGGCACGACCGAGGCGAGCGAATCGCCGGCAGCGCGGCCGAGCGGAGTTGCCGCGAGTAAGGCAACGACGAGAGCACAGAGCGAAAGAACAAGGGCGGCACGCTGACCCATTGGGGGTCTCCTTTCGTCGCACTTCAGTGGAGCCCGCAATCTGACGAACTTCGCGCCAGGCTGGGACGCTTCCGCCCGCGAAGGCCGCCGCAACCTCGATGTATCACGTGGCGATAGGTCGGCCTCCTTCTCGATGAGGGGTCAAGAGAGAGGAGTCTGCGGTGAGAATCCATACAGCAATCGTTACGACGGCCGCGATCGTGGCCATCGCCGTGCCGGCGGTCGCCGGGGCGGCACCGCCCGAGCACCATTACGTCCAGACAGCCGTCGTGACGTCTGTCTATCCGGGCACGAGCGCGGTCCCGGGAAGCTGCACGATGACATTGATCGCCGGTCACGTCTCGAGTTTCCGCTGCCCCGGCGGCACGCAGAGCCACGCGAACGGTGGTCGCTGCACGCTGAACGTCGCAGCTGGTTACCTCTGGACGTACAGCTGTCCGTCTGGCAAGCCGGGCGGCGCGTACGTTCAGGGCGTCTCGAGAGGTGCGATCCCGAGCAGCTGCAGGGCGATGGTCGACTCCGGGTACCGCTGGATCTACAGCTGCCCGCGCACGGCGTTCGACGGCCGCTGACGGCGTAAGGACGGTGCCTGGCACCACGGTGCCAGGCACCGCTCGAGCAGAGCAGGGAGCCTGGTGCCTAGGCTGTCGAGATGGCGCGCCTGTACGCGGCCACGGGGGACGGGATCGCCCGGCTCGATGAGTCACGTGGGGCGTGGACGGTCGAGCTGTGCCTGCCGGGAAGTGGCGCGCAGTGTCTCGCCGCCGCCCCGGATGATCCGGACACCGTCTACGCCGGGCTTCGCGAGGGCGGCGTGCGGCGAACCGTGGATGCCGGGCGAAGCTGGCTCGACTGCGCGCTGCCAGAACCGGGTGTGTTCTCGATCGCGGTGAGCGCGGTCGACGGGGCGGTGTACGCAGGTACCGAACCGAGCCGGCTGTTCCGCAGCGACGACCGCGGCGAGAGCTGGCGCGAACTCGAGGCGCTGCTCGAGCTTCCCTCGCGTCCGAGCTGGAGCTTCCCACCCCGGCCGTGGACATCGCACGTGCGCTGGATCGCTCCCAGCCCGTACGACGCCGATCTACTGCTGCTCGGGATTGAGCTGGGCGGCCTGATGCGCTCGACCGACGGCGGCGCAACCTGGCAGGACCATCGCCCCGGCGCGCAACCCGACGTGCACTCGCTCGCCTGGCACCCACGCGTCCCAGGGCACGCGTACGAGGCAGGAGGCGGTGGCGCCGCCTTCAGCACGAACGGAGGCGAGACCTGGCAGCCTGCCGACGAGGGCCGCGACCGCCACTACACCTGGTCGGTCACCGTCGACCCTAACGACCCAGACTGCTGGTACCTGTCGGCCAGCACCGGCCCCTACGCCGCCCACGGCCGTCGCGACCCGCAGGCGCGGATCTACCGGCGTCGCGACGGGGAACCGTGGCGGCCGCTCGCCGGCGGGTTACCGGAGCCGCTCCCGGCGATGCCCTACGCACTCCTCGCCACGGAGGGTCGGCTCTTCGCGGGCCTCGCCGACGGGCAGATCTGGGAAAGCCGCGACGGTGGGGATACCTGGGCTGCGTTGCGGCTCGAGGGTGACCCGCTCGGCGCCCTCGTTGCACTCGTAACGGGGAGCCGCTAGACGGTTCGATCGGCGTCTACATCGACTCGTAGGGCGTCTCGAATCCCGAATTACCTCAGTTTGGGACTACTCGGTTGAGACTGGGGGTTTCCGGGATTCGAATGCAACTATGGGAATCAAGGATACGACCGCCGGTTGGTAGCGATCACTATGAGGACTTGACCATCGCTGCGAAACCACGAAAGCAAGCTCCGCTCGCCGATCGCAAAGCGCAGGAGAATGTCCGGAACGCCGACCACCTCCTCGGGGAGCTCATCGGCGTCCAACTAGGGTTCCGAGTCTCGGGGGCCTTCAAGAACGCGCTCGAATGGGGAGCCGAGGTCGTGCCTGTCGCCACTCGCTTCGCAAATCACGCAACGCCTCAGCGCGCCAGGAAGTGCGAAGACTCGGCCGAGCGCGTCGCTGCTGCAGCCGTCTCGCCAACGAGACAACCGTGAATGCGTTGTCGCAGCCCGCCACCAGCGGGTCGCTCGACGGCACGACGCCCGCGGTTCGTGTCAAGCGCGTGGTCAAGCGGTTCGGGTCGACGACCGCCCTGGCCGGCGTCGACCTGGAGGTTCCGGAGGGCATGGTCTTCGGTCTCCTCGGCCCGAACGGCGCGGGCAAGACGACGCTCGTCCGCATCCTGGCGACGCTGCTCGAGCCGGACGCGGGACGGGCCGAGCTGCTCGGTCACGACGTCGTCGCCGAGTCGTCGAGCGTGCGCGAGCTGCTCGCCCTGACCGGTCAGTTCGCCGCGGTCGACGAGCTGCTGACCGGCCGCGAGAACCTCGAGATGTTCGGACGCCTGTTCCGGCTCTCTCGCGCGGCGGCCCGCCGCCGCGCGTCGGAACTGCTCGAGCGCTTCGAGCTCACCGACGCAGCCGACCGAACCGCGAAGACGTACTCGGGCGGCATGCGACGGCGGCTCGACCTCGCGTCCAGCCTGCTCACGCAGCCGCGCGTGCTCTTCCTCGACGAGCCGACGACAGGTCTCGATCCTCGAAGTCGCAACGAGATCTGGGACATCGTCCGCGATTTACGGCGCGAGGGGACGACGATTCTGTTGACGACGCAGTACCTCGAGGAGGCGGATCAGCTTGCTGACGAGATCGCCGTCATCGATCACGGCCGCGTGATCGCGAAGGGGACCGGTAACGAGCTCAAAGACCGCGTCGGGGGTCACATCCTCGAGGTCGAGCTGACCGACGTGCGGCAGCGTGACGAGGCCAGGGCCGCACTGCTTCGCATCGGCTGCGGCCAGCCGGAGGACGACGGTCGGCCGAACCGGCTGACGTTGCCGGCGCCGCGGGAGAGCCTCGTCCTGGTCGAAGAGGCCGCGGCCGAGCTGCGTCGCGCAGAGATCGGCGTCAGCGAGATGGGCCTGCGTGGACCGACGCTCGACGATGTCTTCCTGCAGCTGACCGGCCAGGCGCCGAGCGAGAACGGGAGACCCGAGAGCGCCGTTGCCCTGCCCGAGAGGCCGGCGAAGCGGCCTCGTCGGCTGTGGCGCCCGCGTGCCCCGTCACTGCGAGACGTCGAGTCGAGTCTCACCGACACAGGCGTCGTGACGATGCGCAATCTCCGTCATTTCTGGCGCCAGCCCGACTTGCTCATCTTCTCGACGATCCAGCCCGTCATGTTCGTGCTCCTGTTTGTTTATGTCTTCAGCGGTGCCATCGGCAAGGCGCTGCCGCCGGGGGTCAGCTACGTCGACTACCTCCTGCCTGGGATCTTCGTTCAGTCGGTGACCTTCCGAGCGAGCCAGACGGCCGTCGGCCTCTCCGAGGATCTGCGCCGAGGCGTGATCGACCGCTTTCGCTCGATGCCGATGGCGCGTTCGGCGGTTCTGGTCGGACGCACGTCCGCAGACCTCGTCCGAAACGTCTTGATCATCGGCCTGATGATCGTCGTTGGGTATCTGGTCGGCTTCCGTTTCCAGGCGGGCCTCCTTCCGGCGCTCGGCTGCGTGGCCCTCATCGCCGCCTGGGGCGTCGCCCTCAGCTGGATCTTCGCGTTCGTCTCCTTGGTCGTCCGCGGCGCGGAGAGCGCGCAGACGGCCGGTTTCGTAATCCTGTTCCCGCTCGTCTTCGCCAGCTCGGTCTTCGTTCCCGTCGCTACGTTGCCGAGCTGGCTGCAGCCGATCGCCAAAGTCTCCCCGGTGACGCTGACTGCAGACGCGGCGCGCAACCTCGCCCTTGTGGGTGGGGTGCCGCATTCGCTTTGGGGCGCACTCGCCTGGATCGTCGGAATCGTGGCCGTCTTCGTGCCGCTCTCGATCTGGCGCTACCGGCGGATGAGTTAGCTCGGCGATCGTGCGCTCGGCGGAAGCAACTCCGGTGTCCGGCGCAACGAGGCCACGGTTACGGGATTGCCCCGCGAGCGTGCGCGAGCTACGAGCCCGCGAGCGAGCGCTGTACGGGCTGCATCGGCTCGATCGCACTCTCTATGCGTTCTGGGCGAAACTGCCGTTGCGTGAGTTGAGGATCGTAGGAACGGCGGCCGTGCTCGGCTTCGCCGTCTACCTGGTCGTAGCTCGCCGCGGCTCGATCGAACATTCACTCTCGAGGCTGGGGGGCGCGCAACCGGGCTGGGTCTCCGTGGCCGTTGCGGCCGAGCTTGCATCGCTGGTCTGCTATGCGGCGCTGGTCCGGGTGCTTCTGCAGCTCGGCGCGGTGACGGTTCCGTTTCGGGCTCTCTTCTCGCTCACGGTGATCGGTATCGCGATGATCAACTCCATACCGGGCGGGCTGGCGATCTCTACGGTCTACTGGTACGAGCAACTGAGGCGGTACTCGGTGAAGCGTTCGGTCGCGGCATTCGCGCTGCTGGTCTCGAGCCTGGTAGGCATCGTGACGCTCGTGCTGCTCTCGGCATGTGGTCTCGCCGTCGGCGGTCACGGGTTCGGATCGCAAGCGCGGTATCCGGTGCTCGCGGTCGCGGCAGCCATCGTGATCGCAGCCGTCCTCGGTCGCCGCCGGTTTGTGCCCGTCGCGCTTTGGGCGGCCGGACATCTGAGTGGGCCCGACGCCCCGCCCGAGCAGCCGGTCGCCGCCAACCACCTCGTGTTGTTGCTCGTGCTCGGTTTTCTCAACTGGCTGTTCGACGCTGCGGCTCTTTTCGCGGCCCTCGCAGCAATGGGCCAGACGATCCCGGTCCGGGGAGTGGTCGTCGCCTACACGCTCGGCCAACTCGTCTCCGCGATCCCGATTCTTCCGGGCGGCGGCGGCACGATCGAAGCGACCATGAGCGCCGGGCTCGTTGTGGCAGGCGGCACGGGCGCCGCGGTGATCGCGGCGGTGGTCCTCTACCGAATCATCAGCGCCTGGGCCCTCGTCCCGCTCGGCTGGGGACTGTGGCGCACCATGCCCAACGCCCATCTTGGGCACCGCGAATCGGCTGCAGTACCGGCGTGACCCTGTTTGTTTCGGGCTAGGAACATCTCGGTTTCAAGCGTTGTTGCTTCTGCAGACCGGCGGGCGTAGGGTGGCACGCGAGTTCCCTACCCTTGGAGGTCATCATGACCACCACCAGCTTGCTCCCGGACGTCGGGATTCAGCTTCGGGAGGGTTACGCCGAGGTGGGCGATCAGACCTTGCATTACGTCGAGGCCGGTGACGGGCCGCTGATCGTTCTGCTGCACGGCTTCCCGGAGTTCTGGTTCGGTTGGCGCCTACAGATCGAGCCGCTCGTTGCGGCGGGTTTTCGGGTAGTCGCCCCGGACACGCGTGGCTACAACCTGTCATCGAAGCCAGACGGCTTCGAGGCCTACTCCGTCGACCTGCTCGCCGCCGACATCCGCGGCCTCATTCGAGAGCTCGGTGCCGAGTCCGCGCTGTTGGTCGGTCACGACTGGGGCGGAAGCATCGCCTGGACGACCGCGATGAACCACCCCGAGGTGGTCGACCGGCTCGCCATCCTCAACGCGGCCCATCCGCGGAGGCTCTCGGAGGGACTGAAGCACCCGAGCCAGCTCCGGAAGTCGTGGTACTTCTTCTTCTTTGCGACACCGGGACTGCCCGAGGACGTGGTGCACGCCAGAGACTGGCACTTCTTCCGGCACTTCCTGGCTGACGCGAACCCGCCTTACACGCCGTCGGAAATCGAACGCTACGTCGAGGCATGGTCGCAGCCAGGGGCAGCCAGCGGGATGATCAACTACTACCGCGCATCGGTAAGACAGTCCCAGAAGGAGGCGGCAGCGAAGCTTCGCCCGATCTCGGCGCGGACACTGGTCATCTGGGGGGAGCGCGATTCGTACCTCGGGTCCGAACTCGCCGAGCCCGACCACAACGACGTACCCAACCTCGACCGCGTGGAACGTCTGGCCGACGCGTCGCACTGGGTCCATCACGACGAGGCCGATCGCGTCAACGACCTGCTTATCGACTTCTTCACCGCCGCGGACGCGGCATAAGGACTTCCGGGTCCTCTGTCACGTGTCGCCGAAACGCCGAAGGGCGCCGTAATGGCGCCCTTCGCGTTCGGGTGGATCGGGTGGCTGCGCTAGTTGGCGTTTGCGCAGACGACGTACAGCGTCATGTCTGCGGCGTTCACCTTGTTGTTGACCTGCACGATCCAGCCAGAGTTGTCGTTCGGCTTGACCGTATTCGTGTCCCAGTCCATGCGACCAGGGAAGGATGCGACGACGCCGCTTCCGTCCGACACCGCCGGCGAGTTGAAGCCTTCGCCGTGGTCGGACGTGAACCGGTAGCCGCCGGCCAGCGCGACCTTTCCGGGCGAGCAGGCGACTGTGGCGATAGCGCCGCTGCCGACGCCGACGTACCCCGGACCCATGTCCGAGTTGGCGTCGTCCTTCGAGTAGCGCCAGGTGCGAACCTCGTAGCCCTTCACGCCGGCCGGTCCCTGCGGACCCTGAGCGCCGGTTGCGCCGTTGCGCCGGTCGCACCGGTTGCACCGGTCGCGCCCGTGTCGCCCTTCGGCCCCTGGGGGCCTGTCGCGCCGCGGTCGCCCTTCTTGCCCTGCAGCGCCTTGTGGGCGGCGGGCGAGAGATCGGACGCCGAGACGGCGCCGTTCTTGATCTGGCTGGACGACGTGATCAGATAGTGGTTGGCGGCGGCGTATCCGCCGGAGGTGACCGCGAGCACAGCGACGAGCACCGCGATCAGCGTGATTCCCTTCTTCAAGGTCGTTCCTCTCTTTATCTCCAGGCCCTCACGAGACGGGAGCAGCATTCGGCCTGGGATCTCGAGCTGCTCTCGTGAGAACGACGGTAGCCAGACCCCGGCGGAGCGACAATGACGCGAAGGGGTCGGTTCGGGGCGCGCCTCTCGCTTCGGGCAACAGACGGCCCGTTCAAAGTGACGCATCCGCGGGTATTGAGTGCTGATGGCTGAAGAGACGCTGATCCTCCCCGCTCGGTACGGAGACGCGACAAGGGTCGCGCGCGGTGGGATGGGTGACGTCTACCGTGCGACCGACAGCGTTCTCGGCCGGCCTGTGGCGGTGAAGCTCCTCTCCGAGCGTTTCGCGGCGAACGAGGACATCCGCAAGCGCTTCACGCGGGAGGCTCTGGCGGCGGCGCGGCTTTCGGCTGACCCGAACGTCGTGACGATTTACGACGTCGGCGAGTCGAGCGGCCGGCCGTTCATCGTGATGCAGTATCTCGCCGGGGGCTCGCTCGACGATGTTCTGAAACGAGGGGGTGCGCAGCCGCCGGAGCGTGCGCTGGGGTGGCTCGAATCGGCGGGTAGCGCACTCGATTACGCGCACCGGAACGGCGTCGTTCACCGTGATGTGAAGCCGGCAAACATTCTGCTCGACGACGAGGGGTCTGTTTACGTTGCCGACTTCGGCATCGCCAGCGCGGCGGGGCTCGACTCGCTGACGCAGACCGGAACGATTCTCGGCACCGCCGGCTACCTGTCCCCTGAACAGGCGGAGGGCCGTACGGCCGGCCCCGCGGCCGACCGGTACGCGCTCGGTGTCGTCGCATTCGAGCTCCTGACCGGCAGTCGCCCGTTCGAGACGGAGTCAACGGCCGCCGAAGCTGCGGCTCACGTGGGCGCGCCGGTGCCGTCGGTCTCGAGCCGGGGACACGGAATCCCTCGCGAGGCAGACGCGGTCTTCCGGCGAGCTTTGGCGAAGGCGCCGTCGGACCGATTCTCGAGCTGCGCCGAGTTCGTCGCCGCGCTTCACGACGCGTACTCCACTGCCGCCGGGCCAACACGCATCGCCGCGTTGCCGGAGCAGCGCTCGGTCGACTCCTCGAGACGCTCTTGGCGGGTGCCGCTCGCCGCCGGCCTCCTTGCCCTTCTCTTGCTCGCCGGTGGAGCCGTCGGGGCGCTGATCGTCGGCGGCGGAGGTCGCGAGGCGAACGCGCCGACGCGCGTCACGGTGACCGAACCGGGCCCGACGGTACGCGAGACCGTGACGGCGCAGACGACGACCGCGCAGACGACGACCGCCAATCCGCCGGCCTCGAGCCCGAGCGGTGCAGCAGCTCGCGCAGCGGGGATTTCAGAAGCTGCAGGCGGGCGACACAGCCGGCGCGCTTGCGCTCCTGGAGCAGGCGGCCCGGAAGCTCCAGGGGACGAACTCGCTCGGCGAAGCGTACAACGACTACAACCTCGCCTACGCGCTCGCGAGGATTCAGGGCTGCTCGACGGAGCTGCTCCAGCTCCTGGACGCGTCGCAGGCGATCCAGGGCCACCGCAAGCAAATCGACCAGCTCCGCAAGAGCTGCAAACGCGGAGCAGGCGGCGGCAACGGCGACGGGCAAGACTGAGGCACGCCCGTCAACGAGCGACAGACACGCCCGCGCGCTTGGCGAGCGCCGCCGGGTCGACGATGCTCGTCTGGCCGCGGTGCAGCGCGACGATCCCGCGCGCCGCCTCTGCCCGCAGCACCCGGTTCACCGTCGCCCGCGACGTCGCGGCCAGACCGGCGATCTCCTGCTGCGAGAGCGGGATGACCGTGCCCGCCGCGCCGCGTCCGTACAACGCGTTGAGCTCGTGCAGGCGCCGCAACACGCGCGTCTCCGCGTCGAGGAAGAGTGCCTCGGCGTACAGCTCGCTGATCCGCCGCACACGGGCTGCGAGCAGCCGCGCCAGCACCTCGTGCACCGCCGGATACTGGTGCCGCAGTCGCGTGAAATCCTCCCGCTGCACCGCGTAGGTCTCGCCCGGCTCGAGTGCGGCGACCGTCGTCGACCGATGCTGCTCGAGGTCGAGGAGCGCCAGTTCACCGAACGCATCTCCCGCTCCATGGACCGAGACCGTGACGCTGTCGCCGAGACTGCTGTCCAGGCGGGCGGCGAATCGGCCCTGGACGATCAGGTGGAGCGTGTCCGCCGGGTCGCCACGATGGAACACAACCTCGGCGCGCGCGAAGCGGCGCCGCTCGGCGATCGCAACCAGGCGCCGGAGCTCCGGCTCGGGCAGTTCCCGGAACAGGTCGCCACCGAGCATCGCGAGAGGAGTGTGACGGGCGCGACACACGGTGTGTCAAGCGCGCACACAGGCGCAAGAGACCTTCGCTCGCCTTCGTCCTGTGGGCATGACCCGCAGAACCCCCAGAGATCGAGCGAGGGAGACGGAGAGATGAAGCGCCACCGGATCAGGATGAAGAGCTGGCTGACCACCGCCGTCGCCATGGCCACACCGCTTGCGCTCGCATCGAGCGCCTCGGCGATGAGGGCAGTCGACGGTGGCGCCCCCGTCAAGGCGCGCCGTGTGCCGATCGCCGGCGACCCCAGCGGCCTCAACTGGAGCCAAGCCGGATTCGCCGTAGCTGTCGTCGTCGCCTTGACGCTCGTCGCGCTGGTCTACGCATACGGCACGCGCACGCGCAACCGACTCGCAACCTCGCACTAGACCCCAAGTTCTGAGACGGCGCATGAGGAGGGCGGCAGCAGTCGCCCTCCTCATTGCGTCGCCTATCGTTGTTCGGGTGCACCAGTGGCATTCGCACGATACGGCGGCCGACTGGGATGCTCGAGGGGGCGAGCAACTCCCAACACGTCTCGAGCAGCAGGACGTTTTTCTGGCGTTGGTCGCAGCGTCAGAGGTCGGTGACGGTGCCGTCCTTGATCTGGGCATCGGTTCGGGCCTCGTTGCCGAAGCGGTGCTCGACGCGCTGCCGGATGCGCAGCTCGTCGGAGTCGATTTCTCTGCGGCGATGCTCGACCTTGCGCGTGTGCGACTCGAGCGCTTCGGGTCACGTGTCTCTCTTCTCCAGCATGACCTCTCTGCGCTGGATTCGATCGTCTTGCCCGATCTGCGCTACCGGGTCGCGTTCTCGATTCAGACGATGCACCACCTGTCCGACTCGGACAAAGCGGCTGCATTCGCGTGGGCGGCCGAGGTTGTCGATCCGGGGGGCTTGGTCGTGATCGTCGATCGCGTGAAGGTCGATGAGCTTCTGTTTCGCGACTGGGCGGTCGTCTGGGGCCGGCTCGGCTCGAAGACCCCCGAGACGTACGCCGAGCACGTCGATGAATTGGCTCAGGCAGGTGACCGGCCGGCGCTTCTACAGGACCAGCTCGCATGGCTGGAAAGCGCCGGTCTCCACGCTTGTTGCCTCCACCTCTATGGCAACCGTGCGGTCATCGTCGGTCGAAAGCCCGAATAGCCGATCACGTGCCGATCAATCGTGGGTCGTCAAGCCAACGGATGCCTGACCCCGAAGCGCTTGCAGAGGCCCGGCACGCTGTCCGGATCCATCTCGAGCGCGTAGCGGGAGCAGAGGTCGGCGAAGCGGGCGAGATCAGGTCCGCCGTCGGTCGCGTAGACATCGGCGAGCTCGCGGAAGAAGTTCTCGAATCCCGCGGGCGAGATGATCTCGATGATCTCGCACGGTGTGTCTCCGGCGTTCCAGAACGTGTGCCACTGGTTGCGGGGCTTGAACACCCACGTTCCGGGCTCGGCCGTGACGACGTCGTCGCCGAGCAGCGCGCCCAGCGTTCCCTCGAGCACGTACGAGTATTCGTCCTCCCGCGTATGCCGATGCAGTGGCGCCGCGAGAGCGCGTGGCGCGAGCGGGTGGTGGACGACGGAGAAGCGCTCGCCGGCCTCCGCACCTTCGATCTTCCAGACGATGCCGAGCCCGCCCAGATCGACCTGCTCACTACCGTCCGCCGGAATCGTGACCCTGTCGACTTGCGTGCTCATGCGATCTCCTTTAGATAAACAGCATTGTTTACTAGAATAGGAAGCTACAGGCCGCCGACCGAGGCGTCAACAAAGCGGAGCGCGAACGATGACGAGGAAATACGAGCTCAAGCAGCGGGCTGAAAGCCTCGCCGCGACGCGCGAGCGGATCGTCGAGGCAACCGTCGAGCTCCACGACTCGCTCGGGCCGGCGCAGACGACGATCAGCGCGATTGCCGAGCGCGCCGGCGTCCAACGCCTGACCGTCTATCGGCACTTTCCCGACGAACGTTCCCTGTTCCAGGCCTGCTCGGCGCACTGGACGGCCCACAACCCCAAACCCGATCCTTCCTCGTGGGCCGCCGTCGACGATCCGGAAGCGCGGCTGCGAATCGCACTCACGGAGATCTATGGCTTCTACCGATCGACGGAGGGGATGACCGGGAACATCGTCCGAGATCTACCGACCTCGCCCGTCCTGCAGGAGGTCGCCGCACCGCTCACCGAGTACTGGCAGACGGTCCGTGACGTGCTCGATCGCGGTTGGAAGTCCCGCGGGCACAGGCGAGCTCTCGTGCGGGCCGTGATCGGCCACGCGATCGCGTTCGAAACATGGCGCTCACTCACGCGCCGAGAACACCTCGCCGACGACGACGCGGTCGAGGCGATGGTGAGCCTCGCGCGCGGTGTGTAATCGGGAACGAGCGAGGAGGTGAGTGTGAAGTCCGACAAATCGGGGCGCACGAGCGCCGGGATCCTGCTCTGGCGCACCCGGAAGGGTCGTCTCGAGGTGCTCCTCGCCCATCAGGGCGGGCCGTTCTGGGCCAAGAAGGATCTCGGGCACTGGACGGTCCCGAAAGGAGAGGCGGAGCCGGGTGAGGAGCTCGTCGACGTGGCCCGGCGGGAGTTCGCGGAGGAGACGGGAGCGGAAGTGCCCGACCAGCTGCTGATCGCGCTCGGTCAGATCACGCAGAAGTCGGGCAAGGTCGTGTTCGCGTGGGCGGTCGAGGGAGATCTCGACCCGTCGACCGCGGTCAGCAACACGTACGAGCTGGAATGGCCGCCGCGTTCCGGCGTCATTCAGGCGTTTCCCGAGATCGACCGCGTCGAATGGTTCGACCTCGACGCGGCGCGCCGAAAGCTCAAGGCGGCGCAGGTTCCATTCCTCGATCGGTTGGAGGCGGCGCTCGCCGAGAATCCGTGAGCCGACGGCGTGCCTCCTCGATCCGCTCGACGGGCGTCGGGTGGCTGAAGAACGCGAGATAGATCGGCCGCGGCGGGTCGAGGTCCGCGAGGTTGGACGTTGCAAGCGAGCGGTGTGTGGCCTCGAACACGGCGAGGTCGTTGGTCAAGTCGAGTGAGAAGCGGTCGGCCTCGCGTTCCCAGCTTCGCGACAAGGCGGCCCCGATCGGCATCCCGACGACCTCGAGCGTCGTGGCGAGCAGCAGGACGAACCCGACGACGCGAGGGTCGCGGGCTCCTCCGGGCGCTCCGATCTGCGTGCGCAGCTCCGGCCAACGCAGCAGTGCCCAGAGCAGGATGACGAAGCCGGCGATGCCGAACATGCCGAGCAGCGTCGCCTTGACGAGATGGTGGGCTCGGCGATGCCCGAGCTCGTGTGCCAGAACGAGCCCGACCTCGTCCGGCGTCGCCTGCGCGAGCAGCGTGTCGTAGAGGACCAGACGGCGCGTTCGACCGAGCCCGGATACGTAGGCGTTTGCCTTGCGGGTGCGTCGGCTGGCATCCGCCACCAGCACCTCCCTGATCGGGATCTGCGCCCTGTCGGCGAGCGCCCGGAGCTCGGATGCCAGCCGCGAGTCGTCGAGCGGGCGAAAGCGATTGAAGAGTGGCTCGACGACGAGGGGCGCCAGGAAGCCCAGCGCCAGCACCAGCGTCGCACCGCCGGCAGCAGCGACCAGGGGCCAGACTCGCGGAACAGCACGCGCGGTCCCGACGAGACCGACGAAGGCAGCGGCCGACAGCACGACACCGAGCGCGAATGCCTTGGCCCGGTCGGCCGCGAAGCCGGCGAGATCCTGGGTCGAGAACCCCCAGCGGCGCTCCCGCACGAAACTCGTCCAGACCGAGATGGGCAGCGCGACTACTGTCGTCACCGCATCGATCAGCACGGTGAATGCGACGACCTGCGCCCACCACGACCATCCCTCCACCGGTTCGAAGAGCCAATCGCCGAGCGGGCCGAAGACGATCAGCCCGAGCACGACGAGTTGCAGGGCGAGCTGAGTCGCCGCGGCGGCGTACAGCGGCCGGTGGTAGCGCCAGGCCCGCACCACCTGCTCTTCGCCGAACAGTTCGACCGCGCTCTCCCGAGTCATCCGACAAGGAATACCGTCAGGGCATGTGGCCCGTCGTTGCGACCGCGATCTGCTGGGGCGTCGTGATCGTGGTCTGGATCGCCGGCGCCGTCTACGGAGCACGGGGCCCCCGTGCGCAACGCCAGGGCTCGAGCACCGACGCGCTCTGGCGTGTTGCGGCGGCGATCGTCGTAGTTGGGCTGGTTCGATTCGCGCGGCACGACCTGCAGCGGCTTGCCAGCCACTCCTTGTGGGTCGAGCTCTCGGGGCTCGTTCTGCTGCTCGCCTCGACGATGTTCACGCTGTGGGCTCGCGTGTCGATCGGGCGGATGTGGTCGGCGACGCCGAACATGCTCAGGGCGGGCCACGAGCTGCGAACCGACGGCGCCTACGGCGTCACGCGCCATCCGATCTACACCGGTCTCTTCGGCATGCTGCTCGGCAGCGTCCTGCTGAACGGTCTCGGTCCCGCCCTGGCGTTCCTCGTGGTGGGTGTCGTCGTCCTGGCGACGAGGATCCCGGTCGAGGAGCGCCTGATGACGAAGACGTTCCCCGACGAATACCCGCGCTACCGCGACCGCGTGCCGCGGCTCGTTCCCGGCCTCAACCTGCTCCGCCGCTCTCGATGAGATGGAAGAGGGCGGCCCCCGGTGCGGCGGCAGCTGGGGCCACCCCCTCCGAGCGTGTCATTGAGGGCACGCTGTATCTCACTTAAGCTCGATCTCGCCGCGATGCAATCCCCTCTCGCGGTTTGTCAGGGCAGCGCGAGCAGCACGTACGCGTGGACGACGTCGGTCTTGCCCTTGATCCGCAGCCCGGTCTTCGCCTCCACGACCGCACCGTCGGGCAGCTGGTCGTACGTCCCCGGGCCGATGAGCACGCCGCCGGCGGGCGCCAGGCTCTCGAGCCTCGAGCCGGTGTTGATCGTGTCGCCGACGAGCGGATACGCGACATGGCCGTCGCCTCCGATCTCCCGCAGCACCGCTTCGCCGCTGTTCACGCCCACACGGAGCTGCGGCCACTCTGGATGCTCCTTGGCAAGCGCGCCGAGCTTCGCCTGCAGCGCCAGCGCTGCTCGCGCCGCTCTCAGCGCGTGATCGGGTTGGTCGCCGCGGCTGTTGAACGTGGCGGCGATGCTGTCGCCGATGAACTTCTCCAGCTCGCCGCCGAACTGACGCGTGATCAACGGCGCGGCTGCGCCCCAGTAGGTGTTGAGCACCGCGGCGGCCTCGGCAGGTGTCGATCGCTCGGAGAACTGCGTGAACCCGACGAGATCGCCGAAGAGGACGCTGATGTTCTGGCTCCGTTCGCGAGTGGTGGGGAGGTAGAGATGGCGGAAGCGCTCGTCGCGCCACTCCCGGCGAGCGGCGAAGCCGATGATCAGGTACGCCGTGACGATCAGGCCGTGCCATTCCCACCAGCTCGCATGCCACTTGCGTTCGCCGGTCAATGCGACCCCGATCATCGCCTCCGACAGGAGCAGGAAGCATGCGATCACGGCGACCGGTAGCACCTGGCGGTCGTGGCGGAAGATCTTCCAGTAGCGCGCGGCGCTGGCCGCGTAGACAGTGGTGCCGACGATCGCCAGCACGGCAAGCAGGCTCCCGCGCGCCGCCTCGCTGTCGGGCGCGCGCAGCGGCGGCAGGTCGATGACCGTCCACACGAACCACACTGCCATCGCCGAGAGCACGAATCCGCGTAGGAGCGTCCGATGCCGAACGATCGACGGCCCGATCGCGGGGTGGACGTCGACGAACGCCGACCCGAACGCGAACATCGCGCTCACGAGCAGTCCCACCGGGATCGCGACCTGGAAGCCGGCGTGCTCCTTGGTGAAGAGCACGCCCGCCGTTCCGAACGCGTGTAGACCGATGAAGCCGCCGGTCGCCATGAACGCGAGCGAGAGGAGCAACACGCGGGCATCGCCACGTCGTTTGGCCGCCTCGCCGGCCGTGTAGCCGAGAACGAACGCCAGGGCGCCGACCGCTCCGAAGATCACGAAGTGGGCGCGGTAGTTCTCGAAGTGCGGGTCGAACTGCGAGCGCAGGAGCAGCGAGACGAGCCCGATCAGCGGCAGGGCGGCGGCCGCAAGCCAGATCGCGAGGACCGCCGCCGATCGCGCTCGCTGCCGCTCACCGTCCCCGCCCAGCATCCCCTCAAGCTAGGGGCCGCGCCGCGTCCGCAAAACGGGAGCGAGAACGATCCTCGCGTCGTCCTCGAGGACGATTTGCCGCAACTGCCCCCGGATCCTGCTCCATCCAACTTGGATCCAGCAATGTCCGCTAAATGGCTCAAACAGCAGGCTTTACCTTTTGAAGCGATGCTGTTAGGATCCCAGATGATGAACAACGGGATCCAAGAGGAGGCTGTCATGCCCGATTCGCGCGTCATTGCAACGGTCATTCGGATCCAGGCGATGCCGACGATCGTCACCGAGCGGCTCATGAGCTCGCTCGCGCAGCAGGGGGTCGACGGCTCGGTCGTCACCACGGGCTCCTGCTTCGAGCTTCAGGTGCCGGGCGGGGCGGAGCCCCTTTCGCTCGGCCGGCGCGTCTCCGCAGCGCTCGACAGCCTGGTGCTGACCGAAGGACGGTCGCTCGTTCCTGAGCAGATCGGGCCCACGAGCTTCGTGCTCCGGCCGGCAGCGGGATGACCGCGCCGTTACAGCACGCGCCTCGGCTCGCGCCGACCCCTGGGAGCGGCGGCCGCGCGCTCGGCGGGCGTCCTCTACGGACGCCGCGCATTCGACCGGTCGCAGTCGCCGACCGGCACCTGGTCCTGACGACGGCGGAAGTGGCGGAGTGCACGTGCCCCGAGTTCTGCGAACGTGACCATGACGTCGACTAGGCACGAGCAGGTTCGCCGGCTCGACGAGCAGTGGCGCGACGACGAGCGCTGGTCGGGGATCGAGCGGAACTACACGGCCGAGGACGTCGTGCGGCTGCGCGGCTCGGTTGTCCCCGAGAACACCGTTGCGCGGATCGGCGCCGAGCGGCTCTGGCGGCTTCTCACCGGCCAGGACTACGTCGCGGCGCTCGGGGCGCTCACCGGCGGCCAGGCGGTGCAGATGGTG
The DNA here is from genome assembly GCA_963774355.1 of uncultured Thermoleophilia bacterium. Classification (GTDB taxonomy): domain Bacteria; phylum Actinomycetota; class Thermoleophilia; order Gaiellales; family Gaiellaceae; genus PALSA-600. Next base: position 70,013 of record CAVZER010000008.1, on the reverse strand, counting down.
CGCGCCGGGCTCGAGGCGATCTACGTGTCGGGGTGGCAGGTGGCCGCGGACGCGAACCTGGCCGGAGCGACGTATCCCGACCAGAGCCTGTATCCGGCGAACTCGGTCCCGGCGCTCGTGCGGCGGCTGAACGCGGCCCTGCAGCGCGCCGATCAGATCGACTGGGCCGAGGGGCGTGAGGACGTCGACTGGTTCGCGCCGATCGTCGCCGACGCCGAGGCGGGGTTCGGCGGCGCGTTGAACGCGTTCGAGCTGATGCGCTCGCTGATCGAGGCCGGCGCAGCGGGCGTCCACTTCGAGGATCAGCTCGCGGCCGAGAAGAAGTGCGGTCACCTCGGCGGGAAGGTGCTCGTTCCCACGTCGCAGTTCATCCGGACGCTGAGCGCGGCGCGACTTGCGGCCGACGTCCTCGACGTGCCGGCCGTGCTCGTCGCCCGCACCGACGCGCTCAGCGCCACGCTCCTCACCAGCGACATCGACGAGGTCGATGCCGGGTTCGTGACCGGCGAGCGGACGAGCGAGGGCTTCTTCCGCGTGCAAGACGGGCTGAGCTCGGCGATCGCGCGAGGGCTTGCGTACGAGCCGTATGCGGACCTGATCTGGTTCGAGACCTCGACGCCCGACCTCGGCGAGGCCGAGACCTTCGCGGCCGCGATCCACGAGCGTCACCCGCGCAAGCTGCTCGCCTACAACTGCTCGCCGTCGTTCAACTGGCGGGAGCACCTCGACGACGCCGAGATCGCGTCGTTCCAGCAGCGGCTCGCCTCCTTCGGGTACCGCTTCCAGTTCATCACGCTGGCGGGCTTCCACTCGCTGAACGCCGGGATGTTCCATCTGGCCCGCGGCTACCGCGAGCGTGGGATGGGTGCGTACGTGGAGCTGCAGGAGCGCGAGTTCGCGCTCGAGTCGAGCGGCTACACGGCGACGCGTCATCAACACGAGGTCGGCGCGGGCTACTTCGACCAGGTGATGACGGCGCTCTCGGGAGGCGACAGCTCCACGCTCGCCCTGCTCGGCTCCACCGAGGAGGCGCAATTCGGATAGGCCGCAGGGGACGCGAGGCGTACGATCGGTGCACGTGAGCGACAGCACCAAGGCCGACGACATCGCCGTCTTCATCGAGGAAGCGATCGTCTCGGGAGAGCTCGAGCCGGGATCGGTCTTGCGGCAGGAGCAGCTCTCCGAGCAGTTCGGCGTCTCGCGTACGCCGGTCCGCGAGGCGCTCCGCCGCCTCGCTGCGCTCGGCCTCGTCTCCTTCGTGCCCAACCGGGGCGTGCGTGTCCGAACGCTCTCCCACGACGAGCTCGAGCAGGCGTTCCTCGTCCGGGCCGAGCTCGAGGCTCTCGTCACGGAGATCGCCGCGCCGAAGCTCACCGCCGAAGGCCTGGCGGAGCTCCATTCCTGCGAGCAGCGCTTCGCTCGGTTGACCAAGGAGCTGCGCTCGCGCGAGCCCGGCGGCGACCGGCGCTCGTTGATGGCCAACTGGATGCGCGCGAACCACGCCTTTCACGACGTCATCTACCGCGCGGCCGACGTGCCGTACATCGAGGCGATCGCGAAGGGTTCGCGGCGCACGTTCTCGGGCCCCGCCGTCTGGGCCCCGGTCGACGAGGAGCTCGACCGTCTCTACGCACGCAACCAGGCGGAGCACGCCGCGATCCGGCAGGCGCTCGTCGCCGGGTCGGTCGCGGGCGCGCGCGGGCTCGCGCACGAGCACGTCATGCACTCCTTCGCGCTCCTCATGTCGATCCTCGAGCACGTCGGAGCGGACTGGGCGCACGCTCCCTGAACGGCGCCCTCGCCCGACCGGGCGTATGCCGCGGGAGGCCGCGTATCGCCGGGCGGCCGTGGGGTCCCCCGCAGCGAGCGTGTGAACCGCTCGAGTAGCTGAAGCACCTCTGCGTGCTGCTCGGGCTGCCAGTCCTCGAGGAGGCGCTGGAGCGCCTCTTGCCGCGCCTCGTCCATCTTCTGAACCGCCTGGTGTCCGCGCTCGGTCAGCCGCACGCCCGGTGCGCCCTCGACCAGACCGTGTGTACCGAGGTCGGCGAGCAGCGACGCGACCGCATCCGGCTGCAGCTTGTAGCGCGCGGCCAGCTCGTCTGCGGTGACGGCGTCGACCTGGTCGATCCGCAGGAGCAGCCAGGCCTCACCCGGCGTGACGTCGATCTCCGCCGCGCTCGCGAGGCGCTCGTACACGACGTGGCGGTTCTCGCGGCGCGCGAGCGAGCTCAGCCGCGCTTCGAGCTCGTCGAGTGAGCTTGCGTCCCGAGGCGACGCGAAGCTGTCGCCGATTCCCTGATCGGCGACCGTCTGGCGCAGCGGCCGTTCCTCGAGCAACCAGGTGAACGCGAACGCAGCGACTGCGAGGAACGCAGCGATCAGGAAGACCGGGTGGAGTGCCGAGGCATATGCGTCGATGTAGGGGTCGCGGATCGCCGGCGGAAGCTTCCCGATTTGCTCGGGGCCGAGGTGCGACGGCAGCTGGCCCGCCGCGCCGGGAGGGAGGTGGGAGGCGAGCTTGTTCGCGAACTGGTTCGTGAAGATCGCGCCGAAGATCGGCACGCCGATCGTTCCGCCCATCGACCGGAAGAGCGTCGCGCTCGCGGTGGCGACGCCGAGGTCGCGGTAGTCGGCGGCGTTCTGGACCGCCAGGATCAGCACCTGCATGACGAAGCCGAGGCCGAAGCCGAGGACGAGCATGTAGAGGTCGGCGAGCAGCGTCGAGGTTCCCGGCGTGAGACGCGACAGAAGCAGGAGGCCGACGACCATCAGACCGGTGCCGATGATCGGGAAGACCTTGTAGCGGCCGACACGGGAGATCAACTGCCCGCTGCCGATCGACGCAATCAACACCCCCACCATCAACGGCAGCATCTGCAGGCCGGACTCGGTCGGGCTCGCCCCTCGCACGACCTGTAGGTAGAGCGGGATATAGGTCACCGACCCGAACAGCGCGACGCCGACGATGAAGCCGACGATGCTCGAGACCGTGAAGACACGGTTCGAGAACAGCGAGAGTGGCAGCGTCGGCTCGTCGGAGCGGTGTTCGGCGACCACGAACCCGACCGACAGCACGACGCTCAGTACCAGCAGCGCGAGCATCTGCCAGGACCACCACGCGTAGGTCGACCCGCCGAGGCTGGTGTAGAGCACGATCGACGTCAGTCCGCCTGCGAGCAGCGCCATGCCGAGGTAATCGATCGTCCTCTTGACGCGAACGGTCGGCGTCGCGAGCACGATCTGCAGCACGATGAACGCGACGACGCCGATCGGGATGTTGACGTAGAAGATCCAGCGCCACGACAGGTGATCGACGAACAGACCGCCGATCAGCGGCCCGATCACGGTCGAGATGCCGAAGACGGCGCCCATCAGCCCCGAGTACCGCCCGCGCTCCCGCGGGGAGACGACGTCGCCGATGACGGCCTGGGTGCTCACCAACAACGCGCCGCCGCCGAGGCCCTGGATGCCGCGGAACGCGATCAGCTCCGGCATGTCACGGCTGAGCCCGCACAGCGCCGACCCCGTGAGGAAGACGATCAGGGCGACCTGCAGCACGAGCTTCCGCCCGTACATGTCGCCGAGCTTTCCTGCGACCGGCGTCGTGATCGTCGACGTGAGCAGGTACGCGGTGACGACCCAGAACAGCTTGTCGATCCCGCCGAGGCTGCCCGCGATCGTCGGTAGTGCCGTCGACACGATCGTCGAGTCGAGCGACGCCATCAGCATCACGAGCATCAGCGCGCCGAAGACGGGCCCGACGCGCGTCGACGCCGACGGCGGCGCCAGTGCCTGCGCGCTTGCGGTCACATCGAGACTATTCCAGGCTGCGCGGAACGACCGTCAGCGGCGACCGAAGAGCGCGATCGCGATCGGCGAGAGAACGATCGCGCAGATCTGGGCGACGATCAGCGACGGCCGATCGTCGATCCCGTTGGCGGCGATGCTGGCGAACGCGTAGGCCCAGGCGACACCTGCCGCCAACAGGACGAGCCAGGCGAGCAGTTGCTCCGAGACCGGGGCACGGCGCGCGCGAGGTGATGCCGGCGGCAGCGGCAGCGGCACCGCGAGGAGTGGCTGCAGGCGGGTCAGGAGCTCGCCCTCGTCGAGCGCCCGCGGCTTCCACTCCGCGATCACGAACCGTTGCGCGTCGATCTCCTTCCTGAGCTCGACCACGTCCCGTCGCGCGCGCCGCGCACGGAAGCGGTGGCCGGCCTTGCTCTCCGTCATCATCCGGTCCTGCGCCGCTTCGAGGAGATTGAGATCGACGAGCAGCCGGAACTGAGCTCGGAAGAGCCGTGACGAGCGATACGGCATTCCAACGGATTCTCCCGCGGCGGCGCTCCTCCTCGTCCTTCTCGTAGGCTCCGCCGGTGCGCACCTTCGTGATCGTTCGCCACGGCCAATCGCTGCTCAACGTCGACGGCGTCGTCAACGGGGATCCGGCGCTCGACCGCGGTCTCTCGGAGCGGGGGATCGAGCAGGCGAGGCAACTCGCCGGTCAGATCGCCCATCTGCCGATCGACGTGCTCGTCGTCTCGCCGTTTCCCCGCGCGCGGCAGACCGCCGACATCGCGCTCGGCGGGCGGAACGTGCCCTCCGAGATCGATCCCGACCTGGGTGACGTGCGGATCGGCAGCCTCGAGGGCGGCTCGCTCGCCGACTACCGGCTGTCGTCGGCGCACCTGGACCGTGACGTCGCCTTTCCGGGCGGGGAAAGTCTCAACGACGCCGCGAGGCGCTACGCCGCCGCCTTCCTGCGCCTGTGCGACCGGCACGAGCCGACGACGCTCGTGGCGTGCCACGAGATCCCGGTGCGCTACGCGATGAATGCGGCCGGCGGCAGCGCCGATCTCGACCGGCCGCTGCACGACGTCGCGAACGCGACGCCGTACCTGTTCGACGAGCCCGCCCTCCGCAGGGCAGCCCTGCGGATCGCCGAGCTCGCCGGCTAGCGCTCAGCGGCCGGGGAGGGTCAGCTTCGAGCGGACCGTCGGCTGCCCCCGGTGCCCGCCGACGATCGGCCACACGACCCACTCGTAGCTCCCCGGGGGCACCGAGCCGGCCGGGCCTGTCGCGCCGGTCCGCCGCACGGCGATGATCAGGCTCGTCTGGCGCGTGCGCACATGGAGGACGCTCTTCGAGTTCTTGAGGAGCTCCATCTCGTACGCGGTGGCGCCGGCCGTCGGTGCCCAGGCGAGTTTCTCGTGGGTCGTGGCGGACGCCGGCGGTGGTGGCGTGGAGGGGCTCGTCGAAGTCGGTTTGGGTTTGGGCTTGGGCTTCTGTTTCGGCGTCGACGGTTTAGTTGTCGTCGGCGCGACCGGCGGTGCTCCCGCGGTCGTCTGTCCGTGTGTCGTGCGCACGGTCGAGGTGCGGTGCTTCGCCGGGGCGGTCGTCGGCCTCGCCGGCGCCGTCGTCGCCGGGGCGACCGTGACGGTGGCGGGAGGCGCCGGTGTCGACGAGGCCGGCCGGCCGATGTGCCCCGTGGTCGCAGGGTCGATCACCCGAGCGCCCGACGATGAGGAATTGTCGCGTGGAAGAAAGACGATCGTGGCCGCCGCCGCAAGCCCGGCACCGGCGAGCGCTGCGACGACGAGCGCGAAACGGCGCCTCCGTCGATGCGGGACCGGCGCAGTGGTGGGCGGCTCGACCGGCTCGGGTGCGGCGCGCACGGGCTCGGGCTCGGGCGGGGGCGGCAGTGGCGCGACACGCAGGGCCGGCTCCGGCTCCGGCTCGGGGTCCGGCTCCGGCTCGGGCTCCGGCTCCGCGTGTGCCGGTGCAACGGCAGGCGCAGGGAGCGGAAGCGAGGCGAGCCGATCCCGCAAATCCGGATCGACGAGCACCAGCTCCGGGCTGACCACGTCGTCGTTCCCGGCCGTCTGCTCGGCAGGAACGGGGGGAGATGCAGTCTCTGACATCGGCAGAGCGAACGTCTCGCTGGGTTCGGAGGTGACAGACATCCGGACCACAGCTGTTTGGCCGCGTCTGCCTGCTACTCCTGCCCGCAGTCTGCCAAGAAAAAACCCGCCTGGCGCGGGGGGCGCTTTCGTCCACCCCTCCGACCGGCCCGTTCGCGCTTGCGCGCGCCTGAGTCGCTCGGTGGGATATCGACCTACTCGCGCTCCGCGCCCGGCGGGAGCCGCAGACTATCCGCGGCCGATCGCGGCGCGCAAGCAGGGGTCGCGACGAAAAACGCGCTCGTTGCGACTCCGCGTCTGGCGGGCGGAACGAGCGGCTACGATCGGGCGTGATGGCGCGCGCTCTCGCAGGGGTCGCAGCGTTCGTCGTCTTGGGGGCGCTCGCCGCCGGCGCTACGGGTGCGCCGCGCGCCCAGACGAAGGCGCCCCAGGTGACCCTGATCGGCGACTCGGTCGCCGACGCGATCGCGGAGACGAGCACGGCGCTCGCCGAGGTACGTCGGGAGGTCTCGCTGAACCTTCAGGTGGCTCCGTGCCGGCGACTCGCCGGCGACAGCTGCCCCTACAACGGCGTTCGCCCGCCCAACGTGATCCAGCTCGTCCAGTCGCTCGGCGCGTCGATCGGGCCGAACGTCGTGGTTGCCGTCGGCTACAACGACCACGAGGACACCTATCCGCAGGATCTCCAGAACGCCCTTGCTGCGCTCGAGAGCGCCGGCGTCAAGCACATCTTCTGGCTCACCCTGCGTGCCGCGCGGCACCCCTACCTGACCATGAACGCTGCGCTCGAGGCGGCGGTCGCGAACCACCCCGAGCTCACGATCGTCGACTGGAACGTCTACTCCCGGAGCCACCCTGACTGGTTCCAGAGCGACGGGCTCCACCTGAACGGGTCGGGCGCCCAGGCGATGGCGACGTTGATCCACAAGGCGCTCGACGCGGGCGGTGTCGCCCCACCCGACGTTCGCGTCAAGACCTCCCGCCTGCCCGTTGCGACGCTGGGCGCGGCCTACTCGGCACGGCTCGTGGGCGGCGCCGGCATCGGGCCGTACCGGTGGTCGCTGCTCGAACGCGCCCCGGCCGGCCTGCACCTGGAGGCGGACGGTGTCGTCCGCGGCCGTCCGCGGGCGGCCGCCGGTGCCTACACGTTCAACGTGCGCATCACCGATTCGACCGGGACATCGTCGACTCGGCGACTCACCCTCCACGTCGTCCGTTAACGCTGCCGCGGGCCGATGCTGTTCCCGACCGCCACCTTCGCAGTCTTCTTCATGATCGTCCTGCCCGTCTCGTGGGCGCTGCAGCGGCACCGGCGCACATGGATGGGCTGGATCCTGCTCGCCAGCTACGTGTTCTACGGCTGGTGGGACTGGCGATTCGTGTTCCTGCTCATGGCCTCGACGGTCGTGAACCACGTTCTCGCCGTGGCCATCTTCCGGTCGACGACGACCGCGGCGCGCAAGACCTTCCTCACGCTGGCGGTCGGGTTCGACGTCGGCCTGCTCGCCTACTTCAAGTACTCCGGGTTCCTGGTCAGCTCGGTCGACAACCTCGTCGGAACGTCGTGGCTCGTCAACGCGGCGCTGCCGATCGGCATCTCCTTCTACACGTTCATGGCGATCTCGTACGTCGTCGACACCTACCGCGGAGAGGTCGTGCCCGCGTCTTTCGCGCGCTTCGCGGTCTTCCAGGCGTTCTTTCCGCACCTCGTCGCCGGCCCGATCGTCCGCGCCAGCGAGCTCATGCCGCAGCTCGAAAGCCCGCGCGATCCGCGTCGCGTCGACAACTCGCGCGCGTTCTTCCTGATCGTCAGCGGCCTGTTCCTCAAGGTGGTGATCGCGAACCACCTGTCGACCCACATCGTCGACGAGGTGTTCGCGGCTCCGAACCGCTACTCGTCGCTAGAGGTGCTCGTCGCGATCTACGGCTACGCCGTCCAGATCTTCGCCGACTTCTGCGGCTACACGAACATCGCGATCGGGATCGCGCTCCTGCTCGGGTTCAAGTTCCCGCAGAACTTCGATTCGCCCTACTCGGCGGTCTCGCTGCAGGACTTCTGGCGCCGCTGGCACATGACGCTCTCGCGGTGGCTCCGCGACTACCTCTACATCCCGCTCGGGGGCAGTCACAAGGGTCGCGTCCGGACGTACGTCAACCTCATGATCACGATGCTGCTCGGCGGCCTCTGGCACGGCGCCGCGTGGACGTTCGTCGCCTGGGGCGCCATCCACGGCACCGGGCTCTGCATCGAGCGGGCGATCGGACGAAGGCCGACCTCGACCGCAGGCATCTGGTTCGGCCGGATCCTGACCTTCCAGATCGTCTGCTTCGCGTGGGTGTTCTTCCGCGCAGACTCGTTCGGGCGCGCGTGGCAGATCCTGCAGCGGCTCTTCGACGCGTGGGGGCAACCCTCGCCGCTCGTGACCACCTCCGTCGTCGTCGCGATCGTGTTCGGCATCGGGGTGCAGTACGTCCGCCCGAGCGCCCTCTCGTGGATCGAGCTCCGGTTCGGGCGCCTGGCGACCGTCCTCCAGGCCGCCTGCCTCGCCGTATGCCTACTGGTGATCGACGCGCTCGGGCCGCAAGGTGTCGCTCCCTTCATCTACTTCCGCTTCTAGACGCTCATGAGAATCCCGCCACAATCAGCCGCCCGCAGCGTCGCCGTCTGCCTGCTGACGTTGGTCTTCGCGGCGCTGCTCAACGCCAAGGGGATGCGCAAGACGGCAGAGATCCAGCAGCCGGGGCTCCGCCGCGACATCGGGCTCGCCGTCGCGCGGCCGCTCGTGGACGTGAGCAGCTTCCTGCACCTGACGGCGCCGAGACACGCGATCCAGGTGGCGCTCGGGCGTCAGAGCTGGGATCAGATCGATACCCAGGTGCACTTCGCATTGCCGCCGGCGCATCCCGCGACCGCTCCGTCGAGGGTGAAGCCGCACACGCACCACGCGGCTCCGCTCCCGCGGTTCACCGCGGCACATCCACTGCGGCTCTGGGTCGCGGGTGACTCGCTCGCCGAGGTCCCGGGCCAGGGGCTCCAGCGCGTTGCGGGCTCCTCCGTAGACATCGTCGGCATCGAGAGCCGCCTGTCGACGGGCCTCGCGCGGCCGGATCTCTACAACTGGTTCCTGCGCATCCCGGCGGCGGTCCATCAGCTCGCGCCGAAGGTCGTCGTGTTCTCGTTCGGTGCCGACGACGCCCATAACTACATGGCGGGCGTGCCAAAGGGGAAGACGGTCGGCCCGCTCGGGAGCCCATCGTGGGACGCCGAGTACCGGCGCCGCGTCGAGGGTGTCACGCGCGAGCTGGCCGATCGAGGCGTCTACGTCGTGTGGCTCGGCCTGCCGATCCCGGACGGCTCGGGCTTCCGGCACAGCTTCCCGATCGTCAACCGCATTCTCGAATCCGTCGCGAAGGAGAATCCGCGAACGTCGACGTACGTCGACACGTGGGACATGCTCGCCGATGCGCACGGCCGCTACGCCGCGTACCTCCGGGTGCACGGCCAGCTGACGCTGATGCGCCTCCCCGACGGTGTCCACTACACCGCCGCCGCCGGCGACCTCATCGCAGGCCAGGTGCTCCAGCAGTTGCGGGCGCGCTTCGCGTTCTGAGGTACCCGTCCGAAGGGTTAGCCGCCCAATTCGCGCAAAGCGCGATCCTTTCGACACTCCGGAGCCTTTCGGTCCGGCCAAGCGGGGGGTGAAAGATTCCCCACCCTTATGGGAGGTTCGTCAACTCGCCCTCGATGGCTGAGGCGCGGGATGCCCTTCGCGTGGGCGGCAGGGGGCTGGGCCGCATGTTCCCCCTGTCAGCCCACGCTGGGCAGTCGCCGCTATCGGCGGGTCACGCCGCCGCGTTCACCGCCGGGCTTGCGGGTGTCAGCATGCCGTTGACATGTGCCCACCGACTCGCTTCGGTCCTGTTTGCGACATCCAGCTTGCGGTAGATGTTGGCGAGATGGAACTTGACGGTCTGTTCCGTCACCCACAGCATCTTCGCAAGGGCCGAGTTGGAATGACCCTCGGCGACGAGCCGCAGAATCTCGATCTCGCGACGCGTCAGGACGCCTACGCCCTCCTCGCGTCCCACGCCCCTCGACGGGGTACGCGCGACAACCGGCGTGCCGTGCGATGAGGCGAGAAAGATCGAGTGGTCGAACGCCTGGCGAATCGCAACCGCCAGATCGTCGACGGCTGCCCGCTTGATGCAGCAGACCGACGCGCCGGCAGCGAACGCTGCCTCGATCTGCCTTGGATCGTAATCCGGTGCGAGAACGACTGACTTGAGCTCGGGCCAGCGCTGGTGAGCGCGGGCAACGCACCTGATTCCCCCGTCCGGGATGTTCGCCGCGTCCGTGCCGGCGATGAGCACGTCGGGCCGGAGCTCATCGACGAGCCCGAGTGCGCTTTCGATTTGCGTGGTCTTCCCGACAACCCGGACCCCTGCCTTGGCGAGCAGTTGTTCGAGTGCGTCAAGCCACAACGGCTGGTCGTCGAGTACGACTGCCGTCCGTTCCTCCCCATTACCCATCGAAAGGGCCGCCTTTCGAATTTGGTTGTCTGCGTTTTTCCTGGCCCTCCGTATGGTTCTACGCATCAACCTTGGTGTAAAGGGTAGGAAAGTGGGTTCAACCTAGACCTTTGTCCCGGGTCGGTCCAGGACCTCACGTGAACGCATTCTCACCGGTCAGCGCGCGCCCGATCAGGAGCTTCTGGATCTGGCTCGTGCCCTCGTAGAGCGTTGTCACGCGGGCGTCGCGGAGGTACTTGCCGACCGGGAACTCGTCGACGTAGCCGTAGCCGCCGTGCGCCTGAAGGGCTGCGTTGGCGGCGCGGACGGCGACCTCGCTCGCGAAGTACTTCGCCACGGAGGCCTCGACCGTGTGGCGCTCGCCACGGTCGGCGATCGCGGCCGCGCGCCAGACGAGGAGGCGCGCGGCCTCCGTCTCGACGGCGATGTCCGCGAGCAGCTCCTGGACGAGCTGGAAGCTCGCGATCGGCCGGCCGAACTGGTGCCGTTCCTTCGTGTACGCCACCGACGCGTCGAGGCACCCCTGCGCGATCCCGACGCAACCCGCGCCGAGCGAGATGCGTCCGTGGTCGAGCGCCGTCATCGCGATCTTGAACCCGCTGCCCTCGTCGCCGAGGCGGGCGCTGTCCGGCACGCGGACGTCGTCGAGGAAAAGCTCGGCCGTGTCCTGCGCGCGGAGACCGAGCTTCCCCTTGACCGGCCGGGACTCGAAGCCCGGCGCGTTTGTCGGGACGACGAAGCACGTGATCCCGCGCGGCCCCGGCTCGCCGGTGCGGGCGAACACGAGCGCGTGCGCGGCCCACGTGCCGAGCGTGATGAAGATCTTCCTGCCGCTGATCAGCCAGTCGGCGCCGTCGCGGACGGCGCGCGTCTCGAGCCCGCCCGGGTCCGATCCGGCGCCAGGCTCGGTGAGCGCGTAACAGCCGAGCTCCTCGCCTGCTGCCAGCGGCGGCAGCAGCCGCTGCCGCTGCTCGGGCGAGCCGAAGCGGGCGACGGACTTGCCGTAGAGCCCGTTCGAGACCGAGACGATCCCGCGGATGTTCGAGTCTGCCCGGCCGAGCTCCTCGACGATCAGCGCGTACGAGACGTGGTCGAGTGAGAGCCCGCCGTGCTCGGCGGGCAGCGCAGCCGCGAGAAAGCCGAGCTCGGCGAGCTTCGCCACGATCCCGCGGTCGACCGCCTCCGCGCGATCCCAAGCAGCCGCGTGAGGAGCGATCTCCGAATCGCAAAACGCCCGAGCTGTGCTCTTGATCAGTTCCTGCTCCGGACTGAGTGAGAAGTCCACGAAGCGATCTTGACGCAGTCGCGCGGGTCGCGGGTGCGGAGCGCTTGACGGCGAGTGCGGGCTCTGCCCGTGCTCGCCCACCGCGAGTCGCCAAGTGTCGGAGAGGGGGGCCTTGGGGGGAGAACCGGAGGTGCTCCCCCAACCAAAAATCCCGCCGAGCGGTGTCGCTTTCGTCCACCTCGCCAACCGGCCGCTTTGGGCTTGCGCCTTTTTGCAGTCGCTCGGCGGGGCTTCGACCTACTCGCGTCACGCACCCGACGGGAGCCGCAATCTATGCGGCGGAACTCGATCCGCGCAAGAGCCCCGCTCGATGAAAGAGGCGCACTTTGCAGCAAGTGAATGCGCGGTGCCTGGCACCTAGGTGCCAGGCACCGGCCCCTCCCGCCGGCTTCTCTCTATCCCGGAGAGCCGCGCGACTAACCTTGGACGTCCGATGAAAGTCTTCTTGCCCGACAATTCCGAGCTCGAGCTGCCCGACGGCGCGACCGGCCTCGACGCTGCGCGGGCGATCGGCCCGAAGCTCGCCGAGCAGGCGGTGCTGGTGCGGGCTGACGGCACACCGCAGGATCTGCGCGCGCCGCTTCCCGACGGTGCCCGCCTGCAGATTCTGACGACACGCGACGCGCAGGACCCCGATGCGCTCGCCGTGCTGCGCCACTCGTCTGCACACCTGCTGGCCGAGGCGGTCAGACGGCTGTATCCCGGCGTCAAGGTCGCTATCGGCCCGCCGGTCGAGAACGGGTTCTACTACGACTTCGAGTTCCCGGAGCCGATCTCCGAGTCCGATCTCCCGCGCATCGAGGACGAGGTGGCGCGCGAGATCGCCGAGGGCCGCGAGTGGACTCGGCAGGAGATCAGCCGCGACGACGCACGGAAGCGGTTCACCGCCGAGGGCGAGCCGTACAAGGTCGAGCTCGTCGACACCGCGGAGGGCGACATCTCCCTCTACACCCAGGGTGACTTCACCGATCTCTGCCGCGGCCCGCACCTGCAGAACGCGAGGCCGATCAAGGCGTTCAAGCTCACCGGCCTGGCCGGCGCCTACTGGCGCGGCGACGAGCACAACACGCAGCTCACGCGGATCTACGGGACGGCCTTCTACTCGCAGGCCGACCTGGCCGCGTACCTCGAGCGCGTCGAGGAGGCACGGCGCCGCGACCATCGCCGGCTCGGGCTACAGCTCGACCTCTTCCATCTCTCCGAGCATTCGCCCGGCTCGCCCTTCTGGCACCCGAAGGGGATGGTGATCTGGAACGAGCTCGAGGATCTCCGGCGTCGCGAGAACGAAAGGCGCGGCTATCTGGAGGTGAAGACGCCGCTTCTGTACGACCAGGAGACCTACGTCACCTCGGGCCACTTCGAGAACTACGAGGAGCACATCTTCTGGGTGCAGAGCCACGACGAGAGCGACCGTCGTTTCGCCCTCAAGCCGATGAACTGCCCCGGGCACATGCTGCTGTTCGGGTCGCGTCTGCGGAGCTACAAAGACCTACCGATGCGCTTCGCGGAGTCGTCGACGCTGCACCGCGACGAGAAGGGCGGCACGCTGCACGGCCTGCTCCGCGTGAAGCACGTCACCCAGGACGATGCGCACATCTTCTGCCGGGCCGACCAGATCGAGGACGAGATCTTCGGCTGCATCGACTACGCGTCGTTCCTCTACGACCTCTTCGGGCTCGAGGCGCGCTTCGAGCTCTCGACGCGACCCGAGCACAAGATCGGCAGCGACGAGGAATGGGACTTCACCGAGGGTGCGCTCCGCGCCGCGCTTGATCGGCGCGGGATCGACTACGTCGTCAACGAGGGCGACGGCGCGTTCTACGGGCCCAAGATCGACCTGCACATGACCGACGCGATCGGCCGCTCGTGGCAGATGGGGACGATCCAGCTCGATTCCCAGATGCCCCAGCGCTTCGGGCTCACCTACATGGGCGCCGACAACCACGAACATTCGCCCTACGTCGTCCACCGCGCGTTGTTCGGGTCGCTCGAGCGGTTCGTCGGGATCCTGATCGAGCACTACGCCGGCGCGTTCCCCTTCTGGCTCGCTCCCGTGCAGATCCGCGTGATCCCGGTGGGCGAGAGCCATCGCGAGGCGGCGGTCCAGCTCGCCGATGAGCTTGCGCCGTACCGGGTCGAGGTCGACGCCTCGGACGAGACGGTCGGCAAGCGGATCCGGAACGCCGAGATCGACAAGATCCCGTTCGTCGTCGTCTACGGCGACAAGGAATCGAGCGATTCCCTGGCGATCCGAGAGCACGGCGGGGGTCAGAGCACGCTGTCGCTGGCCGATTTCCGCGACAAACTTGCTAACCTTGAGTCCTGGCAAGCAGGGGCGGAACCGTCTCTCACCTCCTAGCGAGAGCTTCGGGGGTTCAACCGAGTTGCTCACCGAGCAGGTTGACGAGACCGCTGCGCCATGCACGCCGGCGGTTTTTTCATTGACGGAGGAGGAAACGACGAGCTTGGTGAAGTGCATTTGAGGCCACAGATTTGAGGCCACAGCCTTGAGGCCCAGAGGTAGGCGGTCGGTAGAGCCACCGCGCCGTCCGGAGCCGCAGACGCGTATCAACGACGCGATCCGGGTTCCGCGCGTGAGGCTGATCGACGAGAACGGCGGCCAGATGGGGATCAAGTCCACGGACGAGGCGCGGGAGTACGCGTACGCGAAGAACCTCGACCTCGTCGAGGTCGCAGCGCAGGCGGACCCGCCGGTCGCGCGCGTCATGGACTACGGCAAGTACCGGTACGAGCTGGAGCAGAAGGCAAAGCTCGCCCGCAAGCACCAGACACAGATCCACGTCAAGGAGATCAAGCTCAGACCCAAGATCGGGCAGCACGACTACGACACGAAACGAGGCCACGTCGAGCGCTTCCTGAACCAGCGCGCGAAGGTGAAGGTCACGATCATGTTCCGCGGCCGTGAGCGCGAGCATCCGGATCGTGGGCGCGACCTGCTGATGCGGTTGGCAGACGACGTGAAGGACATCGGCATGATCGAGACGCAGCCGCTGCTCGAAGGCCGGAACATGACGATGGTGCTCGGCCCCACGAAGAACGCAGGAGTCAAACGAGATGCCGAAACAGAAAACACACTCGGGAGCGAAGAAGAAGTTCAAGGTGACGGGGACGGGCAAGTTGCTGCGTCGGTCGGCGAACCAGAGCCACAATCTGGAGCACAAGTCGCCGAAGCAGAAGCGAACGTTCAGTAAGTTCAAGTCAGTCGCGGCCGACAACGAGCGCACCGTCAACCGCCTGCTCGGGAGGCGCTAGGCGATGGCCCGCGTCAAGCGATCGGTTCACGCCCGCAAGAAGCGGCGCAAGGTGCTCGAGGAGGCCAAGGGTTACTGGGGCCTCAAGAAGTCGAACTACAAGTACGCGAAGGAACAGGTCGAGCGCTCGCTCGCCTATGCCTATCGCGACCGCAAGGTGCGCAAGCGCGAGTTCCGGCGGCTCTGGATCATGCGCATCAACGCGGGTGCGCGCGAGAACGGCCTCTCGTACAACCAGTTCATCGCGGGCCTGAAGGCAGCGGATGTCGAGCTCGACCGGAAGATTCTCGCCGACCTCGCGGTCAGCGACCCGGCGAAGTTCGGCGAGCTCGCCGAACAGGCCAAAGCTGCTCTCGCGACAGCCGCGAAATAGACCGCCAGGCGGAGATCTTCAATCGGCAGGCGCAGTTCTGCGACAGCCGCTCGCCGTTCTACGCACAGCTCTGCCGGCGCCTCGCGACCGACCGGCGCGTCGGCGAGCTCGCGCCGGACTTCCGCTGGGACCTGCCGCTGCGGCTGCTCGCCGGGCTGCACTACCTCGTCCTCGACGGCCGGGCGAGCTGGGACGACGTCGACGCCGCGCTCGACGACGAGCGCGAGCTGCTGGCGCGGTTCGTCCGCAAGCAGTCGGTGCAGACGAACGAGGTGCGGAGGGCGTGGGGGATCCTGCCCGCGCTTCTGGCCCTCGAGGCTCCTCGCATCGATCTCGTCGAGCTCGGCGCCAGCGCGGGGCTGCTGCTCGCACTCGACCGCTACGACTACCGCTACCGCGCCGGGAGCTTCGGCACGGGTGCCGGCGACCTCGTGCTCGAAGGCGACGACCGGGGAGGGCCGCCCGCCGACCTGCTCGCGGGCGAGCTCACCATCCAACGCCGGATCGGGCTCGACCTCGACCCGGTCGGCGCTCGACGAGCGTGGCGCGCGCCTGCTCGAGGCGTTCGTCTGGCCCGACCAGCACGAGCGGATCGAGCGGCTGCGGCGCGCGATCGCGATCGCACGCACGTGCGACATCGACCTGCGACGAGGCGACTACGTCGACCTCCTCCCGAGCGTCCTCGCCGAGCGCCGCGACGACGCGCTGATGGTCGTCTTCCATTCCGTCTCGACCACCTACCTCGACGACGACCGCTACGCGCAGCTCGTCTCGGTGCTCGAGCGCGGCGGCGCCGACGGCCCGCTCGCCTGGGTCTCGTTCGAGGGCCCGCGGCACGATCCGGACTACGGGGGCGTCGCTCTCGCGGTCACCCACTGGCCGCGCGGCGAGACGCGGCGCCTGGCGAAGGTCGACTTCCACGCGGCGTGGCTCGAGTGGGGCGGGTGAGCAGCTCCCGCGACAACGACAGGTTGCGGCTCCTCAGGCAGTTGCCTTTTGCTCGAGCAGTGACCGCAAGTAATCCTCCATCTTGTTGAAACTGTCTTCCTGACCGTCGGACTTGGTCATGTGGTCACGGCCGGCCTGGTCGCGGAAGGCGAGCTTCATCGTCAACGTCGTCACTCCGTCCGTTTCGTGCAGATCCACGGTCTCGACGGCGTCCGCATCTGGCCACCCTTCGAACAGCCACGTTGCGACGGTCCGGGTCGGCGGCTCGACCTCCAAGTAGGTTCCCCGAAACGAGCATTCCTTTCCGTCTTCGGTCACGAAGACCAGGTGGTAGCTCCCTCCGACACGCAGGTCGATCGAGCACACCGTCATCTCACAGGTAAACGGAGCGAACCATTTGCTCACGTGCTCTGGCTTCGTCAATACGTCGAAGACGAGTTCGAGCGGGGCGTCGAACTCTCGAGTGGTGAGAATCTCGAGCTCGTTCGGGAACTCGATGACTGCCGAATCGTGCCGTGTAGGTGTCACTGCGGCTCTCCTTGTTCTTGTAGTTCTTTCAGGTAGTCGTCCAGCCGATCGAGTCGGTCGTTCCACGCCTGCTCGTACTTGGCCAACCAGTCGTGAAACGGCCGGAGGTGAGCGGGTTCCAGGCTGTAGAGCCGACGACGCCCCTCCGCCCGGGACTGGACGAGTCCGACCTCACTGAGCACCCGGAGGTGCTTCGAGACCTGGGGCTGGGACATCGAGAGGTCGTTCACGATCGTCCCGACCGCCTTCTCGCCTGCGATCAGCGTGTCGAGGATGTCGCGTCGCCGCGCCTCGGCAATCGCGTTGAAGACATCCGACGTCGTCGAAGAGCGGGCCACGATCCCAGAATATTCCGATATGGGCATGTATCTGTCAAGGCCGGCGATTCCAAGATGCCGCTCGCCGATGCGCCGGTAGGTAGCGTCGCAGCGCATGGCGCGCTGCCTGCTAGCCGGGGGTCGCTGCGGGCGGATCGGCGCTCCCTGCCGATCGGGGCAGTGCATCGCCCGCACCGTCCGCAGGCTGCACGAGCGGCGCTGGCGGGACAAGCTCGGCCTCTTCTTCGTCGAGGGCGAGGATGCAGTCGGCGCTGCGACCGCCGAGCCCGTGGACCTGCTCCGCGCCGGCGACGAGGTCGAGGCCCGGCTGCTGTCCGAGATCGCAACGGCGCCCCACCCGCCGCGGGTGATCGGCGTCTATCGCCGCGCTGACCTGCTGGGCTTCGACGAGCGGCCGGCGACGCTCGCGCTCTGGCGGCTGGCCGACCCCGGCAACGTCGGCACGCTCATCCGCACCGCGCACGCGTTCGGCGCGGCCGTCTGCCTCTCCGACCAGTGCGCAGATCCCACCTCGCCGAAGGCGTTACGTGCCTGCGCCGGCTCGATCTGGCAGGTCCCGCTCGGCAGCTGGGGCGACGGCGGAGCCCCGGGCAAAACCCTGTTACAGGGGACGCTGCGGGTTGCGCTGGCTGCCCACGGCGGCAGGCCGCTGTCGGAGGTCGACTTGTCGGGGAGGGTCTCCTTCCTGCTCGGCGCCGAGCGCGAAGGGCTGCCGCCCCGGGTCGAGCGCGACGTGGAGGCGACGATCCCGCTCTTCGGCGCCGAGTCGTTGAACGTCGCTGCCGCTGGGGCGATCGCGCTCTACGAACGCGCGCGGCAGACCCAGACCGAGTCCTCGCCGCCCTGCCACGGCGAGCGGTCGAACCAGCCGTAGAGCGCGTCGACGACGAACCCCTCGTCCATCAGGATCTCGATCCACTCGCGCACCGAGAGCCAGGCGAGCGACATCTGGGACTCGCTGCCGTCGTCGCCCCGGACACGCAGGATCAGCCGGCGCGCCTGCTCGTCCCAGTCGGCCCGCTCCCAGATCCCCGGTTCGCGCTCGATCCACCGCCCGTTCGTCTCGACGATGTCGTCCTCGGCCGGCGTGAAGACGTCGAACACGAACCGGCCGCCGGGCGCCGCGAGCCCGCGGATCGCGCGCAGCGCCGCACGGCGGTCCTCGTCCGACTCCATGTGCAACAACGAGCGGAAGGGGCAGATGACGAGCGTGTACGTCCCCTCGATCGGCGGGTCGCGCATGTCGCCGAATCGCAGGTCGACCAGCTCCGACACTCCGGCGAGCTGCGCCTGCTCGGCCGCCACGTCGAGCATGCCCTGCGACGTGTCGATGCCGATCACCTTCACGCCGGCCGTCGCGATCGGAACGGCGATGCGGCCCGTGCCGACACAGAGCTCGACGACCGTGCCGCCGGCCGCGCGCGCCTCCTCCACGTAGAAGCGCACGTCCTCCACGACGCTGCGCGACCACGGGTCGTAGAGGCGAGCGATGGCGTCGTACACGGACATCTCTTGGGTAGTGTCGCCGCCGTGGACTGGACGGCGCACGAAGAGGAGGCGACGGCCGCGATCGCGGCTGCGACGAACGAGGCGGAGCTCGAGGACGTCCGCGTCCGCGTGCTCGGCCGCAAGTCGGATCTCGCCCAGGCGCTGCGCGGCGTGCGCGACCGCGAGACGGGAATGTTGCTGAACGGGATTCGCAGCCGGCTCGAGGCCGACCTCGGTGCCCGCGCCGACACCCTGCGCCGGGAGGAGCTCGACCGCCGCCTGCGCGACGAGGTCGTCGACGTCACGCTTCCCGGCGAGCAGCTGCCGATCGGCCATCTGCACCCGATCACGCAGGTGCGACGCATCGTCGAGGACGCGTTCCTCGGGCTCGGCTACGAGGTTCGCGACGATCGTGAGGTCGAGACGGTCGAATACAACTTCGACAAGCTGGCCTTCGCGCCGACGCACTCCTCGCGCTCTCCTCGAGACACCTTCTTCTTCGACGACACGCACGTCCTCCGCACGGAGACGTCGCCGAGCCAGATCCACATCCTCGAGGAGAAGCCGCCGCCGATCTACATGGTGTCGATCGGCCGCGTGTACCGCCGCGATGCGATCACCGCGACGCGCTACCCGATCTTCCATCAGTTCGAGGGCCTCGCCGTCGACGCCGGCCTCACGCTCGCCGACCTCAAAGGGACGCTGCTGCACGTGATGCGCAAGCTGTACGGCCCCGACCGCCGGGTGCGCTTCCGCACGCACTACTTCCCGTTCACCGAGCCCTCGATCGAGCCCGACGTCTCGTGCGGGATCTGCGGCGGCGTGGGATGCCGCACGTGCAAGTTCTCCGGCTGGATCGAGATGGGCGGCGCCGGCATGGTCGACCCGCGCGTCTTCGAGAACGTCGGCGTCGACCCCGACCGGTGGAGCGGCTTCGCCTTCGGGTGCGGCCTGGAGCGCGCCGCGCAACTCCGCCACGACGTGCCCGACATCCGCGCCCTCTGGGAGGGCGACCTGCGCGTGCTGAGGCAGTTCTAGGAATGAGAGTCCCGCTCTCCTGGCTGGCCGAGTACGTCCCACTCGAGATGCCCGTCGACGAGCTCGCGACCCGGCTCTCGATCGCCTCCGCCGAGGTGGAGGGTGTCGAGACGCGCGGCGTCGCCGACGTGGACGGGAACCTCGGGCTGTTCCGCGTCGGGCGTGTCCTCGAGGCCGTGAAGCATCCGAACGCCGACCGCCTCCAGCTGACCAGGGTGGACATCGGCGAGGGCGAGGCGCGTTCGATCGTCTGCGGCGCGTGGAACTTCGGTGCCGGCGCGACGGTCGCCGTCGCGCTTCCCGGCGCGGTGCTCCCGAACGGCCTCACGCTCGAGCGCAGAAAAGTGCGCGGCGAGGTGTCCGACGGGATGATCCTGGCGGAGGACGAGGTCGACCTCGGCGCCGACCACACCGGGATCATGCTGCTGCCCGACGGCGTCGAGCCCGGGACCCCGCTGCACGAGGTGCTGCCCCTCCGCGAGACGATCATGATCGTCGAGTCGACGGGGAACCGCCCGGATCTGCTCTCCGTCTACGGCATCGCGCGGGAGGTGGCGGCGCTGTACGACCTGCCGCTCGCGGCGCAGCCGGGGACCGAGCCGATCCAGCTGCCGGCGGCGTCGGTCGAGGTGCAGATCGACGATCTCGCCGGCTGTCCGCGCTACATCGGAAGGCTGTTCGAGAACGTCGCGATCGCGACGTCGCCGGTGTGGCTGAAGGGACGACTCCTTGCGGCGGGGATGCGGCCGATCTCGAACGTCGTCGACGTCACCAACTACGTGATGCTCGCGCTCGGAAGCCCGCTCCACGCGTTCGACCACACGAAGCTGCACGGTGGCCGGATCGTCGTACGACGTGCTAACCCCGGTGAGCGCCTGAGGACGCTCGACGGGATCGAGCGCGAGCTGACGACGGCGGACCTGATGATCGCCGACGGCGATCGGTCGGTCGCGCTCGCAGGGATCATGGGCGGAGAGGAGACCGAGATCGGCGAGACCACGTCGACGGTGCTGCTCGAGGCGGCGAACTTCGAGCCGCACGGCCTCTTCCAGACCAGCGAGCGGCTGCGCCTGCGCACGGAGGGCTCGAACCGGTGGGAGAAGGGCGTCGATCCGTACGTCGCCGAGCCTGCGGCCAACTTCGCCACGCAGCTGCTCGCCGAGCTCGCAGGCGCGACGCTCACCGCGCACACCGACGCGCACGGAGAGCTCCCGGCGCGGCCCGTGATCGCCTACCGGCCGGAGCGGGCCGACGCGGTGATCGGCGTCGACACGCCGCCGGCGGATCAGCGGCGGCTGCTCGAACGGCTCGGATTCGACCACGACGGCGACCGGGTCGTGGTCCCCACCTGGAGGGCGCGTGACGTGACACGCGAGATCGACGTCGTCGAGGAGGTCGCCCGCTTCCGGCTCGAGGACGTGCCGTTCACGCTCCCGTTGCGGCGCGCGATGTTCGGGACGCTGACGCGTGAGCAGCAGCTACGGCGCAGGGTGGAGGACACGCTCGTCGGGCTCGGGTTCAGCGAGACGTACACGCCGAGCCTGCGCCCCGACGACGACACGACCTGGCGGCTGCCGGAGCCGATCTCGGTCGACTTCACAGCCCTGCGGACACGGATCCTGCCGAGCCTCGTCGACGCCGCGGCGCGCAATCTCGACGCCGGCGCGTCCGGTATCGCGCTGTTCGAGGTCGCACGCGTCTACCTGCCCGGCGGCGACCTTCCCGACGAGCACGTTCGCGTCGCCGGCATCGCGACTGGCGACTTCTTCCACGGCAAGGGCGTCGTCGAGGCGGTGTACGCCGCGCTCAAGGCCGACCCGGTCTTCGAGCGCACCGAGGATCGCCTCTTCCACCCGGGCAAGGCGGCCCGCACGGGCGCCGGCCTCGTGGGCGAGCTGCATCCGAGCCTGCTCGAGGGGGCGTGGTGCGGGTTCGAGCTCGATCTCGACGCGCTCTTCGAGGAGAGCCGCGAGCCGGTCATCTACCACGACGTGATCACCTTCCCGCCCGTCCGCCAGGACCTCGCCGTGGTCGTCGGCGAGGACGTCGAGGCGGGCGCGATCGTCGCGGCGGCGCGTGAGGCCGCCGGCGCCGAGCTGGAGGAGATCCGCGTCTTCGACGTCTACACCGGCGATCCGATTCCCCCGGGGAAGAAGTCGGTCGCGTTCTCGGTCTCGTTCCAGTCGCCGGTGCGCACCCTCACGGACGAGGACGCACGGCGGTTGCGAAGCGCGATCGTCTCGGCGCTCGGGGCGCAGTTCGGCGCCGAGCTCCGCGAGTAGGCGAAGACCTGGTCCCTGGCACCTTGGTGCCAGGCACCGATCCTTCAGTCGTCGTCGTCCTCGTTGAGCGACCAGCGGCCGAGCCGCCACCGCTCGGTGGTCGGCGTGCCACGGCGACCGGCGAACAACCGGAAGGTCGCCCCCAGGCCGCTCGCGACGACGAAGGCGGCC
Source organism: uncultured Thermoleophilia bacterium (assembly GCA_963774355.1). Classification (GTDB taxonomy): domain Bacteria; phylum Actinomycetota; class Thermoleophilia; order Gaiellales; family Gaiellaceae; genus PALSA-600. Next base: position 47,842 of record CAVZER010000008.1, on the reverse strand, counting down.
GCGGTCGTGCCGGCGACGATGAACGGCAGCTTGCGCTTGACGGCGTTCACCTTGGCGCGCGTCTCTTCGACCGAGACACGAAGCTCGCCGACGGCGTCGACGAACTCGGTCCGCTCAGCATTGAGCTCCTGGTTGATCTGCTCGGGTGTCCGCTCCAAGGGCATCAGCGCTTGAGCGCCTCCGCCGCGAGCTTCGCCTCTCTGATCGCGGCCTCGGGGACGAGCGGCGAAGCCTCACGGAAGCGCCCGCGCGCGAGCAGCAGGAAGAGTGCGCACAGGATGAACAGCCCCACCGTCACGATCAGCAGCGAGGCCCAGACCGGAAGGAATGTCGCCAGCCCGGCGGCGATCGTTGCGAACATGAACATCAGGCCGAAGAAGAGGAAGAAGATCGCGACCAGGCCGAGGCCGGCGCCGACGCCCATCGTCTGAAGCTTCTTCTTCAGCTCGGTCGTGGCGAGCTCGCGCTCGAGCCGGACAAATGCTTGGGCGCGTTCGGCCGTGCGCTTGAACGAGGCGATCAGCCCGCGGCGGGGCGCGACCACCCTCAGGCCGCGGGGCTTCGGCTCTTGTGCCGGTTCGGACATGGCCGAGAGTATTCCGGACCCGGCGCGCTCAGGAACGCGGGAGCCGGTCGGCCCAGGGATGCGCCTGCTCGAGCTGAGCCGCGAGCCGGAACAGCAACGCCTCGCCGACCGGCGGGCCGATCAGCTGGATCCCGACGGGCAGACCGTCGACGACGTCGAACGGGACGCAGACGGCCGGCTGTCCCGTCACGTTGACGATCGGTGTGAACGGCGTGAACTGGCCGCCGCGGGCGAACTGCTCCCAGGGGTCGTCGGGCTCGAAGATCCAGCCGATCGGCACAGGCGGCATCGCAAGCGCCGGGGTCAGGACGACGTCGACGTGCTGCCAGAAGGCGACCACCTGCCTCGCGGCGCGCTGCAGCGCGACCGTCGCCTCGGCCAGGCGGACGCTCGACGTCCGGTCGGCCGACTCGGCAAGCACGCGGTTGAGCGGCATCAGGAGGGAGCGGTCTCGCACGGGGAAGAGCGCCGGCGACGTCTGCCAGAGCACCGCGAACGCGCGGAGCAGGTTGTCGTCGCGCCAGGGCGGCGTCTGCTCGACGACATCGTGGCCGAGCGCAGTCAGCGCGTCGGCGGCTGCGCGTGCGACGGCGACGGCGCTCGCATCGACCGGGTGCGGGATCGGCGGCACGTCGGTGAACGCGATCCGCAACCGGCCCGGATCCCGCCCGACCTCCTCGACGAACGGGCGCTCGGGCGGCGGCAGCACGTTCGCGTCGCCCCACTCGTACCCGGCGAGCACGTCGAGGAACGCGGCGGCGTCGCGCACGGTCACCGACACCGGGCCGTTCTGCGAGAACTCGAGCGAGCCGCTGACGTACGGCGCGGGCGAGACGCGCCCGCGTGACGGCTTGAAGCCGAAGAGGCCGCAGCACGCGGCGGGGATGCGGAGCGAGCCGCCGCCGTCCGAGCCGTGCGCGAGCGCCAGAACGCCGGCGGCGACCGCGGCCGCCGCACCTCCCGACGAGCCTCCCGGCGTGCGCTCCGTGTCCCACGGGTTCCGGCACGCCCCGTTCAGATCCGACTCGGTCACGGCGGTGATCCCGAACTCGGGCGTGTTCGACTTGCCGAGCACCACGAAGCCGGCCTCCTTCATCCGCCGCACCACCGCCGCATCGGCCTCCGGCACGTAGTCGGCGAACGCACGCGACGAGAACGTCGTGCGCACGCCCGCGGTCTCGGTCAAGTCCTTCACGAGGATCGGCACGCCCGTGAACGGCCCCTGTGGAAGCGGCGCGCGCGCCGTCTCGAGCGCCTGCTCGAAGCAGTCGGTGACGAGGAAGTTGAGCTTCGGGTTCGCAGCCTCGATGCGCGCGATCGCGCCCTCGGCCGCCTCCACCGGCGTCAGCTCGCCGGCGCGGATCGCCGCAGACTGGGCGAGTGCGTCGGTCAGGGCCGGCGGCCCGGCTCGGGGAGCTGTTCGAACGCGTCGTGGTCGATGACCAGCGTGACGGCCCCGTCGCTCGCAATCGACGCCACGTGCTCGGCCGGGACGTAGTGCGGCCGTCCGCCGAGGCCGGCGACCACGGAGAGCCCGTCGAAGACGTCCTCGTCCCGGTCGCCGAGCACCTCTTCGACGCTCCCGAGCTCGCCGCCGTCGGAGCCCTGCACACGCCAGCCCGGTTCGATCAGGAACCAGGAGACGGGGTGGGGGCTCATCAGACGTTCGAGCCCGAGACGAGCCACGTCGGGCCCTGCGTCCCGACCAGGCGCGTGTCGCTCAGGACGCGCAAGACCTCGAGCGACCCCTCCATGCCCATGCCGTCGCAGCGCTCGAGGCAGCGCTCGACCATGCCGGCCGAGGCGCCGTAGCCGGCCAGGCGCGCCGCGCGGAAGCGCAGTGCGAGGCGCGTGCCGTCGCGCCGCGGGTTGATCGGGGCCAGCAGCACCGCACCCGGGTCGATGTAGTCGCTCGAGCTGAGCCGCAGCTCCGCGTAGAGATCGCTCCAGTCGGGCGGCACCCCGGCCAGCGCGGCCTGCCACGACTCGACGAGCGAGAGGGTCGGCTCGGGCACCTCCTCGAGAGCCGCCGGCGAGGTCGTGTCGGCCAGTTCGAGGTGGCCGCGGATCCGCTCCTCGTCGAGCCGTCGCAGGAGGCGGGTGAGGCCGTCGGGGCTCGCCGCGCTGCCGTCGCGGGACGAGGCGAAGCGCAAGACGTTCGGCGACGGCCTGAACGGCTGCGCGGGCGCGAGGAACGCGGCGGCGCGGCCGGCCGCTCCTTCGTCGGCGGCGGTCAGACGGAGCTCGGCGCGCGACCAGCCCTGCGGCAGCACGCCCTGCAGTCTGGCCCAGTCACCGGCGAGGCTCACGGCGCAAAACGTACACTGCCCTTCCGTGGCCAAGGTCGAGAAGAGGCGCGCGCTCGGAGAAGAGACGCTACGCGAGTTCCTGCGGGAGATGCTGCTGATCCGCCGCTTCGAGGAGCGAGTAGAGGAGCGTTTCCGCGCCGGTGAGCTCCCCGGATTCCTGCACGTCGCGATCGGGCAGGAGGCGACCGCTGTCGGGGTCTGCCAGGCGATGGAGGAGGGCGACATCTTCGCCTCGACGCATCGCGCGCACGGTCACACGCTCGCGCGCGGCACGCATCCGAACAACGTGATGGCAGAGCTCTACGGGAAGATCGAGGGCTGCTCGCACGGCTACGGCGGCTCGATGCACCTCTACGACGTCGAACGCGGCAACTACGGCGCGAACGCCGTCATCGGCGGCGGCCTGCCCGCGGTCACGGGTGCGGGGCTCGCGTTCCGGCTGCGCGACGAGCCGCGCGTCGCCGTCGCGTTCTTCGGCGACGGGACGACGAACATCGGGACGTTCCACGAGTCGCTCAACCTGGCGCAGCTGTGGCGGACGAAGACCGTGTTCGTCTGCGAGAACAACCACTGGGCGGAATCGACGCCCGGCTGGCAGCACTCACCGGTCTGGGACGACATGAGCAAGCGCGCGCTTGCCTACGACATGCGCTCGCGCAAGGTCGACGGCCAGGACGTCGAGGCGGTCCACGAGGCGGCGCTCGACGCGCTCGAGTGGGCGCGCGATGGACGGGGCCCGGTCTTCCTCGACGTGCGCGTGTACCGCATGCACGGCCACTACATCGGCGACCCGCAGGTGTACCGCTCGAAGGAGGATCGCGAGGATGCGGCCGAGCACGACCCGATCCCGCGGCTCCGCGCCCGCCTCGGGTTGTCCGACGACGAGTTCCAGACGCTGGACGACGAGGCGGTCGGCGTCGTCGACGCAGCCGTCGAGTTCGCGAAGAACGGCACCGACCCCCAGCCGGAAGACGCTCTCAAGAACGTCTATGCCTGAGCTCACCTATCGCGAGGCAGTTCGCGACGCGCTCGGCACCGCGCTGCGGCGCGACGACGACGTCTTCATCATGGGCGAGGACATCGCCGAGATGGGCGGCTCGATGGGCGTCACGCAGGGGCTGCTCGACGAGTTCGGCCCCGAGCGCGTGCGCAACACGCCGATCTCCGAGATGGCGATCGTGGGCGCCGGCATCGGCGCTGCGATGGCGGGGATGCGGCCGATCGTCGAGATCATGTACGAGGACTTCCTGACGCTCTCGCTCGAGCAGATCGTCAACCAGGCCGCCAAGCACCGCTACATGTCGGGTGGCCAGCTCAAGATCCCACTCACGATCAGGACGCAGGGCGGCGCAGGCTGGTCGCCGGGCGCGCAGCATGCCCAGCAGCTCGAAGCGTGGCTCGTGCACGTGCCGGGGCTCAAGGTCGTGTTTCCGTCGACGCCCGAGGATGTCCGCGGCCTGCTGTGGTCGGCGATCTACGACGACAACCCGGTGATCGTCTTCGAGCACCGGCTGCTCTATCCGGTGAAAGGCGAGGTGCCCGAGGAGCTCGAGCCGATCCCGCTCGGCAAGGCGCGTGTTCTTCGCGAGGGCTCCGACGTCACCGTGATCGCCACCGGCCCGCTCGTCCATCACGCGCTCAAGGCGGCGGACGAGGCGCAGGCCGACGGTATCTCCGTCGAGGTCGTCGATCCGCGGACGCTGCAGCCGCTCGACGAGGATGGGCTCGTTGCGAGCGTGAAGAAGACGAATCGCGCCGTGATCGCGCACGAGGCGGTCACGCGGATGGGCTTCGGCGCCGAGGTCGCGGCCGTGCTGCAGTACCAGGCGTTCGACTGGCTCGATGCGCCGATCGAGCGGGTCGGGTCGAAGTTCGCGCCGCTCGCGTTCGCGCCGGTGATGGAACAGTTCGTCGTCCCGCAGGTTGCCGACGTGCTCGCTGCGATCAGGCGCACGGTCGGGAAGTAGGCTCGTAGCCGTGGCGAACGAGGTCAAGCTCCCGCGGCTCGGTCAAGGCATGGAGGCCGGCACGGTGACGCGCTGGCTGAAGTCGGAGGGCGACGAGGTCGCGAAGGGCGAGCCGCTCTACGAGATCGACACCGACAAGGTGACGCAGGAGGTCGAGTCCGACTTCGCCGGCGTCCTGCTCAAGATCGCGCTGCCCGAGGGCGAGGCGCCGGTCGGCGAGACGATCGCCTGGATCGGAGAGGCGGGCGAAGAGGTCGCCGCTCCGGTGCCTGTCACCAAGGTGCCAGGCACCAGCTCTGCGGCCCCGGCCCCGGCCGCGCCCGCCCTCGAGCCCGGTGCCTGGCACCGAGGTGCCAGGCACCAGTTCCTCGAACGGCGGCCGCGTGAAGGCCTCGCCGCTCGCGCGCCGGCTCGCGCGCGAGCGCGGCGTCGATCTCTCCTCGCTCCGTGGCACCGGCCCCGACGGCCGCATCGTCGCCGAGGACGTCGAGCGCGGGGCCGCCACGGCTCCCGCCGCCGCGCCCGCATCCGCGCCTGCGCCGGTGGTCTCCGGCGAGGTCGAAACGGTGCCGCTGACAAAGGTGCGCAAGACGATCGCGCGTCGCCTCACTGCGGCATGGCAGGCACCCGTCTTCCAGCTCACGGTGAGCGCCGACATGACGCGGACGAATGAGCTCATCGCGAAGGCGCGCGCGCTCGACCCCGATGTGCGCGTCACCGTCACCGATGTGCTGGCGAAGGTCTGCGCAGCCGGCCTCAAGCGCCACCGCGACGTCAACGTGGCCTACCACGAGGACTCGCTGCTGCGGTATCCGACGGCGAACATCGGCATCGCCGTCGCCGCGCCGCAGGGTCTCGTCGTGCCCGTGATCTCGAGCGTCGAGCTGCGTTCGCTGTCCGACGTCGCCCGCGCGCGCGCTGAGGTCGTCGAGCGGGCTCGATCGAACAAGCTGATCGCGGGCGATCTCGAAGGCGGGACGTTCACCATCTCCAACCTCGGCATGTTCGGCATCGAGCAGTTCGTTGCGGTGCTGAACCCGCCGCAGGCTGCGATCCTCGCGGTCGGCTCCACCGAGGACCGTCCGGTCGTCGTCGACGGCGAGCTCGTCGTGCGGCCGATGATGACCATGACCCTCACCGTCGACCACCGCGCCGTCGACGGCGCCGGCGGGGCCGACTTCCTCCGTACCGTGAAGCAGCTCGTCGAAGAGCCCGCGCTCGCCTTGTAGGCCGACGATGGTTCGTCGCGGCTCCCACGCCGACGTCACGTTCATGAAGTCGATGCTCACCCATGCCTATCACTGGCGCGTCGCAGGATTCGACGACGAGATACCGCTCTCGCGCTACACCGAGAACTGGGGCCGCTCAGACGACCTCGCGCTGATCGCGATGGAGGCCGGGCACCCGATCGGCGCAGCGTGGCTCCGTCGCTTCACCGCCGCCTCACCGGGGTACGGCTTCGTCGACGGGCAGACGCCGGAGCTGACGATCGCGGTGGTGCCGTCACGCCGCCACCACGGCGTCGGCCAGGAGTTGCTCGACTCGCTGCTCGAGCAGGCACGCGCGGCCGGGCACCAGGCGGTGTCGCTCAGCGTCGAGGACGAGTCGCCGGCGGTCGCGTTCTACGAGCGCAACGGCTTCACGCAGGTCGGTCACGAGCACGGTGCGCTGACGATGATCAGGCGCTTCTCGTAGCGAGCGCCTCGCCGAGGCGCCGTCGTGCGTCGTCGACCGCGCGCGGGTCGATCGTGTGCGGAATCTCCGATTCGCGGTAGGCGACGTCGGCGCCCGCGGCGACGAGCAGGTCGCGTGCGGCCCGGCCGAATGCCACCGGGATCACGGGATCGAGCGTCCCGTGTGCGATCGTGACCGGCGGGAGCGGGGGGTCGAGGTCGAGCTCGAAGCCGTCGACCTGCGGGACGAACCCCGAGAAAGCGAGGATCGCCTCGGGTCGGCGGCGCCCGCGTCCGAGGGACAGTGCGTACGACATCACCGCGCCCTGCGAGAACCCGCCGAGCACGATTCGCTCGTGCGGGAGCGCGTCGAGCCATGCAGACAGCTCGTCGTACGACGCATGGAACGTGGCGGGGTCGGGGAAGCCGACCCGCGGGACGATGTACCAGTGCGCGCCGCCCGGCGGGAGGTGCAGCGGTCCGCGCGGTGTGTAGCCGTGCAGCCGGCGCTCCGGATCGAGCGCGTCGAGCAGCGGGAAGAGGTCGTTCTCGTCGGCGCCGCGCCCGTGGAAGAGGACGAGCGCGCCCTCGGCCTCGCCGGACGCCGGGCGCTCGCGGACGGTCACACGAGCTCGCGCGGGTTCGGCAGCGGCGTCAGCCGCGGCTCGATCTCTGCACGAAGGTGCTCGTACGCCGGCGGCAGGATCAGCTTCTCGCCGAGGTGCTCCGGGTCCTCGTCGACCTGGAAGCCCGGTCCGAGCGATGCGATCTCGAACAGCACGCCGCTCGGCTCGCGGAAGTAGATCGAGCGGAACCAGAAGCGGTCGATCACGGGTGTCGGCCGCCCGCCGGCCTGCGCGACACGCTGCACCCAGGCTGCATGCTCGTCGGTCGGTGCGGCCCAGGCGACGTGATGGACGGTGCCGGCGCCCTGCCGCGGCGCCGTTGCGGGCGGTTCGTCGTAGACGTAGAACCCTTCGCGGTCGTTCCCGCGCGAGCTCCAGCCGGGCTCGAAGCCGAGCGACGACAGGAACCGCGCGCTGGTCTCGGGCTCCGACGCGTACGCGCGAACGCCTGCGAAACCGCGCAGCGCATGCTCCTCGGGGATCTCGGGATGCGATGCGACGAGCGGCTCGTTGCCGGAGGTGTCGATCGCGAGCTCGAGCGTGAGCCCTTCCGGATCGTCGAACACGAGCGAGCCGTCGTGTCCGCGTCCCGCCGACGCGCGCCTCCCAGAAGTCGAGCGCGTCGTCGGAGCCGACGCGGAAGACGATTCGATGGACCATCCCGTCGCCGGCGAGGCCCCGCGGCACGCCCGGGTACTCGAAGAACGTGATGTCGGCGCCCGCCGAGCCGCGCTCGTCCGCGTAGAAGAGGTGGTAGACGGTCGGGTCGTCCTGGTTGACCGTCTTCTTGACCATCCGCAGCCCGAGCGTGTGCGCGTAGAACTCGACGTTCTGCGGCGCGTCGCCGGTGATGCAGGTGACGTGATGGATGCCGTCAAGCTTTGAAGCCATCTCCCGAGCAGTCTACGGGCCTCGATGGAAGTGAACCCAGTTGCTTGACCCGCGTACCACACGCTGAGAGCCTTGCGATGTCCCATACGGGAGGTGCGAGATGGCAGTGTTGGAACCCCCGTCGAACGTTGCTTTTTCGGCCGGCGTGCAGGCAGGCATCGCGCGAGCTTCGCGCCATGGCCTCGAAGCGCGACCGGATTTGCTCGCGCGGCTGACTGTTGATCCTGTCCCTTCAGCCGACGAGCTGCCCGAGGCGCTTGCGGAAGCCAAGCGGCTCATGAGTCAAGGCGACGTGAGCGACCGGTTCGCCGAACTGTTCGCAGAGATGGTGACCGTCGCAGTCGTAGCTCGCCACGCCTACGCGGACGCACCCTTACAGCCGTCGGAGATCGAAACGTACTTGGATCACTCCTTCTCGATCTTCAATAGCTTTCGACATGCCTGACACTCACGTGGCTGCCCTTCCCAACACGCCACAGCCGTTCATAAAGCGTCTCGGACAGCGCATCGCGCCCAAGAATGCCGAGCAGACCTATGCCAAGCGCCTTCGACAGTACCAATGGCGTCTGAGCATGATTCTCTGGGTCGGTGCGGGACTCATCGCGTTGATCGGCCTACTCGCCAGCAACGTGGCCGACGGTGCCCCCAAGGCGCTTGTCGCAATAGCGGCAACGCTGATCATCTTGGGGGGCGGAGCACTGGCGACGGCACGAATTCAGTTCGATTGGGCGGCAACCGTACTCAGCCGCGCGATCGACGATGGCACCGCCGGAACTACCACGCTCTCCGGCACCGAGGAGCCGTGGCCAGACGTCGGAGAAGTCGCGTGGATGGCCGGATTGCTTTGCGTTCCGGCTGCGGCGATTGTTTACCTCGTCGCTGTCTGGTGGGCAAGCACGTAGCGTTCGTCGGCTCCGGATCGATGCGAAAAGGCGTCAGGGCAGGACGCCGAGCTCGTCGAGCGACATGCGCAGCTCCTCGGCGTCGCGGTAGACGCGAAACGCACCGGAGGCGGTCAGCTCCGCCTCGCCGTAGCCGCCGCTCTGCAGGCCGACCGACAGCATCCCCGCCCGGCGGGCGGCGAGCAGGTCCCAGACCGCGTCCCCGACCACGTAGCACTCGGCGGGCGGCACGCCCATCCGCTCGGCGCAGGCGAGGAACAGGTCGGGCTCGGGCTTCGCGCGCAGGACGTCTCCGCGCTCGACGACCACGGTCTCGGGTGGCACGCCGATCGCCTCCAGCGACTTGTCGATCTCCGGCCGCCTGCCCGACGTCGCGATCCCGTGCACGACGCCGCGCTCGCGCAGCTCCTGCAGGAGCGCGACGGCACCGGGCAGCGGTCGGCGCTCGGGGAGCAGTTCTCGAAACAGCTCGCCGTGCCGCTGCTGCAGGTCGTCGGCCTCCTCAGGGGAGAGCTCGCGTCCCGCCTCGCGCCCGGCGGCGCGCGCGAACAGCCCTCCGCTCATGCCGACACGGCGGTGGATGCGCCAACCGTCGATCGGCAACCCTGCATCCGCGAAGACGCGCTGCCACGCGAACACATGGGCGTAGACGGTGTCGACCAGCGTGCCGTCGAGGTCGAAGATGAGCGCTGCACGCACTCGGCGAGCGTACATCGACCCCGCCCGTACGATGCCGGGCGTGCTGGCCGCGGTCGTCGTCGACGGACGTCTCGAGCTCGAGCAACGGCCGGACCCGGTTCCGGGAGACGGCGAGGTGCTCGTGCGGGTGCGCGCCGCCGGCATCAACGGCGCCGATCTCGCCCAGCGCGCGGGCCGGTATCCGCCGCCTCCGGGTGCGCCGCCGGACATCCCCGGGCTCGAGTGCGCGGGCGAGGTCGTCGCGACAGGACCGCGCGTGCGTGACTTCCGCGAGGGCGATCGCGTCGTCGCACTGCTCGGTGGAGGTGGCCATGCCGAGCTCGTGACCGTGCACGAGCGACATGCGCTGCCCGCACCTGCCGCCTTCTCCGACCCGCAGGCGGGCGGGTTCATGGAGGTGTTCGCGACCGCGCACGACGCGCTGTTCACGCAGGCGGGGCTCGCCGCCGGTGAGCGCCTGCTCGTCAACGGCGCTGCAGGAGGAGTGGGAGTGGCCGGCGTGCAGCTCGGCGTGGCGGCGGGCGCGCAGGTGACGGCGCTCGCGCGGCACAGCAAGGAGCGGCTCGAGGCGCTCGGCGCCGGCACGACCGTCGACGGTGAATACGACGTGATCCTCGAGCTCGTCGGCGGCGATCACGTCGCGGACGACCTGGGCAGGCTCGCCGAGGGCGGCAGGATCGTCGTGATCGGCATGGGAGGCGGGTCGCGCGTGACGCTCGAGCTCGGGCTGCTGATGCGGGCGCGCGGCCGGATCTCGAGCTCGATGCTCAGGGCCCGCAGGCTCGAGGAGAAGGCGCTCGTCGTGCAGCGGGTCGGCCGTCACGTGGTTCCGCTCGTCGACGGCGGAGCGGTCGACGTGCCCGTCGAGCGGACGTTCCCGCTCGCCGAGGCGCAGGCTGCCTACGATGCGTTCGCCGCCGGCGGGAAGTTCGGCAAGCTCGTCCTCGTGATGTAGAGGGGCGCTAGCATCGCCTGCGGCACCCAACGGAATCGAGGGAGAGCGAGATGGAAGTCGACGTTGCCGTCCTGGGCGGAGGCCCCGGCGGGTACACGGCAGCAATCCGCGCCGCACAGCTCGGCGCGAACGTTGCCTGCATCGAGAAGGAGCCGGAGCTCGGCGGCACGTGCCTTCGCATCGGCTGCATCCCGACGAAAGCCTGGGTCCAGACGGCGCAGTTCCTGCACCAGGCGAACGAGGTGTTCGGCTTGCTCGGCGTCCGCGTCGAACAGCCACAGCTCGACTTCGCCGCCGCCAACGAGTGGAAGGCCCGCGTCTCCCGGCAGATGACCCAGGGTGTCGCCGGCCTGTTCAAGACGAACGGCGTCGAGTGGGTGAAGGGCCACGGCAGCTTGACCGACGCGAACACGATCGCCGTCGCGGGCGGCGAGGACGTCCGCTTCAAGTCGGCGGTGATCGCGACCGGATCGTTCCCGCTCCGTCCGCCGATTCCGGGGCTCGAGTCGGATCTCTGCGTCGACTCGACAGGACTGCTCGCGCAGACCGAGGTACCGCGCCGGCTCGTGATCCTCGGCGGCGGCATCATCGGCTCCGAGTTCGCCTCGATCTTCAACCGCTTCGGCTCCGAGGTGACGATCATCGAGATGCTCGACACGCTGATCCCGCAGGAGGACGCAGACGCGGCGAAGGAGCTCGCGAAGGCGTTCGGGAAGCGCGGCATCTCGCTGCAGCTCGGCAAGCAGTGCACAGGCGTCGAGCAGCGCGGGAACGCGCTCAACGTGTGGTTCGGCGACGGCGAGTCCGTCGAGTGCGACCTGATGCTCGTCTCGGTCGGGCGCGGGCCGCTCGTCGAGGGCATCGGGCTCGAGGCGGCAGGTGTCGCGTTCGATCCGCGCAAGGGGATCGAGACGGACGAGCGCCGCCGGACGTCGGTCGGGCACATCTACGCGGTCGGCGACTGCGCGGGCCACTGGCAGCTTGCCCACACGGCGTTCCGCGAAGGCGAGGTCGCGGCCGAGAACGCGTGCGGTCACGACGCGGCGGTGAACAACCGCGCGGTGCCACGTCCCATCTACACCGATCCGGAGGTCGCCGGCGTCGGGCTCACCGAGGCCGAGGCGCGCGAGCAGTACGGCGACGACGTCGCCGTCGGCACGTTTCCATGGGTCGCGAACGCGCGTGCAGTGATGCAGGCCGAGACCGTCGGGTGGGTGAAGTCGATCCACGAGACCCGCTACGGCGAGTTGCTCGGCATCGTGATGGTCGGCCCGCACGTGACCGATCTGATCGAGGCAGGAGTCGTCGCGATCGACGCCGAGTCGACCGTCGAGACGGTCGCAGACGGCATGGCGGCGCACCCGACGCTCTCCGAGGCGGTCAAGGAGGCAGGCCTCGTCGCGCTCGGCCGGGCCATCCACCTGCCGAACCGCAAGCGCGCAACCGTCTAAGGTTCAGCCATGCGTCCCCCGAAACGTCGCAACGAGGTCTTCAACCGTCGTAACGCGGTGATGGGCTACATCGCCTGGCAGGGGTGGAAGAAGGTCCTCAAGATGAAGGCCCGGAGCACGGTGCCGTCGGTCGACCCCGAGACGAAGAAGCCGAACAAGAGTGCGATCGCGCTCGCGGCCCTCGGCGCGGCGACGGTGGCGACGGTGAAGCTGAAGCGCTCGCGCGCCGACGAGCCCGACAAGCTCGACGGCTGACCGACTCTCGCCGACGTTCCGGGCGGCATGCCGGTCGTCATACAAACCTGACCTTGACGCCGATCGTGCAAGAGGGCACGATCCTGCGACCGCGATCCTCCCGCGGAAGACTGCGCGTGCTTTCCCACAGCGGTTATCCACAGCCAATCACTTGGCCCAGCGCCGTTTGAGCGCGCTCGGCGGCCGCCCTGTGGACGGCGAGCACGCTCACCAATCGACAGTGGTAGCGTCGCGCCATGGCGGGTCGGCTCGACTCTGAGCAGATCGAGCTGCTCCGTACGTGGGGAGCAGGGCTCGCCTCCGACGAGCGCGACGAGGTTCGCGCCGCCGGCAAGGCGATCACGATGCTCGTCGACGAGATCGACCGGTTGAACATCGATCTCTGGAACGTGCGGGCCGGTGAGGAGCCGGGGCCCGAACGGGAGCCGGAGCCGGCCCTAGGGACGGCGCTGCGCGACCGCCTCCGACGGCGCACGTCGCCGCCCGGACAGGAGGCCTAGCCGGGTGCCAGGCACCGTGGTTCGCGCCTACAGGACGCGCCGCTCGGCGGCCCGCGCCGCCTCGTACTCGGCACGGGCGGCCCGGACGGCGGGCAGCTCCGAGACCTCGGCGACCGGGACGTCCCACCAGCTCTCGTAGCCGGGGACGCCCACGTAGCGGTCGACCTCGACCACGATCACCGTCGTCGTCGAGGCCCGCTTCGCCTGCTCGAGCGCCTCGCGCAGAGCGCCGACCGACTCGACCCGCACCGTCTCGAGGCCGAGCGACGCGGCATTCGCCGCCAGGTCGACCGGCAGCTGCGCGGGCGGCGCCGCGTCACCGTCGAGCACCGGGACGCCGTCGCGGGCGAAGCGGTGCTGGGTGCCGAACCCGTCGAGACCGACCGATCGCGACAGCGCGCCGATCGAGTTGAACCCGTGGCTGTCGACGAGGACGACCGTCAGCTTCACGCCCTCCTGCAGCGCCGTGACGAGCTCGCTCGACAACATCAGGTACGAACCGTCGCCGACGAGGACGTACACCTCCCGCTCCGGCGCGGCCATCTTCACGCCGAGGCCGCCGGCGATCTCGTAGCCCATGCACGAGTAGCCGTACTCGACGTGGTAGCCCTTCGGATCGCGCGTCCGCCACAGCTTGTGCAGGTCGCCGGGCATCGAGCCCGCCGCGCAGACGACCACGTCGGCGGGCGCCGACGCCTCGTTGACGGCGCCGAGCACCTCGCTCTGCGCAGGCAGCGGCTCGTTCCCGAGCGCGTACAGCCGCGACACCTCCTCGTCCCACTCGCGGTTCAGGCGCGCCGCCTGGTCGCGGTAGTCGTCGCCCACCGACCACCCGTCGAGCGCCTCGCGCAGTTGGTCGAGCGCGGCCCGCGCATCGGCGACAACGCGCACGCCGTTCTGCTTCGCCGCGTCGAAGTCGGCGACGTTGACGTTGACGAAGCGAACTCCGTCGCCGCGGAACGCCGTCGTCGAAGCCGTCGTGAAGTCGCTGTACCGCGTGCCGATGCCGATCACGACGTCCGCCTCGGCGGCGACGCGGTTCGCGGCGAAGGTCCCCGTCGCGCCGATCGCGCCGAGGCACGACGGGTGGTCGTACGGCAGCGAGCCCTTGCCGGCCTGCGTCTCGCCGACCGGGATCCCCGTCGCCTCGCAGAATGCGCGCAGCGCTCCGCTCGCCTCCGAGTAGATCACGCCGCCGCCGGCCACCACGAGCGGCCGCTTCGCGCCCCGGATCACCTCGACAGCGCGCGCGACCGACTCGGCATCGGCCGGGGGTCGCGCGACGTGCCAGGTGCGCTCGGCGAGGAACTCCTCCGGGCAGTCGAACGCCTCCGCCTGAACGTCCTGCGGGAACGCGAGCGTCACCGCGCCCGTCTCGGCCGGGCTCGTCAGCACGCGCATCGCCTGCAGCGCGGCGGCGATCACCTGCTCCGGACGCCAGATGCGGTCGAAGTACCTCGACACGGGCCGGAAGCAGTCGTTGACGGAGACATCGCCCGCCGACGGGCTCTCGAGCTGCTGCAGCACCGGGTCCGGCGCGTGCGTGCTGAACACGTCGCCGGGAAGGAGCAGCACGGGCAGACGGTTGACGGTCGCGAGGGCGGCCCCGGTGACCATGTTCGTCGCGCCGGGCCCGATCGACGACGTGCAGACGAACGCGCCGAGCCGGTTCCGCATGCGCGCATAGCCGACGGCGGCGTGCACCATGCCCTGCTCGTTTCGCGCCGGGTGGTAGCGCAGCAGGTTCGAGTTCGCGAGCAGCGCCTCGCCGAGGCCGGCCACGTTGCCGTGACCGAAGATCCCGAAGCACCCGCCGAAGAACCGTTGCCGCACGCCGTCGCGCTCGACGTGCTGCGCCGCGAGGAAGCGGACGAGCGCCTGCGCGGCCGTCACCCTGACAGTGCCCACGCCACGACTCTACGATCTGCGAACTCCATGACGAAGCTCGTAGTGCACACCCACGACGCCGAGGCGGACGGATGCGTCCTCCGCGTGACCCCCGAGTCCGCGGGCTGGACGTACGTCGGCTTCGCCGTCTACCGCGACGGGCGTGTCACGCAGCGCCTCGACGACCGCGAGACGTGTGTGGTCGTCCTCTCCGGCCGCCGCCGACCTGAGAGCGGGCGGCCAGGAGTGGCGCGGCGTCGGCGGCCGCGCCTCGGTGTTCGACGGGCCGCCGACGGCGCTCTACGTCCCGCCGGGGATCGAATGGTCGGCCGAGGGCGACGACTTCGCGGTCTGCACCGCGCCGGCCCGGACCGGGGCGGAGCTGCGCCTGCTCGAGGCCGCCGACGCCCGCTTCGAGTCGCGCGGCGCCGACGCGGAGTCACGCTCGATCTTCCACATCCTGATGGAGGACCAGCCGGCCGAATCGCTGCTCGTCACGGAAGTGCGCACACCGGCGGCGCACTGGTCGAGCTACCCGCCGCACAAGCACGACGTCGACGACCCGCCGCGCGAGACGCTGCTCGAGGAGACCTACTACCACCGGCTGCGTCCTGAGGGCGGATTCGCGTTCCAGCGCGTCTACACCGACGACCGCACGCTCGACGAGGCGGTCGCGGTCGTGGACGGCGACGTCGTCCTCGTCCCGCGCGGCTACCACCCGTTTTCGGCCGGCGCCCGGCACGAGAGCTACTACCTGAACGTGATGGCAGGCCCGGTGCGCGAGTGGCGCATCACGGCCGACCCGGCCTTCAGTCCGTGACCGGTGCCGAGACCGAGGCGAGCAGGGCGTCCACCTCGGCGGCGGTCGGCATGTCGTCGGCGCAGCCGAGCCGCGAGGCGACCAGCGCGCCCGCGGCGTTCGCGAAGCGGAGCGTCCGCTCGAGCTCCCAACCGGCGAGCAGCCCGTGGCAGAGTGCGCCGCCGAACGCGTCGCCGGCCCCCAGCCCGTTCAGCACCGTCACCGGGACGGGCGGCACCGTCAACTGCTCGTCGTGCGTCGCCGCGAAGACCCCCTCGGGCCCGAGCTTGACGATCGCGAGCGAGACGCCGAGGTCGAGGAGCGCGCTCGCCGTGTCTGCGGGTGACCGGTCGCCGACGATGGGCGCGGCCTCCGCGCGGCCGCCGATCGCGACGGTCGCGTGCTTCACCGCCTGCCGTCCCCACTTGCCCGCCTCGCGCTCCGACTGCCAGAAACCCGGGCGGTAGTCGAGGTCGTGCACGGTGATCGACCGGCGGCCGCGCGCCTCGAGCGCCGCCAGCGTCGCCGCACGGCTCGGCTCGCCCGAGAGGCCGGTGCCGGTCGTCCAGAACAGCGGCACCTCGGCGATCTCCTCGAAATCGAGCTCTTCCGGCTCCACCGTCATGTCCGGCGCCATCGGTTCCCGGTAGAAGAGCAGCGGAAAGTCGTCCGGCGGGAAGATCTCGCAGAACACGACCGGGGTGCGCAGCGTGGGGTGGGTGCCGACCCGTGCCGGGTCGACGCCGAACCCCTGAAGCGCCTCGCGGACATAGGGGCCGAACGGATCGTCACCGACCTTCGTGATCACCGCAGACCGCCGGCCGTACCGCGCCGCCGCGACCGCCACGTTCGTCGCGCTGCCGCCGAGCATCTTGCGGAACGTCTGGACGTCGGCGAGGCGCACGCCGATCTGCTCCGGATAGAGATCGACCCCGATCCGCCCCATCGTCAGCACCTCGACGCTGCTCATCTTCAACTGACCCTAACGGCGAGCCTTGACACGGGTGGGCCTCTGATCGGAATGCTGTGGGATGGCCACCGTCGCGAAGATCCTCGAGGAGAAGGGCGCCAACGTGATCCGGATCGACGGCAGCACGACCGTGATCGAGGCCGTGCGGGCGATGGTCGAGGCCAACGTCGGCGCGATCCTCGTCGCGGGCGAAGACCTGAACGACGTCGAGGGGATCTTCACCGAGCGGGACTACCTGCGCCGCGTGGCGGTGCAAGGGCTCGGCGAGCGCGAGACGCCGGTGCGCGAGGTGATGACCTCGCCCGTCGTCGTGATCACGCCGGAGACCGAGGTCGAGGAGGCGATGGCGCTGATGACCGACCGCCGCATCCGCCACGTTCCCGTCGTCGAGGACGACAGAGTCGTCGGGATGATCTCGATCGGCGACCTCGTGCGGAAGCAGTCCGAACAGCAGAGCTTCCAGATCCGCTACCTGACCGAGTACATCTCCGCCGGCTGATGCCGGTAGCCCGCTCGGGCCGAGATCTCCGCCGCCGTCTTCAGGAGCGCCGGTGTCAGCCGGGCGACGAGCTCCTGCATCGACACCATCGAGCTGTGCACCGCGAGGTTGACCGCCGCCTCGACCGCGCCGTCGTGGCCGCGCACCGGCGCCGCGATCGAGCGCAGGCCGTAGGCGAGCTCCTCGTTGTTGATCGCGAAGCCCTCGCGCCGCACGCGCTCGAGCTCGGCGTGCAGCGACCGGCGCGTGGTGAGCGTGTTCGGCCCGCGCCGCTGCAGGATCGAGCCGTCGATCAGCGCGTCGCGCTCGCCCGGCCCGAGGAACGCGAGCAGCACCTTGCCCATCGAGGTGCAGTAGGCGGGCATCCGCGATCCGACGTGCAGGTTGAGGTCGATCTCGCGCTGGCCGGCACGCGAGCTGCGGCAGCGCTCCACGTAGACGATGTCGACGCCGTCGAGCACCGCCATGTTGACGGTGAACCCGCTCTCGTCGCTCAGCTGCTGCAGGTGCGGCGCAGCGAGCTCACGCAGCTCCATCGAGTTGATCGCCGAGAAGCCGAGGTCGAGGACGCGGGGGCCGAGCCGGTACTTGCGTGTCCCCGGGTCCTGCTGGAGGTAGCCGAGCGCGGCGAGCGTGGCGACGTAGCGGTGCGTCGTCGACCGGCCGAGGCCGATCTCCCGCGCCAGCTCCGAGATGCCGAGGAGCGGCCGGCCGGACCTGAACGCCGAGAGAATCGCCAGCCCCCGTTCGAGCGACTGGGAGTACGACGCGCCCGCCATGTTCCGTCTATTAGAACAGCATCTTGACAATCGGACAAGAACGGGCGTGATAATCGTGCCCGAGATGCCGGCGTGAACGGGATCCCAGGACGCGCGAGCGACTACACGGCCGACGAGATGATGGCCGTCGAGGCCGCGCGGCGGCTCCGGGACGGCATGGTGTGCTTCGTCGGCATCGGCCTGCCCAGCGTGGCCGCGAATCTCGCCCGCCGGACGCACGCCCCGGAGTGCGTGCTCGTCTACGAGAGCGGCACGATCGGCGCCAAGCCCGAGCGTCTTCCGCTCTCGATCGGCGACGGCGAGCTGGCGGAGACGGCCGTCTCGGTCGTCTCCGTGCCCGAGATGTTCGGCTACTGGCTTCAGGGCGGGAGAATCGACATCGGCTTCCTCGGCGCGGCGCAGATCGACCGCCACGGCAACCTCAACTCGACGGTGATCGGCGACTACGACCATCCGGCCGTCCGGCTTCCGGGCGGCGGCGGCGCGCCGGAGATCGCGACCGGCGTGAAGGACGTCTTCGTGCTGCTCCGCCAGTCACGCCGCGCGTTCGTCG
Organism: uncultured Thermoleophilia bacterium; assembly: GCA_963774355.1. Classification (GTDB taxonomy): domain Bacteria; phylum Actinomycetota; class Thermoleophilia; order Gaiellales; family Gaiellaceae; genus PALSA-600. Next base: position 29,541 of record CAVZER010000008.1, on the reverse strand, counting down.
AGCAGCTCGACTTCACGACGAGTCTCGGCGATCGCGTCCGGGTCGTCGTCACCGACCTCGGCGTGCTCGAGCCGCGCGACGGCGAGCTGACGCTGACGTCGGTGCACCCTTCCGTCGCGGTCGACGACGTCCGCGCGGCGACCGGTTGGGATCTGCGCGTCGCGGACGACCTGCGCGTCACCGAGGCGCCCTCGCTGATCGAGCTCGCGGCATTGCGCATGCTCGAGGCAGCGTGATTCCGTTCACCGCGTGACGACCTTCGAAGCGATCTTCGTGCCCGCGGACGCCGCGGACGCGGTCTCGGACCGCGCCTGGCTGGAGGCGCTGCTCGCGGCCGAGCGTGCGCTCGCCGTCGCGGCGTCGCAGGCCGGTCTCGTCTCCTCGGGCTCCGCCGCCATGATCGCGGCCGCCTGTCACGCCGACCTCTACGACGAGCACGAGCTCGCAGAGCAAGGTCGTGCCGCCGGGCAATCCCGTCGAGCCGCTCGTCCGCGCGCTCAAGGCTCAGGTCGGCGACGAGCACGCCGGCGACGTGCACCGCGGCGCGACGAGCCAGGACATCCTCGACACCGCGGCGATGGTCGTGTCGCAGCGCGCGGCCGGTGTGATCGACGGCGAGCTCGAAGCTGTCGCCGCCGTCGTGCGCGGCGCTCGCCGAGACGCACCGCGCGACCGTGATGGCCGCACGGACGCTGCTGCAGCAGGCCGTGCCGACCACGTTCGGGCTGAAGGCCGCCGGCTGGCTCGTCGCCGTGGTCGAGGCGCGGAGCCGTCTGGCGGCGGTCGCGGGCTCGCTGCCGGCCGAGCTCGGCGGCGCGGGCGGGACGCTCGCCGCCTTCGGGGAGAGCGGGCCCGAGGTCGTCCGGCTGTTCGCTGCAGAGCTCGGACTGCGCGAACCGGTAGTGCCCTGGCACACGCACCGGGCTCCTGTCGCAGATCTCGCCGGCGCGCTCGCGGGTGCAGCCGTCGCGGTCGGAAAGATCGCCACGGACGTCGTGCTGCTCGCGCAGACCGAGGTCGCCGAGGTGGCCGAGGCCGAGGCGGGCGGATCCTCGACGATGCCGCACAAGCGGAACCCGATCGCGGCCGTGCTCGCCGGCGCATGCGTGCGCCACGTTCGTGCGAACGTCGCGCTGCTCTACGAGTCGGGCGTCCAGGAGCACGAGCGCGCCGTCGGTGCCTGGCACGCGGAGTGGGGCGCACTCTCGACCGCGCTCGCGGCGACGGCAGGGGCGGCGGCCGCCGTCCGGCGCTCGCTCGACGGCCTTCACGTCGACGCGGCGCGCATGCGCGCGAACATCTCCGACGACGTCCTGTCGGAAGCGCGCCGCCTCGGGATCGACGCGGCGGCTCCGGAGGACTACCTCGGCTCGGCGGACGCACTGATCGACCGCGCGCTCGCGCTCTACCGCGAGTGACCCTCGTGGTCCTCTGCGGCTCGCTCGGCGCGCCGGCGGCGATGTGGGACGCGCAACTCCCGGCGCTCGACGGGCGGACCGTCCTGCGCGTCGACCACCCGGGCCACGGCGGCGCGCCGCTCGCGGCGGTCGACGACGTCTCCGATCTCGCGCGCCGGGTGCTCGAGGCGGCCGGCGACGAGCGCTTCTCGTTCGTCGGCCTGTCGCTCGGCGGCGCCGTCGGGATGCGTCTCGCGCTCGACGCGCCCGACCGCGTCGAGCGACTCGTGCTCGCCTGCACGGCCGCGCGGTTCGGCGATCCGGCCCAGTGGATCGAACGGGCCGCCGTCGTTCGCGCGAGCGGGCTCGGCGCAATCGTCGACGCCGTGCTCGCGCGCTGGTTCACACCGTCGTTCGACGGCGTCGACGCCTACCGCGAGTACTTCCTGAACACGGATCCGGAGGGTTACGCGCGCTGCTGCGAGGCGCTCTCGCGCTTCGACGTCCGCGACGCGCTCGGTGCGATCGACGTGCCGACGCTCGCGATCGCGGCGACCGAGGATCCGACGACGCCACCGGACGTCGTCGAGGCCGTGGCCCGAGACATCCCGAACGCCCGCTTCGAGGTGATCCCGAACGCAGCGCACCTCGCCAACGTCGAGCGGCCCGGCGACTTCAACCGATTGCTGAAGGAGGTCCTGTGAGCGACGACGACGGCATGCGGGTGCGCCGCGAGGTGCTCGGCGACGAGCACGTCGACCGGGCGATCGAGCGGACGACCGACTTCACCGCCGACTTCCAGGATCTGATCACGCGTTACGCGTGGGGCGAGATCTGGGCACGGCCGGGCCTCGACCGGCGCACGCGGAGCTGCATCACGCTCACCGCGCTCGTCGCGCTCGGCCACTTCGACGAGCTCGCGATGCACGTTCGCGCGGCGCGGCGGAACGGGCTGACGCAGGACGAGATCAAGGAGGTGCTGCTGCAGTCGGCCGTCTACTGCGGCGTCCCTGCGGCGAACCACGCGTTCGCGGTCGCCCAGCAGGTGCTCGACGAGGAGGACGCGCTGACCCGAGAGCGCACGCAGGTCGCGATCGTCGGCGCCGGCCCGGCCGGCCTCACGCTCGCGCAGCTTCTCCACCGCGCGGGGATCGAGTCGGTCGTGCTCGAGGACCGGAGCCGCGACGTACGTCGAGCACCGGATTCGCGCCGGCGTGCTCGAGCAGGGCACGGTCGAGGTGCTCACGGACGCCGGCGTCGGCGAACGTCTGCACCGCGAGGGGATCGTGCACCACGGCGTCAACCTGCAGTTCGCGGGCGAGCGCCACCGTCTCGCGTTCGACGAGCTGACCGGCGGCGGGTCGATCGTGGTCTACGGGCAGACCGAGATCGTCAAGGACCTGATCGCGGCGCGGATCGCGGCCGGGCTGCCGCTGCTGTTCGAGGTCGACGACGTCGCCGTTCACGACTTCGACGGCGACGCGCCGTACGTCACCTATCGACACGACGGCGCCGAGCAGCGACTCGACTGCGACGTGATCGCCGGCTGCGACGGCTTCCACGGCGTCTGCCGGCCGGCGATCGAGCGCGTGCTCACGGAGTACAGCCGCGAGTACCCGTTCGGCTGGCTCGGCATCCTCGCCGACGTCGCGCCGTCGAGCGAGGAGCTCGTCTACGCGCACCACGACCGCGGCTTCGCGCTGCTCAGCCTGCGCTCGCCGACGCTCAGCCGCCTGTACCTCCAGTGCCGCCCCGACGAGGATCTCGACGAGTGGCCCGACGAGCGGATCTGGGAGGAGCTGCAGCTGCGCACCGCGCTCGACGGCTGGACGCTGAACGAGGGCCCGGTGCTCGAGAAGGGCGTCACCGGGATGCGGAGCTTCGTCGTCGAGCCGATGCAGCACGGGCGGCTCTACCTCGCCGGCGACGCCGCGCACATCGTGCCGCCGACCGGCGCGAAGGGCCTCAACCTCGCGATCGCCGACGTCACGGTGCTCGCCCGCGCACTCGAGCGCTGGTACGGAGACGGCGACGAGTCGGGCCTCGCGTCCTACTCGGAGCGTTGCCTGCGCCGGGTGTGGCGCGCCGAGCACTTCTCGTGGTGGATGACGTCGATGCTGCACCGGGTCGGCGACGACCCGTTCGACCTCCAGCTGCAACTGTCGCAGCTCCGCTACGTCGTGACGTCGCAGGCGGCCGCGCGGTCGCTGGCCGAGAACTACGTCGGGCTGGTGCCGGAGCCCGGCTGACTCTGGCTGGGCGTCTGGGTGGGCGGTGAGCCGAAGCCGTTCCCGCCGCCGAAGCCGCCGCGGCCGCCGAAGCGACCGAAGCCGCCGTTCACCATCTGGGTGACGCGGCTCTTCAGGTTCGACTCGATCTGCGTCGCCATCGCCTGGGTGATGCGGCCCGACTTGACGGCCGCGTCGAGCTGGCTCTTCTGCGCCGCCACCATTGCGTCGATCAGCCCGCTCGCCGACTTGCCGCTCGTCGAGTTCGCGATCTGCGCGAGCGTCTTGCCCGAGCGGATGTCGGTGAAGAGCTGCGTCTGCGAGATGCCGAGGTAGGCCGTCGCGGCGGAGAAGCCGCCGCCGGGACCGCCGAAACCGAAGCCGCGACCGCCGCCCGGGCGTCCGCCGAAGCCGAAGCCTCCGCGGTAGCCGTTCCCGTTGCCGCGGGTCGACGGCGGGGTGGCCTGCTGCCCTCCGGCGGCGAGCGCACCGCTGCTCGACGCCGCGTTGGCCGAGCTCGAGCCGGAGTGGAGCTTCGAGGCCGCGTAGGCGGTGCCGACGCCGGCCAGCGCGACGACGGCGACCGCGATCGCACCGAGCTTCTGGTTCCTGGAGCTGTTCATGTCTGCCAACCTCGGCTCAGCATCTCTCCGCGACCTGTGGAGGCGATAAGAAGGAGCTAAGAACCTGGCTGGGGCGCATTCGAGAGCCTGTCCGTTAAGTTGCGGGCATGCGGCCCCCCTTTCGCGCCGATCACGTCGGCAGCCTGCTGCGCCCGCCGCGGCTGCTCGAGGCGCGCGCCGCGTTCGCCCGCGGCGAGCTCGACGCGGACGCTCTGCAGGCAGTCGAAGACGACGCGATCCGCGAGGCGATTCGCAAGCAGGCCGAGGTCGGCCTGCAATCGGCCACCGACGGCGAGTTCCGGCGCGCGTCGTGGCACATGGACTTCATCTACGCGCTCGACGGGGTCACGAAGACGGCGGGCCAGCTCGCCGTCCACTTCCACCGGGCCGACGGCGACATCGACTTCACACCGTCCGCGCTACACGTCGACGGCCGCCTCGGCGTGTCGGAGACGATCTTCGGAGACGCCTTTCGCTTCGTGGAGGACTGCGTCGACGGCGCTGTCCCGAAGCTGACGATCCCGTCGCCGAGCATGGTCCACTACCGCGGCGGCAGGGCGGCGATCGATCCGGAGGTCTACCCCGAGCTCGATGCGTTCTGGGCCGACCTGACCGCGGCCTACGCGGAGGAGGTGCGGAGGCTCGGCGAGCTCGGCTGCACGTACCTGCAGCTCGACGACACGAGCCTCGCGTACATGAACGATCCCGTGCAGCGCGCACACGTCGCCGAGATCGGCGGCGACCCGCAGCACCAGCACGAGGAGTACATCCGCCACATCAACGAAGCCATCGCCGGCCGGCCGGACGGGATGACGGTGACGACGCACATGTGCCGCGGCAACTTCCGCTCCGCCTGGGCCGCCGAAGGCGACTACGAGTTCGTCGCCGACGCGCTCCTGAACCGGCTCGACGTCGACGGCTTTTTCATGGAATGGGACGACGAGCGCTCGGGCGGCTTCGAGCCGCTGCGCTTCCTGCCGAAGGGCGACAAGCGCGTCGTGCTCGGTCTCGTGACCACGAAGAGCGGCGCGCTCGAGTCGAAGGACGACCTGAAGCGGCGGATCGAGGAGGCTGCGAGGTACGCGCCGCTCGACCAGCTCTGCCTGTCGCCGCAGTGCGGGTTCTCCTCGACCGTCGAGGGCAACGACCTGACCGAGGAAGAGCAGTGGGCGAAGCTGCGACTCGTCGTCGAGGTCGCCGACGAGGTGTGGGGGACGTAGGCTCTCGCGGTGACCGTCTGCTCGAGCTGCGGCGCCGAGAACCGTGCGGACGCAAAGTTCTGCGGCGAGTGTGGCGCGGCGCTGGCGGCGGTCTGTACCGCGTGCGGCGCGTCGAACGAGCCCGGGCGCAAGTTCTGCTACGAGTGCGGCGCGACCCTCGTCGGCTCGACCTCACCGGCGGTCGCGACGCAGCCACGTGAGGCGCCCGCGGCCGAGCGCCGGCTGGTCTCCGTGCTGTTCGCCGACCTGGTCGGCTTCACATCGCTGTCCGAGTCGCGCGACGCCGAAGAGGTGCGCGAGCTCTTGTCGCGCTACTTCGAGACATGCCGGCGGCTGATCGACGCTCTACGGCGGCACGGTCGAGAAGTTCATCGGCGACGCGGTGATGGCGGTCTGGGGGACGCCGACGGCGACCGAGGACGACGCCGAGCGCGCGGTGCGCGCGGCGCTCGACCTCGTGGTCGCGGTCTCGGCGCTCGGCCAGGAGGTCGGCGCGGAGGACCTGCGGGCGCGCGCAGGCGTTCTGACCGGCGAGGCGGCGGTGACCCTCGGTGCCGAGGGCGAGGGAATGGTCGCGGGCGACCTGGTGAACACGGCGTCGCGCATCCAGTCGGCCGCCGAGCCCGGCTCGGTGTTCGTCGGCGAGTCGACGCGCCGCGCGACCGAGCAGACGATCGTCTACGTCGACGCCGGCTCGTTCGAGCTGAAGGGCAAGGAGGGGTTGACCCCGCTGTGGCGCGCACAGCGGGTGGTCTCCGGCCTGCGCGGCTCGCTCAAGTCGCAGGGCCTCGAGGCGCCGTTCGTCGGCCGCGACCGCGAGCTGCGGCAGATCAAGGACCTCTTCCACGCGTGCGCCGAGGAGAAGAAGGCGCACCTCGTCTCCGTGACCGGGATCGCCGGTATCGGCAAGTCGCGGCTCGGCTGGGAGTTCTACAAGTACTTCGACGGCATCGCGGAGAGCATCTACTGGCACCGGGGGCGCTGTCTGTCGTACGGCGACGGGGTCACGTACTGGGCGCTCGCCGACATGGTGCGCATGCGCTGCCGGATCGCGGAGGAGGAGGATCCATCCTCGGCGCTCACGAAGCTGCGCGCGACGCTCGCGGAGCAGATCCTCGACGCGGAGGAGCGCGCGTTCCTCGAGCCGCGGCTCGCCCATCTGCTCGGGCTCGGTGACCACCTGGCGCGCGACCAGCAGGACCTGTTCGCCGCCTGGCGGCTCTTCTTCGAACGGCTCGCGGAGGGGTACCCGACGGTTCTCCTGTTCGAGGACACGCAGTGGGCGGACGCGAGCCTGCTCGACTTCGTCGAGTACCTGCTCGACTGGTCGCGAAGCTCGCCGATCTTCGTGATCACGTTGGCGCGGCCCGAGCTGCTCGAGCGCCGGCCGACCTGGGGTGCCGGCCAGCGGAGCTTCACCTCGCTCTACCTGGAGTCACTTTCGCAACAGGCGATGCAGGAGCTGCTGACCGGGCTCGTGCCGGGCCTCCCGGCCGATGCATGCGACCGGATCCTCGCCCGGGCGGAGGGCATCCCGCTGTACGCGGTCGAGACGGTGCGCATGCTGCTCGACCGCGGCGTGCTGGTCGACGACGGCTCTGCCTACCGGCTCCAGGGGCCGGTCGACGCGCTCGAGGTTCCGGAGACGCTGCACGCGCTGATCGCGGCGCGGCTCGACGGGCTCTCGCCAGACGAGCGACGGCTCCTGCAGGACGCCGCCGTCCTCGGCAAGACGTTCACGAAGACCGCGCTCGCCTCGCTGGCCGGCCCGGACGTCGAGCTCGAGCCGCTGCTCGCCTCGCTCGTGCGCAAGGAGGTGCTCGGCGTCCAGGCCGACCCGCGCTCGCCCGAGCACGGCCAGTACGGCTTCCTGCAGGACCTCGTCCGGCACGTCGCCTACGAGACGCTCTCGCGGCGCGAGCGGCGGGCCCGGCATCTCGCCGCTGCGGCGCACCTGCGGAGCGCGTTCGCCGACGACGAGGACGAGGTCGTCGAGGTCGTCGCGTCGCACTACCTCGCCGCGTTCGAGGCGGTGCCGGACGCCGACGACGCCGGCGAGATCAGGGCCAACGCGCAGGCGATGCTCGCGCGGGCGGGCGAGCACGCCGCGTCACTCGCTGCCGCAGCCGAAGCCCGCCGCTACTTCGAACAGGCTGCAGGCCTCACAGAGGACGCAGCGGACCGGGCGGCACTGCTCGCCCGCGCCGGGGAGATGGCGCACCGTGCGGCTGATCTGGACGCCGCCGGCCGGCTGTACGAACAATCGATCGAGCTGTACGAGCAGCTGGGCGACCGGCACGCCGCGGCGCCCGTCCACCACAAGCTCGCCATCGTCGAAGCTGGCTCAGGCAAGCGTGAAGAGGCAATGACACGTGCCGAGCACGCGCTCGCGGTGCTCGTCGAGGACGAGCCGGACGAGGACCTCGCGATCGTCGCCGCCACCCTGGCCTTCGGCTACTGGTTCGCCGGCGATCTCGAGCTTGCGGCGCAGCGAGCCGAGCTGTCCCTCGACATCGCCGAGGCCCATGCGTATCCGGAGCCGCTCGCGCGCGCGCTCCGTGCGAAGGCGGGTATCGCCCGCAGTCGTGGCCATCGGCAGGAGTCGACGGCGCTGCTCACGCGCGCCCTCGAGATCGCGCTCGAGCACGACGTCGGGGCCGAGATCAGCACCACATATTTCTGGCTCTCCGACCTTTGCTTCCAGCGGGACGCGTATGTCGAGGCGCTGGGACTGCTCGACGAGGCGCTTGCGCACACGCGCAGGATGGGGAGCCGGCCCCAGGAATGGGCGGTCCTGGCCGAGCGGATCTATCCGCTGCTGATGCTCGGCCGGTGGGACCAGGCCAAGGCGGGTGCTGCCGAGTTCACGCAGGAGCAGGTCGACGCCGGTGGGACGATGCTCAGCCTGCTCCAGTCGGCGGTCGAGATCGACATTCAACGCGGCGACCTCGAGGACGCCCGCCGCGTGCTGCAGATGTTCGCCCGCATCGAGCATTCCTCCGACCTGCAGGAACGCTCCGCGTACCTGGGCGCGCGGGCCGCGTTGCGCCGAGCGGAGGGAAAGGTCGACCAGGCGCTGGCGGACGCCGAGGAGACGATCGAGGTCTCGAGCACGTTCGGGATCGACTCGCAGGGCGGCAAGCAGGGAATCTGCGAGGCGCTCGAGGCGGCGTTCGCGCTCGGCGACTCGGCGAAGGTCGAGCAGCTCCTCGGCTCGATCGACGCGATCCCGCCCGGCACCCGGCCGCCCTACCTCGACGCACAGGCGCGGCGGTTCCGCGCAAAGCTCGCCGGTGACTCCGCTGGCTTCGAGGCGGCGGCGGCGCGCTTCCGCGAGCTCGAGCTTCCGCTTCCTCGTCGCCGTGACGCTGCTCGAGCACGCCGGCATGCTGATCGAGCTGGGGCAGTCGAGCGAGGCAGACCCGCTCGTCGCCGAGGCGACCGAGATCTTCGACGGGCTCGCGGCCACGCCGTGGGTCGAGCGCGCGCAGCGGCTCGCCGGGGCCGGCGCCGTTGTTGTCTAGTCGCGCAGCTGCTCGAGGATCTCGACGTCGACCGAGACGCCGCCGTCGGCGACGCGGCGAATCGCGCGCGTGAACTCCTCGACGTCGGCGACGCGGTCCTTCAGCAGGTAGCCGACGCCCGTCGCGTCGCGGTCGAGCAGCTCGACCGCCTTCTCGAGCTCGACGTACTGCGACAGCAGCAGCACGCCGGTGTGCGGATGCCGGCGGCGGATCTCGCGCGCCGCGCGCAGCCCTTCGTCGGTCTTCGTCGGCGGCATGCGGATGTCGACGATCGCGATGTCGGGCAGCGTCTCGTCGACGAGCACGAGCAGGTCCTCGGCGGTGCCCGACTGGCCCACGATCTCGAAGCCCTCCTCCTCGAGCAGGCGCGCGATCCCCTCGCGCAGCAGCACCGAGTCGTCGGCGAGCGCGACGCGGACGACGTTCGCCGGGCCGGCCGACTCGTCGCCGAGCGACGGGAAGTCGGCGTGGAGCCCGGGCGCGAGCACACGCACCAGTCGCGTCGGATGCGGCACGCCCTTGAGCCGGTGCTCGCCGAGGTCGACCGTCTCGAGCTCGCAGCCCTCGACGGTCACCGCGGAGGCGAGGATCTCGCCGCCGCGCGCCGTTGCGCTGACGCGCGCCGCATGGTGCACCGCCATGCCGACGTAGCCGTCGCCCACGACCTGCGCCCGGCCGCGATGCAGGCCCATGCGCACGCGTAGCGATGTCTCCTCGGGCCACGGCTCCCCGATCAGGGCGAGCTGCGCGGCGACCGCAGCCGCGGCGGCGCTTGCGCCGTCGGTGAAGACGGCGAAGAACTCGTCGCCGCGGCAGTCCACCACGCGCCCGTCGTTGGCGCGGACGGCGCCCCCGATCAGCTCCCGGTGGCGCTGCAGGACGCTCGCGTACGCGGTCCCGAGGCGCTGCAACAGCCGGGTAGAGCCTTCGATATCGGTGAAGAGGAAGGTGACGTCGGTCGCCTGTTCTGGCATCGGCGGGAGGCTACCCCCGGGTGACACCCTGTGCGCCCGCCGGTACGGTTTCCGCATGTCCTCGCCGGTATCGGCGCAGGCGGTCAAGCCGCTTTCGCCAGAGGAATACGTCGACGTGCTCGCCCGCACCGGGCTCGGCATGGTCTGCAAGCTCGACCGCTCGGGGCGGATCCTCACGTTCGACGACGCCTGCGAGCGCGTGACCGGCTTCACGGCAGCCGAGGTGATCGGCCGCGACGCCCGCGAGGTCGTGATCCCGCCCGAGGAGCGGCCGGCGTTCGCGGTCTTCCTCGAGCAGTTCGGCGACGTCGCCTCGAGCCCACAGGTCGGGCACTGGCTGACGAAGGACGGCGAGCGCCGTCAGATCGCCTGGTCGAACAAACCGATCGTTGCCGAGGACGGCTGCGTGACCGCGATCCTCACGGTGGGGCTCGACCTCACCGAGCGCGACCGCTCGGCGGCCCAGGTCGAGGCGCTCCACTCCGAGCTCGAGGACCGGCTGGCGGAGGTCGAGGTGCTCGCCGCCGAGCAGGCGGCGCTTCGGCGTGTCGCCACGCTGGTGGCCGGCGAGGCGGATGCGTCGCTGATCTTCGACGCGGTCGCCGTCGAGACGGGCAGGCTCGCGATCTCACGTACCGCCGCCGTCGTTCGGTACGGCAGCGGCGACGAGGGCGCGACCGTCGTCGGCCGCTGGAGCTGCGCGTCCGAGGAAGAGCTCTTTCCGGTCGGCTCGGTGATCCCGTTCAGCGACGACACTGCATTCGGGCTGGTCTACCGCACGGGCGCCGCTGCGCGGGTCGACGCCTACGGCGACGGCGCCGTCGCCACGCGTATGCGCGAGGCCGGCTACGTGTCCGCGGCCGGGGCGCCCGTCCTTGGTCTCGGGGCGGCCCTGGGGTGCCGTGCTCGTCTCGTCGGGAGCCAAGGAGAAGCTCGCCGACGACGTCGAGCGACGGCTCGCGCCGTTCGCGGCGCTGCTCGCGCTGGCGGTGGCGAGCGCCGACGCCCGCGAGCAGGTGATCGCATCGCGCACACGCCTCGTCGCCGCGTCCGACGAGGTGCGTCGCCGGCTCGAGCGCGATCTACACGACGGTGCGCAGCAGCGCCTCGTCACGCTGGTCCTCAACATCGGCGTGGCGCGGAGGAAGGTGACCGACGACGCCGTCGGCGAGTTGCTGGCGGCCGCGGAGCGGGACGCGCGCGAAGCGATCACCGAGCTCCGCCTCCTCGCCACCGGCCTCCATCCGCCGATCCTCACCGAGAGCGGGCTGGCCCCGGCGCTCGCGGCGCTCGCGCGGCGGACGCCGCTCGAGGTCGAGCTCGTGCACGTTGCGGAGGAACGGTTCCATCCCACGATCGAGGTCGCCGCGTACTTCGTCGTCACCGAAGCGCTCACGAACGTCGTCAAGCACGCCGAGGCGACGCTGGTGCGCGTGAGCGCACGGCGCGAGGGGAGGGCGCTCGTGGTGAAGATCGAGGACGACGGCCGCGGCGGTGCGAACCCGCAGGGCGGGTCGGGCCTCGTCGGGCTCACCGACCGCGTCGAGGCCCTGCGCGGAACGCTCAGCATCTCCAGCTCCTGGACGGCAGGAACGCTGCTTCGGGCCGAGTTTCCCCTCGGCGACTGACCCACCGAGGTTTCGCTTTTCTCGCTCCTCGGAAGGACGAGGGCGGGCCAGGTCGAAGGGGTCAGCCTCGGAGCCCGGGAGGTGGGTCGAATGGCGTGGCAGCTGCTGAAAGAGAACTCGCCGCGCGGCGAATTCGCGCGGCGGCGCGTGGCCGTGCTCGCGGGCGCAGCACTGTTTCTCGGTGGGCTCCTGATCGCGGTCGGCCTCGGCACGCTCCTGCTGTTCCTCGTCGGGATCGCGGCGGTCGCCGGCGGCGTCTTCCTCGTGATCCGGTACGGCCGTCCGGGCCGCATCCCGCGCCCCGACCTGTCGGGCGTCCGCCGCCGTGCCCAGCAGGGCGCCACGCGGGTGCGCGTCGCGAGCTCACAGGGCGCTACGCGGGTGCGTGTCGCGAGCTCGCAGGTGGCGCGCGACGTACGGACGCGCTCGGCCGACTGGCAGGGCTGGCCGTACTCCGGCGGCGTGGAGCCTCCGTCGGCCGACCCGACGGACGAGCACCAGCGCGCGGTCGAGCTGAACGCCCGCGGCGCACAGCTGCGCAGCGAAGGACGTCCGGAGGAGGCGGCCGAACAGCACAGACAGGCGCTCGCGATCTTCCGCAAGCTCGGCGACCGAAGCGGCGAGGCGCCGACGCTGAACAGCCTCGCGCTCGCGCTCGAGGCGGCCGGCGACACCGACGCCGCGCTCGAGCGGTTCGAGCAGGCCCTGGTGATTCTTCGGGACGAAGGCGACGAGCGGCACGAGGGCCGCGTGATCGCGAACCTCGGTTTCACGATGCTCCGGCACGGCGAGGACGACCGCGCGCGCGACCTGCTCGAGAGCGCGCTCGAGAAGCTCGACCCGGAGTCCCGCACCGCGCAGCAGGTCGTCGACCAGCTGCGTCGCGCAAGCTGACATCGTCTCCGCGTGCACGTCGATCTCAACGCCGACGTCGGCGAAGGGCTCGCGACCGACGACGAGCTGCTCTCGATCGTGACCAGCGCGAATGTCGCGTGCGGCTTCCACGCGGGCGACGACGAGACGATGAGCCGGCTGAGCGCGGCTGCCCGCGAGCTCGGGGTCGTGGTCGGCGCGCACGTCGGCTACCGCGACCGCGACGGCTTCGGGCGGCGTGAGTGCGACGTCGAGGCGCCGGTGATCGAGGCCGAGACGCTGGAGCAGATCGAGCGGCTCCAGGCGCACGGAGACGTCGCCTACGTCAAGCCGCACGGCGCGCTCTACCACCGTGCGAGCGTGGACGACGCGTGTGCGACGGCGATCGTGGCGGGGACACTGGCGGCGCAGGGACCGCGCGCGATGGTCGCGTTTCCGGGCTCGCTCCTCTACGCACGGGCGGTCGAGGCCGGGCTTGCCGGCGTCGCGGAGGGATTCGCCGATCGCGGGTACGACGCGAACGGGCAGCTCGTTTCGCGTGGCGAGCCCGGGGCGCTGCTCGACGCAGACGGAGCCGTGCATCAGGCGGTCGCTCTCGCCGGCAGCGTCGAGTCGATCTGCGTTCACGGCGACTCGCCCGGCGCAGTCGCGCTTGCGCGACGCGTCGCCGACGGCCTGCGCGCGGCGGGATTCGAGCTGCGGGCGTTCGCATGAGCGTCGGTGTCCGCCGGGCGGGCGACCGGGCGCTGCTGCTCGAGCTCGCCGACAGCGACGAGGCCGTGCGCGTCGCGCGGCGTGCGCGCGCGGAGCTGAGCGGCATCGTCGAGGCGGTCCCGGGCCACTGCACGGTGCTTCTCTCCTTCGACGCGGCGCCGGATGCGGACGAGGTGCTGGCGCTCGCCGACGCCGCGCTACGCGACGAGCACGCCGGTCTCGCCCCCGCGGAGATCGAGCTTGCCGTCACCTACGACGGTCCCGACCTGGCGGAGGTGGCCAACCTCGTGTCGCTTTCGCCGGAGGAGGTGGTCGCACGGCACTGCAGGGCGACCTACGTCGCCGGCTTTCTCGGGTTCGCGCCCGGGTTCGCGTATCTGCTCGGCGGCGACGAGCGGTTGTTCGTCTCGCGGCGGGCCGAGCCGCGCACGCGCGTTCCCAGCGGCGCCGTCGCAATCGCGGGCGTCTACAGCGGCGTCTACCCGCGGGAGTCGCCGGGCGGCTGGCGGCTGCTCGGGCGCACCGACACGACGCTGTTCGACCCTGCGCGCGAGCCGCCCGCGCTGCTCGCGGCGGGCGACCGGGTCCGGTTCGTCGCGCGATGATCGAGGTCCTCGACTCGAGGCCGCTGACGACGGTGCAGGACCGGGGGAGGCCGGGGCTCGCGCACCTCGGCGTGCCGCCGTCGGGTGCCGCCGATCCGCAGGCCTACGCGCTCGGGAACCGGCTCGTCGGCAACCTCCCGGGCGCGGCCGCGCTCGAGTCGACGCTCGCCGGGCCGAAGCTGCGGTTCACGAGCGCTGCGCTCGTGGCGTTGACGGGAGCGGAGCACTGGCCGCCGTTCGAGGTCGAAGCGGGCGATGTGCTCGAGGTCGGGCCGTATGCGCGCGGTGCGCGCGTCTATGTGTCGGTGCGCGGGGGGATCGACGTCCCGCCGGTGCTCGGCAGCCGCTCGACGGATCTGATGAGCGGCCTCGGCCCGCCGATCGTGCGGCCGGGCGACGTGCTGCGCATCGGCGACGAAGTCGCGGGGCCGCCCGAGGAGCTGCTCGGCGATCCGCCGTCCGGTAGAACCGGTGTTGCGCGTGATCCCGGGCCCGCGTGCGGACTGGTTCGCCCCGGACGCGCTCGGCGCGCTGACGTCGCAGCCGTGGCGGATGAGCCTGTCCTCGAACCGGGTCGGCATCCGCCTCGACGGGCAGCCGCTCCGGTGGGTGCGTGAGGAGGAGCTCCGGTCGGAGGGCCTCGTCACCGGTGCGCTCCAGGTGCCGCCGAACGGGCTCCCGATCCTCCTCGGCCCCGACCATCCGACGACGGGCGGCTATCCCGTGATCGCCGTGGTGTGCACCGAGGACCTGTGGCACGCCGGCCAGCTGCGCCCGGGAGAGACCGTCCGCTTCAGCCTCTGACGCGAATCGGTGGCGGACGGGACAAGGCGCCCGTGCGGCGAATTGCCGTTCTGCCGTAGCGATTCATGAGCCTGGCCGTGAAGCTCTCGTCACATTGCCGCACACTTCCGTGTGTCAGACGTTCGTCTGACCGCGGTCAGACCACGGTTCTGCCCTACGGGAACTGCGACGAGGCCGGGCGGAGGTCGTACTTGCCGCCGTCCTTGCAGCCTGACGGCACCACGTACTGCGGCTCCGCAGCGTCGGCGCCGTTGTCCGAGAGCGCCTGCCGCATCAGCCCGTAGGCGACGCTGCGAGACAGGCCGAGATCGACGCCCACTTGCACCCCCGACTGGTACGCAAAGCAGTTCGCAAGGCCCTCGTTCGAGACGCCGTGCAGGTGCCACGACTCGTGCGCGAGCACGACGATCGCGTGGCCGGTCGTGCGGCCCGGGTGCTGCGCGTGGCCGTCGATCACCCGCGACAGCTGGTAGCAGATGCCCGGTGTGAGCCAGGCGCGCGTGCCGCCGACCTCGGCGAGCCCGTCGGCCTCCTGCACCGCGCCGACATGATGGCCCGACGTGTCGCAGATGACGGTGACCGGATGGCCCGCGATCTTCTGAGCCTCTCTCGTGATCGTGTGCTCGACGCGCGCCTGCGTGGTCGAGTCGAGCGCGCTCCAGCCGCGCCGGATGCTGACGCCCCAGACGATCAGCCCGACCGCGCCGAGCACGAGCACCGGGCCGAGCAGCCGCGCGAGGCCGCGTCCGCCGCCGCCGGGGAACCGGCGGCGACCACCAGAACTCGGGGTCGTCCTCGTCGGGCGGCTCGTCCTCTCCGTCCCAGCCGAACTCGCTCAGGTCGGAGCTCTGCGGTCCGCGACCGCGCTCCGGCTGCTCGCTCGGCGCAACCAGGCCGCTGACGAAGAACTGCAGCTCGAGCCCGAGCGCGAGCACGAACGGCAGCCACAGCGGCACGGCGTACCGCCATTCCGGGGGCGAGAAGAGCCAGGCGACGAGCAGCGCCACCAGCAGCAGACGCGCTCGCAGCATCTGGCGAGCGTACTCGGCATACTGCGATTCGGGACGTGACGACGCGGACCGACGAGCCGAAGGCAACGATCCTGGAGGCGGCCGTGCGCCGCGCCCGGGAGCAGTCCGGCACCGATGCCGACGACGTCGAGCGGTGGGTGCGCGCGTACTACGCGCACGTCCCGCCCGACGACCTCGCCGACCGCACCGACGTCGACCTGGCCGGCGCCGCGCTCGCACACTGGAGCCTCGCGCAGAAGCGGCGGCCCGGAGAGCTCAAGGTGCGCGTCTACAACCCGACCGTCGCCGAGCACGGCTGGGAGTCGCCGCACACCGTCATCGAGTTCGTCAACGACGACATGCCGTTCCTCGTCGACTCGATCTCGATGGAGATCACGCGCCACGGCAGCGGTATCCACCTGATGATCCGGCCGATCGTCCGCGTGCGGCGCGACGACGACGGGAACCTCGAGGGGATCGTGGACGAGGGCGGCCTCCGCGAGTCGACGATCCACGTCGAGCTGGACAAGCAGACCGACCCGCAGGCGCTCGCCGAGCTGCACGACGATCTCGTCAGCGTGCTCGGCGACGTGCATGCCGCCGTCGCCGACTGGCCCGCGATGCTGGAGGAGACGCGCGCGATCGTCGAGGACTTCCAGCAGCGCCCGCCGCCGGTCGACCCCGAGGAGACCGCCGAGACGATCGACCTGCTCGAGTGGATGCGCGACAACTTCACCTTCCTGGGCTACCGCGAGTACGAGATCGCCCTCGAGGACGGCGAGGAGGTGCTGCGCGCGGTTCCCGACTCGGGGCTCGGCATCCTCCGGCAGAAGGGCGAGGCGCCGATCTCGGCCAGCTTCGCGCGGCTGCCGCCGGACGTGCGGCGCATGGCGCGGCACAAGCACCTGCTCAACCTCACGAAGGCGAACTCGCGCGCAACCGTCCACCGCCCGGCCTACCTCGACTACGTCGGCGTCAAGCGCTTCGACGCGAACGGCGAGGTGATCGCGGAGCGGCGCTTCCTCGGCCTGTACACGCACACCGCGTACAGCGCCACACCGTGGGAGATCCCGGTGATCCGCCGCAAGGCCCGCCGGGTGATCGAGCGCTCCGGGCTCCCGCACGGCGGCCACGACTACAAGGCGCTGGTCGACATCATCGAGACGTATCCGCGCGACGAGCTGTTGCAGATGTCCGAGAACGACCTCTACGAGATCGCAATGGGGATCTTCAACCTCGGCGAGCGTCGCCGAGTGCGGCTCTTCATTCGCCGCGACAACTTCGGGCGCTTCATCTCGTGCCTCGTCTACATCCCGCGCGACCGCTACAACACGCGCAACCGCGAGCGGATCGAGCAGATCCTCGACGAGGCGCTGCACGGCGAGACGCTCGACTACGGCACGCGCGTCACCGAGTCGGTGCTCGCGCGGCTGCACTACGTGATCCACGTCGATCCGAGCGATCCGCCGGTCTACGACGTGCAGGGGATCGAGGCGAAGCTCGCCGACGCGACGCGCGAGTGGACGGACGATCTGCGCGAGGCGCTGATCGACGAGTTCGGTGAGGAGCGGGCGAGCGTGCTGGCGCACGGCTACGCGGATGCCTTCCCGGCCGCCTATCAGGAGGACTTTCCCGCCGAGCACGCGGTGCTCGACATCGAGCGCATCGAGCGACTCGATCCCGCCGGCGACCTGAGCCTCAGCCTCTACCTGCCGCATGCGTCACCCGACGACGACCTCGCGTTCAAGCTGCTCCGCTCCGGCCAGCCGCTGCTCCTCTCCGACGTGCTGCCGCTGCTCGAGAACATGGGCGTCACCGTCACGAACGAGCGCCCGTACGAGATCCACCGGCGCGACTACCCGCCGGTCTGGATCTACGACTTCGGCCTGCGGCGCGACGTCGGCGAGAACCTCGAGCCCGGCTCGGTTCGCGAGCTGTTCGAGGACGCGTTCGCGCGCGCGTGGCGCGGCGAGATCGAGAACGACGGGTTCAACAAGCTCGTCCTCTCGGCGGGGCTGTCGGCGCGGGAGATCGTCGTGCTCCGCGCGGTCGCGAAGTATCTGCGCCAGACGGGGATGCCGTTCAGCCACGCCTACATGGAGCAGACGCTCGCCGGTCACCCCGAGATCGCGGCCCGGCTCGTCGAGCTGTTCAAGCTGCGTGTCGACCCGGCGCTCCAGGAGCTCGATCCGCGCGCCCTCGACCGCACGATCGTCAAGTCGATCGACGCGGTGGAGAGCCTCGACGAGGACCGGATCCTGCGCAGCTTCCTCAAGGTGATCCGAGCCGTCCTGCGCACGAACTGGTTCCAGACCGATGCGAAGGGCAACCCCAAGCCGTACCTGTCGCTGAAGCTCGACTCGAAGCTCGTCCCCGACCTGCCCGAGCCGCGTCCGCTCGTCGAGGTGTTCGTCTACTCGCCGCGGGTCGAGGCGATCCACCTGCGCGGGGGTCGCGTCGCGCGCGGCGGCATCCGGTGGTCGGATCGCCGCGAGGACTTCCGTACCGAGGTGCTCGGGCTGATGAAGGCGCAGACCGTGAAGAACGCCGTGATCGTCCCGGTCGGCGCGAAAGGCGGCTTCGTCGTCCAGCAGCTGCCCGCCGACCGCGAGCAGCAGCAGGCGGAGGTCGTCGAGTGCTACCGCACGTTCATGCGCGGCCTGTTCGACATCACCGACACGATCGTCTCGGGCGAGGTCGTCCCACCGGCGAACGTCGTGCGCCTCGACGGTGACGATCCCTACCTCGTCGTCGCTGCCGACAAGGGCACGGCGAAGTTCTCCGACCTCGCGAACGGGCTCGCAGAGGAGTACGGCTTCTGGCTCGGCGACGCGTTCGCGTCGGGCGGGTCGACCGGCTACGACCACAAGGCGATGGCGATCACGTCGCGCGGCGCGTGGGAGTCGGTGAGGCGGCACTTCCGCGAGCTCGGCGTCGACGCCGACACGGCGGAGATCACCGTCGTCGGGATCGGCGACATGTCGGGCGACGTCTTCGGCAACGGAATGCTGCGCTCCCGGCACATCAAGCTGATCGCCGCCTTCGACCACCGCCACGTCTTCATCGACCCCGACCCCGACCCGGCGGCGAGCTTCGACGAACGCCTGCGGCTCTTCCGCCTGCCGCGCTCGTCGTGGGCCGACTACAACACCGGCCTGATCTCGAGAGGCGGCGGTGTCTACCCGCGCAGCGCGAAGTCGATCGAGCTCGCGCCGCAGGCCCGTTCCGTGCTCGGCGTCGAGGCCGAGGCGGTCACGCCGAACGAGCTGATCCGCGCGATTCTCCGTGCGCCCGTCGATCTGCTCTGGAACGGCGGCATCGGCACGTACGTGAAGGCGAAGGACGAGCGGAACGCCGAGGTCGGCGACAAGGCGAACGACGCCGTTCGCGTCGATGCCGGCGACCTGCGCTGCCGGGTGGTCGGCGAGGGCGGCAATCTCGGCCTCACCCAGCGCGCCCGCGTCGCCTACGCGCTCGGCGGCGGCCGGATCTTCATGGACGCGATCGACAACTCGGCCGGCGTCGACACCTCGGATCACGAGGTCAACCTGAAGATCCTGTTGAACGCGGTCGTCGCCGAGGGCGGGCTGACGACGGAGGAGCGCAACCTGTTGCTCGCCGAGGTGACCGACGAGGTCGCCGAGCAGGTGTTGCGTGACAACTACGACCAGGCGCAGGCGATCGCGACGTCGGCCGCGCAGGTCGGGCCGATGGTCGAGGTGCACGAGCGCTACATCCGTCATCTCGAGCAGAACGGCATCAGCCGCGAACTGGAGGCGCTGCCGACCGACGAGGTGCTGGAGGAGCGCCAGGGGGCGGGTGGCGGGCTGACGACGCCGGAGCTCGCGATTCTGCTCTCGTACACGAAGCTCGGGCTCGCGCACGATCTGCTCGATTCGTCGCTGCCCGACGAGTCCGTCTTCAGGTCGGAGCTCGACCGCTACTTCCCGTCGAAGGTGCGCGAGCGGTTCGGCGACAGGCTGCGGACGCATTCGCTGCGGCGGGAGATCGTCGTCGCGCAGGTGTCGAACGAGCTCGTGAACCGCTGCGGCACCACGTTCGTCTTCCGGATGCGCGACGAGACCGGCGCGTCGGCCGACGACGTCGCGCGCGCGTTCACGGCGGCGCGCGAGCTGTACTCGTTCCGCTCGCTGTGGGCGGAGATCGAGGCGCTCGACGGCTTCGTCCCGGCCGACACGCAGATCGCGATGTTCCTGCGTGGGCGGATCCTGCTCGAGCGAACGGCGCGCTGGCTGCTTCGCAACCTGCCGCGGCCGCTCGACGTCGAAGGCGCGATCGAGCGCTTCGCGCCCGGTCTGGCCGAGCTCACGGAGTTGCTGCCGGGGCTGCTCGGCGAGGCGGAGGCGAGCACCGCCCGCGCGCTCGCGGACGACCTCGAGCAAGCGGGCGTGCGGGGCCCGCTCGCCTCGCGGGTCGCGCATCTGGTCGCGCTCGTCCCCTCGCCGGACCTGGTGCGCATCGCCGAGTCGACGGATCTGAGCCTCGCCGCGGTGGCGCAGGCGTACTGCGCGCTCGGTGCGCGGCTCGAGCTGTGGTGGCTGCGCGAGCGGATCGTCGCGCTGCCGCGCGACTCACGCTGGGTGGCGATGGCGCGCGCCGCGCTGCGCGACGACGTCTACGTCGAGCAGGCGGCACTGACGTCGGAGGTGATGAACGCGCACTCGGACGGCGGTGGCGCCGCTCGACCGGGTCGACGAGTGGATGGCGCTGAACCGCGACGGCGTCGACCGCTGCCTGCGCGTGCTCGCGGACATCCGCACCGGCGGCGCGGTCGACCTCGCGCGGCTCTCGGTCGCCGTGCGCGAGATCCGCAACCTGATCCAGGCGAGCGGCTAAGAACCTCGCCGCTCACACGGCACGGAATTGTCACACCTCGTGGCCGAAACAGCCGATGACAGACGCATTCGGTCTGCGGTTTCATGTCACCATCCGGAAGAGACATGCATAAGGCACTGGTGGCGGAAAAGACGATCTCGGTGAGGCTCGACGACGAGTCGCAACGCGCGCTCCGCAGATTGATGGAACCGCGGCGCCTCGCAGTCGAAGGCGATTCGTCGCGCCCTGATCGATTCCGCACGTTTGGCCTGGCTCGAACAGGCGCGCGTGGACGCCGAGCGCATCGCGAACGACCCGAACGATCGCGCCGAGATCGCAGCGGTGCGAGCGTTCATTGGGAGCTCGACGATCCGCTGAAGCGGATGTTCGGGCGTTTCTGATCGGATCAGGCGTTCTCTGCCAGGAGACGCCATAACTCGGTCCACGCCGCGACACCCTCGTCGAGCCGCTCGAGCCGGAAGAACTCGTCGGGCGCATGCAGGTTCTCGTCGGCGGTCGAGAACGAGAAGAGGAGCGTCTTGACGCCGAGCGCCCGTTCGAACATCACCGCCGCCGGCAGCGTGCCGCCGATGCGCACGAGCAACGGCTCTCGGTCGGTGTACACAGTGTGTCAGCGCACTGAGTGCAGCGACGACCGCCCGATGGTCAGCAGGGATCGTGTATGCGGGCACTGCCCCGGCGTGTTCCACGACCGTCGCCACCACGCCCGGCGGAGACACGTCTTCGACGTGCGCGGCGATCCGGGCGAAGATGCGGTCGGGATCCTGGCGCGGGACGAGCCGGCAGGTGATGTGGGCGCGCGCCTCGCGCGGGATCACCGTGAAGGCGCCGCCGCCGCGGAGCTCGTTCACCTCGAGCGTGGGGCGCGCCCAGAGCCGCTCCAGCGTCGAGCGGCCGGGCTCGCCGTGCAGCGCGGGCGCCCCGACCTCGCGCCGGTACGCGTCTTCGTCGAACGGCACCTGTTCGAGCGCCTCGCGGTCGGCGGTCGCGAGCTCGTCGACGCCGTCGTAGAAGCCGGCCACGGCGACCCTGCCGTCGGCGTCGTGCAGGCTCGCGACGATCCGGGCGAGCGCATGGTTCGGGTTCTGCACGGCACCGCCGTGGCGGCCCGAATGCAAGTCGCTCGCCGGTCCGGTGACGACCAGGTCGAGCGCGACCAGCCCCTTGGCCGCGATCGCGACCGAGGGCTCGCTCGGCCGCCACATCGCGCCGTCGGCCGACACGACCAGGTCGGCCGCGAGCTCGTCGCGCGTGCGCGGCGAGGAACGCAGGCAGGTTCGGGCTGCCGATCTCCTCCTCGCCCTCGATCAGGAACCGCACGTTGAGCCCCTGCTCGCCGCGCTCGTGGAACCGGCGCGCCGTCTCGAGCGCGACGACCACCGGTCCCTTGTCGTCGCTCGCGCCGCGGCCGTACAGCCGCCCGTCGCGCACGTCCGGCGCGAACGGTGGCGTTGTCCACGCGTCCTCGTCGCCGGGCGGCTGCACGTCGTAGTGGCCGTAGACGAGGATCGTCGGCGCGCCGGGTGAGACGATCCGTTCCGCCAGCACGACCGGGTGACCGTCCGTCTCGACGACGCGGGCGCCGGCGAAGGCGAGCTTCGCCGCCACCCACTCGGCGGCACGTCGCATCGCCGGGCGGCGGTCGGGATCCATGCTGATGCTCGGGATCTCGACGAAGGCCGCCAGGTCGGCGACGAGGTCAGAAGATCGAGTGGCCGCCATCGATCGAGATCACCTGTCCCGTCACCCACGACGACGCGTCGGCGACGAAGAAGAGGACGCCGTTCGCGATGTCCTCGGGCGTCCCGAGACGCCGCGTCGCGATCGACTCGACCAGCCGCCGCTGACCTTCCTCGCCGTAGCTCTCGTACTGCGCGATCGAGGTCGGGTTGGAGAGCACGAAACCGGGCGCGATCGCGTTGACCGTGATCCCGAACTGCCCGAGCTCGTGCGCCGTCTGGCGGGTGAAGCCGAGCTGGCCGGCCTTGGCGCTCGCGTACGCCTGGATGCCGGTGAGGCTGACGCTGCGCCCGGCGCCCGAGGAGATGTTGACGATGCGACCGTAACGGCGTTCCTTCATCACGGGCGCCACCGCGCGCGTGCAGACGAACGTGCTCGTCAGGTTCGCGTCGACGACCGCCTGCCAGTCGTCGTCGCTCACCTGCTCGAGCGGCCGGCCGACCTGGCCGACGACGCCGCCCGCGTTGTTGACGAGGATGTCGACGCGGCCGATCCGTTCGACGAGCTCGCCGACCTGACGCGCGTCGCTGACGTCGACCGTGTCGCGGTCGACACCGTGCACCGTCGCGCCGTGCGCCTCGAGCGCCGCGGCGATACCGCTGCCGATGCCGTGCGCCGTGCCGGTGACGATCGCGACGCGACCCGAGAGATCAGTCATCGAAGCCGTGCTCGAGCAGCTCGCGCACCTCGGCGACGCCGGCCTCCCACACGCGCAGCACGTCGGCGTCGGGCCGCTCGTAGACGCCGCCGAGCGAGCCGTCGCCGAGCAGCTCGCGCACCGCGGCCGGCTCGAGCTCGCGCATGCGCGTGATGTCGGCCATCGGCTTCTTCTCGTCCGGGAGGGCGACGCCGTCGAGCCGCGTCCAGGGGAAGTTCTCGAACCAGGAGGCGTGCGACGCGTCGCCGTCGATCTCGTCGACGACGGCGCGGACGCGCGTGCCCGCCCACCAGTTGTGCCAGAGCGTGCTGCAATCGGGGTGCGCTGCGTCCCAGGCCTCGACCGCGGCGCGACCCGGGTCGTTGCCGCCGTGGCCGTTCACGAACAGGAAGCGGCGAAAGCCCTGGTCGGCCAGCGAGTCGAGCAGGTCGGTGAGCAGCGCGCCGTAGGTCTCGACGCGCAGCGTCGGGCTGCCCGGGTAGGCGGCGAAGTAGGGCGTCAGCCCGTAGGGGAGCGACGGCATGACGAGCACGCCGAGCGGCTCGGCCGCCTCGTCGGAGACGCGCTGCGAGAGGATCCGGTCGACGCCGAGCGACAGGTAGGCGTGCTGCTCGACCGAGCCGAGCGGCACGACGATCCGGTCGTCGCGCTCCAGGTACTGCTCGACCTGCATCCAGTTGCAGTCCTCGATCCTCATCGTCTGACCTCCTCGAACCTGTGGGCGACCGAGAGCAGGAGCGCGTCGTTGCCGACGGCGGCGGCGAGCTGCAGGCCGGCCGGCAGCGTGCCCTCGGCGACGCCGCAGGGCACGGACACCGCGGGCGTGCCCGCCAGGTTGTAGGGCGCCGTGTAGCGGCCCTCGAGGTCGCCCTCGGGCGTGCCGACCGGCGGGTCCTCGGGCGGCGCGACGTAGGCGACGGTCGGGCCGACAAGCACGTCGACCGTGCCGAACACGCGGGCGAAGCCGGCGGCGACCCGCTCCTTGTCGGCGAGCGCGCGCTCGTAGTCGGCGTCGCCGACCTCCGCTGCCGAGCTCGAGCAGCGCGCGCGTCCCCGGCCCGTAGCTGTCCGCCTCGCGCTCGTAGAGAGACCCGGTGCACGTTCCAGGCCTCGCGCAGGATGATCGCGCCGAGCGTCTCGTCGACGAGGTCGAGCTCGGGCACGTCGACGTCGACGAGCTCGAAGCCGGCGTTCGCGAGCGCGTCGATCGCCTCGCGCACGCGCGCCGCCACGCCCGGGGTGAGGTCGGGGTCGTCGACCTGTCGCCGGAGCACGCCGATGCGTGCGCCGCCGACGTCGCGCAGCGCGACCGGCTGCCCGCTGAGCACGCCGAGGAGCGTCGCCGTCTGCTCGACCGTCGCGGTCAGCGTCCCGACGTGGTCGCAGCTCGCGGAGAGCGGGAAGACGCCCTCGAGCGGGACGAGCCCGTAGGTCGGCTTGAGGCCGACGATCCCGCAGTAGGCGGCGGGGATGCGGATCGAGCCGCCGGTGTCGGTGCCGAGCGCGTAGTCGGTCACGCCCGCGGCGACGAGCGCGGCCGAGCCGGAGCTCGAGCCGCCGGAGGTGCGGCTCGGATCGAGCGGGTTGAAGGTCATCCCGAACGCGGGGTTGACGCTGCCGGCGGCGTACTCGAGCAGGTTCGTCTTGCAGAGCAGGTCGGCGGCGGCGGCGCGCAGGCGCGCGACCGCAGGCGCGTCGCGGGCGGCGGGCGGCGGCGTCGCGACGGTCGAGGCGTTCGTCGTCACGACGCCGGCGACGTCGATGTTGTCCTTGACCGCGACGGCGGAGCCGAGCAACGGGCCGGTGGCGGCGCGCTCGCCGGGCGGCAGCTCGGTGATCAGCGCGTTCAGCGCCGGGGCGCGTTCCTGCAGGCGCTGATACGCGGCGAGCAGCTCGAGGTTCGCGACCTCGCACGTGCGCCGCCCGGCCTCGATCTCGCCGATCAGCTCGAGCGTGCGGCGGAGCAGCGGGCCGTCGATCCCTTCGAGCATCGACTTCTCGGTCGGCCGGCGGCGCACCATCAGGTCGCGGTAGATCCCGGAGTGGGTCTTCGCCGAGCGCCGGTTGAACTCGATCAGCCGTTCGATCGAGCCGTCGAGGTCGCCGGCGTCGAAGCCGTCGAACGGCTCGACGGGCACCGGCGCGGCGGCGAGCACCTCGCGCGCGAGCTGCACGTAGACGCGCGCGGTAGCGGGGCTCGGCGAGCGCGTCGACGATCGAGAGGTCGGAGACGGCGGTCGCGAACAGCATCGCGCCGTAGGCCTCCTTCGCCCAGAGGAAGCCGATGATGTTGGCCGTCTCCTTCGCGTCGGGCAGGTCGGCGAGCAGCCGCTCGAGGCGGTCGGTGCGGCGCCCGTCGAGCTCGCCGACGTAGAGCGCGCCGCGGCCGCCGAGGAAGATCCGGCCCGGCTCGAGGTAGTCGGCGCCGAAGTTGACGAACGCGCCGACGGTGCGCTCCTCGCCGACGATCGACGCGATCAGCGGCTCGTTGACGCCGTTCTGCAGCGAGACGACGAAGCCGTCCCGGGCGAGCCGCGGCGTCACCGCCGCGAGCGCGGCCTCCGTGTGCTGCGACTTGACGGCGAGCAGCACTGCCTGCAGATCGTCCGGGAGCTCCTCCGGCGTCACGGCCCGTGCCTCGGCGGTGAACTGCTCGACCGGGCCCTCGATTCGCAGACCGTGCTCGTTGATCGCCGCGACGTGCTCGGGGTCGGCGTCGCAGAAGAGCACGCGCTTGCCGCTGCGCGCGAGCTGCGCGCCGACGGTGCCGCCGATCGCGCCGGCGCCCACGACCACGTAGTCGGTCATCTCGCAGCGACGGGATGCTCGAAGGTGGCGACGATCTCGTGTAGCGCCCGCTCGAGGATCAGCCGGTCGGCGCGCTCGGCGGCGGCGCCGTCGCGGGCATGGACGGCGGCGTGCAGGTGGCGATGCTGCTCGAGCGAGCCGCGGGCGTAGTGAGGAAGGCGGGCGAAGATGCTCCAGTAGCGCACGGCCTTCTTCCAGGTCTGCTCGACGAGCTCGCGGAGCGTCTCGTTCGGGCAGTGGACGAGCAGCGCCCGGAAGTAGGCGATGTTCTCGGCCAGGAAGCGTCGCGGGTCGTCGAGCTCGACGGCGCGTTCCATGCGGCGGCGCAGGATGTCGAGCTCGCGGACGTCGTCCGGCTCGAGCGCCTCGACCGAGAGGCCGGTGCAGGGCGGCTCGAGCAGCATCCGGCAGGCGTAGAGCTCCTCGACGTCGGCGATCCCGATGTAGGCGACGAGGGCGCCGTAGCGGGGGACGATGTCGACCAGCCCCTCGCTCTGGAGGATGCGGAGCGCCTCGCGTACCGGCGAGCGGCTGACGCCGGCCTCCTCGGCGAGCTTCGTCTCGGTCAGCCGGGCGCCCGGCTCCTCCTCGCCGGAGATGATCCGCTCGGCCAGCCAGTCGGCCACGGTGCGCGAGAGCAGCTTGTGCTCGGCCGGGTGGGGCGGCTCGTCATCGGCGACGAGTTGAAGCGGGTGGTCGATCATTGGCATTCCGGGTGTGTTGTGTGTTGTATACAGAACCCACCAGTGGCGTCCCTCGTTCGAAGGAGTGACCGTGAAGGCAGGAAGACCTCTCATGATCCTCGCGCTCGCGCTACTCGCCGCCGCCGGAGCCGCGGCCGCGTTCGCGGGCAAAGGCTCGTCCCACTCGGCCGCGACCCCCCAGCACGGCGGCTCGATCACCATCGCCCGCATCGAGGACTCGCAGTCGTTCGACAAGACCAACGTCTTCCAGAACGAGTCGATCTGGCTCGCCGAGCAGATCATGGAGCCCCTCTACACGGTCACCGCCGACGGCAAGAGCGAGAAGCCGTGGCTCGCGACGGGCTACAAGGTCTCGAACGGCGGCAAGACGTACACCTTCACGCTCCGCAAGGGCGTCAAGTTCTCGAACGGTCAGCCGATGACCTCGGCCGACGTCAAGTTCTCGCTCGACGACGCGCGTGCGCAGTCGAAGGGCTGGGGCTTCCTCGACACGGCGATCAAGAACATCACCGCTCCGACCCCGGACACGGTCGTCGTCCACCTGAAGTACAAGTGGGCGCCGTTCCTCGCCGACATCGCGCTGTTCGCGAACGGGATCATCCCGAACCACTTCGCCGGGCAGACCCGCAAGGCGTTCTACAGCCACCCGATCGGCACCGGGCCGTTCATGTGGGACAAGCGTGTCGTCGGCCAGTCGGTCACCTTCAAGCGCAACCCGAACTACTGGCAGAAGGGCAAGCCGTACCTCGACTCGGTCACGTGGACGTACGTCACCGACGAGAACACCCGCGCCCTGCAGCTGCAGGGCAACCAGATCCAGGTGGACGAGTTCCCGCCGTTCAACTCGATCTCGAAGCTGCAGCACACGAACGGCGTCACGATGACGCTGTTCCCGTCGACGCGCACCGACTACCTCGTGATGAACGAGCAGTACGCGCCGCTTGCCGACGTGCACGTCCGTCGCGCGATCTCGTACGCGATCGACCGTCAGGCGATCGTCAAGTCGGTGCTCTTCGGCTACGGCAAGCCGGCCAACTCGTTCCTGCCGCCGCAGGTGCCGTTCTACAGCCCGAACGCGGGCGGCCTGCAGTTCAACATGGCGCAAGGCGAAGGCCGAGATGGCGAAGTCGAAGTACCCGAAGGGCTTCAAGGTGTCGCTGCTCGTCGGCGCCGGCGCGCAGGTCGAGAGCGCGAACGGCCAGATCCTGCAGAACCAGCTGAAGCAGCTCGGGATCGACGTCAGCTTCAAGCAGGAGGACACCTCGACCGAGTTCAACGACGTCGAGAAGCAGAAGTACCAGCTCGCCTTCCAGTACTGGACGATGGACATCGCCGACCCGGACGAGCTCGTCACCTTCGCGGTCGATCCGGCAGGCGGAGCGCACTCCTTCTACACCGACTACAACAACCCGACGGTGATCAAGGACTCCCACGAGGCGCAGCGCGAGACGAACGTCGCCAAGCGGGCGAAGCTGTACACGCAGATTCAGCAGACTGGCAGCGCAGGACGCGTTCATGGGCTTCCTGTACTACTCGCCCTTCCGCTATGCGTACTCGAGCAAGCTCCACGGGTTCATCGTGTACCCGCTCGGCAACTACCACCTGGAGGACGCCTGGCTCAGCAAGTGATCTGAGCTCGGCGCAGAAGAGAGGTCGGGGGTGACGCTCGGCGAATACGTCGCGCGTCGCCTCCTGCAGATGATCCCCGTCATCGCGGGGGTCACCGTTCTCGTCTTCTTCATGATCCACCTGGTTCCCGGGGATCCGGCAGCGACGATCCTCGGGAACCAGGCGACCCCCGCGCGTGTCGCCGCCGTGCGCCATGCCTGGGGGCTCGATAAGCCGCTGTACGTCCAGTACTGGAAGTTCATGGGCCGGGTCGTGCACGGCAACCTCGGCGACTCGCTCTTCTACGGCGTCTCGGCGGGGCACCTGGTACTGCAGCGGCTGCCGGTGACGCTCTGGCTGATCATCATGGCCGCGATCCTGGCGGTCCTGATCGCCGTCCCGCTGGCTGCGATCGCAGCGACCAAGGCCGACCGCGCAGCCGACCACGCCGTGCGGGCGGTGCCGCTGATCGGGCTCGGCTTTCCGCCGTTCTGGATCGGGATCGTGCTGCTCTTGATCTTCGGCCTCCACTTCGGGCGGGAGTTCCCGGTCGGCGGCTACGGCAGCGGCTTCCTCGGCCACCTGCACTCGATGTTCTTGCCCGCGCTGTGCGTGGCGCTCGGGCTGGCGCCGATCCTGATTCGCAGCCTGCGCGCGAGCCTGCTCGAGGTGCTCGAGTCGGAGTACGTGACGACGGCGCGTTCGAAGGGCCTGTCCGAGCGGCGCATCCTGCGCAAGCACGCGTTGCGCAACGCGATCATCTCGACCGTCTCGGTGCTCGGCGTGAACATCGGCTACCTGGTCGGCGGGACGCTCGTGATCGAGCAGGTCTTCGCGCTGCCGGGGATCGGCCAGCTGATGATCAACTCGATCTTCCAGCGCGACTTCCCGGTCGTGCAGGCGGTGACGCTCGTCTTCGCGGTGATGGTCGTGCTCGTCTACCTGCTCACCGACGTCGCGCACGCGCTGCTCGATCCGCGGGTGAGGTTCGAGTGAGCGCGATCGCCAGCCACCGAAGCCGAACTGATCGTCCACGCGTCCGGTCGTCGAGCACCGGCGCGGCTTCCGGCATCGCTGGTACCGCACGCCGAGCTTCGTCGCCGGCGTGACGATCCTCGGCCTGATCGTGCTGGCTGCGCTCGCGGCGCCGCTGATCACGAACCACGACCCGACGAGCCAGGATCTGCTGCACACGCTGCAGGGGCCGTCGAGCTCGCACTGGCTCGGCACCGACGACCTCGGCCGCGATGTCTGGTCGCGGCTCGTCTACGGCGCGCGCACCGACCTGCGCATCGCATTCCTCGCGGTGCTGCTGCCGTTCATCATCGGCACGCTGCTCGGCCTCGTCTCCGGCTACTACGGCGGCCTGACCGACACCTTCGCGAGCTTCCTCGTCAACATCGTGGTCGCGTTCCCGTTCTACGTGCTGATCATCGCTCTCGTCTTCGCGCTCGGGTCGGGCACGCGCAACATCTACATCGCGATCACGATCGTCGGCTGGGTTTCCTACACGCGGATCATCCGCGGCGAGGTGCTGGTCGCGAAGCGGCGCGACTACGTGCTCGC
>CAVZER010000007.1:0-235100 GCA_963774355.1 uncultured Thermoleophilia bacterium | reverse complement strand
GAGTACTCGATCCTCGACGGCGCGTGCCGGATCCCCGACCTCGTCGAGCGGGCGACGGAGCTCCAGATGCCGGCGGTCAGCCTCACCGACCACGGCTCGATGGCGGGCGCCGTCCAGCTCTGGAAGGCGACGCGCGGCACCGGCGTCAAGCCCGTCATCGGCTGCGAGGTCTACGTCGCCGACGACCGCCGCGCGCACGAGAAGGGCAACGCGCACCTCACGCTGCTCGCCGCCGACAACGCCGGCTACGCGAACCTGATCAAGCTCTCCTCGCTCGGCTACCTCGAGGGCTACTACTACAAGCCGCGCGTCGACTGGGAGCTGCTCGAGCAGCACAAGGCCGGCGTGATCGCGCTCTGCGGCTGCCTCAGCGGAAGAGTCTGCAAGGCGCTCGAGGAGAACCGCCCCAACGACGCCGCGCCGAGCTCGACCGGCTGCAGCAGGTCTTCGGCGCCGACAACGTCTACGTCGAGCTGCAGAACGCACACCTGCCCGTGCAGGAGCGCATCCTCCCGCAGCTCGTCGCGCTCGCGACCGAAACGAAGATGCCCACCGTCGCGACCGGCGACGTGCACTACCTCCGCCACTCCGACGCGCGCGCACACGAGGCGCTCCTCTGCATCCAGTCCGGCGACTCGCTCAAGAACCCCGACCACTGGAAGTTCGAGACCGACCACTTCTACTTCAAGACGCCCGAGGAGATGGCGCTCGACTTCCCCGGCCACGCAGACGCGATGCGCCGCACGCTCGAGGTCGCCGAACGCTGCAACGTCGAGCTCGAGCTCGGCCGAATCCTGCTGCCCGTCTACCCGACGCCCGAAGGCCGCGAGGCGTTCGACTACCTCGTCGAGCTCTGCGAAAAAGGCCTGCAAAAGCGCTACGGGAAGTCGACCACCGAGCTGAACGAGCGACTGCAGTACGAGCTCAAGACGATCAAGGAGATGGGCTTCACCGACTACTTCCTGATCGTCTGGGACTTCATCCACTTCGCCCGCGAGCACTCGATCAGCGTCGGCCCCGGCCGCGGCTCCGCCGCCGGCTCGCTCGTCGCCTACTGCCTCGAGATCACCGACATCGACCCGATCCGCTACGACCTCCTCTTCGAGCGCTTCCTCAACCCGGGCCGCAAGTCGATGCCGGACATCGACATCGACTTCGCCGTCGACGGCCGCGAGCGCGTCATCAACTACGTCACCGAGAAGTACGGCCGCGACCGCGTCGCACAGATCATCACCTTCTCGACGATGGCCGCCCGCGCTGCCGTTCGCGACGCCGGCCGCGTGCTCGAGGTGCCCTACGGCGTCGTCGACAAGATCGCCAAGCTGATCCCGGAAGGCCCCGGCCAGACGCTCGCCGACTGCCTGAAGCCGAACGGCGAGCTGCGCAAGGCGATCGACTCCGATCCCGTCGCCAAGGAGATCATCGAGCTCGCGCAGCCGCTCGAGGGCCTGACGCGCGCCGACTCGATCCACGCCGCCGGCGTCGTGATCGGCGCCGAGCCGCTGATGACGATCGTGCCGCTGCAGCAGAAGGGCGCCGACCAGGAAGTCGTCACCCAGTTCCCGATGAAGGACATCGAGGCGCTCGGCCTGCTGAAGATGGACTTCCTCGGCCTGCGCAACCTCGACGTGATCGACAAGGCCTGCGAGCTCCTCGGCGACCTCGACATCTCGATCGATCCCGATGGACGACAAGAAGACGTACGCGATGCTCGCCAAGGGCGACGCGACCGGCGTCTTCCAGTTCGAGTCGTCGGGCATGCGCGAGGCGCTCCGCCAGGTGAAGCCGACCGAGTTCGAGGACCTGATCGCGCTCGTCGCGCTCTACCGGCCGGGCCCGATGCAGTACATCCCGAGCTACGCGAACCGCAAGAACGGCAAGGAAGCGGTCAGCTACATCGACCCGCGCCTCAAGCAGATCACCGGCAACACGTTCGCGATCTCGATCTACCAGGAGCAGAGCCTGCACATCGCCAGCGAGATCGCCGGCTTCTCGATGTTCGAGGCCGAAGACCTGCGCCGCGCGATCGCCAAGAAGAACCACAAGCTGATGGCGTCGCTGAAGAACAAGTTCATCGAGGGCTGCATCGCCAACAACACCTCCGAGCAGGTCTCCGAAGCAGCTGTGGGACGACATGGAGAAGTCGCAGGACTACTCGTTCAACAAGTCGCACGCCGCCTGCTACGCGCTGATCGCCTACCGCACCGCCTGGCTGCGCGCCAACCATCCGTGCGAGTACATGGCCGCGCTGATCTCCTCGGTGATGAGCACGAAGGACCGCGTGCCGTTCTACGTCAACGCGTGCCACGAGCTCGGCATCGAGGTGCTGCCGCCCGACGTCAACGAGTCGCAGATCGACTTCGCCGTCGTCGGCGGCAAGATCCGCTTCGGCCTGAACGCGGTGAAGGGCGTGGGGGAGGGCGCGTGCCGCGCGATCATCGCCGCGCGCGAGGAGGGCGGCCCGTTCGAGTCGATCTGGGACTTCACCGAGCGCGTCGACTCCGCCGTCGCGAACAGGCGAGTGCTCGAGGCGCTCGTCAAGTGCGGCGCGATCCCCGGCCCGCGCAAGGGCAGCTGGGAGGTGCTCGACCGCGCGCTCTCGTCGGGGCAGAAGCACCAGGCCGACCGGCTCGCCGGGCAGGGCTCGATCTTCGACCTCGACCAGACCGACGAGAAGCCGCGCAAGCACGCACCGATCGCGACCGAAGAGTTCGAGAAGAACGAGCTGCTCGCGATGGAGAAGGAGGTGCTCGGCCTCTACGTCTCCGAGCATCCGCTGTCGGAGATCCGCGACCAGCTGCGGCGCAAGACCGACACGACGATCGCCGAGCTGGATCGTCGCCGCGACGGCGAGGTCGTCACCGTCGGCGGCATCGTCACCGCGATGCGCCAGATGACGACGAAGCGCGGCGAGCCGATGGTCTTCCTCCGCGTCGAGGACGTCACCGGCGGCGTCGACACCGTCGTCTTCAACTCGACCTACGCCAGCGCGCGCGAGCTCTGCGTGACCGACCGGATCCTGATCGTCAAGGGCCGCGTCGACCGCAAGGAGGGCGAGACGAAGCTCGTCGCGATGGAGGTGGCCGCCTTCGAGGCCGTCCCCGAGAAGCGCGAGGTGCGGCTCAAGATCGACGCGACCACGATCCGCGCCGGGATCATCCACGAGCTCGCCGAGCTGATCCGCGAGTTCCCCGGCGAGTCGCCGGTCTTCGTCGACTGCGTCACCTCGCAGGGCCGCAAGACCTACGCGTTCGGGCCGCAGCACAAGGTGCGGCCGGCGCCGGATTTCTACGCCGAGGTCAAGATGCTGCTCGGCGAGTCGGCGATCGCGTAGGGCGTTCCCGGGCCTAAAAACCCGCTCGTTGCGTGTGAACGAGGGTGGAATTGCGTCCGAAGCGTTAGCGCTTCGTAAAGCTTGCGAATCCCCCACCGTAGGGAGAACCCATATCGTCGTTTAACCGAAGAGAATGAGCGAAACGAGAAATCGATGACGACTCCCACCGCAGACCCCACCACCCGCTCCTCCGAGCAAGAGCTCGTGGAGCGCTGGCGCGCCGAGGAGCTCGAGCGGGCCGGGTTCGGGCCGCTCGACGCGGTTGCGATCGCGGCGCGCATGGACATCGATCTGCACGTGGCGATCGAGCTCATCCTCAAGGGCTGCTCGCCCGAGCTCGCCAAGCAGATCCTGCTCTAGGCGCTCCAGCCCGTCGGGCACACCCGCGGAACGCCTCGGTTGGATGCCGGCCGTCCCACGGGATCGGCAGCGGGTCGATCGTCGCCACGGCTGAGTAACCTGTCACACCGTCGCCGTGCGCTCCCTCATCGCCTTCATCCCGTCGCCGCACACGGGCGTCGTCCACATCGGGCCGCTGACGCTGCACATGTACGGGCTGACGCTGCTCGTCGCGATCCTCGCGTGCGTCTGGCTGACGGGGAAGCGCTGGGTCGCGATGGGCGGCGACTGGGACCTCGTCACGCGCGTCGCGGTCTGGGGGGTCGGCTTCGGCGTGATCGGCGCGCGCCTGTACCACGACATCACCTCGTGGAGCGAGGTGCCGACGCCGAAGTGGAAGGGCATCTTCGAGGTCTGGCAGGGCGGCCTCGGCGTGTGGGGCGGGATCCTCTTCGGCACGATCGCGGGCGCCGTCGTCGTCCATCGGTCCGGCTACAGCGTCGCCAAGTTCATGGACGCGGTGGCGCCGGGCCTGCTGCTCGCGCAGGGGATCGGGCGGATCGGCAACTGGTGGAACCAGGAGCTCTTCGGCAAGCCGACGACGCTCCCGTGGGGCCTCAAGATCGATCCGGCGAACCGGCCGATCCAGTACTTCGACAAGGCGACCTTCCACCCGACGTTCCTCTACGAGCTGATCTGGGACCTGGTCGGCGTCGTCTTGCTGATCTGGATCGGCAAGCGCTTCCGGATCCGGCCGCCCGGCCTGTTCGCGCTCTACGTCTCCTACTACACCTTCGGCCGCTTCTTCGAGGAGCTCCTGCGCGTCGACCCGTCGCACCACATCGCCGGGCTGCGCCTGAACGCCTGGGTGTCGATCGTCTGCTTCGTCGTCTCGACGACCTTCTTCATCTGGTGGCAGCGCGGCGATCCGGAGCGACCCGGCCGAGAGGTGCGAAAGCGGCCCGAACGGCGGGAAGGGCCGGCGATGGCGATCCCGAAAGGGCGCGTCCGCTAGCGCCGTTACGGTTCGCGCATGGCGGTTTCCGTCCACGAGCTCGAGCTGGACCTCGACGCGTTCGAGGGCCCGTTCGACCTGCTGCTGTCGCTCGTGCTGCGCGAGGAGCTGCCGCTCCGCGAGATCGACCTCGCGGACGTGATCATCGCGTTCGTCGAGCACCTCGACCAGCGCGGGGAGCTCGACCTCGACGCGTGCGGCGAGTTCCTCGTCCTCATCTCGGCGCTGCTCGAGCTGAAGGCGCGGGCGATGTTCCCCGAGGAGGACGCCGAGCTGGCGGAGCTCGAGCCCGAGGAGGCCGCCGAGGAGCTCGCGCGGCGGCTCGCCGAGTACCGGCGGGCGAAGGAGGCCGCGGAGTTCCTGCGGGAGCGGATCGCGGAGCGGAGCAACCTCTACTTCCGGCTCGGCCCGGCGCCGCTCGCCCCGCACGATCGAACGCAAGCTCGCGCCGCAGGACCCGGAGAAGCTCGCCGCCGCGCTGCGGGCGCTCGCGGTCGAGCCGCCGGCGCCCTCGCTCGCGCACATGGCGCTTCGCTTCCCGCCCGTCGCGCAGTTCCTCGAGCGCTGGCGCTCGCTGCTCCGGCGCCGCAGCCGCTTCGACTTCGACCAGGAAGTCGCCGGGCTCTCGCGGGTCGAGGTGGCCGTCGCGTTCCTGGCGCTGCTCGAGCTGCGCAAGCAGAACGAGATCGCGATCGCGCAGGCCGCGCCGTTCGCGCCGATAAGGATTTCCCGCGCCGACGCCGAAAGGAGTCTCTCTTGGACCGTCCGCTCCGCCTGATCCCGACCGAGACCACGCCGTCCGCCGAGCTGGCGCGGACGATCGAGGCGCTGCTCGTCGTCGCATCGCAGCCGCTGACGGTCGAGGAGCTGCAGGCGGCGTGCGAGGCGGACGCGGAGGAGATCGACGACGCCCTCGAGCTCCTGTGGAAGCGGTTCGCGGAGGGCTCGAGCGGGATCGTGCTCGAGCACGTCGCCGGCGGGTTCGCGTTCCGCGCGTCGGCGGCCGCGGCCGAGGCCTGCGCGCGGCTGTTCGACCGGCCGGCCGAGAAGGGGCTCTCGCAGGCCGCGCTCGAGACGCTGGCGATCGTCGCCTACCTCGGGCCGGTGTCGCGGCCGGAGATCGCGCGGATCCGCGGCGTGAACGTCGACGGCGTCGTCGCAGGGCTCGCCGAGCGCGGGCTGATCTCGGAAGGCGGGCGCGACGACGAGTTCGGCGCGATCCGCTATCGCACGACGCCGCTCTTCGAGCGCGTCTTCGGGCTCGAGTCGCTCGCCGCGCTGCCGCGCGTCGACGACCTCGGCGCCGACGTCACCGAGATGCGCGAGCGGCTCGAGGCCGTCGCCGAGAAGCGCCCCGCTTAAAAACGGGCGAGACTACGGGCGTGGAGCCCGAGACCCGCTACGCGAGAAGCGGCGACGTCAGCATCGCGTATCAGGTCGTCGGCGAGGGTCCATTCGATCTCGTCTACGTGCCGGGGTCGATCTCGAACGTCGACCTGATCTGGGAGGACCCGGTACGAAGCCGGTTCTTCGAGCGGATCGCGTCCTTCAGCCGCCTGATCGTCTTCGACAAGCGTGGCACCGGCGCGTCCGACCGCGTCGCAGCCGGGATCCCGGATCTCGAGACGCGCATGGACGACGTGCGCGCGGTGATGGACGCGGCGGGCTCGGAGCGCGCTGCCGTCGTCGGCGTCTCGGAGGGCGGACCGATGACCATCCTCTTCGCCGCGACCTACCCGGAGCGGACCGCCGCGCTCGTCGTCTACGGCTCGATGCCGCGGTTCGTGTGGGCCCCGGACTTCCCCCTTGGGCAACCGCTCGACGAGTACCTGCGAGACGCCGAGGAGTGGGCGCGGGGCTGGGGGACGGACGAGGCGGCTGCGGAGTTCCTCGAGAGCCATGGCAGGAAGCCGACCGACGAGGAGATCAAGTGGCACGCGACGCGCCAGCGGCTGAGCGCGAGCCCGGGGGCGCTCATCGCACTCGAGCAGATGAATGCGCAGATCGACGTCCGTCCCGTTCTGCCGACGATTCGCGTCCCTTCGCTCGTCCTGCACCGCACCGAGGATGAACTCCCGATCGAGGCGGCCCGCTGGACCGCCGTCCAGATTCCGGGCGCGCGGTTCGTCGAGCTCCCTGGCGGGCCGCACATGCCGTACTACGGCGACACGGATTCGATCTTGCGCGAGATCGAGGCGTTCGTCACCGGGGTGTACCGCGGAGGGGGCTGGGATGCACCAGAGCCGGACCGCGTGCTCGCGACGATTCTCTTCACGGACATCGTCGGCTCGACGGCAAAGGCGGTCGAGCTCGGCGACCGGCGCTGGCGCGAGCTCGTTCAGGAGCATCACGCGTTGGTTCGCGGTCAGCTCGCACGTTTCCGCGGACGCGAGCTCGACACCGCCGGCGACGGCTTCTTCGCTTCGTTCGACGGGCCGGCGCGCGCAATCCGGTGCGCCTGCGCGATCACGGAGGGCGTGCACGAGCTCGGGATCGACGTCCGTGCAGGTCTGCATACCGGCGAGTGCGAGGCGATCGAGGGCAAGGTCGGCGGGATCGCGGTGCACATCGGGGCTCGCGTCGCCTCCGAGGCGAGCGCGGGCGAGGTGCTCGTGTCGAGCACGGTCAAGGATCTCGTCGCCGGCTCCGGACTCGAGTTCGAGGAGCGAGGCGTCGCAACACTGAAGGGCGTTCCGGGCGAATGGCGCCTCTACGCCGTCGCGTCGTGACGGAACGAATTCGGCCCCGGGAGCGTTGAGCTTGGCGATGGATGTCACCGACGAGACCTTCGAGACCGAGGTGATCGCGCGCTCGGCCGACGAGCCGGTAGTGGTCGACTTCTGGGCCGAGTGGTGCGGGCCGTGCAAGCAGCTCGGGCCGGTGCTCGAGGAGGCGGCCGCCGAGCGCGGGGTGCGCGTCGCGAAGGTGGACGTCGACACGAACCAGCAGCTGGCGCAGGAGTACGAGATCCGCGGCATCCCGGCGGTGAAGGCGTTCCGGAACGGCCACGTGGTCGCGGAGTTCGTCGGCGCGCAGGCGCGGGCGGGCGTGGACGCCTTTCTCGACGAGCTGACCAAGGCGCCGGTCGCGGACTCCGTCGACGACGAGGCGCTGGCGGAGCTGCTGCGTGCGGGCGACTACGAGGGTGCGTTCCGGATGCTGCTCGGCGAGATCGAGAGCCGGCCCGAGTCGAAGGACGAGACGCGAGCGCTGATGGTGCAGCTCTTCGGCGAGCTTGGCCAGGAGCACCCGGTGACGGTCGAGTACCGCCGCAAGCTCGCAAGCGCGCTCTACTGACCGCTCACGAAGCGGGCGCCGACTCCCAGTAGCGGTTGAGCGCTCCCTGCACCTTCACGAACCAGACGATCGCCGGGATCACGAGAAAGCCGAACGGGAACAGCCACAGACCCGTCCAGCCCGTCACGGGCGGCTGTTCGCCGTCGCGCGCGTACATATGACCGATCTCCGACGGGATCACGAACGCGCTGACCGGATTGATGAGGATCCAGATCACGAGGCCGATGACTCCGCCGAGGCCGTCGCCCGTGCGCCTCTTGAGCTCTTCCTGCGTCTTGAAGGCCCAGTACCAGCCGTACAGGCCGAGGGTGATGATGAAGAGCAGGATCCCGAAGCCGACGCCGCGGGGCCGACCGATCGGGCCCGGGTTGACCGCTGTGCCCATGGGGACGCTCACCGCCTGCTGACACTAACGCAGGTGCCTGGCACCCAGGTGCCAGGCACCGGGGCGCGCCCAAGTTCACCCGTGCGGCCGCGGCTGCGACGGACCAGACTCCGACCATGCGGCTGAATGCCTGGATCGCCCGCGCGGGGGTGGCCTCGCGGCGGCGTGCCGATGCACTGATCAAGGCCGGACGTGTGACCGTCAACGGCGAGCCGGGGCAGCTGAACACCTTCGTCGGCGACGGCGACGACGTGCGCCTCGACGGCAAGGCGCTCGCCAAGCAGAAGCTTGCCTACGTGCTCCTGCACAAGCCGGCAGGCGTCGTCACCACCGCCCGCGACCCCGGCGGTCGCCCGACCGTCGTCGAGCTCGTCGACCACCCGAGCCGCGTCGTCCCCGTCGGACGGCTGGACGCCGACACGACCGGCGCGCTGCTGCTGACGAACGACGGCTCGCTCGCGCACCGGCTCGCCCACCCGCGCTACGAGGTCGAGAAGGTCTACGTCGCCGCCGTCGAGGGCGAGCCCACCAACGCCACGCTCGCCCGGCTCGCCGCCGGGATCGAGCTCGAGGACGGCCCGACCGCGCCCGCCCGCGTCGTCCGGCTCGCGCCGGGCACGGTCGAGCTGACGATCCACGAAGGCCGTAACAGGCAAGTGCGGCGCATGCTCGACGCCGTCGGCCATCCGGTGCTGAGCCTGCACCGCAGCCTCTACGGCCCCCTGAGCGTCGACGGGCTGGCGCCCGGCGAATCCCGCGAGCTGACGAGCGTCGAGGTCGAGGCGCTGCGGCGCGCAGCTCCACCGCGAGCTCGCTAGGGCCTGACGAAACCCATGCGCTCGTAGACCTGGGCGAGCACCGGGTCGGAGACGGAGCGCGCCTTGTCGGCGCCGTGAGCGAGGAGCCGCCCGAGCTCGGCCTCGTCGGCGCGGAGCTCGCGGTACCGCTGCTGGATCGGCTGGAGCAGCGACACGAGCGCCTCGCCGACGTCCGTCTTGAACTGCCCGTAACCGGAGCCGTCGTAGCGGCTCTCGATCGCCTCGGGCGTCTCGCCGGTGGCGACCGAGAAGATGTCGATCAGGTTCGTGACGCCGGGCTTGTCATCACCGCGGCGCACCTCGGAGCCCGAATCGGTCACCGCCGTCTTCAGCTTGCGCCGGATCACATCGGGCTCGTCCAGGATGCGGATCGTCCCCTGCTCGCTCGAGCCGGTCTTGCCCATCTTCCCGAGCGGGTCCTGGAGATCCATGATCCGCGCCCCGATCTCGGGGTAGATCCCCTCGGGCACGACGAACGTTTCGCCGAACCGCGCGTTGAACCGCTCCGCGATGTCGCGGGCGAGCTCGAGATGCTGCCGCTGGTCGTCGCCGATCGGCACGCCCTCGGCGCGGTAGAGCAGGATGTCCCCGGCCATCAGCACCGGGTAGTTGAAGAGCGCCGCGGAGATGAACTCCTGCTTGCCGCCCTTCTCCTTGAACTGCGTCATCCGGCCGAGCTGCCCGTAGCTCGCCACCGCCGACAGCAGCCAAGACGCCTCGGCATGCGCCCTCACGTGGCTCTGCGCGAAGACCGTCGAGCGGTCCGGGTCGAGCCCGGTCGCCAGCAGCATCGCGAACAGGTCGAGCGTGCGCGGGTAGAGCGTGGCCGGGTCGTAGTCGACGGTGATGGCGTGCAGGTCGACGATGCAGAAGAAGCTCTCGCCCTGCTCCTGGGTCGCCGCGTACTGCCGAAAGCCGCCGCTGTAGTTCCCGAACGTCGGGTCGCCGCTGGGCTGAATGCCGGAGAAGACACGCATGTAGGCATCATTGTGCCGATGGCTGTCACCGGATCTCCCGAGCTGCTGATCGTGATGGGCGCTTCGGCGACCGCCGATCAGACCGAGCACGTGCTCTCGCGGCTGGCCGAGCACGGCGTCGAGGCGCGCGTCCAGCGCGGCCGCGAGGCGACCGTGATCGGCGCGATCGGCGACCGCGAGCAGCTCGCGCTGCTGCCGCTCGAGGGCTACCCGGGCGTCGACCAGGTGCTCCCGATTCTCAAGCCGTACAAGCTCGTCGGCCGCGAGATCGCCCCCGATCCGACCGTGATCGACGTCGAGGGCCGGCGCATCGGCGACGGCTACTTCGGCCTGATCGCCGGCCCGTGCACGGTCGAGTACCGCGAGCAGACGCTCGAGACCGCCCGCGCGGTCGCGGCCGCCGGTGCCACCTGGCTCCGCGGCGGCGCGTTCAAGCCGCGCACGTCCCCGTACTCCTTCCAGGGCATCGGCTTCGACGCGCTCGAGATCCTGCGCGAGGCGAAGGAGGAGACCGGCCTGCCGATCGTCACCGAGCTGATGGACCCGCGCCACGTCGAAGCGGTGCTCGACACCGCCGACGTGATCCAGATCGGCGCGCGCAACATGCAGAACTTCGTGCTGCTCGCCGAGGTCGGACGTGCCGAGAAGCCCGTGCTGATCAAGCGCGGCCCGTCGGCGTCGGTCGAGGAGCTGCTGATGGCGGCCGAATACGTGGCGAAGGAGGGGAACCACCAGATCGTCCTCTGCGAGCGTGGCATCACGACGTTCGAGCGCTCGACGCGCTACACGCTC
This sequence comes from uncultured Thermoleophilia bacterium, assembly GCA_963774355.1. Taxonomy (GTDB): domain Bacteria; phylum Actinomycetota; class Thermoleophilia; order Gaiellales; family Gaiellaceae; genus PALSA-600. The sequence goes on along the minus strand of CAVZER010000007.1, from coordinate 224,143 downwards.
GACCTCGGCTCGGTCGCGGTCCTGAAGAAGGAGACGCACCTGCCGGTGATCGTCGATCCTTCGCACGCTGCCGGCCGGCGCGACCTCGTCCTGCCGCTCGCACGTGCGGCGGTGGCGGTCGGTGCGGACGGGATCATCGTCGAGTCGCACCCGCGTCCCGAGGAGGCGCTCTGCGACGGGCCGCAGCAGATTCCCGCCGGCGAGTTCGCCGAGTTCGCCGCCGAGGTGCGCTCGTTCGTCACGCTGATGGGCAAGCAAGTCGGCTAGAAGGTCGGCTAGAACCTCGCCATGAAGATCGAGCCGGCTTCGGCGCTCGTTGGTGCCGCGGCCGTCCCGGGCGTCAAGGGCATCTCGCAACGCGCGGTGTTGCTCGCCGCGGTGGCCGACGGCGAGAGCAGCATCCGCGGCTTCGGCCGCGCCGCCGACACGATGTCGGCGATCGACGTCGTGCGCGCCTGCGGCGTCGAGGTGACCGAGAGCGGCGACGACGACATCCGCGTGCAGGGGGTCGGCCTGCGCGGGCTGCGTGCCCCGGCGGCGCCGATCGACTGCGGCAACGCCGGCACCGTGCTCCGGCTGACGTGCGGCCTGCTGGCGGGTCAGCACGGCAGCTTCGAGCTCGTCGGCGACGAGTCGCTGACGATGCGACCGCACGAGCGCGTCGCCGAGCCGCTGCGCCGCATGGGCGCCGGCGTCGAGACGACCGACGGCCACGCGCCGGTGCGCATCACCGGCGGCGAGCTGAAGGCGATCTCGTACGAGCTGCCGGTGGCGAGCGCGCAGGTCAAGTCGGCGATCCTGATCGCCGGCCTCTACGCCAAGGACGGCCCGACGACGGTGATCGAGCCGCATCCGACGCGCGACCACACCGAGCGGATGTTCGCGGAACTGGGCGTCCGAGTCCGCCGCACCGCGAAGTCGGTGTCGGTGTGGCCGGTCGACCGGCTCCCCGCGCTCGACCTCGAGATCTCCGGCGAGATCTCCTCCGCCGCACCGCTGATCACGGCAGCGGTACTGCTGAACGGCTCCGACTTGATCCTGCGCGGCGTCAACGTCAACCCGCTGCGAACCGGACTGCTCGACGTGCTCGACCGGATGGGCGCGCGGATCGGGACGTTCAACCGGCGCACCGTCGCGGGCGAGCCCGTCGCGGACCTCGAGGTCCGCTCGTCGCCGCTCGTCGCGACGACGATCGAGGCGGACGAGGTCCCGCGGCTCGTCGACGAGCTTCCGCTGATCGCGCTGCTCGGGGCGCTGGCGCACGGGCGCACGGTCGTGCGCGGCGCCGCGGAGCTGCGCACGAAGGAGACCGACCGCATCGAGACGGTCACCGACGGCCTGCGGGCAGCCGGCGTGCGGATCGAGGCGCGGCCGGACGGGTTCGAGGTGCGCGGCACGCCGGCGCGGCCGAAGGGCGGGCGGATGGACGCCCACGGCGACCACCGGATCGCGATGCTCGGCGCGATCACGGGCCTCGTCTCGCGCGAGGGCGTCGAACTCGAGGACCCCGACTGCGTCGCTATAAGCTTCCCCGGTTTCTTCGAGCTCGTCGACCAACTCGTGCAGCGATGATCGTGGCCATCGATGGACCCGCAGGTGCGGGCAAGAGCACCGTCGCGCGGCTTCTCGCCGAGCGTCTCGGCTTCGCCTACCTCGACACCGGAGCGATGTACCGCGCGATCACCTGGCTCGCGCTGCGGGAAGGGTTGCCGCTCGGCGACGCGGACCCGGTCGGCGAGCTGGCGCGGCGAAGCCCGGTCACGTTCGACGAGGACGGGCGCGTGCACATCGCCGGCGTCGACGTCACCTCGGCGATCCGGCAGTCGCGGATCGACCGGATGGTGTCGGTCGTCGCCCGGCACCCGACCGTGCGCGAGGTGATGCGCGAGCGGCAGCGGGCCCTTGCAGGCCACGGGAACATCGTGATCGAGGGGCGCGACATCGGCACCATCGTCGCGCCGGCGGCCGAGGTGAAGATCTACCTCAAGGCCGATCCGGCGATCCGGACGAAGCGACGGCAGGCCGAGCGGCCCGACATCGGCGCCGACGCCCTCGCCACCGACCTCCGCAGCCGCGACGAGTCCGACAAGGGGCGGATGCAGCCGGCGCCCGACGCGATGCTGATCGACACCACCGACCTCCAGGTCGAGGACGTCGTCGCACAGATCGAGGAGCTCGTCAGGTCGCGCCTCGTCGCAGCGCCGTGAGCCCGGACACCGCCTGGCGCTACGGCCGGCCGACGCTCGGGACGCTCACACGCCTCCTGACGCGGGTGGAGGCGTTCGGTCGCGATCGCGTGCCGGCGACGGGGGGCCTCGTCTACGCGATCAACCACGTGCACTGGGTCGACATCCCCGTCGTCGGCGTGGTCTCCCCGCGGAACGTCGACTTCGTCGCCAAGGTCGAGGCGATGAAGTACCCGGGCCTGGGGGAGTTCATCCGCCTCTTCGGCACGATCGCGGTGCGCCGCGGCGCATCCGACCGCGACGCCGTGCGCGCGATGCGCGAGGCGGCGCGCAACGGGCACGTCGTCGGGCTCTTCGTCGAGGGGGCGCGGCAGCGGGACGGCCGGCCGGGAGTCGCCCAGCCCGGCGCCGCGATGATCGCCATGCAAGAGGACGTGCCGCTCGTGCCGATCGCGATCTACGGCACGCACCTCTGGAAGCCCGGCAACTTCGCGCGCTGCTCGGTCGCGTTCGGGGAGCCGATCTCGTTCCCGGGATTGCAGCGGAACGGCCGCGGCTACAAGGAGGCGACGGTCGAGATCCAACGCCGCATCAACGTGCTGGTCGACTGGCTCGCCGACGAGCACCTGCGCGGGCGCGTGCCCGGCCGCGTGCCGCCGCTGTGAGCGCGTCTGGGACGACATGCTGAAAGGAACGGTCGCGATCGTCGGCTTCCCGAACGTGGGCAAGTCGACGCTGATCAACCGGCTCACCGGCTCGCGGGCGGCCGTCGTGCACGCGACCCAGGGCACGACGCGCGACCGCAAGGAGCTGCTGTGCGAGTGGAACGGCGAGGAGTTCATGCTGATCGATACGGGCGGCATCGATCTCGCCGACCGCGACGACGTCACGTCGCAGATCGCGAAACAGGCGCAGGCCGCGATCGCCGACGCCGACCTCGTGCTGTTCATCGTCGATGCCCGTGCCGGCGTGACCCCGGGCGACGAGGAGCTCGCCGAGCTGTTGCGCCGCTCGAAGAAGCCGGTGCTGCTGATCGCGAACAAGATCGACGACCCGTCGCAGGAGCATCTCGCGCTCGATCTGCACCGGCTCGGCTTCGGCGACCCGAGGCCGCTCTCGGGCCAGCACGGCATGAACGTCGGCGACCTGCTGGACGAGATCCTCGAGCTGCTTCCCGGCACCGACCGGCAGCCGGTCGGCGACGAGGCGATCCGCGTGGCCATTCTCGGGCGGCCGAACGTGGGCAAGTCGTCGCTCTTCAACCGGCTGGTCGGCGAGGAGCGCACGATCGTCAGCGACGTCCCCGGGACGACGCGCGACTCGATCGACACCGTCGTCGAGCGCGACGGACGCAAGTTCGTGCTCGTCGACACGGCCGGCTTGCGCCGCAAGCGCCGGCAGCGGCAGGGGATCGACTACTACTCCGAGCTGCGCGCGCTCGAAGCGGCCGAACGCGCCGACGTCGCGCTGGTCCTGATCGACGCGAGCCAGGGAATCGTCGAGGGCGACATCACCGCGGTCGAGGTCGCGCGCAAGGCGCACTGCGCGACACTCATCGTGCTCTCGAAGTGGGACGTCGGGCAGGTGACGATCGAGGAGATCCGCCCGGAGCTCCAGCGGCGCCTGCGCCAGCGCCCGCCCTTCATCACCGTCTCGGCGCACACCGGTCGCGGCGTGTCGCGGCTGCTCGACCGGGTCGCCGAGCTGTTCGAGAAGTACACGTACCGGATCCCGACGCCCGAGCTGAACCGGTTCCTCGGCGAGCTGCGGCAGGCGCGGCAGCCGCCGTCGAAGGGCGCGCGCCGCCTGAACCTGCTCTACGGGGCGCAGGTCGAGACGCGCCCGCCGCGCTTCCGCTTCACCGTCAACGACCCAGGGCTCATCACCCGCGACTACGGCTACTGGGTGGAGAACCAGCTTCGCGAGCGGTACGAGCTGGAGGGGGTGCCGGTGGCGATCGACTTTCGGAAACGCCCGTCGTGAACGTCGTCGTCGTCGGCGGTGGGGCGTGGGGCACCGCGTTCTCGGCGCTGCTCGAGCGGCGCGGCCATGCCGTCACCCTCGCCACGCGCACGACGATCGACGAGGCGCCGTACGAGGAGGCAGAGCTCGTCGTGATGGCCGTCCCGAGCAGCTCGTTCGGTGTGGCGCTCGGGCACGTGCGCGGCGACGCCCCGGTCCTGAGCCTCGTGAAAGGCCTCGATCCGAGGACCGGAGCGCGGCTCTCGACGCTCGTGCGGGACCGCCCGGTGGCGGTTCTCTCCGGGCCGAACATGGCCGAGGAGGTCGCCGCCGGGCTGCCGGGCGCGACCGTGATCGCCTCGGAGGACGAGGAGCTCGCCCGGCTGCTGCAGGAGGCGATCAACTCGACGGTCTTCCGCGTCTACGTCAACACCGACCTCGTCGGCGTCGAGATCTGCGCGGCGGCGAAGAACGTGATCGCGCTCGCCGCCGGCGGGGTCGACGGGCTCGGGCTCGGCGACAACGCAAAGGCGGCGCTGATCACGCGCGGCCTCGTGGAGATGGCCCGGCTCGGCGAGGCGTGCGGCGCGGAGTCGGAGACGTTCTTCGGGCTGGCGGGCATGGGCGATCTCGTCGTCACCTGCTGGCATCCCTCGGGCCGAAACCGGCGTGCCGGGGAGCTGATCGCACGCGGGCTCTCGGCCGAGCTCGCCCGGGCCGAGATCGGGCAGGTGATCGAAGGGCTGACGACGGCGCCCGTGCTGCGCGACCTCTCGCACCGCCTCGGGATCGAGCTGCCGATCACCGAGGGCGTCTGCTCGGTGCTCGAGGGCCTGCCGCTCGACGAGCTGCTCGCCTCGCTGATGGGCAGACGTCCGACGGACGAGTAGGGGTCGCGGATGTCGACCGGCGCCGTTACTCTGAGGCGCACATGGCGGCGCGCAGCTTCCTCTTCACGTCCGAGTCGGTGACCGAAGGTCACCCGGACAAGATCGCCGACCAGATCTCGGACGCCGTCCTCGACGCCGCGCTCGCGAACGACCCGAACAGCCGCGTCGCCTGCGAGACGCTGATCACCACGGGGCTCGTGGTGGTCGCGGGCGAGATGACGACGGAGACCTACATCGACATCCGCCAGCTCGTGCGCGAGACGATCAAGAACATCGGCTACACGCGCGCGAAGTACGGCTTCGACGCGGAGACCTGCGGCATCGTCGTCGCGATCGACGAGCAGTCGCCGGACATCGCGCTCGGCGTCGACAACGCGTACGAGGTGCAGCACGATCCCGGCGACGACGATCCGCTCGACCGGATCGGTGCCGGCGACCAGGGGATGATGTTCGGCTACGCGTCGAACGAGACGCGCGAGCTGATGCCGCTGCCGATCATGCTCGCCCACCGCATCACCAAGCGGCTGTCGGAGGTTCGGAAGGCCGACGTGCTGCCGTACCTGCGGCCGGACGGCAAGGCGCAGGTGTCGGTGCGGTACGAGGTCGACGCGGAAGGAAAGCAGCGCCCGGTCGCGATCGAGCGCGTGCTCATCTCGACGCAGCACCGCGAGGGCCTCGACGCGGACTCGCTGATCAAGCCGGACCTGATCGAGCAGGTGCTGCGGCCGATCCTTCCGAAGGAGCTGTACGACGAGAAGCAGCTCGCCGACCCCGACTTCGTCTACGTCAACCCGACGGGCAAGTTCGTGATCGGCGGCCCGATGGGCGACACCGGCCTGACCGGGCGCAAGATCATCGTCGACACCTACGGCGGCGCGGCCCCGCACGGCGGCGGCGCGTTCTCCGGCAAGGATCCGACCAAGGTCGACCGCTCGGCCGCCTACGCCGCCCGGTACGTCGCGAAGAACGTCGTCGCAGCCGGGCTCTCCGACCGCTGCCAGGTCCAGGTCGCCTACGCGATCGGCGTCGCGAAGCCGTTCTCCGTGCTCGTCGAGACGTTCGGCACCGAGGCGAAGGGGATCACGCGGCAGCGCATCGAGCAGCTCGTCTCCGAGCACTTCGACCTGCGCCCGGCCGCGATCCTGCGCGATCTCGACCTGCGCCGCCCGATCTACTCGAAGACCGCCGCCTACGGTCACTTCGGTCGCGACGACCGCGACTTCACGTGGGAGGGCACCGACAAGGCCGCCGCGCTCCGCGAGGCCGCCGGGCTCGGCGAGCGCGAGTCCGCGACCGCTTAGCGAGCTCTAGGCGGGGCGGACGAAGAGGCCGGCCGCGGCCTTCTCGCCGATCGCCTGCTCGCCGCCGTCGACGGTGACGCGGAACTGGCCGGCCGCCGACTCGACGGCCCGCACCTCGAGCTTGGCGCCGGGCACGAGGCCGTGGTCGTAGAACCAGTGCAGCAGGTCGCCGTCGTGCTCGGCCAGCCTGACGACGGTCGCCTTCCCGCCGGGGCCGAGCGCGGCGAGGGGCTGCAGCTCGCGGTTCTCGGCCTGCTCGAAGTCGGGATCGACCGGCCAGCCGTGCGGGCAGCGGTCGGGGTTCCCGAGCTTCTCCGAGATGCGGTCGACCATGTCGTCGTTGAACGTCCCGCCGAGCTCGTCGGCGTGCACGTGCGCCTCGGCTGCGGTGTAGCCCATGAAGTCGGTGAGCAGCCGCTCGATGATCCGGTGCTTGCGCACCACGTGCTCGGCGCGCTCGCGGCCGGCCGGCGTGAGGATCGCCTCCTTGTGCTCGCCGCGCTCGACCAGCCCGTCGGCCTCGAGCCGCTTCAGCATCTCGCCCGCCGAGGCGCGCGAGACGCCGAGCATCTCGGCGACGCGCGAGGCGAGCGTGGGGGAGCCGGTCGTCGCGGGCCGATACTCGCCGATCGGGAACGCGAGGAAGTAGATCGTCTCGAGGTAGTCGTCGACGCCGTGGCTCGTCACTTGATCGATCGTAGACCACCCGGCCTGCGCGCCGGTGGCGGGGAGGGTCCCGGCAGACCTCTGGCGTACCCTGGGCGCCCTGAACGCCTTCTGGCATGCAGTCACCGTCTTCTTCGACCATCTGACGGATGTCGGGTGGACGGCGTTCGGCCTCGCGATCGCCTGCCACATCGTCAAGCTGCTGCTCCGCGCGCGCGCCTGGCAGAACATCGTCCGGGCCGCGTACCCCGATAACCCACCGCGTTATCGAAGCGCACTCGGCGCGTATGCGGCCGGCGTCGGCGTCAACTCGGTCGTCCCCGCGCGCGGCGGCGACGTCGTCAAGCTCTACCTGCTGAAGCAACGCATCGCGGGCTCGACCTACGCCACGCTGACGCCGACCCTGATCGTCGAGACGCTGCTCGACTTCTTCGTCTCGGGGGCGATCCTGATCTGGGTGCTGTCGATCGGCGTCCTCCCGGCGCATGAGGTCTATTCGCGGATCCCGACCGTCGACTGGAAGTTCTTCGTCAGCCACGAACGCTTCACGATCGTCCTCATCGCCGGGCTCCTGGCCGCGGCACTGATCGGCTTCGTGATCGCGCGCCGGCACTACCGCCGCTTCCGCGCACGCGTCGCGCAGGGCTTCGCGATCATGCACGACGGCCGGAAGCTGTTCCTCGGCGTCGTCGTCCCCCAGGCGATCTCCTGGGTCTTCCGCATCGCCTGCGTCTTCTTCTTCCTGCAGGCGTTCCACGTTCACGCGACCCTGCGCAACGCCTTCCTCGCGCAGGCCGTCGAGTCGCTGGCGACGCTCTTCCCGGCAACGCCCGGCGGTGCCGGCACCAAGCAGGGGCTGATCGTCTACCTGTTCCGCGGCGAGGCGATCTCGCGCAGCCTGCTGCTCGCCTTCAGCGTCGGGATGAACATCGCGCTCGTGGTCACGAACCTCGTCTGCGGGCTGATCGCGATCGCGATGATGGCGCGGACGCTGTCCTTCAGACGCCTGCGCGTCGCCGAGGCGGCCGACCGCGACGAGGCGGCAAGGTCCGTCTAACGGATGGGTTATGCGTCCGTCTATCCGCTGGTCGCGGCGCGCGCGGTGGCGCGTGAGTTCACCTACGAGGTCGGCGACGACGTCGAGGTCGGCTCGATCGTGATGATCCCGTTCGGGCGCTCGCGCGCACGGGGGATCGTCGTCGAGCTGCAGGACGCGCCGCCGCCGGGCGTCGATGCGCGCCCGGCCGAGTCGGTGGTCGGGTCGATCCCGCCGCAGCTCGTCGCGCTGGCGCGCTGGCTGGCCGACTACTACGGGTCGACACCCGCCCGCGCGCTCGCGCTGGTCGCGCCCCGGATGCCGAAGCGGCGCAAGGAGCAGTCGTCTCCGGGCGAGCGCCAGGCGCTCCAGGCCGACGAGGTCCTGCCGGAGGCGTCACCGGAGCAACGCGCGGCCGTCGAGCGGATCGTCGCCGCGATCGACGCCGGCGGCGGGAACTTCCTGCTGCACGGCGTCACGGGATCGGGGAAGACGGAGGTCTACCTGCAGTCGTGCGCGGCGGCGCTCGAGCGCGGGCTCGGCGCGATCGTGCTCGTGCCCGAGATCGCGCTCGCCCCGCAGACGGTGGGCCGGTTCCGCGCGCGCTTCGGCGACCGTGTCGCCGTGCATGCACTCCGCCCTCACCGACGCCGAACGGCGCGACGAGCGCGAGCGGATCATGAGCGGCGACGCGCGCATCGTCGTCGGTGCGCGCTCGGCGGTGTTCGCGCCGGTTCGCGGTCTCGGGCTCATCGTCGTCGACGAGGAGCACGACCAGTCGTACAAACAGGATTCGGACCCGCGCTACGACGCTCGCACCGTGGCGGTGAAGCGCGCGTCCCTCGAGGGCGCCGCCGCCGTGTTCGGCTCGGCGACGCCGCGGCCCGAGAGCTGGGCGTCGCTCGAGCGCCTTTCCCTCGGCGGGCGCATCGGCGCCGAGCTGCCGCCCGTGCGGATCGTCGACCTGCGCCGGGAGGCGGGCTATCCGCTCTCGGCGCCGCTGCTCGCCGAGCTGCGCGGCGTGGCCGAGCGCCGCTCGAAGGCGATCCTGCTGCTGAACCGGCGCGGCATCGCCCCTGCGCTGCACTGCCGCGCCTGCGGCACGACGCTCCGCTGTCCGAACTGCGACGTCGCGCTCGTCCTGCATTCCGACTCCCAGCTTCGGTGCCACCATTGCGGGTACGCGGCCGGCTCGCCCGAGACGTGCCCGACGTGCGGCTCGCCCGACCTCGCGCGCCTCGGCGCCGGAACGCAGAAGCTCGAGCGGGAGCTCGCGCGCGAGGTGCCCGAGCTCGAGCTGATCAGGCTCGACGCAGACGCGATCGCCCGGCCGGACGAGCTCGCCGCCTCGCTGCGACGGTTCGCGGGCGCCGAAGGAGCCGTCCTGCTCGGCACGCAGATGGTCGCCAAGGGCCATCACTTCGAAGGCGTCGAGCTCGCGGCGGTCGTCGACGCCGACACCGGCCTCGGCATGCCGGACTTCCGTGCCGAGGAGCGGACGTTCCAGCTGATCACCCAGCTCGCGGGCCGCAGCGGGCGCGACGCGCCGGGCCGGGTGATCGTGCAGACGTTCCAGCCCGACGCGCGACCGATCGTCTACGCCGCACGTCACGACGTCTCACGCTTCCTGACCGAGGAGCTCGCACGGCGTAAGGCGCTCGGCTATCCGCCGTTCGCGCACATCGTGCGCATCGTCGTCTCCGGTCCGGCGCAGGAGCCGGTGCTGCAGGTGCTGCAGGAGCTCCGCTCGGGGATCGACTCGGCCGAGCTGCTCGGGCCGGCGCCGCTGCTGCGGCTCCGCGGCCGCCACCGAGGGCAGCTCGTCGCGAAGACGGAGCAGCCGCGGCGGCTCGCGACACAGGCCGCGCGCCTGCTCTCGGCCGCCGCGCCGGCGATGCGGCGGGCCAGGCTGACCGCGGTCGTGGACGTCGATCCTCAGTCGATGTAGCGGTGGCAACATGGGGCCGTGGCAAGCAGGCGGCCGGAAGAGATCATCGGCGAGTGGGGTGTCCGCGACGTGACGCCGCCGTCGCAGGCCGAGCGTGCGCGGCTCGAGCGCGACCGGGAGCTGAATCCGCTCACCGGCGAGCCGCTGCGCCGGCGGCTCCGCAACTTCCGCCCCGAGCCCGACAACTTCATCACGTCCGTCGGCGGGCCCCTGCCGTACATGCTGCGGCTGCGGCAGATCGAGGAGGAGGTGGAGGCGCACCGCGAGCGTCTGCTCGAGGCGTATGCCGACGCCGATCCTGCTCGCTGGCGTGAGCTCGCCGAACGCTGGGACTTCGGCGAGGTCAACGACCTGATCGAGCGGCACAACCGCTGGTATCCGGCCGAGGCGCGGCTCGCGATGAACCCGCGGACGCGCGACTTCGTGAAGGTCGGTGGGCGCGACTACCGGCGCGAGCCGCTCGACGCCGCCTGGATCCTCGAGCAGTTTCCGGCCGTTCCGTAAACTGCTGGGCCGATGTCCGACCACACGCACGATCACGAGCACGACCACGACCACGAGCACGAGGACGAGCTCGATGAGGAGGCCGCGCGCGAAGCCGAGCTCGAGGCGCGGCGGCAGTTTGCGCTCGCCCAGATCCGCCAGTACGGCGATCCCGTGCTGCGGATGCAGGCGCAGGAGGTGACGGACGTCGACGACGACGTGCGCCGGCTCGTGGAGCGGATGACGGCCTTGATGGAGGACGCGCAGGGGGTCGGGCTGGCGGCGACGCAGGTCGGCGTCCTGCGGCGGCTGTTCGTCTTCGTCGACGGCGAGAACGGCCCGCAGGCGGTCGTCAACCCGCAGGTGATCGAGCGTTCCGACGAGACCGAGCCCGACGACGAGGGGTGCCTCTCGCTCCAGGGAGTGAAGGTGCCGGTCGAGCGCTCGGTTCGCGTCGTCGTCGAGGGGCTCGATGCGAACGGCGAGCCGGTCCGATACGAGCTCGAGGGCTACCAGGCCCGCGTCGTCCAGCACGAGCTCGACCACCTGGACGGCGCGCTGATCATCGACCGCACGGACGACGAGCACCGCAAGGAGGCGCTCAGCGTCCTGCGGCCACGCGTCGTCCTGCGGTGAAGGTCGCCTTCGCGGGCACGGCACCACTCGCCGCCGACGTCCTCGAGCGGCTCGCCGAGACACAACCGATCGCGTACCTGCTCACACGCCCCGACGCGCCGCGGGGTCGCGGTCGCGCGTCCGGCCCTCCGCCCGCCAAGGAGGCCGCGGTACGGCTCGGCATCGCCGTCCATCAGCCGGAACGACCCGCGCTGCCCGAGCCGGTCGACCGGGTCGTCGTGTGCGCGTACGGCCTCTACATCCCGCCGCGCCTCCTCGACCAGTCGCTGTGGGTGAACGTGCATCCGTCGCTGCTGCCGCGCTGGCGCGGGGCGGCGCCGGTCGAGCGGGCGATCCTCGCCGGCGACGCCGAGACGGGCGTCACGATCCACCGGACGGTCGAGGAGCTCGACGCCGGCCCGATTGCCGCGCAGGAGGCGTTCGCGGTCGGAGAGCTCGACGCCGGCGGCGTGTACGAGCGTTCTGCCGAGGTCGCGGCGCGACAGCTCGCCGCCGTGCTCGACGATCCAGTGTTCACTCCGCAGAGCGAGGACGGGGCGACGTACGCTGAGAAGATCACGCCCGAGGATCGCCGGCTCGACCTCACCGATCCGCTCGATGCCTGGCGCCGGGTGCGCGCGCTCTCGCCGCACATCGGGGCGTGGACGACGATGCACGGGCGCCGCGTGACGGTGTGGCGGGCGCGGCTCGAGGACGGCGCGTTCGTCCCCGAGATCGTGCAGCCCGAGGGGCGCAAACAGATGTCGTACGACGAGTTCCTGCGCGGCGTCCGGTGATCGCGCCGGCGCGCCGCGCGGCGTTCGAGGTCGTTCGGCGCACGTTCGACGACGACGCATACGCCGATCGCGCGCTCGCGTCGGCCGTCGAAGGGCTCGACCCGCGCGACCGTGCGCTCGCCCAGCGGCTGGCGTTCGGGACGGTGCAGCGCGCGAGGGTGCTCGACTTCGGCATCGAGCAGCTCGGGAAGCGACCGGTGCGCAAGCTCGATCCGCCGGTGAGGGCTTCGTTGCGGCTCGGCGCCTACCAGCTCGCGTTCACCGACCAGCCGCAGTACGCCGTGGTCGACGACGCGGTCGAGCTCGTCCGTGCGGCCGGACGCGAGCGTGCGGTGCCGTTCACCAACGCCGTCATGCGACGGCTCGCGGGCGGTCTGCGCGGGCTGGTCGCGTCGCTGCCGGAGGGGCCGGTCAAGGAGTCGTACCCGGACTGGATCGCGGAGGTGTGGACGCGCGATCTGGGCGCCGAGACGGCACTCGAGCTGATGCGCGCCCAGAACGAGCCTCCGGCGCTCGAGGTGCGGGCGAGCTCGCCGGTCGGGACGCCCACCGACGTGCCCGGTGCCTACGCCGTCGACCGCGTCGATCCGCGGCGGATGCGGCCCATGAGCAGGGCGTCTCAGCTCGCCGCGCTCGTCGTCGGCGCGCGCGAGGGGGAGCAGATCCTCGACGCGTGCGCCGCGCCGGGCGGGAAGTCGTCGATCCTCGCCGAGCGCGCGAACGTGACGGCGGTCGAGATCCATCCAGGCCGCGCCGCGGCCCTCGCCAAGCAGGGGCTTGCGCGGGTGGAGGTGGTGAACGCCGACGTCCGGGAGCTGGGCCGGGACGGGTTCGACCGGGCGCTGGTCGACGCGCCGTGCTCGGGGCTCGGCGTGCTCGCGCGGCGGCCCGACCTGCGCTGGCGCGCCCAGCCGCTCCCGGAGCTGCAGAGCGAGCTGCTCGCCGCCGCTGGTGCGCGCGTCAAGCCGGGCGGGCTCGTCGTCTATGCCGTCTGCACACTGAATACAGACGAGAACGAGGCCGTCGTCGACGCCTCGGGCCTCGAGGTCGTGCCGCTCACGGAGTGGCCGCAGTACGCGCATCCGAGCCGGCCGGAGTTCGTGCTCACGCTCCCGACCCGCGACCGCACGTCGGGCTTCTTCATCGCCCGCCTGCGGAGGCCCTTTTAGGATCGAGGCGATGGGCTGGTCGGAGTGGGTCCGCGGCGCCGAGGTCGAGCCGTCGCTCTACGCGTCGGATCTCGCGCGCCTCGGCGAGGAGGTCGACTCGATGTTGCAGGCGGGAGTGGGCGTCTTCCACTTCGACGTCGGCGACGGGCACTTCGTCGAGCCGATCACGATCGGGCCGATCGTGCTGCAGTCGATCTCGAAGCGCGTGCACGCTGCCGGTGCGGTGCTCGACGTGCACCTGATGGTCGAAAACCCGTCGAAGTACTTCGAGCCGTTCGCCGCGGCCGGCGGCGACAGCGTGACCTTCCACTACGAGGCGGTCGACGACGTCCCGGCGACGATCGAGCTGGCGCGGGAGCACGGGCTGCAGGTCGGAGTTGCCTTCAACCCAGCGACGGAGCCGGCGGCGGTCGCGGCGGTCGCGGCGGAGGCGGACGTCGTGCTCTGCATGGCGATCCATCCCGGCTACTCGGGGCAGCCGTTCCAGGACAGCGCGTTCGCCCGCGTGCGCGAGGTGCGGGAGCTGTTGCCGCCCGAGGTGCTGATCCAGGTCGACGGCGGCGTCGATCACGCCAACATCGAGCGGTTGCACGACGAGGGTGCGTTTCTGTTCGTCGCCGGGTCGGCGATCTTCGGCAGCGGCAATCCGGCGAGCGCGTACCGCAGGCTGGCGCAGGCGGTGCAGTGAGCCTCGAGCGGGCGGTCGAGATCGCGCGCGCGGGAGAGCAGCGGGCGCACCCGAAGCCGACGGTCGGAGCCGTGCTCGTCCGCGACGGCGAGACGGTCGGCGAGGGGGTGACGGAGCCCGAGGGTCGCCACGCGGAGATCGTGGCGCTCGCCGCAGCGGGCGATCGTGCGCGCGGCGCGACGATGTACGTCACCCTCGAGCCCTGCGCGCATCACGGCACGACGCCGCCGTGTGCCGACGCGATCGTCGCCGCCGGTGTGGCGCGAGTCGTCGTCGGCGTGCGCGATCCGAACCCGGAGGCGGCGGGCGGCAACGACCGGCTGCGCGCAGGAGGCGTGGAGGTCGAGGAGGCGGACGACGCCGGCTCGCGCGCGCTGCACGAGGCATGGCTCACGTGGGTCGCGAAGGGGCGGCCGTTCGTCGTCTACAAGGCGGCGGTGACGCTCGACGGGTCGATGGTCGTCCCCGGGCAGCGGTGGGTGTCGGGCGAGGCGAGCCGCCGGCTCGTCCACGAGCTGCGCGCGCACGTCGACGCGGTCGCGGTCGGCGGCGGAACGGCGCGGGCCGATCGGCCGCAGCTCGATGCACGGGACGTCGACACGCCACGCGGCCAGCCGCGGCGGCTCGTCTTCTCGCGCGGCCCGTTGCCGGAGGGCGTCGATCTCGAGCTCCGGCCGGGCGCGCTCGCCGACGAGCTGCGCTCGCTGGCGGCCGAGGGCGTCCAGTCGCTCCTGCTGGAGGGAGGCCCGACGCTCGCCGCGGCGTTCCTGGAGGCCGGTCTGGTCGACAAGCTGATGCTGTTCGTGGCGCCGGTGCTCGCGGGCGGCGGGCCGCGGCTCGTCGCTTCGCTACCCTCCGCCCGGACGCTCTCGCACCTGTCGGCGCGGCCGGTGGGCGAGGACGTGCTCCTCGAAGCGTATGTCGACGAATCCTGATTCCCCGGGCCGCTCCGACGACGAGATCGTCACGCTCCTGTCGCACTGGCTGACGCGGCAGCTCGGCAACGACGAGCTGCGGCGGAAGGTCGAGGAGATCGGGACGGACGAGCTCGCGCCCGCGCAGCGCGAGGCCGTGAACGAGCTGCTCGCCGAGCTGCGAAACGCGGCGCCGGGCGAGCGCGGGACCCTCGAGGTCGTCGTCCGCGAGACCGTCGAGACCCTCGTCTACGGGGACTAGCGCCGCTGCGCCACGGTGCCGGCACCGCCGCGTTCGTGACGCTTTCGTATCGGCGCCTGGCACCGTGACCCCTCGCGCGCCGTGCGGCGGCCGGACGATCCGCCGCGCCCCCGTTGTCGACCGTCCCGGCCGATCTGCAGGGAAATCGTCGCCGCCGGGACGCCGAGCCGCCAGTGTCCGTGGGCGATTCGTTGCACTTTCGGCGCACTTCAAATCGGCGGCTGGCACCAGGGGTACCTTTCGGCCACGTGTTCACGGGACTGATCCGCGAGGTGGGGCGCGTGGCCGCGGTCGACGGCGGCGCCGACGGCGTGCGGCTCACGATCGACGCGCCCGCGACCGCCCGCGACGCCCAGCTCGGCGACTCGATCGCGCTCAGCGGCGTCTGCCTCACCGTCGTCGAGCGCTCGGGCGACCGGCTCGCCTTCGACGCCGTCCCCGAGACCCTCGCCCGCTCGTCGCTGCAAACCCTCGAGCCGGGGTCGAGGGTCAACGTCGAGCCGGCCCTGCGGGCAGGCGAGCCGCTCGGCGGCCACTACGTCCAGGGCCACGTCGACGGTGTCGGCGAGATCCGCTCGGTCGAGCCCGAAGGCGACGGACGCCGGATCTGGGTCGACGCGCCGCCCGAGCTGATGCGCTACGTGGTCGAGAAGGGCTCGGTCGCCGTCGAGGGCACGAGCCTGACGGTCGCCGACCTCGACGAGACCGGCTTCGCCGTGGCGCTGATCCCACACACGCTCGAGGAGACCACGCTCGGCGACCTGGAGCCCGGCGACCCGGTCAACCTCGAGGCCGACGTGCTCGCGAAGTACGTCGAGAAGCTGCTCGCACACGAGCCGGCTCGCTAGCCTTCGCCCATGGCCGTGACCACACCGTTCGCGACCGTCGAGGAGGCGATCGAAGACATCCGCGAGGGACGGGTGATCGTCGTCGTCGACGACCCGGATCGCGAGAACGAGGGCGACCTCGTCGTCGCCGCGCAGTTCGCCACGCCCGAGACGATCAACTTCATGGCGACGCACGCGCGCGGCCTCGTCTGTCTCTGCCTGACCGAGGAGCGCGCCGACTACCTCGGCCTCCGCCCGATGACCGACCACAACGAGGCCCCGCTCGGCACCGCGTTCACCGTTTCGATCGAGGCGCGCGAGGGCGTGACGACCGGGATCTCCGCCGCCGACCGCAGCCGCACGATCCAGGTCGCGATCCACCCCGACTCGACGCACCACGACCTCGTGCAACCGGGTCACGTCTTCCCGCTGCGCGCCAGGCCGGGCGGTGTGCTCGAGCGCATCGGGCAGACCGAGGCGGCCGTCGACCTCGCGCGGCTCGCCGGGCTGACCGCCGCAGGCGTCGTCTGCGAGGTGATGAACGACGACGGGACGATGGCACGCGTCCCCGACCTGATCCCGTACTGCGAACGGCACGGGCTGAAGATGATCACCGTCGCCGACCTCGTCGAGTACCGGCGGCGCCACGAACAGCTGGTCGAGCGCGGCGCGTCGGTGCGGCTGCCGACCGACTACGGCGAGTTCACGGCGGTCGCGTTCCGCGAGAAGCTGAACGGCAAGACGCACGTCGCGCTCGTCCGCGGCGAGGTCGACGGCGCCGAGGACGTGCTCGTGCGCGTCCACTCGGAGTGCCTGACCGGCGACGTCTTCCACTCGCTCCGCTGCGACTGCGGCGAACAGCTCGAGCAGGCGCTCACGCAGATCGATGCAGAGGGTCGCGGCGTTCTGCTGTACATGGCGCAGGAAGGACGCGGGATCGGCCTGCTCAACAAGCTGCGCGCCTACGAGCTGCAGGAGCAGGGTCTCGACACCGTCGAGGCGAACCTCGAGCTCGGCTTCCCGGCCGACGCACGCGACTACGGCATCGGCAATCAGATCCTCTCCGACCTCGGCCTGACCACGATTCGCATCCTCACGAACAACCCCAAGAAGCTCACCGGCATCGACGGCTTCGGCCTGACGGTGGTCGAGCAGGTTCCGATCGAGGTCTCACCCAACGACGAGAACCGGCGGTATCTGGCCGCCAAGCGGACTAAGCTCGGACACCGCCTGCACCACCAGGACCTGAAGAACCTCGACTACGAAGGGGAGCCCGAGTGAGCGACGGGATCGACGAGCAGCGCGAGACGGTTGTACCGAGCGGGCTCGACGACGAGCCGAGCAGCGAGCACGAATTCGAGCCCGACGCGGCCCCGGAGCCCGACGTCGCCGTCCCCGACGCACTCGAGGAGACGCAGATCGCTCCGCCCGAGACGCTGCCCGACGCCGAGCCCGAGCTCGCGCCCATTCCGATCGAGCACGACGCAGAGGCGTTCGAGGGCTGGCCCGCCGCGCAGTCCTCGGCCGTGATCGAGGAGCTGCCCGCCGAGGTGAGCGTCGAGCACGTGCGCGGCGAGATCGACGTTCCGGACGGGTTCGTCGTCCTCGAGGGAGCGCCGCTCGGGAAGCGCCGCTCGGTCGGCGTGGTCGTGTCGCGCTTCAACGGCGGCGTGACGACCCGGATGCTGGAGACCGCTCTCGAGGCGCTCGAGGCCGCCGGCGTCGCGAAGGACGCGATCACGATTCTCCCGGTGCCCGGGCGCGTTCGAGCTCCCGCTCGCGGCGATGGCGCTCGCGAAGACGCGCCGCTACGCCTGCATCGTCGCGCTCGGCGCCATCGTGCGCGGCGAGACGCCGCACTTCGACTTCGTCGCGTCCGAGTGCGCCTCCGGGCTGCAGCTCGCGGCGATCGAGACGGGGATTCCCGTGTCGTTCGGCGTGTTGACGGTCGACACGGTCGACCAGGCCGAGGCGCGGATCCACAAGGCCGCCGAGGCCGTCCGCTCGGCTCTCGAGATGGCGGATCTGTTCGCGCGGCTTCGTGCAAGCGCCCGTCAATAGCTACACTGCCGCCCGCGATGTCGAAGGTCTGCGCAATCTGCGGGAAGAAGCCCGGGTTCGGAAATCACCGCTCGCACTCGATGGTTGCGACCAAGCGCCGGTTCGATCCGAACCTGCAGCGCGTCCGGGTGCTCCTGAAGGGCTCGCCGACGCGCGCCTACGTCTGCACGCGCTGCCTCAAGGGCGGCAAGGTCACCAAAGCCGTCTAGTCTCGCCCGGCAACCGCGGCGGGCTCGACGAGGGTCTAACGTCACGCTGTGGCGGAAGACCTGACGCTGGAGCTCGAGCACGGGCGCCTGACGATCTCGCGCGACGCGGTCGCGGAGATCGTGGGCGAGACGACGCTCGCCTGCTACGGCGTCGTCGGGCTGTCGGCAGGGACGCGCATCGGCCGCGTGCTGCGGCGCGACGGCGTCACCGTCGACGGCGACGCGAGCGCGCTGCGGATCGAGATCCACGTGGTCGTGGAGCACGGCCTGAACCTCGCCGAGGTTGCCTCGACGATCCGCTCACAGGTCGCGTACGAGGTCGAGCGTGTGACCGGGCTCACTGTCGCAGCGGTCGAAGTCGTGATCCAGCGCGTGAGGCAGAGCGCATGAGCCGGGAGCGCGTGCGTGAGCTCGTCGCGGGCGCGCAGGCGGCGATCGAGGCGAGCAGGACTCGCATCGACGACCTGAACGTCTATCCGGTGCCCGACGGCGACACCGGCACGAACCTGACGCTGACCGTGCGGGCGATCGCCGAGGTGCTCGCAGGTGACGGTCCGGACGAGCGGGCGGCGCTCGCCAAGGAGGTCTCGCGCGCGGCCCTGATGGGGGCCCGCGGCAACTCGGGCGTGATCCTGTCGCAGGTCGTGCGCGGCGCGACCGAGGCGCTCGCCGAGACGGACGATCTCGCGCGCGTGTTCCGCTCGGCATCCGACGCCGCCTATCGCGCCGTCAAGAAGCCCGTCGAGGGGACGATGCTGACCGCGATCGCGGCGATGGCCGACACCGCCGAGCACGGCGGCGACCTCCGGACGATCATCGCGCGCGGCGACGATACGGTCGAGCGGACGCGCGACATGCTGCCCGTGCTGCGCGACGCCGGAGTCGTCGACGCGGGCGCCGCCGGCCTCGTCGAGATCGTGCGAGGCCTCGCCGCGGCGCTCGACGGAGCCCCGTTGCCGGAGGCGCCCGAGCACGATCGCGAGCTCGGCCGCGGCGCGATCCACCAGGACCTCTCGCGCTATCGCTACTGCACGGTGTTCGTCGTCGAGGGAGAGGGGCTCGACGCGGACGCGCTCGAAGCAGAGCTGGCGCGCATCGGCGACTCGCTGCTCGTCGTCGGCGATCCGAGCGCGCTGAAGGTGCACGTGCACACCGACGACCCGGGCCGCGCGCTCTCGCTGGGCGTCGCCCGCGGCATCGTCGGCGGCATCGAGGTGGCGAACATGCACGAGCAGACGCTCGAGCGTGAGGAGCGCCTGCTGCACTCCGTTCCGGCTCCCCAGCAGCCGTGCGCGGTGGTCGCCGTCGTCGCAGGAGCGGGCAACCGCCGGCTCGCGGAGAGCTTCGGCGCCGTCGTCGTCGACGGGGGCCAGACGATGAACCCCTCGACGGCGGATCTGCTGGCTGCGATCGAGACCGCGGGCGGGGAGGAGGTGGTCGTGCTCCCCAACAACGGCAACGTGATCATGAGCGCGGAGCAGGCGGCCGACCATGCGTCGAAGCGTGTCCGGGTCGTGCCGACGAGGTCGGTGCAGGCCGGGCTCGCCGCCCTGGTGGCGTTCGACCCCGCCGTCGACGCCGAGGAGAACGCTGCGGCGATGGCCGAGGTCGCAGCTGCCGTCGCGACCGGCGCGATCACGATCGCGTCGCGGGATGTCGTGCTGGACGGCGTCGATGTTCGCAAGGGTGAATGGCTCGGGCTCGCCGACGACGATCCCGTCGCGGGCGGCGAGGTGTTCGACGAGGTTGCACGGACGGTGCTGTCCCGCCTGCTCGACGAGCCGCGCGGCGTGCTCACGCTGCTGACCGGGGAGGAGCTGCCGCCGTTGAACGGGCTGCTCGACGAGCTGCGCGCCGATCATCCCGACCTCGAGGTCGAGGTGCACGAAGGCGGACAGCCCCACTACCCGCTGCTCCTGTCGGCCGAGTGACGGCCCGTCCGGCCCGCGTCGTCCTCGTCGAGGACAACGACATCTTCCGCGAGACACTCGAGCTCCTGCTCGAGCTCAGGACCGAGGTGACGGTCGTCGGCAGCGCTGCCAGCGGTCACGAGGCGGTCGAGCTGTGCACGCGGCTCGAGCCCGACGTGGTGCTCGTCGACTACCGGATGCCGGGCATGAACGGCGCCGAGACGACACGCGCGGTGCTGAGCGCCGCACCCGGCACGAGCGTGATCTGCCTCACCGCCTCGGTCGCCGCGGACGAGATCGACGAGCTGCTCGCAGCCGGCGCCGTCGCGTGCATCACGAAGGATCAGGCGTTCGAAATGATCGTGCGCGCCGTGTGCGAGGCTGCAGTCGCGTGAAGTTGACGGCCGACAACACCGCGATCGTGCTCGACTCCACCGCCGACTTCCCCGGCGCCCAGGAGCGCTTTCCGAACTTTCGCGTGGTGCCGTTGTACGTCCGCTTCGGAGACGAGAGCTTCCGCGACTACATCGAGATCACGCCGGACGAGTTCTACGAGCGGCTCGCGACGACGACGGAGCTGCCGACGACCTCGCAGCCGACTCCCGCCGACTTTCTCGCGGTCTACGAGGAGCTCGCGCCGCACTACGAGCGGATCCTGTCGGTGCAGATCTCCTCGACGTTGTCCGGTACGTTCGCCAGCGCCGAGGCGGCCGCGGAGCTGCTCGGCGGCGATGCGGTGCGCGTGATCGACTCGCGCACGGTGTCGGCGTCGCTGGCGCTCGTCGCGATCGGCATCCAGCACATGCTCGAGCTCGGAACGACCGACGAGGAGGTGGACGCGTTCGTCGCCCGCTACCAGGCGGGTCACAGGCTGCTCTTCACCGTGAACACGCTCGAGTACCTCGCCAAGGGAGGTCGTATCGGCCGTGCGGCGGCGTTCGCCGGCAACCTGCTCAACGTGAAGCCGATCCTGACGATCCGGGACGGCGAGGTCGTGCCGCTCAAGCGAGTCCGCGGGCAACGCGAAGGCGTACGCCGAGTTTCGCGACCTGTTCGAGTCGACGTCGACCGACTCGCCGCGTCTCGAGGTCGGGATCGTGCATGCGGCGGCGCCCGAGCGGATGCAGGCCCTGCGCGAGCTCGTCGAGCACGTCCGCCCGCACGCCAGGATCGAGATCGCCACGACACTCGGTGCCGTCGTCGGCACACACGGCGGTCCGGGAACGGTCGGCTTCTTCTGGTTCGAGGACGATCAGCCGGCTGCGACGCGCTCGTAGAGCGCGACCGTCCGCTCGGCGACCGCGCGCCAGCTGAACTCCTCGACGGCGCGCCGGCGTCCCGCCTCGCCCATCCGCCGCGCTCGCTCCGGGTCGGCGAGCAGCTCGTTCACGCGCCGGGCGAAGTCGGACGCGAATCTCGCCGGGTCGACCGGGTTGCCGTCGGGGCCGAGCGAGACGGGCACGAGCAGCCCGGTTTCGCCGTCGACCACGACCTCCGGAATGCCGCCGACCGCCGAGGCGACCACCGGAGCGCCGCAGGCCATCGCCTCGAGATTGACGATTCCGAGCGGTTCGTAGATCGACGGCACGCAGAAGACGGCGGCGTGCGAGAGCAGCTGGATCACGTCCGCCTTCGGCAGCATCTCCTCGATCCAGACGACGCCGTCACGCTGGCGCCCGTAGCCGCTCGACGCGCTCGCGGGTCGCCCGCTCGATCTCGGGCTCGTCCGGCGCGCCTGCGCAGAAGACGAGTTGCGCGCCGTCGTCGATCTCCAGTGCCGCGTCGAGGAGGTGGACGATGCCCTTCTGGCGGGTGATCCTGCCGACGAACAGAACGACGGGCACGTCGGCCGCGACGCCGTGCCGGTCGAGAGCGTCGGTCCGCTCGTCGAAGCGGTACTCGTCCGTGTCGATGCCGTTGTAGATCACCTCGATCCGGTGCCGGGTCGACGTGCGGGTACGCGGTTCGGACGTCGTCTCGCATCGCGCTCGACACGGCGACGATCGCGTCGGCCGCTTCGATCGCCGTGCGCTCGCAGAACGACGAGACTGCATAGCCGCCGGCTCCGAGCTGCTCGGCCTTCCACGGGCGCATCGGCTCGAGGCTGTGTGTCGTGACCACGTGCGGCACCTGGTGCAGGAGCTTGGCCATGTGGCCGCCGAAGTTCGCGTACCAGGTGTGGGAGTGCACGACGTCGGCGTCGAGCTCGGCCGCCATCGCGAGGTCGACGGACATCGTCTGCAGCGCCGGGCTGGCGTCGCCCAGGGCGTCCCACGGGGAGAAGGCGAGCGCACCGGCGCGCGGCGCGCCGAAGCAGCGGACCTCGAGGTCGATCAGTTGCGCGAGCTCGCGCGCCAGGTACTCGACGTGCACCCCGGCGCCGCCGTAGACGTCCGGCGGGTATTCGCGCGTCAGGAGCACTGCCTTCACGGCACGACACCGTACCCGCCGGTCCGGGACCTATACTCGTGGGCGGGTGTTGACGATGACCCGGCACGCGGGTTTTGCAGGCGTGGACCAGGACCGCTTCGAGCGGCCGCGAGGCTTCCGTGACCCGGGCGAGCTCGGCGCCGGGGTCGAGACGCTGCCGGGGGTCGGACGGGCGGTGTCGAAGCGGCTGGACGCGCTCGGCATCTCGACCGTCGGCGACGTGTTGCTGCACGCGCCGCGCCGCTACGAGCGTGCGGCGGACGAGGTGTCGATCGCGGAGCTCTGGGGGCCGGACGAGGTGGCGATCGCCGGCGTCGTGCGGGACGTGCGCACGCGGCGCCTCGGCGGCCGGCGGACGATCGTGACCGCGCGGATCGAGGACGGCACCGGGTCGATCTCGGCGTCCTGGTTCAACCAACCGTGGCTCGTCGACCGGCTCACGCCGGGAACGCACATCCGACTGCGTGGGAAGCTCGGGCGTCACGGCTTCGACGTGCGGACCTACGACGTCGGCGAGGCGCGCGCGACCGCGGATTTCGCCCCGGTGTACCCCGCGAGCGAGCAGATCCCGTCGTGGCGGTTGCGCGAGCTCGCCCGCGCGGCCCTCGACGGTCACGTGGATGCGATCCACGAGTCGCTGCCGGCGACGCTCGAGCTGCCGCTCCGCCGCGACGCACTGGCCGCGATCCACTTCCCCGCCGACGAGGCGGAGGCGGGGCGGGCCAGGCGCCGGCTGGCGCTGGACGAGCTCGTGACACTGCAGCTCGCGGTCGCGCGCTCGCGCGACGTCGACGCTGTTGCCGCTGCGCTGCCACCACCCGGCGAGCTGGTCGCCCGCTACCGGGCGGCGCTCCCGTTCGTCCTCACCGAGCACCAGGAGCGAGCGATCGGCCAGATCGACGCCGACCTCGCCCGCTCGACTCCGATGCAGCGGCTGTTGCAGGGCGACGTCGGCTCGGGGAAGACCGTCGTCGCGCTGTACGCGCTGCTGCGCGCGGTCGAGACGGGGCGTCAGGGGGCGCTGATGGCGCCGACCGAGACGCTCGCCGAGCAGCATTTCCTGACGGTGGAGTCGCTGTGCGCCGAGCTCGGCGTGTCGTGCGTGCTGCTGACGGGCTCGGCCGGGTCGAAGCGCGTGCGTGACGCGATCGCCGCCGGTGAGGCGCAGATTGCGGTCGGGACGCACGCGCTGATCCAGCGCGAGGTCGAGTTCGACGACCTCGCCGTCGCGGTCGTCGACGAGCAGCACCGGTTCGGTGTCGAGCAGCGCAAGGCGCTCGCGGAGGGTCGCGCACCGCATGTGTTGCACATGACGGCGACGCCGATCCCGCGCACCCTGGCGCTCACGATCTACGGCGACCTCGCGGTCAGCGAGATCGCGAAGCCGCCGGCCGACCGGAAGCCGATCGTGACGGCGTGGGTCGGCGCCGAGCGGTCGTCGGAGGCGTATGAGCGCCTTCGCCGCCACCTCGATGCCGGTCGGCAGGCGTACGTCGTCTGCCCGTTGATCGAGCGGTCGGAGACGCGGCTTGCACGCGCCGCCGAGGTCGAGGCCGAACGGCTGCGGAACGCCGAGCTGCGTGGGTACCGCGTCGGCCTGCTGCACGGGCGGCTGAAGCCCGCCGAGCGGCGCGAGGTGATGCGGCAGTTCAAGGACGGTGCGCTGGACGTGCTCGTTGCCACGACCGTGATCGAGGTCGGCGTCGACGTTCCGAACGCGACGATCATGATCGTGCAGGAGGCCGATCGCTTCGGGCTCGCGCAGCTCCATCAGCTCCGCGGTCGCGTGGGCCGGGGGAGCGAGCAGAGCTATTGCCTGCTCGTCTCGCGCGCGAAGATCGAGCTGACCGATACGGCGCAGTCGCGTCTGCAGGCGCTCGTCGACTCGAACGACGGTTTCGCGCTCGCCGAGGCCGATCTCCAGCTGCGCGGCGAGGGCCAGCTGCTCGGAACGCGGCAGTCGGGCTGGAGCGACCTGAGGTTCACGCGGTTGCGGGAGGATCGCGACCTGCTCGAGCAGGCGCGTGAGCTGGCGCGCGAGCTGCACGACCTCGACGGCCCGTGGCACGACGAGGTCGACCGCCTGCACGGCGCGCCGGAAGCGTGATCGCCTCCGGCGCCGAGCTCGTGTCTACCTGACGACGAGCTTCAGGTGGTTGTCGTCGGGCGCCTGTCCGACCATCGTGATGTGGTAGACGCCGCGCGCGAGCGCGATCTGCTTACCCACTGCGTCGAGCTTCGTCCCGGCCGGCCCGGCGACCTTGAGCGTCGCCTCGTCGAGATTGCGGAGCTTGACCGGTCCGTTGACGGCGAGGGTCGTCTTGTAGGCGCTGCCGACGGAGAACCAGTGGCAACCGGGGTCGTGCATGACGACGGTGACGGTCTTCGTGGCACCGGCATGCGAGGGCCGGGCGAGCGCCTGGGTTGCGCCGAGCGTGAGGAGCGCGGCTGCGGCAAGAAAAATCGTGAGCGCCTTCATCGGAGTGTCTCCATTCCTCGTGTTTCCAGGATGGTCGCCGCGGGCCGGCGCCGTGTCGTCGGCAGTCGGCGGCATGTCGGTTGCGGGAAAGTTGCGGCGTGGCATCCGTAGGAATCCGCGGGAGGCAGCCGACCTCAGCGCGATAGTGGGTGCTCATGTCGGGCCTCGGGACGCCCCTGCTCGTCATCGTCTTCGTCGCCGCCGCAGCAGCGACGTGGATCGCCGGGAAGACCCTCTCGAAGACGACCGACGTGCTCGACCTGCGGCTCAATCTCGGCGAGGAGCTTGGCGGGCTGTTGCTCCTCTCGGTTGCGGGCAGCCTCCCCGAGCTCGCGATCACCGTCTCCGCCGCGGCCTCGGGGCATCTCGGGCTTGCAGCGGGCAACCTGATCGGCGGCATCGCGATGCAGACGATGGTGCTCGTGATCTGTGACTTCGTCGTCGGGCGACAGCGGCCGCTCACGTTCCTCGTCGGCGCGCTGAGCCCGGTGCTCGAGGGACTGCTGGTCGTGCTCGTCGTCTCCGGCGTGCTGATGGGCTCGTTGCTGAAGCCCTCGACGGCGATCGGCGGAGTCGTCAGCCCGGCTTCGATCGGCATCGTCGTCGTTTGGCTGCTCGGCGTCTTCGTCATCAACAAGGTGCGGAAGAGCCCGCGCTGGAGCATCACGATGGAGGGCTCGCACCGCGGGCGGCGCCATCGGCGCGAGGTGGTGCCCGATCAGCCACATCCGTTCGCGTCGCGGTCGACGGCGCAGGTGGCGGGGCTTTTCGGGATCGCGTGTGCGGTGACGCTCGCGATGGGAGTTCTGCTCGAGACGAGCGGGAACACGATCGCCGATCGAGCCGGCGTCAACGGCGTCGTCTTCGGTGCCACGGTGCTGGCGGGGGCGACGGCGCTGCCAGAGCTCAGTTCGGGCATCGCGGCGGTGCGACTCGGCGACAACGCCCTCGCGCTGGGCGACATCTTCGGGGGGAACGCGTTCCAGCTCTGTCTCTTCCTGGTCGCGGACCTCGTCGCCGGGACGCCGGTGCTGCCGGAGGCCGGGAACCTGAACGCCTGGCTTGCCTCGCTGGGCGTGGGGCTGACGGCGATCTACGCGATGGGGGTGATCATCCGGCCGCTCCGCTGCTGGGCGAGGCTCGGCCCGGACTCGATCCTCGCGATCGTGCTGTTCGCCGTCGGCATCGCGGGGCTCTTCGTCGTCCCGCACACGTAACTCGGTGCCAGGCACCGTTACGGAAGTGCAACAAACGATCCACAGGCACTGGCGGCCGCCGCGCGGAATCGGCATCGTTGAGCGCGGCGCAGGCGGGATGCCACTGCCGGAGAAGGGGTCGCCCGCGGTCCCTGCTGGTGCCAGGCGCCGGCTCTGACACGGCCCGAAACGGCACCATCAAGCGACGTGCGGATCATCGCCGGCACCCACCGCGGACAGCGCATCGCCGCCCCGAAGGGCATGGCGACCCGACCCACGTCCGACCGCGTCCGCGAGAACGCGTTCAACCTGATCGGCCCCGTCGACGGCGCCGAGGTGCTCGACCTCTTCGCCGGTTCGGGCGCGCTCGGCCTCGAGGCGCTCTCGCGCGGCGCCGACCGTGCCGTCTTCGTCGAATCCGACCGCGAGGCGTGTCGCACGATCAACGCCAACCTCGACAAGCTGAAGCTTCGCGGGACCGTGCTCTGCCAGGACGTCCTGCGCGCGGTCGGCTCCGAGCGGCGCGCCTACGACCTCGTCCTCTGCGACCCGCCGTACGATTTCGACCGCGCCCGCCTCGCCCCGCTGCTCGCCAAGCTGCTCCAGCCGGACGGCCTGCTCGTCTACGAGAGCTCGGGCCGCGAGCCGCCTCCCGAACTGCCTCTCCTCGCGGAGACGACGTCGCGCAAGTACGGTTCCGCCCGGCTGACGCTCTTCCGACGATGATCACCGCGATCTACCCAGGCACCTACGATCCCGTGACCAACGGGCACGTCGACGTGATCTCGCGCGCCACGCGCATCTTCGACCGCGTCGTCGTCGGCGTCGTCGGCAATCCGCACCACAAGGAGCCGATGTTCCCGGTCGAGGAACGCGTCGAATTCCTCGTCGAGGCGCTCGCCGGCATCCCGAACGTCGAGGTCGACGTCTTCCGCGAGCTCGTGGTCGACTTCGCCCGTCGCTGGGACGCGCGCGCGATCGTCAAGGGCCTGCGCGTCGTCTCCGACTTCGAGTACGAGTTCCAGATGAACCAGCTGAACCGTCATCTCGCCCCCGATATCGAGACGGTCTACGTGATGGCGAGCTCGCAGGTCAGCTTCGTTTCCTCGAGCGGAGTCAAGGAGATCGCGTCGTTCGGCGGCAATGTCGAGGAGCTCGTGCCGCCGATCGTCGCTCGCCGCCTGAAGGAGCTTTTCCCGAACGGCCGGGGCGGAGCCCCGCTGTCCGACCAGGAGTAATACTCTTTACGCGATGGACGTACTCGTTTTGATCGACAAGCTCGACGACCTCGTGCACAACGCGAAGGCCGTTCCCCTCACCGACCAGGTGCGGATCGACCGCGAGGAGATCTACGACATCCTCGACCAGATGCGCGCCACGATCCCCGAAGAGATCAAGCAGGCCCGCTGGATCGTCAAGGAGCGGCAGGAGATGCTCGGCGAGGCCAAGCGGGAGCAGGATCGCCTGCTCGGTGAGGCACGGGAGCAGGCGGTGCGCGAGGCGTCGCAGACCGAGATCGTCAAGCTGGCCGAGCGCCAGGCGCAGGAGATCATCGACGAGGCGAAGCGGCAGGCCCGCGAGATGCGGCTCGAGATGGAGGACTGGGCCGACGGGATGCTGGCGACGCTCGAGACGAATCTCGACCGCTTCCTGACCGCGGTGCGCCGCGGCCGCGAGCGGCTGCACGAACGCTCGCAGGAGTCGGTCGTCGCCGGGATCGGCCCGGTCGACCTCTCCGAGGACGGCTCGGCCTACTAGCGACCCCGCGGCGTTCGCTACGCTCGTCGCATGACGAGCTTCAGCCTGCGTCAGGTGAAGCTCCGTCCGGGTGAGGCGTCCCGCGACGAGCTCGAGCTCGAGCTGCAGGCATTCGACTTCGGCGGCCAGCGCTACGTGCCGGTGCCGGAGAAGGTGCCGGCGCTGTTCGAGATCTCGCGTGCCAACACCGGAACGGTCTTCACGCTCTCCTTCACGGCCCGCCTGTTCGGGCCCTGTTATCGCTGCCTCGAGGACGCCGTGCTCGAGCTGCGCATCTCGGGCCGCGAGTATCAGGCGGAGTCGCCGGACGACGAGCAGCTGACGACGCCCTATCTGCACGGCACGAACATCGATCTGTCGGCCTGGGCGCACGACGCGATCGCCCTCGCGCTCCCCGAGAAGATCCTCTGCCGCGCCGACTGCGCCGGACTCTGCCCGGTCTGCGGCAAGAACCTGACGGACGAGCCGCACGTCCACGAGGAGCAGGAGGCAGATCCCCGCTGGGCCGCGCTCGAGGCGCTACGAAACGAGCTCTGACCGGCGCTCCATCAGGACGACGTCGAGCCACTCGCCCCGCTTCTTCGCGATTCGCTCGCGGGTGCCGACGACGCGGAAGCCGCAGCTCGAGTGCAGCGCGACCGACGCCGTGTTGCCGGCGAGGATCCCCGCCTGGATCGTCCAGATCCCCGCGTCGTCGGCGCGGCGCACGAGCTCGCCGAGCAGCGCTTGGCCGACTCCGCGGCGGCGCGCGGCACGCGCGACGTACACCGACACCTCGGTGACGCCCCGGTAGCACTCGCGGTGCGAGACGAGCGACAGCGCCGCCCAGCCCACGATCTCGCCGTTCGACCTCGCGACGAGCCGCGGCGCAGGCAAGTGGCTCGCATCCCACTCCTCGAAGGCCGGAACCCGCTCCTCGAAGGTGCCCTGATCGAGCCCTTCCGCGTAGATGCGGGCGGCGGCGGGCCAGTCGGCGCGGAGGAAGTCCTCGATCGTCACCCTGCGATCGTACGAGTGGCTCCCGCACGACCGCTACACTGCGCCGCCGATGGCAGTCCCGAAGAGGAAAACGTCGAAGGCCCGTCGCGACTCGCGCCGTGCGCAGCATTCGATCGAGGCGCCGCGGGTCAACACCTGCCCGCAGTGCGGCTCGCCGAAGCGTCCGCACCGCGTCTGCCCGACCTGCGGCACCTATAAGGGCCGCGAGGTCGAGCCGCTCCGCCTCGACCATCCGTAGACTTCGCCGCTGTGCCGCGGATCGCCGTCGACGCACTCGGGGGCGACAACGCGCCGCGGGAAGTGATCCTCGGGGCCCTCGACGCGGCCGCCGACGGGATCGCCGTGACGCTCTACGGGCCCGAGTCGCTCGACACGCAGGGGCTCCCGCACGTCGTGGCACCCGACCGCATCGACATGGCGGACAAGCCGGCCGAGGCTGTCCGGGCCAAGCCCGACTCGAGCCTCGTCGCCGCCGTGCGGGCGGTCGACACAGGCGACGCCGACGCGGTCGTCTCCGCCGGCAACACCGGCGCCGTCCTCGCCGCCGGCCTGCTCCACCTGCGACGGCTGCCCGGGGTGATGCGGCCGGCGATCGCGGTGCCGATTCCCGCCCGCAACGGCGTGTCGGTGCTGCTCGACGCCGGCGCGAATGCGGACGCGCGCCCGGAGCACCTGCTCCAGTTCGCGCACATGGGAGCGGTCTTCTGCGAGGAGCTGCTCGACGTGAAGCGGCCCGAGGTGCGACTGCTCTCGATCGGCGAGGAGGACGAGAAGGGCAACCAGCTGACGCTCGAGGCGAACCGGCTGCTGCGCGAGGAGGGGGACCGCCTCAACTTCGCCGGCAACGCGGAGAGCCGCGATCTGCTGCTCGGCGTCGCGGACGTGATCGTCGCCGACGGGTTCACGGGAAACGTCGTGCTGAAGCTGCTCGAGGGCGCGATCAAGGATCTGCTCGACGTGTTCCGTGCCGAGATCACCGCGACGCTGATCGGAAAGCTGGGCGGCCTCCTGATCCAGCCCTCCGCGCGCCGGCTCCGGACGCGGTACGACCCGGACACCTACGGTGGCGCCTACCTGCTCGGGCTGCGCGGCCTCGCGGTGATCGCGCACGGCAACTCCCACCGCCGGGCGATGGCGAACGCGATCAGGCTCGCTGCGCGTGGCGTCGATCACGGCGTCGTCGACCGGCTCGCAGACCGTCTGCCCGAGCGTGTCCGTGTATGATCGCCCGGATTTTCAGCCCCCGATCAGCATCGAGGTGACATGGCAGCGTCGCGTGAAGAGGTCTTCGAGCGAGTCAAGGAAGTCCTGAAGGAGCAGCTCGGAGTCGAGGATGACCAGATCACCGAGGAGGCGTCGTTCCAGAACGACCTCGACGCCGACTCGCTCGACCTCGTCGAGCTGATCATGGAGCTCGAGGATCAGTTCGGGATCAAGATCTCCGACGAGGATGCGCAGAAGATCACGACCGTCGGCCAGGCAGTCGACTACGTCACCTCGCACCAGTAGCACCACCCGACTCAGGGAGCTGATCGACGGGCTCCCCCCGAACCGCGCGGCGGCGGTCTTCACGCACGCCTCGTGGGCGGCCGACCGCAGCTCGTCGTACGAACGGCTCGAGTTCCTCGGCGATTCGGTGCTCGAGCTCGCGGTCGCACGGGCGCTGTACGACCGCTTCCCCGACTTCGCCGAGGGGCGGATGGCGAAGGTGCGTTCGCACGTCGTCTCGCGGGCGAGCTGTGCGGTCGTGTCGCGCGAGCTCGAGCTCGGCGAACGCCTGCGCGAGGCCGCCGTCGGGTTGACGTCCGACGAGGCGGCACGGCTGGCGCAGAACCGCAACGTGCTCGCCGCGGTGCTCGAGGCGGCGCTCGCCGCGCTCTTCCTCGAGCACGGGTTCGAGCACATCGAGCCCGCGATCGTCGGCGCGTTCGATCCGCGCATCGAATACGCCGTCAACACGCACGTCGACCACAAGACCGAGCTCCAGGAGCGGCTGGCGCGCACCGGGCGGGCGGTGTCGTACGTCGTCGTCGACGTCGAAGGCCCCCCGCACGACCGCAACTTCACGGCCGCGGCGGTGATCGACGAGCGGACGCTCGGCACCGGCCAGGGAACGTCGAAGAAGGACGCGGAGCAGGCCGCCGCCGCGCAGGCGCTCGAGGTGCTGAGCGCCGAGGCCGCCGACGGCGGGAGGTGACCTGCCCCATCCGGGGTGGGCGCTAGCCTCTTCTCGGCGTGCACCTGAAGGCGATCACCCTGCGCGGCTTCAAGTCGTTCGTCGACCCTGTCGAAATTCGGCTCGAACCGGGGGTCGCGGTGGTGGTCGGGCCGAACGGCTCAGGCAAGTCGAACGTCTCCGATTCGATCCTCTGGGCAACCGGCTCGATGAGCCCGGGCGAGCTGCGCGCCGAGAAGCCCGACGACGTCCTGTTCGCCGGTTCCGGCGGCCGCGAGGCCGTCGACACCTGCGAGGTCGACCTCCTGTTCGACAACGCCGACGGCGCGTGGCCCGATCTCCCGTTCGCCGAGGTCTCGGTCGCCCGGCGGCTGCACCGCGGCGGCGAAGGGCAATACCTCGTCAACCGCGCCGCGGTCCGGCGGATCGACCTCGTCGAGCTCCTCTCGGACGTCGGGCTGGGCGGCGGCCTGCGCTCGGTGATCTCGCAGGGGCGCGTGGAGACGGTGCTCAACTCGAAGCCCGTCGAGCGGCGTGAGCTCGTCGAGGAGGCGGCCGGGCTGGGCCGGTTCAAGCGGCGGCGCCATCGCGCGGAGCTCAAGCTCGCGCGCGTCGCCGTCCAGGTCGACCGCGCGCGCGACCTCGAGGACGAGGTGAAGAAGCGGTTGCGCCCGCTCGCGCTGCAGGCGACCGCGGCCGAGCGGGCCGAGAAGCTCGGCTTCGAGATCGCACGGCTCCAGGCCGCGATCGCGACGCTCGACCTCGCGCGGCTCGCCGAGCGCCGGTCCGGCGCCGACGCGCGCCGAACCGAGGCGGCCGAGCAGCGTCGAGTACTCGACGCGCAGATCTCCGAGCTGGTGGCCGCTCGTGAACGTGCCGAAGTCGAGCTGACCGACGCGGCAGGCGCCCGTGAAGGCACGACGGCTGCGCTCTACCGGCTCGCGTCGAGCGGCGAGCGGATCGCGGTTCGCCGCGAGGCTGCCACGCTGCTCGCGGCGAGCCTGCAGGCGGAGCTCGACGCCGCGCGCAACCACGATCCACGCGCGTCGGCGGGCCTCGAAGACGCCGCGCGCATCGCCGCCGCGGCCGCACAGCGGGCTGCTGCGGAGCTCGCCCGGGTCGAGCTCGAGGCCGAGGAACAGTGGGCTCGGGTCGCCGCCGGAGAGCGCTCCGCGCAGGCGGCGCTGGCCGGCGAGCTCGACGAGCTGCTCGGCCGGCGCGGCGAGGCCGAGAGGTTGTTGACGGGTGGAGGCCGAGACGCGCTCCTCGCTCTCCGCGGCGCCACGGAGCGTCTCGGGATGCGCCACGAGTCCGCCCAGCGCCTTCGCGTCGAGCTCGAGGCCGAGCTCGCGGAGGCCAGGCGTCGCGGAGGTGGCCCGTCGCCGCTCGAGCTCGAACGCGCCGCCGACGAGGCCGACGCCGCGGCACGCGCCGCCCACCGTGAGCACGAAGATCTGGAAGCCCGCACGATGCTCGCGCGCGAGCGCCTCGCCGCGGTCGAGCTGTCGCTCGCCGAGCGCGAGGGGCTGCCGCCCGCCGCGCGCGCCCTGGCCGAGCAGGGAGAAGAGCTGGCGCTCCAACGGGTCGAGATCGTCGCCGGCCGTGAGCGCGCAGTCGCGGCGGCACTCGGCCATCTCGCCTCCGCGGTGCTCGCCGCCGATCCCGAACGAGGGCTCGAGCTGGTCGAGCGCGCACGTGCCGCCGGCCTCGGCTCCGTCCGCGTGCTCGTCGGCCGCGACCCGGCCGCGCTCGCCGGGCTGCCGGTCGTCGCACGCGACGCGCTGCTCGCCTCGAGCGTGCCCGTGGTCACGGAAGACGGGCTCGGCTGGGATCCGGCCCGGGGAGAGCTGTGGTTCGCGGGCGAGGCGGCCGAGGCCGTGCTGCTCGAGCTCGACACGCGGCGCCGCGAGCTTGCTGCCGAGGCCGACGAGCTTGCCGCGCGAGCCGGGCGCGCGTCGGCGTTCGCGACCGAGGCCGATGAACGGTCGGCAGCTGCCGCGCGGGCGTTCGCGCCCGTCGCGCACCTGCGCGGCGTCCGGCGCGCCCGGCCGGCGCTGCTCGAGCGGCTACTCGCGGGGGCGGGCCGACTCGACGAGACGCTGCGCATCGCCGCGTCGGCCGCAGCCCGCCTGGAGACGCCGCTCGCGGAGCGGGCGTCGCGGCTGGCGGACGACCTCGGCGGGATCGCGGCACGCGAGGCCGAGCTGCGGAGCGCAGTGAGCGCGCACGACGAACGACGGCTCGCGGCTGAGCGGAAAGCCAACGGCCGCGTGGCGCACGACGCCTCGGGCGATGTCGCGGACGTCGGTCGCGCAGAGGAGCTGCAGCTGCACGTCGAGGGCGCAGCCCGCGCTGCCGAGGAGGCCGCCGAGCGGGCGCGGCTCGCCGCGCGGGCCCTCGCGGAGACCGATGGTGCCCGCTCACGCCGTCCGGGCACGCTGGTCCTCGAGCGGCTGCTCTCCGGCGCACAGCGCCTCGACGCGGCACTCGCCGTCGAGGTCGAGCGTTTCGACACGCCGCTGCGCGCGCGGGTCGAGGCCCAGGTGGCACGCACCGGCGAGCTCGGTGCGGAGCTGCGCCGCCTCGGCGCCGAAGAGGTCGAGCTGCGCCAGAACGCCGCGCAGGCGGGCGAGCGGCTGTCGGCGATCGACGTCGAGCTCGCCCGTATCGACGCCGAGCACGACGAGGCCGAGCGCCGGCTGTCCGCGGCCGCCGCCGAGCCGGCCGAGGGAACCGACCGCGACGAGCTGGCTGAGCGGCTGGCGCGGGGCGAGCGGCGCCGCGAGTCGCTCGGTCAGGTCAACCCGCTCGCCAAGGAGGAGTACGAGGCCGAGAAGGCTCGCCTGGTCGAGCTGACGGAACAGCGCGCCGACCTCGAGCGGAGCCTCGAGGAGCTCGAGCGGTTGCGCGACGACCTCACGCGAACCGTCGAGACGCGCTTCGCCGAGACCTTCGACGCCGTCCAGCGCCACTTCGACGAGGTCGCTGCCACGCTCTTCCCCGGCGGTGCCGGGCGCCTGCTCCTGACGGAGCCGGAGGACGAGGGCGAGGAGCCTGGCATCGAAGTCGAGCTGCGACCGGCGGGGAAGAAGGTGCAACGGCTGAGCCTGCTCTCCGGTGGCGAGAAGGCGCTCGGCGCGATCGCGTTCCTCTTCTCGCTCTTCCTCTCGCGGCCGAGCCCGTTCTACCTGCTCGACGAGGTCGAGGCGGCGCTCGACGACACCAACATCGGTCGCTTCACCGAGCTGCTCCGGCGCTACGCCGATCGCGCGCAGTTCATCGTCATCACCCACCAGAAGCGCACCATGGAGGCCGCCGACGTCCTCTACGGCGTCACGATGGGGACGGACGGCGTCTCACAGATCGTTTCGCGCCGGCTTCCGCGCGACGAGGACGTCGCGGCGACGGCGTGAACGACCTTCCGTTCGTGCTCCGCGCCGTCGACTTGCTCAAGTCTCACGGCGTGCGGACGTGGCTCTGCGGCAGCTGGGCGGAGGACCTGCGCGGGTTGCGTCCACCAGGCCGGCACGGCGACCTCGATCTGCTCTACCCCGGCCGCGACTGGGGCCGGGTCGATGCGCTCCGCCTCGACTGGATGGACGGCAGAACGCTCGCGTGGATGCGCGCGTTCGTGCTCGAAGGGACGATGGTCGAGCTGTTCCTCGTCGAGCGGGACGCGCGCGGCTGGTTCACGCAGTTCGAGCGGCGGCGGCAGGACTGGCCCGACGACGTGTTCGCGACGAACGGGCGGGTCGGCGTTGCGAGCGCCGCCGCGCTCGCCGGCTTCCGCTCGGCATACCGTCGGGCCGCCTGACCAGAAGCGCCGCTAACGTCCGGCGGCATGGCGCGTAGCTGGAGCGAGCTCCTCGGCGATTCCGGAGCAGCGGACGAGACGCCCGAGGACGCGCGCGGGTTCTTCGGCCGGCTGCGCGACTCGCTCGGCAAGTCACGCCGTGCGCTGACCGAGCAGCTCCAGGTCGCTGCCTTCGACCCGGGCGACGACGCTTCGTGGGAGCGGCTCGAGGAGGCGCTGCTGTTCGCCGACGTCGGCGTCACGCGCGACCGCGGAGCTGGTGCGCCGGCTCGAGGCGCGCCAGGATCTCACCGAGCTGAACGCCGCGCTCGCAGAGGAGATCGCAGCGCTCTTCGGCGAGCCGCCGACGCTCGCGATCGACCATCAACCCGCGGTGATCCTCGTCGTCGGCGTCAACGGCACCGGCAAGACGACGACGATCGGAAAGCTCGCGAGCAAGCTCCACGAGCACGGGCGCTCCGTCACGCTCGGCGCAGCCGATACCTTCCGCGCGGCCGCGGAGGAGCAGCTCGAGATCTGGGCCGAGCGCGCGCAGGCACGGTTCGTCGGCGGCGAGCGGGGCGCCGACCCGGCCGCGGTTGCCTACGACGCGATCGGTGCGGGCGGCGACGTGGTGATCGTCGACACGGCAGGGCGCCTGCACACGCAGTCGAACCTGATGGACGAGCTGGCGCAAGGTGCGGCGCGTGATCGCCGGGCGGCTCGAAGGCGCGCCGCACGAGACGCTGCTCGTCGTCGACGCGACCACCGGGCAGAACGGCGTGCAGCAGGCACGTCTCTTCGCCGAGGCGGTCGAGGTCACCGGCGTCGCGCTGACGAAGCTCGACGGCTCCGCCAAGGGAGGCGTCGCTGTCGCGATCGCCTACGAGCTCGGCCTGCCGGTGAAGCTCGTCGGCGTCGGTGAAGGGCTCGACGATCTGCGCCCGTTCGACGCGGACGACTTCGCACGTGCGCTGGTGGCGACGTGAGGTTCGAACGCGCGTCGAGGTTCGACTCCGCGTTCCTCGCCGACCTCTTCACGCGGGGGTACGAGGGCTACTTCGTCCCCGTCCACCTCGATGCGGAGGCGCTCGAGACGGTCGTCGACCGGTGGGACATCGACCCGCACCGGTCGCGGGTCGCGTTCGACGGCGACGAGGCTGTCGGCCTGGCGAACCTCGCGGTGCGCGGCGAGCGAGGGTGGATCGGGGGCATCGGTGTCATTCCTTCGGCGCGCCGCCGTGGCGTCGGCCGGGCCCTGATGGAGGCGGTGCTCGCAGAGGCGCCGCCGCGCGTGACGCTCGAGGTGCTCGAGCAGAACGACCCGGCCCGCCGCCTGTACGAGCAGCTCGGATTCGAAGCACGGCGGGTGCTCGAGATCTGGTCGCTGTCCGCCGACGTCGGCGCGGGTGCGGTGCGCGACGTCGACCCGGCGCCGCTCGGCCAGCACGATCTGCCGTGGCAGCGCGCCGACGCCTCGCTCCCGGACGGCTGCGAGCGGATCGAGGTCGACGGTGGCGCGGCGCTCTTCCGCGTGACCGACGGCACCGTCGGCGTCGCCCAACTCGCCGCTCGCGACGAAGCGGTCGCGCGCGGAGCTCGTGTGCGCGATGCGTGTGCGCGGGGCGCGCCTCAGCTACGTGAACGTGCCGGAGGGCGACCCGGCATCGATCGCGCTCCGCGAGCTCGGCGGCACGCTCGACCTGCGTCAGCTCGAGATGGAGCTCGAGCGCGACCAGAGGTTGATGCCGCTGTCCTCCGCATAGCGGTCGATCTCCGCCAGCTCGTCCGGCGAGAAGTCGAGATTCGAGAGCGCCGACAGCGTGTCCTCGAGCTGAGCCACGCTCGAGGCGCCGACCAGCGTCGACGTCATCCGCGGATCGCGCAGCGTCCAGGCGACGGCGAGCTGCGCGAGGCTCTGGCCGCGGCGCTTCGCGATCTCGTTCAGTGCACGAATTCGCGCGAGCGTCTCGTCGTCGAGCATGTCGGGCGACAGCGACGTGTTCGCTGCAGCGCGCGAGTCCGACGGGATGCCGTCGAGGTACTTGTCGGTCAGCATCCCCTGCGCGAGCGGTGAGAAGCCGATGCAGCCGACGCCGAGCTCGCCGAGCGCGTCGAGCAGGTCCGGCTCGATCCAGCGGTTCAGCAGCGAGTACGACGGTTGGTGGATCAGCAGCGGCGTCCCGAGCTCGCGGAGGATCGCCGCCGCCTCGCGCGTCTTCGCGGCGGAGTACGACGAGATGCCGGCGTAGAGCGCCTTGCCCTGCCGGACGGCCGTGTCGAGCGCGCCGAGCGTCTCCTCCAGCGGTGTGTCGGGGTCGAGGCGGTGCGAGTAGAAGATGTCGACGTAGTCGAGCCCCATCCGCGCGAGCGACTGGTCGAGCGACGCGAGCAGGTACTTCCTCGAGCCCCATTCGCCGTACGGGCCGGGCCACATGTCGTAGCCCGCCTTCGTCGAGATCACGAGCTCGTCCCGGTAGGGGCGGAGATCGTCCCGGAGGATGCGCCCGAAGGTCTCCTCGGCCGAGCCGTACGGAGGCCCGTAGTTGTTCGCGAGGTCGAAGTGGGTGACGCCGAGGTCGAAGGCCCGCCGCAGGATCGCGCGACTCGATTCGAGCGGCCGGTCGCCGCCGAAGTTGTGCCAGAGGCCGAGCGAGATCGCGGGCAGCTGCAGGCCCGAGCGGCCGCAGCGGCGGTAGAGCATCCGGTCGTAGCGGTCCTCGGCGGCCGTGTACGGCATCCGGCAGATCCTAGAGAAGCTCCCGACGGGGGCGGCGGCTACCATGCGCGCTCGTGTTCGACAGCCTCTCGGACCGCCTTCAGGGCGCGCTCGGCGACCTTCGCAAGAAGGGCCGGCTGGACGAAGAGTCGATCTCCCGCGCGATGCGCGAGATCCGCCTCGCGCTGCTCGAAGCCGACGTCAACCTGACCGATCGTTCGCGACTTCGTCGCGCGGGTGCGCGAGCGGGCACTCGGCGAGGAGGTGCTGAAGAGCCTCACACCGGGGCAGCAGGTCGTGAAGGCGGTGCACGACGAGCTGACCGAGCTGATGGGCTCGGGCGCCTCGGGCCTCGCCTACGGCAAGTTCACGGTGATCCTGCTCGCCGGCCTGCAGGGCTCGGGCAAGACCACGACCGCGGCCAAGCTGGCGCTGTACCTGCGCAAGGAGGGGCACAAGCCCGGGCTGATCGCCGCCGACCTGCAGCGCCCGGCCGCGATCGACCAGCTCGAGCAGCTCGGCGCCCAGCTCGACATCCCCGTCTTCCGACACCGACACGAAGGACGCCGTCGAGGCGACGCGCAGCGGGCTCGAGCGCGCGCGCGTCTGCGGGCCTCGATGCCGTGATCGTCGACACCGCGGGTCGGCTTCAGATCGACGAGGAGCTGATGGACGAGCTCGCCCGCGTGCGCGACGAGGCGAAGCCGCTCAACGTGCTGCTCGTGCTCGACGCGATGACCGGCCAGGAGGCCGTTGCCGTCGCGCAGGCGTTCGACGAGCGCATCGCGTTCGACGGCGTGATCCTCACCAAGCTCGACGGTGACGCGCGCGGCGGCGCCGCGCTGAGCGTGAAGGCGATCACCGGGAAGCCGATCAAGTTCGCCGCGACGGGCGAGAAGCCCGATGCGCTCGAGGTGTTCCATCCCGACCGGATGGCGTCGCGCATCCTCGGGATGGGCGACGTGCTCACGCTGATCGAGCGTGCCGAGGCCGCGGTTGCCGACGACGAGCAGGCGGAGATGGAGAAGCGGCTGCGGCAGGGCCAGTTCACGTTCGACGACTTCCTGCGTGCCTACAAGATGCTGCGGCGGATGGGGCCGCTCGGCGGGATCCTGAAGCTGATCCCGGGCATGAAGGAGCAGGTCGGCGACGTGGACGTCGACGAGCAGCAGCTGAAGCGCGTCGAGGGGATCGTGCTCTCGATGACGCCCCACGAGCGGTCGACGCCGCACGTGATCGACGGCAAGCGTCGTCTGCGCATCGCCCGCGGGTCGGGCACCCAGGTCGAGCAGGTGAACCAGCTGCTCGAGGCCCGCAAGCAGATGGAGCGCATGATGAAACAGATGGGCCGCGGCAAGATGCCTGCGGCACTTGCCCCGCCCGGAACGGCGGGGGGCACCGTACGCTCTGCGACGAGGAAACCGTCCTCGAAGCGCAAGAAACGGAAGTCCGGACGGAGATAAAGGAGACATATGGCAGTCAAGTTGAGGCTCACCCGCGTGGGCTCGAAGAAGAACCCGATCTACCGGGTGGTGGCCGCCGACTCGCGCTCGCCGCGTGACGGCAAGTTCCTCGAGATCATCGGCCGCTACAACCCGCAGACCGACCCGTCGACGATCGAGCTCGACGAGGCGAAGGTGAAGGACTGGCTCGGCAAGGGCGCGCAGCCGACGGATGCGGTCGCCAAGCTGATCAAGACGCAGGGAATCATCAGTCCGACAACCGGCAACCCGGCGTAGGCTTGACGGAGCGGCGAGTTAGCGGAGGCGGCGGCTTGGCCGCCGCCGGAGCGAGATAAATGGCTGAATTGCTCGCGTATCTGGCGCGCGAGCTCGTCGACGAGCCGGATCAGGTTCGGGTCGAGACGGAGGATCGCGACGGGGCGCTCGTGCTCGTCCTGCACGTGGCGCCCGACGACGTCGGCAAGGTGATCGGCAGGCAGGGCAGGATCGTGCGCGCGCTTCGCGCGCTGGTGCGAGCGAGTGCCGTCCGCGAAGGGCGGCGCGTGCTCGTCGAGATCGCTGATTGACGGCGTAGGCTTGACGGAGCCGTTGGAGAGCGGAGCGCAGCCGTGACGATCGCAGCGCTCTACGACGTGCACGGTATGCCGTGGGCGCTGGAGTCGGTGCTGGCCGAGCTCCGAAGCGAGCACGTCGACGCAGTCGTCTTCGGCGGGGACCTCGTCGCGGGCCCGTTCCCGGCAGAGACGCTCGCGCTCGCCCACGGCGTGCCCGGCGCCCGCTTCGTGCGCGGCAACGCGGAGCGCGACCCCGACGACCGGGTCGTCTCGATCCTCGGAACCGAGGAAGTCGAGCGGCAGCGCGCGTGGCCGGCGACCATCGTCCTCGACGACGTCCTCTTCTGCCACGCGACGCCCGCGAGCGACATGGAGATCGTCACCGACGCCAGCGCCGACGAGAAGATCGCCGCCGCGCTCGACGGCGTCGAGGCGCGACTCGTCGTCGGCGGCCACACGCACATGCAGCAGCGTCGCGGCGCGTACGTCAACGCGGGCTCGGTGGGGATGCCGTACGAGGGCGAGGTGGCCGCGTTCTGGCTGCTCGTCGACGACGGCGAGCCGTCGTTCCGGCGGACGCCGTTCGACGTCGACGCCGCGATCGACGCCCTCATGCGCAGCGACTGGCCCGACGCTCGAGGGTTCGCCGAGGACAACCTGCGGCGGGGCGTCTCGCGCGACGAGGCGATAGCGGTCTTCGGCGGATGAGCGATCGCGTCGTCATCGGCCGGGTCGGCAAGCCGCACGGGCTCGACGGGTCGTTCGTCGTCGAGCACGCGAGCGACGATCCACGCTGGTTCGCGGTCGGATCGACGCTGATCGTCGGAGGCGAGCCGGCCGTCGTCGCCGCCACCAAGATCGCGGGCGGGCGCCGGGTGATCCGACTCGACCGGGCCGTCGCACGGGCGGCGTCGATCGAGGTGGAGCGTGCAGCGCTGCCTGCGACCGACGAGGGCGAGTTCTACGTCTTCGAGCTGGTCGGGCTCGAGGTGGTGGAGGAGACCGGCCGTTCGCTCGGAAAGGTCGTCAACGTGGCTCCCGGTGTCGCGAACGACGCGCTCGAGCTCGAGGGTGGGGCCATGCTTCCGCTCGTCGAGGACTGCGTGCGTGACGTCGATCTCGCCGCACGGCGTATCCTGGTCGCTCCCGGGTTCTCCGATCCCCTGTGATCCGCCTTTGCAGCTCGATGTCTTCACCCTCGTTCCGCATGCATTCGCCTGGCTCACCGAGCAACGTCCCGTCGCCGCCGTGCTCGGCGAGGAGCTCGACCTTCGCCTCTTTTCCTACCGCGACTCGACGCCGCTTCGAAACGGGCAGGTGGACGACGAGCCGTACGGTGGCGGCGCGGGGATGGTCCTCCGCGTCGATGTCGTCGCCGCGGCGCTCGATGCGGCCTACGGCGGCGATCCCGGGCGCAGGGTGGTCGCGCTGACGCCGAAGGGACGTCCGCTCGACCAGCGTGTGGTCGAGGAGCTGGTCGGGGAGTCGGAGCTGGCTCTGCTGTCGGCGCGCTTCGAGGGGTTCGACGAGCGTGTAGTCGAGCATCTCGCGACCGATGCGATCTCGATCGGCCCGTACGTCCTCTCGAACGGAGACCTGCCGGCGATGGTGCTCGTCGATGCGATTGCGCGGCGACTGCCCGGTGCGCTCGCAGCGGGCTCGGGCGAGCTCGAGTCGTTCTCGGAGGAGCTGGGCGGAGGTCTCGAGTATCCGCACTACACGCGGCCGGCCGAGTTCCGGGGCTGGGGCGTGCCGGAGATTCTGCTCTCCGGCGATCACGGCCGGATCGAGCGCTGGCGCAGGGAGCACGTGCGGTGAGAAACCCGGTCGACAGGCTCACCGAGGGGCTGCCGCGCGGCTGGCGCGTGACGATCGACTGGCTCGTAACGATCGTCGGCGCGATCGCGATCGTGCTCGCGATCAAGGCCTGGGTCGTGAATCCGTACCGGATCCCGTCGAGCTCGATGGAGCCGACGCTGCACTGTGCGCGTCCGGGGGCGGGATGCGAGGCCCGGTTCTCCGACCGCGTGCTCGCCTGTCGCTTCTGCTTTCACTTCTGGTCGCCGAAGCGCGGCGACATCGTCGTCTTCAAGACGCCGCCGCTCGCAGCGATCCGCTGCGGAGAGGGCGGCACCTTCGTCAAGCGGCTGATCGGTCTGCCGGGCGAGACCTTCTCGGAGAAGGACGGTTACGTCTACATCAACGGGAAGAAGCTGAACGAGCCCTATATCCAGTCGTCGAGACGCGACACGCGAACGATCGCGCCCACCAAGATCCCCAAAGGGCGCTATTTCATGATGGGCGACAACCGGGCGTCGTCCTGCGACTCGCGCTCGTGGGGGACGGTCCCGCGCAAGGATCTGATCGGCGTCGTGTTCGCGACGTACTGGCCTCCGAACCGGATCTCGATTCGGTAGATGCTACGATTGCGCGCGGCCTTCGGGCCCTCCTTCCCATGAGCACGACGATCCAGGACATCGAGCGCCGTCAGCTGCGCGAGGTTCCGCAGTTCAAGGCGGGCGATACCGTGCGCGTTCATTTCCGCGTGATCGAGGGCACCCGCCAGCGCATCCAGGTCTTCGAGGGCCTCGTGATCAAGCGCCAGGGCGCCGGCGCGCGCGAGACGTTCACGGTACGCAAGAACTCGTTCGGCGTCGGCGTCGAGCGGACGTTCCCGCTGCATTCGCCCAAGATCGACAAGATCGAGGTCGGGGCGATCGGCGACGTGAACCGCGCGAAGCTCTATTACCTGCGCGGCAAGGTCGGCAAGAAGGCTCGCGTCCGCGAGCTCCGCTCTTCGTAACGTTTCCGTGCCAGTTTGCGGCGCCGCGCCGGCTCGCGCCGGAGGCG
Organism: uncultured Thermoleophilia bacterium; assembly: GCA_963774355.1. Taxonomy (GTDB): domain Bacteria; phylum Actinomycetota; class Thermoleophilia; order Gaiellales; family Gaiellaceae; genus PALSA-600. The sequence goes on along the minus strand of CAVZER010000007.1, from coordinate 181,802 downwards.
GGGCTATGCTCGCCGGGTGCCCGCGAAGCGACCCGGCTCGAGGCTGCTCCAGTTCGATCGGCGGCTCGGTGCCCGCTTCGTCGCCGGTGCGGACGAGGCCGGGCGGGGGCCGCTCGCAGGGCCCCTCGTGATCGCCGGCGTCCTGCTCGACTACGAGCACCTCCGCGATCATCGGGTGCGGCCGCTGGCGCTCCTGAACGACTCCAAGCAAGTCGACCCGGCGACGCGTGCCGAGCTGTACCGGGCGGTGCTCGGATGCGCCGAACGTGTCTCGGTGCACGTCTTCCCGCCGCACGTGATCGATCGCGACGGGCTGCATCGCTCGAACCTCGCCGGGCTGCGTGCCGCACTCTGGGCCTGCGGGCCGGCGGACGTCTCGCTGGTCGACGGGTTCAAGCTCGGCCCGACGGCGCCTCCGCATCGCGCCGTGGTCGACGGCGACACGAAGAGCGCGGCGATCGCCGCGGCCTCGATCGTCGCGAAGGTGACGCGCGACCGCTACATGCACGCGGCCGATGCGCTCTATCCCGGCTACGGCTTCGGATCGCACGTCGGGTACATCACTCCGACGCACACCCGTCTCGTGCGCGAACGGGGGCCGTGCGAGATCCATCGCCGCTCGTGGCGGTCGCGTGCCTATCTCAGCGAAGAAGAGCTCGCGCTCCAGGCCGCCGCCGGTTAGGCACCCCGCGGAGCGACGCGCGGCACGCTGGTACCGGCTGCGCGGCTACCGGATCCTGGACACGAACCGCTGGCTCGCCGGCTACGAGCTCGACCTCGTCGCCCGCCGTGGGCGCACGCTCGTCTTCTGCGAGGTGAAGTCCAAGCAGGGCGACGAGTTCGGCGACCCGCTCGAGATGGTGACCGCCGAGAAGGCGCGGCGCGTCCGGCGCGCCGCCGAGCAATGGCTCGCGGCCAACCCGAGTCTCGCCCGCCTGCACGTTCGCTTCGACGTGATCGCCGAGCGGGCGGGCCGCATCGAGCACGTTCCCGACGCATTCTGAGGAGTGGACGCGAGGGCGTCGAATCCCTCCGGGGATGAGCGCGACCCAGGACTCCCTCTACGACGGCCTCGAGTACGACGCCGGGTTGTCGTGGTCCGAGCGTGAGCTGCCGCAGCGGCTGCGCACGAAGCACGTCCACAGCCTGCATCCCTACCTCGGGAAGTACGTGCCCCAGTTGGTCGAAGAGCTCCTCCGTCGCCACGTCCGTCGAGGTGGTCGCGTGCTCGATCCCTTCGCGGGCTCCGGGACGACGCTCGTCCAGGCGCTCGAGAGCGGCCACGACTCGGTCGGCGTCGACATCGCGGCGTTCAACTGCCTGCTCATGCGCGTCAAGACCGAAGAGCACAACCCGTTCGTGCTCGAGCGCGAGCTGCGCGATGCGCTTGCGCGCTTCGAGGCAGGAGAGGGGGAACCGGGTCGCGCGAGCGCGTACGTGCGCCGATGGCTCGCGCCGAGATCACGCGCGGAGCTCCTGCGGTTTCGGTCGCTGATCGACGACTACGAAAGCGCGGACGTCCTGCGTGTCGTGCTTGCGCGCGCGGCGCGGTCGGCGCGACTGACGACGCACTTCGATCTCGACTTTCCGAGGACGCCCCAGCTCGACCCGTACTGGTGCCACAAGCACCGCCGGGAGTGCCGTCCTGTGGAGCGTGCCGATCACTTTCTCCGCCGATACGTGATGGACACGCTCGCACGGCTGAAGCAGTTCAGCCAGGTGCGCGGCCGGCTGACTGCCGAGGTGATTCACGGCGACGCGCGGGAGGTGCCGTTGCCCGGCGAGTTCGCGGCCGTCGTCACGTCGCCGCCGTATCCGGGGTTGATCGACTACCACGAGCAGCATCGCTATGCCTACGAGCTGCTCGGGCTGGACGACCGGCGTGACCGCGAGCTCGGCGCCGCGGCGAACGGAACGACACGCGCGTCGATCAGGGAGTACATCGACGGCGTCGGCGACGTGCTGGGCGCGGCGTCGGCGACGCTGAACAGCACGGGTCGCGTGGTGGTCGTCGTCAACGACAGGCGCTCGCTCTATCCCGAGATCCTCGAACGCGCTGGGCTCGAGCTCGAGACGCGGTACCGCCGGCACGTCAACCGGCGGACGGGACGTCGTGCGGGTGAGTACTTCGAAGAGGTCCTGGTCGCGCGACGGCGGTAGGAGGACTTGTCGACTGTCGACTGTCGACAGTGGACTGTCGATAGTCGGCTGTGGCGTGCCTGTGCCGGTGTCTGCGTTGCGCTTTCTCCACTGATTCGACACAGACACGTCACACCTTGTCGCCTAGCGTGACAACGTGCTCGCCCGGACGGTCACTCACGCCCTTGTTGGCCTCTATCCGCGCCGCGTCGAGGTCGAAGCCCACCTCCAGCGCGGCGCTCCGGCGTTCACGATCGTCGGGCTGGCCGATCGCGCGTGCCAGGAGGCGAAGCATCGTGTTCGAAGCGGCATCGCCTCGGCCGAGCTCGAGTGGCCGCGCAGCCGACTGACCGTCAACCTGGCTCCCGCCGGGCTGCGCAAGGAAGGCTCCGGCTTCGACGTCCCGATCGCCCTGGCCGTCCTGGCGGCGTCGGGCCAGCTGCCGCCCGGAGCGCTCGCCGGCCATGCCGCGATCGGAGAGCTGGCGCTCGATGGGCGGCTCCGTCCCGTCCCCGGGGCGCTCGTCGCCGCCGAGGGCGCGCGCCGGGCCGGGATCGATCGGGTCGTCTGCCCGGCCGAGTCGGGCACCGAAGTGGCGCTCGCCGGGGTCGAGCCGGTGCCCGTGCCGCACCTCGCCGAAGCCGTCGCGTACCTGCGGGGACTCCGCGATCCGCCCCCCGCGCACGCGCCTCCCGAGGGAAGTCAAGCCGGACTGCGTCCTCGAGGCGCCTGACCTGCGCGACCTTCGCGGCCAGGAGCGTGCGCGGCGCGCGCTCGAGATCGCGGCTGCGGGCGGTCACAACCTGCTGCTCGCCGGGCCTCCCGGCACCGGCAAGACGATGCTCGCCCGCCGTCTGCCGGGAGTCCTGCCGCTGCTCGACGACGAGGGAGCGCTCGAGGTCACGCGCATCCACTCGGTCGCCGGGGTCCTGCACCCCGGCGCTGGGCTCGTCCGCCTCGCGCCGTTCCGGGCGCCGCACCACTCGGCGTCCACCGCAGCGGTCGTCGGTGGGGGAGGTGGCAGCGGCGGCCCTCGCGTCGGTGAGGCGACCCTCGCGCACCGTGGTGTGCTCTTCCTGGACGAACTGCCGGAGTTCGCGCGGGCCGTGCTCGAGTCCCTGCGGCAGCCGCTCGAAGACGGGGTGGTGACGATCGTGCGCGTCGCCGGCCGGGCGACGTTTCCCGCGCGGTTCCAGCTCGTGGCCACGATGAACCTCTGCCCCTGTGGCGCGCGCGGCGTGCCCGGCGCGACGTGCGCCTGCACGGCGCAGCGGCTGCAGCACCATCGCGAGCGGCTCTCGAGAGCGTTGCTCGACCGCTTCGATCTCGCGCTCACGATGCCGCGGTCGCGCGGGGAGGAGCTCGCGGCGCCGCCGGGCGAGGGCTCGGCGCCGGTGCGCGACCGTGTCGCCGCGGCGCGGGAGCGCCTGGCGGTCGCAACGCCCACGCTGTCCGACCCGGCCGCCGAGCTGCTCACGCGCGCCGTCGAGCGGCTGCCGCTCTCCGGCCGCGGACGTGCCCGCGTCGCGACCGTCGCAGGCGACGATCGCCGCCCTCGCCGGTGCCGACCTCGTCGGAGTCGAGCACCTCGCCGAGGCGCTCTCCTATCGCGCCGCCGCAGGAGCTGACGGCGTGACACTCGGCTGCGTCCGGCGTGAGCGACCTGGCGGTCGCGATGTTCGCCGCCGAGACCGGGTCGCATCTCCTGTCGGCACCGCGCAACCGCCGGTTCGACGCGTTTGCCCGCGGGTTCGACGAGGCCGCGTGCCTGCGGCGCCTCGCGGAGCTCGGTGTCCGCTGGGTCGGCCGAGTGGACGACGGCTATCCGGATCGCCTCCGCGTGATCCACGACCCGCCGATCGGCCTCTTCGTGCGCGGGAGCGCGTCGCTCGACCTCCTGGCCGGGCCGTGCGTCGCCATCGTCGGCGCGCGAGCGTGCTCCCAGTACGGCGCCGAGGTCGCGACGATGCTCGGGAATCAGCTCGCCCGCGCCGGCGTGCTCGTCGTCTCCGGGCTCGCGCGGGGCATCGACGGCGCGGCGCACAGGGGCGCGTTGCGGGAGGGCCGCACGGCGGCGGTACTGGGGTGTGGGATCGACCGTGACTATCCGCGAGCCCACGCAACGCTGGCGTCCGAGATCGCCTCGACCGGGCTGATCGTGTCCGAGTACGCGCCCGGTGTCGAACCGGCTCCATGGCGTTTCCCGGCTCGCAACAGGATCGTCGCCGGGCTTGCCGATGCGACGGTCGTCGTCGAGGCGCGCCTGCGCAGCGGGGCGCTGATCACCGCCGACCTGGCGTTGGAGGAGGGCCGCGAGGTGCTCGCGGTCCCGGGAGAGATCACGTCGCACCTCTCGGCGGGCTCGAACGCACTGCTGCGCCTCGGTGCGACGCCCGCGACGGCTGCATCCGACGTGCTCGAGGCGCTCGGCATTGCCCCGTCCGTGCCGGCGCACGCGGATCTGCCAATCGAGCTCTCGGCCGCGGGGCAGGCGGTCCGCACGGTCGTCTCGGACGCCGCCACGGCCTTCGACGAGATCGTGCGCCGTACGGGCCTCGATGCGTCGGAGGTGTCGGCCGCGCTCGTCGAGCTGGAGCTGCTCGGCCTCGCGACCGAGGCCGCCGGCGTCTACCGGGGGGTGATGCCGCCGACATAGGATCGACGGTCGTGCCGACAACTTCATACTGGCTCGAAGACGACGCCGAGCCGCTCCCTGCCTCGCGTCCGCTGGCGGGCGCGCCGGAGGTGATCGTGATCGGCGGCGGCGTGACAGGGTGCTCCTGCGCGCTGACGCTGGCCGAGCGTGGTGTCGCCGTGCGGCTGCACGATGCGCGTGAGATCGCCGGCGGTGCGAGCGGCAGGAACGGCGGGTTCGCGCTGCGCGGCGCGGCGACGCCGTACGACGTCGCCCGGGATCAGCTCGGCCGCGATCGAGCCCGGCTGCTGATGGAGCTCACCGAGCGGACGCTCGACCGCTTCGCAGAGCTCGCCGGCGATGCGTTCCGCCGCGTCGGGAGCCTGCGACTCGCGTTCGGCGCCGACGAGTGCGATGCGCTCCGCCGCGAGCACATCGCGCTCCGCGAGGACGGCTTCGAGGTCGACTGGCTCGACGAGCTGCCGGCACCGCTCGACCGGCTCTACGCCGGTGCGTTGCTGCATCCACCGGACGGCGTCCTGCACCCGGCCCGCTGGGTGCGCCGGCTCGCGCGCCGGGCGGCAGAGGCCGGAGCCGAGCTCCGCGTCGGCGAACGCGTCGAGGTCGCGGACCTCGCTGCGCCGGCGGTGGTCGTCGCGGCGGACGGGTTCAGCGAGAGCGTGCTTCCCGAGCTCGCCGGGATCGTCACACCGACGCGCGGACAGGTGCTGATCACCGCGCCGCTCGCCGAGCTGCGCTACGAGCGGCCGCATTACGCGCGCGACGGGTACGACTACTGGCACCAGCGTCCGGACGGGCGCCTGGTGATCGGTGGCAATCGCGACGCGGCGTTCGCCGACGAGCAGACCGCCGTCGAAGAGACGACGCCGGTCGTCCAGGAGCGCATCGAGGCGCTGGCCGCGCAGCTGGCCGGAGAACCGCCGCGCGTCGAGCGCCGCTGGGCCGGGATCTGGGGCACGACGCCCGACGGCTCACCGCTCGTCGGGCCGGTCCCCGGACGCGACGGCGTCTGGATCGCCGGCGGCTACTCGGGGCACGGCAACGTCCTCGGCCTCGCGTGCGGCGACCTCGTCGCGCGCGCCATCCTGGGCGAGCATCCGCCCGAGCTCGAGCTCTTCGATCCGCAGCGTCTCGGCGCTCTGCGCCGAGCGACGACGCCACCGAAGCGCGAAGAAGATCTGCTGCACGGGCTTCGTGTGCCCGCCTGCGACGAGAACCAGTAACGAGGCGTCCCCGGCCGCGATCTCGGAAGAGATGTTGCCGCCGGCGTCGCGCGGCCGCGGATCACATGGCCGATGCACGCGGTTCCGGCGCCTCTTCCCGGACGAACTGGTAAAGCAGAGCGCCGGCGGATGCACCGACGACCGGCGCGACGATGTAGAGCCAGAGGGCGTGTAGGTCGCCCGAGACGAGCGCAGGACCGAGGGAGCGCGCCGGGTTCATGGACGCGCCGGAAATGGGGCCGCCGAACATTGCATCGAGGCCGATCGTGCCACCGATCGCGATGGCCGCCGCCTCACCGACCGCCCGCGTGTCGGTCGCAACGGCAAGGACGACGAACATCAGGAACGCGGTCATGATGAGCTCCCAGAGGAACGACTGGGCCTGCGAGCCCGAGGGCAGGGTCGCGCCAACGTGGGCGATGTTGCCGAGCGATGCACGCAGGAGCGCCGCAGCCGACAACGCGCCGACGAACTGTGCGATCCAGTACGCGCCTGCGCGCGGCCACGGGAAGTGCCGCGTGAGCGCGAATGCGAACGTCACCGCTGGGTTGAAGTGCGCGCCCGACACGTGCCCGACGGCGTAGATCATCGCCATGATCACGAGGCCGAACGTGATCGCCACGCCAACGTGCCCGAGTGCATGAGTCTTCGCGTCGACCATCACCGCGCCCGCGCCCGCGAAGACGAGCGCGAACGTTCCGAACGCCTCGGCGACGAGCGAGCGGGCAAGCGTCCGGTCGACCGTCACGCGAGCAGCGTGCGGAGTGCCGCGAGCGCCTCGGGGACGACCCGGTAATAGGCCCACGACCCGCGCTGGTCACGTTCGACGAGCCCGGCCTCGCGCAGCACCCGCAAGTGGTGGCTGACCGTCCCCTGCGTGAGCTCGAGCGGGTCGGTGAGATGGCACACGCAGGCCTCTCCGTCTGGCTGCGCCTGGATGATGCTGAGGATCCGCAGCCGCGCAGGGTCTGCGAGCGCCTTCAGCGGCGCCGCCAGTTGCTCCGCGTCCTCGGTCGAGAGCGGCTCGGCGAGCAGCGGCGGGCAGCAGGACGCGATCGTCGCGAAGGTCTGCACGCAAACATATTGACAGATATCAATGCGATCGGCATCCTGGAGGCATTGATGGTCGTCAATTTGAGGGAGCCGCACGCTGACCCGGTTGGAGCGCCGGCCCGAGGTGCTCTTCGTCTGCGTCCACAACGCCGGACGCAGCCAGATGGCGGCTGGGCTCGCCATCTGCGCTCCGGCGGGCGCGTCCAGGTCCGCACCGGCGGCAGCGACCCCGCCGACCGCCTGAACCCGGCGGTCGTCGAGGCCATGGCCGAGATCGGGGTGGACCTGAGCGGGAAGTCTCCGAAGCCGATCGCGGACGAAGACGTGCGCGCGGCCGACGTCGTGATCACGATGGGCTGCGGCGACGCCTGCCCGATCTACCCGGGCAAACGGTACGAGGACTGGGAGCTCGAGGATCCGGCCGGCAAGGACATCGACACCGTCCGGCGGATTCGTGACGAGATCGATTCACGTGTTCGGCGGCTCGTCGGCGACCTCCTCGACGACTGACCTGCGACGACCGGAAAGGAGGTCCGATGCTGCTCCACGGGAAGGATGGTTGTTGCGACAGCGACTGCTGCGACGACGGCGACTGTTGCAACGAAGGCTGCTGCTGAAGCACATCGATGGAGGGCGGCGTGAGCCGCCCTCCATCAGATCGGCCGATGTCCCGCCGCTACAGCTCGAGCGTCTTCAGATCGAGCTCGTGCGCGTGTTCGAGTGCGGCGACGGCGATCGCGAGATCCTGGATCGCAAGCCCGGTCGAGTCGAACGCGGTGATCTCGTCGTCGCCGAGACGCCCGGGGCTCGTGCCCGCGAGCACATCGCCGAGCCTCGTCACGTCCGTCTCTTCGATCAGCCCGGCCTCGACCACGGCCGCGAGCTCGCCGCCGTGGCTCGCTTGCTCCCAGTCGTCGCAGAAGAGGTGAACGCGCGCGAGCTCTCCGGGCGCGATCTCCGCCTTTCCCGGACCGTCCGCGCCCATCAGCGAGACGTGCTGCCCGGGGCGAAGCGCGCCGTCGGCGAGCAGCACCTCGTGGCCGGGCGTCACCGTGACGAGCAGGTCCGCCGCGAGCGCCTCTTCGAGCGACGGCGCGACCGAGGCCCCGACGGCGTCGGCAGCCCGCCGTGCGCGCTCGCCGTCGACGTCCCACAGCGCGACGTCTCGTCCCTGGGCGGCGAAGCTCGCAGCGGCCGCGGTGCCGTTCACGCCGGCCCCGACGACCGCCGCCGTCCGGGCGTCGGCACGGCCCAGCGTCTCCGCCGCCAGCACGGCCGCGGCTCCGGTGCGGAGCGCGGTCACCGACGCGGCGTCGAGCACCGCCTCGAGCTCGCCCGTCTCCGCGTTCGACAGCAACACGACGCCCGTGACGGTGGGGAGGTTCCTCGCCGGGTTGCCGGGGAACGACGTGACCCACTTGAGAAGTGCATGTCCGCCTCCGAGCGCCGGCATCGCCCGGAAGTCGCCGGCGGGATAGTTCGTCACGTAGACCTTGGGCTGCATCGTCCACTCGCCTTGCGCGTGCGCGACGAAAGCGGCCCGAACTGCCTGGAGCGCCTCGGCCGGTGACACCGCCTGCTCGACGTGACGGCCGGTGAAGACTGGGACCGGGGTCAAAGAACCTTGACCGCCGCGGTCAGGCGCGCAACGGATTCCTTGGCGTCACCGAAGAGCATCAGTGTCTTCGGATCGAGGAAGAGCGGGTTCTCGATGCCGGCGAACCCCGGATTCATCGACCGCTTCAGGACGACCGTCGCGTTCGACGCGTCGACGTTGAGGATGGGCATCCCGTAAATCGGACTGCCCGCGTTGTTGCGCGCGTCCGGGTTCACGACGTCGTTCGCGCCGATCACGAGCGAGACGTCGGTGCGCGGGAACTCGTCGTTCGCCTCGTCCATCTCCTTCAGCGCTGGGTACGGGACGTTCGCCTCGGCGAGCAGGACGTTCATGTGACCCGGCATGCGTCCAGCGACCGGATGGATCGCGTACGTGACCTCGACACCGCGCGACTCGAGCAGATCGGCGAGGCCGCGGACGTCGTGCTGGGCCTGGGCGACGGCCATCCCGTACCCTGGGACGATCACGACCTTGTGCGCGTAGGCGAGCATCACCGCGACGTCGTCGACCGTCGTCGAGCGCACGGATCCGGTGCCCGCCGACGCCACGGCCTCGGCGCCGGCGCTGACCTGCCCGAAGGCGCCGAAGAGCACATTCGCGATCGACCGGTTCATCGCGCGCCCCATCATCAGCGTCAACAGCGTTCCGGACGCGCCGACGAGCATTCCCGCGACGATCAGGACGTTGTTCTCGAGCTCGAACCCGGTCGCCGCGGCGGCGAGGCCGGTGAACGCGTTCAGCAGCGAGATCACGACCGGCATGTCGGCGCCGCCGATCGGCAGGACGAAGAGCACACCGAACAGCGCCGCGCCGGCCGCGAGCGCCCAGAGCAACCACTGCTGCTCTGCGCCGGCGACGATCGCGACCCCCGCGGCGACGCAGGCCGCGAGGAGCAGCGCATTGCCGACCCGTTGCCCCGGATACGTGATCGGGCGCCCCCGGATCAGCTCCTGCAGCTTTGCGAACGCCACCAGCGAGCCCGCGAACGAAACCGAACCGATCAGCGTGGACAGGACGATCGCCGTGCTGATGTCGCGTCGCAAGTCGCCTGCCGCGGGTGCGAGGTTGTGGAACTCCGCCAGCGAGATGAGCGCCGCTGCTCCGCCGCCGACGCCGTTGAACAGCGCCACCATCTGCGGCATCGCCGTCATCTTCACGCGCCTCGCTGCGACCAGCCCGAAGCCGCCGCCGATCACCATCCCGACCGCGATCTCCCAGTAGCTGACGACGCTCGACTGCGCGAGCGTGACGACGATCGCGAGCAGCATCCCGAGCGCGCCGATCTGGTTGCCGCGCCGCGCGCGCGCCGGATCCGAGAGGAACCGCAACGCAACGATGAAGGTCACGATCGTGACCAGATAGGCGAGCCTAGTTGCGTTCTCGCCCATCGTCCTTCGGCGGCTCCCGTTTCTTGAACATCTCGAGCATGCGGTCGGTGACGACGAAGCCGCCGACGACGTTCGCTGAGGCCAGGATCACCGCGATCAGGCCGATCACGGTCGTCAGCGTGTCCTTGTGCCCGGCACCCGCGACGAGGATCGCGCCGACGATCACGATGCCGTGGATCGCATTCGTGCCCGACATCAGCGGCGTGTGCAGCAGCGCCGGCACCTTCGAGATCACCTCGAACCCGAGGAAGATCGCCAGCACCAGGATCGTGAGCTCGAACGTGAGCAGCGCCCCGTGGCTCATGCGACCACTGCCTCCCGCGTGACGCAGGCCCCGGCGACGATCTCGTCGTCCCAGTCGGGCTTGAGCTCGCCGTCGACGACCAGCAGCGCGGCGAGCGCTGCGACGTTCCTCGACAGCAGCTGGCTCGCGTGCGTCGGCATCAGCGACGGCACGTTCGTCAGCCCGACGATCGTCACGCCGCCGACGACCACCTCGCGGCCGCGTTCGGTCAACTCGCAGTTGCCGCCGGTCTCGGCCGCGAGATCGACGATCACCGCACCCAGGTGCATCGCACGTACAGCATCGGCCGTCACGAGCTTGGGGGCGGGGCGGCCGGGAATCGCGGCCGTCGTGATGAGCACGTCGAACTGCGGGATCCGCTCCTGCAGCGCAGCCTGCTGCTCCGCCTGCTGCTCGGGCGTCAGCTCCCTCGCGTAGCCGCCCTCCGTCTCCTCGCCCTCGACGCCGAGGTCGAGGAAGGTCCCGCCGAGCGATCGCACCTGCTCCGCGACAGCCGGCCTGACGTCGAACGACGAGACGACCGCGCCCAGCCGCCGCGCCGTCGCGATCGCCTGCAGCCCGGCCACGCCGGCGCCGATCACGAGCACCTTCGCCGGTGCGACCGTGCCCGCAGCGGTCGTCAGCATCGGGAAGAACCGCGGCAGACGGTCGGCGGCCAGCAGCACCGCCTTGTACCCGGCGACCGTCGCCTGTGATGAGAGAGCGTCGAGCGGCTGCGCTCGCGTGATGCGGGGGATCGACTCCATCGCGAAGGCGTCCACGCCCGCCGCCTGGAGGGCCGGCAGGCTCTCGGCACCCGACGCGCCGAGAAAGCCGATCAGCGCCTGGCCCGAGCGGAGCCGCTGGATCTCCTCGCCGCTCGGCCACGCGACCTTCGCGACGATCTCGGCCGTCCAGGGATCGCCGACGGTCGCGCCGGCCGCCCGGTAGGCGTCGTCGTCGAACGACGACTCGTCGCCGGCGCCGGTCTCGATCACGAGGTCGACGCCGTCGGGAAGCCTCCCGACCGTCTCCGGAACGAGTGCGACGCGGCGCTCCCCGGGCGCCGTCTCCTTCGGAACGCCGAGACGCATGCGCGCCGACGCTACCAGTCGTGATGGGCAACGCGAACGGCGCGCCTACACTCCGCGCACGGTGACCGAGTGACCCAAGAGCTCGTCCACTACGGGCTCGCACTCCTCTTCCTGCTGGTTGCAGTCGAGTCCGCGGGCGTGCCGCTGCCCGGTGAGACGTCGCTGATCGCGGCTGCGTTGCTCGCCCAGCCGAGCCAGCAGCACCACTTCTCGATCGTCGCCGTGATCGCCGTCGCAGCACTCGCCGCGATCGTCGGCGACAACGTGGGGTATGCGCTCGGCCGGTACGGCGGACGCACACTCCTCGAGCGCTGGGGCCCGATCGCACGCTACGCCGACCGCTCGCTGCCGCCGGCCGAACGCTTCTTCACACGCCACGGCGGGAAGTCGGTCTTCTTCGGCCGCTTCGTCGCCGTGCTGCGCGTGACGGTCGCCTGGCTCGCCGGGATCACCCGCATGCCGTGGTGGCGATTCTTCCTCTACAACGCGGCCGGCGGGATTCTCTGGGCGACGACCATCGGGCTGCTCGCCTACTGGGCCGGCAGGACGGTGGCGGATGCGGTGAGCCGCTACGGGCTGTATGCCGTCGTCGTGCTGGCGGTGCTCGCCGTCGTCGTGTTCTTCGGACGCCGATGGTGGCGCCGCCGGCGCGCGGCCGAGACTGCGACCGACGTCGAGGGTTAGAGGGCGGACCAGACCTCGAGCTTCGTTCGCGTCCGGGCGATCACCTCGTCTGTGTACTCGCTCGTCGACGCGTGGCCGCCGAGGTCGGCGGTACGCACGCCCTGTGCGACGGCCTCGAGTGCCGATTCGCGAATCGCGCGGCCCGCGGACGCACCCGCCTCGGTCTGGGAGAGCAGCGCGGCGGCGGCGAGGATCATCGCCATCGGGTTCGCCACGTTCTTCCCCTCGAGCGACGGCGCGGTGCCGTGCGCCGCCTCGGCGAGCAACGCGGTCGGCTCCAGGTCGTCTCCTTCGAACGCGACGACCATCGACTCCGAGCCCGCGATCGAGCCGAACAGTGGCAGGACGAGGTCGGAAAGAATGTCGCCGTCGCGATTGAGCGCCGGGATCACGAGCGGGTCGCCCGTCGATGCGACCAGGAGCGCAAAGGTCGCGTCGATCAGCTGCGGCTCGTACTGAACCGACGGATACCGCGTCGCCGCCGCGTCCATCTCCTCCTTGAGCATCCCCTCGTACGTCGGCGAGACGGTGTACTTCGGCCCGCCGAACACCTTCGCTCCGGCGCGCGCAGCCTCGCGAAATGCGAACTCGGCGACTGCGCGGCAGACGGAGCGCTCGATCCGCTCGGTGCGGAAGGCCACCTCGGTGTCGCCCGACCCCTCGCGCCACTCCTTCGCGCCGTAGGCATCCCCGACCGCCATCCGGACGACCGAGATCGGAGCGTGCACGCCGCCGAACGGCACGACTCCGGGAATGCGGCGGCCCGTCCGAACGATCACCTTCCCCCCGATCTCCTCGCGGAGGATCCGGTTCGGGGAACCGACGTCACCGCGCTCCTCGGGCGTGACCGTGGCCGCCTTGAGGCCCAGGCCGGCCTCCCTGATCGCCCGGGCCGCCTCGTGGACGACGCCGTTTCCCGACGCACGGCGGCCCTCGAGCGAGAGGTCGAAGCGTGGCAGGGCGAGCGCGATCCCGATCACGTCGGCGTGGAGCACCCGCAGCGCCTCCTCGAGCAGCTCCTGGCCGGTCTGGTCGCCCTCGAGCACGACGATCGTCTTCAGCTCCATCGGCGCCCGATTGTAGGTTCACGGCATGGGCGTGGCGCTCGCATCGGGATTCGGGCTCGGCTTCCTCGTAGCCGCCGAGGTTGGGCCGATCTGGCTCCTGTGCGTCCGGACGAGTGTGCGTTTCGGCGCTCGACCCGGATTGGCCGTCGGGGCCGCGGCGGCGACCGTCGACACGATCTACGCCGCACTCGGAATTGCCGGCGCGACGGCCTTGCTCCGCATCGACGCCCTCCGGATCACGCTGGGCCTGCTCGGTGCAGTCGTGCTCGGGCTGGTCGCTGCCCGCACGCTGTGGAGCGCGTTCCGCATCCGAAACGGCGGCGAGGCGGTGGAGGAGATCGCCACACCCGGCCGTGCCTATGCGACCGCTTTCGTCGCGACGGCGTCGAACCCGTTGACGATCGCCTCCTGGGCGGCGATCTTCTCGGCGGCCTCCGTCGCCGGCCTCGCGTCCTTGCCGCTGCTCATCGGCGTCGGGGCCGGATCTGCAACCTGGTTCGCGATCCTGGCCGCGACGTCCGCCGCCCTGGGGCGGCGTGCCTCGCCGCGAGCGCTGCGTGCGGTCGACATCGTCGCCGGCGCCGGGCTCGCCGGGTTTGCCGGTGTGCTGGCGGTGCGCACACTGCGGAGCTAATCGGCAGAAATATCCCAGACAATTCGAACCGGCTCGCAAGGCAGGTGTTTTTCGAGTATCGTGATGGCTCCAACCCACGAAGGAGCCGATAAATGGCACGGAAAACCGTTCTGGTCTGCGACAGCTGCGGCGCCGAGGTCGACGAGGCGCGCGGCGCGGCGATGCGCGTCACCTATACCGACGCCCGTCGCGGCTCGAAAGTCGCCGACCTGTGCGACACCTGCGCCGGCAAGCTGCCGGGTCGCGCGGCCGCCCGTCGTGGACGGCGCCCGAAGGCGCAAGCCGCCTAGCCCGATTGCCGTTCTTTGCGGGGTTTGCGGCCCCCGCCGGCGACGGGTTCCGTCCGCAGCCGTATCTACCATCGGAAGGTGGGGCTGACCCTCGTCGCAGGGCCTGCGAACGCGGGCAAAGTCGCGCGGCTGCTCGATCGCTATCTGGCGCGCCTCGACGACGAGCCGACACTGATCGTGCCGAACCGGTCGGATGTCGACCGCGTCGAGCGCGACCTGCTCGCCCGATGCGGCTGCCTCTTCGCCGGGTCGATCGGCACCTTTGACGATCTCTTCGGCCGGCTCGCAGGCGACGAGCGGCGGGCGGTCGCGACCGACGTCCAGCGCACGCTCGTGCTCCGGAACGTGCTGCAGGGGGCGTCACTGAACGGGCTCGAGCGGTCAGCACGAACGCGGGGCTTCGCCGACACGCTCCTCGCCACGCTCGGCGAGCTCGAATCGGGGCTGCTCGACCCCGGCGATCTGGACGGCGATCTCGCGAGGCTCTACGCCGCCTACCGCCTCGAGCTCGACCGGCTTGCCCTGTGGGACCGTGACCTCCTGCGCCGGCGGGCCGCGGAGCGGCTCGCCTCCGACCTCGACGCCTGGTCGGGCGAGCCGGTGTTCGCCTACGGGTTCGAGGACCTGACCGGGGCCGAGTGGCAGCTGCTCGAGGCGCTCGCCGGGCGGGCTGACGTCGAGGTCTCACTGCCGTACGAGCCCGGCCGGGTCGCCTTCGCGTCCCTGCAACGCACCGCCGAGGATCTCGCCGGGCTCGCCGACGGACGGATCGAGGAGCTCGGCCCGCGTTCCGCCGACTACGCGCATCCCGCGCTTGCGCATCTCGAACGCGCGCTCTTCGAGGAGTCCCCACCGCCGCCCCCCGAGCTCGACGCCGCAGTCCGGTTTCTGGAGGGCGCCGGCCTGCGAGGGACGCTCGAGCTCGTCGCCGACGAGGTGATGGCGCTGCTGCGGTCGGGAACTCCGGCCGAGCGAATCGCGATCGTCGCCGCGTCGCCCGAGCGTTCGAGGCGTCCGCTCGAAACGGCGCTCGGCATCCTCGACATCCCCTACTCGATCGACGCGCGCGTCCGGCTGGGTGCGACGCCGTTCGGCCACGCGCTGCTGCAGCTCCTCCGCTTCGCCTGGCAGGGCGGGGGTCGCCGTGAGCTCTTCGCCTACCTGCGCTCACCCTATTCGGGCATCGGCCGCGGGTCGGTCGACTTCGTCGAGGGCCGCCTGCGCGGTCGTGCCGTCCACCTGCCGGAACGGGTCGAGGAGGAGACCGAGCGGCTGCGTGAGGCGCCCGTGCCGGCGCTCGCCGAGCTGCGGGAGGCAGTCGACGACCCCGTCGCGGCTGTGCGCGACCTCGTGCGCGGGATGATCCGTTCCGCGTACGGCCTCGACGCGCCCCCGACCGGTGAGAGCTCGCGCCTCGACCTGCGCGCCGACGCCGCGGTCCTCCGGACGCTCGACGAGCTCGACGCATTCGCCGCTCTCGGCGAGCCGGTGTCGCGCGACGTCGTGGTCTCGGCGCTCGACGGCACCGAGCTGCGCCTGGACGCTGCGGGCGAGCCTGGCCGCGTGACGGTGCTCGACCTGATGCGCGCGCGGACGCCGCGCTTCGACGTCGTCTTCGTGCTGGGTCTCGAGGAGGGCACGCTCCCGCGACGCTCGCGGACGTCGCCGTTCCTCGGTGAGGACACCCGCCGGGAGCTCGGCTCGCGGCTCGAGCGACCCGACCAGGTGAGTCGCGATCGCTACCTCTTCTACACGGCCTGCACCCGGGCGACGCGCCGCCTGTATCTCGTGCGCGAGGCCGTGACCGACGAAGGCGCCGCCCGGGAGGCGAGCCCGTTCTGGGAGGAGGTCGCGTCCGTCTTCGATCCCACCGACGTGGTGCGCGCGACGACGCGGCGGTCGCTCGCTGCGCTCACGCGTCCGCTCGAGGCCGCGCCGAGCGAGCGCGAGCGGCTGCGGGCGGTCGCCGTGCTCGCCGCCGCCGACGGCGAGGAGGCCGAAGCCGTGGCGTCGGCCAACGACTGGGGGCGGCGACTCGACCGTGCACGATCGGCGTGGCATCGTCCGACCCGCCTGACCGGCGGACCGGTGCTCGCGGAGTTCGCGGCCAAGGCGACATTCGGCGTCACGGAGCTCGAACGCTTCGCAGACTGCTCTTCCGCGTGGCTGCACGAGCGCGTCGTCGACCCGCGCAAGATCGACGCCGAGGTCGACGCGCTTCTTCGCGGCTCGATCGCCCATCAGACGCTGTTCAAGTTCTACGCCGGGCTTCCGAAGGAGCTGGGAGCCGACGCGGTCTCGCCGGAGAACGTCGAGCAGGCGATCGGCTTTTTGCGCAAGTGCCTCGAGGATGCGCGTCGCGGCGGCGTGCGTCTCGAGCTCACCGACCTGCAGGAGGCCGAGCTGATGGGGACGCTCTGGCGCGATCTCGAGGGTTTCGTTCGCGACGAGGCGGCCGCGCCGCAGCCGCTCGTGCCGCGGCGTTTCGAGGTGGGGTTCGGGTCGGATCGCTCCGCGCCCGAGCTGCAACGTGGCCTCCGGCTGGCCGAGAACACGCAGCTGAGCGGCAAGATCGACCGGATCGACGTCGATCCGTTCAGCGCGCGCGGGATCGTGCACGACTACAAGTCGGGGCGAGCGCACTCCGCGAAGCAGATCGACGAGGAGCTGAAGCTCCAGATCCCGCTCTATCTCCTCGTGCTGCGCGATCTCGTCGGCATCGAGCCGCTCGGCGGCCTCTACCGCTCGCTCTCCGGTGCCCGGGTCTCGCGCGGGCTCCTGCGGCAGGACGCTGCCGACGAGCTGACGGGCTATCGCCGGAACGACTACCTGCCGGAGGACGAGTTCTGGTCGCTCGTCGAGACCGCACGTGAGCGCGCCGCCGGGTTCGCCGATCGCATTCGCAAGGGTGACGTGCGACACGACCCGAAGGGCGGCGACTGCCCGACGTGGTGCGACGTCTGGCCGATCTGTCGTGTCGAGCGAGCGTGACGCGATGAACACGGAACAGCGCGACGCCGTAACCGCCCGGGGCGAGGTGTTCGTCTCGGCGGGTGCAGGGACCGGCAAGACGACGGTGCTCGTCGAGCGCTTCGTAGGCGCGGTGTGCGAGCAGGGCATCGACGTCGAGTCGATCCTCGTCATCACCTACACGCGGAAAGCCGCGGGCGAGCTTCGGGCCCGCATCCGGAAGGCGCTCCGCGAACGCGGTCGTCCGGACCTCGCGCGCCGCCTGGACGGTGCGTGGGTCTCGACGATTCACGGGTTCTGCGCGCGCCTGCTACGCGCACATCCGTTCGCCGTCGGGATCGATCCGCGCTTCCGCGAGCTCGCGGACGACCAGGCACCGGGGCTGGTCGCGGAGGCGTTCGAGCAGGCGCTCACGGCCTTCTGCGCCGACCACGATCCCGAGCGCCTGCGGCTGCTCGCCACCTACGGCTCGGGCGGTCTGCGCCGGAAGCTCACCGGCGTCTACGAGACGCTGCGCTCCGCCGGGCGCGAGCTCACGCTCGAGCTCGGCACGTGGGCCACCGTGGACGAGCGTCTCGCGGAGCTCCAGGAAGCTGCTCGAGAGGTCCTGGCCGACCCGGGTGCGACCGAGAAGCAGCACGCTGCTGCCGCCGCTGCGCTCGCGCTCGATCGGAACCCCGAGCGGCTGCTCGATCTCGCACACCTCACTACGGTCGGTGAGCGCACGAGTGCGTTCCGGGCTGCGCGAGACCGCCTGCGCCAGGCTGCGCTCGACGAGCTCGCGGCCCGGGATAGCGAGCTCCTGCAAACGCTGCTCGACCTCTTCGCGGTCGAGTACGCGGAGGCGAAGAGGCGGGAATCGGTGCTCGACTTCGAAGACCTCCAGCTGCTCGTCCGCGACCTCCTGCGCGACGACGCGTCGGTCAGGGAGCTCGAGCAGCTGCGCTTCCGTCAGATCATGGTCGACGAGTTCCAGGACACGAACAGCCTCCAGTGCGACATCGTCGACCTGCTGCGTGGTGACCGCCAGGAGACCGACGTCTTCTACGTCGGCGACGAGTTCCAGTCGATCTACGGCTTCCGGCATGCGGACGTCGCAGTGTTCCGGGCACGACGGCAGGCGTCGGCGCAGCGACTCCCGCTCGCGCGCAACTACCGCTCGCGACCCGAGGTGCTCGGAGCGATCAACCATCTGTTCGCGGACGAGTTCGACGGCTACCAGCCGCTCGCATGCGGCGGTGACTTCGACGATCCGGTCTTCGGGCATCCGGTCGAGCTTCTGGTCACCGACAAGCGAAGCTTCCGCGAGGCGGGGGTGGGCTGGCGCGAGGCCGAAGCCGCGGCGATCGCGCGTCGCGTCGCCGACCTGGTCGAGCTGGGCGCAGCCGAGCCGGGCGAGATCGTCCTGCTGTTCGCCGCGGGCACCGATGCAGAGGTCTATGAACGCGCGCTGCGGGCGCAGGGCCTGCCCACCTATCGGGCGACCGGCCGCGGCTATTTCGGGCAGCAGCAGGTCGTCGACCTGCTCGCCTATCTGCGCCTGCTGTGGAACCGGTACGACGACCGGGCTCTGGCGACGGTGCTGCGTTCGCCGTTCGTCGGCATCTCCAACGATGCGCTCGTCGCGATTCGCAGGCACGCGGGCCGCCGTCCGCTCTACAGCGGCATCGAGCGCTCGCTGCCGGACGCGCTGGCGGCGGAGGACGAACGCCTCGTACGTGCGTTCAAGCAGCGCTACGAACGCCTCGTCGCCGTCTCGGCCCGCGTCGGGCTCGAGCGCCTGTGCGAGGAGGTGGTCTCCGCACACGACTACGACCTCGCCGTCCTCACTCGCTGGGACGGCAAGCGCCGTTACGCGAACCTGCGCAAGCTGATGCGGCTCGCGCGGAGCTACGAAGAGCTGCGCGACCGCGACATCGAGGGCTTCATCTCGTTCATCCGCGACCAGGAGGCGGTGGGTGCGACGCAGCTCGAAGCCGTGTCGGAGGAGGAGGGAGCGGGCGCCGTCCGCCTGCTGACGATCCATTCTGCGAAGGGGCTCGAGTTCAAGGTGGTCGTCGTGGCCGACGCCGGACGCGACACCGGAGGGGCACCGTCGGCCGACGAGATCCTCGTCGGCGCCGACGGACGCTTCGGCTTCCGAGTCGTCGACCCGATGTCCGGCCAGCGCACCGGCGTCTTCGGCTACGACGACGTTCGGGCGGCCGAGGAGCGCGAAGACCGTGCCGAGCGGCTTCGCCTCTACTACGTGGCGATGACGCGGGCGATCGACCGCCTGATCGTCTCCGGTGCGATCGATCCCGACACGCAGCGCGACCGCGACACGCCGATCGGATGGGTGCTGACGCAGCTCGGCACCGAGGAGCTCGAGACCGCGCGAGCGGCCGGCGAGCCGGTGGAGCTCGAACGAGGCGATGCACGTTTCGTGCTCCGCGTCGAGACGCATCGTGCGACGCCTGCGGCCGAGCCCGCCGCCGATGTCGACGGTCAGCTCGCGCTCTTCGCCGAGCTCCCGGCCGCGCCGCCGAAGCGGGGGTATCGCCTGCCGGAGCTCGTGCCCCCGCCGGCGCCGCCGCTCCACCGGGTACGCCGGCTCTCCTACTCTGCCTTGTCGCTCTTCGAGCGCTGTTCGTACCGGTACTACGCCGAACGGGTCGCGGGGCTGCGCGAGGTGCGTCCGGGTCGTGCCGGCGAGGGTGACGGCGCCCTTGCGGCGACCGAGGTCGGCGATGCGGCGCACCGGTTGCTCGAGCTCGTCGACCTGCGCGCTCCGGTGGTGCCCGACCTGGAGCAGGTACGAAGCTGGTACCCGCGGGTCACGGACGAGGAGCTCGAGCGGATCGGTGAGTTCGTCGGCAACTACTGCCGCTCGGAGGTAGCGGCTCGCGTCGCGGCGCTGCCGGGAGCCGGTGCCGAGCGCCCGTTCGCGTTCGAGCACGACGGCGTCCTCTTGCACGGACGGATCGACGTGCTCTGGCGCGAAGGCGCACGCGCGTTCGTGCTCGATTACAAGACGAACGCGCTCGGCGACAGCACGCCCGACGAGATCGTCGAGGAGGACTACCGCCTGCAGCGCCTCGTGTACGCGCTCGCGTGCTTCCGCGCCGGAGCCGACCAGGTCGAGGTCGTCTACCACTTCGTCGAACGACCCGACGCCGTCGTCGACACGACGTTCCACCGCGACGAGCTTCCGGAGCTCGAAACGGAGCTGTCCGTGGCTATCGCACGAATCAACCTCGGCGAGTTCACGCCTACGCCGAGCGACTTCGCATGTGCGGGCTGCCCTGCGCTCGAACTCGTGTGCGCGGGCCCGCGCTTGCGCCAGCCGCCGAGCCTCGTCGCCGGTGCCGCGTAGCTACATCCGCGAGGCGCATCGGCGCGTCGGACCGAAGAAGCAGCGGATCGGCCCCATCATCGAACGGCTGGCCGTGCTTTACGCGGATGCGCGGATCGCACTGCGCTTTCAGGATCCGCTCCAGCTGCTCGTCAGCGTCATGCTTTCGGCGCAGACGACGGACGTGAACGTCAACCGCGTCACCGAGCAGCTCTTCAAGAAGTACCGCAAGCCCGAGGACTATCTCGCGGTGCCGCAGGAGGAGCTCGAGCGGGACATCTTCGCCACGGGCTTCTACCGGCAGAAGGCAAAGGCGCTCCGCGGGACGATGGCGATGCTGCTCGCAGAGCACGACGGGCAGGTTCCCGAGGACTTCGACGAGCTGTTGCGGCTGCCGGGAGTCGCCCGGAAGACCGCCAACGTCGTCACCGCCGAGCTCGGCCACCCTCAGGGGATCGTGGTCGATACGCATGTGCGCCGCCTCTCTCAGCGGCTCGGGCTCACCCGGCAGGAGGATCCCGTCAAGATCGAGCGCGACCTGATCCGACTCGTGCCGCGGGCGGACTGGGGGAGATTCCCGCACCTGCTGATCTGGCACGGCCGGCGAATCTGCGACGCGCGGCGGCCCCTGTGCGAGGAGTGCCCGCTGGCGGCGGACCTGTGCCCTGCTAGCCGCGTACCGGGGTGAGTGCCACGAGCAGCCCGCCGTCGTCGTCGTAGGCCGGGAAGACATCGGCGATGACCGCCTTCTGGACCCCTGCGCGCGTCCGGATCGACAGCTGCTCGCCGAGCCGGCGCACGCCCCATTCACGCGCGAGCTCGACCGGTTTGCTGGTCGAGAACTGCAGCGCCTCGACCACGTCGCGGCCCATCAGGTCGGGCTCGGGGAAGCCGGTGAGCTCGAACACGCCCCGACCCGTGGCGAGCACCCGCCGATCGCGGTCCGTGACGACGAGGCCCGTGTCGGGCGCGGGGTAGTAGTCGTCGAGGATCTCGAAGAGGAACCCGAAGCCGCAGTGATGGCACGCCGGCGCCTGGTCCGAGAAGCCTTCCTTGGCGTCGACGTCGACCGACCGTTCCTTGCACCGTGGGCAGATGAAATGCGGCACGGCGAGCCAGGGTAGCCGCGCAGGTGGACGTGACCCGGCCACATTGTGCGGCTGTTAACAGGTCGTTGTCGTTCGACGGAGCGGCATCGACGCGGGCGTCGCGAACGTAGCCTCGGCTCGCCGATGGCGGCGAGCCTGCGTCCCGGCGGGCGTGTTGTCGCCGTAGCCGGCGTCGCTCTCGTCGCGGGCGCGATCCGTCTCCCGGGCACGTTCTCCCAGGCCCTGTCGCAAGACGAGGTCGCGTCGGCTCGGATCCTGCGCGAGCCGACGGTGCTGTCGATGCTCGGGCGCGTCGCGCGAACGGAATCGACGCCCCCGTTCTGGTACTCGCTCGCCTGGCTGGTCCACCGGCTCGGCGTGCCGATCGTCGACGTGCGCCTCTTGTCGGTGCTCGCCGGCGCCGGTGTGGCTGCGTGCGTCGTCGCGATCGCCGGTCGCGTCCTGCCGTTGTCCGCCGCAGTCCTCGCCGGGCTGCTGGTCGCGGTCGGCGGTGAGTTCGTCGCGCACGGGCACGAGCTGCGCGCCTACGAGCTCCTGGCGCTGCTCACGGCGGTCTTCGCGCTGCTGCTGCTGCGCGAGCTCGAGGAGCCGCGCCGTCGAACGGAGGTGACGATCGGTGCCGTCGTCGCGCTCGGCGGTCTGACGCACTATTTCTTCGCCTTCGTGGTCGTCGCCGCGCTCGTGTGGCTCTGGATCGATCCCGGCGCGCGCCGGATTCGCCGGCCGACGGCGATCGCCGTGGGCGTCGGCGGGATCGTCGCCGCCGCATGGGCGCCCGTGATGTTCGTTCAGTATCACCGTGACCGGTTCTGGTGGATCGGCGCGTTCCAGCTGCGCCAGGTCGTCGCGGTGCCGTTGCGGCTGTTCACGACCGCGTACGCCAACCAGACCGTCGGCCGCGCGCTGTCGCTGCTGTTCGTCGTCGGCGCCGGCCTCGGCTGCCTGCGCCTTGCACGAACCGGCCCGGCCGGACGCCTCGTCGCCGCGCTGGCCTTCGGGCCGCTGGTCGTCGCCGGTGCACTGTGGGCAGGCGGCATCCAGATCTTTGCGCTGCGCAACCTGATCGAGGTCGGTCCGGCGGTGGCAATCGCCGTCGCCGCGCTCGCGGCCGCCGTTCCTGCCCGCGGGCGCACGGCGGTGGGGCTCGCGCTCGTCTCGGCTCTCGGGATCTCCGTGCTGCGGCAGGAAGGAGCGTCCACACCGCCGTTCGCGGCGATCGCACATGCACTCGTCCGCGAGGGCTGGCGCCCGTCGGATCCGGTCGCGGTCCTCGGGAACCTTTTCGTCTTCCGCGCGCCGCTCGAGTGGTACCTCCCGCACGCGTCGGTGCTCGACGCCGGTTGGCCGATGCGTCGCGTGTGCCGCACCGTGTTCGTCGTCTCACCGCGCCGGAGCGGCAAGCTCACGTTCGGCCGGGTCACCGACCGTCACAGGACGGGACGCTACTTCGTCAGTCGCATCGCCCTCGGTGTCCCGCTCGGTGCGGACCGCGCCCTTCGCGACGCGGCCATCCTCGTCGATCCTGTCGAGCCGTCGCAGTGCGCACGGGCGATCCGTACCGGCAGGTTGG
Source organism: uncultured Thermoleophilia bacterium (assembly GCA_963774355.1). Lineage (GTDB taxonomy): Bacteria > Actinomycetota > Thermoleophilia > Gaiellales > Gaiellaceae > PALSA-600. The sequence continues at coordinate 158,690 of CAVZER010000007.1, read as the reverse complement.
CTCCGATCACATAGACGCCTGATCGGCCATTTCAGGAAACACGCGTGCCCGGTCGAAGTGGCCGGGCGTCGGTGAGCGTCTTCAGCTTGGGGCTCTCAGAGAGACCGGGCGGCGGCCGGCTCGGCACTCGGCACGAGTGACGCGAGGTAGCGCTCCGCGTCGAGCGCCGCCATACAGCCGGAGCCTGCAGCGGTGACGGCCTGTCGGTAGACATGGTCCTGCACGTCGCCCGCCGCGAAGACGCCGGGGACGTTCGTCGCAGTGGAGCCCGGCTGCGTCAGCAGGTAACCCGCCTCGTCGTGGTCGAGTTGGTCGACGAAGAGCGCCGTGTTCGGGTCGTGGCCGATGGCGACGAACAACCCATCGGCGGAAACGTCCCAGGTCTCCCCGGTGACCGTGCTCCGTAGTCGCAGTCCTTCCAGGCTCTCCTGGCCGAGCACCTCGTCGACCACGGCGTTGAGCACGAAGTCGAGCTTCTCGTTCGCGAGCGCGCGATCGACCATGATTCGGGATGCACGGAACTGATCGCGCCGGTGCACCAGGTGCACCCGCGTCGCGAATTTCGTGAGGAAGAGCGCCTCCTCGAACGCCGAGTCGCCGCCGCCGACGACGTAGACGTCCTTCTGCCTGAAGAAGGCTGCGTCGCACGTCGCACAGGCCGACACGCCACGGCCCTTGTGCTTCTCCTCGGACTCGATATCGAGCCAGCGTGCGCTCGCTCCGGTCGCGACGATCACGGCGCGCGCGAGGTGCTCGTCGCCGCCGACGCTCACCCGCAGCGGCTGCTGCGAGAAGTCGACGGTCGTGACGTCGTCGGTCAGGAACTCCGCCCCGAACCGCTCGGCCTGTCGCCGGAAGTCGGCCATCATCTCCGGCCCCATGATCCCGTCCGCGTAGCCGGGGTAGTTCTCGACATCGCTCGTGATCATCAGCTGGCCGCCCCAGGCGAATCCCTCGATCACGAGCGGTTCGAGGTCGGCGCGCGCGGCGTAGAGAGCCGCCGTGTAACCGGCCGGGCCGCCGCCGATGATGATCAGGTCACGTACGTTCGTCTCGCTCAAAGCACTCTCCTCGGGATTCTGCTTACCCGAAGTATTCAACGCTGGATAGGGGCGTAACGTTCCCGCTCACGCCGCGTCGGCGTTCGCCCGCGGCAGCGTAGCGACGTCTTCCACCGGCGCCAACTCGGGCGCCGCAGGGACGACCGGGACGCGCTCGAGCTGCCCGAGCTCGGGTGGGTCGTCGCCCGCGATCCCGTGCTCGGGGAACTTCCGTGCCGTGACGAGCAGCCTCGACTCGAAGGAGCCGACGGCCTGGTTGTACGCCCCCACCGCCGTGTCGAGGCTGCGGCCGACCTTGGAGAGGTGGGTCGCGAAGACCCCGATCCGTTCGTAGAGCTCGCGCCCCAGCCGTGAGACGGCCCGTGCGCTCTCGGCGACCGTCTCCTGCTGCCATCCGTAGGCGACCGTGCGCAGCAGCCCGATCAGGGTCGCGGGCGAGGCGACGATCACTCCCGCCTCGGCGCCGGCCTCGAAGAGCGAGCCGTCCTGGTCGAGCGCAGCCCGGTAGAGCCCCTCGTCGACGAACATGACCACGAACTCGGGAGTGGGGTCGAACTGGCGCCAGTAGCGCTTCTGCCCGAGCTTGCCGATGTGGTCGCGGAGCTGGGCCGCATGCCGGGCCAGGTGCACCTTCTTGGCCTCTGCGTCGTCGCAGTTGACCGCGTCCAGATAGGCGTCGATCGGCACCTTGGAGTCGACGACGATGCTCTTGCCACCGGGAAGCCTCACGACGAGGTCGGGGCGGAGGAGCTTGCCCTCGTCGTCCCGCTCGCTCTGCTGGGTGCGAAAGTCGCAGTACTCGACCATGCCCGCCAGCTCGACGACGCGCTTGAGCTGCATCTCGCCCCAGCTGCCGCGCACGTGCGGCGCCCGCAGCGCTGTGACGAGGTTCCCGGTCTCGGTTCGCAGTCGCTCCTGCCCTTCCGAGACGGCCCGAAGCTGCTCGCTGACGGTGGAGACTGCGCGGAGGCGTTGCTGCTCGAGCTCCTTGGCCTGGCTCTCGAAGCGCTGCAGCGTCTCCTTGATCGGCGCGAGCTTGGCCTCGGCCGCCTGCAGCAGCGAGCTCTGGCTCCGCGACAGCGCGTCGCCGGCGGCGGCCTTGAACCGCTCCTCCCATTGCTCCTGTGTGCGTTCGAGCAGGTCGACCTGCTCGCCGGCCGCCGTGCGTTCCTGCGTGAGCAGGGCGTCGCGGGCGGCGAGGGAGGTCCGCGCCCACAGGTAGACCGCGGCGCCGCCGATTGCGATCCCGAGGAGCAGAAGCAGTGCTGCCATCAGCCCGCGAACGCTAGAGAGGGCGTCGGACGACACGGGGCTGCTTCGGGCCGCCAAGGGGGCCTCGCACAAAAAATCAGCCCCGGCGAGTCCGAAGACCTACCGGAGCTGATATGCCGGATCGAGCGACTCCGAAGAGCTACCCGATCCGACGGGGGGGAACCTAGCCGCGTGGCCGAGGAGCCGTCAACGACCCCGCCGGGCCGGTGTCGCAATTTGCGCACAAATTCGCGCCGAACCCGTGACGGCCCGGGAGAACGTCCGTTCGCACCCGTAGGCTTGCCGCTGTCGATGGACGACGTGTTCGGCCCCGGCGGCACCCTCGCCCGCGCGCTGCCGGGCTACGAACCGCGCTCCGAGCAGGCCGCGCTCGCAGCCGCGGTCGAGCGCGCGCTGCAGTGCGGCGAGCATCTCGTCGCCGAGGCAGGCACCGGTGTGGGGAAGAGCCTGGCCTACCTGATCCCAGCCCTCGCCTCGGGGCAACGGGTCGTGGTCGCCACCGCCACGAAGGCGCTCCAGGAACAGCTGCTTCGCTCCGATGTTCCGATTGCGGCTTCGGTGTGCGACAGGCGGGTGCGCGTCGAGGTGCTCAAGGGCCGCCAGAACTACCTCTGCCGCCGCCAACTGCAGGGGTTCCAGCCCTCACTGGACTCCGCAGGACGTGACGGCATCGCCTTCGAGTCGATGCAGGGCTGGCTCGCGTCCACCGAGACCGGCGACCGCGCCGAGCTCGCGATCGAGCCGTCCCCGGCGCTCTGGGCGGAGCTCGCGGTCGGCGCCGAGCGGTGCTCCGGTCGCCGGTGCGCGTTCTTCGGCGCCTGCTTCGCCGAAGCCGCGCGGGGCCGGGCCGCCGAGGCCGAGCTCGTGATCGTCAACCACGCGCTGTACTTCGCGGACATCGCCTCGGGCGGCGGTGTCCTGCCCGAGCACGACGCGGTCGTCTTCGACGAGGCCCACCGCCTGGAGGAGTCCGCGGCCGGTTGGCTCGGAGGACGCGTCTCGCGTGCCGGGTTACGCCGGCTCGTCCTGGACGTCGAACGGGCAGCCCGCGACTCTCACGTCGTGCCGCCCGACCGCCAGCTGGAACGGGTGATCAGAAGCGGCGAGCGGTTGCTCGAGGCGGTGGCGCCCGCGAGCGGCCGCCGGCGCGTTCGCGCGACCCCCGTCGAGCCTGCGCTCGTGCTCATCGACGCGCTCGGAGAGCTCGCGGGCTGCCTGCAGGGCGCAGGCGAGGAGCAGGACGCTCTCGCGCGGCGCTCGCTCGCCCAGGCCGCAGAGATCGAGGCGATCCTCGACGCGGACCCGCAGGGCCGCGTGGTGTGGGCTGAGCCCGATGCGGTCGCGTGGGCGCCGGTCGACGTCGCGGAAGAGCTGAACGAAAGGCTCTGGGACGAGGGGCCGACGGCGATCCTCGTCTCGGCGACGCTTGCGGTCGGTGACGACGCCGGCTTCGTCCGCCGCCGGCTCGGGCTCTCGAGCGCGCGCGAGGCGATCGTCGGTTCACCCTACGACTATCGCGAGCAGGCCCTGCTCTACGTGCCGCAGGCAATGCCCGACCCGCGCGACGATGCGTTCCTCGAGCGTGCCGCGGACGAGATCGTCGCGCTGCTCTCGCTCTCGGAGGGCCGGGCGCTCGTGCTCACTTCGAGCTACCGCGCGCTCGACTCCTATCGCGAGCGCGTCCGAGGGCGCGTTCCGTACGACGTGCTCGTTCAGGGTGAGGCGCCGCGCGAGCGGCTGCTCGAGCGCTTCCGCGACGACGTCGCGTCGGTCCTGCTGGCGACATCGACGTTCTGGCAGGGCGTCGACATCCCGGGCGAGTCGCTCTCGCTGCTCGTCATCGACAAGCTCCCGTTCTCGGCGCCCGGCGATCCGCTGCACGAGGCGCGCTGCGAGGCGGTCGAGAAGGAGGGTGGCGACTGGTTCTCGGGCTACGCGTTGCCGACCGCGGTGCTCCAGCTGCGCCAGGGCTTCGGGCGGCTGATTCGCGGCCACTCCGATCGCGGCGTGGTTGCGATCCTCGATCCGCGGCTGCGCAGCCGAGGCTACGGCCGGGCCTTCCTCGAAGCGCTGCCGCGCTGCCCCGTCGCCGACGATCGCGCCGCGGTTGCTGCATTTTTCGGCGAACGGGTTGCTGTATCCGCTTGAATGGTCGGCTCGCCCGATGGCCAAGAAGAAGCCCAGGACCCCGCCGGCACCCCGCAAGGTGCAGGCGCCGAAGCAGCGGACCACCGCCGCGCCTCGCGTCGGCGGAGCGCAGAACCGGACCGCGCTCTACGTGGTCGCGGGCGTCGCCGCGGCCGCGGTGATCGCCGTCGGGCTCTACTTCGCCTTCGGCAGCAGCGGCAGCAGCAGTAGCGACAAGCAGGTCGCCTCGCTGATGACGGCCGCAGGCTGCAGCTACAAGACCGTCAAGGCCTACGTCCCGCCGGGGGAGGGCGTCCACGTCCCCAGCCTCACCAAGAAGTTCCCGTGGAACACCGATCCGCCGTCGAACGGCCAGCACTATCCGCTCTGGGCGGTCTGGGGCTTCTACACGTCCCCCGTCAACCCGCGCATGGTCGTCCACAACGAAGAGCACGGCGGCGTGATCCTCTGGTGGGGGCCGAAGGTGCCCGGGTCGACGGTGGAGCAGCTTCGCAGCTTCTACAACGAGCAACCGGACGGCACGTTCGGCACTCCGTACCCGAAGCTCGGCAGCAAGGTCGCGATCAGTGCCTGGACGGGCGACCCCGCGCGATACACGACCAACAACTACTTCGGACAGGGTCACCTCGGGATCTGCCCGCGGTTCGACGCCGCGACGATGAAGGCGTTCGAGTCCTTCCGCAAGGCCTATCGCGGACACGGCCCGGAGGGGATCCCGCTCTCGCTCGACGAGCCAGGGATGGGCCCGCAGTAGGCGACGCAAGGACGGGGGACGGCGACACGCCGTCCCCCGTCCTCCCGCACCGTCAGTCCCGTACCCGCTCGTAATAGAGCTGTGCGAGACCCTCGCCGAGCATCCGCGCATCGAGGAGACGAAGCGGCCGCTGATCGCTCAGCTCCCCGAAGAGCAGCTCGCCGTCGCCGAGCACGACGGGGTAGACCGTCAGCCGCACCTCGTCGACGAGGTCGTTCTCCAGCAGCGTCTGCGCGAGCGCGCGGCTCGCGAAGACGACGAGCTCGCCGTCGAGCTCGCGCTTCAGCCGCGTCACCTCGCGCACGACGTCTCCCTGCAGTACCGTCGAGTTGCCCCAGACGGGATCGACCAGCTTGGACGACACGACGTACTTCGGCAGGCCGTTCAACCTGTCCGCCCACTCGCCTTCCCGGCTCGGCCAGCGCGTGCCGAACCACTCGTCGGTCTTGCGCCCGAGGAGCAGCGCCGTCGTGGCGAACGCCTCCTCGGTCTTGACCTCGGCCCACACCCGGCGTGTCTCTTCGCCGACCCGGTTGAACCAGCCGCCGTGGCGGAACCCCTCCTCGCCCGTCGGGTCCTGCACCACACCGTCGAGCGACACCTCTTCGCTGACCACCAGCTTCGCCATCTCCGTTCTCCTTTCGTCCGGGCTGTGTTCGTTCAGTCGTCCGCGGCGGCGAAAACTGGGCGGCGAGTTTCGGGCCGTCCCGGCGTCGGTACTCCCATGCGCGTGAAAGGACGAGTCGATGGCGATGAGGATGCCTTCCGGAGGCTCACCGACCCGTACCGGCGCGAGCTCCAGGTCCACCTGTACCGGATGGTCGGCTCGCTGCAGGACGCCGAGGATCTGCTCCAGGAGACGCTCCTCGCCGCCTGGCGCGGGCTGGAGCAGTTCGAGGACCGTGCGTCGATCCGCACGTGGCTGTATCGGATTGCCACCAACCGCGCGCTCGACGCGCTGCGGGCGAGAGGTCGTCGGCCGGACACGCAGACCGTGACGCACCTCCCCGAGCCGACCCGCTGGAACGAGCCGCTCTGGCTCGAGCCGTATCCCGACGTCCTCCTCGACGGCGTTCCCGACGAGGCGCCCGGGCCGGAGGCGCGGTACGAGACCAGAGAGGCGATCGGGCTCGCCTTCATCGTCGGCCTGCAGCACCTGCCGCCGCAGCAGCGCGCGGTGCTCGTGCTCCGCGACGTGCTCGGCTACCGCGCGGCGGAGGCCGCCGAGCTCCTCGACACCACCGAGACGTCGGTGAACAGCCTGCTGCGCCGGGCGCGGGCGGCGTTCGAGACGCGGCTCCCCGCCGCCGGCCGTGAACGGGCGCCGCTCCCCGACTCCGTGGAGGAACGCGAGCTCGTCGGCCGCTTCACCGAGGCGGTCGAGATCGGCGACGTCGACGGCATCGTGGCGCTCCTCACCGAGGACGCCTGGCTGACGATGCCGCCCCTTCCCCACGCCTACCAGGGAGGCGCGGCGATCGACGGCTTCCTTCGTGGGGCGGCCGAGCGCCGCGGCGCGCCGCTTCGGGTCGTGGCGACGCGTGCCAACTCGCAGCCCGCGTTCGGCTGCTACCTCACCGCTCCGGAGGCCGACGCCGGCCGAGCGTTCGCCATGTTCGTGCTGACCCTCGAGGGAAGCCGGATCTCCGGGATCACGTGGTTCGCAAGCAGCAGTGTCTTCCCGCAGTTCGGCTTGCCGCGGTTCCTGCCCTAGAACTCCTCACCGCTTCCGTCCTGCACGAGGATCGGTCATGGCCGATACAGCGCGTCTGTCTTCGCCGCCATGACGAAATCGTTGCGATGCAGACCTCTGATCTTGTGCGTCCACCATGTGACCGTCGTCCAGCCCCATTCGGTCACGAGCGCGGGATGATGCCCCTCTTTCTCTGCAAGCTCGCCCACCCTGTTCGTGAATTGCAACGCCTCCGCGAAATCGTCGAACGAGAAGGAACGTCTCAGGCGTTTGATCCCATCGAGCTCCACCAACTCCCAGTCAGCGACTTGGGGCTGAAACCGGGCGAATTCCGCATCCGTCACCGCCGGTGCGTCCTTGCGGCAGGCGACGCACTGCATCTCGGTCAGCGTCTCCATCGCGCTATCTCCGTCTGATCGGCTGCTCGTGGGGGCTCTTGGCACCATTGCACAGGTAGCCGACCCCGGCGAGGCGATGCGGGTGCTATGAAGGTGTAGACCCCGGCAGCGAGGAGCCTGCATGAGCTCGCAGATTCCGATGGTGGTCGAGCAGACCGCGTTCGGCGAGCGTGCGTTCGACATCTACTCACGGCTCCTCAACGATCGGATCATCTTCCTCGGCAGCCCCGTCGACGACGAGATCGCGAACCTGACAATCGCCGAGCTGCTGCATCTCGAGTCCGAGGACCCCGACAAGGACATCGCCCTGTACATCAACTGCCCCGGCGGATCCGTCTACGACGCCCTAGCCATTTACGACGCGATGCAGTTCGTCAAACCTGCAATCGCGACGATCTCCGTCGGCATCGCAATGTCGGTCGGAGCGCTGCTTCTCGCCGGCGGCGCTCACGGGAAACGGATGGCGCTCCCGAACGCCAAGATCCTCATCCACCAGCTCTGGGGCGGCTTCGAGGGCGAAGCGAGCGACATCGAGATCCAGGCACGGGAAACGATCGCGCTCACGCGGCGGGTCGAGGAGCTGATTGCTCAGCACAGCGGACAGCCGCTCGAGAAGGTCTCCAGGGACATGAACCGCGACTACTTCATGAGCGCAGACGAAGCCGTGCTCTACGGGATCATCGACGGGGTGCTCACGCACCGCGCTGCCTAACCTGGCTCGGTTCGTGCTTGCTCGATGAGCATCCGTCCGGTCGTCCTGCGGAACAGCGTCGAGATCGAGAATCCCGGCCGCGTCGCGCTCGGGCTCCTGCAGGGCCAGTGGCACCTCGAGATCGGCGACTCTGCGCGGCCCGCGTCGTTCGACGAGGCGGATCTGAGGCGGGCGAACCGAGGGGGCGCCCGCATCTCTGCGGTCGAGATCGAGGCGATCCTCGAGCGCCGCGTGACGATCGACCGTGCCCTGCGGGCGATCGCCCCGGACTCTTCGCTGGCCGGCGCGGCGGCGGCGGTGCCCTGGCAGCCGCTGAGACGGCTCTTCGACGCGTTCGCGGACATCCGCGGCGTCGGCTTCTCGAAGATGACGAAGGCGCTGCACGGTAAGCGCCCGGCACTGATCCCGATGCTCGACAGCGTCGTCCAGACGTACCTTGCCGACGACGACCTCGGACCGCATGCGTCATTCGGTGAGCGCGGGCTCGGTCTCGTCCGCGGCTACAAGCGCGACGTGGATCGCAACCGGGCTGCGCTGCGTGCTATCCGGCAGGAGCTCGCGCGGCGCGGCTACGAAGTCACCGAGGTGCGGATCCTCGACCTGCTGATCTGGTCGGTCGCAAGCCCCGGGTCGTGACGAGGCCGCCGGCGCACGCGCTCCGCGATCGGCGGGTGCGTCTAGCTGCGCGGCGGGAGCTGCTGAACGGCCCAGCCGTTGCCGTCGGGGTCGCTGAAGAACACGAACGAACCCCATGCGAACTCCTGGACCTCGCTGACGTCGACGCCGCCCTCGACGAGCGCGGCCCGCGCAGCATGGACGTCGCCGACGACCAGCTGCAGTCCCTGAACCGAACCGGGAACGGTCGTCGCGAGGCCTTTACCGATGGCGATCGAGCACCCCGAGCCGGGCGGTGTGAGCTGCACGAAGCGAAGATCGTCGTTGACCGTGTGGTCGTGGTCCGCGTTGAAGCCGACCTGCTCGGTGTAGAACGCCTTGGCACGATCGACGTCAGAGACGGGAACCGCGATCAGTTCGAGCTTCCAGTCCATGAGCATCCTTTAGTCGCGCGACGTGCCGGGCGCGAACGGCCGCGCCCTTACGGTGCGACGTTCTGGTTCAGGTGGAAGAGGTTGTCAGGATCGTAGGTGCGTTTCACCTCGACCAGGCGGTCGTAGTTCTGGCGGTAGTTGTCTCGAATTCGGCCGTAGTCGTCGTCCTGCATGAAGTTGATGTAGCCGCCCGGCTCCGAATACGGCGACAAAGCTTCGTAGTAGTCGCGCAGCCATTTGATCCGCTCGGAGTCCTTGGCCGGGTCGGTCCAGCCCGCCAGGAACACCATCCCGTACGTGGCGTCGCGGTAGGCGAAGGCGGTGTCGTTCGCTCCCACGCGATGGCATGCGCCGTTGATCGGGTACATGTGCATCGTGCACGTCACCTCGGGGACCTGGGATCCATGCTCCACGTGGGCCGCGATCGCCGCGTCCGGAAGATCCTTGACGAAGGCTCCCTTCCAGTACGCACGAAGTCCCTTCGGATAGAGCACGTCGAATGCGCCGTTCAGCGCCGGATACGGCAGCGGTCCGCTTCCGTCGGCAACGACCGGCGCGACGTCTCGGAACGGTTGCAGCGCCTTTTCGGCCTGGCCGAGGGGGCCTGCCCAGTGCACCACGACGAGACACAGAGTGTCGCCGTGTCGGTCCTCCGGGATGAACGGCAGCGGCGGGGCGATCTGGAATCCGGGGAAGCCGCCGAACTCCTCCGGCGCCTCGCGGATGAATTCATCGAACATGCGAAACACGGTGGCGGCGTCTTCGAGGTTGTAGAAGATCGGCCCGGCGAACACTTGATCGACCTCGCTGAGCCGATACTCGAGCGAGGTCACAACGCCGAAGTTGCCACCCCCGCCACGGAGGCCCCAGAAGAGGTCCTCGTTCTCGCGCTCGCTCGCGGTGACGAACCTCCCGTCCGCAGTCACGACGTCTGCGGAGATCAGATTGTCGATCGACAGGCCGAGCGCGCGGTCCAGGTAGCCGATCCCTCCTCCCAGCGTGAGACCGGTGATGCCCGTCGTCGAGATGATCCCGCCTGTCGTCGCCAGACCGAAGGCGTGCGTTGCGTAGTTGAAGTCCCCCCACGTCGCTCCGGCATCGGCGCGGGCCGTCTTGTTCCTCGGATCCACACGCACGGTGCGCATCTCCGACATGTCGATGACGACGCCTCCGTCGTTTGTCCCGAAACCGGGCCCGCTGTGCCCGCCGCAGCGCACTGAGAGATCCAGCCCGTGCTCGCGGGCGAAGTTCACGGCCCCTATGACGTCGCCGACCTGTTCGGCCTTCAAGACCGCAAGCGGACGCCTGTCGAACAGCCCGTTGTGAACCATCCGCGCGTCGTCGTAACCTTCGTCCGCAGCGGTGATCACTCGACCGCGCACCTGCTCACGTAGGGCCTGAGCGGCCTCGGTGCCGAGGCTTGTCGCGGCGATGCCTCCCATTTCCTCACTTCCCTTCCGACGACAACAGCGAAGCCGATGCTACGCCGTCTTCCCAGCCATGAACAGTGCGGACCGGGACCCAGGCGTGAGTTAGCCGCCTACGCGCTTCTCGGATGCTCCGGCCCGGACTTGAGACCGATCACCGCAAGGCCACCGTGCCCGCCCGGCGGGCTTGTTTAAGTCCTGCAAAATGCGGTAAGAAGGACCTCGGCGTCAGGTTTCGGGACAGGGGAGAGTATGCGGCCCGCCTCATCCGAGGCTTCGGAGTGTTTGCGCGTTCCGGTCGATCGCGGCTCGTCGCGGGGCGCCCTCTTGGCGGCCGGTGCCGGTCTCGGCCTGTCCGCGCTTGCTGCGACGCCGCTCGTCGGGAGGCTCGTCCGGATCGATGACGCGATCGCGGCCCCGTCGAGAGCGCAGGACGCGAAGATCTTGCAGCTGGTGCTGCAGCTCGAGCACACGCAGGTCGCCTTTTACGAGCAGGCGTTGCGCGATGGAGGACTGACAGGTGAGCTGCGCGACTTTGCGCAGACCGCGCTTGGGCACGAGCGCGCTCACTTGGCTGCGATCGAGAAGGCGCTCGGTGCGCAGGCCGGCCCCAAGCCGAGCGTTCCGATTCGGGGCGAAGACCAAGAGCGCGGATGCGTTCGTCCGGGCGACGATCGACCTCGAGGACATCGCGGTCGCCGGCTACAACGGCCAGGCGACGAACCTGACAAAACCAACACTGGCGGCCGCAGCCGAGATCGTCTCGGTCGAAGCTCGTCACGCCGCCTGGGTTCGCGCTCTGGCCGGAGAGGTGGCGGCCCCTGAGCCGGTCGACAAGCCGATGACGGCGCAGCAGGTCGCTCGGGGCCTACGCGAGATCGGGATGAGGGCCTAGATGGACTACCCCGACTTCGATCGGTTCTTGACCGAAATCGACCGCGACGGCGCGCTCGCCGAAACACGGGCAGCTGCAGAAGCAACGCTCTCGAGGCGAAGTCTTGTCGGCGTGTCGTTGGCCGGCGCGGCGGCGATTCTGCTTGGACGTGCGAGTGGCGCAGCCGCCGCAGGCGGCCTGTCGGCTTCCGACAACGACATCCTGAACTACGCGCTCGTGCTCGAATATCTGCAGGCGGCTTTCTACACGGAGGCGGAGCGGAACGGCGCCCTGAAAGGGAACGCGGCGCAGGCAGCGACCGTGGTCGGTGCGACCGAGCGGGCGCACGTAAGAGCGTTTCGAAAGCTGCTCGGGTCGCAGGCGGTGAAGCAGCCGCTGTTCGATTTCCAGGGAACAACCGGGCAGCAGCAGGCCTTCCTGAAAACAGCCGTCGCGCTCGAAGATCTTGCAGTTGCTGCCTACAAGGGGCAGGCGCCCAAGCTGCAGTCGAACGCGGTGTTGGCGGCCGCTATCGGCATCCATTCCGTGGAGGCGCGGCACGCGGCCTGGATGCGCGAGCTCTTTGGCATCACTCCGGCCGTGCACGCCTTCGACCAACCGGCGTCGCGAGCGCAGGTCACCCGGCTCGTCGCGTCAACCAACTTCATCGTCGCCAAACCACGGGTGCAAGGGAGAGGCAACCCGAAGTTCACTGGTTGACACGAAATGAGACGCCGAACTCGTCTGGTTGCAACGGTCGCCGCCGCGACACTCGTTGGTCTGCTCTGGGTAGGCCTGGGCCCGAGCAACGACGAGAAACCGTCCGCATCCGCGTTTGCGTCGGCGTCAGCGTTTGCGTCACTTCCCGCCTCGCCGTTGCCGGCGCTCAAGATCGGGAAGCCCGATCGGCTTTCCTCGGCCCGCTACCTGTCCCGTTGGAGCGTCGTTCGTGTGCCGGCCGATGCGCACGCCGCACCCAGCCCAGGCTCACTGGTCGTCGCCCGACTCGCGACAAGGACGCCGGAAGGTACTGCAGACGTGGTGACAGTGCTGCGCGCGCGAACAGGAACGGACGGCCGTGTCTGGGTCGAAGTCCGCTTGCCGGTACTGCCGAACGGCAGCGTCGGCTGGGTGAGTCGGAGTTCGCTGGGCGGCTACCAGACGGTGAGCACGCACCTGATCATCGACCGTGAACGTCTGCAGGCAATCCTTCTCCGGGCCGGTGTACGCATCTTCAGCGCGCCGGTTGGGATCGGCGCGCAGGGGTCGCCGACCCCGCACGGGCAGTTCACCGTCCGCAGCAAGCTGACCCGCTACGCGAGTCCCTTCTACGGGCCGATCGCGTTCGGCACGACCGCGCGCTCAGCAGTGCTGACCGACTGGCCTGACGGCGGCTACATCGGAATCCACGGGACAAACGCACCCCAACTTCTGCCCGGCCGTGTCTCCCACGGGTGCATCCGTCTCCGAAACCGCGACATCATGCGTCTCGCCGCGCTGATGCCGGTCGGGACGCCGGTCACGATCAGATGAACGGGACGAGATCTCTCCAGCTGCTGCTCCTGTCCGTCGTCTTCTGCGCGGGACTCGCGCTCGCTGCGTCGACCGCCGGGATCAGCGCGCTCGCCACCCTGACGCAGCCGAAGCTGAACCCGCCCACCGTGCTCTGGAAGGCGTACCCACTCCGACAGGCGCGCACCGGCACCAACCAGCAGGCGGCCAACAACAAGCCGACCGGCACCCGGACGAGCAAGCCGAGTACCACCTCGCCCACTTCCACCAGGACGAGTCGAACAAAAACCCAGTCGACAGTGGAGCACGGCAATCGAGTCGCAAGCCAACCGACCTCAAACACGGGCGGCTTCCCGACCGTTCTCGTGATGGCCGGCGTGATCGGCGCACTGCTCGCGTCAACACTTCTGTTCGTGCGCTACGCGCCGTCAGCGAGTGCCGGCGGCTACCGACGAAACCGAAGGCCGCCCACTACCAAGCCGTCATCCCGCACGGCGAGGACCACGAGACCGTCTCCCGCCCCGAGCAACGACAAGAAGCACCCCCATGCGACGCGACCAGTCGACGAGCATGTCGCCGCGCCGCCGACGCCCGACCAGCGCGAGACGACAGACGATCTCCTTGAAGCGCTGCGGCCGAACGTCGAACTGGTCGAAGACCCTGAACGGGTATCCGCGCCGCAAAGCCAACCGCGCCCGGTGAAGCCGGTCGCAGCCGACCTCCACGGTTCGGACGCGGTCCGGCAGGCGCCGCCGCAACGTCGCGAGGTTGCAGGTCAGCAGTTCTGCGAGATCCGGCTCTGGCGCGGGTGGGTCAAGTATCAGCTCTATGTCGAGGTTGAAGGGTCGCCGGGAGCATTCGTCGAATCGCCGCTCTTCCGTCTACGCAACCCGATGGCGCCCGACGATCACGTACACAGGGTTCTCTCAGATCTGCTGGCCGACCTCGAGCGCTCCGGTTGGTCGGTCGTGGACACCGGACCGCTCTGGTACAGCCGCCGACTCCACCGATCCGCGCCGCCCTGAGCAGGGTTGCTGTCGTCCTTGTCCGCATCGTAGGTTGCCGCCATGTCCGCGGCGCCCGAGGGAACGGTGACGTTGTTGTTCTCGGATATCGAGGGCTCGACGCGCCTTCTGCAGGCGGTCGGCGATGCGTATTCGGACCTACTGTTGACGCACCGGCGGTTGCTGCGGGAGGCGTTTTCGGCGCACGACGGTTACGAAGTCGACACGGGGGGCGACAGTTTCTTTGTCGCGTTCGCGGACGCTCGTCAGGCGGTTGCTGCAGCGAGGCAGGCTCAGGAGGCCATGGCTGGGCACGCTTGGCCAGAGCGAGGGGCGATTCGGGTCAGGATGGGATTGCACACGGGTGAGCCGAGGTTTTTGGATGGCAACTATCTAGGGATCGATGTGCACAAGGCGGCGCGGATCGCTGCGGCTGGTCACGGTGGCCAGGTGCTGCTCTCGAGCGAGACGCGCAACCTGGTTTCCGTCTCGGTGAGGGATCTCGGCGAGCATCGAGTCAAGGATTTCGCCGGCCCGGTTTGGATCTTTCAGCTTGGCCGGGAGCGTTTTCCTCCTCTGAAGACGATTTCGAACACGAATCTGCCGCGTCCGGCGAGCACGTTCGTCGGTCGCGAGCGGGAGGTCGAGGAAGTGCTCTCTGTGCTCAGGGAGGGTGCGAGATTTCTCACCTTGACCGGCCCCGGCGGCTCGGGGAAGACGAGGCTGGCGATCGAGGTCGCTGCCGATCTGGTCGCGGAATGTCGCAGCGGCGTTTTCTGGGTCGGCCTTGCGCCGCTGCGCGAGCCGGGGCTCGTCGTCGACGCGATTGCGCAGGCGCTTGGTGCGAAGGACGACCTTGCCGAGCACATCGGAGAGCGTGAGATGTTGCTCGTGATCGACAACTTCGAGCAGGTGGTCGACGCCGCGCCCGATCTAGCCGCGATTGTCGAGCATTGCCCGAATCTGAAGCTGCTCGTGACGAGTCGCGAGCGGCTGCGTGTCAGGGGCGAGGTCGAGTATCCGGTCTTGCCGTTGGCCGAGCCAGACGCGGTCGATCTTTTCTGCGCTCGCGCTCGTCTCGAGTCGGACGCCGTCCGTCGTGGAGTTGTGTAAGCGCCTCGATTACCTGCCCCTGGCCGTCGAGTTGGCCGCGGCGCGAACGAACATTCTTACGCCGCGCCTGATCCTGGAGCGCTTGGCGCAGCGGCTCGATCTCTTGGTCGGTGGCAGGGATGCAGAGGCCCGCCAGAAGACGTTGCGGGCAACGATCGCATGGTCTTACGAACTGCTCGACGACCGAGAGAGGCAGCTCTTCGCCCGACTTGCCGTCTTCGTCGGAGGGTTCACGCTTGAAGCCGCCGACGAGGTTGCGGGGGCAGGACTCGATACGCTCGAGTCGCTCGTCGACAAGAGCCTGCTCCGGCACACGCACGGACGTTTCTGGATGCTGGAGACGATCCGCGACTATGCCGTTGAGCAGCTCGAGTCTTCAGCCGCGGCGGGCGTGCTACGCCGCCGGCACGGAGAGTACTTCTTGGCTCTCGCGAGGCGGGCGCAGCCACACCTGCGCGAGGAGTCGACGGAGTGGCTCGACCGTCTCGAGCGCGAGCACGACAACCTTCGAGCCGCGCTGGACGGGTTCGAGAACTTCGGCGACGGTGATCTTGTCGTCGAGTTCACCGCATCGGTCTGGCGGTTCTGGTCGCTGCGGGGCCACCTCGTCGAGGGCCGACGTCGCCTCGAACGCGCGCTGATCGGCGAACACGGGCAGGCAGTCAGCCGCGCCAACGCTTTGTTGGGAGCCGCTGATCTGGCCCTCGACATCGGAGATCGCGTCGCAGCTGCCCATCGTGGCGAAGAAGCGCTTGCCCTCTATCGAGCGCTTGGTGATCAATGGTCGATTGCGTCCTGCATCCTCATGCTTGGAGTCGTAAATGCGTTCGATGGCGAGTGGCCACAGGCGCAGCTGCGATTCGCGGAGAGCCTCCGACTGTTCAGCGAGCTCGGCGACGAGCATCAATCGCTTCAGGCGACTCGTCGTCTCGCCTGGAGCTACGAGGAGCTCGGAGATCGCGAGCACGCTCGAGTGCTTTACGGGGCAATGCTCCGTCGCGCGCGAGCGACCGGAGACCCATTCATCGAAGCGAAATGCCTCGGCGTACTCGCACAGAGCGCCGCCGAGGAAGGCCAGCTCGACAGGGCCGTCACGATGCTCGAGGAAGCGCATCACATTCACCGCGAGCGCAGCGGCCACCCGGACCGTTACGGGGACGCGCTCGTCGTCTGCAGGCTGGCGCACATTCTCGTCGCCAAAGGAAACGCAGCCGTCGCCGCCAGATTGCTCTCCTGCTTCGAGGCGCTCATCGAGGACATCGGCGTCGGCAGCATCGAAGGATGGGTCACCACGATGAACGACGCAACGCTCGTCGCCATCCGAGATCAGCTCGATGACGCGACCACGGACGTGGCTTGGAAGCAAGGTCGAACGCTCGCGGCGGACGAGGCCGTGATCCTCGCTCGTCGCTCGCTTGACTGACCACGAGTCGAACTCTGCCCATGAGCTCCAAGGGACGTTGTTGGGGACGACGTTGGGAGAGCTCGAGCGGTCGTCAGGCTGGTGCGAGCAGGGTCTTCAAGCCGGAGAGGTCGTGGGCGCCAAAAACGAGGCGGTCACGCGTTGCGACATACACGAGGTCCAGGTCGATGCCGGCCTGCGCGACCTTTCGCGTCAGGTCAGCGAGCACGCCGGGCCGATCCTCGACCTCTACAACCACCACTTCGCGCTCGCGGCTTACGCTGAGGTGCGAAAGTGCCAGCGCGTGCTTGGCCGCTTCGGCGTGCGGAACGAGGATGTGCAGCTCGACCTGATCCGCAGCGCCGATGCAGGTCGCCGCCGCGAGGTTGACGCCGGCGTCGCTGATCGCGGCCGCGACGCGGGCGAGAGCCCCGGGTTCGTTCTTGATCTCGATGACCAGATCGAAAGGAATCGCCGTGCTCCTTCGGCCTTCTATTGCTCGACTACGAGGCGCGTGACGGGAAGGGAGAATCGGCTGAGAGCGGTTTCCGCACTTCCTTGTTCAAGCCAGCCGGCGTCTTCGTCCGGTAGTGAGACGACGATCAGTTCATCCGCAGGGAAGGTGCGAAGGGCGTCCTCGATCGCTTGCAAGGGGTCGGAGTCACCGACCCGTGACTCGACATTGTCCGTCGGTGCCGCCTCTGCGACCTGGTCGGCCCGTCCAGCCGCGTCGGTTCGGGCGTCGTCTTCGGCATTCGTCAGCCAGTCGAGCCGAGAGATGCCGGAGGCCGGCGCGACGACGAGCAACTCCGCATCGTCGCCCACCTGCGCACGTACCGATGCACGCAGATCAGCCGCCGGGACCGAGGCCGTAGCGATAACGAGCAACCGACGGGGCACGGGCCTCAGCCTAACAACGAGCTGGGGAGCGATCGCTGTGCCGTGCCCGTCGCGGGTCCGATGTTGAAGAAGGGAAGTGCTACGGTGGTCGTAGCGGTGTCGTAAACAGCGGCGCTGCGGAGTTCTTCGCCGGTCTCAAGTGTCGTAGGCCGGCGGTTTGACTTCCCACTGACGTTGCGGGTTGGAGCCATGACGGCCGACCTCGCCAGTGAGGTCGGCGATTTTATCGCCGCGACCGTCGGAGGGAGACATGACCGAAGCATCCGTAGTCCCGCTCTTCGATCGCCCGTGGAGGCAGCCAGTTCCCGGTAAGGCGCGTTCGGAGTCCCCGACCGGCATGACTTTCGCCGGCGTCGACGCGGTGGAGATCGTCGCTCCGGATCAGTTCAGCGCTGCTCTGTTGCACGCCTACGCGGCGCCGTTGTTTCCGGCTGAGATTGTCCACGACTCGTCCTGGGCGGTTCGTTTTCATCCGCCGAAGAGTGGAAGAGATTGGGTGGTCGAGTTGCTCGCACTGATCGAGCGTTGGCTGCAATCGGTCCCACTTCCCTGCGCCAAGGTGCTTCAGGACGGCCGCAGTTACCTGATCCGCAGCTCAACGAGCCGCGCACATATCGGTCTCTTTTCCGCCGGCCTCAACGACTAGCAACGAGGGTTGCCGTCTTGTCTCACCTACACGAAGGAGCGTTCGATGGAAAGCGAAGAGCAAGCTGAGCCCGAAAACGAGACGACCGCGGCGACGAACGGACGGCAGTTGGAGGAGAGCAGTTCCGAGGCTGAACCGAATGTCGCTCACCGCGACTTCACGGAGTGGCACGGCAGGAGCTTGATCGACATCGACGGGCTGAAGATCGGCAAGCTCGAAGGCGTCTACTTCGATGTCGAAACCGATCAAGCGCAGTTCGCCACGGTCAAGGAGGGCGGCTGGCTGGCCCGGCGTCACCTGACCTTCGTTCCGCTAGCTGACGTGACGATCGGCCCCGACGATCTCCAGGTGTCCGTCTCGAGGGCCCAAGTGAAAGAGGCCCCCAGCATCGAGCTCGAAGGCGATGAGCTCTCCCAGCCAGACGAATCAACCCTGTACCACCACTACCAGCTCAATTACGTGCCGTCGACAACGCCGAGCGGTCGCCGGCTCGCCCGTCGCTGAAGTGGCAGGCCGGTTCAGGATGCGCGGCCTCTTGGACGCTGCTGGCCGGCTTTTCGCAGGTCATTTTCGTCTGCTCGCGCCGGTCTACGGATGAAATGAATCGAGAGGTCGCGCAGATGAATCAACAACCGAACGGCGACCCACTCGATCTCTTTCTGGGCCGGGTCGGCAAAGTTGCGCTGTTGACCTCGCCCGAGGAGATCCGGCTTGCGAAACGGATCGAGCGCGGAGACGATCGTGCGAAGGAGGAGCTGGTGGTGGCGAATCTGCGCCTCGTCGTCTCGATCGCCAAGCGTTACCGACATCAGGGTGTCCCGTTCCTCGACCTGATCCAGGAGGGGACGATCGGGCTTTCGCGGGCCGCTGAGAAGTTCGATTGGCGCAAGGGCCACAAGTTCTCGACCTACGCAACGTGGTGGATCCGCCAGTCGGTTTCGCGCGCGATCGCAAACAGCTCGCGGACGATCCGCCTGCCCGTCAACATCGACGCGATGCTCCGCGCCGTCCAGCGGGCCGAGCGCGACCGTCGCCACCAACGCCGGCCGACGAACAGCTCGGATATCGCCGTCGAGCTCGGCTTCACGATCGACGAGGTCGAGATGCTTCGGCACTTGCCGCCGGAGCCGATCTCACTCGCGACACCCATCGGCGACGACGGCTCGACGGAGTTCGGAGACCTGCTCCAGGACCGCACCTCTGTCGCTCCCGAAGAGGCAGCCCACGCCGAGCTTCAGAGCGCCTTGTTGTCCAGGTGCCTTGCGACCCTGCCCGACCGCAGCCGGCGCGTGCTCGAGATGCGGTACGGGCTGAACGGCGGCCAGGCCCGCAGCCTCAAGCAGGTCGGCCTCGTCCTCGGCCTGACAGCCGAGCGGACCCGCCAGATCGAAGCCGCCGGACTTCGGACGCTGCGCGCTCTCGGGGAGAGCCAGCACCTCCGCGAAGCGGTCGACGAACACCCGCAAGAGGTTCTGTCCCCGAGAAAACGCTGTTCGTACTCGGGATCGGCGAGCGTTTCTACACGATGATCGGCGCATCGCCGCGTACCGGCGGTGGCTCGGAATGACCGCGCTCATTCCTGCCGAACCCGCTTCGGCTCACTCGACTCAGATCCTTCCGCCGTCGCGCAATGCTCTCGATCACGACCCGCTGGCGGTGATCGCCGTTTCCGCTGCGCCGATCGTGCTCGAGGGCAGGTATCGCGTGCTCGTCGGCGCGCTCGTTCGCCTTCGCCGGTCGCGGAGGAGCCGCTTTGCGCTCACTGCCGGGTACGGCGCGGCCGCAATCGCGTTGGCGGCGCTGGCCGCCCGTCACTTCGCGACCACGCCCTGGCCGCTCTCGCGTACAGACCCGGGCTTGCTCGTCGCCGCGGCGCTGCTCCTGTTGCTCGCGCAGGCGCTCAAGGCCTTCGGCTGGGCTCGACTGTTCGGGCCGGACGAGCGACCATCGGCGCTTGCGCTCGCCGCCGGCAACGGCGGTGCCGCGCTGATCGGCGTTGTCCTTCCCGGCCGCTTCGACGACGCGATGCGGATCGCCGTCGTCCGACGCTATCCCGGCTGTCCGGCCGGAGTTCGCGCACTCGCGCTCTCTCTGGTCATGCTCGGACTGATCGACAGCGCCGCACTGGCGCCGTTGGCGGGAGTGGGTGCGGTGGTTGCGGGCGCCGAGGTCGGGGTCCGCGCCGGCCTTGCCGTGGTGGCTGCCGGGGGTGTCGCAGCGGCGATCGTGATCGTTGCGCTGCCGCACCTGGCAGCGAGCCGGCGTGCGTTGCGCTTTCGGATCGGCCGGTGGTTGAGCCCGCGAACGACCTCCTTGCGGCGCGCGTCCGAAGCCTGGGCGCTCGTCTCTGCCTGCTGGCTCGTGCGTGCGGTCGCCGCCTTCTTGTTGCTAGGCACGCTTGGGGTCGGCTTTTCGGTCCCGCTCGCGCTGCTCTTCCTTTGCGCCAGCGCGGCGGCTGCCGCACTGCCGATCGGGCCAGCCGGCGCCGCCACACAGATTGCGGCCGGCGCCGCGGCCCTGATCGCCGCGGGTGTTGGAAGCTCGGAAGCGCTCGCCGCCTCTCTCTCGGCCGGAGCGCTCGGTGTCCTCTCCGGCGTCGCCGTCATCCTCTTTGCCGTCGCATGGCGGACCGCCGTGTCGCTGAACCGGACGTCCCGAACACTCGCGCACGCGAAGTCGTAGATTCAGAACTCAAGTTGCGGCCGTAGCACGGGCTATCTGAATTGCCGCGCGATCGCGGCTATACTGCGGTCAGCGCGTTGGCTCTAGCTGTTGAAGCCGCCGAGGCTCTTTGCACGTTCCTCTCCGACTGTGACCCTGGCCTGACCGCCGCAGTGCGCCCATTCGAGCGCTCTGTCCTGTAGGAGAACAGAGGGAGCATCACATGCATGCAACCATTCGTCGTTACGAAGGTGTCGACATGGGCCGCAAGACCGAGGTCGTCGGCAAGGTCAAAGAGACGCTCGTGCCGCAGCTTCGCAAGCTGCCTGGTTTCGGCGGCTACTACCTGATCGACGACGGCAGCAGCGGCGTTCTCAGCTCGCTTGGTCTCTTCGAGACGCCCGAGCAGTCTGACGAGTCGATCAAGGTCGTCTCGAAGTGGATCACCGACGAGAACTTCGACAAGGCGATCCCCAATCCGCCCAAGATCACGACCGGCAAGGTTGTCGTGCAGAGCGACGGCCTGGTCGCCGTCCGCTAGCTCGATTCGAGCGTACTCCGCTTCACCGAGGGGCCCGGCACTGCCGGGCCCCTCGCACGTTCGGCGGCGACTCGTCGATTGACCAGCGCAGGGGTGAGCGCCATCTAGACTCGCGACGTCGCCGGGGTGGCGAAACGGGTAAACGCGCCCGGCTTAAAACCGGGTGTCCCTCGAGGACATGGGGGTTCGACTCCCTCCCCCGGCATCGGCGGATCAGATCCGCCCCGTGCGCAGGGTGAGCTCGCGCAGCCGGGCGGCCAGCTCCGGCGTGAGCGCACCCGGCTCGAGCCGCCAGCGCCAGTTGCCCTGCTCGGTCCCGGGCGTGTTCATACGCGCCTCGGAGCCGAGGCCGAGGACGTCCTGCACCGGAGCGATCGCAAGCGCGGCGACCGAGGTCCAGGCGAGTGAGAGCAGCTCCCACGACGGATCGTCTCCGCGGAGGGGGGTCGAGGCGCGGTCGGCGTCGGACAGGCCCGCCCACCAGCCGGCAGCCGTATCGTTGTCGTGCGTGCCGGTGTAGACGACCGACTGCTCGACGTGGTTTTCGTGCAAGTGCGGGCTGCCCGGATCGCCCCCGACCGCGAACTGCAGCACGACCATGCCCGGGAACCCGAGCTCGGCACGGAGGCGTTTGACCGGTTCCGTGATCACCCCGAGGTCCTCCGCGATCACGTCGAGCGAGCCCAGCACCGCCTCGGCGGCATGGAACACCGCCGCCCCGGGGCCACGGCGCCAACGGCCGTTCGCAGCGGTCGCGCTCCCGGCCGGCACAGCCCAGTACGACACGAACCCGCGAAAGTGGTCGATCCGCGTCAGGTCGACGAGCCGGAAGGCGCGCCGCAGGCGCTCGGTCCACCACCGGTAGCCCTCGCGTCGCAGGGCGCTCCAGTCGTAGAGCGGGTTCCGCCAGAGCTGGCCCGCTGCCGCGAACGCATCCGGGGGGACGCCCGCGATCAGCCCGCGCAGGAAGAGCTCGGGATGAGCGCGATGATCCGCGCCGTCCCAACCGGCGTAGATCGGGATGTCGCCGACGATCCTCACGCCTCGGGCGGCGGCGTACGCCCGCAGCGATCGCCATTCGCGCTCGAACCGCACCTGGTCGTCGAGTTCGCCGCCGTAGGCGAGCCAGTCGTCGATCCAGTAGGCGTTCTGGGCGCGGAACGCTGCGCGCTCGGGCTCCGAGACGACCACTTCGCGGTCGGCGACGAGCTCTGGCGATCCGGCGAAGACGGACGGCGACATGTAGGGGGAGCCGGTGCGGTCAGTGGGGCCGAGGGGGAGCACCTGCCACCAGCGCTGGCCGGCCGCGTGCAGCCAGTCGACGAAGCGGTACGCGTGCGCGTCTGGTACCCCGTTCGGCAGCGACGTCGGATGCAGGAGGATGCCCGAGCTACGTTCGAGTCGCATTCACGCGAGAATCTCACGCCTGGTGGCCCTGCCGAAGACAACGAAGCGCCCGCCGAGGATCCAGATCCAGGCCGTCGAGCCCATGGTCGACTGCGGACGCTTCCCTTTCAAGCGCACGGTCGGCGAGCGCGTCGACGTCTACGCGACGATCTTCGCCGACGGTCACGATGTGATCGGCGCGGCGGTGCGCGCGCGGCCGCCAAAGGGGCAGGCCCGTGAGGAGCCGCTCGAGGATCTCGGCAACGATCGCTTCGGCGGGTCGTTCGTCGTCGACCGGCCGGGCCGGTGGACGTTCACGATCGTCGCCTGGGCCGACCGGCTCGCGACCTGGCAGTACGAACTGCAGCGGAAG
Organism: uncultured Thermoleophilia bacterium; assembly: GCA_963774355.1. Taxonomy (GTDB): domain Bacteria; phylum Actinomycetota; class Thermoleophilia; order Gaiellales; family Gaiellaceae; genus PALSA-600. The sequence goes on along the minus strand of CAVZER010000007.1, from coordinate 135,764 downwards.
CTCGACGCGGGACAGGAGGACTTCGAAGGCGAGCTGGCCGAAGGCGCGGCGCTGCTCGGGCTGCCCGCGCTGACCGTCGAGGAAGGGCTCGCCGCGAGCTCGGACGATCGCCATGGCGAGGTCGTCTCCGGCTCACTCGGCGTGGACGTCGATCGCGAGCTCGGCCGCTTCGGCGCGTGGTACGAGCTCTTCCCGCGGTCGTTCGGCGGCTTCAACGGGGTCGCCACCGTGCTGCCGCGGCTGGCCGAGCTCGGCTTCGACGTCGTCTACCTGCCGCCGATCCACCCGATCGGGATCACGAACCGGAAGGGCGCAAACAACACGCTCGTCGCCGGCCCGAAGGACCCGGGCTCGCCGTGGGCGATCGGCTCGAAGCTCGGCGGCCACGATGCGATCGATCCAGCGCTCGGCACGTGGGCCGACTTCGATGCGATGCTCGCGACCGCCGAGCAGGCGGGCATCGAGATAGCGCTCGATTTCGCGATCCAGTGCTCGCCGGACCATCCGTGGCTGACGGAGCATCCAGAATGGTTCAATCGCCGGCCGGACGGCACCCTCAAGTACGCCGAGAACCCGCCGAAGCGCTACCAGGACATCTACAACGTCAACTTCGAGTCGGAGGACTGGCGCTCTCTCTGGCAGGCCTTGCTCGACGTCGTCCTGTTCTGGGTCGGCCGCGGCGTCCGCGTGTTCCGGGTCGACAACCCACACACGAAGCCCGTGGCGTTCTGGGAGTGGCTGATCGCCGAGGTGCGGCGCGCGAACCCGGACGTGATCTTCCTGTCCGAGGCGTTCACGCGACCCGCGAAGATGACGACGCTCGCGAAGCTCGGCTTCTCGCAGAGCTACACCTATTTCACCTGGAAGAACACGAAGTACGAGCTGCAGGAGTACGTGCAGGAGCTGATCGACTGGGCCCCGTTCTACCGGTCGAACGCCTTCGTCAACACACCCGACATCCTGCACGAGTACCTGCAGCTGGGCGGCCCGCCCGCGTTCCACGCGCGACTCGTGCTCGCAGCCACGCTCTCGCCGTCGTACGGGATGTACTCCGGATTCGAGAGCTATGAGAACGTGCCGGTTGCGCCGGGCTCCGAGGAGTACCTCGACTCGGAGAAGTACGAGGTGAAGAAGCGAAAGCTCGACGGCCCGATGCTCCCGTTCGTCGCGAAGCTGAACGCGGTCAGGCGCGCGCACCCGGCCTTTCAGCGCGTCGACAATCTGCGCTGGCTCGAGACGGAGAACGACCAGCTGATCGGCTACGCGAAGGGCGAGCTCGTGATCTGCGTCGTCAATCTCGATCCGTTCATCGCGCGCGAGGGCGTCTGCACGATCCCGGTGTCGCTCGGCCTGCCGCCCGCGTTCGAGGTTCGGGACCTGCTGACGGAGGAGACGTTCGTGTGGCGGGCCGGTCGCAACTACGTCGGCCTCGGGCCGGGTCAGAGCCACGTGCTGGAGGTTGCGACGTGACAGAGCCTGGCGCTGGGCACTGGTTCGAGCGGGATCCGCTGTGGTTCAAGACGGCCGTCTTCTACGAGATCCACCTGCGCGGGTTCTTCGACGCCAACGACGACGGCTCGGGCGACTTTCGCGGGCTCGCCGACAAGCTCGACTACCTGCAGTGGCTGGGCGTGGACTGCATCTGGCTGCTGCCCGCGTATCCGAGCCCGCTCCGCGACGGCGGCTACGACATCGCCGACTTCTTCGACGTCCATCCCGACTACGGCACGATCGAGGACTTCCGCAACTTCGTCGATCAGGCGCACCAGCGCGGGCTGCGGGTGATCGCGGACCTGGTGATGAACCACACCTCCGCGGACCACCCCTGGTTCCAGGCGAGTCGCACCGATCCGACCGGTCCGTACGGCGACTGGTACGTGTGGGCCGACGACGATTCGCGCTGGAGCGAGGCGCGGGTGATCTTCATCGACACCGAGCCGTCGAACTGGACGTGGGATGCCGTCCGCGGGCAGTACTACTGGCACCGGTTCTTCACGCACCAGCCGGACCTGAACTACGACAACCCCGAGGTGCAGGCGCAGATGCTCGACGTCCTGCGCTTCTGGCTCGATCTCGGCCTCGACGGCTTCCGCCTCGATGCGGTGCCCTACCTGTACGAGCGCGACGGGACGAACGGCGAGAACCTTCCGGAGACGCACGAGTTCCTCAAGCGCGTCCGTGCGGAGATCGACGCCAACTATGCCGACAGGGTGCTGCTCGCCGAGGCGAACCAGTGGCCCGACGACGTCGTCGAGTACTTCGGGAACGGCGACGGGGACGAATGTCACATGGCGTTCCACTTCCCCGTGATGCCGCGCATGTTCATGGCCGTCCGGCGGGAGGACGCTCTGCCTATCGTGGAAGTGCTCGACAACACGCCGTCGATCCCAGGGAACGCCCAGTGGGGGCTCTTCCTGCGCAACCACGACGAGCTGACGCTCGAGATGGTGACGGACGAGGAGCGCGACTACATGTACGCCGAGTACGCGAAGGATCCACGTATGAAGCTGAATCTCGGGATTCGCCGGCGCCTCGCACCGCTGCTCGACAACGGGCGCGACGAGATCGAGCTGCTGCACGCGATGTTGTTCTCGTTGCCAGGGTCGCCGGTCCTCTACTACGGCGACGAGATCGGAATGGGTGACAACATCTTCCTCGGCGACCGCGACGGCGTCCGCACCCCGATGCAGTGGACGGGCGACCGCAACGCCGGATTCAGCCGCGCCGACTTCGCGCAGCTCTACCTCCCGCCGCTGATGGACCCGGTCTACGGCTTTCAAGCGGTAAACGTCGAGGCGCAACTGCGCCAGCCGAACTCGATGCTGCGCTGGATCCACCGCCTGATCGCGCTGCGCAAGGACCATCCGGTGTTCGGGATCGGGACGTACGAGGCGCTGCGGCCCGACAACCCCCGGATCTTCGCCCACGTTCGCCAGTACGAGGACGACACGATCATCTGCGTGCACAACCTCGCCCGCTCGGCCCAGGCGGCTCAGCTCGACCTCTCGCGCTGGCAAGGGATGATTCCCGAGGAGATGTTCGGACGGACCCGCTTCCCGCCGATCGGCGAGCTGCCGTACCTGCTGACGTTCGCGCCGCGAGGGTTTTTCTGGTTCCAGTTGAGGAAGGACGAGTCATGACGTCCGAAGAGCAGGCACTCGTCGAGTTCGTGACCGAACAGCGATGGTTCGGTTCGAAGGCGCGCGACGTCGTGCACGCGAGCGTCGTCGACCGCGCGACGCTGAGCGCCCACGATCCTGCGATCGAGCTGCTGCTGGTCGAGATCCGATTCGACACCGGGACGCACGAGACGTACCAGCTGCTCCGCGGGGCCGCGCTGGACGTCCTGTCCGAGCCGGACGCGGCGAGGGAGCTCGTGCGGCTGATCCGGAGCGGAACCGCGGTCGAGGCGGGCGAGGGAACGATCGAGCTGATCCCGGTTCAGGCCTCGTTCGAGGGCGCCGTCGACGACGTGACCGTGACCCGGCAGATCGACGCCGAGCAGTCGAACTCGTCGGTCGTGCTCGACGACCGTCTGATCCTGAAGGTCTTCCGCCGGCTCGAGCCGGGCGTCAACCCCGAGCTCGAGCTGCTCCGGTTCCTGACCGAGCACGGCTTCGAGCACATCGCACGACTCGCCGGGTGGTACCAGTACGTCGGCCGCCCGATGGAGTCGACGCTGGGCATCCTCCAGCAGTACGTGCCCGACGGCCGCGACGGCTGGGAGATGGCGCTCGACTCGCTGACGACGCGCACCGAGTGGTTCCTGTACGAGCTCGAGCGACTCGGCGAGGTGACCGGCGAGCTGCACACGGTGCTCGGGTCGGACTCGACCGATCCGAGCTTCGCCCCGGAGCAGACGTCGAGCGAATCGCTCGCTCTGCTCACGGCGACGGTCGACGAGGAGATCGAGGCGATCTTCCTCGACCTTCCCGACGACGACCCCGAGCTCGAGCCGCTGCTCGGCCGCGGGGAGGAGGTCCGCGAGCGGCTTCGCCTGCTGACGAACCTGGGTGGCGTCGGGCGTGTGATCCGCCATCACGGCGACTTCCATCTCGGCCAGGCGCTGCACACACCGCGCGGCTGGGTCCTGATCGACTTCGAGGGCGAGCCGGCGAGATCGCTTCCCGAGCGTCGCCGCAAGCGCAGCCCGCTGCGCGACGTCGCCGGGATGCTGCGGTCGTTCGCGTACGTCGCGTCCGCCGCGCCGCTGCTCAAGGGAATCGTGCCGCCGCCGGACTGGGAGGGGCGCGCGCGCACGGTGTTCCTGGAGGCCTACCGGGCGAGCGTCGATCCCTCGTTGCTCCCGTCGGGCGCGGCGATGGACAAGTTGCTGCAGGTCTTCGAGCTCGAGAAGGCGGTCTACGAGCTGCGCTACGAGTTGAACAACCGCCCCGACTGGCTCCCGATCCCCGTCGCCGGGATCGTGCGCCTGCTCGACGCAGAGGTGCCCGTATGACGCAGTCCCGGGCTTCTGCGTTCGGCGAGCTCGACGTGTGGCTGGCGAAGGCGGGACGCCACGAGCAGCTCTGGGAGAAGCTGGGCGCGCACGTGGTCGAGAGTGGCGTTCGCTTCGCGGTGTGGGCGCCGAACGCCCGCCGCGTCAGCGTCGTCGGCGACTTCAACGACTGGGACGCCGGGCGCCGACGTGCTCGTGCCCGTCGAGGAGACCGGGATCTGGGAAGGCGTCGTCTCCGGGGCCGCCACCGGGCAGCGCTACAAGTACGACGTCGACGGTCACCAGAAAGCCGACCCGGTCGCCTTTCGTGCGGAAGAGCCGCCGCGGACGGCTTCGGTGGTGTTCGAGTCGGCGTACGAATGGGGCGACGCGGCGTGGGTCGATGCCCGGCGTGCCGTCCGAGCCGCTCGACGGACCGGTGTCGATCTACGAGCTGCACGCGCCGTCGTGGCGACACGGGCTCGGCTGGCGCGAGCTTGCCGACCAGCTCGCTCCTTACGTGCGCGACCTCGGCTTCACGCACGTCGAGCTGATGCCGGTGATGCACCACCCGTTCTCGGGCTCGTGGGGGTATCAGGTCACCGGGTACTACGCGCCGCTGTCGTCGATGGGATCGCCCGACGACTTTCGCTACTTCGTCGACCGCATGCACGCCGACGGGATCGGGGTGATCCTCGACTGGGTTCCCGCGCACTTCCCTCGCGACGAATGGGCACTCGTGCGGTTCGACGGCACAGCGCTGTACGAGCACGACGATCCGCGGCGCGGCGAGCACCCGGATTGGGGAACGCTCGTGTTCAACCTGGGCCGTTCCGAGGTCCAGAACTTCCTCCTGGCGAACGCGCTCTTCTGGTTGCGCGAGTACCACGCCGACGGTCTGCGCGTCGACGCGGTCGCGTCGATGCTCTACCTCGACTACTCGCGGCCGGAAGGCGGGTGGGTGCCGAACCGCTTCGGCGGTCGAGAGGACCTCGAGGCGGTCGCATTCTTGAAGGACCTGAACGAGCTCCTGCACGCGCGCGAGCCCGGCGTGATCTCGGTCGCCGAGGAGTCCACCGCGTGGCCGGGAGTCTCGCGGCCGACGTACGTCGGAGGGCTTGGGTTCGGCTTCAAGTGGAACCTGGGCTGGATGAACGACACGCTCGGGTACTTCGCCCACGATCCGATCCACCGGCGCTACCACCACCACGAGCTCACGTTCTCACTCGTCTACGCGTGGAACGAGAACTTCGTGCTGCCGCTGTCCCACGACGAAGTGGTGCACGGGAAGGGCTCGCTGCTCGGAAAGATGCCCGGGGATCGCTGGCAGCAGCTTGCCAACCTGCGCGCGCTGTACGCCTACATGTGGGCGCACCCGGGCAAGCAGCTCTTGTTCATGGGCGGCGAGCTCGCCGCGCCCTGGGAGTGGAGCGAGCAGGCGGAGCTGCCGTGGGGGCTGCTCGACCAGCGCGAGCATGCGGGGGTGCGCGACCTCGTCCGCGACCTGAATCGCATCTACCGCGACGAGCCGGCGCTCTGGTCGGTCGACTTCTCTCACGAGGGTTTCCGCTGGCTCGAGCCCAACGACGCGACGAACAACGTCTTCGCGTTCATGAGGATCTCCGTCGACGGCGCGCGCACGCTCGTCTGCGCCGCCAACCTCTCGCCGGTGCCGCGCGAGCGCTACCGCGTCGGCGTTCCGAAGCCCGGCGCGTGGCTCGAGCTGCTGAACACCGATTCGGTGTACTACGGCGGCAGCGGCGTCGGCAACCTGGGCGCGGTCGAAGCGGAGGAGCACGGCTGGCACGGTCAGCCGTACTCGGCCGAGGTGACCTTGCCGCCGCTCGGCGTCGTCTGGCTGCGTCCGGCGGAATAGCAGCGCGGAGTGCAAGCAGGTCGTTGGTCGCCGCCGCGCGGGTACGGTGATTCGCGATGAGCCGCGCGGTCTGGCCGGGAGACCCGTTTCCGCTCGGTCCGAGCTGGGATGGACAGGGCACCAACTTCTCGCTCTTCTCCGAGAACGCCGAGCGCGTCGAGCTGTGCCTGTTCGACGACGACGAGAACGAGGAACGCATCGCCGTCGAGGAGCGGACGGCGTTCAACTGGCACTGCTACCTGCCGGGCGTCGGCCCCGGACAGCGGTACGGCTACCGCGTCCACGGGCCCTACGATCCCGACAGGGGCCTGCGCTTCAACCCGGCGAAGCTCCTGATCGACCCGTACGCGAAGGCGATCGACGGAGCGGTCGACTGGGACGCCGCCAACACCTTGCCGTACGTCCCGAGCGGCGATCCCGATGCCGACCTCGAGCTCGACGACTCGGACAGCGCGCCCGCGATCCCGAAGGCGGTCGTCGTCGATCCGACCTTCGACTGGGAGGACGACGACTGGGTGAGGCCGCGGACGCCGTGGCAGGACACGGTGATCTACGAAACGCACGTGCGCGGCTTCACGAGGCTGCGTGACGACGTGCGTGACGACCTGCGGGGGACGTACGGCGGGCTGGCGAGCCAGGGTGCGGTCGCGTACATGAAGGGGCTCGGCGTGACCGCGGTCGAACTGCTGCCCGTACATCACATCGCCGACGAGAGCTTCCTGCACGAACGCGGCCTGACGAACTACTGGGGCTACTCGACGATCGGGTACTTCGCACCGCATTCGCTGTACGCGGCCACGAGCGACCAGGTGCGCGAGTTCAAGGGCATGGTCAAGGCGCTCCATCGCGCCGGGATCGAGGTGATCCTCGACGTGGTCTACAACCACACGGCGGAGGGGAACCACCTCGGCCCGATGCTCAGCCTACGAGGGGTCGACAACAGGAGCTACTACCGCTTGATCCCCGAAGACCCTCGCTACTACATGGACTACACGGGCACCGGCAACACGCTCAACCCTTTGCACCCGAGCGTGCTGCGACTGATCATGGACTCGCTCCGCTACTTCGTGACCGAGTGTCACGTCGACGGCTTCAGATTCGACCTCGCGGCCGCCCTCGCGCGGGAGTTGTACGACGTCGACCGCCTGTCGGCGTTCTTCGACATCATCCACCAGGACCCGGTCCTGTCCCAGGTGAAGCTGATCGCCGAGCCGTGGGACGTCGGCCCCGGCGGCTACCAGGTCGGCAACTTCCCGATCCTGTGGTCGGAGTGGAACGGCATCTACCGCGACGTGATGCGTGACTTCTGGCGCGGCGGCGCGTCGCTCGCGGCGTTCGCGTCGCGGTTCGGCGGTTCCGCCGATCTGTACCAACGCGACGGTCGGCGCCCGTTTGCCTCGATCAACTTCGTCACTGCCCACGACGGCTTCACGTTGCGCGATCTCGTCTCGTACAACGAGAAGCACAACGAGGCCAACGGGGAGCAGGGTCACGACGGATCCGACGACAACCGCTCGTGGAACTGCGGCGTCGAGGGCCCGACCGACGATCGAGCGGTGCTCGCCCTCCGCGGCCGCCAGCAGCGGAACTTCCTGGCGACGCTCTTCCTGTCGCAGGGCGTTCCGATGCTGCTCGGCGGCGACGAGATCGGACGCACGCAGAACGGCAACAACAACGCCTGGTGTCAGGACAACGCGATGTCGTGGTTCGACTGGGAGTCGGCCGATGACGATCTCCTCACCTTCACGCGGCACCTGATCGAGCTGCGCCGGGCGCATCCCGTGTTCCGCCGGACGAAGTTCTTCGACGGCCGCGGCGACCAGCTGCCCGACGTCTGGTGGATGCGTCCCGACGGGCGCCGGATGACGCGGCGCGACTGGGACAACCCGGATTCACGCGCGATCGGCGTCTTCTTGAACGGCGACGAGCTGCAGGCGGAGACCCGGTCGGGCGAGGAGGTTCGTGACGACTCGTTCCTGGTCCTGTTCAACGCCTACTTCGACGACGTCACGTTCCGCCTGCCGGCCCGACGGCTCGGCCTGCGCTGGATGCTCGAGCTCAAGACCGGGCGTTTCGACGCCGACCGCTTGGCGCCCGGGGCCGAGGTGGTCGTCGAGGCGCGCTCGCTCGTCGTGCTGCGACGCCCTTAGATCGTCGACCAGCTCAGCTCTGCTCGCCCGGCTGCACGGTGCCGGACTCGTAGGCGAGCACGACCGCCTGGACGCGGTCGCGAAGGTTGAGCTTCATCAGGATGCGGGCGACGTGGGTCTTCACGGTGGTCTCCGACACGAAGAGCGTCTTCGCGATCTCCGCGTTCGAGAGCCCTCGCGCGATGAGCATCAGCACCTCGTGCTCGCGCGCAGTCAGGTCGTCGAGCCGCGGGAAGTGCGCCTGCGGCTTGGGCCCGGTCCCTTTCACGAACTCCGAGATCACGCGGCGCGTGATCGTGGGCGAGAGGAGCGCGTCACCTTGCGAGATCACCTCGATCGCCGACACGAGCTGCTCCGGCGGCGTGTCCTTCAGCAGGAATCCGCTGGCGCCCGCCCGCAGTGCCTCGTAGACGTACTCGTCGAGGTCGAAGGTGGTCAACATGAGGATCTTCGGGGCCTCGTCGCCGCTCTCGAGGATCCGCCGCGTTGCTTCGAGCCCGTCGAGCTCCGGCATGCGGATGTCCATCAGGACGATGTCGGGCGAGAGCACCCGCACCTGGTCGATCGCCTCCCTGCCGTCGCCGGCCTCGCCGACGACCTCCATCTCCGGCTCGGCGTCGAGAATCATCCGGAAGCCCGCCCGGACGAGCGCCTGGTCGTCGACGAGGAGGATCCGAATCACGCGCGCGTCACCTCGACGGGGAGCTCGGCACGCAGGACGTACCCGCCACCCTCGCGGGGGCCCGCCTCGAGCGTCCCGCCGTAGAGAGCCACTCGCTCCCGCATGCCGACGAGGCCGTGCCCGAGCCCGTCCTCGACGGTCACCTCCGTGCCGTCGTCGGCGATCTCGAGCTTGAGCTTGTTGTCGAGGAACCGGATGACGACCTCGGCATGCGACCCGGGCGCGTGCTTGAGCGCGTTCGTCAGCCCCTCCTGGACGATGCGGTAGGCCGAGAGGTCGACGCCCGGTGGGAGGGAGGTCGGCTCGCCTTCGACGCGCAGCGTCACGGGCAGCCCGGCCTCGACGACCTGCTCGATCAGATGGTCGAGGTGCTGTAGGCCCGGCTGGGGGGTCAGCGATGCAGGTGCCACGTCGCCGGGACGCATGACGCCCAACATACGACGCATCTCGGTCAGAGCCTGCCGGCCGATCTGTTCCACGGAGAGCAGGGCGTCGCGCTCGCGATGCTGGTCGTCCCTGAGCAGCCTGCGCACGCCAGAGGATTGCACGACCATCACAGACACGGAGTGCGCGACGACGTCGTGCAGCTCGCTGGCGATCCGCGCGCGCTCTTCGGCTGCGGCGCGCTCCGCCACGATCGCGCGGGCCTGCTCGGCCTCGGCGACACGGGCACGGAGGATGCGCGTCTGCTCCGCGCGCACCGCGAGCGCCCTACCGGCGAACCACGCGCCTGCGTAGAAGATCGCCGCGCCGACGAAATCGCTTGTGGTCGTGTCCGGGAACCGGTACTGGACGTAGATCCCGGTCGTCACCCCGAGGGCGAGACCGACAACGGCCTCGTCCCGGTCGCGGATCGCGCCGAGCGAGATCATGACGGCGATCCCCGCAAGCGCGGCGGTGTCGATCTGCTCGAGGCCGGAAGGATCGAAGGTGCCGCAGAGCGTGAAGGCGACGAGGGAGACGCCGGGCGCGACGAGCGGGAAGCGCCGCCGGAAGAGCAACGGCAACACGAAGAACAGGGACGCGGGGCCGATGATCGCGAGGTCGACGTCGTGGCGCCTTGCGACGACCTCGATCTCGACCGCGACTGCAAGCGCGACGATGAGGGCGTCGACGGCGTCGCGACGAAGCCGGGCCCACGCGCGCTGCCAGGTCACAGGCTGAAGGTAACCCGCCCGGCCCACGAGTGGCGTCGTCCCCTCAGGCGACGTCGAAATCATCCTGCAGAACGATGCCGCGGCCGTCGGTACAGGCTTGTGTTCTGCAGGGCGTCACCTAGAAGCTCTCGCAGAATGAGCAGTTGTGTCGTCCGGCCGCGCTCGGCGGCACGCTGCTGCGTCCTCGGTCGAGGCAATAGCGTTGGCTATTGCCTCTCCCTGCGTCCTTGCATCGCACTCGCCGATCGCACCCGGAACGACGAATGTCATTCTGCGAGAACTTCTAGACTTTGCCGGTGGACCTTGTCCGCGATGCGATGGTTGCGGATCCGCTCGCCTTCGGAGCCGACCAGACCGCCCGCGACGCCGGGGAGGCATTGCTCCGCCCCGAGGTGCGGGCGGTGTTCGTCTGCGACGACGACGGCCTGCTCGTCGGCGTCGTGACGCGGAAGACGCTGGTGCGCGAGGTCGTGGCCACCGGGCGCGACCCCGGCTCGACGAAGCTCGGCACGATCGCCGAGGCGCCGAACGCGACGATCGAGTCGACCATGCCGCTCGGCGACGCGTTCTCGTTCGTCGAGGAGCACGATTTCGAGCGCGTACCGGTGGTCGAGTCCGGCCGGCTCGTGGGTGTTCTCGCGCGGGCCGTCGTTCAGCGTCGGCTGGCCGAGGACGAGCCGCCGGCCGACGACGTCTGAGAAACCCTCAGGCGGCCGCGAGGTTGGGCGCTGTCTCGGCGACGACTCCCGAGAGCACCTCGCCGAGCGCCTGCCGTACGTCGTCGTCGAGCAGGTGGCCGTCGTCGTCGAACTTCTCGCCCGCGTGGCCGATCGCGAGCTCGACGGGCGCGACGCGCGAGCCCATCGCCGCCAGCACCTTGCGCAGCTCGGCGGCCGCCCAGACGCCGCCGAACGCGCCCGCGCTCGAGCCGATCACGGCCACGGGCTTGTTGCGGAACGCGTTCGTCGCGAGCGGGCGGGATCCCCAGTCGAGTGCGTTCTTGAGCGCTCCCGGGATCGACGAGTTGTATTCGGGCGTCGCGAAGACGACGGCGTCGGCTTCGCGGACAAGCCGCCGGAACTCCTCGACCGCGGGCGGGCCGGGGACGCCGTCGTCATCGGCGTCGTAGGGAGGGATCTCCTTGAGCCCGTCCCAGAGCGTGATGTCGACGCCCTCCGGCGCCTCCTCGCGCAGAGCGCGAAGGAGGCGCGTGTTGTTCGAGTGCCGGCGGAGCGACCCGCTGATTGCGAGCAGGTGCACTAGGCGTCCTGGCTCACCAGGGTGAGATCGGCCTTGAGGGTCACCTCGTTGGCGAGAGCGGGCTCTCCACTCGGGAGCGGCATGTTCCAGTTCATGTCGAAAGCCGTCCGGTCGATCGTCGTCTCGAGGCTGAGCCCGACGCGATTCTTGCCGAAATGGTCGACGGTAGGACCGACGATCGTCCCGCGCAGCGTTGCGGGCTTCGTGATGCCCTTGATCGTGATCTGCCCTTCGACCTCGACCTGGTCGCCGTTGCGGCGGATCGTCTCGGTCGTGAAGCGGACCTCGGGATGGCGCTCGGCGTCGAAGAACTCGGGGGAGAGCAGGTGCGCCTCCAGGTTCTCGTCCTTGACGCTGATGCTGGCGATGCGTGCGACGCCCGTGAGACGGCCGTCGGCCAGGGTTGCCTCGAAGTCGGTGACGGCGCCGCTGAAGGTCGCGACGGCGTAGGGGACCTCGAAGGTCACGCCCGAGTGCACGGTGTCCGCCTGCCACGTCCCACTGGGGATGGTCACGGACTCTGCGGTAGTGCTCATCTGTTTCCTCCTAGAAACTTGATTGCGCAACGATGGTAGCAGTAACGCTTGCGTCCGCAAGTTTCTTCCCGGGGGAGCGCCGGTCCGAAACATCGGCTCAACAGCAGGTGTACGCCCCTGCGGGCGCGTCGCCTTCCGGTCGGCCTTCCAGGACGGCCGCCTCCAGCACGGCGCCGTTCAGGATGTCGCGGTCGCCGGCCACGACGCGCCCGGCCCCGAGCCCCCGCTGGAGCTCACGCAGGATGAGCGCGCCCATCACGATCACTCCGCTGCGGTCGGGCTCGAAGAGAAGGCTTCGGCGCTCGTCGTCGGAGCACGCCACGAGGCGCGCGAGCTCGTCGTCGAGGTCGCCCGGTCCGAGCGCCCCACCACTGCGCAGCTCCACGAGCTCCGCCGTCGTCCCGTCGACGCCGACCAGCGTGTGCACGTCGAACGGCGGTGCGGGCAGGACGGCGCGGACCGCCGCCGCGGCTGCATCGAGGTCTGCGCCGAAGCGCTCCGTCAGACGGACGCACCCGATCTGCAGGCTGTGCCGAAAGCCGTCGCAGGCGATCTCGGTCGACCCGCCACCGATGTCCGTCACGAGCGTTCCGGAGTCGAGCCGGCCCACGCCGCGGAGCGTCATCGCTGCTTCCTCGTCACCCGAGAGCAGGCGTGTCGCGAACCCGTACGACCACTCGACCTCGCCGAGGAACGCCTCGCCGTTGTCGGCGTCGCGGACCGCGCTCGTTGCGATCGCGAGGATCCGTTCGGCGCCGAGCGACTCCGCCTCGCGCCGGTAGTCCGCGAGAACGTTTCGCACGCGTGCGACCGGCAGCGGCAGCAGGCGCCGCCGCTCGTCGACGCCTTCGCCGAGTCGCGTGATCCGCGTGCGGCGCACGACCTCCGTGGTCTCGCCGCCCGCGACATCGGCGACCAGGAGCCGCGTCGCGTTGCTGCCGAGATCGATCGCGGCGACCCGCATCACTTCGTCGGCACCAGCGCGAGGAACGGGGCCACCTTCGCCTGGAGCCCGCGGAGCTCCGTGACGAGGACGTTCAGCGTGTCGAGGTCGGCCTGGAGCGTGGCCGTGGCCTCCCGGGCCTCCGTCGACCGGCCCTGCGCACGTTTCGCGGTTGCCTGGGCCACCTCGATGCGTGCGGTGACGACCGCCAGCTCGGCCGCGAGCGCGTCGCCGACCGTGCGCGCGTCACGCCACGCGCGGAGGCCTCGGATCGCCGCGAGGGAACCGGCGCCGACGATCAGAACGACGAACATTCCGAGGGCGATCCAGAGCGGGAGCGGCATCGCATCGATGGTATGCTCGTGGTGCGACGCGGGGTGGAGCAGTCAGGTAGCTCGCCGGGCTCATAACCCGGAGGTCGCAGGTTCAAATCCTGCCCCCGCTATCGAGACGGGCACCCGCAGGCGGCCGTTTGTCGTCCGTGGGCGCCGTCCTCGGGCGACCGCCGCCGCCGGACAGCTAGCTTCTCCGCCGTGAGCGACGAGAGCCCGCGCAAGGAGTACCAGCCGCCTGCCGGGGCCGAGACGAGCAGCACCTGGACGGGCGGCGACGCGCCGCTCGGCTATACGGCGAGCGCGCAATGGGTCGTGCTGCGAAAGAAGGAGAAGCCGTCCGCCGAGATCTTCTCCGTCTCCTACGTCGCCGACGGCGGCAACGCCGAGCGGCCGGTGATGTTCGTCTTCAACGGCGGCCCCGGCGCGTCGTCGGCGTTTCTCCACCTCGGCGTGGTCGGCCCGCAGCGCGTCGCGTTCCCGCCGGACGGGACGCTGCCCGAGATGCCGCCGCGGCTCGTCCAGAACGAGTCGTCGTGGCTCGCGTTCGCCGATCTCGTGTTCGTCGACCCCGTGGGGACAGGCTTCAGTCGGGTCGTCGACAACGAGCCGAAGGACGAGGCCAAGGACGAGAAGAAGAAGGACGACGCGACCGATCCCAAGGAGTACTTCGGCCAGCGGCGCGATCTCGAGTCGCTCTGCGAGTTCATGGGACGCTGGCTGTCGGCACGCGGGCGCTGGGGCTCACCGGTGTTCATCGCCGGTGAGAGCTACGGCGGCTACCGCGTCGGGCGGCTCGTGCGGATGCTGCAAGAGGCGACGGGGATCGGCCTCAACGGTGCGATCCTGATCTCGCCTGCGCTCGAGATCTCGACGCTCGTTCCGAGCGACTACGACGTCCTCGGCTGGGTGGACATGCTCCCGACGATGTCCGGTGCGGCCGCGCACCACGGACGCTCGCGCGCGTTCCCGGGCGGGGCGCCACTCGAGGACGTGCTGCACGAGGCCGAGACGTTCGCGACCGGCGAGTACGCGTCGTTCCTCACGCGCGGAGCGTCGATGGCGCCCGACGAGCGCGCGCGGATCCTCGCCCGCCTCGCCGATCTCGTCGGCCTGCCGGTCGACCTCGTCACACGCGCGGAGGGACGCATCACCATGCGCACGTTCACGCGCGAGCTGCTGCGCGACCAGCGAAAGGTGCTCGGCCTCTACGACGCGACGATCACGTCCACGGACCCGTTCCCCGACCGCGACTCCTTCACCGGCCCCGACCCGACGCTGTCGGGGATCACGCCTGCCTACACGATGGCGATCAACCGCCAGCTTCGCTCCGAGATCGGAGTGGAGACCGATCGCGAGTACGTGCTCCTCAGCTACGACGTCAACCGCGACTGGACCGAGGACACGGAGAAGCATGCGTTCGCGCCGTTGCCGGGGGCGACCGACGACTTCCGGTACGGGATGGCGCTCAACCCGCACATGAAGGCGTTCATAACCCACGGCCGCTACGACCTCGTGACGCCGTACTACGCGACCGATCGGCTGCGGAACCTCATGCGCCTCGACCCGGAAATGGCGGACCGGTTGACGGTCCGCCATTTCGGTGGAGGTCACATGTTCTACGCCTGGGAGTCGAGTCGTCACTCCTTCACGGAGTCGATCGCCTCGTTCGTCGCCGGCGCGATCAGCCGGTAGCGCTTACTTCAGGTACAGCGTCCCGAGATCCATCGCGCCGTACGCCGGGACGAACAGGTAGCCGGCGGTCTTCGGCCCGACGAAGTCGCGGATGTTCCGGTTGTCGTAGGACGCCCACGGTGCGTAGTTCGACATCGTGTAGTTGTCCAGCTTGCCCCACGACTGGGCGCGCTGCGTGCCGGTCTCCTGGTTCGCCGTGTCGATCTTCGTGTTGACGCTCGGCTGGTTGAAGTAGGCGAGGTTGTTGTTGTTCGAGCCGGTGATCGCGCGGCCGTCGAGCAGGATGTGGAAGAAGTCGAAGCCGTCCGCGTAGTCCTGGTACCAGCCCGACATCGCCGCGTCGAAGGCTGCGCCCTTGACGCCCGCGGCGGTGTACATCGCGTACCCCTGGAACGGCTTGGTCGAGACGGTGCACCCGAGCTGCTGCAGGTCGTACGAGAGGATGCCCGACTGCGGAGTGCCCTCTGGCCCGGTCTGGTACCAGAGCTGCACGTTGCCGCACTTGTTGCCGCCGAGCAGCGACTTCGCCTTCTTGAGGTCGGGCCCGTTGAGCGGATAGGGGTTCGTGACCTCGACGCCGCCCGAGAGGGAGGGCGGGAGGATGGCGGTCGTCGTCTTCCCGCCCCCGAACCCGCGCACGCGGAGCAGTGCGGTCCGGTCGATGGCGTAGTTGACGGCTTTCCTCACCGCGGCCGAGCTGAACGCCGGCCGCGTCGTGTTGAGCGCGATGTAGTCGGTCTCGGGCGTCGCGTGGACGAAGAAGCGGGTCTTGTTGATCCCGTACTTCGCCGCCAGCTGGCTCGCCGCCGCCGGGTTGTCGAGCCCGTTCGGGTCGGTGGCATATGTCCCGTTCGACACCTGCAGGTAGGTCTGCTGCGCGATCGGTGTTCATCGTGAACACGATCGTGCCGGCCCGGTGCGGCCGGTCGCCCTTGTAGTACGGGTTGACCTTCATCACGAGCTGCTTGCCGACGGTGCGCGAAGCGATGTAGTACGGGCCCGAGCCCGGCAGCGTCTTCACGCCCTGCGGGTCGACCGGGGTCTTGGCCGGGTCGATCGCGCAGAAGAACGGCATCGCGAGCTTGTCGAGGAGGCCGCCGTCGCGCTCCGTCAGCTTGATCGTCAGCTTGTTGCCGTTCGCGGTCACACCACTGATCGTCTTCGCCTTCTTGTTGACCACGTCGTTCCAGCCGACGATGTCGGTGACAAACGCGGTGACCGGCGAGTTCATCGACGGGTTGGCGTCGCGGTTCATGGCCGCGACGAAGCTCTGGGCGGTAAGCGGTGCGCCGTTCGAGAACTTCATCCCGGAGCGGATCGTGAAGGTGTACGTCTTGCCGTCCTTCGAGATGACCGGGTAGCCCGATGCGGCCTCGGGCGTGAGCACGTTGCTCGCCGTCCCGTTGGCATCGCTGTAGTTCATCAGCTTCGAGCACGTCTCGTACTCGACCTCCCACGACAGGACGCCGTAGGCGAGCGCCGGGTCGCTGTAGTCGACGTCGGTCGATGCGCTCGCCAGCTGCAACACCTGGTTCGTCGTCGTCGGTGCGCTTGTCGTCGTCGTCGAAGCGGTGGTCGTCGACCCACTCGCCTTCTTGCTGCTCCCGCAGGCGGTAGCTGCGAGGACGATTGTCAGTGAGAGAGCTGCGAACAGGCTCCAGCGAGCCGCGGACCACGCGCGTCTAGGCATCAGTTGCTTCCTTTCGAAGATCGATGCTGAATCGTAACCGGGGGTCGGCTGATCAACTTGCGCTATATGAGTGCGCTCCCGTTCCGGCGAGCTGCCCGCCGTCGACGATCAGGTATTCGTCGCGGATCGGTCGTCCGTCGAGCCAGCATTCGAGGATCTCGCGCGTGCCTGCCGCGTAACGCGCCTGTGCAGAGAGGCTCGAGCCCGAGACGTGCGGCGTCATACCGTGGTGCGGCATCGTCCGCCACGGGTGATCGGCCGGCGCGGGTTGCGGGAACCACACATCGCCCGCGTACCCGGCGAGCTGGCCCGATTCGAGCGCGCGGACCACGGCGTCGCGGTCGCAGATCTTTCCGCGAGCGGTGTTCACGAGGTACGCCCCGCGCTTCATCTTCCCGATCAGTACGTCGTCGAACAGGTGCTCGGTTTCCGGGTGCAGCGGCGCGTTGATCGTGACGACGTCGCAGACCGAGACCAGGGACTCGACGGATTCGTGGAACGTCACGCCGAGCTCTCGCTCGACGTCGGCCGGCAGGCGGTGGCGATCGGTGTAGTGGAGCCCGACCTCGAACGGCTTCAGCCGCCGCAGGACGGCGGAGCCGATGCGGCCGGCGGCGACGGTTCCGACCTGCATGCCCTCCAGGTCGTACGACCGGGACACACAGTCGGCGATGTTCCAGCCGCCCTTGACGACCCATTGGTACGACGGGATGTAGTTGCGGACGAGGCTCAGGATCATCATCACGACATGCTCGGAGACGCTGATCGAGTTCGAGTACGTGACCTCGGCGACCGTGATGCCCCGCTCGATCGCTGCGTGAAGGTCGACATGGTCCGACCCGATGCCGGCGGTGATCGCCAGCTTGAGGTTCGGAGCTCGCGCGATCCGCTCGGCCGTCAGGTACGCGGGCCAGAACGGCTGCGAGATGACGATGTCCGCGTTCGGCAGCTCCCGTTCGAAGACGGACTCGGGCCCCTCCTTGTCGGAGGTCACGATCAGGCGGTGGCCCCGTCCTTCGACGAAGGTTCGCAGGCCGAGCTCGCCCGAGACGCTGCCGAGGAGCTCGCCCGGCGTGAAGTCGATCGCTTGCGGCGACGGAGTCGTCTGGCCGTCGAAGTAACGGTCGATGACCGGGAGGTCGTCGCGCGCGTAGGACGTGGGGTAGCCGTCGACGGGATCGTCGTACAGCACACAGAGGATGGTGGCCATGCGCCATTCTCGGCTACCGCGTCCAGCGCGTCCAATCAGTCGGGTAGCAGAGGCATCGTCAGGTCGCGCCGGCCGAGCAGCACGGCCCGTGTGATCGACGCCGCGCCGTAGCGCTCTCTGACGCGGTCGATCGCGTCGTCGATCGCCTCACGGTCGTTGCCGTCCAGGGGCAGGGCGAGTTGAATCGAGCGCGCGTCGCCGAGGTTCGCGACGGAGATGCCGATCAGAGTCAGGCCGCGGTCCTCGATCATCGGAGTCGCTGCCGCGAGCAGCTCCCGCGCCGTCCGCAGGACGGTCTCCGTGCTCGCCGTCGCCTGAGGGAGCGTCTGCGATCGCGTCGCGCGCTCGTAGTCGTCGAAGCGCAGCCGCAGCACGACCGTGCGTCCCACGCGGCGCGCCGTCCGCAGTCGCCGGGTGACGCGGTCGACGAGCGCGAGCAGGTCGGCGTCGGCGGCGGCTGGTGACCACGGCCGGCGCCCACATGCGCGTTGTGAGCCGATCGAGCCGCGCCGTCGTCCCGGCTGCACCGCCCGCGGGTCGCGGTTGTGCGCGAGCGCGTGCAGCTTCCGCCCCGACGCCTGGCCGAGCATCGCCACGAGCGTCGGCTCGGGGACACAGGCGACCTCGCCGACGGTCGATATCCCGTGCCGGCGCAGCTTCTCGGCTGTCACGCTGCCGACACCCCACAGACGCTCGATCGGCAGGGGATGCAGGAACGCGAGCTCCGCCTCGGGGGCCACGACGAGGAGCCCGTCGGGCTTCGCGACTCCGCTCGCCACCTTGGCGAGGAACTTCGTTCGCGCCACGCCGACCGTGATCGGAAGTCCGATCTGGTCGAATACGTCCTGCTTGAGGCGCCGGGCGATCTCGATCGGTGTGCCGACGCTCCGCTCCATCCCCGAGACGTCGAGGAATGCCTCGTCGATCGACAGGCCCTCGACGACCGGCGCGGCATCCTCGAAGAGGCGGAACACGTCCTCGCTGGCCTGGGAGTAGGCCGACATGCGAGGCGGGACGACGACCGCCGAGGGGCAGAGACGACGCGCGCGCACATGGCCCATCGCAGTACGCACCCCGAACGCTTTCGCCTCGTAGCTTGCGGCGAGCACGACACCCAGCCCCACGATCACCGGTCGACCGCGCAGACGGGGATCGTCGCGCTGCTCGACCGACGCGAAGAAGGAGTCGAGGTCGGCGTGGAGGATGGTAGCCTTCACACGAACATATGTTCGCACAGCGGGCGTTTCACGAACAGTCCGGAGTTGACGGGCCGGGCGCGGAGCACGTAGGTATCGGCACGTGCAGATCGGCAAGGCAGGAGAGCCCGTCACGCGCATCAGTCACGCGAGCGCCGACCGGATCGAGGTTCGCGGCCGCGATCTGACGGGTGACCTGATGGGCCGGATCGGTTTCACCGAGTACTTCCACCTGCTCGTCACCGGTCGCGAGGCGACCGACGACGAGCGCTTCTTCCTCGACCTGCTGCTCGTGGCGATCGCCGAGCATGGGCTCGTGCCGAGCAACGTGGCCGCCCGCATGACGCTGGCGGCAGACCCGGCGTTCCTTCAAGGTGCGGTGGCGGCCGGCATCCTCGGCGCGGGCACGGTGATCCTCGGGGCCGCGGAGGAATGCGCGCGCGTGCTCGAGTCGGCGCAGCTCGAGGTCGGCGCGGGCGAGCCGCCGCTCGCGGTCGCCCGCGCCGTCGCGCGCCGGTACCACGAGGCGGGCGAGAGGATCCCCGGGTTCGGCCACCCGTTGCACCGGCCGGTCGATCCGCGTGCGGAGCGCATCCTCGAGCTCGCCGACACCCGCGGGCTCGACGGGCCCTATCTGGCGCTGACGCGGTCGCTGCGCGAAGCCGTCGCAGAGACGTGGGACCGCCCTCTCACCCTGAACGTGTCGCTTCCGATCGCCGCGGTGATGCTCGAGCTCGGTTACGCCGCCGCGATCGTCAAGGCGGTGCCGATCCTCGCCCGCACCGCGAGCCTGCTTGCTCATCTCGCCGAGGAAGGCGAGCGCCCGGTCGGCTTCCTGATGGCGGCGACGGCCGAGGAGGCCGTCGAGTACAGGGATGAGTGAGCTCCGGTGGCCGTCGTCCTGGGACGAACAGCACGCAGTCGACGACGCGAGCTACCGCGAGCAGCTCGCGTACCTCGTCGACCGCTCTCCCTTCTACCGCGAGAAGCTCGCCGGCGTCGACACCCGCGGCGGCCTCGACGAGATCGCGAGCCTGCCGCTCACCGACAAGCGCGAGGTGAAAGAGACGTGCACCCCCGAGAATCCGATCGGCGCGCATCTCTGCGTCCCCATGTCGGACGTCGTGCGCGTGTACTCGACGAGCGGCACCACGGGTGCTCCCAGTTACATCCCGCTGACCGCCGGCGATCTCGCCAACTGGGTCACCGGTTCCGCTCGCAGCTATTCGGCATCCGGAGTTGCGGCGGGCGATCGGGTGATCACGACGTACAACGCCGGCCCGTTCGTCGCCGGAGCGGCTCTCGAGGCCTTCGCGCTGATCGGTGTCAACCACATCCCGGTCGGCACCGGTTCGAGCGAACGGTTGCTGCTCGCCGTCGACCAGTTGCGGCCGGATGCACTCGTCCTCACGCCCTCGTACGCGGAGTACCTGCTCGAGCTGCGCGACTTGCGCAATTCGAGCGTCCGGCGAATCCTCGTTGCGGGCGAGCCCGGGGGTGGCGAGCCCGCCTTCCGGGCGAAGCTCGAGCACGGGTTCGGGGCGCGCGTGACCGAGGCGATGGGGATCGGCGACATCGGGCCGTCGCTGTGGGGCGAGTGCGAGGAGCAGGCCGGGATGCACCTCGGCGCGTTCGGCTTCGTCCACGCCGAGCTGATCGACCCCGAGACTGGTGCTGCCCGCGCTCTCGCCGACGGCGCAACCGGTGAGCTCGTGCTCACGCATCTGCGCCACCGCGCGGCGCCGCTGCTCCGTTTCCGGACGCGTGACCACGTGGAGGTGTCGACCGGCAGGTGCGCGTGCGGTCGCGCGACGCCGCGGGTTCGTTGCCTCGGCCGGACCGACGACATGCTGATCGTGCGTGGCGTCAACATCTTCCCGTCGGCGGTGCGCGAGGTCGTCAGCGCATTCGTTCCACGTGTGAGCGGCCGGGTGCTGGTGCGCCCGGCGGCTCGGGGCGTGAAGCAGGAGCCGCCGCTCCCCGTCGCGATCGAGCTCGCCGAGCGAGCGACCGCGGACACCGACCTCGCCGAGGCAATCCGGAGCCGGCTGCGGGACGTACTCGTCGTTCAGACCACCGTCGAGCTCGTGCCGTGGGGCAGCTTGCAACGAAGTGAGTACAAGTCCAGACTCGTAGACCGGTGACGCGGAAGCTGCAGAGCCAGGGCGTCCACCACATCACGATCGTGGGCGCGGACCGGGAGACGTCGATCGACTTCTGGGAAGGGGTGCTCGGGATGCCGTTCGTCTTCGAGCAGCCCAACCTCGACAACCCGTCGGAAAGCCATCTGTATTTCGATCCGGGCGACGGACGCCTGATCACCGTCTTCACCAACGAGGACCGCGAGCCCGATCCCACCCGGACCTCGACGGAGCAGGGCTGCGTCCACCATCTCGCCTTCTCCCTTTCTCAGGCGACGTTCCACCAGGCAGTCGAACGGCTGGACGAGCGCGGCGTCCGGCACAGCGGCGTCAAGGACCGGGGGTTCATGGATTCGATCTACTTCGAGGATCCGCTCGGCCTGCTGATCGAGCTCGCGTCCTACCGCTTCGAGCCGCCGCATGGGCATACGCACGCCGACGTGCTGCTCGAGGCGCACATCATCCGCGTCGAGCGTGGTGACTACAACATCGCCGAGGAACATCTCGCCGACGCGATCGAGGCCCTGGTCGGCAGATCGCGCACGTCGCTGTCACCGAATCGGTCGTCGAAGAATCCGTACTGATCCACGAGGAGGTCACCATGGCTGCGAACACCCTCAGCATCCTCAGACCCAGCGTCAACAACCTGACCGCCCGCATCTTCGTGCGTGCCGCAGGCCTCGACTTCGAGGAGGTCGACGTCTGGGGCAAGAAGAGCACCGTCGAGTTCCTGTCGAAGGATCCTGCGGACCTCACGCCGCTGCTCGAGTGCGACGGCCTGCCCAGGGGCGCCCTCTGGGAGAGCTGCGCGATCATGCAGTACCTGTGCAACAAGCACGGGCTCGACGACCTCTACCCGACCGAGCCGGGTGAGCGCGCCATGGTCGACAGCGCGATGTTCTATCTGATCGGGACGCTCTATCCGCTCGTCGCCCGGGCGACGTACCCGGTGCTCAACTTCCCGCAGTATCCGGGGGAGGTCGGCGCCTCCGACGCGGACGAGGATGTCAAGGCGCGCGCCCAGGCCGCTGCAATGGAGGCCGTCGCAGGCCCGCTCGAGGTGTACAAACGGTTCTTCCTCGACGGCAGGACCTTCATCGGCGGTGACTCCCCGTCGATCGCCGACATCCGGCTCGCGGCCACGCTCGAGTTCCTGCGCTCGATCGACTACGAGCTTCCCGCCTGGGTCGAGGACTACTTCGAGGCGATGGAGGGCGCGCTCGGCGACGCCTACACGGAGCCTGCCGCGGACGTGCGCGGTTACGTGCAGAGCGTCAAGCAGCCGGAGATCGCCCCGAGCTGACCGTCAGCGGGTCAACGTCAGAAGCACCGTCGCGCCGGCCGGCTTCGTTTCGGCGACGGTGAACCGCCTCGGCTCGGCGCTGTCCCCGAACAGCCGCTTGCCCGAGCCCAGGATCACGGGGAACACCATCAAGCGCAGCTCGTCGACGAGGTCGTGCTCGACGAGCGCGTTCACGAGCCGGCTGCTGCCTGCGACGAGCAGGTCTCCTTGCAGGCCTGCCTTGAGTCTTGCGACGGACTCGGCGACGTCGCTTGCGATCACCGTCGTGTTGTTCCATTGCGGGTCGCTGAGCGTCGCCGAGACGACGTACTTCGGCATCGAGTTCATCTTGTCGGCGAAGCCGACGTCATCGGTGCGCTCGGGCCACGCAGCGGCGAACCCCTCGTACGTCACCCGCCCGAGCAGCATCGCCTCGGCCGCCACCACCTCGTCGAGCTTGAACGCATCGCCTTCGGGGCCGCGTTCGAACGAGAACGCCCAGCCGCCGTGGGCGAAGCCCTCGGCTCCACCGGGTCCTCCATCACGCCGTCGAGCGTCACGAACTCCGACACCACGAGCTTGCCCATGATCCCTCCGGTTTCGTTGGTTTCCGAGGGTTCAGACCGGCTGCCGCACCGAACCTCATCGTCTCACTAGGATGACCGGCGTGGAGGGATCGGTCAGCACCGCCCCGGCCTTCGCTGAGGTCGAGCAGCACCGCCGGGCGCTCACGGCTTACTGCTACCGGATGCTCGGCTCCCCGTTCGAGGCCGAGGACGCGGTGCAGGACACGCTCCTCCGCGCGTGGAAGAACCTCGACCGCTTCGAGGGCCGCTCGGCGCTCCGGTCGTGGCTGTACCGGATCGCGACGAACGTGTGCCTCGACATGCTCAGCGGGCGCGAGCGGCGTGCCCGGCCGATGGATCTCGGCCCGAGCGCCGAGCCGGTCGAGTCGAGCCTGCACGTCCTGCCCGAGGTGACGTGGATCGCACCGGTCCCCGATGCGCTCGTGTCGGCCGACGGCGATCCCGCCCTGGTGATCGAGGGGCGCGAGACGATCCGCCTCGCCTTCGTCGCCGCGCTGCAACATCTGCCGCCGCGCCAGCGCGCGGTGCTGATCCTCTCCGAGGTGCTGCGCTGGCGCGCCACCGAGGTGGCGGAGCTCCTGGACACGACCGTCGCCTCCGTCAACAGCGCGCTGCAGCGTGCCCGCGCGACGCTCGCGACCACCGAGCTCGCCGACGGCGCACCCGTCGAGGAGCTCGACGCATCGGACCGGGCGCTGCTCGAGCGCTACGTCGACGCATTCCAGGATTACGACATCGACGCGCTGACTTCGCTGATCGCGGAGGACGCGCGGCAGTCGATGCCGCCGTTCGACATGTGGCTCAGCGGCCGCGACGACATCCTGACGTGGTGGTTCGGTCCGGGAATCGGCTGCCAGGGGTCGCGGGTCGTTCCGGTCGGGTATGCGAACGGCTCCCCGGCCTTCGGTCAGTACAAGCCGTCGCCGGGCGGCGGCTACGAGCCGTGGGCGCTGCAGGTGCTGGAGCTGCGGGACGGCCGCATCGCCGAGTTCACGTTCTTCCTCGACACCGAGTCGCTGTTCCCGCTGTTCGGGCTGCCGTCCCGCCTCGACAGTTAGAGCTCGTTTCGAAATGAAGTCTGTGTCGCCTGGACACGCTGTGCGGGCGCGCTGCCGCGTCCTCAGTCGCCCCAATAGCCTTGGCTATTGGGGCTCCCTGCGTCCTTGCATCACGCCCGCCCATCGCGCCCAGATCGACGAGCGTCATTCCGAAACGAACTCTTAGAGAACGAGAACGTCTCCGAGCCCCATGAACGCGACGAGCTCGCGGAGCTCCGCCGACGCGTCCACGAGCTGGATCCGGCAACGACGGCGAGTTGCAGCCAGGTGCAGCCTCGCCAGTGCGTCGACGGTCACCGCGTTCGGTTCGACGCCGCTCACGTCGCACGTCACCGTCTGGCCGGTCGTCTGACCGAGCACGGCACAGACCCGGGCGCACAGTCCGGGGAGATCGGCCTCCGCGATCGGCCCGCGGATCGCGAAGGCAACAGGCGGGGCCATCTTCCGAAGACTGCTTTTTGCTGACGAAATCATCGGCGGCGGGCGCGATGAGTTTCCGCGTGAGGCTCGGTCGGACTGGTATGACCGATCGCGTGACCGCGGACCGCCGGCGTTGGCTGGCACTCATCGTTCTCTGTCTCGGCGACCTGATGATCGTGCTCGACACGACGATCGTGAACGTCGCGCTGCCGTCGATCCAGGCGAGCCTGGGCTTCTCGCAGACATCGCTCGCGTGGGTGGTGAACGCGTATCTGCTCACCTTCGGCGGCTTCCTGCTCCTCGGGGGGCGTCTCGGCGACCTGTTCGGCCACCGCCGGCTCTTCCTCGCCGGCGTCTCGCTCTTCACCCTGGCGTCGATCGCCTGCGGGCTCTCCACGACCAAGGGGCTGCTGATCGCCGCGCGCGCCGTCCAGGGCCTCGGCGGCGCCGTCGTCTCCGCCGTGGCGCTGTCGCTGATCATGAGCCTCTTCGCCGAGCCGGCCGAACGCGCGAAGGCGATGGGCGTGTTCGGGTTCGTGTTGGCCGGCGGAGGCAGCATCGGAGTGCTGCTCGGCGGCGTTCTCACCGACGTCCTCAACTGGCACTGGATCTTCCTCGTCAACGTGCCGATCGGCATCGCCGTCTACCTCTTGTCGGTGCGCATCGTTCCGGCAGAACACGGCCACGCAGCGACGGGCCGACTCGACGTCGGCGGCGCGGTGACGGTCACCGCCGCCCTGATGCTCGCCGTCTACGCGATCGTCAACGGGAACCAGGCGGGCTGGACCTCGCCGCAGACGCTCGGTCTGCTCGCGACCGCGGCCGTGCTGCTCGGCATCTTCCTCGTGATCGAGTCCCGCGTCTCCTCGCCGCTGATTCCGCTGCGGCTGTTCCGGCTGCGGAACGTGGCGACCGCGAACGTCGTGGGCGTGCTGTGGGCGGCGGCGATGTTCGCCTGGTTCTTCCTCTCGGCGCTCTACCTCCAGCAGGTGCTGCGGTACACCCCGCTGGAGGTCGGGCTCGCCTTCCTGCCCGCGAACATCATCATGGCCGCGTTCTCGCTGGGGCTGTCGGCGAAGCTCGTCATGCGCTTCGGCTTCAGAGTCCCACTAGCGGTCGGCCTCGTGATCGCGGCGGTCGGGCTGGCGCTCTTCGCACGGGCGCCCGTCGACGGGCGCTTCGCGGTCGACGTGCTCCCGAGCATGATCCTGCTCGCGATCGGGGCGGGGCTCGCGTTCAACCCGATGTTGCTGGCGGCGATGAGCGATGTGGCGCCACAGGAGTCGGGGCTCGCCTCCGGGGTCGTCAACACCGCGTTCATGATGGGCGGGGCCGTTGGGCTCGCAGCGCTTGCGAGCCTTGCCGCGTCGCGGACCGATTCACTCTCGGCGTCGGGTGCGGGCCATCTCGACGCCCTCGTGGGGGGCTACCACGCTGCGTTCATGGCCGGCGCGCTGTTCGCGCTCGCCGGAGCGGCCGTCGGCGGCACCTTCCTGCGCACACGCACCGTGGCCGCGGAACAGGAGCTCGCGCCCGCCGTCAGCGAGGCGGCTTAGAGTTACGCTCTGCGCGCCGCAGGGCTTCGAGACGGCGGCGATCCTGCTTCGTCGGCCGCTCACCGAGGTCGGCGCCGAGCGGTACGGAGAGCCGGCGCTCGAGCGCCCGCTGCTCGCGGAGAGCACGCGATTCTGCCGTCTCGTCGTACAGCGTCGCTGCGACCGACGCCGGTCCCCGCTTGTCGGCGAGGCCGGCGACGACGACGGTGAACCTGACCGTGCCGACCTGGACGTCGACCCGGTCGAACGGCTTGATCTCCTTCGACGGCTTCACCCGGCCGCCGTTGACCTGGACCCGGCCGCCGAGCACCGCTTCGGTCGCCGCACCGCGGGTCTTGAAGAACCGCGCCGCCCAGAGCCATTTGTCGATCCGCACCTGATCCATTGCTGCTCGGCGCATGATCGCAGCCGAGAACCGGTTTGCCTTCGCGCCCGTAGGGCAGGCAGGGGATCAGCCGACCAAAGGGGGCATTTCATGCGCTTCACTCCTCTGACCCGGCTCGCCGCTGCGCTGGGCGCGATCGTGATCGCGCTCGCCGTAGCTGCCGCAGCCGAAGCAGGAGGGTTCGTCGTCACGCCGCTCGTCTCGAACAACGGCGTGCCGGGAACCGTGACCGACCCGAACCTCGTGAACTCCTGGGGCCTCGTCGCCGGACCGACGACGCCCTGGTGGGTGGCCGACAACGGCGCGAACGTCTCCACGCTCTACACCGGAGCCGGGGTTCGTATCAATCTCGTGGTGAACGTCGGCGATGCGCCGACCGGAATCGTGTTCAACAACACCATGGGCTTCAGCCTGCCGACGGGCGGCCCTGCACATTTCCTGTTCGACAGCGAGGCAGGTGTCATCTCCGGATGGAACGGTGGCACGAACGCGCAGACGTTCCGTGACCTCTCCAAGACGGGCGCGGTCTTCAAGGGACTCGCGATCGCCTCGACGAATGCCGGCCCGCGTCTCTTCGCGACCGACTTCGCGCATTCGCGGATCGACGTCTTCGACAGTTCGGGGACGTTGCTGTCGAAGCCGTTCTACGCGTTCAACGACTTCCTGATCCCGCGCAACTTCGCGCCGTTCGGGATCCAGGCGATCGGCTCGCGCATCTACGTCACCTACGCGGAGCGCCAGCCCGGGAGCACCGACGAGGCGCACGGCCAGGGCCTCGGAATCGTCGATGCGTACGACGCATCGACCGGGTTCCTCGTCGCGAGGATCGCGACCGGCGGAGCGCTCAACGCACCGTGGGGGCTCGCACTCGCGCCGCCGAGCTTCGGGAATGCTGCCGGCGACCTGCTCGTCGGCAACTTCGGTGACGGTCGGATCAACGCGTACCACCTCACCGCAGGAGGGTTGTTCGGAGCCTTCCCCGCCGGACAGCTGGCCGGTCCGATGGGCAACCCGATCACGATCGACGGGCTGTGGGCCCTCGAGTTCGGCAACGGTTCCGCTGCCGGGCCCACGAGCAGCCTCTTCTTCACCGCCGGTCCGGACGACGAGTCGAACGGCCTGTTCGGCTCGATCACCGCGGCGCCGTAGCCATCGACCTCGGGGCGGCGCTGGCCCGTCCGGCGCCGCCCCGAGCCCGTCTGTCATCCTCGCCGGAGGTGAACGGGTCTCCGGAGCTGCTCGACGCCCGCCTGATCGCGACGCTCGCCACCGTCGACGACGACGGGCTGCCGTACCTCTCGTCGGTGTGGTTCTTGCGCGACGGCGCGGACGTCCTGGTGGCCACGAGCGGCGGTACGCGCAAGGCGCGAAATGCGGCTGCCCGGCCGGTCGGGGCGATTCTCGTGCACGGGCGCGGGGAGGCGCCGCTGCGCGGTGTCGCGGCGTCGGGGCCGGTGGCCCTCGTGCGCGGAGCGGCAGCCCGGGCGCTCAACGAGCGGGTCTGGGCGAAGTACCTGACTCCGGCCGGGCGCGCCCACCCCGACCTCGGCGGCCGGATCGCCGAGCACGACGACGTCACCCTCCGCATCACGCCGGGCCCATGGCGCTCGTGGAGCACGGGCGCCGATTTCGGCGGCAGCTACGAGGTTTCCGGCCTGGTGCTGCCGCTCGACCCGACCGCGCGTTAGGCTCTCCCGTCGATGGAGGCCCCAGAGCGCTTCGACGAGAGCACCTACCCGCAGGGTCGTGAGGACCGCGAGCTGCAGGGCGTCTTCCGCTACTACGAGCTCGCCAAGCGGGCCGAATGGCAGGTGCGCGACCTGCCGTGGGGCGAGGTGCCTCCGATCCCCGAGTACTCAGGCTCGCCGCAGAAGCTCGCGCGCCGCCGTGATCTCTGGCGGTCGGTCGTCACACAGCAACTGCAGGCCGACGAGCTGGCCGTCGAGATGGCTGCGCAGCTCTTCTCGATCGCACCCGACCACGAGGCGAAGCTCTATTACACGACGATGGTGCAGGACGAGTCACGGCACACGGAAGCGTGGCTCAAGCTGATCGACGAGGCCGGCGGCATGGCCGAGCGCGATCCGTATCTCGACCGGCTCGCGCACATGACCCTCGATGCCGACACGCTCGAGGAGAAGGTCTTCCTGATGCAGGTCTTCTACGAGCGGCTGATCATTCCGCGCTTCCGGATGATCGCCAGGTCCTCCCGCGGAACGGTGCTCGAGGACCTCTGCAACCGTCTTGCGATCGACGACGGCATCCACCACGGCGCCGGGATGGCCTATGAGCGCGTCCTGCTCGAGGGGGCGGGACGCGGTGTCCAGTCGAAGCTGATCGACGCGGCGAACGGAATGCTGCCGCTGTTCGCACAGCACGCGATGTGGCGGCCGAAGGCGCGCGAGTTCGTCGGCAGCCTCATGCGCGAGACCGACATCCGCATGCTCAAGGAAGACCTCGAGCAGGGTGTGCGTCTGGCGCGCTCGCTGGGGATCGACGTCAGCGGCATCGAGCTCCCGTACTCGTGACGGGCGGCTGTGTCTGCGGCGGCGTCCGGTACGAGGTGACCGAGCCGCTCGTCTCGTCGTCCTACTGCCACTGCACTCGCTGCCAGCGGCGAACCGGCACCGCTGCTTCAGCGCAGGCCCGTACGGCCCCCGGTGCGTTGCGGGTGACGAGCGGGGAGGAGCTCGTGCGCGAGTGGGTCCCGCCCGACGCCGGCTGGGCGAAATGCTTCTGCTCGGCTTGCGGGAGCGCGCTCTGGAGCAAGAGTCGCGACGAGCCGACGATCTACAGCATTCGCCTCGGCACCTTCGACGCCGATCCCGGGATACGGCCGGAGTACCGGCAGTACGTCGCGTATGCGGCGTCCTGGGAGCATGTCCCCGACGACGGCCTGCCCCGCTATGACGAGGGCCGGACGTAGCGATGTGCTTCGACACCGATTCGGCGCCGCCGATCCCGAGGATCGCCGGCGCGGCCGTCTCGCACGACCGGCTGACCCTGCAGTCCAGCGACGGCAACAGCTTCGCGGCCTTCGTCGCCGAGCCGGATGGACAGGCGACCGCGGGCGTCGTCGTTCTCCCCGACGTGCGCGGCCTCTATCACTTCTACGAGGAGCTCTGCCTCCGCTTCGCGGAACGCGGCTACGCCGCACTCGCGTTCGACTACTTCGGCCGCACGGCCGGAAGCGAGTCGCGCGACGACGCGTTCGAGTACATGCCGCACGTCGAGCAGACCACGGACGCCGCCGTTCAGGCCGACGTTCGCGCCGCGGTGGAGGAACTGCGCGGTCGCGGGGCCGGGTCGATCTTCACAGTCGGCTTCTGCTTCGGTGGGCGTGCGTCGTGGCTGGCGGCCGCCTCGGGCCACGGGCTCGCCGGTGCGATCGGGTTCTACGGCCATCCGACACGAGAGCGGGGAGGGCCGAGCGCAGCTGCGCGCGCTCCAGAGATGACCTGCCCGATCCTCGCGCTGCAGGCGGGCGACGACGGGAACATCACCGCGGAGGACAACGAGGCATTCGACCGCGCGCTCACGGCGGCGGGCATCGAGCACGAGATCGTCACCTACGACGGCGCGCCGCACAGCTTCTTCGACCGCAAGCAGGAGCAGTTCCAGGAAGCCTCCGACGATGCCTGGCGCCGTGCGCTCGCCTTCGTCGACCGGCTCGCGTGATCCTCGCGGTCGACCAGGGTACGACCGCCACGACGTGCCTCGTGGTCGACGAGGGGCTGCGCATCGCGGGCCGCGGCTCGTGCGAGCTGCCGCAGCACTTTCCCCGCCCCGGCTGGGTCGAGCACGACCCGGAGGAGATCTGGGAGAGCGTCGTGGACAGCGCTGCCGCGGCGCTCGCCGACGCCCGGCTCGAGCCGGGCGCGATCGAGGTCGTCGCGATCGCGAATCAACGCGAGACGACGCTGCTCTGGGATCGTCGCACCGGCACGCCCGTCGCGCGCGCGATCGTCTGGCAGGACCGACGGACGGCCGAGCGCTGCGAGCAGCTCGACCGCGAGCTGATCCGCACCCGCACCGGGCTCGTCCCGGATCCGTACTTCTCGGCGACGAAGCTCGAGTGGCTCCTGCAGCGACACGACCCGCGCGGGCTCGCTTTCGGGACTGTCGACACCTGGCTCGCGTGGAGGTTGACACGGGGGACGCGCCACGTCACCGACGTCACGAACGCCTCGCGGACGATGCTCTGCTCTCTGCAGACGCGCGACTGGGACGACGAGCTCCTGGCGCTCTTCGGCGTCGACCGGTCGCTCCTTCCGGAGATCGTCGGGTCGGCCGACGAGGTCGGCGAAGGCGAGCTCCTCGGCGCCCGGGTGGTCGTTCGCGCGATGGCCGGCGATCAACAGGCTGCGCTCTTCGGGCACGGCTGCCACGTCGCCGGCGACGGCAAGGCGACATACGGCACCGGCAGCTTCGTGCTCGTGCACGCGGGCGACGATGCTTCACCGCCGCCGCACGGGCTGCTTCGCACCGTCGCCGTGGACGGGCTGGCGCTCGAGGGGGCAGTCCTCGTCGCGGGGGCCGCTCTGCAGTGGCTGCGCGACGGCCTCGGCGTGATCGGCGGCGCAGCAGAGAGCGAGGCGCTCGCCCGGAGCGTGGACGACACCGGCGGCGTCGTCTTCGTCCCGGCTCTCGCAGGCCTCGGCTCTCCGTGGTGGGATGCAGGGGCTCGCGGTCTGATCACGGGGCTGACCCGCGGTACGACCAGGGCACACCTCGTGCGGGCGGCGCTCGAGGCGATCGCGCACCAGGTCGCGGACGTCGTCGAGGCACTGCCGGAGCCGATGCGCGCCCTGCGGGCCGACGGCGGCGCGACCGGGAACGCGTTCCTGATGCAACTGCAGTCGGATCTGCTCGGCCTTCCCGTGCAGGTGGCCGCCGAGCAGGAGACGACTGCGCTCGGCGTCGCCGCGCTCGCGGGGGGCGGCGATGCCCGGGTGCCGGTCGGAGCCGTCTACGAGCCGCGACTCTCATCCGAGGGGGCCGCCGAGCAGCGTTCGCGCTGGCAGACGGCCCTCGCGCGGGCAAGATCCGATTTCCACCCTTGAGGAGAAGTTCTTAGGTCCAGAAGGCATGCTTTGGGTTTCTCAGGGCGATAACCGCGAGCGAGGAGGACGAGGTGGCAGACGACGTAAGCGGCAAGCTCGAGCAGGCGCTGTTCGAGATTCGCCGGGTGATCGCGGGGCAGGAGGGGATGCTCGAGCGCGTGCTCGTGTGCCTGCTCGCGCGGGGGCACCTGTTGATCGAAGGCGTGCCCGGACTGGCAAAGACCTTGACGATCAAGACGACCGCCGCGGTGCTCGGGGGCACGTTCAATCGCGTCCAGTTCACGCCGGATCTTGTCCCGTCGGATCTGATCGGGACCCGCATCTACCGGCCGGACAAGACCGAGTTCGAGACCGACCTCGGCCCCGTGTTCTGCAACTTCCTGCTCGCCGACGAGATCAACCGCGCGCCGGCCAAGGTGCAGTCGGCGCTGCTCGAGGTGATGCAGGAGCACCAGGTCACGATCGGGCACACGACCTTCCCGGTCCCTGATCCGTTCCTCGTCCTCGCGACCCAGAACCCGATCGAGTCGGAGGGCACCTACCCGCTGCCGGAGGCCCAGATCGACCGCTTCATGCTCAAGGTGCTCGTCGACTACCCGACGCACGACGAGGAGTTGACCGTCGTCGCCCGTTCGCTCGTCGACTCGCCCGAGCTCGACCGTGTCCTCACGATCGAGGATCTGACCGACCTGCAGCGGCGCGTCGGCGAGATCTACGTCGACCCGGCGCTGATCTCGTGGGCCGTCGACGTCGCGACCGCGACTCGCCGTCCGCGTGAGCACGGGCTCGATGCGATCGCCGACTACATCTCGTACGGGGCCAGCCCGCGTGGGCCGATCAGCCTGATCGCCGCGTCGCAGGCGCTCGCGTTGATTCGTGGGCGTGACTACGTCGTGCCCGCCGACCTCCAGGCGCTCGTCGCGGACGCGTTTCGCCATCGCCTCGTCCTCTCGTATCGCGCGCTCGCCGAGGAGGTCGAGGCGGACGCGCTGCTCGGAACGGTGATCGCAGCGGTGCCGATGCCGCAGATCGATCTTGGCCATCGCGAAGCCGCAGCGTCGTGACCACCGCCGTCGACCCGCTTGCCCCGACACGCACGCCCGCCCATCCGGGGCCCGGCCCGCTCTCCGCCGCCTCGCTGCGCGCGCTCGAGCTCGCGGTTGGCCGACGGGTCGACGGGATGCTCGCCGGTGACTACCGCTCGGCGTTCGCCGGCGTCGGCACGGAGCTCCTGCAGCTGCGGCCGTACGAGCCCGGCGACGACGTCCGCCGGATCGAGTGGAACGTCACCGCCCGAACCGGCAAGCCGCACGTGCGCATCGAGCTGGCCGAGCGCGTGCTTGTCACGTGGCTCGTCCTCGACGCCTCGGCGTCGATGGCTTTCGGCACCGGCGAGCGGCGCAAGGCCGACGTCGCCGAGGGTGTCGCGGTCGCGGTTGGGTGGGCTGCGACGAGACGCGGCAACCGCCTCGGGACGATCGCGTTCGGAGGCCGGCAGCAGGTCGAGCGCCCTCGCCAGGGCCGTCGCGCGCTGCTCGACACGCTCCAGGTGCTGCGCGAGCTTCCGCCCGAGGGGGCCGGCTCGCTACGGGACGCCCTCGAGCTGACGGATCGCGTCTCGCGGCAGCGCGCGCTGCTCGTCGTCGTCTCCGATTTTCGCGGCAAGCCCGACTGGCGCGCGCCGCTGCTCCGGCTCGCCGGGCGCCATACGGTGCTCGCGGTCGAGGTACGGGACCCGCGCGAGCAGGAGCTGGCCGACGTCGGTGAGCTCCGTCTCGTCGACCCCGAGACGGGCCGTCAGCTGCGGGTCGACACCGGCGACCGTGGTCTCCGTCAGCGATTCGCTGCAGCGGCCGCCGACGAGCGGCGAGCGCTGGTCACGATGCTCGCGTCGGCTGGAGTCCGCCACGTCGCGCTGTCGACGGAAGGCGACTGGCTGCGGCCGCTCGCGGGGTTCCTGCGCAGGGGGCGGTCGGGTCGTTGAGCTTCGAGGCGCCGGCACTGCTCGTCTTCCTGCTCGTCGTTCCCGTCGCGATCTGGGCGGTGGTCTGGTTCGAACGGCGCCGGACGGCGCGCGCTGCGGCGTGGGCGCCTCCCGGGCTGCTCGCGAACATGGTCCCGCAGCCGGGCCGCTGGCAGCGCTTTCTCCCCATCGGCCTGCTGCTCGCGGGGCTGACGTTCCTGCTGGTCGGCTTCGCACGCCCGCAGGCGACGGTGCACGTGAAGCGGCAGGATGCGACGGTCGTCCTCGTGATCGACGTCTCGGGCTCGATGGCCGCGAAGGATGCGCCGCCGACGAGGCTCGGCGCAGTGCGGGCGGCGGCCGACCGCCTCGTCGACGAGCTCCCGAACGGCTATCGCATGTCCGTGGTGACCTTCTCCGACCATGCTGCCGTGGTGCAGGCGCCGACCGACGACAAGGACGCGATC
This sequence comes from uncultured Thermoleophilia bacterium, assembly GCA_963774355.1. Classification (GTDB taxonomy): domain Bacteria; phylum Actinomycetota; class Thermoleophilia; order Gaiellales; family Gaiellaceae; genus PALSA-600. The sequence goes on along the minus strand of CAVZER010000007.1, from coordinate 101,677 downwards.
CGCGCCGCGATCGCGCGTACGCGGACCGCCGACCAGGGCACGGCGCTCGCCGAGGGGGTCGTGCGCGGCGTCGCCGTCGCCCGCACCGTCCGTGGCCAAGTCGGCCAGCGGCGCCCGCCCGCGATCGTGGTCCTCTTCTCCGACGGCGGCCAGACCGCCGGCAACGTCACGCCCCAGCAGGCGACCGCCGCCGCGCGCAAGGCGCACGTCCCGGTCACCTCGGTCTCGGTCGGGACCCCGGACGGCATCGTCTTTCAGAAGCTCAAGGGCGGCTTCACCGAGCAGTTCCAGGTACCCGCGCAGCCGGCCGTGCTGCAGTCGATCGCGCAGGGAACCGGCGGCCACTTCTACTCTCACGTGCTGGCCTTTCAGCCGACGGCCACGTACGCCGAGCTCGGATCACGGGTCGGGAAGCAGCCGAAGCGGATCGAGGTGACAGCCGTTGCAGCGGCCGGCGGTCTCGCGTTCATGCTCGTAGGCGGGCTGCTGTCCGGGGTCTGGTTCCGGAGGATGCCGTGAGCGCGCGCGTCGGCCTTCTCCTCGCCGCGGTCGTCGCGGCGTCGACGGCGGCGCTCACTGTCGCGCCCGCCGGGAACGCGACGAACGAATGCCGCGGCATCACTGCGTGCATCCGGGTCGCGGGACCATGGGTCGTGGTGCCTCCGAAGCGAACGGTGCACTACCTGCTCAGCTGCCCGCACGGCCGCGGGGTCGTCGGCGGCCTGGACGCGCAGGCGACGTCGCGCGCCGTCCGCGTCTCCTTCGAGGGCCGCATCGGCGCACCGGTCTCACCGGGCGTGACGACCACGCGCTATGCGTTGTTCAGCGCGGTCTCGACCTCTCCACGCACCGAGGCGTTCCGTCCGTTGCTCGGGTGCGTGCCGACGCAGGGCGGGGGCGGGCGTACCACCGTCTCCGCCCGGGTGACGCCTGCAGGCCCGGCGCTCGAACTGCGGTCGCGGATCGTCGTCATCGGTCCGGGCACGGTGCAGTTCGGCCGGACCTCGTGCCTGCCCGAGGAGGAGCTGGTGGGATCGTGGAGCGCGATCGCCTTCAGGACGAAGAAGCCGCCGAACCTGGCGAACGCCGCGCTCGTCTCGGCGAGAGCCGTCGTCGTCGGACGGAAGGTGGTCGTGACGGCGTCGGCGACCGACCAGCTCTCGATCGACGCCCACGCCATCGTCCAGGTCGGCGCGGAGTGCGCGCCATGAGCCGTAGGCTCGACGGAGGCTCACAAGGAGCGGAGGCGCCGGCTTTGCCGGCGCTGGAGCGGGGATGAGCTTCTCAGCCCCGTACATGCTGGTGTTCCTGCTGGTGGTGCCGGTGGCTGCGGTGTTTGCGGTCTGGATCGACCGGCGCCGCGCGAAGTACGCGGTCGCGTTCACCAACCTCGACGTCCTCGCGTCTGTCGCCTCGCCACGCCGCCGCCCCCTGCGCTGGGTCCCGCTCGTGCTCTTCCTGGTCGCGCTCGCGGCCGCCTCGACGGCTCTTGCGCGCCCGCGCGCGAGCGTCAGCGAGCCCGCTCAGCGCGCGACGCTCGTGCTGCTCGTCGACGTGTCGGGGTCGATGCGCGCGTCCGACGTCAAGCCGTCTCGCCTCGGGGCTGCGCAGGAGGCGATGACGCTGTTCGCCGCCAAGGTGCCGAAGCAGGTGAAGGTCGGCCTCGTCTCCTTCAGCACGAGCCCCAACGTGCTCGTGATCCCGACCACCGACCGCAGCGTCCTGCAACAGGGCATCGACCTGCTCGCGCCCGAGGCCGGCACGGCGATCGGCGACGGGCTCGGCGTCGCCGTCCAGGTGGCACAGGCGGCTGTCGGCTCGACGCGGCGTGGCCGCGGCGGCAGGGTGCCGGCAGCGATCGTCCTGCTCTCGGACGGTGCGCAGACCCGGGGCGTCCTGTCGCCGCAACAGGGCGCGGAGCGTGCCCGGACCGCCGGGATTCGCGTCTATACGGTCGCGCTCGGGACCGACCACGGGACGCTCTCCGTCCCGGGGTTCGGCGGCTTCGGCTACGGCGGCGGCGGCAACTTCCCGGTGCGGCCCGATCCCGCGGTGCTGGCGATGATCTCCGAGGTCACCGGCGGGAAGACGTTTCGGGCCAAGTCGGCGTCGAGCGTCAAGACGATCTACCGGGAGCTCGGCTCGAGCATCGTCGAGCGCCACTCGACGCGCGAGGTCTCATCCTGGTTCGTCGGCGGCGCAGCCCTGTTGCTGCTGGCATCGCTCGCAGCCGTCGGGCTGACGGGCGAGCGGCTGCCGTAGACGTAGCCGCAGGGCCGCCGGACCTCCGGCGGAAACATCGCCGTTCCTTCGTTTAGTTGGCAAAAGCTCTCGGGAGCGGCACACTTTGCCGGAAGCCCGCGCCTGGGATGCGTGGGAAGCCAACGGGAAGGGTCGAAACCTTGAAGAGGATCATCTTCGTCGCCGGGGCGGCTTTCCTCGCGAGTGCAGTCGTTGCGCTCGCCGCCGGGAGCGTTCCGGGCGTCAAGAAGGGGGTCGTCACCGCCTGTGTCGCAAACGGCGTCTTGAAGCTGTCCGGATGCCCGAAGGGCGCGAAGACGATCACGTGGAACATGCAAGGTCAGCCGGGCCCGCTCGGTGCCGCAGGCGTCGCGGGTGCCGCAGGGGCCGTAGGCCCCGCCGGCCCAGCGGGACCGCGGGGCGAGGCCGGCCAGCAGGGCCTGCAGGGCGACCCCGGACCAGCCGGCTCGAGCACGGGGATCCCGGGACCGATTGGCCCGCAAGGGGTGCAAGGCCCGCAGGGTCCGCAAGGGGCAACCGGCGCGACGGGCGCTCCCGGCCAGACGGGCCTCACCGGGTCGGCAGGCCCGCAGGGGCCGAAGGGCGATCCGGGCCCGCAGGGGCCGCAGGGCGTGAAGGGCGACACCGGTGCGGTCGGGCCTGCCGGCCTGACCGGGCCGCAGGGCGCGACCGGGCCGCAAGGGCCGAAGGGCGACACCGGAACGACCGGCGCAACCGGTTCGACAGGCCCGCAGGGGCAGAAGGGTGACACCGGAGCCACGGGCGCGGCCGGACCAGCCGGTCCGACCGGCCCGAAGGGCGCCATCGGTGCAACCGGCCTGACCGGAGCCACCGGCCTGACCGGAGCCACCGGTTCGCAGGGCCCACCGGGACAGAAGGGCGATACGGGCGCGACCGGGCCCGCCGGTCCGACGGGGCCGAAGGGCGACGCCGGCGCAACCGGGCAGCAAGGGCCGGCATGGCAACCCGACTACGGCGTCGCGAACGTCCTCGTCGACCGGGGCGGCGGGCCGAGCATCTGGGCGACGTACTCGACGACGATCGGCTCTCCGGTCGGCGACACGACGGGCGGCACGTTCAGGTTCACGTGCACCACTGCGCAAGCCCCGTGCAAGGTGTCGGCGTCGGCGGCCGTGCTGTCGAGCTCGACGGGAAGCGCCGTCGTCTACCCGCGCATCCTGATCCAGACGGACAGCATCGACGGTGGCCCGGAGACCTACTGCGAGTACGCAGACGGGGCCGACAACTCGAACGACCCGGCGACGATCAGCCGCAAGCCGACGAGCACCAGTCCCTCGACGTTCCCGACGCTCGACCTGGGCATCGGCGGCTCACTCGACTGTGGGGCGGGCCAGCCGTACCCGGCGGGCGGTGTCGTCCAGGAGATCTGGGTGCCGGCCGGCTACTACGACGTCTTCTCGACGTTCGTCTTCGGCACGAGCTAGTGCTGCTCCGGCGGGGGCGGGAGGGAACTGCGATCCCTCCCGCCCGGCCGGAGACTCCCACCGGGAACGACGATCTAGGGGCGTCGACCTACAGCAGGCCGTTGGCCTGCAGGAACGCCTTGGCGATCTGCGCCGCCGATTGCTTGTCGACGTAGAACGCCTTGTTCATCGCGATGATCGCGGGCGTCGTCAGCTTGGCCGACACCGCGTTCACGGTCTTCGTGAACGTAGGCCCGGCCGCCTGCAGCACCGACGTCGTCACGAGCGGCGTCACGTTCTGGAACCCCGTGACGTGCTTCGGGTCGGTGAGCACCGTGTACTTCGACGGCTTGCCGAGCGGCGGGTCGGTGGAGAAGACGTCGGCCGCGAGCACGTCACCCTTGTCGAGCGCGACGTACGCGGAGATCGACCCCAGCGACACGAAGCTCGCCTTCGTCAGCCCGTACTGCTTCGTGTAGCCGACGAAGCACGTGTTGCGGGTCTTGCACTCCGGGAATCCGCCCAGCTTGAACGAACCCACCTTTTTCAGGTCGCCGATCGTCTTGAGGCCGTACTTCTTGGCCGTTGCGTTCGTCACCGCGAGCACGTCGGTGTCGTAGAACGGCGTCGGCGGAAGCGCCGTGATGCCCTTCTTCGCCTCGAGCGATTTGGCGAGCTGGTACGTCGCCTGCCCCGTCTTGGGCGAGTTCTTGTGCCCGTAGACGTCCTGGACGACCACCCCGGTGTACTCGGGGTAGAAGTTGATCTTGTGGCTCGTCAGCGCGGTGTGAATGATCTCGGTCGAGCCGATGTTCTCCTTGTAGGAGATCGTGAAGCCCTTCGCCTCGAGCGCCTGCTTGTAGAGCTGCCCGAGGATGTATTCCTCACCGAAGTTCTTGGTGCCGATCACGATCGTCGGGCCGGCGGCCGATTTCGCGTGGGCTGGTGCTGCGACGACTGCAGCCAATAGGCCGATGACGATCGCGACCGCCAAAGAGATCGCGAACGCCGCCTTGGCAGCCCGCCGCGTGTGCTTCCTGATCACCCCGACTCCTTCCCTCGTTGGATTTCCGGCACCATAGTCACGCGGAGGCCCCTGGGCGTTACGGCGCGCTGGAGCAGGACGAGCCCGAGATAGACGGACGACGAGAGCGCCATCACGCAGATCGAGGCGCCGAGCACACCGGACAGCCGGTAGCTCGCCTGGTTGACGATGATGTCGCCGAGGCCGCCGCCGCCGGCGACAGCCGCGATCGTTGCCGTTGCGACGACGGTGACCGCCGCGATCTGGATGCCGGTGAAGACGAGGGGGAGCGCGAGAGGCAGCTCGACCTTCCGCAGGATCTGACCGCCGGTCATCCCCATTCCGCGCGCGGCAGCGACGACGTCCTGGTCGACGCGTTCGACCCCCTCGTAGGCGTTCGTCAGCATCGGGCCGGTCCCCAGTACCGCGAGCGCGGCCATGTTGTTCACGAAGCCGATGCCGAGCACGGTGAGGAAGACGCCGATCAGCACGAGGCTCGGCAACGCCCGGCCTACGATCGACGTCCCGATCGCGACCGTGGATCCGCGGTGCAGGTGGCCGAGTGCGATGCCGACCGGCAGGGCGACGACGGCGGCGAGCAGGAGCGCGGCGCCGGCGAGCTCGAGCTGCTCGATCGCCTTGTGTGCGAGCAGCCCCGGGTTGTGTGCGATGAAGCTGAACGCGCCGGTGAATGCTCCCGCGACGATCATGCGAACCGGAATCGCGCCCAGGGCACGAGAAGCCGTCGGAGCAGGAGGAGCGCGGTGTCGCACACGAGTGCGAGTGCGATCGCGAGCGCACCGGCTGCGTAGATCTCGGTCTTGAACGGCGTCGGCGCGCCGAGGGCGATGAAGATCGGATAGCCGAGCCCCTTCGGGAGCAGGAACGCTGCGATCGTCGCGATCGAGATCGTCGACACGACCGCGATGCGAAGCCCGGCGATGATCGCGGGCACTGCGAGAGGCAGCTCGACGCGCCACAGCACCTGGCGCGGTGTCAACCCCATCCCACGCGCCGCCTCCAGCACGTCAGGCGACGGACTGCGTAGACCGGCCGAGATGTTCGGGTAGAGGACGACGAGCGTGTACGCGACAAGGGCTATCTCCACCGTCGTCGTCGTGATGCCGGTGAGCGGGACGAGCAGCTGGAAGAGCGCCAGGCTCGGGACCGTGTAGAGAAGAGCCGAGAACGCTCCGACCGGCCGGTCGAGCGCACGCGCACGGTGGGTGATCAATGCCAGCGTGATCGCGATCGTGAAGCCGATTCCGACCGCGATCGCTGTCAGCTCCAGATGCTGGACGAGCGCGGGCTCGAGCGTGTCGTTCCAATGCGCCTGCACCCAACCCCAGCAGAACGTGTGGTCGCCGCGCACGCACGAGCTGCCCTGCCCGAAGTTCGGAATGATCGGCCCCGACGCGAGTGGGCTCACAGAAGCTCCGTCGCGTCGTGCCAGCGGAAGAAACCGCGCACCGTGCCGTCGTCGTTCTCGACCACGAGGTGATCGGCGTCCGTCTCGAGCAGCAGGCTGACCGCATTGCGGACCGTCGTGCGGCTCGGAACGCGCGGGGCCACCTCGGAGCCGACGGCGGGCTCGAGCGGGACGTCGGCGAGCGTCCGCAGTGCAAGCCGTCGGAGCGCCCGGTCCTCGCCGATGAACTGCGTCACGAAGTCGTCGGCCGGGTGCGCGAGGATCGCGTCGGGCGTGTCGTACTGCGACGAGCACGCCGCCTTGACGGAGAATGGCGATCCGGTCGCCCATCGTGATCGCCTCGTCGATGTCGTGGGTGACGAAGATCACCGTCTTGCCGACCTCGTGGTGCAGCCGGCGGAGCTCGGACTGCAGTCGCGATCGCGTGATCGGGTCGAGCGCCCCGAACGGCTCGTCCATCAGGAGGAGCGGGGGATCGGCCGCGAGCGCACGCGCGAGCCCGACCCGTTGGCGTTGCCCGCCGGAGAGCTGCGCCGGGTAGCGTGCCGCGTCGGCGTGCTCGAGCCCGACGAGCTCGAGCAGCTCGGCGCTGCGCGCCGCGGTGCGCGAGCGATTCCAGCCGAGGAGCTTCGGGACGACGGCGATGTTCTCGCCGACCGTCATGTGCGGGAAGAGCCCGATCTGCTGGATCACGTACCCGATCCCGCGCCGCAGCTCCGCGGCCGGCAGCTCACGCACGCTCCGGCCGTCGATGCGGATGTCGCCTTCGTCGAACGGGATCAGGCGATTGACCATCTTGAGCGCGGTCGTCTTGCCGCCGCCCGACGGCCCGACCAGGACGCAGAAGGTCCCGGCCGGGATCTCGAGCGTGAGCGACGACACCGCGGCCACGTCACGGCCGGCGTAGCGCTTGGTCACGTGGTCGAACACCAGCTCTGCCGCCGCGGAACCGAGCGTCATGCCGTGTTCCGGATCCCGACGAGACCGACGACGCCTCCTGCTGCCACGAGCGCCGCGGTGATCCGCATCGCGAGCCGGAAGCCGGTCAGATCGAGACTGTTGGTGGAGCCGGCAACGGCTGCGCCGACGACGGCGATGCCGAGCAGTCCCGCGACGCGCGCGGCCGCGTTGTTCACGCCGCTCGCGACGCCGGCGTCGCTCGGGCCGGCGTCGGAGAGCACGGTCGAGGTGAGCGGGGCGACGATCAGCGACAAGCCGAGCGAGAACACGATCAGCGGCGGGAAGAGCTCGGTCCAATAGGCGAAGTTCGGGCCGAGTCGCGCGATCGCCGCCACCCCGACCGCGGCGAGCAGTGGCCCGACACCCATGAAGAGGCGCGGTCCATACCGCATCGACAGCCTCCCGACCTGCCGCGACAGCAGGAACATCATCGCCGTCACCGGCAGGAGCGCAAGCCCGCTCTCGACCGGGGTGTACCCCGCGATCTGCTGCAGGAAGAGCACCAGGAAGAAGGTCAGCGTCGACAGGCCGGCGTAGACGAACAACGTCTCCGCGTTGGCGACCGAGAAGTTACGCAGTCGGAAAAGCCGGAGTGGCAGCATCGGCGCGGAGGAGCGGCGCTCCCAGAGCACGAACAGGACGAGCAGCACCACGCCGCCGACGAGCGAAACGATGATCAGCGGGTCGCTGAAGTGGCGGGTGGGCGCCTCGATCAGCGCGAACACGGGCCCGGCGAGCCCGAACGCGCAGAGACACGCGCCGATCACGTCGATGCGCGGACGGGGGCCGCCCCTGACGCGGCTCGGCACCGCGTACGCGACCAGCGCGAGCGTCGCTGCGACGAACGGCACATTGACGAGGAACACCCAGCGCCACGACGCGTGAGTCACGATCCAGCCGCCGGCGAGCGGGCCGATCACGAACGAGATCCCGGTCCACGCGGTCCACGTGCCGACCGCGGCGCCTCGCTCCTCGCCCTCGAAGGTCCCCGTGATCACCGCGAGGCCGGCCGGGGTGAGGACGGCGCCGGTCGCGCCCTGGATCGCGCGCGCGCCGATCAGGAAGTTCCCGGTGGGCGCAGCAGCGCAGAGCAGCGAGGCCAGGCCGAACGCCGCGAGGCCGATGATGAAGAGCCGACGCGGGCCGAACAGGTCGCCGAGCGAGCCGCCGACCAAGAGCAGCGAGCCGAGCGTCAGCAGATAGGCATCGACCACCCACTGCTGCAGTGCGAGCCCGCCGCCGAGGTCGTGCTGGATCGACGGCAAGGCGACGTTGACGACCGTCGAGTCGACGAACACGATCACCGACCCGAGGATGCTCGCGACGAGCACCAAGCGGTTGCGGGTCGGCGCCGGCAAGTGTTCGATACTCGCAGACCAAAGGAGGTTGACCGTGAGCGATTACCAGATCGTCAAGCTCGAGGACGTCGAGGACTGGCTGGGCGACTACCCCGGCGAGATGCGCGGGATCACCTACGCGATCGGCGCCGAGCAGGTCGCGATCACGCACCGGCGGATGCCGCAGCACACCGGCAGCAAGGGCTCCTACGGCCACCGCCACAAGACGCAGGAGGAGATCGTGCTCGTCCTCTCCGGACGGCTGCAGTTCAAGCTCAACGACGAGATCGTCGAGCTCAACAAGCACGAGGCGATCCGCATCCCGCCCGGGACCTGGCGGGGGATCTGGAACGACGAGCCCGAGGATGCCGAGATCGTGATCGTCTCGAAGCGCATCGACGACCCGATGGGGGACGCCGAGAACATCGAGGACTTCTGGCCCGCCTGACCTCGCGGTGCCTGGCACCGGGTGCCAGGCACCGGCTCGTGGCGGTCAGTTCGGGCGCGGTGACTGTGGCCGTGGCCGCCGCCGGCCTACGGCGCGAAGCTCTTTCAGGTGCTCGATGTGGGCGTCGTGCAGGATCTTCACGTGGTCGGGCAGCCAAGGTCTACTCATGCTCATGGCGAATCCCCCTCATCCCCTCGACTTCGAGTATCTTGATATCAAGAGAATAGCTATGAAGAGTCTTGACGTCAAGAGAAAAAGCGCAAATACTCCGGCCGTGGCGGAAGATCACATCGATCGCTTCCTCAAGCGGCTCGCCACGCAGCCCGGCACCGAGGCGATCGATCTCGAGGTCGAGGGCATCGTCGACCGGGTCGGAGGGATCAACCGCCGCATCAAACGGGCGATGGAGACGACGCTCGGCGAGCATGGGCTCACGCTGCAGGACTGGGAGGTGCTGTGCGCGCTCAAGCTGCGCCGCGTCGCGAACCGGAGCTCACCCGGCTCGCTCGCGACCGAGCTCGAGCTCTCGACGGGCGCGATGACGAGCCGGCTCGACCGGCTCGAGCGCGAGGGTTACGTCGGGCGGCTGGCGGATCCGGAGGACCGGCGCAGCGTGGTCGTCGAGCTCACGCCCGAGGGACACGCGGCTTGGGACCGCACGGTCGGTATCCAGGCCCGGCGCGAGGCGTTCTTCGCCTCCGCGCTCACGAAGGACGAGCAGCAGCAGCTGAACGCGCTCCTGCGCAAGCTCTTGCTCGCGCTCGAGGCCGCCGTCGAGCCCGGCGCGTCCCTAGACGATACCTCTAGCTCGTCGCCGACGAGCGCAGGCCGGCCTGGCTCACGCGCGGCCCGAGCGCATGGAAGGGCTCGGGCGCGCGGTTGCCCTCGACGCAGTCGGCGACGTACTCGCCGAGCGCCGGCCCGTGCTTGAAGCCGTGGCCCGAGCCGCCGCCGATCAGCCACCAGGTCGGCTGCGCGGGGTGCGGCGCGACGATGAAGTGCGTGTCCGGCGTGAGGCTGTACTGGCAGACGCGTGAGCCGATCACGGGCGCGTCGGCGAGCGCGGGGAAGCGACGCGCCGCATACGCGTGCGCTTCTCGGCGCAGCGCGTCGGACGGGACGCGCTCGAGCGAATCAGGGTCGACTTCCTCGCCGGGGCCGTCCGGTGCGATCTTGACACCGAGGCCGCCGATGTCGCCGTGCCCGTAGAAGGGCGCGTCGTATTCGCAGAAACCGGGCGTCCCGCGCCAGCCGGGGCCGCCGCCGAGGAAGAAAACCTCCCGGCGCGAGATCACGAGCTCGACCTCGCCGGGGAACAATTTCGGCAGCCACGCGCCGCACGCCCAGATCACGACGTCGGCTCCCGGCGCGTCGTCCGGCACGGCGCGGCGTGACTCGAGCCGGACGCCGAGCCGCGCACCGTCCTCGACGAGGAGCTGCGTCGCCCGGCGCGCGTGCAGCGCCCCGGCATCGGGCTCGAAGAGGACGCCGTGGAGATCGTCGGTCCCGAGCGACGGGTACAGATCCGTCGCCGACTCGGGGGCGAGCCATTCGTGCGCGATGCCGAGCCGTGCGAGCGTCTCGCGGCTCCGCGCCTCGAAGCCGTCCGCGCGCCGCGCGAACCACGCGACGCCGACCGGCTCCCAGATCCGGACCCCGGTCGACTCCTCGAGCTCGAGCCACAGCGTGCGCGCACGCCGTGCGAGCTCGCAGTACCAGTCGGCGTCGCCGTGCGCCATCCGCAGGAGCCGTGTGTCGCCACCCGACGCGGACCGCACCGTGCCCGGCGAGTACTGCTCGACGAGCGTCACCTGCCAGCTGCGGGCGGCGAGAGCCCGCGCAGTCGACGCGCCGAAGACGCCCGCCCCGACCACAACGGCGGTGCTCATCGGTTGGGCGTGACGGTGAGCGAGAGGACGTCGGGGCGGTGGTAGTGCCCGGCCGGGTCGAAGCGCTGGCGGGCCGTGTAGAGCACGGTCGGGTCGAGGTCGGCGTACAGGATCCCCTCCTCGTCCCAGAGCGGCCCGGCGAGGTAGGCGCCGTCGGGTGCGACGATCGCCGAGCCACCGCGCCCGAGCAGCTCGCCGCCGTCTGCGAGCGGGATGTCTGCCGGGTAGCTCGATGCCCGCTGGAAGACGCAGCAGGAGAGCACGAACGCCCGCGACTCGCGGGCGATGTGGCGGATCGAGTCGTGCCAGCCCTCACTGTCGTCGGCGGTGGGTGCGAGGTACACCTCCACGCCGCGCTCGTAGAGCGCGAAGCGCGCGAGCGGCATCAGGTTCTCCCAGCAGATCAGCCCGCCGGTGCGGGCGAATCCTGTGTCGACGGTCTCGAGCCCTCGGCCGTCGCCCTGTCCCCAGACGAGGCGCTCGTGGTTCGTCGGCACGAGCTTGCGGTGATGCAGTGCCAGCCCTCCGTCGGGCGCGTAGAGCAGCAGCGAGTTGTAGAGCGTGCCGCGCTCGAGCTCGTTCACGCCGACGGCGAGCCAGATCCCCGCCTCGCGGGCGGCGTCGCCGATCGCCGCGGCCGCCGGTCCGGGGACCTCGACCGACTGCGCCGCCAAGCGGGCCCAGAGCGCCGCGCCTTCCGATCCGTGCGCGAGCTCTCTCGCCCAGCGGTTCGACGGGTACGCCGGGACGAACGTCTCCGGGAGCAGGGCGAGTCGCGCGCCGCCCTCGGCCGCTTCCCGCGCCAGCTCCGCGAGTTTCGCGATCGTGGCGTCGCGGTCGAAGATCACCGGCTCCGCCTGGACGCAGGCGACGCGGACACTTTCCTTCATGGCGGTGAGGCTATGCGACCGCCGTGGTCGCGTCGAGCGCCTCGCGCAGCGAGCGGACGAACGCGTGCAGCTCGTCCGCTCCGCCCTCCGCGGCCTGAACAGCGCGCGAGCCGACCACGACGCCGTCGACGAGCTCGGCTGCGTCGCGCGCGTGCTCGGGCGTCGCAATGCCGAACCCCGCATAGAGGGGGGCGTCGGTGACGGCTCGGACGCGCGCCGCGAGCGGGCCGAGCGTGGGCGCGAGCTGGTCGCGCGCACCTGTGGTTCCGGTCACGGTGACGAGGTACAACCAGCCGTCGGTCGAGGCGGCAGCGAGTCGCAGCCGCTCGTCGGTCGAGGTGGGGGCGACGAGCTGGACACGTCGCAGCTCCGGACGCACGTCGGCGGGCAGGTCGACGACGATCAGCGACGTCGCGCCGGCTGCCTTTGCCTCGCGCTCGAACCGTTCGTATCCGTACGCGTCGAGCAGCGACGCGTAGGTCATCGGCACGAGCGGCACGTCGACGAGCGCACGCGTCTCGGCGAGACACTCGAGACAGCGCGCGGTGCGCATGCCCGCCGCCAACGCCCGCTCGCCGGCGCGGCGGATCACGGGACCGTCTGCGAGTGGATCCGAGAACGGGAATCCGAACTCGACGATGTCCGCCCCCGCGTCGACCGCCGCCGCAGCGAGGCCGGGCGTCTCCGGCATCGCCATCAGGTAGACGACGAGCGTCTTCACTGCGCCAGCACCTCGGCCAGGTCCTTGTCGCCCCGCCCGGACAGGCACACCAGCACGAGCTGGTCCTCGAGCTCGAGCCCGCGTGCCAGTGCGTGTGACGACTCGAGCGCCGGCACGATCCCCTCGGTCTCGCAGAGGCGGTGAAAAGCGGCGAGCGCGTCGTCGTCGGTCGCCGTCACGTACTCGGCGCGACCCGTGTCGCGGAGGTACGCGTGCTCGGGCCCGACACCGGGATAGTCGAGCCCGGCCGAGATCGAGTGCGCGTCGAGGATCTGTCCGTCCTCGTCGGCGAGCAGCGACGATCTCGCACCGTGGAGGACGCCTGCGCGGCCGGCGCCGAGCGATGCCGCGCCCGCCGCCTCGACGCCGATCAAACGCACGCCGTCGTCGTCGACGAAGTCGGAGAAGATGCCGATCGCGTTCGAGCCGCCGCCGACGCAAGCGACGACCGCCGCGGGCAGTTGTCCCTCGACGGCCAGCACCTGCTCGCGCGCCTCCCGCCCGATCACCCGCTGCAGCTCGCGGACGAGCTCCGGATAGGGCGCGGGGCCGACACACGATCCGATCAGGTAGTAGGTCGTGTCGACGTTCGCGATCCAGTCGCGGATGGCTTCGCTCGTCGCCTCCTTCAGCGTCCGGGTGCCGAACTCGACCGGCTCGACGCGCGCGCCGAGCAGCTTCATCCGCGCAACGTTGGGCGCTTGCCGGCGGATGTCCTCGCTGCCCATGTACACGACGCACTCGAGACCGAACCGCGCGCACACCGTCGCCGTCGCCACACCGTGTTGGCCGGCGCCCGTCTCGGCGACGATGCGCTGCTTGCCGAGCCGGCGCGCGACCACGGCCTGGCCGAGCGCGTTGTTCAGCTTGTGCGCGCCGGTATGGAGCAGGTCCTCGCGCTTCAGGTACATCCGCGACGCCGGAGCGAATCGCTCGACGCGCGTCAGCGGCGTCGGGCGCCCGGCGTAGGTGGCGAGCAGCGCGTCGAGCTCGGCGTGGAACGCCTCGTCGTGGGCCAGCTCGCGCCACGCGGACTCGAGCTCGTCGAGCGCCGGGATCAGCGTCTCCGGGACGTAACGGCCGCCATAGACACCGAACGTGCTCATCTCGCAGCCGCCACCCAGGCGCGCAGCGCGTCGTGGTCCTTGACGCCGGGCGAGACCTCGGTCGAGCGTGCCGAGTCGACCGCCCAGGGGCGGACGGCGTCGATCGCCGCGCGCACGTTCTCGGGGCCGAGCCCGCCCGCGAGCATCACGCGCCCCGGTGTCGCGCGTGCGCGCTCGAGGTGCGCCGGGTCGGACTGCTGCCACGGCAGGTCGACCACCGATGCCACCCGCTCGTCGCGCTGGAGCAGCGCGGCGTCGCGAGAGCGATGACCGTCCTCTCGCGTATAGAGCTGGACGAGGTCGGCGTCCGTCTCCGCCTGCTCGCCGACGAAGACGGCGACGCGTAACACGGTCGGCGGTGCATCGAGCATCGCCTCGGCGCGGCGCGGGCTCTCGTCGGCCAGGATGAACCCGACGAGGTCGGCACCTGCCTCGACCGCGGCGTCGACGTCTTCCTGCCTGGTCAGCCCACATACCTTGACAAGCGGGCGCGCGACGAGCTCGGCGAGCTTCGCTCCCGGCTCGGGCGCGCGCATCAGCGTCGAGCCGATCAGCACGGCATTCGCACCGCTGAGCTCGGCCGCTGCAGCCTGCGCGCGCGTGTCGATGCCGCTCTCTGCGATCACCACGCGATCGCGCGGTGCTCGCGCGACGAGCTCGAGTTGCGTGCGACGGTCGATCGAGAAGTCGGCGAGGTTCCGCGCGTTGATCCCGATCACCGGTGCGTCGAGGCTCACCGCGCGCTGCAGCTCGGTCGTGTCGTGCGCCTCGACCAGCGTGTCGAGGCCGAGCTCCGTCGCTTCGCCGATCAGCATCCGGCAGGCCGCGTCGTCGAGGTCGCGGAGGAGGAGCAGGACCGCGTCGGCACCCGCCTCGAGCGACGCCTCGAGGTGCGCGCGCGTGCTGAAGAAGCCCTTGGCGAGCAGCGGCAGGGACGTCGCGGCGCGTGCGGCGCGCAGGTCGTCGAACGAGCCGGCGAAGCGCTCGTCGACGAGCACCGACATCGCGCGTGCGCCCGCCGTCTCGTAGGCGCGGGCGACGGTTGCGGGATCGCCGTCCGGGCGCAGATCCCCGGCGGACGGCGAACGGCGCTTGAACTCGGCGACCGCGCCGAAGCCCGGAGCGGCGAGTGCGTCGTTGAACCTCATGTCGTGGCCGCCAGTCGCGAGAAGGCGGCAAGCTCCTCGAGCCGCGTCGCTGCCGCGCCGGAGTCGAGCGTCTCGTTCGCGACGGCGAGCCCTTCGCGGAGATCGTCCGCGTGGCCGGCCGCGGCGATCGCGCCGGCGGCGTTGAGGGCGATGGCCGACCTCGCGGCAGCATCGCCTTCGCCTGCGAAGACGGCGCGGATGCGCTCGGCGTTCTGCGCCGGCGTGCCGCCACGTAGCTCCTCCGGAGCGCAGCGGGGAACGCCGAGGTCGAGCGGATCGAGCTCTCGCCGCCGGACCACGCCGTCCGCGACCTCGCAGACGAGGTTCGGCCCGGCCGGGGAGAGCTCGTCGATGCCCGCCGCGCCGTGCACCACGAAAGCTCGGTGCGAGCCGAGCTGTACGAGGACGTCGGCGATCACCGGAACGAGGCCGGCGTCGTAGACACCGACGACCTGGCTGCGAGCGCCGGCGGGGTTGGTCAGCGGACCGAGCACGTTGAAGACGGTACGTGCCGCGAGCTCGCGGCGGACCGGAGCCGCATGACGCATGGCCGGGTGGTGGAAGGGCGCGAACATGAACCCGAAGCCGAGCTCGTCGATCGAACGGGCGATCGAGTCGGCCGGGAGCTCGAGGTTGAAACCGAGCGCTTCGAGCACGTCGGCCGAGCCCGACTCGGACGAGACGGAGCGATTGCCGTGCTTGGCGACGCCGGCGCCGGCGGCCGCCGCGACGAGCGCCGCGGCCGTCGAGATGTTGAACGTCCGACCTCCGTCGCCGCCGGTGCCTGCCGTGTCGACGAGGTCGTCGCGCTCCGGGTGCACGGCGATCACGTGATCGCGCATCGCCTCCGCAGCGCCGGCGATCTCGTCAGCGGTCTCGCCCTTGAGCCGGAGCGCGACGAGGAACCCGCCGATCTGTGCCGGAGTCGCGCCCCCGGTCATGATCGTGTCCATCACGCGTCGCGACTCCGCACGCGTGAGGTCGGTCCCGTCCAGCAGCTGCGCGAGCGCGGACTCGATCATCGGGCCGCTCCCTCGACGAAGTTCCGGGCGAGGTCGGCGCCGCACGGCGTGAGCACCGACTCGGGATGGAACTGGACCCCGTACACCGGGAGCTCACGGTGCCGCACGGCCATCACGTCGCCGTCGGTTGCCCGGGCGGTCACATCGAGGCAATCCGGCAGCGCCGTCGCGGCGAGCGAGTGGTAGCGACCCGCCTCGAACTCCGTCGGGATCCCGGCGAAGAGGCTGCTGCCGTCGTGGTGAACGGTCGTCGCCTTGCCGTGGACGAGCTCGCGCGCGTAGCCGACCTCCCCGCCGAAGCACGTCACGATCGCCTGGTGGCCGAGGCAGACGCCGAGGGTCGGCGTCGACGGGGCGAGGCGGCGCACCAGCTCCACCGACGCCCCGGCGTCCTCGGGGCGGCCGGGCCCCGGTGACACGACCAGGTGCGACGGCTCGAGCGCCGCCGCCTCGTCCGGGGTGATCGCGTCGTTGCGGTGCACGGCGACCTCGGCGCCGAGTGCGCCGAAGAGGTGGGCGAGGTTGTAGGTGAACGAGTCGTAGTTGTCGACGAGCAGGATCACGTTCGCGCCTCGGCGAGGTCGATCGCCGTCTCGAGTGCGGCGAGCTTGCGCAGGCATTCCTCGTGCTCGGCCTGCGGGTTCGAGTCGGCGACGATCCCGGCGCCGGCCTGCAGGAGCGCGACGCCGTCGTGCATCACGATCGTCCTGATCGTGATGCACGCGTCGAGCGGACCGCCCGGGAGCGCGTAGAGCACCGCTCCGCCGTACGGGCCACGGCGGTACCCCTCGAGCTCCGAGATGATCTGCATCGCTCGCACCTTGGGAGCGCCCGACACGGTTCCGGCGGGGAAGCATGCGCGCAGGACGTCGAACGACGGCGTGCCGGGCTCGAGCTCGCCCACGACCTCGGAGACGAGATGGGTGATGTGCGAGAACCGCTCCGGCTCGAGGAAGCGCTCGACGTGGACCGTGCCGGGCCGGCAGACGCGGGAGAGATCGTTGCGGCCGAGGTCGACGAGCATCACGTGCTCCGCCCGGTCCTTCTCCGACGCCAGCAGCCGTTCCGCATCTCCCTCGCCCGGCCTCGTCGAGCCCGCGATCGGGTTCACGGATGCGCGGCCGTCCTCGCAGCGAACGAGCGTCTCCGGAGAGGAGCCGACGAGCGCGAGCGACTCCAGCTCGAGCAGGAAGAGGTAGGGCGACGGGTTGACGCGCCGCAGCGAACGGTAGATCTCGAGTGCCGACACCGACGTTCGCCGCTCGGCGCGTTGCGAGAGCACGATCTGGAAGGCGTCTCCGCGCCGGATGTGCTCGCGGCACGTCTCGACTCCCCGCTCGTAGTCGAATCGCGAGGGCAACCGGCGCGTCGCACCGCGCGGCCCGCCGCCCGAGACGGGCAGCGGCGGGATCGGCGACTGCAGCAGAGATGTGAGCTCGGCGGGATCGCCCGCGAGCACCTCTGCGAAACCGCTCGCGTGGTCGAAGCGGACGAGCATGTCGGCGATCACGAACCCGCTCTCCGGCAGGCCGGCGCCGTCCGCGGGCAGGGGCACCGTCGGCTCGAGCCGGGCGATGTGGTCGTACCCGAGGTAGCCGACGACCGGAGCGTCAGCGGTCGCAGCGTCCTCGAACGAGACCAGGCGGTCGCCGCAGCCGACGAGCGAGTAGCGGCCGAGCCTTCCCTTCTCGACCGACTCGAGCAGGAACGAGCCCCGGCGCAGCGCGCGTAGGTGCAGGTACGCGCCGAGGGGCGTGACGAGGTCGGTGTTGACGACGGTGCTGGCGATCATCGGTAGACGAAAACGACCCTCGCGGGTCGTGGGTCGAGCGGTTTCACGGACGATCCGGTCGCGCGGTTACGCGCCCGGGCTTCCGCCCCGCTCGCGGCGTGAGCGCCACCAGATGCGGGTGCGGAGGTTCATCGACCGTGAAGGTAGTCGGTTGCGTTTGAATGCGCAAGCGCGCGTGGCCGTCCCCGACCTGCTCATCTCGCTGCTCCAAGCCTTCGGCCCTTCAGGGCACGAGGAGGAGGCGTCGCACATTTGGCGCGATGCCGCGGCGGCGTTCGCGACGGTCTCGTCCGACACGCTCGGGACGACCTTCGCCCGTGTTGCGGCTGCCGGCGGTGTCGAAGCGCCGGCGCTCGCCCTGGTCGGCCACATCGACGAGATCGGCGTCGCGATCACGGCGGTCGAGGACGGAGGGCTGCTGCGGGTGACGACGATCGGCGGGATCAGCCCCGAGACGCTGCTCGGCCAGCGGATCAGATTCCGGACCCGCGACGGAGAGGTGATCGGGACGATCGGCCGCAGGCGGCTGCCGCCCGAGCAGATCCGCGACCGCGGGCGCCTGGAGCACGCCGACCTCCATGTCGACATCGGAGCGAGGGATCGCGCCGAGGCCGAGGCGCTGGTGCGTGTCGGCGACGCCGGCGTCTGGACGGGGCCGCCGGTCGAGTTGCCGGGCGGGCGGCTGCTCTCGCGTGCGCTCGACAACCGGCTCGGCGCGTACATCGTCCTCGAGGCGGCGAAACGCATCGCCGAGTCGGGCGGAGCGGCGGTCGACGTGGTTGCCGTCGCTGCCGTCCAGGAGGAGATCGGGCTTGTACGGCGCCCGTACCGCGGCGTACGGGCTCGATCCGCTGGCCGCGATCGTCGTCGACGTGACTCCCGCCACCGACACGCCCGGCGGGGAGCCGCGTCTGACGGGGCGGATCGACCTCGGCGCGGGGACGATGATCGCGCGCGGGCCGACGCTCAACCGGAAGCTCTCGGATCTCCTCGCCGACGTCGCGGCCGCCGATCAGATCCCGCATGCGTTCGAGGTCTACTCGACGTCGACCTCGACGGACGCGGACGAGGTGCACCGGTCGCGCGCCGGCGTGCCGACCGGCCTGCTCTCGATCCCCACGCGGTACATCCACAGCCCGAACGAGCTGTGCGACCTCGACGACGTCGAGTCGGCGATTCGCCTGATCGTCGCGGCCGCCGGACATCTCGACGGCAACACCACCTTCCTGCGCTAACTTCGCGGCGTGGCCCGTAGCGTCATCGTCAGCGCGCTCCGCACGCCCTTCGGCAAGCTCGGGGGCGGTCTCGCGGGGCACTCGGCGCCCGAGCTCGGCGCGATCGTGATCAGGGCTGCGCTCGAGCGCGTCGGCATCGAGCCGGGCGAACCGCAGTACGTGATCATGGGCCAGGTGCTGCAGGCCGGTGCCGGTCAGGCGCCGGCGCGGCAAGCGGCGATCGGCGCGGGCCTGCCGGTCGAGACGCCGGCCGACACGATCAACAAGGTCTGCGCGTCGTCGATTCGTGCGATCGAGATCGCCGACGCGATGATCCGCGCGGGCGACGTCGACGTGGTCGTGACGGGCGGCATGGAGTCGATGTCGAACGCTCCCTACCTGCTCACGCGTGCGCGGTTCGGATACCGGCTCGGCAACGGCGAGCTCATCGACTCGATGGTGTTCGACGGGCTCACGTCGACGTTCGACGGCCTCCACATGGTCCAGCAGAACTCGAAGGTCGCCCGCGAGCTCGGGATCTCGCGCGAGCGGCAGGATGCGTGGGCGGCGCGCTCGCACGCGCGAGCCGCGGCCGCGCAGACGGAAGGGCGCTTCGACGACGAGCTCGTGCCGGTCGGAGACGTCGTCGCGGACGAGTCGGTGCGCTCGGACACGACGATCGAGAAGCTCGCCGCGCTGAAGCCGGTGTTCGACCCCGACGGGACGACGACCGCAGGCAACGCGCCCGGCGTGAACGACGGCGCGAGCTGCGTGGTCGTCTGCTCGGAGGAGTGGGCGCAGGCTCGGGGCCTCGAGCCGCTCGCCACGATCCTCGCGCAGGGCTACGTCGCGGACGACTTCGCGTACCTGGCGCGCACGCCGGCGAACGCCGGCGCGATCGCGCTCCGCAAGGCGGGGAAGTCGATCGACGACGTCGCCCGCGTCGAGATCAACGAGGCGTTCGCGTCGGTCGCGTCGAACTCGACGGAGCTCCTGGGCGCGGACGAGGCGAACGTCAACGTCAACGGCGGCGCGGTCGCGCTCGGCCACCCGATCGGGGCCTCGGGCGGCCGTATCGTCGCGACGATGGTGCACGAGCTGCGGCGCTCGGGCGGAGGCCTCGGCCTCGCAGCGATCTGCTCCGGCGGCGGCCAGGGCGACGCGCTCCTGCTCGAGGCTTAACAGTTTCCTTACCCTGGCCTGGCGTCGGGCCACGGCCCACGCGGGCGTGGCCGCAACCGGCACGCGGTGCCATTCTTGCGGGCGAAATCGCGAGAGCCGGACGCGACGTTGCACTTTTGTAACCCTCGCCTGGCGACGGGACATGTCCTCAACGGGCGCTCTCGAGGAAGCGCAGGACGGCGATCACGCGGCGGTTGCCGGTCTCGTCGGGCGGCAGCCGGAGCTTCTGGAAGATCGACCGGACGTGCTTCTCGACGGCGCGCTCCGTGATCACGAGGCGCTGCGCGATCGCGGCGTTCGAGAGCCCTTCCGCCATCAACGACAGCACCTCGCGCTCCCGAGTGCTCAACTCGTCGAGCGGGCTCGTCGCGCGCGACCGGGTCACGAGTTGCGCCACCACCTCGCCGTCGACGACCGACTCGCCCGCGGCGACGCGACGGAGCGCATCGAGGAATGCGCGCACATCGGTCACACGGTCCTTGAGCAGGTAGCCGACACCTCCGGCGCCGCCCGCGAACAGCTCGCTGGCATAGCGCTCCTCGACGTACTGCGAAAGGACGAGCACCGGCAGCCCGGGTTGGCGCTCGCGAAGCTCCACGGCTGCGCGGATGCCTTCGTCGGTGTGCGTCGGCGGCATGCGGACGTCCGCCACGACGACATCGGGATGCTCGCGCTCGACGGCGGCCACCAGCTCGGCCGCATCGCCGGCCACCGCCACGACGACGTGCCCGTCCTCGGCCAGCAGCCGGACCAGCCCGTCGCGCAGCAGGACGGAGTCCTCGGCGATCACGACGCGCACGGGAGCTCCGTGACGATTCGAGTGCCCTCGCCCTGCGGGCTGTAGACCGTGAACGAGCCGTCGAGCGCCTCCGCACGGTCGGCGAGCCCGCGGAGGCCGGCACCGTTCGGATCTGCGCCGCCGCGCCCGTCGTCGGCGATCTCGACCCGCAGCCGATCGTCCTGCGAGCGCGAGCGAGACCTCTGCCGACGATGCGTTCGCGTGCTTCGCGACGTTGGCGAGCGCCTCCGACGCGATGAAGTAGGCCGTCGCCTCGACCGAAGCCGGGGGTCGTCTCGCCAGTGAGCCGCGGACCCGCACCGGGACCGGTGACCGTGCGGCCAGCCCTGAGACGGCGGCGTCGAGCCCGCGGTCCGAGAGCACCGCCGGATGGATGCCGCGCGCGAGGTCGCGCAGCTCACGGAGCGCGAGCTGTGCATCGCCGTGCGCGTCGCGCAGCAGTGCCTTGGCCGCATCCGGATCGGTCTCGAGCTTCTCGAGCGCGATCCCGAGATCCATCCCGAGTGCGACCAGCCGCTGCTGCGCTCCATCGTGGAGGTCGCGCTCGAGCCGGCGGCGCTCGTCGATCGACGCGTCCACGGTCCGCGACCGGGACTCGGTGAGGACCTCCGCGCGCTCCTCGAGCGCACGCCGCGACGAACCGAGCAGTCCACGGACCAACCCCCGGTCGCACGCGGCGAGGACGCGCACGACCCACGGCGCAAGCAGCGTCAGGACGGCCCCTGCGACCGACGCGACGGCCAGCTGCCACGGCCTGCTCCAGTAGTACGTCTCGCCGAACTGGGGGCCGCCGTGCGGCAACGACCACGCCCAGGCCGGCAGCGTGAGCAGCCCGAGCGCCGTCGACCAGATCGTCACCGTGATCGTGAACGTCGCGATGCCGACGGGGAGCATCACGACGAAGTAGGCCGCGGCGCGCCAGCCGACGCCGTCGACGAGTGGCCGCGAAGCCCGGCGGAGGAACGACCCGGCTCGGTCGAGCCGCGGCGGGTCGGGCAGCTCGAGCGCGAGCAGCCGCGCCCGCCGGCGCTCCAGCCACGCACCGCCGCGACAGCCCAGCAGCGTCAGCACCAGCACCGGAAAGCCGACGAGCGTGATCAGGAGCCCCGCACCGAGCGACAGGCCGGTGACGACGAAGGTGAAGCCGGCGATCCCGACCGCGAGATCGATCAGCAGATACGCGGTCTCCTTCCAGGTACGCGCGGCGAAGACGGCCCGGATCACGACGCTTACGCTACGCGGGCGCCTGACGGCGCGACAGCCCGCTGCCCAGCGTCCACCCTGTGGTGGTATCACCACCCGCATGGCGGAGATCCGAGCGGCGGGCGGCGTCGTCGTCCGCGACGGCGAGGTGCTCGTCGTCCATCGTCCCCGATACGACGACTGGTCGCTGCCGAAGGGCAAGCTCGAGGACGGAGAGAGCTTCGAGCAGGGCGCATTGCGTGAGGTGCTCGAGGAGACCGGCTACGTGTGCACCCTCGGCGAGCCGCTCGGCTCGACCCGGTACGAGTCGCGCGGCAAGCCGAAAGAGGTGCGCTGGTTCCTGATGGAGGTGCAGGGCGCTGCCGGCCCCCACGACGACGAGGTCGACGAGATCCGCTGGCTGTCGCGGCCCGAGGCGATCGGCCTGCTGACCTACGAGCGAGACCGCGAGTTGCTCAGCCGTTTGCGGTAGCGCGTCTCTTCCGAGCGAACGCCGAGGCGGTCCTCGACCTTGCTCGCGCCGTCGACCTGCCAGCCCGCACGCTCGTAGAACCGGCGCGCGCGCGGATTCTCCGTGAGCACCCACAGCGTGGCCTCGTCGAAGTCGCGTGCGAGCCGCTGCTCCGCCTGTTCGATCAACGCTCCGCCGACGCCCTGCGACCAGTCGTCGGGATCGACGTAGATCGCGTAGAGCTCGCCGATTCCGCGCTCGTCGCGACTCGGGCCGACGGATGCGAAGCCGACGATGTCGCCTTCGTGCTCCGCGACGAACGTCGACCAGCCGGGCGGTTGCTCCACGAACCGCCGCCGCCAACGCGTCTCGTCGACGGGCAGCGCGTCGAGCTGCTCCGGGGGGAACACGTGTCGATAGGCGATCTGCCACCCTCGGACGCGAATCGACTCGACCGCGAACGCGTCGTCGGGTTGGGCTTCCCGGACGACCATGCGCGAAGGGTAGTGTCCCGCGCCGTGAGGTTCGAGCACGTGCTCGTGGTCGGAGCCGGGCAGATGGGCAGCGGCATCGCGCAGGTGGTCGCAGCCTCGGGCCGGCGCGTGTCGTTGCACGATCCGTTTCCCGGTGCGGTCGATCGAGGTGTCGAGGCGATGCGAACGAGCCTCGAGCGGCTGGCGGCGAAAGGCGGATCCGATCCGGAGGAGACGCTCGCGCGCGTGCAGACGGTCGACGACCTCGTCGCCGCCGACCTGCTGATCGAGGCGATCACCGAGGATGCCGTGGCCAAGGAGGATCTGTTCCGCCGCGCCGACGCGGCGCTTCCGGCCGAGGCGATCCTGGCGTCGAACACGAGCTCGATCCCGATCACGTCGCTCGCCGCTGCGACCGGGCGGCCCGAGCGCGTGATCGGCATGCACTTCTTCAACCCGGTGCCGGTGTTGAAGCTCGTCGAGGTGATCCGCGCCCTCCAGACGTCGGACGAGACGGCCGAGGCGATCGTGTGGCTGGCGCGCGAGCTCGGCAAGGAGCCCGCCGAGGCGCGCGACTTTCCCGGCTTCGTCTCGAACCGCATCCTGATGCCGTTCATCAACGAGGCCGCATACGCGTTGCTCGAGGGCGTTGCGGAGGCGGAGGCGATCGACACGATCGCCCGGCTCGGCTTCGCGCATCCACTCGGCCCGCTCGCGCTCGCCGACCTGATCGGCCTCGACACGTGCGTCGCGATCATGGAGGTGCTCCATCGCGGGCTCGGCGACCCGAAGTACGCGCCCTGCCCGCTGCTCCGCCGCTACGTCCAGGCGGGCCGGCTCGGGCGGAAGTCAGGCGAGGGCTTCTACCGGTACTGACTGCTGCGCGTCGAGCAGCGATGTGCGCACGGTCTCGAAGACGTCGCCGTCGAGCGCGTAGACGACGTTGAAGTCGACCGCGCCGTTCACCTCGAGCACGGTCCAGCGGCCGCGGCCTTCCGGGAGCAGGTCGATGCCGACGAGGTCACCGTCGAGCGCTCGAGCGGCAGCGATTGCGATCTCGCACGCCTCGTCCGGCGGCGTGACGGGCTCGCGGTGTGCGCCGAGCGCGACGTTCGTCCGCCACTCGCCGGGCGCGGCGACACGGCGGACCGCGCCGGCGACGCGGCCGCCGGCGACGATCACCCGGAGGTCGTAGCCGCGCGGCTGGACGAGACGCTGTGCGACGGCTCCCGTTGCCTCGAACCACGGCCGTGAACGCAACTCTTCGAGGGCACGCAGCAGCGAGTCCGTGTCGTCGCACCGCACGACGTCTGCGCCCCACGACCCGAACCGCGGCTTCAGGACGAGGGGCGTCTCGAGCGCCGGCAGCGGCAGCCACGGCGCGAGGTGAATGGTCTCCGGGTGCGGCACTCCCGCCGCCTCGAGAGTCGTCGAGGTGGCGAGCTTGTCGTGGGCCGCTGTCAACGTCGAGCGGCCGTTCAGCACCGTCACGCCGAGCGTAGCGAGACGGTCGAGAGCCCAGAGGCCGGGCTCGATCCCGTCGAGCGTCGGCAGGACGTCGAGACGCCCCAGGGCGACGTCCCCGGGGCCGAGGTGCGCCAGCGCCTGGGCAGGGCTGAGCACGCCGCCGAGACGGACGTTCGTCGGCGTGACTCGATGGGCGACCACGGCGAGCGTGCTCACGTCGCAAAATGGTCGAATATTCGGCGCCCGAATGGAAGGGCCCTGAGCCGGTCCGACTCCGAACGTTCTCGGGACCGTTACCCGCTGCGCATCGGCCGCACGTAGGTTGGCGGGCCGTCTGTACGTCCGCGGCCCGACCCCTCTACGATCCGAGGATGCGGACGACGATCGAGCGGGAGCTGAAGCTCGAGGCGGGGGACGGCTTCGAATTGCCTGCCCTCGCCGGCGAAGAGCTCGCGAATCGCGTCTTCACCTCGACGTATTTCGATACGCCGTCGCGCTCCCTGGCCCAGGCGGGCATCACGCTCCGGCGCCGGGTCGAGAACCGCCGGGCCGTTTGGCAGCTCAAGCTGCCGCGCTCGGGCACCGCGCGGACGGAGATCGAGGCGCCGGGCCGCTCGACGACACCGCCGCAGGAGCTGTCCGCGCTGCTCGTCGTGCACCTCCACCGCGGCGCGCTCGAGCCGATCGCCGCGCTCCGAACGCACCGGAGCGGCGTCCACGCCGTCGACGGCGGACGATCGGTGGCCGAGGTGACCGTCGACGACGTCGACATCCTCGAGGGCCGCCGGCGCGTCGGCCGGTTCGTGGAGCTCGAGATCGAGCTCGTCGACGACGGGGTCGAAGAAGACCTCTCACGCCTCGGCCGCGAGCTCAAGCGGGCGGGCGCCCGCCCCACCGACGGTCGCCCGAAGCTGATGCGCGTCGTCGAGCTCGAGCAGCCTCTCCTGCCCCAGAAGGGTGCGACGCTGCGCGAGCTGCTCGTGTACCAGCTGAGCCGGCAGCTCGACCAGCTCGCGGCACACGACCCCGGCGTCCGCCTGGGCGAGCATCCCGAGGACGTCCACCGGCTCCGCGTCGCCACCCGGCGGTCGCGTGCGCTGATTCGCGCGACGCGCTCGACGCTCGGCGACCGGCTCGAGCCGCTCTCCGCCGACCTCAAGTGGCTCGGCGGGGCGCTCGGGCCCGTGCGTGACCTCGACGTGCTCCTGGGCCGACTTCGTGTCGAGGCGGCAGGGCTCGACGTCGACCGCGAGGGGGCGGAGTCGATCGTCGCCGATCTCGAGACGGAGCGGGAGGCACACCGCGTCGACCTGCTCGCGGCGCTCGACTCCGAGCGGTACCTGCAGTTGTTCGATTCGTTCGCGGCGGCCGTCGACTCGATCCCCGACGAGCTGGCCGGGACGGCACAGTCGCTTGCCTCGGCCGAGCTCCGGAGGCTCGAAAAGGCCGCAGCCAAGGTCTCGGAGACTTCCTCCGACGACGAGCTGCACGCGCTCCGCATTCACGCCAAGCGGGCCCGTTACACGGCCGAGCTCGCCGCGATCACCGGACGCGGGCGCGTCGTTCGCTACGTCGACGCGATCGTCGCGGTCCAGGACGTGATCGGCGAGCACCAGGACGCCGTCGTCGCGGAGGCACGCATCCGCGCGCTCGGCTCACCAGAGCGTGCGCTCGCGGCCGGGCGGCTGATCGAGCTCGAGCGGGCCCGGCGCCGCGATTCACGCGCTCGATACCGTGACGTGGTCGCCGAGGCGATCGCCCGCGGCCACGCTGCCCTCGGCTGAATCGCGGTCAGGCTGCGCGTTCGCGGGCGCTGAGCTCGCCCACGGCACCCTCGCGCAATCCGGTGCGCACGACTCTGAGCGATCTGTCGAGTCGCGCCTGAACGGCGGCGAGGATCGTCGCGCCCGCGGGCAGGATCTCGGCGCGGGACGGGTTGACGCCGTAGCGCTCGACGAGATCGGCTGCCGACGTGTGCTCGAGCAGCGACAACGCGTAGTCGAGCTCGTCGGCGCCGAGCCGCCCGCCGACGAGGCGCTTGAGAGCGCGTGCGCTGCCGCCGACGACGAGCGCGGACCCGACGTCGGGGAGCTCGAGGACGCTCAGGAGACGATCGACCTCGCCTCGCGCCGCAACGAGATCCTCGTGCGTCGGCGGGTTCCGCGACAGGAGCCTGCTCGTCAGCCGGCGCGATCCCAGATCGATCGTCCCGCTCCACGTGATTCCTTCACGTCCCGAGCCGACGACGATCTGCGAGGACCCGCCGCCGACGTCGACCACGGCGACGCGCCGGCGCGAAGGGATGTGCACGCTGCCGAGCGCCCCGGTGAACGCGAGCCGGCCCTCCTCCTGCGCGGAGAGAATGCGGACGGGTGCCGTCGTCGCCGCGGCGATCGTTTCGCGGAGCTCGGTCCCGTTCGCCGCCTGCCGTCCGGGGCTCGTGATCAGCACCTCGACCTCCTGTGCGCCCGCCGCGAGTGCTGCTTCGACGAAGCTGCGAACGTGGGCCGCGGTCTCGGCGAGCTTGGCGGCCGGGATCACGCCGTCGCGTTCGATGTAGGCGCCGAGACCTGCGCTCTCGCGCAGGGACAGGATCGGCTTGCCGTGCGCCTCGACGAGGAGCCGGACCGTGTTCGAGCCGACATCCACGACACCGAGCGGCACGGCAGCATGGTGACGACCCCACATGACGGCGCTGCTCGAAGTCAGACAGTCCGCTGCAGTCGGCGTGCCCTGTCGCGGCGCTTCATGAAGTGCGCCTGTGCGGGCCGTTTGCGCTCGCCCTTCTTTCCTGTCACGCGGTGCCAGATCTGGTCTCGCCGCAGCTCCCAGGCCTGCGAATTGTCGTTCAGCAAGGCCTTGAACACGGCGTCGATCTCACCGCGGATGTGCGGATCTTCCACCGGCGCGACGACCTCGATCCGATGGTCGAGGTTGCGGGGCATCAGGTCCGCGCTTCCGAGCAAGTACGTGCGCGCATCGCCGGCGTCGAAGCAATAGAGACGGCTGTGCTCGAGGAACCGGCCGAGGATCGAGCGCACGCGGATGTTCTCGCTCAGCCCCGGGATGCCCGGGATCAGTGCGCAGATCGCGCGCACGACGATGTCGATCTCGACGCCGGCCTGCGAGGCGCGGTACAGCTCTTCGATCACCTCGGGGTGGGTGATGCTGTTGCACTTGATCCGAATGCGGGCGGGCCGTCCGGCCTCGGCGGCCGCGGCGACACCGCGGATGTGCTCGATCAGGCTCTTCTTCAGGTTGAACGGCGCAACGAGGAGCTTGCGGAAGCGCTGCGGGCGGCCGAAGCCGGTGACGAAGTTGAACAGGTCGGCGACGTCCGCGGTGATCTCGGGATCGGCCGTGAACAGCCCGATGTCCTCGTAGATCCGGGCGGTCGTGGCGTGATAGTTGCCGGTCCCGATATGGACGTAGCGGCGCAGCTCGTCGCCTTCGCGACGGACGATCAACGTCGTTTTCGCGTGGATCTTCATGTCCGGGAACCCGTAGACGACGTGGACGCCGGCCTGCTCCAGCGAGCGCGCCCACTCGATGTTGCGCTGCTCGTCGAAGCGCGCCTTGAGCTCGACGACGCAGACGCACTGCTTGCCGTTCTCCGCCGCTTCGACCAGCGCGTTTGCGAGCGCGGAGTCCTGCGTGGTGCGGTACACGGTCGTCTTGATCGCAACGACGGCCTCATCCCGCGCGGCGCCCTTGACGAACGACTCGACGCTCGTCGAGAACGAGTCGTACGGATGCTGGACGACGAGATCGCGTTGGGCGATCTCCGCGAAGAGATCGTCGTTCTTCGGGCTGAGCAGCCGCCGCTGCGTATAGGCGACCCACGGCTCGTACTTCAGGTCCGGCCGGTCGAGCGAGTACAGCTGACCGAGGTCGGCCAGGTCGAGCAGGCCCTTCATCGGATACACGCCTGACGGCGAGATCCCGAGGCGCGTCTCGAGCCGCGACAGCATCGACCGCGAGATCGAGCTCGACACCTCGAGCCGCACGACGGCCCCGAAGCGGCGCTTGCGGAGCTCGCTCTCGACCGCCTCCAGCAGGTCGTCCGCGTCGTCGGAGATCTCGGTGTCGCCGTCGCGGGTCACGCGGAACACGACGCGCTCGAGCACCTCCATCTCGGGGAACAGCACCGGCAGGAAGTGGCCGATGATCGCCTCGAGCGGCAGCCGAAGACCGTCGGTGCCGATCGGGACGAACCGCGGCAACCCTTCGGGCACCTTCACGCGCGCGAAGCGCTCTTCGCCCGACGTGTCGTCGCGGACCATGACGCCGAGGCTCAGCGACAGCCCGGAGATGTACGGGAACGGCTGGCCGGGCCCGACCGCGAGCGGAGTCAGCACGGGATAGATCTGGCGCAGGAAGATGCGCTCGAGGTCTTCGAGCTCGTCGGACGTCGCGTCCTCCACGCTGCCGACGCGGATGCCCTCGGCGGCGAGCGCCGGGCACAGATCGTCGCGCCACAGCTGCGACTGTGCCGCCCCGAGCTCGATGACGTGGACGCGGACCTCGTCGAGCGTCTGCTGAGGTGTCCTGCCGTCGGGCAGCCGAACCGCCAGGCCCGAGAGCACCTGGTCGTAGAGCCCAGCGACCCGGACCATGAAGAACTCGTCGACGATGTCGGAGACGATCCCGCAGAACTTCACCCGCTCGAGCAACGGCTCAGACGGGTCGGCGGCGAGGTCGAGGACGCGCCTCATGAGCGCGATTGCCGAGAGCTCGCGGTTGATCAGCGCCTCGCTGGCGCTCGGGATTTCGGTGGTCGCCACTGGAGATCCCATGATAGGCGCCCGGTCGCGAACAGGTGGAGCACCAGGCCCGCCGCGCGGACACGTATGCTGCCGCCCGTGCGGAACGACCGCCTGCTCGTGACGTTGGCGATCGTGATCGGCGTCGCGTTGATCGCCGTCGCGATCGTCTACTGGGCGCTACCGGCGAGCTCGCTGCCCGGGTTCTTCCCGGGGCACCAGGCAGGCTCGAGCCACCACCACGTGAAGCACGGGATCGCCGCGTTCCTGCTCGGTGTGGCATGCCTCGTGTTCGCCTGGTTCCGCACCGGGCCGTCGCGGACGTCGCCTGCTGCCTGAGTTGATCGCGACATCGCTGATCACCTACACCCAGGCGATCATCCTGGGACTGCTGCAGGGCGTGTCGGAGCTCTTTCCGATCTCGAGCCTCGGTCACAGCGTCATCCTCCCGAGCCTGCTCGGCTGGAACATTCATCAGAACGACCCGTACTTCCTCACGTTCCTGGTCGCGACGCACCTCGCGACCGCGATCGTCCTGCTGATCTTCTTCCGGCGCGACTGGGTGCGGATCGTGAAGGGCCTCGGGCGTTCGCTGCACGACCGCGCGATCGCTCCCGACGACTCCGACGCGAAGCTCGGCTGGCTGCTCGTGGTCGGCACGATCCCGGCCGGGATCCTCGGGCTCGCGCTCGAAAGCGCGCTCCGCAAGGTCTTCGCCTCGCCGACCTCGGCGTCGATCTTCCTGATGCTGAACGGCGTCCTCCTCGCCGGGGCGGAGGTGCTCCGCAGACGTGCGCCCGTGACGGCGGACGAGGACGACGTCCGGATCGCCCGCACGGTTTCGTGGCGTGACTCCTTCTTCGTCGGTGCCGCCCAGGCCCTGGCGCTCATCCCCGGCTTCTCGCGGTCGGGAGCGACGATGGGCGGCGGCCTCCTCGTCGGCCTCTCGCACAAGGACGCGGCGCGCTTCGCGTTTCTGCTCGCGACTCCGATCATCGGCGCCGCCGCGCTGCTGAAGCTGCCGGAGCTCTTCGGCTCGGGCGGCAACGGCGTCCGCGGGCAGGCGCTCGCCGGGGCGATCGGCGCCGCCGTGGCGGCGTGGTTCGCGATTCGCTTCCTGATGCGCTATTTCGAGACTCGCACGCTGATCCCGTTCGCCGTCTACTGCTTCGTCGCCGGGCTCGCGTGCACGATCTACTTCGTGACATAGCGTCGAAGAACGCGTAGCGATTCGGTGAAGGGGCGCGGAAAGTGCCCCATTTGCAGCGAACATACGGGTGGATGCCGACGAAGCCGAGCCCGCTCCTCTGCGAACTGCATGCGCACACGACGTGGAGCGACGGCGCTTTCAGCGTGCGCAGGGTCTGCGACCTGTACGGCCAGAGCGGTTTCGACGTCCTCGCCGTCACCGATCACGTGACACGTGCCGGCGACCATGTGAACGCGCAGCGGTTCGATGCCTACCTCGCGGAGGTCGAGCGGGAGGCGGCGCGCGCGGCGCGACTCTACGGGCTGCTCGTCCTGCCCGGCCTGGAGCTCACCTACGACGATCCCGATCCGCTGCTCGCAGGACATGCGGTCGCGATCGGCCTTCGCTCGTTCGTCGACGTCGCAAGTGGGCTCGAAACGGCGCTCGCCACCGCGCGGGCGTCCGGGGCGGCGCTCGTCGCCGCCCACCCGTATTCGCCCGAGCACCTCTCGGGCGCGACGCGCGGGACCGCGGCCTTCGCCGCCCGTCCCGAGCTCGCCGCCTTCGTCGACCGCTTCGAGCTCTTCAACCGCGACACGCTGTTCGACTGGGTCGCGGCGGCCGGGCTGCCGGGGATCGCGAACGGCGACTTCCACCGGATCGACCATCTCGGCGGTTGGAAGACGCTGATCCCGTCGGCGCGAAGCGAGGAGGCGGTCGTCGACTATCTGCGCTCGCGCCGGCCGGCCTACCTCGTCCGCCTGGACGAGGAGCGCCGGCTGCGGGCGGCTTAGGCGAAGAGCACGAGCGCGATCACGCCGAGGCCGAGTGCGACGCCGATCGCGGCGATCAGCGTCAGCAGCTGCGGGCTGATCGGCGCGAAGGAGCCGCGGTTCAGCGCCGTCTTCGACGGCACGTGTCCGCTGCAACCCGACGACGAGCAGGACGAGCCCGAGCACACCGAAGCCGACGCCGACCACCTCGAACGGCCAAGCTGAGGCGTTCGAGTGCAGCGGGAGCAGCTTGCCGATGCCGACGCCGACCGCGATCGCGGCCAACCCTGTCCGGCACCACGCGAGGTACGTGCGCTCGTTCGCGAGCCTCGTCCGCCGCGTCGCATCCTCGACGCCCGGTTCTCTCATAGAGGAGGTTCGAGTCTACGCGGGATGCGAGGCGTCGCTGAACTCGCGAAACTCGCCGGTGACCAGGTACGCGACCTGCTCTCCGATGTCGACGGCGTGGTCGCCGATCCGCTCGACGCACCGCGAGACGACGAGCATCCGCAGCGCGTACTCACGCTCCTCGGGCGAGTTCCCGAGCGAGAGGAGGTCGTCGGTCGCGTTCCGGTTCGCGCGGTCGATCAGCTCGTCCAGCTCGACGAGCGTTTGCGCCTTCTCCGCATCGCGGGCTGCAAACGCATCCATGGCGACGCGGATCATCTGCTCCGCCCGCTGGCCCATGTCCTCGATCGAGCGACTGACGGCCTCGTCGTCGACGTTCAGATCACCCATCAGCTTCGTCAGCTTCGCCACGGTGACGCAGTAATCGGCCATGCGCTCGAGGTGGAGATTGACGCGCAGCACCGCAAGCACGAAGCGGAGATCGACGGCGACGGGCGTCTGGCGCGCGAGCAACGACTGCACGCCGGTCTCGATCTCGACGTAGCGCCGGTCCACCTCGTCGTCGAACGCGATCACCTCGTCTGCGAGCTCGGAATCGCCGCGCGCCAGCGCGTTGAGCGCCGACCGCAGCGCACGAAGGACGAGGTCGCCCTCCTCCTGGAGCCCGGCCTCGAGCTGCGAGAGCTCCTCGGTGAACGAGATTCTCATCCGAAGCGGCCGGTGACGTACCCCTCGGTGCGCTCGTCCGCCGGCTGCGTGAAGATCTTCTCCGTCGAGTCGTATTCGACGAGGACACCGTTGCGCGTCCCGTCGTCGCGCACGTCGAGGCTGAAGAACGCCGTCATCTCTGCGACACGCGCCGCCTGCTGCATGTTGTGCGTGACGATCACGAGCGTGTACTCCCGCTTCAGCTCGTGCATCAGGTCCTCGATCGCCGACGTCGAGATCGGATCGAGTGCCGACGCCGGTTCGTCGAGCAGGATCACGTCCGGCTGGACGGCGATCGCGCGCGCGATGCACAAACGCTGCTGCTGCCCGCCGGAGAGCCCGAACGCCGAGCGCTTCAGCCGGGTCTTCACCTCTTCCCAGAGGGCCGCGCGGCGGAGTGCCTGCTCGACGCGGTCGTCGAGGTTGTCCTTCATGCCGAGGATCCGCAGTCCGTAGGCGACGTTGTCGTAGATCGACTTCGGAAACGGGTTCGGGCGCTGGAAGACCATGCCGATCCGCCGTCGCACCTCGATCGGGTCGACACCGTTGCCGTACAGGTCGGTGCCGTGGTAGAGCACCTTGCCGTCGATGCGCGCGCTCGGGACGAGGTCGTTCATCCGGTTCAGGCAGCGCAGAACGGTCGACTTGCCGCACCCCGACGGTCCGATCAGCGCGGTGATCGCGTGACGGTGGATGTCGAGCGTGACGCCTGCGACCGCGAGCGCCTTACCGTACGAGACCGCCAGATCGTCGATGTCGAAGACGACGTCCTGGCTGATTTCGGCGGCAGAGGGCGGCGCGGCGACGCCGATGGCCGGAACGGCCTGTTGGTTGGACTTCGCCTGATCCATGGTCGACACCGTGTGAGTCTCCCGACCCGTGCCGTTCCCCAGGGTCGACAGAATGTGAATGATATGTGACGGAGTGGTGACAGTCGTCACGACGTCCCCGAACGGCTGAAATGCTCCCGCGCGGTGGAAGCCGCGTCGATCCCACAGGGCGGAGGATCCGAGCTCGACGGTTCGCGGAACCTCCGCGACCGGCTCGGCGACAAGCTCTTCTACTGGCTGACGGCGATCGCCAGCCTGCTCTCGGTCGCCCTCGTCGCCGGGATCATCTGGGAGATCGCAAAGGCGGCCTGGCCGGCGATCCAGCACTTCGGTCTGAGCTTCATCTCGAACAACGTCTGGAACGCGCCGCTCAACGAGTTCGGCGCGCGCGACCTGATCATCGGGACGATCGTCACGTCCTTCGGCGCGATCCTGCTTTCCGGCCCGATCTCCGTCGCGATCGCGCTCTTCCTCAGCGAGATCGCCCCGCCGGCGATCCGCGGGCCGGCGGGGACGCTGATCGAGATGCTCGCCGCGGTCCCGAGCGTGGTCATCGGCCTCTGGGGCATCTACGTCCTGGCCCCGTTCTCCGCGCAGCACCTGCAGCCGTGGATCAGCAGCGTGCTGGGTTGGTTGCCGATCTTCGCCAACGGCCAGGACAAGGTCGAGTCGACCGTCTTCGCGGCGATCCTCGTCCTGACGATCATGACGATCCCGATCACCTCGTCGATCTGCCGCGACCTCTTCCTCAGCGTCCCCTCCGAGCTCGAGGAAGGTGCGATCGGGCTCGGAGCAACGCGCTGGGAGATGGTGAAGACGGTCACCGTCCCCTCGGTGCGCGGAGGCGTCGTCGCGGCCGTCGTCCTCGGGCTCGGCCGCGCACTGGGCGAGGCGATCGCCGTCACCCAGGTGATCGGCAACTTCATCCCGCTCCACCGGTCGATCTTCGAGCCGGGCGACACGATCGCAAGCCGGGTCGCAAACCAGTACCAGGGAGCGATCACGACGCTGCAGATCTCGTCGCTGATCTACCTGGCGCTGATCCTGCTCGTGATCTCGTTCATCGCGAACTTCGGTGCGCAGATGATCGTCAAGCGGTTCCAGCGCAAGTTGGGGGGTGCGACGTGACCGAGCCTGCTCAGATCTCGCTCAAGGCGACGGGGCGGGCGCGGCGTCGTCTGGTTGCGAACCGGATCGCCGAAAGCGCTGCGTTCGCGGCTGCGACCGCGGCCATCGTCGTCCTCGGGATCCTCGTGTGGTCGGTGGCGAGCCGCGGCATCGCCGCCATCAACCTCGACTTCTTCATCAAAGGGCCGGCGCTGTTCGGCCAGTCCGGGGGCGGCATCGCGCCGGCGATCGTCGGCTCGGCGCTGCTCGTCGGTATCGCCACGATCATCGCGCTGCCGTTCGGGGTGCTCACCGCCGTCTACGTCAGCGAGTTCGCCCCG
Organism: uncultured Thermoleophilia bacterium; assembly: GCA_963774355.1. Lineage (GTDB taxonomy): Bacteria > Actinomycetota > Thermoleophilia > Gaiellales > Gaiellaceae > PALSA-600. The sequence goes on along the minus strand of CAVZER010000007.1, from coordinate 67,377 downwards.
CAACGGATCGCCAACCAGGTACGGCTCTGGCTCGACGTCCTGAACGGGTTCCCGTCGATCGTGATCGGCATCTTCGTCTTCACGCTCGTCGTGAAGGCCTCGGTTCCGGTCCTGGGCATCGGCCACCACCAGAGCGCCATCGCCGGCGGCTTCGCCCTGTCGATCATCATGCTGCCGCTCGTCGCGAGATCGGCGATGGAGGTGCTGGCGCTCGTCCCGAACCAACTTCGCGAGGGGAGCTACGCGCTCGGCGTCTCGAAGTGGCAGACAGTCGTGCGAGTCGTTCTGCCAACCTCGTTCGGCGGGATCCTGACCGGCACGACGCTCGCGATCGCACGCGCGGCCGGAGAGACCGCGCCGCTCCTCTTCACCTGCGCGATCGCCGGCGAGGCCGTCGACTGGAACCCGGCACATTCGGTGCAGTCGATCCCGCTGACGATCTTCACCGACTCCGAGTCGGCCGATCCGAACCTGCACACCCAGGCCTGGGCGGCGGCGTTCGTCCTGATCGTCTTCGTCCTCGTCACGAGCCTGACGGCGCGCTTCCTGCTCGACCGCTCGCGCCGCAAGCTCGGGCTCACCCGGTGATACGCCGGTCCCCCGTTCACCACTCCGTCACCCCGGTGTAACAGCGCGTCAGCCCATCGTCCCTGCTCACAGCGGCACGCTGGCGGCGTCCCAGACGTACGCACAGGTTTTTCAGCAGACCACCGATTCCCCAGGGAACAGGAGAGGACTTCCTATGAAGAAAGGCCTTGCACTCCTCGCGATCGGCGCGGCCGCCGTCGCAGCGGCGTCGGCGGTCGCGGTGACGTCGGCCGGCGCGAAGTCGACCGACACGACGATCACCGGGGCGGGCAGCACGTTCGTCGCCCCGCTGGTGTCCGCCTGGACGCCGGCGCTCGGCTCGGCGTTCGGCTACACGGTTCAGTACAGCGCCGTCGGCTCCGGCGCCGGAATCGCGGCGATCACCAGCAACCAGGTCGATTTCGGCGCTTCTGATGCGCCGCTGAACCCGGCCCAGCAGCAGGCGTGCCCGGACTGCAAGCAGATCCCGTGGGCGCTCTCCGCGGTGGCGGTCGACTACAACGTCCCCGGCGCGCCCTCACACCTGCGGCTCGACGGGGCGACGATCGCGAACATCTTCCTCGGCCAGATCTCGAACTGGAACGACCCGGCGATCGCCAAGCTGAACCCGGGCGCCAACCTGCCGAACCTGAAGATCACCCCGATCTTCCGCTCGGACGGCTCGGGCACGTCGTACGCGTTCACCGACTATCTGTCAGCCGTCAACGGCACCTGGAAGACGAAGATCGGCGTGTCGACGCAGCCGGCGTTCCCGGCCGGCCTCGGCGCCAAGGGGAACTCGGGCGTCGCGGGCGTCGTCTCGCGGACGAGCGGCGGCATCGCCTACACGGACGTCGCCTACGCGATCGCGAACCACATCAAGTTCGCGGCGGTGAAGAACGCAGCCGGGAAGTTCCTCTACCCGAGCCTGCGCCGCATCGAGGCCGCCGCGCTCGCCTACCCGAAGGTCCCGGCGAACAACGAGATGCACATCGTGAACCCGCCCAAGTCGGCGGCGCTCGCCTACCCGATCAGCACCTACACCTACGTGATCGTCCACCAGAAGACGGCTCACGCAGCCGAGTTGCGCAAGATGATCTTCTGGGCGCTGACGGCAGGTCAGGGCCCGAAGTACGCAGCCAAGCTCACCTTCGCTCCGATGTCCACGGTGAAGACCGTGCTCGTCGCGGCGGAGAAGACGCTCAAGACCATCCACACCTAGACGCGACTCGCGCAGAGGGGTCTGGCCTCGAGGTCAGGCCCCTCGCACGCGCGCCTGCACGGGAAACGCGCAACGCACCTGTAGCCCGCCTCCGGTCGACCCGCTCGCCTCGACCTCGCCGCCGGCCGCGGTGACGACGTGCTTCACGATCGCGAGGCCGAGGCCCGTGCCGCGGGTCGTGCGCGCCGCGTCGCCGCGGTAGAAGCGCTCGAACAGGCGGCCGAGCGTCTCGGTGTCGACGCCCGCGCCGTCGTCGTCGGCGGTGAGGACGGCGGTGCTGCCCTCGCGCGAGACCGAGAGGGTGAAGCGCGACCCGTGGCCGGCGTAGCGGATTGCGTTCTCGGCCAGGTTCTCGGCGATCATCCTGAGCATGCGGGGCCGGACCGGGACGTCGACGTCGACGTCTCCCTCGACTCGGACCTCGACCCCGGCCCGCGTGGCGGCCCCCTCGAGCTCGCGGGCGACATGCTCGAGCACCGGGAGGGCGTTCGTGTGACCGAGCGAGACGACCTCCTTGCCGCTCTCGAGCTCCGACAGGAAGAGGATCTCGTCGATCAGCTCTCCGGCGTTCTCGACCTCGGCGCGGGCCTGGTCGATCAAGGCGTGAATGTCGGCGTCCGGGAGGTCGGCGGAGTCGAGCAGCGCCATGATCCGGGCCAGCGGCGTCCGCAGCTCGTGGGAGACGGCCGCGGTGAAACCGGTTCGCAGCTCGTCGAAGCTGCGGTCGTCCACGTATCTGTTCGTCACCGAATCGTCACCAATCTGAAACCCGAACAAAAGGCGGGACCGCACTATCGTAGGCTCCGTGAGCAGGGTCCTGATCGTCGAAGACGACACCGTGATCGCGGACGGGATGGCGCGCCACCTCGGCGCGGCCGGATTCGACCCCGTGGTGGTCGGACGCGGCGAGCTCGGCCTCGCACGGTTGCGCTTCGAAAACCCCGACGTCTGTGTGCTCGACCTGATGCTGCCCGAGCTCGACGGTTGGAAGCTGATCGAGACGGCGAGGTCGGAGGGGATCGGGACGCCGATCGTCGTCGTCTCTGCGCGCGGAACGGAGCACGACCGGGTCCATGCACTCGAGATCGGCGCGGACGACTACCTCGTCAAGCCGTTCTCGATGCGCGAGCTCGTCGCCCGTGTCGGCGCGGCGGCCCGCAGAGGCGTTCGCCCGGCGGAAGAGCGTCGCGGCGATGCGATCGAGATCGAGGAGCTCCGGATCGATCCGCGCGAGGTTCAGGCGTTCGTCGAAGGCGAGAGCGCCGGGCTCACGCCGACCGAGTTCAAGCTCCTCTACACGCTCGCGCTCGACCGCGGCCGCGTCGTCACGCGTGACGAGCTGCTGCAGAAGGTGTGGGGACGGCGCGAGACGCACCGCGACCGCACCGTCGACGTGTTCGTGCGGCGGCTCCGGCAGAAGATCGATCGGCCCGCGCCGCGGCATTCGTTCATCCAGACGCGGTTCGGCGTCGGCTACAAACTGGAGCCGGAGCCGAAGTGAGGAAGCGTTCGCGGCCGGGATAGGCTGCGGATGTGGACTTCGAGCTGACGGCCGAGCAGCGCGAGATACAGGCCGTCGCACGCGATTTCGCGCGCGCCGAGATCGAGCCCAACGCGTCGGCGTGGGATCGCGACCACGGCTTTCCCCGTGCGCTTCTGACGGCTCTGGGTGAGCTCGGCCTGCTCGGCGTTTGCGTTCCTGAGGCCTACGGCGGCGCCGGGGCCGACTTCATCTCGTACATCCTCGTGCTCGAGGAGCTCTCGCGCGCCGATGCCGGCGTCGGCGTCACGGTCGCGGTCCACACCTCTGCCTGCACGATGCCGCTGCTGCAGTTCGGCACCGACGACCAGCGCGCTCGGTTCGTCCCGGCGCTTGCACGAGGCGACCGGATCGGCTGCTTCGCCCTGACGGAGCCCGGCGCCGGATCGGACGCCGGCGCGATCGTCACGCGGGCCGAGCGCGTCGACGGCGGCTGGCACGTGGTCGGCGCCAAGCAATGGATCACCAACGCCGCCTTCGGCGGCACCGTGCTGCTCTTCGCCCGCACCGATCCGGAGACTCGGTCGGCCCGCGGCATCTCGGCCTTCGCGCTCGACGGCGAGGACGTGACGATCACGCGAACCGAGGAGAAGCTCGGGCTGAACTCCTCGGCCACCAACGACATCGCCGTGGACGCGGTCGTCGACGACGACCGTCTGATCGGCGACGAGGGCCACGGGTTCCGCATCGCGATGGCGACCCTCGACGGCGGGCGGATCGGCATCGCGGCGCAGGCGGTCGGGATCGCGCGGGCCGGGTATGAGGTGGCGCTTCGCTACGCGCAGGAGCGGCAGACCTTCGGACGGCGAGATCGCCGACCACCAGGCGATCCAGCACAAGCTCGCCGACATGTCGACGGAGATCGACGCGGCGTGGCTGCTCGTCCTGCGAGCCGCCTGGCTCAAGGCCAACGGCCGTCCGCACACCGAAGCCGGGGCGAAGGCGAAGCTGTTCGCGTCCGAGACGGCGCGCCGCCAGACTGCCGAGGCGATCCAGGTGCTCGGTGGCTACGGCTATACGAAGGAGTTCCCCGTCGAGCGCTACTACCGAGACGCGAAGGTGACCGAGATCTACGAGGGGACGAGCGAGATCCAGCGGCTCGTGATCGCCCGCCAGATCCTCGGTGAGCGCGCACCGGAGCGGGTATGAGCCGTAGCTCGCGCTCAGCCGGACGAGCCGGTGCGGCTGACGCGCATCTATACGGGCGGCGGCGACCGCGGTGAGACGTCGCTCGGCGATGGATCGCGCGTGTCGAAGCTCGACCCGCTGCTCCGCGCCTACGGCGCGGTCGACGAGCTCAACTCGGTGGTCGGGTGGGCGCAGGCGGCCGCTGGCGACGACCGGCTCGCGCGCATCCAGAACGAGCTGTTCGATCTGGGCGCCGATCTGTCGGTGCCCTTCGCGGAAAACGACGGCCGGCTCCGGATGACGCCGCAATCGGTCGAACGGCTCGAGCACGACTGCGACGAGGCGAACGCGTCGCTGCCCGAGCTCAAGAGCTTCGTGATCCCGGGTGGAAGCGAGGTCGCCGCGCGGCTTCACGTCGCGCGCGCGGTTTGTCGCCGCGTCGAGCGCGAGGTGCTCGCGGTGGCGCCGGAGCGGGTCCTCAACCCTGTCGCCCTCGTCTACCTGAACCGCCTGAGCGACCTGCTGTTCATTCTCGCCCGGGCAGCGAACGCAGGGGGCACCGAGCCGTTGTGGAAACCGGGCGGCGATGACCACCCGCGAGGAGCGTGGCGGGGAGCTCCACTCGACGATTTCGGGGGTGGAGAATCCGGCGGTGTCGTCGCCGGAGTCGGTGGAGGTCGAGTACGGGCGGGATCTGGGTGATCCGGGGGTGTTTCCGTTCACGCGTGGGGTGTATCCGTCGATGTATCGGGGCCGGTTGTGGACGATGCGGCAGTTCGCGGGGTTCGGGACGGCGGCGGAGACGAACGAGCGGTTCCGGTATCTGCTCGAGCATGGGCAGACGGGGTTGTCGACGGCGTTCGACATGCCGACGTTGATGGGCCTGGATTCGGATCATCCGCGTGCGGAGGGTGAGGTGGGCCGGGAGGGGGTGGCGGTCGACTCGCTCGAGGACATGGAGACGTTGTTCGCGGGGATCCCTCTGGGCGAGGTGTCGACGTCGATGACGATCAACTCGCCGGCGGCGATGCTGCTGGCGTTCTATCTGTGTGTGGGGGAGGCGCAGGGCGTGCCGCGGGATCGGCTGCGCGGGACGATCCAGACGGACATCCTGAAGGAGTACATCGCGCAGAAGGAGTACATCTTCCCGCCGGAGCCGTCGATGCGGCTGGTGACGGACATGGTCGAGTTCTGTGCTGCGGAGATGCCGTTGTGGCATCCGATCTCGATCTCGGGCTATCACATCCGGGAGGCGGGGTCGACGGCGGCGCAGGAGCTGGCGTTCACGCTGGCGGACGGGTTCACGTACGTGGAGTGGGCGGTCGAGCGCGGCCTGGATGTGGACGAGTTCGCGCCGCGGCTGTCGTTTTTCTTCAACGCGCATCTGGATTTCTTCGAGGAGATCGCGAAGTACCGGGCGGCGCGGCGGATCTGGGCGCGTGAGCTGCGTGACCGGTTCGGGGCGCGGAACGAGCGGTCGCTGCTGATGCGGTTCCACACGCAGACGGCGGGTGTGTCGCTGACGGCGCAGCAGCCGGAGGTGAACATCGTGCGGACGGCGATCGAGGCGCTGGCGGCGGTGCTCGGCGGCACGCAGTCGCTGCACACGAACAGCTTCGACGAGGCGCTCGCGCTGCCGACGGAGGAGGCGGTGCGGCTGGCGCTGCGGACGCAGCAGGTGATCGCGCACGAGACCGGGGTGGTGAACACGGCCGACCCGCTGGGCGGCTCGTACTACCTGGAGCAGCTGACGAACGAGCTCGAGCGGCAGGCGTACGAGTACTTCGACCGGATCGAGCAGCTGGGCGGTGTCGTCGCGGCGATCAAGGACAACTTCTTCCAGCGTGAGATCGCCGAGGCGTCGTTCCGCTACCAGTCGGAGGTCGAGCAGGGCAGGCGGGTGATCGTCGGCGTCAACCGCTACCAGCAGGACGGCGAAGTCGAGCCGGAGATCCTGAAGATCGACCCGGGGCTCGAAGCCGAACAGGCCGCCCGCGTGCAGGCGCTCAGGGGCCGGCGCGACTCGGCGGCCGTCTCCTCCGCGCTCGCCCGGCTCGCCGCCGACGCCTCGGTCGAAGGGCGAAACCTGATGGCCCCCATCATCGAAGCCGCCCAGGCGTACGCAACCGTCGGCGAGATGTGCGACGTCCTCCGCCAAGCCTGGGGCACCTGGCGCGAAACACCGGTCTTTTGAATCGAACTTCGCATCACATTTGACACAGATGCGCCAACAAACTCCCGGCGGCACCGTCTAACCTTCAGGCAGATGAGAGCGCACGCCGATCCGCTGCGCGCTGACCATGTCAGTGTCTCCCGCACGCCGTTCTGGCGGCGCCAGGGCTTCTGGCGGATCGCCCTGCCGATCGCGGCCGGGCTGGCCGTGATCGCGGCGGTCCTCGTCATCCTCCAGGTCAGCTTCGGCAGCAACGGCACGCCGAACGCCGCGGCAGGCTGGGGCGTCACGTACGCGCCGCCCAAGCCGCCCAAGACGGTCAAGTTCGATCCGGCCGCCCAGCGGGTCGCAACCAAGTTCGTGAACACGGCGGTCGCACGCAAGAACCTCGATGTCGCGTACCGCATCTCGGGCCCGGGTGTGCGCGAGGGCATGACCCTCAAGCAGTTCAAGACCGGCAACATCGCCGTCGTCCCGTACCCGGTCACCAGCAAGACCTCGGCGAACATGAAGATCGACAAGTCGTACGCGACGAAGGCGCAGGTCGAGCTCTACCTCACGACGCCGGGGTACCGACGGGCGCGACTTCTACGTCGACCTGGTCAAGAAGAACGGCAAATGGCTCGTCGACGGCTGGGTTCCCCGCGGGACGCCGCCGATCCCGACCGATTCGGGTCGGTAGATGCAGCCGAAGATCCGCGTAGTGATCGCCAAACCGGGCCTCGACGGCCACGACAGGGGGGCGAAGATCATCGCGCGGGCGCTACGGGACGCGGGGATGGAGGTCATCTACACGGGCCTGCACCAGACGCCCGAGCAGATCGCGGAGACGGCGATCCAGGAGGACGCCGACGCGGTCGGGATCTCGATCCTGTCCGGCGCTCACATGACGCTCGTGCCCCGCATCCTCGAGCTCCTGCGCGCGGACGGAGCCGATGACGTTCTGGTCGTCGTCGGCGGCACGATCCCGGCGGACGATGTCGCGTCACTCAAGGCGCAAGGTGTCGCCGAGGTCTTCACGCCGGGCGCGCCGACGTCCGAGATCGTCGACTTCCTGCAGTCGCGCGTCGCCGTCTAACGGCCGAACGCCCGCTGTGCGGCGGGTAGAGTCTCGCCGCGATGAAGATCGCCGTCTGCGTGAAAGCCGTTCCGGACGCCGCGTCGGGGCGTCGCATCGACCCGGCGACGAAGCGCCTCGACCGCTCGGGTGAGCTCGCGATCTCGGAGTGGGACACCTACGCGATCGAGGAGGCCCTCGTGCTCAAGGAGGCCGGGGGCGACGGAGAGGTGGTTGTCCTCTCGCTGGGGCCGGAGCGCGCCGTCGACGCGTTGCGGAAGGCGCTCGCGATGGGAGCCGACCGGGCGGTGCTCGTCTCCGACGCAGCCTTCGAGGGCGCAGATCTGCTCGGCACCGCCAAGGCGCTCGCCGGTGCGCTCGAACGCGAGTCGCCGGACCTCGTGCTCTTCGGCCAGCAGTCGGCCGACGGTGGCGGGGCGTGCCTCTGGGCGGCCGTCGCCGACCGCCTCCGGCGGCCGATCGTCTCGCAGGTGAGCGAGCTCACCGTCGAGGGCGGCTCGCTGACCGGGAAGCGGCAGACCGAGTTCGGGTACGACACGCTCCGGCTTCCGCTTCCGGCGGTCGTCGCCGTCGCGGACTCGATCAACACGCCGCGCTATCCGTCGCTCAAGGGGATCATGGGCGCGAAGCGCAAGCCGCAGGACACGCTCGCCGCGTCGGATGTCGGGGGCCTGGACGAGTCTCGCACCACCGTGCTGGCGCTCAATCCGCCGCCCTCACGGGGAGAGGCGCGCCGGATCGAGGACGACGGGACGGCGGCTGAGCAGATCGTCGAGTTCCTCGCCGAGCGGAGGCTTCTGTGAAGACCCTCGTCTTCCTGGAGCATCACGACGGTGCGATCCAGAAGGGCTCGCTCGGCGTGCTTGCGAAAGCGGTGGCGCTCGGCGGTGACGTCGCAGGTGTGCTCGCCGGCACGGGAGTGCGTGCGCTCGCCGAGGAGGCGGGCCGTCACGGCGCGACGACAGTCTGGATCGCCGACGACGAGCGGCTCGCTGCTCCACTGCCGCAGCCGCGCGTCGACGTGATCGCCAAGCTCGTGCGCGACGAGGGCTTCGACACGGTCTTGTTCGCGCAGTCGGTGCTTGCGGCCGACGTGGCCGCCGGGCTCGCTGCGCGACTCGACGCCGGCCTCAACTGGGATCTCGTCGACCTGAGCGCGGACGGCGTCGGGACGAGACCTGCACTCTCCGACAGCGTCTATGTCGACGTCGGGTGGGCGAGCGGCCCACGGCTGGCGGTGTTCAGGGCCGGCACGTTCGACGCCGCGCCGACGGGTGGGGCAGCGGAGGTCAAGGACGCTGCGGTCGAGCTCGAGGACTTTTCGCTCCTCGCCGAGATGGTCGAGCAGGCCCATGCGGAGCAGCAAGGCCCGTCGATCGAGGAAGCGGACGTCATCGTGGCGGGCGGGCGTGGTCTCGGTGAGCCCGAGGGCTTCTCGCTGGCAGAGGGGCTCGCCCAGGCGCTCGGCGGCGCGGTCGGCGCGACCCGCGCGGTCGTCGACGCCGGGTGGTACCCGTACTCGGCGCAGGTCGGGCAGACCGGCAAGACGGTGTCGCCGAAGCTGTACGTCGCGCTCGGGATCTCGGGCGCGATCCAGCACAAGGTCGGCATGCAGGGCTCGAACGTGATCGTCTCGATCAACAAGGATCCGAACGCCCCGATCTTCGAGTTCTCCGACCTGGGCGTCGTGGGTGACTTGCACCAGATCGTCCCGAAGCTCACCGAGCTCGTCCGCGCCCGCCGGTCGTGAGCGTTCGCCCCGCCGACTTCGCACCGCCGTGGTCGGTCGGCGAAGCCTTCCGGCCGCCGACCGATCCGGTCGACGAGCGGATCGAGGTCGGCTTCCTGATCGTCGGAGCAGGGCCGGCCGGCCTCGCTGCTGCGATCAGGCTCGGTCAGCTGGTCGAGGAGAACCCCGAGATGGCGGAGCGACTCGGCGAGGTTCCGGTCGCCGTCCTCGAGAAAGGGAAGGCGCCCGGCGCGCATCTGCTCTCTGGCGCGGTCGTCAACCCGCGCGGGCTGCAGTTGCTGTTCGGGGATCGCAAGCGGCTCGACGAGTTCCCGTTCGCGGGACCGGTGGAAGCGGAGTCCGTGCTCTTCATGACGCGGAAGCACGCGTACCGGATCCCGACGCCGCCGACGATGGCCAACCACCACAACTTCATCGCGTCGCTGTCGAAGCTCGGCAGCTGGCTCGCCGAGGAAGCGGAGGCGCTCGGCGTCACGGTGCTGCCCGAGACCGTCGCCGACTCGCTTCTCGTCGACGCCGGGCGTGTGCTCGGCGTGCGCACGGGTGACCGGGGACGCGACCGGAACGGCGGTCCGCTTCCGAACTTCGAGCCCGGGTCCGATCTGACGGCGCGCGTCACCATCCTCGCCGAGGGGACGCAGGGTCATCTGACGAGCGCGGCGCTCGAACGGTTCGGGCTGCAGGGGCCGAACGCTCAGGTCTGGGCCCTCGGCGTCAAGGAGGTGTGGCGCGTCCAGCGGCCGCTCACGCGCGTGATCCACACGATGGGCTGGCCGCTCCGCGGGCGCGGCAAGTACCGCGAATTCGGCGGGTCGTTCATCTACCCGCTCGGGGAGGACCTCGTCACGATCGGGATGGTCGTCGGGCTCGACTACCGCGATGCTGCACTGTCGGTCCACGATCTTCTGCAGGAGCTGAAGACGCATCCGCGCATCCGGCGGCTCCTCGCCGGTGGCGAGCGTCTTCAGTGGGGCGCGAAGACGATCCCGGAGGGCGGCTTCGTCGCTCTGCCGGAGCGGTTCCATGCGCCCGGGCTCCTGCTCGCGGGTGACGGCGTCGGGCTGGTCAACGTGCCCGCGCTGAAGGGGATCCACTACGCGATCGAGTCGGGGCGGCTCGCGGCCGAGGCGGCGTGGCGCACCCTCGAGCGCGGGACGACGATGCGGAGCGCGCTGGCGTCGTACGACGAGTCGATTCGATCGTCGTTCATCTGGCGCGATCTGCATGAGGTGCGCAACATGCGCCAGGCGTTCGGGCACGGCTTCTACATCGGCGGCGCGATGGCGAGTGCGATGACGGTCACGAAGGGGCATTTCCCTCCTGGCGACGCCGACACGGAGCGCGACGCGGAGCAGTCGATCATCGAGACACAGCGCGATCGGCTGTATCCGCCCGCGGACGGGCGCCTCACGTTCGACAAGCTGTCGAGCGTGTTCGCGTCCGGAAACAGGACGCGCGACGATCAGCCCAATCACATTCGCGTGCAGACGCGCGTCCCGCGCGAATTGGCGGAGCTCTGGGTGCACATGTGCCCGGCGCAGGTGTACGAGGTGGGGGAGGCGGACGGCAACGGGACCGTGGAGGTGCGCCTGGCGCCGTCGAATTGCGTCCAGTGCGGTGCGATCACCGCCAAGGGCGGCCGTCTGACCCCGCCGGAGGGCGGCAGCGGCCCCGAGTACACACTCACGTAGCCGGCCGGTGACAGTTCCGTCACGGCGGCTGCCACCGGACATGGCCGAATTGGACGGACTCGTCGCAGAACTCGACGAACCGCGCGACTGCGCGGTCGCGAGTGCTGCCGAACATGGAGAGGAGCTCGCCGCTCGCGAGCTGGGCGAAGGAGAGTGCAAGGCCGATCGTCGCCGCGTAGCTCGACCACGCATAGCCTTCGAGTGCGCCGGTCCGGCCGGCACGCCGTGGGTTCTGCAGGACGTAGCGCACCGTGTTGAGCAGCCGTCGGTCATCGGCGAGGTACTCGTTCCAGTACCGCTTTCCGAACAGATGGTTGATCCGACCGTGCCTGGTGTTGAACGCCAGTGCGTACGCCGAGTTGAGCTCGCACATCCCATCCGAGAGTCCACGTTCGTCGATGCTCATGACGAGGTGATAGTGGTTGCGCATCAGGCAGTACGCGTAGATGTTCCACCCGTGGCGGTTCGCGATGCGCGCGAGAATCTCGAGGAAATGCTGACGGTCGATGTTGGTGACGAAGATCCGTCGTTTGTTGTTGCCGCGCGCGACGACATGGTGAAAGCCCGGCCGTTCGTCGCGAGCCTTGCAAGACACGGCGTCACGCTACGGCGGGTGCCGCCGGCCCGAGGCTCGAGCCCTGCGAATTCACTTTCTCGTTCGACTCTCTGTCCAGTCTCGTCACAGCGGCAGCCGCCTGACGTGTCGAAAAGCGCCAAGCGTCGGCAGGGTCCGGGAGGGCGCGAGTGGCTAGCGATCCGATGAGCTCCGGTGAGATCGCGGCTCGGATTGCCGAGTTCCGCGCCACGGCGGCGGAGATCGAGACCCTGGCCGACGAGGCGATCCGCTCTCGCAACGTCGACGACCTGATCACCGTCGTGCGCGGGCTCCTCGACGCGCTCGACGTCGTCTCGTCGATGGCGTCGCTGCTCGCGGCCGGCGACGCGGCCGAGCCGCTGGGCCACGGTGAGGCCCACGGCGAGGGCGAGGCGCAGTGATCACGAGCGTCGACAATCCGCGCGTCAAGGAGGTGCTGCGGCTGCGACGGTCGCGCGAGCGGCGACTGACCGGGTTGTTCGTCGTCGAGGGCTCGCGCGAGGTGGAGCGGGCGCGCGCGGCAGGGTTGCGGTTTCGCGCCGAGTACGCCGCTCCGGAGCTGACGGCGGAGGCGGCGCACTCCGACGCGCTCGAGGTGAGCGCCCGTGTGCTGCGCCACATGGCGTACCGCGGCGAGCCCGAAGGTGTGGTCGCGGTGGTCGAGGCGCCCAGGCACGAGGTGCCCGCGGACGCGACGCTCGTGCTCGTCGCGGTCGGTGTCGAGAAACCGGGCAACCTCGGCGCGATGGCGCGCTCGGCGGAGGCGGCCGGCGCGGATGCGCTCCTCGTCGCCGACGGATCGTTCGACCCGTGGAACCCGAACGCCGTACGTGCCTCGACGGGCGCCGTCTTCACGCTCCCGATCGTCGCATCGAGCCTCGACGAGCTCCGCGCGCTTCCGCTCCGCCGCGTCGCCGCAGTGGTGGGCGCGCCGACCGGCTACAGCGACGCCGACCTGCGGCGGCCAACGGCGCTGATCGTCGGGGCCGAGGATCGGGGCCTGGACGACCGCTGGCGGGCCGCCGCCGACCAGACCGTGTCGATCCCCGTCAACGGACGAACCGTCGACTCGCTGAACGCCAGCGCCGCCGCCGCGGTCCTGCTGTTCGAAGCAGTGCGCCAGCGCGCGTGAGACGTACGATCGAGCGCGTGCGTCCCACCCACGACGACGTGCTTCGCGCACGCGCGACGATCAGCAGTCGCCTGGCTCGCACGCCGATGATGCCGAGCCGGACGATCGGCGCCCGACTCAAGTGCGAGCTCTTCCAGCGCACGGGATCGTTCAAAGTGCGCGGCGCGCTGAACAAGTTGAGCTCTCTCGACGCCGGCGAGAAGCGGCGCGGCGTGATCGCGATCAGCGCGGGCAACCACGCGCAAGCCGTCGCGTATGCCGCCGCGGAGGAGGGCGTCGACGCGCTCGTCGTGATGTGGCAGGGCGCCTCCGAGCAGAAGATCGCGGCCACGCGCGGCTACGGCGCGACCGTCGATCTCGAGGCGACCGGCCCGGGCGACGCGTTCGACCGCCTCCACGACCTGATCGAGGCGACCGGCCGCACGCTCGTGCACCCCTTCGACGACCCGATCGTGATCGCGGGCGCCGGCACGGTCGGGCTCGAGATCCTCGAGGACGCGCCCGACACCGACGCCGTGATCGTGGGTGTCGGCGGCGGCGGGCTGATCTCCGGGATCCAGACCGCGATCGGCGACCGGGTTCGCGTCGTCGCGGTCGAGCCGGAGACGAGCACCGCGCTGCACACGGCGATCGAGCGCGGCGAGCCGACGCCCGTGACGCCGACGTCGATCGCCGACGGTCTGAACGCGCCGTTTGCAGGGGCGCTTGCGCTCGAGATCTGCCGCGACCTGGAGCGCGTCCTCGTCTCAGACGAGGAGATCGAGCACGCGTTCCGCCTCCTCTACGAGCGCGCGAAGCTCGCGTGCGAGCCGGCGGGCGCGGCCGCCACCGCCGCGTGGCTCGCGGGACGCGTCCAGGCCGAGCGGCCCGTGCTCGTCGTCTCGGGAGGCAACGTCGCCACCGATACGGCCGCTGCTATCCTGGCCCGGCGATGAAGGCCGGAATCCACCCCGAGTACCAGCTCGCGACGGTTCACTGCAGCTGCGGGAACAGCTTCGTGACGCGGTCGACGAGCCCCGAGCTCCACGTCGAGATCTGCTCGAACTGCCACCCGTTCTACACCGGGAAGCAGAAGCTCGTCGATACGGGCGGCCGCGTCGAGCGCTTCCAGCGCCGGCTCGAGAAGGCCGAACGCGCCTCGCGCGCGTAGCCGACCATGTCGCAGGCCATCGGAGGTCAAGCCGTCCTCGAGGGCGTCATGATGCGCGGTCCGCGCAACTGGGCGGTCGCGGTTCGCACGCCCACCGGCGGCATTGCCCACGTCGCACGGTCGATCGACCCGCTCGCCGCCCGCCACTGGTCGCTACGGCTCCCGATCGTGCGCGGGGTCGTCGCGCTCGGCGAGAGCCTGACGATCGGCTTCCGCGCGCTCGGCGTCTCGGCCGGCTACGCGGCGCAAGAGGAGGCGGAGGGCTACGACGAGCCCGCCGAGCTCGGCCGCTGGGCACTCGCATTCGCGTTCCTGGTCGCGATCGGCTTCGCCGTGATGATGTTCAAGGTCGGCCCAGCACTCCTCGCCGACTCGCTCCCGATCTCGAACGGCAACTTGTTCGTCCTCGTCGAGGGTCTGATCCGCGTCGCGGTATTCATCGCCTACCTCGTCCTGCTCAGCTTCATCCCGTCGCTGCGGCGCGTGTTCGAGTACCACGCCGCCGAGCACAAGGCGATCAACGCGTACGAGGCCGGCGACGAGCTGACACCCGAGAACGCCCAGCGCCATTCGCTGATCCACCCGCGGTGCGGCACGGCGTTTCTGCTCTGGGTGATGGTCGTCGGCGTCTTCGTCTATGCGTTGCTCGGGCGGCCCGTCTGGTACTGGCTGATCATCAGCCGCATCGCGCTGCTGCCGGTGATCGCAGGCGTTGCGTACGAGCTGATCCGCTTCGCGGGCAAGCACAGCGACAATCGTGTGCTGATGACGCTGCTCGCGCCCGGTCTCTGGCTGCAGCGGCTGACGACGCGCGAGCCGACGCTCGACCAGCTCGAGGTCTCGATCCGCGCGCTGCGCGAGGTACTTGCCCACGAGGGCCGGCAGCAGCCGGCCGATCGACGAGTGGAGGTGATGGCCTGATGGCGACGGAGCGCAGAGCCGAAGTGGTGTGGACCGGCGACCTCATGTCGGGCAGCGGGACGATCGGCGAAGTCGGCAGCGGTGCTTTCGGCCCGCTCGACGTCTCCTGGGCGTCGCGTTCGGAGGAGCCGAACGGCAAGACGAGCCCCGAGGAGCTGATCGCGGCCGCCTGGGCAGCCTGCTTCGCCATGGCGCTTTCAGCGGGCCTCGCGCGCAGTGGGACGCCCCCCGAGCGGCTCGTCACCTCTGCGACTGTCACCTTCCAGCCGGGCGAGGGGATCACCAAGGGCGCGCTGACCGTTCGCGGCACCGTTCCGGGGCTCGACGCGGCCGGCTTCGAGGCGGCGGCCCAGGGGGCGAAGACGAACTGCCCGGTGTCGAAGGCGCTCACCGGGATCCCGGACGTCACGCTCGACGCAGCGCTGGACTAGCGCGCCGCTCTACCCTGTCGGGTCCGATGGCGGCCCTGGACGACCTCGTCGCGGAGCTCGAGCGCTCCTACACCGAGACGCAGCAGCGTCTGTCCGACCCTGCCGTCTACAACGACCACCGCGAAGCGGCCGACGCGGGCCGTCGGCTGAAGGCGCTCGAGCGGCCCCATGCGCTCGCGCAGGAGTGGCGGCTGCGCCAGGCCGACCTCGACGCCGCCCGCAACGACCCCGACCTCTCCGAGCTCGCGCCCGATCTCGAGGCCGACGTCGCGCGACTCGAGGAGGAGCTCAGGCTGTCGCTCGCCGAGCGCGATCCGGCCGACTCGAAGGACGTGATCGTCGAGATCCGGCAAGGAGTCGGCGGCGACGAGGCTGGTCTCTGGGCGGGCGATCTCGCCCGGATGTTCCAGCGCTACGCCGAGAGCCGCGGCTTCAAGTGGGAGGAGCTCGAGGTCAATGCGAACGAGGGCGGCGGCGTGAAGGAAGGCGTGTTCGCAGTCAAGGGCGACGGCGCGTACTCCGTGTTCAAGTTCGAGGGCGGGACGCATCGCGTCCAGCGCGTGCCGGAGACGGAGTCGCAGGGACGCATCCACACCTCCACGGCGACCGTCGCCGTGATGCCCGAGGCCGAGGAGGTCGACCTCGACATCGACGACAAGGACCTCAAGATCGACGTCTATCGCTCCTCGGGCCCCGGCGGGCAGTCGGTGAACACGACCGATTCGGCGGTGCGCATCACGCACCTGCCCACCGGCATCGTGGTCGCGATGCAGGACGAGCGCTCGCAGCTGCAGAACCGAGAGAAGGCGATGCGTGTTCTGCGGGCGCGGCTCTACGAATCGGAGCGCGAGCGCCTGGCGGCGGAACAGGCCGCGACGCGGAGCGCGCAGGTCGGCACCGGCGCGCGCTCCGAGAAGATCCGGACGTACAACTACCCCGAGAACCGGGTCACCGACCATCGGATCAAGCTCACCGTGCACCGGCTCGACCAGGTGCTCCAGGGCGGGCTCGACGAGTTCACGGATGCGCTGACGGCGGACGAGCAGCGGCGCGCGCTCGAGACCGCCTCCGTGTGACCCTCGGCGAGGCACTCGACGCGGCGACCGACTATCTCGCGTCGCACGGCGTCGAGCGTCCGCGGCTCGACGCCGAGTTGTTGCTCTCCCGCTCGCTCGGCCTGACGCGGCTCGACCTCTACACCCAGCACGACCGTCCGCTCACGGCCGCCGAGCGGGACGCGGCACGCGAGCCCGTCCGTCGCCGCGGCGCGCGCGAACCGCTCGCGTACGTGCTCGGCGACTGGGGGTTCCGGCGGCTGACGCTGCGGACCGACCGGCGCGCGCTGGTGCCGCGCCCGGAGACGGAGGTCGTCGTCGACCGGTGCCTGGCACTCCTCGCCGGAGTCGCCGAACCGCGCGTGCTCGACGTCGGCACCGGGAGCGGGGCAATCGCGCTCGCGCTCGCGCAGGAGCTGCCCGGCGCGACGACGGTCGCGACCGACGCGTCGGCGGACGCACTGGCACTCGCGCGCGAGAACGCGGAGGAGCTCGGGCTCACGGTCGAGCTCCGGGAGGGCGACCTGATCGCCGGCGCCGCGGGCCCGTTCGACCTCGTCGTCTCGAACCCGCCGTACGTCGAGGCGGCTGAGCTCCCCGCGCTCGAGCCGGAGGTGCGCGACTGGGAGCCGCGTGCTGCGCTCGTCGACGAGGGTCAGACGGCTCGTCTCGTCGACGTCGCGCGCACAGTGCTCGACGGATGGCTCGTGCTCGAGGTTCACACCGACCGAGCCGACGACGTCGCCGCCTGGATGCGGGACGCGGGCTACGCGGACATCGCGGTGAGCAGCGACCTGACCGGACGGCCGCGCGTGGTCGAGGGGCGATGGCCGGCGCGGTAGAGCGCGCGATCGCGGCGTTGCAGGAGGGCCGGCCCGTCCTGCTCGCGACCGACACCGTCTACGGCCTCGCCGGGAACCCCGAACGCGAGGAATGGGCATTTGCCGCGCTCGCGCTGAAGGGCCGCAGCGATTCGAAGCCCACGGCGCTCCTGGCCGCCTCCGTCGAGGCGTTGCTGGAGCACATTCCGGAGCTGTCGGAGACCGAGCAAGTGCTGCGCGCGCTCCTGCCCGGGCCGTTCACGCTCGTCCTGCCGAACCCGGCTCGTCGCTACCCCTGGCTCACCGGAGAGCGGCGCGACGCGATCGGCGTGCGGGTGCCGGTGCTGCCCGAGCCGTCGCGGCAGGTTCTCGCCCGCATGGGTGCGGTGCTGGCCACGAGCGCCAACGAGGCGGGTGGGAGGGACCCGGCGACGCTCGACGAGGTGCCGCGACGCGTGCGTGAGGCATGTGCCGCCGAGATCGATGCCGGCCGCCTGCCGGGGACGCCCTCGACCGTGCTCGATCTCACCGGGCAGGAGCCACGCGTCCTGCGCGAGGGGGCTGCGCCGTCGGACGAGGCGCTCGCGCGGGTGCGCGTCGCGCGCGGCCAGTAGCATCACGGCAGTGGCGCTGGCGCAGGAGACCTTCGAGACGCTGAGGACGGCCGGGCTCGCGGAGATCGATCCCGAGACGGCGGCCCTGCTCGGGCGCGAGGCCGACCGCCAGCGCGGGCAGATCGAGCTGATCGCCTCGGAGAACTTCACCTGGCCGAGCGTGCTCGAAGCGGTCGGCTCGGTGCCGACGAACAAGTACGCGGAGGGCTACCCCGGCAAGCGCTACTACGGCGGCTGCGAGGTCGTCGACGAGATCGAGGAGCTCGCGCGAACGCGCGCGAAGGACCTGTTCGGCGCCGAGCACGCGAACGTCCAGCCGCACGCGGGCGCGCAGGCGAACATGGCGGTGTACTTCGCCGTGCTCAAGCCCGGCGACTCCGTGCTCGGGCTGTCGCTCGACCACGGCGGGCACCTGACGCACGGGCTGAAGGTCAACTTCTCCGGGAAGCTCTACGAGTTCCATCACTACGGCGTCTCGCGCGAGACGATGATGGTCGACTACGACGAGGTGCTCGCCCGTGCCAAGGAGGTGCGGCCGAAGCTGATCGTCTGCGGCGGCTCCGCGTATCCGCGGACGGTCGAGGCGGAGCGCTTTCGCGAGATCGCGGACGAGGTCGGCGCGCTGCTCCTCTGCGACATGGCGCACTTCTCGGGGCTGGTCGCCGCGGGATTGCATCCGAGCCCGGTGCCGCACTGCCATTTCGTCTCCTCGACCACCCACAAGACGCTGGCCGGGCCGCGCGCGGGGTTCGTGCTCTGCACCGAGGAGTACGCGCAGAAGCTCGACCGGGCGAACTTCCCGGGCATGCAGGGCGGACCGCTCATGCACACGATCGCCGCCAAGGCGGCGTGCTTCAAGATCGCGGGCACCGAGGCGTTCCGCGACTATCAGCGGCAGATCCGGAAGAACGCGGACACACTCGCGACGGGCCTGCTCGACGGCGGGCTCGACGTCCTCACCGGCGGCACCGATACCCACCTCGTGCAGCTCGACCTGCGTGCGACGGAGTGGACCGGGCTCGCGGCGCAGGACCGGCTCGAGGAGTGCAAGCTGACCGCGAACCGGAACACCGTGCCGTTCGACGAGCGGCCGCCGATGGTCGCCTCGGGCGTGCGACTCGGCACCCCGGCGGCGACGATGCGCGGTTTCGACGAGGAGGACTTCGCCGAGGTCGCCTCGATCATCGTCGACGCGCTGCAGGACGACGCCGACGTCGCCGCCATGCGCGGCCGCGCCGCAGCGCTCTGCGAGAAGCGGCCGCTGTACCCCGGGTTCCGCGGGTACACCTCGTACGCGTGAGCGTTACCGAGGTCCGTCATCCGCTGGTGCAGCACAAGTTGTCGTACCTGCGCGACAAGGACACGCCGACCGTCCACTTCCGCAAGCTCGTCGAGGAGGTCACGCTCCTCCTCACCTACGAGGCGACGAAGGATCTCCCGACCGAGGACGTTCCGATCGAGACGCCGCTCGAGATCGCGCCGTGCCCGCGCATCTCGGGCAAGAAGGTCGCCGTCTGTCCGATCCTGCGTGCCGGCCTCGGAATGCTCGACGGCGTGCTGACGCTGATCTCGGGCGCGCGCGTCGGCTTCATCGGCCTGTACCGAAACGAGGAGACGCTGCAGCCGGTCGAGTACTACGTGAAGCTGCCCGCGGACGTCGCCGACCGGGACGTGATCCTGCTCGACCCGATGCTCGCGACCGGCAACTCGACCGCGCACGCCGTCCAGCTCGTGAAGGACGCAGGCGCGACGAGTGTGCGCCTGATCGCGATCATCGCCGCGCCGGAAGGCGTCGCGAACATCGAAGAGCACCACCCCGACGTCCAGATCGTCGTCGCGGCGATCGACCGTGGCCTGAACGAGCGTGGGTACATCGTCCCGGGCCTCGGCGACGCGGGAGATCGCCTGTACGGGACGAAGTAGGAGTCGCGGTGGTCTGGGATCAGCTGAGCGACCACACCGAGGTGATCTGGGGCGCGCTGGTCGCCTTCGTGATCGTCCTCCTGCTGACGCCCGCTGTCGGTTCTGCCGCGCGCTACCTGAGGCTCGTCGATCGTCGCGCAGAGGGCCAGCGCGCACGGCCCGAGATTCCTCGCCTCGGCGGGCTCGCGCTCTTCCTGGGCGTGTTCGTCCCGTCGCTCGCCTTTCTCCCGCTCAGCCGTGAGCTGCGAGGAGTGCTTCTCGGCGCTGCGGTCGCGACGACGGTCGGCGCGATCGACGACTTCCGCGTGCTCGCCTGGTGGCAGAAGCTGGGCGGGCAGATCCTCGCCGCCGCGATCCCGACCTGGTTCGGCGTCTACCTGCACGAGTTCACCTTCCCGATCGCCGGCGCACAGACCCTGCCGGTGTGGGTCGGGGTCACGCTGACGATCGTCGCGATCGTCGCCGTGATGAACATGGTCAACTTCCTCGACGGGCTCGATGGGCTCGCAGCGGGTGTCTGTGCGATCTCGGGTGCGACGTTCACCGTGATCGACCTGTCGCTCGGTCGCATCGGGGCGGCGGTGCTCGCGGCGATCGTCTGCGGTGCCTGCCTCGGCTTCCTGCGACACAACTTCTATCCCGCGCGGATCTTCATGGGCGACTCCGGCGCGATGCTGCTCGGGTTCACGCTCGCGGCGATCTCGGTGCAAGGCCTCGTCAAGACGGCGGCGTTGGCGACGCTCGTGCTGCCGCTGCTCGTGCTTGCGGTCCCCGTCTTCGACACGTCGTTCGTCGTCGCCAAGCGCATCCGTAGCGGCCAGCCGATCTACACGGCCGACGCACGCCACCTCCACCATCGCTTCCTTCGCATCGGCTTCTCGCAGCGCCGCGCGGTCGTCCATCTCTGGGGCTGGTGCGCGACACTCGCACTCGCCGCCCTCGCGACGCGGTTCGCCCCGCCGCACCCGCACGGCGACTGGAATGTCGTCAACATGTCGATCGACCTGGTCGCAGGCCTGCTCGCGATCTCGGTGTCCGTCTACGTGATCGTGCTCCTCGAGCTCGTGAAGCGTGGTGTGCCGCGCGCGGGCAGTCGTGACGAGGCCTCGCGCGCCGCCTGAGGCAGATCGTCACAAGCTCTGGCCAACCTCCGATCAATTAGCCGAAACGCGTGTCACAAACCTGGTACGATCCCGACCGGGTGAGGCCCGAGCAACCGACGTTCTCCCTCGCCGGTGCAGGCAGCGTTCTGATCGGCTTCACCGCTGCGTGCATCGTCATCGGCACGCTGATCGGTTGGGCGGTGGGGCAGCTCGGTCTCGGGCTCGCACTCGGATCCGTCGTCGGGATCCCTGTTGGAGTCGCTGCCACTGTGATCAAGTATCGAAACGTCTGATGCCCGCCTGGACTGAGCCGAGGGTCGCGCCGCCCGCACTGCTGCCGGCGGTCGCCGGCGCGATCGTGCTCATCGTCAGCCTGCCGCTCTTCCTGCTCGCGGGCTGGCCGATCGACGGCTGGGCGATCGGCGCGGTGCTATGGGCCGGGTCGGAGGCGCTCGGCGCGGTTCTCACGCGGCTGCGCGCGCGGACGGGTAACCTCGCCGCCGCAGGCGTGGCTGGCTTTCTCATGCTCTTCAGGGCGATCGCCGTGATGGTGGTCGTGTTCGCCGTTGCGGTGACCGACAAGTGGGTCGGGCTCGCGGCGGCGCTCACGTATGCCGCCGCATACAGCGCTGCGTTCGGGCTGCAGCTCGTCGCGTACTACACCGGCCCGCAGGCCGGGAGGGCCACGAGATGAGACGCGCGCTGCTCGCACTCACGACGCTGATGCTCGTGCTCCCCGCGAACGCGTTCGCGCGCGGGTCGTTCGACCCGACGAAGGAGTTCGAGCAGAAGGACTGGATCCCGATCCACCTCGGTCCGCTCAACCTGTCGATCACGAAGGCGGTCGTGTACCTGATGCTCGGGACCGTGATGACGATCCTCTTCGGCATCGTCTTCATGCGCGCGCGCATCGGTGGCAAGCCGGGTCGCAGGCAGACCTTCGGCGAGATCGTCTACGAGATCGCCCAGACGCAGGTCGCGGAGCAAGGACTGCCGCACAAGGCGATCGCACGCTGGTTCCCGTACGTCGCGACGCTGATGCTCTTCATCTTCGTCGTCAACCTGCTCGGGTTCATCCCGCTCCCGCTGACCGGCGAGACATGGCATGGGATCCCGACGTGGGGGATCTACGCGGCGACCAGCTCGCTCTCGGTGACGCTCGCCCTGGCGCTGCTCACGTTCGTCTTCACGCACGTCGAAGGAGTCCGCTGGAACGGTCCGGTGCGCTACTTCAAGAGCTGGATCCCCGAGGCCCCGAAGCCGCTCCTCGCGCTGATCGTCCCCCTCGAGATCCTCGGCCAGTTCATGCGCCTGATCTCGCTCTCCGTCCGTCTCTTCGCCAACATGCTCGCGGGCCACATCCTGATCCTCACCTTCCTGGGGCTGATCTTCATCTTCCAGTCGCTGGCCCTGATTCCCGTGATCATCCCCGCGACGCTCTTCTACGTTTTCGAGGTCGTGATCGTCGTCGGCATCCAGGCCTTCATCTTCGCCGCTCTGTCAGCCATCTACATCGGCTCGGCCATCGAGGCCGAGCACTAGGAGGGATCGCACATGCACGCTGTCATCCTCGCCGCCACCACCGGCGACGTCACGAAGGCCGGCAAGGCCATCGGCCTCGCGCTCGGGGTCGGCCTCGGCGCGCTGGGCGCCGGGGTCGGCATCGGCAACATCTTCGGGTCGATGATCCAGTCGGTCGCCCGGCAGCCCGAGCTGCGGGGCGAGCTGCAAGGCATCCAGTGGCTCGGCTTCGCCCTCACCGAGGCGGTCGTGTTCTACGGGCTGCTCGGCTCGATCCTCGCCTACGTCCTCGTCTAGCCGAACCGGAGGCCGATCCCGATGCTCGCGTCCAACCCGCTCATCCAGGTCACTCCGGGGCTGATGATCTGGACGATCGTCTGCTTCGGCATCACGTACTTCGTTCTCAAGCGATACGCCTTCGGCTACGTCCAGAAGATGATCGACGATCGCCGTGAGCGCATCCAGAACGCGGTCGACGAAGCCGACCGTGCCCGCGAGGAGGCCCGGCACCTGCTCGAGGAGCACCGCAAGCTGATCGGCGAGGCGCGGTCGCAGTCGGAGGAGATCCTCGCCGAGGCGCGGCAGGTCGCCGACGCGCAACGCGAACGGGTGCGGGCCGAGACCGAGGAGGACCGGCAGCGCCGTCTCGAGGAGACGCGCCGCCAGATCGAGCAGGCGACGCACCAGGCGATCGGAGAGATCCGCGAAGAGGTCGGCAAGCTCAGCGTCGCCGCGGCCGAGAAGATCACCCGCAAGTCGCTCGACACGGCCGACCAGCGCCGGCTGATCGACGAGGCGCTCGCCGAGATCGACTTCTCGCAGCTCGAAGGGAGCCGGTCGTAGCCGCCGCGGAACGCGTCTATGCGCGCGCGCTCTTCGAGGCTGCGCGCGACGAGGGCCGGGTCGAACAGGTCCAGGCCGACCTCGACGCGCTGCGCGACGGTGTCGCCGGCTCGGACGAGCTCGGCATCGTGCTCTCGAACCCGGAGATCGACTCGCGGGTGAAGGCCGACATCCTGTCGCGGATCGCCGAAGGGTCCGACGAGCTCGTGTTCAACTTCGTCCGCCTGATCGCCGAGAAGGGACGAGCCGAGTCGCTTGCCGGGATCGCCCGCGAGTTCGACGCGCTCGTCGCCAAGGCGGCCCGCATCCTCGACGTGGAGCTGACGACCGCCCACGCGCTCTCCGACGACGAGTTCGGGCGCATCCTCACCCAGATCGAAGAAGCCTCGGGCCGGAAGGTGCAGGCCACGCGCTCGGTCGACGAAGGCTTGATCGGAGGCCTCGTCCTGCAGGCCGGCTCGATGAGGCTGGACGCGAGCGTCCGCGGCCGGCTCGAACGACTTCGCCACGACCTCGCAACCGCAAGGAGCTGACCACCGTGAAGCTACGCCCAGAAGAGATCACCTCGATCCTCAAGGAGCGGATCGAGCACTTCGACGTCGAGACGAACCTCGCCGAGGTCGGCTCCGTCCTCCAGGTCGGCGACGGGATCGCCCGCATCCACGGCCTCGAGAACTGCGTCGCGCTCGAGATGCTCGAGCTCGAGCACGGGGTGGTCGGGCTCGCCTTCAACCTCGAAGAGGACAACGTCGGCGCCGCCCTGTTCGGCGAATGGGATCTCGTCAGCGAAGGCGAGCCCGTGCGCCGCACCGGCAACGTCGCGTCCGTGCCCGTCGGCCCGGGGCTGCTCGGGCGTGTGGTCGACCCCCTTGGCAATCCTCTCGACGGCCTCGGTCCCGATCGAGTCCGCGGAGACGCGCCCGGTCGAATGGAAGGCGCCGGGCGTGATCGCGCGCCAGCCCGTGAAGGAGCCGCTCCAGACCGGGATCAAGGCGATCGACTCGATGACGAACGTCGGCCGCGGTCAGCGCGAGCTGATCATCGGCGACCGCTCCACCGGCAAGACCGCGATCGCGATCGACACGATCCTGAACCAGCACGATCAGGACGTGAAGTGCGTCTATGTCGCGATCGGCCAGAAGGCCTCGACGGTCGCCCAGGTGGTCGAGCGGCTGCGCGACGCGGGCGCGATGGAGTACACGACGGTCGTCAACGCCTCAGCCGCCGAGGCGGCGCCGATCAAGTGGATCGCGCCGTTCGCGGGGTGTGCCATGGCGGAGTACTTCCTCTACAGGGGCGAGCACGCGCTGATCATCTACGACGACCTGACGAAGCAGGCCGACGCGTATCGCCAGCTCTCGTTGCTCCTGCGCCGCCCGCCGGGCCGCGAGGCCTTCCCGGGCGACGTCTTCTACCTGCATTCGCGGCTGCTCGAGCGCGCCTGCAAGCTGAGCGACGAACGCGGCGGCGGATCGCTGACTGCGTTGCCGATCATCGAGACGCAGGCCGGTGACATCTCCGCCTACATCCCGACGAACGTGATCTCGATCACGGACGGGCAGATCTTCCTCCAGTCCGACCTCTTCTTCTCCGGCGTCCGGCCGGCGGTCAACGTCGGGACATCGGTCTCGCGCGTCGGCTCCTCCGCGCAGACGAAGGCGATGAAGAAGGTCGCCGGCCGCTTGCGGCTCGACCTGGCCCAGTACCGCGAGCTCGAGGCGTTCGCGCAGTTCGGCTCGGAGCTCGACCAGGCGACGCAGCAGGCCTTGAACCGCGGCGAGAAGATGGTCGCGACGCTCAACCAGCCGCAGTACCAGCCGTGGCCGATGGAAGAGCAGGTCGCCGCGCTGTACGCCGGCGTCAACGGGTTCCTCGACGACATCGCGACCGAGGACGTGCCGCGCTTCCAGGACGAGCTCCGCGAGTCGCTCCGCACTCAGGGTGCGATCTACAAGGGGATCCGCGAGACCGGCGATCTCGACGACGAGGCGGCCGAGCAGCTGAACGCAGAGATCGAGCGCGTCAAGGCACGCTTCCAGCCGAGCGCCGGGACAGCAGCCGCGTAACCCATGGCCTCGGCCCAGGACCTCAAGCGGCGCGTCCGCTCGATCACGAACACGCGCAAGCTCACGCGCGCGATGGAGCTTGTCGCCTCCGCGCGTCTCCGGCGCGCCCAGACGCGGATCGAGGCGATGCGTCCGTACGCGGACCGCATGCTCGAGCTGATGGCCGGTGTCTCGCAGGCGGCCGGTGCCGTGCGGCTGCCGTTGCTCGAGCGTCGCGACCCGATCGAGACGATCGCGCTCGTGCCGGTGACGGCCGACCGCGGGCTGGCGGGCGCGTTCAATGCGCAGGTGCTGCGCCGAACGTTCGCCCTGCAGCGTGAGGCCGAGGCGGCGGGACAGAAGGTGCTGTACTTCTCGACCGGAAGGAAAGCGGCGTCGACGCTGCGGTTTCGCCGGCTCGACGTCGCCCAGGCATGGACGGGTTTCAGCGAGCGGCCCGCCTACAGCGACGCGCAGGCGATGGCGCACGCGCTCGCCGAGGCGTTCATCGAGCGTCGCGTCGACCGCGTCGTCCTCGTCTACAACGCATTCGTCTCTCCGCTCGTCCAGCGCGTCACGGTTCGTGACGTGCTTCCGGTTCCGCAGGATCTGCTCGAGCGGGCCGATGCCGACGGCGACGAGGATGCGGCCGAGACCTCGTCCGACCTCGGGCACCCCGACTTCATCTACGAGCCCGAGCCGCAGGAGATCCTGGCGCGGCTCCTGCCCGTGTACGTCGAGACGGAGCTCTACCGTGCGCTGCTCGAATCGGGTGCGTCCGAACAGGGGGCGCGGATGACCGCCATGCGCAACGCCTCGAAGGCGGCGGGCGAGCTGATCGACAGCCTGACGCTCGCGATGAACCGGGCGCGACAGGCGGCGATCACGCAGGAGATCCTGGAGGTCGTCGCGGGCGCCGACGCCCTTTCCGGCTGACCTTTTTCGAATTCCTTCTTCTCGGGTTTCGATCAACGATTTCGACCCGACTGCGGTACAGTTCGCACGTGGCTCAGACCGAGCACGAAGCTCTTGACGCGGATGCCGGCGCCCCCGGTGGTGCAACGGTCGAGGAGCCGCTCGAGCTCGGCGACGAAATCAAGGCGCGCGGCTACTGGGAGGGCGTCTGGCGCACGCTGAAGAAGGACAAGGCCGCGCTCGGGGGTGGCATCGCGGTCGTCGTGCTGATCTTCCTCTGCTTCGTCGGGGCGCCGATCTTCGCGTGGATCCTCGGCCACGGGCCGAACGAGATCTTCGACGGCGGCCTCACGTCGGGAGCGCTTCCGCTCGGGCCGTGGTCGCACTTCAAGAACGTCCCGTACGTCGGCGCGACCGGCAACTTCCCCTCCGTCTTCTTCCCGCTCGGGAGCGACGGCGCGGAGGGCCGCGACGAGTTCCTGCGCCTGCTCTACGGCGGCCAGGCGTCGCTCGAGGTCGCGATCTTCGCGACGGCGATCTCGATCACCTTCGGGGTCGATCTTCGGGGCGGCCGCCGGGTACTTCGGCGGCTGGATCGACATGATCATCTCCCGCGTCACCGAGCTGACGATGGCCTTCCCGGTGATCCTCTTCATCATCGCCCTGTCGGCCGTCGCCGGCCCCGAGCTGAACAAGATCACCTTCGGGTTCCTCCCGGAGGGAGTCTTCACGATCACCTTGGTGCTCTCGATCTTCGGGTGGTTCTATCCAGCCCGAATTGCGCGCGCGCAGGTGCTCTCGCTCCGGGAGAAGGAGTTCGTCGAGGCTGCGCGCATGGTCGGCTCGAGCGACCACAAGATCATCCGGTCGCACCTGCTGCCACACCTGGTCGCGCCGATGATCGTCCTGGCCACCATCTCCGTGGGCCAGAACGTCCTCGCCGAGGCAGGCCTGTCCTTCCTCGGGATCGGGATCCAGGAGCCGACGGCGAGCTGGGGCAACCTGCTCGAGCAGGCCCCGCAGTTCTACCTCCAGGTCCCGTGGCTGATGCTCTGGCCGGGCCTGGCCGTCCTGATCACGACTCTCTCGTTCAACCTCCTCGGCGACGGGCTGCGCGACGCGTTCGACCCGCGTTCCGCGCGCTGAAATGGCCCTTTCCAGCGGGCTAACAATCGGCTTCGCGCATCGTCTCAGCATGGCGAGACGACACCGGGCTCTTCTGCGCCCGGTCCACCATCGAAAGGAGCAGGATGCGTAAGAGCCTGTGGTACCGGGTTCCGCTGAGTCGTGATCGGCGTGGCGGCGCTTGCCGCAGCTGTCGCCGTGACGGCCTCCGGCGGCACCAGTGCCAAGAATGCTTCGAAGACGCTCAACCTCGCCGTGGCGGCGAGCGACGTCGACTACACCGACCCGGCGCTGGCCTACGGCGTCTTGTCGTGGCAGATCGAGTACGAGACGTGTTCGAAGCTGCTCGACTACTCGGACGTCGGAGGAGGCAGTTCGGAGCTTTCGCCCGATGCAGCCGCCGGCTTCCCGGTCGTGTCGAACAGCGGCAAGACCTACACGTTCACGATCAAGTCGGGCATCAAGTTCAACGACGGTTCGCCTGTCACCGCTGCGAGCTTCGTCGCCGCGTTCAACCGCGACGCGAACCCCTCGATGAACTCCCCGGTCAACGCCTTCATGAGCGACGTCGTCGGCTACGACAACGTCGTCAACAAGAAGGCCTCGAAGGTCAGCGGCGTCACGGCGTCGGGCAACAAGCTGACGATCAAGCTGAACGCGACCGACGGTGGTCTGCTCGACAAGCTGGCGATGCCGTTCTTCTGCGCGATCGAGCCGTCGAAGACGCCGGTCAACCCGCAGGGCGTCAACACGCTGCCGGGCTCGGGCCCGTACTACATCGCGAGCCGGACTGTCGGCAAGCAGATCGTGCTGAAGGCGAACCCGTTCTACAAGGGCAACCGCCCGCATCGCTCGGACGTCATCGTCCTGACGATGAACACCGACCCGCAGCAGACGTACCTGCAGGTCTCGAACGGCACGTACGCGGCCGATCCCTCGGGTCTCGACAACCCGGCGGCCGCGGCCGAGCTCCAGCAGCAGTACGGAGTGAACAAGAGCCGGTTCTTCGTGCACCCCACGCCGGAGACCGACTACGTCGCCACTGAACACTCAGGGCAGCGCGTTCAAGTCGGCCGCCGATGCGGAAGGCGGTCAACTACGCGATCGACCGCCCGGCACTGCTCCGCGTGCGCGGCGTGCTCGGCGGGACGCGGACGACGACGATCCTGCCGAAGTCGCTCACGGGCGGCATCTACGACCAGAAGCTGTACCCCATCGCAGGTGCCCAGGCGGCGAAGGCGAAGACCATCGCCGGCAGCGCGTGCGGGAACGTCAACCTCTGGTACGCGACGGGCCCGGTGGGCACGCCGCAGTCCGGGATCCTGCAAGTACAACCTCGGCCAGATGGGCTGCAACGTGACCACGAAGTCGTTCGTCGGCTACGCGATCTACACGGCGGCCGGCGTCAAGGGTGCTCGCCTTCGACGCGATGTTCGCCGGGCTGGTATCAGGACTACGCCGACGGGTACGACTTCTTCCACATCCTGCTCGACGGCCGCACGATCCAGGCCGTCGAACAACAACAACCTCGCGTACTTCAACCAGCCGAGCGTCGATTCGAAGATCGACGCAGCCAACAAGCTGACCGGCACGGCTCGCGCGAAGGCGTGGGGCTCGCTCGACATCTACACGATGAAGAACTACGCCCCGTGGGCTCCGATCGACAACCGCAACGTTCGCGACTTCGTCGGTCCGAACACCGCCGGTTATCAGTTCTCGCCCGCCTGGGGTTCGATGGACCTCGGCACCCTCTACCTGAAGTAGGAAGAGGCCCGAACGTAGGACATGCAGGAACCGAGTGTGAGCGCCGGCCCCGCCCGGCGCTCACACTCGACAATTGAACGGCAACCCCAGCCGAAAGCGAAGGTGACGAAGCCTTGATCCGCTACATCATCCGCCGTTGCATTTGGGCCGTGGCGCTCTTCATCGTCGTGACGATGATCGGTTTCGTCCTCTTCTATTTGATCCCGGCAGACCCCGCGAAGTTCGCGTGCGGGAGAGCCTGCACCGAGGTGCAGGTTCAGAAGGTCGCGCACTACCTCGGCACGGATCGTCCGCTCTACGTCCAGTACGGCCGGTTCCTCGGCCGTCTGCTTCCCTTCAGCTTCTCGGGCGGTCCCCATCTGAAGTCGCCGGATCTCGGGCATTCGTTCGTCAACCGCCAGCCGGTGACGAGCATCATCGGTGCGGCCGCGCCGGTCACTGCGTCGCTCGTGCTCGGCGGCATGGTCCTCTGGATGATGATCGCGTTGCCGATCGGCATCCTGAGCGCGCTCCGACCGCGGTCGCTGCTCGACCGAGTGTCGATGACGGGGGTGCTCGTCGGCATCTCTGCGCACCCCGTCTGGCTCGGGCTGATCGCGTCGTACCTGATCGGGTACAAGCTGGGCTGGACGCCGATCGCCGGCTACGCCAACTTCTTCCATCCTTTGTACGCCCAGCCGGGCGGACCGGTGCAGTGGGCCTACCACCTGCTCCTCCCGTGGATCACCTTCGCGATCCTGTTCGCGGCGATCTACGTCCGCATGATCCGGGCGAACGTCCTCGAGACGATGAACGAGGACTACGTGCGCACCGCGCGGGCCAAGGGCGCTCCCGAGACGCGCGTGATGCGCTCCCACATCCTCCGCAACGCCCTGCTGCCGGTGGTCACGATGCTGGGCATGGACGTCGGCCTGGCGCTCGGCGGTGCCGTCTTCACGGAGACGGTTTACTCCTTGAACGGCCTCGGGTACCAGACGATCCAGAGCCTGAACAACTACGACAGCCCGACCGTGCTCGGCATCCTCGTGTTCGCAACCACCGCGATCATCGTGCTCAACCTGGTCGTCGACCTGCTGTACGCCTGGATCGACCCGCGAATCCGTCTCACCTAGGCTTCAGAGTAAGGAGTATCTTTTCGGCCCCCATGCCCCTGCTCGAAGTCAACGACCTGAAGACGTATTTCGCGACCGGCGACGGCGTCGTGAAGGCCGTCGACGGGGTCAGTTTCTCGATCGAGAAGGGGCAGACGCTCGGGATCGTCGGCGAATCGGGCTCGGGGAAGAGCGTGACCTGCCTGACGATCATGGGCCTGAACCCGAAGCGGAGGACGACCTCGACGGGTCAGGCGCTCTTCAACGGCGAGGACCTGCTGACGGCGAGCCCGTCGCGGCTCCGCGAGATCCGTGGCAACGACATCGCGATGGTCTTCCAGGATCCGATGACGAGCCTGAACCCCGTGCACACGATCGGTACCCAGCTCGTCGAGGCGGTCGTGCTGCACCGGAACGTGTCGAAGTCGCAGGCCAAGGCCCGCGCGCTCGAGCTGTTGAAGCAGGTCGGCATCCCGCGCGCCGAGCGTCGCATCGACGACTACCCACACCAGTTCTCGGGCGGGATGCGCCAGCGGGTGATGATCGCGATGGCGCTCATCAACGACCCCGACCTCCTGATCGCCGACGAGCCGACCACCGCCCTCGACGTCACCACCCAGGCGCAGATCCTCGCGCTGATCGAGAAGTTGCAGGCCGACTACGACAGCGCGGTGATCATGATCACCCACGATCTGGGCGTGATCGCCGAGATCGCTGACGACGTCATCGTCATGTACGCGGCGGAGGTGGTCGAGAAGAGCCCGATCGACCGCATCTTCAAGAACCCGCATCACCCCTATACGTGGGGCCTCATGGGGTCGCTGCCCCGACTCGACGCCGACCTCGAGCGTCTCACCCAGATTCCCGGGCAGCCTCCGTCGCTCCTCCGGCCGCCGCGAGGCTGCCGGTTCCATCCGCGCTGCGCCTACGTGATGGACGTCTGCCGGACGACGCCGCCGCCAGCTGGAACCGGTGCCGGGCGAGTCGGCGCACCTCCAGGCCTGTCATCTCGACGAGGAGACGAAGGACAGGGAGGCTGCGCGGCTGCTGCGCCTCTTCTCGTCGGGACCGGCATGAGCAGCTCCGCGCAGCCGGTCACCGAGACGCTGGACGGCCAGGCGCTCCACGGCGACGAGCTCCTCGTCGTCGACGGGCTCCAGAAGTACTTCCCGATCAGCCGCGGCATCATCTTCCAGAAGCAGATCGCTGCGGTGCAGGCGGTCGACGGCGTGACGTTCACCGTGAACGAAGGCGAGACGGTGGGCGTCGTGGGCGAGTCGGGCTGCGGCAAGTCGACGATGGCGCGCTGCATCATGAAGCTGCTCGAACCGACCGGCGGGCGGATCATCTTCCGCGGTCGCGACATCACGCATCTCTCGCGCGCCGCGATGCGTCCCTACCGTCGCGAGATGATGATGATCTTCCAGGACCCGTACGCATCGCTGAACCCCCGCAAGCGCGTCGGCTTCATCGTCGCCGAGGCGCTCGAGCTGCACAAGCTCGGGACGTCGGCCGAGATCAAGCGACGCGTGCAGGAGCTGCTCGAAGTCGTCGGCCTGAACCCCGAGCACTACAACCGCTTCCCGCACGAGTTCTCCGGCGGCCAGCGGCAGCGCATCGGCATTGCCCGCGCGCTCGCGGTCAACCCGAAGCTGATCGTCTGCGACGAGCCGGTCTCGGCGCTCGACGTGTCGGTGCAGGCGCAGGTGCTGAACCTGCTCAAGGACCTGCAACGTGACTTCAACCTGACGTTCATCTTCATCGCGCACGATCTGAATGTCGTGCGCTACATCTCCGACCGGGTGCTCGTGATGTACCTCGGGCAGATCGTCGAGTCGGGCGACCGGAACAACCTCTACGACCAGCCGCAGCATCCGTACACCGGGGCGCTGCTCTCTGCGGTTCCCGTCGCCGATCCCGAGGTCGGCCGCGCGCGCCAGCGCATCGTCCTCGAAGGCGACGTCCCGAGCCCGATCAACCCGCCGAGCGCGTGCCGGTTTCATCCTCGTTGCCCCCGCTTCGTCGAGGGGCGGTGCGACGTGGAGCCTCCCGAGCTCGTGCCGCGCGGGGCCTCCGCGCCGGATCACCTCACGCGCTGCCACTATCCGCTCGAGCGCTGGCCGCTCACGGTCGAAGAGATGCGGCGTCACGGCGCCGCTCCCGCGCCGGCGCCCTCCGAAGCGGCGGCGGCCTCCGAGAGCTGACAGCAGTGCTTCGCGAGGCGCTTCGTCGGTTCGCGATCGTCCTCGGCGTTGCGGGCACCGCCGCCATTCTGCTCGGCCTCCTGATCGTCGGGGTGACCGGCGACGCGGTCCAGCGCAGCCTCGCGGTCGGCTTCTATGCGGTCGGGGCGGGGCTCTGCGGGCTCGCGTTCCTCGTCGGCAGCAGGCCGCCCGTGCGGGGGAAGTCCGACGGCGGGTTCGTCGGTTTCGGGCGCTGGATGGGCGGCGGCGTTCGCTGGTCGACCCGTAAGGAGCACGTCGAGGCGCTCAACGTACCGGCGCTGCTCGCCGTTTTAGGGTTTTGCCTCATCCTCGTGGGGGTCGCGGTCGACAATAGGCACTAACTTGTCCTGTGATATCCGTCTAAGTAGATGATGGCTCTGAGCGAGGAGTGCAGCAGGGCGCGCGAGTGGACGTCGCTCGAGCTCGACGGCGTCGCGTCGAGGTTCGAGTCGGCCGGCCTTCGCCGCCACCTCCGTGCCTGTCCCGATTGCCGGGGCTACGCGGCAGATGTTCGCGGCGCGACCGCGCTCGTCCGCGCGAACCGGCTCGTGCCGAGGCCGTCGCCGGTCATCCTTCCGGCACACACCCGGACGGGCGCCCGCACGGGCGCACGCTTCGGCCTGGTCGCCGCGATGGTCGCCTCGCTCGCTGCCCTCGCGGCCGGCGGATTGACGTCCGGCGGCTCGCTGGGCTCGGAGACTCACGTGAGTGCGGGCGGCCCCTCAGGTGACCTGAGCGGGATGCGCGCGATCCGTCGCCAGCAGCTCGCAGTGTCGACCGCGGCCGACACCCCGCGGGTCCGGGTCATCGAAGTCGACTGATCGCCGTTCCCTCCGCGTACGATGAGTGCGTGGAGGTTGCTTTGCCATGATGGCAAGCCCGATCAGCTCGTACGTCTGACGCCTCGACCACGACGACCGTGTGTCGGCGGCGTTGAGGCATTCAGAGCTACGCAGGGCGGGCGGATTCGATTCCCCATCGGCTAGGCTGCGCCTGCCGGGCGCACTGGCGGGCTTGTTCCGTGCGGGCCGGCAACGTCGTGCACCCGAAGCAGCCGAGGAGCTCTAAATCGTGTCGAACAACGGCAAGCAGAACGTCGGCAAGCTGCTCGAGATCAAGGGCGTCGTCGTCGACGCCGTCTTCCCGGGCAAGCTCCCGGCCATCTACTCGGCGCTGCGAATCCCGCGGCCCGACGGCAGCGATCTGATCGCGGAAGTGCAGCAGCACCTCGGAGACGACCGGGTGCGCGCCGTCGCGATGGACGCCACCGACGGGATCGCCCGTGGGACGGACGTGATCGACACCGGCGGCCCGATCACGGTGCCCGTCGGCGACATCACGCTCGGGCGGATCTGGAACGTGCTCGGCGAGCCGGTGGACGAGAAGGAGCCGCCGCCGCCCGACACGCTGCGCTGGTCGATCCACCGCGAGCCGCCGGCGTTCCAGGACCTGACGCCGAAGATCGAGATCTTCGAGACCGGCATCAAGGTGATCGACCTGATCGCCCCGTACGTGCGTGGCGGCAAGATCGGCCTGTTCGGTGGAGCCGGTGTCGGCAAGACGGTGCTGATCCAGGAGCTGATCCACAACATCGCGCGCGAGCACTCGGGTGTCTCGGTGTTCTCCGGCGTGGGCGAGCGGACGCGCGAGGGCAACGACCTGCTGCTCGAGATGACCGAGTCCGAGGTGATCGACAAGGTCGCGCTCTGCTACGGCCAGATGAACGAGCCGCCGGGCGCGCGCCTGCGTGTCGGGCTGTCCGGTCTCACCATGGCCGAGTACTTCCGCGACCAGGGCCAGGACGTGCTGCTGTTCATCGACAACATCTTTCGGTTCGTCCAGGCAGGCTCCGAGGTCTCGGCGCTCCTCGGCCGTATGCCGAGCGCGGTCGGCTACCAGCCGACCCTCGCCACCGAGATGGGCCAGCTGCAGGAGCGCATCACCTCGACCACGAAGGGCGCGGTCACGTCGGTGCAGGCGATCTACGTTCCCGCCGACGACCTGACCGATCCGGCACCCGCGCAGACGTTTGCCCACCTCGACGCCACCACGACGCTCTCACGCGCAATCGTCGAGCAGGGCATCTATCCCGCCGTCGACCCGCTCGACTCCGTGTCGCGGGCGCTGCAGCCCGGGATCGTCTCGGCAGACCACTACCGCGTCGCGACCGGCGTCCAGGAGGTGCTGCAGCGCTACAAGGACCTGCAGGACATCATCGCGATTCTCGGCATCGAAGAGCTGTCGGACGAGGACCGGCTGATCGTCTCGCGCGCCCGGAAGATCCAGCGCTTCCTGTCGCAGCCGAACTTCGTCGCCGAGCAGTTCACGGGAACGCCGGGCCAGTACGTCAAGCTCGAGGACACGATCCGCGGGTTCGACGAGATCCTCGAGGGCAAGCACGACGAGCTCCCCGAGCAGGCCTTCTACATGGTCGGGCCGATCGAAGGTGCCGTCGAACGGTCGCAGCAGCTCGCGGCCGCGTAGGGCGGCCCGTTGGCAGACCGGAAGCTGTTCTCCATCTCGCTCGTCACCCCGGAAGGGGCGGCGTACGAGGGCGAAGCCGAGATGCTGATCGTCCCCGGCGCGGCCGGTGAGATCGGCGTGCTGGCCCGCCACGCGCCGCTGATCGCAAGCCTGCGGTCGGGCTCGACGCGCATCCACCTCCCGGGCGGGGAGGTGCAGGAGTACGCGACCGGGCCGGGTTTCTTCCAGGTGCTCCGCGACCGTGCGATCGCACTCGTCGACGACGCGGTCGAGGCGTCGCAGATCGACGACGTCCGCGCGCGCGAGCAGCTCGAGGCGGCGCAGCAGGAGCTCGAGGCGATCGATCGTGGCGAGTCGACAGCGGATCGCTGGCAGGTCGAGCAGCGGCTCCGCCACGCCGAGAACCAGCTCGCGGTGGCCGGCCGCTCTTGATCTCGCCCGCGCATCGCTAAAATTCGAAGGGAAGCCCCGGAAAGCTTTGAAGGCAGCTTGGCGACCGGGTTATCAAACGCCTAAAGAGCCCGCGCGAGTGCCGAAGCTCCGCACCCTTTAGGCAAAACGGAGGCGAAAGTGCCGAGGGACGTCGCGACGGAGATCAGGAAGCTCGCCGAGGACCGCATCCTGGTGCTCGACGGCGCCTGGGGGGTGCTCCTCCAGAACAGCGGCCTCACGGAAGCGGACTTTCGCGGCGAGCGGTTCGCCTCGCACGGCCGGGACCTGCTGAACAACCCCGACGTGCTCAACCTGTCGCGGCCCGACGTCGTGCGCGCGGTGCACGAGTCGTATTTCGCCGCCGGCTGCGACATAGCGACGACCAATACCTTCACTGCGACGTCGATCGGGCAGGCCGACTACGGCCTCGAGGATGCCGTGTACGACCTGAACGTCGCGGGCGCCCGGATCGCGCGTGACGTCGCCGACCCGCACGGCGGCTTCGTCGCCGGGTCGGTCGGCCCGCTGAACGTCACGCTCTCCCTCAGCCCGAAAGTCGACGAGCCGGGCTTCAGGACGCACACGTTCGACCAGATCGTCGAAGCGTATGCAGAACAGATCCGCGGCCTCGCGGACGGCGGCGTCGACCTGCTCCTGATCGAGACGATCTTCGACACGCTGAACGCGAAGGCTGCGATCGTCGCGGCGCGCTCGGCCGCGCCGCAGTTGCCCTTATGGATCAGCGCCACGATCGTCGACCTCTCCGGCCGCACGCTCACGGGCCAGACGATCGAGGCGTTCTGGACGGCAGTCGAGCACGCAGAGCCGCTGCTCGTCGGCGTCAACTGCTCGCTCGGCGCACACGAGATGCGCCCGTACGTCGCCGACCTCTCACGGGTCGCGCCCTGCCTCACGTCGTGCCATCCGAATGCTGGGCTCCCGAACGCGTTCGGCGGCTACGACGAGACGCCCGACGTCACCTCGTCGCTTCTGCGCGAGTTCGCGCAGGAGGGACTGCTGAACGTCGCGGGCTCGTGCTGCGGCTCGACGCCCGAGCACACACGGGCGATCGTCGAGGCGGTGCACGGATTGGCCCCTCGCACGCCGCCGAAGCTCGAGCGGCGGACGCGTTTCAGCGGCCTCGAGACGTTCGAGCTCGGTCCGGACACGGGCTTCGTGACAGTCGGCGAGCGCACGAACGTGACCGGGTCGGCTCGCTTCCGCCGAATGATCGAGGCCGACGATTTCTCGGCCGCGGTCGACGTCGCGCTCGAGCAGGTGCGCGGCGGAGCCAACCTGCTCGACGTGAACATGGACGCCGACCTGCTCGAGGGCGAAGAAGCGATGCGGACGTTCCTGAACGTGATCGCGACCGAGCCGGAGGTCGCGCGCCTCCCGATCATGGTCGACAGCTCGAAGTGGTCGGTGCTCGAGGCCGGTCTCCAGTGCCTCCAGGGGAAGGGCATCGTCAACTCGATCTCGCTCAAGGAGGGTGAGGAGGAGTTCCTCCGCGAGGCGCGCCGCATTCGCGACTACGGCGCCGGCGTCGTCGTGATGGCCTTCGACGAGCAGGGACAGGCGACCGAGGTCGAGCAGCGCGTCGCGATCTGCGGCCGGGCGTACGACCTGCTCGTCGACGAGGTCGGCTTTCCGCCGGAGGACATCGTGTTCGACGCGAACGTGCTGGCCGTCGCGACCGGCATCCCCGAGCACAACGACTATGCCCGTGCGTTCATCGACAGCATCCCGCTCATCAAGGAACGGTGCCCGGGCTCCCGCACGTCGGGCGGGATCTCGAACCTGAGCTTCTCGTTTCGCGGCAACGACCGGATTCGCGAGGCGATGCACGCGGCGTTCCTCTACCACGCCGTCGGCGCGGGGCTCGACATGGGGATCGTCAACGCCGGCCAGCTCGCGGTCTACGAGGATCTCGAGCCCGAGCTGCTCGAATGCGTGGAGGACGTGATCCTGAACCGCCGCTCCGACGCGACCGAGCGGCTCGTCGAGCTCGCCGAGCGCGTCAAGGGTGGCGGCGCGCGCCGTGAGCTCGATCTCGCGTGGCGGGAGCAGCCGGTTGCGAAGCGACTCGAGCACGCGCTGGTGCGCGGCATCGTCGATCACATCGAGGCGGATGTGGAAGAAGCGAGGCTGGCGGCGGCGCGGCCGCTCGAGGTGATCGAAGGGCCGCTGATGGACGGCATGCGCGTCGTCGGCGACCTGTTCGGCTCGGGCCGCATGTTCCTGCCCCAGGTCGTCAAGTCGGCGCGGGTGATGAAGCGCGCGGTCGCCTACCTGGAGCCGTATATGGACGCCGAGCGCGACGGCGGCCGGAGCGCGCAGGGGAAGGTGCTGCTCGCGACCGTCAAGGGCGATGTCCACGACATCGGCAAGAACATCGTGGGCGTCGTCCTCGGCTGCAACGACTACGAGGTGATCGACCTCGGTGTCATGGTGCCGGCCGCGACGATCCTCGAGACCGCCGAGCGCGAGCGGGTCGACGTCGTCGGGCTCTCGGGCCTGATCACGCCGTCGCTCGACCAGATGGTGAACGTCGCGCGGGAGCTCGAGCGCTCGCGGCTCGAGCTGCCGCTCCTGATCGGCGGCGCCACCACGTCGCGTCAACACACAGCCGTGAAGATCGCGCCGGAGTACGGGTCGGAGACCGTCCACGTGCTCGACGCGAGCCGCGTCGCGGACGTGGTCTCGAGCCTGCTCGACCCGGCGCGGCGCGCAGCCCTCGACGTCGAGAATCGCGACCTGCAGGAGCGCCTGCGGCGCCAGCACGCCGAGAAGCTCAAGCGGCCGTTGCTCTCGCTCGAGGAGGCGCGCGCGAACCGCGCCCGGCTCCCGTTCGACGAGCTGCCGGCGCCGCCGTTCGTCGGGTTGCGCGAAGTCGACGTCGCGATCGGCGAGCTCGTCGACTACATCGACTGGCAGTTCTTCTTCCACGCCTGGGACCTGAAGGGCAAGTTCCCGGCGCTGCTCGACAACCCGGCGGCGCGCGAGCTCTACGACGACGCAACGACGCTGCTGGCGGAGATCGCAAGTGACGGCCTGTTCCAGGCTCGTGGGGTCTACGGCTTCTGGCCTGCTCGTGCCGACGGGGACGACGTGGCCGTCGGCGACACGCGGTTCTCGTTCCTGCGCCAGCAGGCGGTGAACGGCGACGGCCGGCCGAACCGGTCACTCGCCGACTTCGTGGCGCCGGCCGGCGACCATCTGGGCGCGTTCGCGGTGTCCATCCACGGCGCCGACGAGCTGGCAGCGGGGTTCGTGGCCCGCCACGACGACTATCAGGCGATCATCGTGAAGGCGCTGGCCGACCGCCTCGCCGAGTCCTTCGCGGAGTGGCTGCACGAGCACGTTCGCCGCACGTGGTACGCGCCGCAGGAGCACTTCACGAAGGGCGACCTGATCGGCGAGCGGTTCACGGGCATCCGGCCGGCTCTCGGCTATCCGGCCTGCCCCGACCACAGCGAGAAGCCGAAGCTGCTCGCGCTCCTCGATGCCGAGCGGGCCGGGATCGCGCTGACCGACGGTTTCGCAATGCTGCCGGCTGCCGCCGTCAGCGGTCTCTACTTCGCGCATCCGCAGTCGCGGTACTTCGCCGTGGGCCGGATCGGGCGGGATCAGCTCGTCGACTACGCCGAGCGGCGGGGCGTCTCGGTCGATGCCGCCGAGCAGTGGCTCTCGCCGATCCTGGCCTGACGAGCCCCTCCGACCGGTCGGCTATCCTGTGCCGCGCGGGCGCCTCTTGAGGCGCCGCCTACGTTTATGCGGACGACACTGAAGAGAGGGGTCGGGCGCGGTGCGGGCCTGAACGGCAACGGCCGGGCCATCTTCCCGCCCGCAGCGCCCTCCACCGTCACGCGCTACGTCCAGCCTCCGCCTCCCCGGCGCTCGGGGATCGGCCTGATCGGGAAGATCCTGCTGTTCGCCGTTCTCACGCTGGTGGCGCTCGGCGCCGGCGCTGCCGGCGGCGCGTATCTGTACTTCCACCAGTCGATCGCGAGCGTGCGCGCGCACACGCCCGACGTGATCCGTGCGCAGAAGAGTCTCGACATCCCCGTGGCCCACCACGCGGCGATCGCCCTCGTGATCGGCTACGACCACCGGGCCGGGACGTCCGCCGCCGATCCGTCGCGCTCCGACACGATCATGTTGATCCGCGCCGACCCGGTGACGAAGTCGATCTCGCTGCTGTCGTTCCCGCGCGACCTCGGCGTCCCGATCTACTGCGGTGGCCGCCCGATCTACGGGTACCGCATCAACACGGCCTACACGCTCTGCGGCGCCAAAGGGACGCTTCTCACCGTCAAACATTTGACGGGCCTGAAGATCAACTACCTGATCACCGTCAACTTCCACGGCTTCAAGGAGGTCGTCAATCAGCTCGGCGGCGTCTGGATGGACATCGACCGCCGCTACTACAACAAGAACACCGGAGCGTCGTACGACGACTACGCGAACATCAACCTGCAGCCCGGCTACCAGAGGCTCGACGGCGGCCAGGCGCTCGACTTCGTCCGCTTCCGGCACACGGACGACGACTATCACCGCGTTGCGCGCCAGCAGGAGTTCGTGCGGGCGTTCAAGGAGCAGGTCGCGTCGTCGTTCTCGCTCACGAAGCTGCCGGGGCTCGTGAACGCGGTCGTCAACAACATCGAGGTCGCCGAGGGCGGACACAAGCTGCAGGGCAGCGAGGTGCTGTCGTACGCGTTCTTCGCGCAGAGCCTGCCCGGTGGGCATTTCTTCCAGCCGCAGATCGAGGGCGTGAGCGGTCAGACGATCACCTCCGCACCGGCCGGTGCGATCCAGCAGGCGGTCGGACAGTTCGAGAACCCGGACGTGCAGTCGTCCAAGGCGGCGAACGCCGCTGCGCTCGGCACGCACCTGAAGACGAAGGCACCGCCGCCCTCGAAGGTCTCCGTCCTCGTGCTGAACGGGAACGGCGTCGCCGGCGCGGCGGCAAACGCGTCGTACCTGCTCGGCAAGCGCGGCTACGTGACCGTCGTCCCGCCGGGCCAGCTGACGGCGGACGCCCCGGCCGCCGTCTTCCATTCTCAGATCTACTACGCCCCGGGGAACGCCCAGGCGAAAGCCGCGGCGCAGGCGATGTTGCCGCTGCTGCAGCCGGCGAAGGTGTCCGTGCTGCCAAAGGGCAAGAAGCTGCGGGCGCTCGACCCGGGCGCGATGGTCGTCGTCGTGCTCGGGCAGACGTTCCACGGCGAGCTCGCCCCGATTCCCACGTCCAACGCGCCGGCGCACCAGCCTCCGTACGTCCGTGTCGACCCGTCGGTCGGCACCGGGCTGCTCCAGCCGTTCCGTACGAAGGCCGGGTTCCCGCTCGAGGTGCCGACGGTGCTCGAGGGCAGTTCGTATCCGGACGCAGTACAACGGCGACACCCCCGCGCGCCTGTACCCGATCGTGAAGGGGCACAAGGCCGTGCGGCTCGTCTTCCGCACGGGCGCCGGCGAGTACTGGGGCGTGCAGGAATCCGACTGGGACGGTGCGCCGGTGCTCGCCGACAAGAGCTTCCGTCACGATCTCGGCGGTCGCGAGTTCGATCTCCATTACTCGGGCAGCCATCTGCACATGGTCGTGCTCCAGACGAAGACGGCGAACTACTGGGTCGTCAACACGCTGCTCGATTCGCTCTCGAACGAGACGATGCTCGCCATCGCCAAGGGCCTCAAGCCGCTTCCGGCAGCGAAGTAGACTTGGCCGCCTTATGAGCAGGGTCGGGATCTTCGGTGCCGGCTGGGTGGGCCTGGTCACGGGTGCGTGCTTCGCGGAGCTCGGCCACGAGGTGGTGGTCCGCGACGTCGTGCCGCAGAGGATCGAGTCGCTCGAGCGGGGCGAGGTGCCGTTCTTCGAGGACGACGTGCAGGAGCTGATTGCGCGGAACCGGGACCGGCTCGTCTTCACGCTCGATGTCGCGGATCTCACCGATTGCGAATTCCTGTTCGTCTGCGTGGACACGCCGCCGACCCAGTCGGGCGACGCCGATCTCTCGCGTGTGTGGACGGTGATCGACGAGCTTCCGGCCGTCGACGGCACTCCGGTGCTCGTGATGAAGTCGACTGTTCCCGTCGGTACGGGTGAGAAGATTCGCTCCGGGCTCGACGAGCGGGGCCTCGGTCACGTCGGGTACGTCGCGAACCCCGAGTTCCTCTCCGAGGGGAACGCCGTCGGCGACTTCATGAAGCCGGATCGAATCGTGATCGGCTCGTTCGACGCCGGCGACGCCGAACGGGTCGCGTCGCTCTACTCGTCGCTCGACGCGCGGATTGTCTCGTGTGACGTGAACTCGGCGGAGATGATCAAGCTCGCCGCGAATGCGTTTCTCATGACGCGCATCTCGTTCATCAACGAGATCGCGAACGTCTGCGAGGCGACGGGAGCCGACGTCGTGAAGGTGGCAGAGGGGGTCGGCCTCGACCATCGCCTCGGGCCGCATTTCCTGCGTGCCGGCATCGGCTACGGCGGCTCGTGCTTCCCGAAGGACTCGCTGGCCCTCAAACAGCTCGCGTCGAACTCGGGCTACCACTTCCAGCTGCTCTCGGCCGTGATCGAGGTCAACGAGTTGCAGAAGCGTCGTGTCGTGGGGAAGCTCAAGCTCCATCTCGGGCAGCAGTTGAAGGGCAAGACCGTCGCGCTGTTGGGGCTCGCGTTCAAGCCGGGCACGGACGACATGCGCGAGGCACCGTCGATCGTGCTCGCATCGCGCCTGCTCGCGGAAGGCGTGAGGGTTCGCGCCTGGGACCCCGTCGCCGACGGCGGCACGCTTCCGGCCGGAGTGGAGGTTGTCGGGTCGGTCGCCGAGGCCGTCCGCGGCGCGGATGCGGCGGTGATCGTCACGGAGTGGCCGGAGCTGCGCTCGCTCGCGTCGTCCGAGACGCGCGATGCGATGGCAAAGCCGCTGATCGTCGACGGCCGGAACCTGCTCGACCCGAGCGAGGTCCGGGCGGCCGGATTCACGTACGAGGGAATCGGCCGGCGCCCGGCCCGGCCGGACGTGCCGGACGCCGCGGTCGCGCGGCCCGCGCAGGCCGCAGCGGCCGAGGCGTAGCGGAGCCACGTGGAGGCGATCATCCTCGCCGGCGGCCGGGCCGAGCGGCTCGGCGATGCTGCCGGCGGCCGGCCCAAATCGCTCGTCGATGTGGCTGGACTGCCGCTCGCGGCGTACCAGGTGGGACGGCTTGCCCGAGCCGGTGTGACACGCGTGATCTTCGCCTGTGCATCCGGCGAGGGCAGTCTCTTCGAGCAGGAGCTCGCCGGGCTCGGTCCGGAGATCGTGGCCGTCGAGGAGCCGGAGCGCCTGGGGCGGGGCGGCGGGCTTCGCTACGCCGCAGGTGGGCGGCTCGAGCGCGGCGACGTCTTCGCGCTGAACGGCGACGAGCTCGTCGATGTCGACTACGCCGGGCTGCTGGCGCGGCATCAGTCGCGTTCGGCGATGGCGACGATTGCCGTCGCGCGCCCGAAATCGCAATTCGGGCTGGTCGACATCGGCGACGACGACGTGGTGCGCGGCTTCGAAGAGGCGGGCAAGGTCCCGTACTGGGTCAACTGCGGCAACTACGTGCTCTCCGAGGAAGCGCTCGCGCGGTTTCCCGAGCGCGGCGATCACGAGTCGACGACGTTCCCCGAGCTCGTCGCGGAAGGGCGCCTTCACGCCTTCCGTCACGAAGGGCTGTGGCTCACGGTGAACACGCCGAAGGAGCTGCGGTCCGCCGCGGAGCACGTCGCCGCCCACCCCGAGTGGCTCGCATGAGAGACTCGCCGGACGTGTCGGTCGACTCGCCGAACCTCGGCTCTCTCGATCGTTGGGCGGTCGACGTCCGTCGTGTGGACAAGCCGTGGGGGTACGAGCTGATCTGGGCGCTCACGGACGACTACTGCGGGAAGCTCCTGCACGTGAAGGCGGGACACTCGCTCTCGCTGCAGTTCCACCGTGAGAAGGACGAGTCCTGGTTCGTCCAGGAGGGGCGGGCTCGAATCGAGCTCGGCGAAGCGGGGCAGGCGGTGCTCGCCGAGGAGGTGGTGGGGCCGGGAGCCGCCTTCCACTACCCGCCCGGCACGGTGCACCGCGTCACGGCGCTCGAGGACCTCACGATCCTCGAGGTCTCCACGCCGTACCTCGACGACGTCGTCCGGCTCGCCGACGCCTACGGGCGCGAGGGCACCTCCGCGGCGTAACCTTGACACGACTGTGCTAGGGTTGGTGCGTGCCCGGGCCGCTGACCGTCGGAGCCGCCGCAGCCGAGACCGGCTGGTCGGCCAGGATGCTCCGCTATCTCGAGCACCACGGGCTCGTGGTGCCCCGGCGCACCCGGTCGGGCTATCGCACCTACGGGCTGGCTGAGCTGAACCGCCTCCGTGCGCTGCGTGCACTGCGCGAGCGCCACTCGGTCGACCTGGCCGAGATCGCGTTCGCGGCGCGCCTCCGCCGGGAGCCCGATCTGCGGATCGCCGTCGACGGCTGGCTCGCGGCGGCGGAGGACGCCGGCTCGTG
This sequence comes from uncultured Thermoleophilia bacterium, assembly GCA_963774355.1. GTDB lineage: Bacteria > Actinomycetota > Thermoleophilia > Gaiellales > Gaiellaceae > PALSA-600. The sequence goes on along the minus strand of CAVZER010000007.1, from coordinate 23,522 downwards.
GATCGACTGGGAACAGCGCAAGCACGAACGGCTGCTCGCAGCCTGACCGAGACCTTTTTCGCGATCGCAAAAGAGAGGATGTTCGAGTGGCGACGACCAAGCGACACGACGTGAAGGACCTGGCACTCGCCCCGGAGGGCGTGCGCCGCATCATGTGGGCAGACCGGCAGATGCCGGTGCTCACCGCAATTCGGGAGCGGTTCGAGCGCGAACAGCCGCTCGACGGGCGACGCATCTCGGCCTGTCTGCACGTGACGACCGAGACCGCCAACCTGATGCGCACGCTCAAGGCCGGCGGCGCAGACGTCGTGCTCTGCGCGTCGAACCCGCTCTCGACGCAGGACGACGTCGCTGCCGCGCTCGTCAACGATTTCGACATCCCGGTCTTCGCCATCAAGGGCGAGGACAACGACACCTACTACTCGCACATCGAGGCAGCGGTCGACCACAAGCCTCAGCTCACGATGGACGACGGCGCCGACGTGATCAGCGTCCTCCACAGCTCCCGACGTGAGCAGCTCGGCGACATCATCGCCGGGATGGAGGAGACGACGACCGGCGTCATCCGCCTGAAGGCGATGGAGGCCGACGGCGCGCTGGAGTTCCCCGTGATCGCCGTCAACGAGGCCCGGACGAAGCACCTGTTCGACAACCGGTACGGGACCGGGCAGTCGACGATCGACGGGATCATCAGGGCGACGAACGTCCTGCTGGCAGGCAAGCGGTTCGTCGTCGCCGGCTACGGCTGGGTGGGCCGGGGCGTGGCGTTGCGGGCCCGCGGCCTCGGTGCCCACGTGATCGTCACCGAGGTCGACCCGATGCGGGCGCTCGAGGCGCTCATGGAAGGCTACGAGGTGATGCCGATGGCGGCAGCCGCGCCGATCGGCGACATCTTCTGCACCGCGACCGGCGACAAGCACGTGCTCGCCCGCGAGCACCTCGCGGTGCTGAAGGACGGAGCGATCATCTGCAACACCGGGCACTTCAACGTCGAGATCGACATCCCCGCACTGCGGTCGCTGGCGGTCGAGACGCGAGAGGCGCGCAACCTGGTCGACGAGTTCACGATGGCGGACGGCCGTCGCGTCTTCCTGCTCGCCGAGGGCCGGCTCGTCAACATCTCCGCCGCCGAAGGTCACCCGGCGATCGTCATGGACATGAGCTTCGCGAATCAGGCGCTCGCGACCGAGTACGCCGTGCAGAACGCCGCCTCGCTCGAGGCGAAGGTCTACCCGGTGCCGACCGCGATCGACGAGGAGATCGCCCGGCTCAAGCTCGAGACGATGGGCGTCGACATCGACCGGCTCAGCGAGGAGCAGGCCAAGTACCTCGCGTCCTGGGACGAGGGCACGTAATGACGCGCCGGACGCCCTCGGCGGCGGATGCTCGAGCCTGAGGCGATCCTCAGGCTCGAGGACGATCGGGTCGTCCTCCTCGACCAGCGCCGGCTGCCGCTCGAGGAGGTCGAGCTCGACTGCCGTACGGCAGGGGAGGTGGCGGAGGCGATTCGCACGCTGGCCGTCCGTGGGGCACCGGCGATCGGCGTCGCCGCCGCGTACGCGTACGCGCTCGCGGCGGCGCAAGGCGACGATCTCGCCGAGGCCGACCGCGTCCTCCGCGCGTCACGTCCGACGGCGGTCAATCTGGCCTGGGCACTCGAGCGGATGCGCGCGGAGCCGACCGCCGAGCGCGCGCGCCAGATCCACCGAGACGAGGTCGCCCGCTGCCGCGAGATGGCCGTCCACGCCGCCACGCTGCTCGAGCCGGGAACGCGTGCGCTGACGCACTGCAACGCCGGTGGGCTCGCCACGGGCGGTTACGGCAGCGCAGTCGGCGCGCTGATCGCCGCGCACGAGCAGGGGCTGCTCGAGCACGTCTGGGTCGACGAGACCCGGCCGCTCTTGCAGGGGGCACGGCTCACCGCCTGGGAGCTCGAGCACGCTGCGATCCCGCACGCCGTGATCGCCGACAGCGCGGCCGCGTCGCTGATGGCAGCAGGCGACGTCGACTGTGTGGTCACGGGCGCCGACCGGATCGCGGCGAACGGCGACACCGCGAACAAGATCGGGACGTACGCCCTCGCGGTGCTCGCGCGCCATCACGCGATTCCGATGTACGTCGTCGCGCCCTCCTCGACGCTCGACCCGGAGACGCCCGACGGAGCGTCGATCCCGATCGAGGAGCGCGACCCGGCGGAGATCACGACACGCTTCCCCGCCCGCAATCCCGCCTTCGACGTCACGCCCGCGGAGCTCATCACCGCGATCGTCACCGAGACCGGTGTTCACCGGCAGCCGTACGCAACGTCGCTCGATCGAGCGTCCGTGACTGCATGAAGGCGGTCGTACTAGCCGCGGGCTACGCGACGCGGCTCCGTCCGTTGACCGATACGTGGGCGAAGGAGCTCCTGCCGGTTGGTGGGCGGCCGATCGTCGACTGGATCCTCGACGCCGTCTCGGCCGTCGAGTCGGTGGAGGAGATTCATCTGGTCACGAACCACCGCAAGGCGGGGGCCTTCGTGGACTGGGCCTCGGCTTCCGGCCGTGAGGTGCACGTGCACGACGACGGAACGACCTCCAACGACGACAGGCTGGGCGCGATCGGCGACCTTCGTTTTGTGGTCGAGAGCGCCGGGCTCGACGACGATTTGCTCGTGATCGCGGGAGACAACGTCTTCGAGTTCTCGCTCGTGGAGTACGAGTCGTTCTGGCGGGGTCGCGGGGTCGCTAGTGCGGTCGCCGTGCGCGATGTCGGCTCGCTCGAGCTTGCGACGCACTACGGGATCGTGTCGCTCGATCGTGACGCACGGCTCGTCGATTTCGTCGAGAAGCCCGCCGACCCGCCCTCGACGCTGGCCGCGACGGCCACCTACCTCTTCCACCGTTCACACGTCGGCCTGCTCGACGCGTATCTGGCGGGCGGAAACTCGCCCGATCAGCCGGGTCGCTTCGTCGAGTGGCTCTGTCGCCGGGAGCCGCGTCTTCGGCTGGGCGTTCGACGGCGCCTGGTACGACATCGGCGACAGCGAGCAGCTGCTCGTGGCGGACAACCGCCTGCGCGCCGAGCGAGGGCTGCCGACCCGGGCCGTGTACTCCCCCGACTGAGCGAAGCGAGCCGCGGGCCGGGCTGTTGTTGCGCTCTTTTCACAGAGTTGCGACAGACACGGCACACCCTTCCCCGTAGCGTCCTCGGCGTGGCTCGTCGACCTCATCCTTCCGGGACGTTGCGTCGCCTGCGGCGCGTCGGCCGAGTTGCTCTGCTCGGACTGTCTCGCAGCGTTGCCGCCGCTCTGCGGTCCGCGTTGCGCACGCTGCGGGGCGCCGACTGCGTGGCCGGTCGAGCGGTGTGTGGAGTGCGCGGGTCGGCGAATCGCCTTCGCGTCGGCACGTGCGGCCGTCCCCTACGCCGGGCCGGCACGGGCGCTCGTGCACGGCTGGAAGGAGCGAGGGCTCCGCCGGGCGGCGACCCTCGCAGCCGATCTCGTCGTCGCGCGCGTCGAGGCGCCGATCGTCGACGCGCTGACCGCGGTTCCCGGCGATCGCGAGCGCCTGCTCCAGCGCGGACACCATCCGGCCGAGCGGCTGGCGCGTGAGCTCGCGCTGCGCTGGAACGTGCCTCTCGCGCGGCTGTTGACGCGGACGCGGCACTCGCCGCGGCAGACGGGGCTGCGGCTGGACGGACGGCGCCGCAACGTGATTGGCGCGTTCGCGGCCTGCGCCGCCGTGCCGCCGCGGGTGCTGCTCGTCGACGACGTGTACACGACCGGCGCGACCGTGTCGTCGGCCGCCACGGCGTTGCGGGCGGGCGGGGCACGCACAGTGCATGTCGTCACGTTGGCGAGGACGGTGCGGGGCTACCCCGTCGGGCGTGGGGTGCGCTAGGGTGGGAGCACGGCTTGACCACCACCAAGGAGGCGGACAATGAGGCTTCAGGTGAAGGGCAAGAACGTGGAGGTCACCCCGCCGATCCGTGAGTACGCCGAGCGAAAGCTCGCCAAGATCGGGAAGTTGCTGGCGGAGCCGACCCAGGTCGAGGTGGAGCTCTCGGAGCAGCGCAACCCGTCGATCGCGGAGAGCAGCGTGGCCGAGGCGACGATCTTCACCAAGGGCTCGACGCTGCGGGCGCGTGAAGCTTCACCCGACATGAAGATGTCGATCGACCAGCTGGCCGAGAAGCTGCACCGGCAGGTCAAGCGCTACCGGGAGATGCGCGTCGTCGAGCCGCGCCGGCACGCCGAGAAGGGCGGCTGACCGATCCGGTTCTTCCGGCGCCAGGAGCCTCTGCACAAGCAACTCGCCGACGCGGGAGGCCTGACAGACGGGCCGGCGCCCGCTGCCCCGGCTGCCCAGCCGCCCGGCTTCGACGGTGAGCAACGCGGCGAGCCCGGGATCCACGGGGTACCGCGGCCACGCCGCTTCGACGTGGTCACGACCGCGCAGGCCGACGGGATCGAGGGCGACCGGGTCCGGTTCGTCACCCTGCCCGACGGGAAGGCCGTGGTCGCCCAGGAGGATGCGCAACAGCGTGAAGGTGCGCTCAGCCCGCTCCAGGAGGCCGTCGAGGCGTCGATCGAGCGCCCGTACCGGGCCGAGGCGGTCCGGCGAGGCCCCGAGCTCTGGGCCGTGGCAGCGACGCGGATCGAGCTGGTCTCGGTGCCCGGGCTCGCGGGCCAGGAGGCCGAGCTCGTCTCGACCGGCGACGGGCGATCGCTGCACGTCGACGGTCAGCCGCGATTCGGCTCGGTTCCTGCCTTCGAGCAGGCCGGGGCAGATCAGGGCCCGGAGTACGTCGTGCGCGCCACCCGGGTGGACGGCGAGCTCTGGGAAGTCCAGGCGGCCACTCTATGACCGCGATCGCGGGCGGTACCCTGTCTCGCTGATGGCCGGCGGATCGTTCGAAAAGGCACTTCGCTTCGGCGAGGGTCGGCGGCTCAAGCGGCTCGCCGAGCAGGCCGCCTACGTCGGGACGCTCGAGCCCGACTTCCAGAAGCTCTCCGACGAGGAGCTCCGTGCGAAGACGGCCGAGTTCCGCCAGCGTCTCGAGAACGGGGAGCCGCTCGAGGACCTGCTCTTCGAGGCGTTCGCGGCCGTTCGCGAGGCGCGTGTCCGCGAATCCGACCAGCGGATCTTCGACGTGCAGATGATGGGCGGCATCGCGCTCCACGAGGGCGACATCGCCGAGATGAAGACCGGCGAGGGCAAGACGTTCGTCGCGAGCCTGCCGCTGTACCTGAACGCGCTGCCCGGTACCGGCGTCCATCTCGTCACCGTCAACGACTACCTGGCGCGGCGCGACGCGGAGTGGAACCGCGGCGTCTACGAGCGTCTCGGCATCACCGTCGGCTCGATCGAGAACATGATGCCGTTCGACGAGCGGAAGGTCGCGTACGGCGCCGACATCACGCACGGGACGAACTCCGAGTTCGGGTTCGACTACCTCCGCGACAACATGGCGATCGCGCTCGACGCCGTCGTTCAGCGCGGTCACGACTATGCGATCGTCGACGAGGTCGACTCGATCCTGATCGACGAGGCGCGGACGCCGCTGATCATCTCCGGCGAGCCGACCACGGCCGCGAGGACGTACTACGACTTCGCGCGGGTCGTGAAGGGCCTCGACGGCATCCAGTCCAAGAACACGAAGATCGAGGACGAGGTGCTCGCACTCGAGCACGACTTCCTCTTCGACGAGAAGCACAAGACGGTGTCCCCGACCGAGAGCGGGATCGAGAAGGTCGAGCGCGCGCTCCGCATCGACCACCTGTACGCGGCCGACAACGTGCAGCTCGTCAACCACCTGACGCAGGCGCTCAAGGCACAGGCCCTCTTCAAGCGCGACGTCGACTACGTGATCCAGGACGGCGAGGTGAAGATCGTCGACGAGTTCACCGGCCGCATCATGGAGGGCCGGCGCTGGAGCGAGGGTCTCCACCAGGCGATCGAGGCGAAGGAGGGCGTCGCGATCCAGGAAGAGCACCAGACGCTTGCGACGATCACGCTCCAGAACTACTTCCGCCTCTACGACAAGCTCGCCGGCATGACCGGTACCGCGAAGACGGAGGAGAAGGAGTTCGTCGAGATCTACGGCCTGAACGTCGTCGAGATCCCGACAAACGTCACCGTCGAGCGCCTCGACCGCAACGACTACATCTTCAAGTCCGTGGAGGCGAAGTTCGACGCCGTCGTCGGCGACATCAAGGAGCGGCACGCCAAGGGCCAGCCGGTGCTCGTCGGGACGATCGCCGTCGAGACCTCCGAGTACCTCAGCGAGCTGTTGAAGCGCCAGGGCGTCCCGCACAACGTCCTGAACGCGAAGGAGCATGCGCGCGAGGCGGAGATCATCATCAACGCCGGCGAGTCGGGCGCGGTCACGATCGCCACCAACATGGCCGGCCGCGGCGTCGACATCAAGATCGACGACAGGGTCCGCGAGCTCGGCGGCCTGTACGTGCTCGGGACGGAGCGCCACGAGGCACGGCGCATCGACAATCAGCTGCGCGGCCGTTCAGGGCGCCAGGGCGACCCCGGTGAGACGCGCTTCTACCTCTCGGGCCAGGACGACCTGGTGCGGCTGTTCGCGGGCGACCGGATCCAGAACATCATGGAGCGGTTCAAGCTTCCGGAGGACCAGCCGATGGAGGCGTCGATCCTCTCGCGGCAGATCGAGAACGCGCAGAAGAAGGTCGAGGAGCAGAACTTCGTCGCGCGGAAGAACGTCCTCAAGTACGACGACGTGATGAACGTGCAGCGCCAGGTGATCTACGAGCAGCGCAATCGAGTGCTGCACGGCGAGGACCTCGGCGACGACATGCGTGAGGAGTGGCTCCCGGAAGTCATCTCGGACGTCGTCTCGGTCTACACGGAGTCGGAGCTGACCGAGGACTGGGATCTCGGCGGCCTCGTCACCGCCATGGACGCCCTCTACGGCACCGGCGTGGCCGTCGAGGAGCTCAAAGGCCTCGATCGCGAGGCGATGGTCCAGGAGTTCCTCGACGACGCGCTCGATGCATACGACGAGCGCGAGGCAGACCTCGACAAGATGCAGCCCGGCCTGATTCGCGATCTCGAGCGATTCATCGTGCTGCAGACGGTCGACGTCCGGTGGCGCGAGCACCTCGAGAACATGGACTACCTCCGCGAGGGCATCCACCTGCGCGGAATGGCGCAGAAGGACCCGCTCGTCGAATACCGCAACGAGGGCCACGTCATGTTCCGCGAGCTCAACCGGTCGATTCGCGAAGAGGTCGTGACGCTGATCTTCCACGCCGAGGTGACCGCCGACGAGAGCCAGCTGCAACAGGTCGCAAACGGCGACGGCGCCGTCGACAACCTGAGCTACGAGCACAGCTCGCTCGCCGGCGCCGACGCGATCCTCGCCGCGGGCGGGACGTCGACGCTGGCCGGTGGCGGCGGCGGCGGTGGCTCGGTGGCGACCCCGGTCGCGCAGCGGCCGAAGGTCAACTCCGACGTCGAGAAGGTCGGCCGCAACGATCCCTGCTGGTGCGGCTCGGGCAAGAAGTTCAAGAAGTGCCACGGCGCCTGAGGGCGCCCGATCCACCGCTCGCCGACGGCGTCATCTGGCTCGACCGGATGAGTCGCGGGGACGTGCCGGATTTGCTCGAGCTGGTCGGCGACGAGGCGATCAAGGAGTTCACGCTCGTGCCGACCGCCGGGGGCGAGTCGTTCGTTCGCTCCTGGATCCGTGGGTACGAGGATGGTTGGCGTAGCGGCACCCGGGCCGGCTTCGTGGTGCGTGCGGCCGACAGCGAGACGTTCCTGGGCTTCGGCTCCCTGTTCAGGCTCGACCTGCCGGCCGGGGAAGCCGAAATCGGCTACGCGGTGGCCCCGGCCGCACGCGGGCGGGGCATCGCGGGCCGGACGTTGTCGCTCCTCACCGCGTGGGGCCTGGACGGCCTGGGCCTCGAACGCCTCGAGCTGCGGATCGCGGTCACGAATCCGGCGTCGGAGCGGGTGGCGGCACGAGCGGGATACACGCAGGAGGGCGTTCTCCGGCACGTGCACTTCAAGGAGGGCCGGCGCGTCGATCTCGGTGTCTGGTCGCGTCTTCGCTCCGACGGCCTCGACGACCAGATCGTTTAGGCTTGCCCCGTGAGTGTGGTGGGCCCGCGGGTCCTCGCCCGCGAGGCGATCATCTCGACGGTTGTCGCGGCGACCATCGCGTCGATCCTGGTCTGGCTCGGGCCCCCAGGTGTCGACCTTGCTGCGCACGTGTACCAGCGCACGTTCCTGATCCAGCACGGATTCCAGCTGTGGAACAACTTCTGGTACGCGGGCCGGTACACGTTCGTCACCTACAGCTTCCTCTACTACCCGCTTGCCGCCGTGTTCGGGATCAAGGTGCTGGCGGTCGCGACGATCGCGTCGGCTGCACTCGCGTTCACGCTCGTGGCGTTGCGGCAATGGGGCGACTCGGCGCGCCTCTCGAGCCGGACGTTCTCGGTGCTCTGGGCCGGGATCGTCCTCTCCGCCGCGTTCCCGTTCGCGCTGGCGATGTCGTTCGCGCTCCTCTCGCTGTGGGCGCTCCAGTCGCGGCACCGTTGGCGGTTCGCGCTCTTCGCCGCGTTGTGCCTCGGCACGAGCCCGCTCGCGTTCATGCTGCTGGCAGTCCTGCTCGGCGGAGCTGCAGTCGCCCGGCGCAGCCTTCGTGGCGCCTGGCTGCCGCTCGTCGTCATGCTCGGCGGTGCGGCGCTCGAACTGGCGCTCTACCGGCTGTTCTCGGACGGCGGCTCGTTCCCGTTCAGCATCTGGCAGCTCGGAGCCGGCCTCCTCTTCTGCGGGTTCGGGCTGGTCGTGACGTGGAACGTCCCCTCGGCCCGGCTGCTGCGCGGGCTCTTCGTGGTCTACCTCGTGACCTGCATCGTCGCCTTCGCGGTGCCTTCGGACGTTGGCTCCAACATCGAGCGCATGCGCTACGCAGCGCTGCCGATCCTCATCTTGGCGTTCTCGCTGCGGCGGTGGCGCCCGCTGACGCTCGTCGTGCCTGCGCTCGTCTTCGCGGCGGCCTGGAACGTCACGCCGATCGTCTCGAGCTATGCCAGCGCGAGCGCGGACGCGGGGCAGACGGCGGCGTACTGGCAGCCGGCCATCCAGTACCTGCACGAGCACTCGAGTCTCTCCTACCGGGTCGAAGCCGTCGACACCATCGATCACTGGGCGGCCGCCTACCTCCCGGATGCGGGGATTCCGATCGTCCGAGGCTGGTACCGGCAGAGCGATTTCCCGCAGAACGCGGTGCTGTACGACAACCCGCTGCACGCCTCCGCCTACCGGGCTTGGCTGCGCTCGCTTGGCGTTCGGTACGTCGTCCTGTCCGACGCGACGCCCGACTACAGCTCGCGGCTCGAGGAGAAGTTGCTCCTCAGCGGCCGATCCGGGCTCGTCCGCGTCTTCAAGGCGGCACACGTCTCCGTCTACGAGCTCCCGCACGCCCGCTCGATCATCGTCGGGCCAGGTCTCGCCAGCGTTGAATGGCTCTGGCCGACGCGCATCGTCTTTCTCGTCGACAAGCCCGGGAGCTACAAGGTCTCGATCCGATGGTCGCCCTACTGGAGGACCCAGCAAGGCTGTGTGTCGAGCCAGCCCGATGGGATGGTCCGCCTCACCGCAGTACATGCCGGGCTCGTCGACCTGAACATGAGCCCGAACCTGGTGCGCGGGCTGGCAACGCTTGCGGGCGTTGACGGGAAGCGCAGATGCGATTGAGCAGCTGGTCGGCCGATACGATGCAGTGCATGACCGACGACGGGAAATCGATCGCCGAGCAGCTCGACGAGCTCGGGGCCCAGCTCCACTGGGTCCGTGAGTACCTTTGACCCCGCGTCGCTCGAACGACGGGTCGTCGAGCTCGAATCGGAGCTGAACGCTCCCGGCTTCTGGGACGACCAGGGGCGCGCTGCCAGGGTTTCCGCAGAGCATGCGCGGGCATCGCGCAAGCTCGAGGGCTATCGCAGCTTGCAGAGCGAGTACGAGGATGCTCGGCGAGCTGGCGGCCATCGACGGAGGCGAGCTCGACGACGAGATCGTGGCGTCGCTTCGTCCGCTGCGTGCGGAGCTCGAACGCCTCGAAGAGGCGGCGCTGTTCGACGGCGAGTACGACGCCGGCGATGCGGTCGTGACGCTCCAGTCGGGGACGGGCGGCACCGACGCACAGGACTGGACCGAGATGATGCTGCGGATGTACGAGCGTTGGGCTGCGACGCGAGGCTTCGACGTCGACCTGCTCGAGGCGAGCCCGGGAGAGGAAGCGGGCCTCAAATCCAGTACCTTCACCGTCGGCGGCGAGAACGCGTACGGCATCTTGAAGGCCGAACGCGGCAAGCACCGGCTCGTTCGGCAGAGCCCGTTCGACGCAGCGCATCGGCGGCACACCGCGTTCGCGACCGTGATCGTGGCGCCGTTGCTCCCCCTCGATGCCGACGTCGAGATCGACGAGAGCGATCTCAGGATCGACACCTACCGTGCGCAGGGCGCGGGCGGGCAGCACGTGAACAAGACAGATAGCGCCGTGCGGATCACGCACCTGCCGACGAGCATCGTCGTCCAGTGCCAGAACGAGCGGTCGCAGTCGGCGAACAAGCAGACTGCCATGCGCGTGCTCAAGGCGCGTCTCGTCGAGCGGGCCGAAGAGGAGAGGGAGGCGCTGATGGCGAAGGAACGGGGCGGATCGGCCGACACCGGCTTCGGCGGCGCGTCGATCCGGTCGTATTACCTCCACCCGACGCAGCTCGTGAAGGACACGCGAACCGGCTACGAGACAGGAAATGCCCAGGCAGTGCTAAACGGTGACCTCGACGGCTTCATCCGCGAATACCTCCTTGCGCGAGCCGCAGGGAGAATCGTCTAGCCGGTGAGCTACACTTGGCCGAACCTTCGCGCCAGTGCCGTCCGGTGGACGGCACCGTCACCGAACCGTGCAAGAGACTGAGCTGACACCTCCCGAAGCGACCGCCGTCGTCGACGAGCCGCCACTTCCGGCGCCCCCTCCGTCGACCGGGTCGATGATCGTGTTCGACGCGGTGACCAAGGTGTACGAGCCCGACGTGACCGCGCTTCGCGACGTCACGTTCCACATCGACAAGGGCGAGTTCGTGTTCATCGTCGGCGCCTCGGGCTCCGGCAAGTCGACGCTCGTGCGGCTGTTGCTGAAGGAGCTCGAGCCGACCCGAGGGAAGATCGTTCTCGGCGGCCGCGAGCTCGGGCGGCTCAAGCGCAGCAAGGTTCCGATGCTGCGGCGGAACATCGGCTGTGTGTTCCAGGACTTCAAGCTGCTGCCGAACCGCACCGCGTCCGAGAACGTGGCGTACGCCCTCAAGGTGCAGGGCGAGTCTTCGACCGCCGTGCGCAAGAAGGTGCCGGAGGTGCTGGCGATGGTCGGCCTCTCGCACAAGATGAATTCGCTCCCCGACGAGCTCTCCGGCGGCGAACAGCAGCGCGTCTCGATCGCGCGCGCGTTCGTGAACCATCCGCCGCTGCTCGTCTGCGACGAGCCGACCGGCAACCTCGACCCGGACACCTCGGTCGGGATCATGCAGCTGCTCTACCGGATCAACCGCAGCGGCACGACGATCCTCATGGTGACGCACGACCGCGAGATGGTCGACAAGATGCGCAAGCGGGTGATCCAGCTCGAGCACGGACGCCTCGCCCGCGACGAGCGCCGCGGCGGGTACGCCGGAGAATGAGACGTAGGCTCGACGGAGTCTCCGTGGGAGCGGAGGTGCCGGCTTTGCCGGCGCCGGAGCGGGAATGAGCGCACGTACGAAGCTGCTCATCTCGGAGGCGTGGCGGTCGCTCGGTGCCAACCTGTCGACGACCGTTGCGGCGACGATGACCGTGTTGATCGGGATGTTCCTGCTGGGGCTCTTCATCGCCCTCGGCAGCTGGACTGTTTCGTGGTCGAACCACGTGAAGAAGGAGCTCGTCGTGAAGGTCTACTTCGACGGGCATCCGGCCGCGACGCCTGCGCAGAAGACCGCGTTCGTCAAGCGGCTCGAGCAGAGCCCGTATGTAAAGGCGGGCGGCGTCAAGTACATCACGCAGCAGCAGGCGCTCGGGATCATGAAGAAGCGCTATCCGGATCTCACCCGCGACCTGACGTCGAACCCGTTTCCAGCCGAGCTCGAAGTCACGCCGAACAAGGCCGAGAACGTCGACAACCTCTACCACTTCATCGTCTACCCGCACAAGCCGCCGGGAGTCTCGACCGTGAACGACGGCAAGCGGGTGTCGCATCGGATCCTGCAGGTCGCCCACGTGATCGAGGTCGTCTTCATCCTCGCGACGCTGATCCTCCTGGTCGCCTCGATCCTGCTGATCTCGAACACGATCCGGCTCTCGATCTTCTCGCGGCGGCGTGAGATCGAGGTGATGAAGCTCGTCGGCGCGACGAACTGGTTCGTCCGCGGGCCGTTCATGCTCGAAGGCCTGTTCTGCGGCCTCGCCGGATCGCTGCTCGCGGTGTTCTTCATGCTTCTCGGCAAGACGGTCGCACTCCCGGCGATCCTCCCGCATCTCACCGGAGACGCGGACGTGAAGGCGCTCGCCTTCCCCGTCACCGCGCTGATCCTCGTCGGGATGGGCTTGAGCCTCGGCGCGATCGGCTCCGGGCTGACGATCCGGCGCTTCCTCCGCATCTGACCATGGCGGCCCGCGTCTCGGCGGGTGCACTGTCGGGGATCAGGCGGCGCCCGGCGGCTTTCGCGCTGGGCGCGGCCGTGGTCGTCGCCTTCGTCGTCGGGTTGATCGTGCGGCCGGTGCCGCCCCGCGCGACTCCGCCGAGCGAGCTCGACCAGGTCCGCACAGTGCTCGAGCGGCAGTACTACCGCCGGCTGTCGCCGGCACAGCTCGCGAGCCCGTCCATCCCGAAGCTGATCGCGTCGCTTCACGACCGCTATACGACGTACCTGACTCCGGCCGAGTACCTCGTGGCACGGCGGCAGTTCGCCGCCGCCTACGGAGGCATTGGGATCACCGTCGCCCCGACTCCCGACGGTTTGATCGTGCGCCGGGCGTCGGTCGGATCGGTGCACGCGCAGGGGATCCGACCCGACGACGTGATACTCGCCGTCAACGGCAAGTCGACGAAGGGGATGGTCTATCGCGAAGCAGTCGGCAGCATCCTCGGTGCACCGGGGACGACGGTTCGGCTGCGGATCCAGCGTGGGTTGCGCACGTTCAACGTGGCATTGAAGCGGCGGCAGTTCGATGCTCACCCCGTGCACGCGACCCTCGACGGAAAGGTCGGCGTCGTCCGTATCTCTGCGTTCGTCCAGGGCTCGGCGGCCGACACGCGGGCGGCTGTTCGCCTGCTCCGCGCGGAGGGGGCGACCGCCTACGCGATCGACCTGCGCTCGAACCCCGGCGGGTTGCTCGATCAGGCGGTAGAGGTCGCGTCACTCTTCCTGCGCGACGGGTCGACGATCGTGTCGCTCGCAGGCGCGCACCGCCCTCTGCGGACCTTCGACTCGCAGGGCAATCTCGCGGTCTCCGCTCCTCTCGCGGTGCTCGTCGATCACCGCAGCGCGAGCGCCTCCGAGGTCGTTGCGGGAGCCCTCAAGGACTACGCCCGGGCGACGATCATCGGCGCATCGACGTTCGGCAAGTCGCTCGTCCAGCAGATCTACCAGCTGCCGTCGGGCGCGGCCTTGAAGCTCACCGTGGCCCGGTACCTGACTCCCGCCGGCTACGTGATCTCGCGCGGGGGCATCCAGCCTGACATACGCTCGCGCCACGCCCTTGCCGCCGCTCTCCGGTTCTTCTCTCGTCGTCGAAGTTAGCCGTCGCGGCCGGTTGCTGATCGGCGAGCCGTACTTCACGCCTGGCGTGCCGATCGTGCTCGAGACGAAGGGAAGCGGCGGTGTCGGACCCGGCGAGCTCGCGCTCGTGCGCACCGGCCGCGGGCGGGCGAGGGTCGAGCGAGCGCTCGGGTCGGCGGCGCGGATCGAGGACGTGCTCGAGGCGCTGCTGGTCGAGAAGGGCGCGCGCGTCACGTTCGAGCCCCACGACGCACCCGCGCCGGAGCTGGACGACCGTGTCGATCTGCGCGACCTCCTCACGTACACGGTCGACCCCGACACGGCGAAGGACTTCGACGACGCGCTCTCGTTCCGGCGCGAGGCGGACGGCATTCGCGCCTGGGTGCACATCGCCGACGTCTCGTATTTCGTCGGGACCGGGACGCCGCTCGACCGCGGTGCAGCGCTGCGGGCGTTCTCGACCTACGTACCGGGCGCGGTTGCGCCGATGCTCCCGCACGAGCTTGCCGACGACCTCTGCTCGCTCCGTCCGGACGAGGACCGGCTCTGCGTGACCGTCGAGATTCCGCCCAACGGCGAGCCGCAGTTCTACCGCTCGGTGATCCGCTCGGACGCGCGCCTGACCTACGGTCAGGCGGAGGCCCGTGACGCACCGGCCGAGGTCGTCGAGGTGCTCGAGCTCAACGACGTGCTGGCGCGGGAGCTGCGCGCGAGGCGCTTCGCGCGCGGGGCCTTGCAGGTGCAGACGCCCGAGGTGGTCTATCGCTTCGACGGCGACGGCGGCATCGCCGACGCCCGCCTCGAAGGCGAGCCGCACGCTCACATGCTGGTGGAGGAGCTCATGATCCTCGCCAACGAACGCGTCGGCGCGTTCCTGGCAGCCCGGCGACGCGAGACGCTGTACCGCGTGCACGAGCGCCCCGATCCGCAGGCGATCGAGCTGCTGCTGGCCAAGCTCGCCGACCTCGACGTCCCGACGCCGCCTGTGCCCGAAGCGCCTGACGCAGGAGCAGGCGGCGCGCCTCGCGGGCGCGATCTCGCTGCGCATCGCCGAGTACACCGCGTCGTCCGGTCGCGGCCGCGAGGCGTTTTCCGCGCTCGTGCTCCGTGCCCTGAAACAGGCGCGGTACGACCCGCGCAACCTCGGCCACGCGGGGCTTGCAAGCCCGGCCTACTGCCACTTCACCTCGCCGATCCGGCGCTACCCCGATCTGGTCGTCCACCGCTCGCTCCTCCGCGAGCTCGGTCTCGGCGACGACTCGCCTCCCTCCGACCTCGAAGCGCTCGCCGAGCACGCATCCGAGCGGGAGCGGGAGGCGGCGCAGGTCGAATACCTCGCCGACGAGATCTGCGCCGCGTGGCTGCTCGAGCGCAGGCTCTACGAGGCAGGCTGGGACGAGCCGTTCGAGGGCGAGATCATCGGGCTGATCGGGTCGGGGCTGTTCGTGCGCTTCGGCGACGTGTTCGAGGGCTTCCTGCCCGCCAGGCGGCTGTACGGGGAGTACTTCGAGCTGAACCAGGTCGGCACGGCACTCGTCGGCCGGACGACCGGCCGGCGCTACCGGCTCGGCGATCCGCTGACGGTGCGTGTCGAGTCGATCGCCCGGAACGAGGGGAAGGTCGATCTCGCCCTGGGGCGAGCGACCGGCTGACGCTACCCTCGTGGCCGATGGCAGAGAAGATGATCGCCGAGAACCGTCGGGCGCGCCACGACTACCAGCTCCTCGAGCGGGTCGAGGCCGGCATCGCGCTCACCGGCACCGAGGTGAAGTCGCTGCGCGACGGGCGCGCGACGCTCGCGCACGCCTTCGCCGAGGTGCGGGACGGCGAGGCATGGCTCGTCGGGCTCGAGATCGCCACCTACGACCAGGGGAACCGTGCGAATCACGAGCCGATGCGCGCACGCAAGCTGCTCCTGCATCGGCGGGAGATCGACTCGCTCTACGGCAAGGTGCGCGAGAAGGGGCTGACACTCGTTCCGACCCGGCTCTACTTCAAGGACAGCCGCGTCAAGGTCGAGCTCGCCGTTGCCCGCGGCAAGGAGCATCGCGACAAGCGGCGCGACCTGATGGAGCGCGACGCGAAGCGCCAGATGGAACGCGCCGTCAAGGGCCACCGCTAGCCTCCACGTGACGATGAGAGCCTCGATCGCAACGCTCGTCCCCGCCGCGCTCGCCGCGGCGGCGCTCGTGACCTCCGTCGCTGGAGCGGCTGCCACCCAGCCGAGCATCGCGGGCATGACCCTCGGGGCCGCCGATGTGCCGGGGGCGAAGACAGTCTCCCAGGGGAAGGTCGCAGCAGGCGGGTATCTGTCGGCATACCAGCGCACGCTGAAGCTGACCGCGCCCTACGGCCGTTCCGAGATCATCGGCATGCAGTCCGAAGGGAAGCTCGCGACGACTGCCACGCAGGTCACGACAGATCTCGCAGTCGTCCAGCGGGTGCTCAACTCGAAGGCGGGCCGCGCCGGGTTCGTCTCCGGGATCGCCGGCAAGCTCCACGTCAAGACGACGGCGGTCAAGCTGAGCGCGCTCCGCCATCCGCGTGTCGGTGACGCCACCGTCGAGCTGCCGCTCAGCATCAAGTTGAAGACGGCCACTGCGTACGAGAGCCTGCTCTACATGCGGCTCGACCGGGTGTTCGAGCTGCTCGTCGTCGTCGGCGTGCGGCCGATCGCGCAGGCCGACTCGGCAAACCTGGCCAAGATCCTGCAGGCGCACATCACGCAGCAGCTGACGCCGGTCGACATCACCCCGCCGGCGATCACCGGGACGGTCGACGTGGGGCAGACGCTCACCGTGACGCCGGGGACCTGGAGCAATCCCGACGTGGAGCTCTCCTACCAGTGGCAGCGCTGCGACGGAACCGGTGCCAACTGCGCGGCGATCACCGGCGCGACGTCGACGACGTACACGGTCGCAGCGACCGATGCCGGATCCACGTTCTCGGTCGTCGAGACCGCGACCGACAGGTTCGGCGCCCCGACGGCGACCTCCGCGGTCACGGCGGCCGTGCCGGCTCCGGTGCCGACTCCCGGCCCGCCGCCCTCGCCCTGAGCCGTCCGGCGCGCTACGCTCCGGGCACAAGACATACGGGGGCGCCATGGCTTCGACGTGGTCGGTTCTCCGGGTGAGCTGCAAGCCGAGGTCTCCGGTCGGCCTCGTAAAACAACCGGAACCAATGCAAGTGCGGATCACAATCTCGCACTCGCTGCCTAGTCTCTAGGGACAAACGCAGCGTGTCGGCCCGGGCAAGCCCGCGTCCCGGAGCCGGCATCAACCAGCGGGCTCGGCGCCGAAGGAGAGCCACTCGCCGGAGGCGCGACACTGCAGGAGGGCTAGTCCGGCGGTAGGTCGGTCGCACACCGGCCGCCGGGTGAATCCAAAGGGCGACCTAAGCTTGTAGACGCTCATTCCGGTGCGTCCGCGGACGCGGGTTCGATTCCCGCCGCCTCCATGAAAACGCGATTAGCAGGGACTACCTCCGGGATCGGCGGGAATGATTTCACTCGCCCCTCGAGAACGGCCGCATCGTCTCGGCCAGCTGGCGGCGAGTCGCGCAGGTCGCCCTCGAGTGGTACGTTCGTCTGGAGTTCAGCCGCATGAAGGAGGCGTCATGCGCCGCATATTGCCCCGCTTTGCCGTCGTTGTTTGCGCCCTCGCGCTGGCGGCCCCCGCGATCGCGTATGTGTGTCACCCTGATCCGGCGGGGACTCGATCGTTGCCCCTTCACGGTCGGGTCGTCGCCTACAGCTTGCGTGGGAGCACGGTGACCATTGCGCTTCGGTCGGGCGCTACGTGCAAAACGCTTGTCTGGCGCGCCGTCGCAGGCGGGGTCGTGCCAACTCAGTTGACGTGTGCCGCGGTCGCAGCGGCTGCAAGCAGTCGTCATGTGGTCTCGCCGGCGCGTGTGCGCGTGATTCCGCCGCGCGGCGCGGACGAGCCATATCGGCTGAACGTTCTTGGACGCCGCGGCGACATCGTCCACTCGTGGGCATTGCCGGTGGGTGTGCTGTCGAGCGGCGTCCAGATCTCACACGGGCTGGCGGCGTTTATCGCGCGCGGGGGCAGTGGGCTTTGGGTGACGCGTCTGGCTGACGGTCGTACCACCCTCGTCGCCCCGGTGCGCGCCGGCGACCATCCGCTGCTGGATGCACGCGGCGTCGTGTATCAGGACTACGTCTACAAACACGCCCCGGCCAGCCGACCGCTTCTGAAGTTCTTGCCCTCGCGCGGCATCGAGCACGAACTCGCACAGGTCGGCCGCGCGATCCATACAGGCGGCCCGATTCGCGCTTTTTCGGCGGACGGGACTCGCGTCGCGCTCGTGGTGGCCGGCGCTCCCGGGCAATGTGACCGAGTTGTGTTCTGGAACATCGCTTGGCGGTCCGTCGAGCAGGTGTCGGAGACGAATGGCCCGACCTGTGGGTCGGTTGGCGCGTCGAGACGGATCTCGAGCGTGGCGCTTGGCGGCCCGCGTGCCGAGTGGGTGACGCTTCAGCATGGACGGCCGCTGCTCGTGGCCGCCGACGACATCGGTTGCCAGGAGTGGGTGATTCGCCGGCTCTCAGATCTCGGACCGCATCTTTCCCTCGCGGGGATTGCAGCCCACGGGACGACACTCGCGTTCGCGTTGGTGGACCGGACACAGGGCAGAGTCGTGTCGCAGGTTGCCCGCGTCAGCGCCGGTTACCGCAGCCAGGAGTCCTTCCGCCTCCGCGCAGCAGTGCGTGCCGTGTCTGCAGATAGCGGGCGGATCGCGGTCTTGGGCAACGACGGGTCGATCGAAGTCCGCACCACGAACGGACGGCTGATCCGGCGCCTCACAGCTCCGGGTGCGACCTCGCTCGCGCTCCGCCGGAATCTGCTCGTGACGACGACCTGGGACGGCCGGCTCGGCGTCTACTCCGCCCTGACGGGCGAACCGCTGCACCGCTGGAAGCTCCCGGCGGGAGCTACGGATGTCGACCTCCAGTACGAGATCGCCGTCGTGACCGTCGGCCACGCGATCTACGGGATTGACATCTCGAGCGGACGGACGGCGCGGCTCGCAGTTGCGCCGTCCATCCCACACGCAGAGATCGAGCCGATCGGCGTCGTCTACGCGTACTCAACCGGAAACCGAGGAACCGCGAAGGTGGTCCCGATCAACCGCGTGGAGAACGCCCTCCCCTAGATCCCAGCAGGAACGTCAACCGGCTCCGCCGGTTTCCCTCTTGGTGACGCCACCGGCCTGCCCGCAAAGGCGCGACCACGAGGCATCGCACTTGGTCGCGGGCGCGCGCGCGGTAATATCGGCGGATGCCGGCGCCGAGCCTCGACTTGATTCGCGGGGTCCCGTTCTTCGCGCAAACCGACGAGAAGTTTCTCGACCGGCTGGCCGCGGAGTTCAACGACCGCACGTACGCGCCGGGCGAGCTGCTCGCCGAGGAGGGCGAGCGCGGCCGTACATTCTTCGTGATCGAAAGCGGCGAGGCCGCGGTGCTCGTGCACGGCAACGAGGTGCGAAGGCTAGGCCCGGGCGATTCGTTCGGCGAGATGGCCCTGATCGACAAGTCCGCTCGTAGCGCCACGGTCAGGGCCGACACCGAGGTTCGCGGCTATCAGTTGCCCGTCTGGAGCTTTAGGCCGATCGTCGAGAGCCATCCGGAGATGTTCTGGGCACTGCTCGAGGCGTTGGCGCAACGCGTTCGCGACGCGGAGTCGCGTACGTAGAAGTTCCATTGCCGGCCGGCGACCGCCGCCCGAGAAGGGCTGAATTGAAATCTTGCGCGGGTTCGAATAGGTCGACGATGCCCGGATGCTGAGTGAGGGAGAATGCGGGGATGGTCTGTGCCCAGTGTGGCGCGAGCCTCACCGCCGACGCACGTTTCTGCCCGGCCTGTGCCGCCCCGGTGCCAGTCGGCAACGCTTCCCGCCGAAGAACGCAAGCTCGTGACTGTCCTCTTCGCCGACCTGGTCGGCTCGACGGAGCTCGCGGATGCGCAGGACCCCGAGCGGACGCGCGCCGTGCTCGACCGCTTCTACGACTCGATGGCCGCAGAGATCGAGCGCGTCGGCGGCACGGTCGAGAAGTTCGTGGGAGATGCCGTCATGGCCGCGTTCGGCGCGCCGGCGGCGCACGAGGACCATGCCGAGCGCGCGCTGCATGCGGCGCTCGCGATGCAGCATCGGCTCGGTGAGTTGTTCGGCGGCCGACTGGCGCTACGGATCGGCGTGAATACGGGAGAGGTCGTCGTCGGCCGTCCGCGTGAGGGCAGCTCGTTCGTCAGCGGCGACGCCGTGAACGTCGGTGCACGGCTCGAGCAGGCCGCCGCGTCCGGCGAGATCCTCGCCGGCGAGCGCACCGTGCTCGCGGCGCGCGGCGCCTTCGAGTTCGGGGAGCCGGTGACCGTCGAGGCGAAAGGGAAGGCCGGAGGGCTCGAGTGCCGCCGGCTCGTTCGTGCGCTATCGCTTATGCGCCCAAGGGGAGTCGGCGGGCTGCGCCGGGCATTCGTCGGAAGGGAGGCCGAGCTCGCCCAGCTCCACCAGGCGTACAGCGCTGTCGCGGCCGGCGGGGTACCGCATCTGGTGACGATCCTCGGTGACGCCGGCGTCGGGAAGACGCGCCTTGTCCGTGAGTTGTGGGAGTCGTTCGCAGCGCAAGACTCCCCGCCGCTGCGCCGCACCGGCCGCTGCCTCTCCTACGGGCAGGGCATTACGTACTGGCCGCTCGCCGAGGTGCTCAAGGAACACTTCCGGATCCTCGAGAGCGATTCTCCGCAGATCATCGCCGAGCGGCTCGGCGACCACTCCTTCCTGGGCCTCACCATCGGCTTGGCGCCACCCGAACGACTTGCACCCGCTCGTCGCGCGGGAGCGCCTCCACGACTCGTGGGTCGACTTCCTCGACGAACTCGTCGCCCAGCGCCCGACCGTCGTGCTGATCGAGGACGTGCACTGGGCGGAGGACGATCTCTGCGACGTGCTCGAAACCCTCGTGAGCCACGTCGACGGACCGTTGCTGGTGCTTGCGACCGCACGGCCTGAACTGCTCGACCGCCGGCCGGGCTGGGCTGGCCGGCACAACGGTTCTCAACTCCAGCTCGAGGCTTTGCCGCCAGACGGCGCGGGCCGCTTGCTCGACGAGCTGCTCGGCGTCGAGCTGCCCGCCTCTCTGCGGGAGGTCGTCGTGGAGCGGGCCGAGGGCAACCCGTTCTTCGTCGAGGAGCTCGTGGCGACGCTGATCGACATGCGTGTGCTCGGGCGCGAGAACGGCGGTTGGTCGGTGGGCGAGCTGCCATCGGACTTCCAGGTGCCCGACTCGGTGCAGGCCGTGCTTGCCGCCCGCGTCGACTTGCTGCCCGCCGACGAGAAGGCCGCACTGCAGGCGGCCGCGGTGATCGGGCGTATCTTCTGGACGGGTCCGGTCTACGAGCTGGTCGGTGGCGGGCGTCCTGACTTCGGCCTGCTCGAAGACCGCGACTTCGTCCGTCGTCGCGTCGGCTCCTCGATTGCGGGCGAACGCGAGTACGCGATCAAGCACGCGCTTACGCGCGAGGTCGCCTACGCGAGCCTGCCGAAGGCGAAACGAGCGCAACTCCACGCAGCCTTTGCCAGCTGGCTCGAGCGGAGCGCCGAGCGGAACGACGAGCACGCCGCACTGCTCGCGCATCACTACCTCGAAGCCGTCCGGCCCGAAGACGCTGACCTCGCGTGGGCCGGCAAGGACGAGCAGCTGGCCGAGCTGCGCCGACAGGCCGTGACCTGGGCCCGGCGGGCGGCGTCACTGGCTCTCGGCCGCTACGAGGTCGACAAGGCGATTGTCCTGCTCCACAAGGGGCTCGAGCTCGAGCCCGATCCCGCCGGCCAGGCCGCCCTCTGGCAGGAGATCGGCCACGCGAACGCCGTCAAGTACGACGGCGAGGCGTTCTCGGCTGCGATGCAGAAGTCGATTGACCTCGGTGGCCCCGCGGCGGACCTCTACGCCGAGCTCGCGGTGGCGACCGCGATTCGCGGGGGAATGTGGAAGCGGCAGCCCGACCGAGGCCTCGTCGCTGGCTGGCTCGAACAAGCACTCGATCTCGCCGAGGAGGGCTCGCCGACCCGGGCGAAGGCCCTAGCCGCCTTCGCGATGTGGAACGAGGACGAGGCCGCCGCTCGCGCAGCCCATGAGATCGCGGAGAAGGAGGACGACGTACGGACTGCGGCTATTGACGCTGCAGGCCCTCGCCTTTTCGGCGTGGGGTAACGCTGCCTTCGAGCAGGCAATCGTCTGGCTGGAGGAGTGGCGTGCATGCGCGCTGCTCCCCGAGGTCGCCGACCCCGACGAACGCGGCGCTCCCCTGTTCACCGGTGGATTCATCGACCTCGCAACGGGCAGGATCCGCGTAGCGACCGAAGCCAGTTGGCTGCATGAGGAGATCGTCGCAAGCCTCACGCCTCATCATCGCGTCCACGGGGTCGGAAACCACCTGTACGTCTCGGCGGTCGCGGGTCGCTGGGAAGACGTCCGCGAGCTGACGCCGTCGGCGGAGGAGGCCGTCGAGGCGAACGTGGACACACCCTGCGCCTTCAACGTCGCCTCGCTGCTGAACGCCGCGCTCGCGAGTGCATACTTCGGAGACGACGCCGAGTCAAAACGCCTGGAGTCAAAGGCGGACGCACTCGGTATGGAGGGCTATCGCCAGTGGCTCGCGCCTCCGCGGATCCGGCTGGCGATCGCTCGCGACGATCTCAAAGAGCTCCGGCGGCTAGTGGATGCGATCGGCCCGGAGGATCTCGAGCCGTGGGCGTATGAGATGCCTTCCGCGATGCTCGATGCATTTGTTGCGCTCGGCGATCGCGGATCGATCGAGGCCAAGGCGTCGAAGTGGCTGCGACCGAAGACTTACGTCGAGCCGTTCGCGATTCGCGCCCTCGGCTTCGCCCGCGCAGACGAGGCGATGCTGGCGGATGCCGCGGCGCGTTTCGAAGAGATGGAGCTGTACTGGTTCGCCGTGGAGACGCGCAAGCTGCTGGCGTCGTCTGAGTAGGGCCCGCTCAAGTCGCGCGGCGGGAGTCGCAACCGTCGAGCGAGAGGACGCTGTGGCGCGCCCGGCCACGACGCGTCAGACTGCCGGGAGAAGCGCGCATGGCCACTGTTCACCTCCACCAGACGACAACCGCAACCCCCGAGCAGTTCGTCGCCGCGCTCACCGACTTTGGGCCCGGCCGCTCGAAGCTCTTCCCCAACAGCGCCGATGGGTACCTCAAGGTGCATGACCAAGGCCCAAGTCAGGCCGACGTCACGGAAGGGTCGGCCGGCATCTGGGAACGCCTGCAGTACGACTGGTCCGATCCGAACCGCGTCGTAATGAAGACCACCGACTCCAACGTCTGGGGAGGTGGCTCGGGCCACACCTACGCCTTCGCGCGGCAGCCCGACGGAACGACCGACGTCGATGTCGTCGTGGTACGAGAGGGCAAGAACGTGAAGGGACGGATGCTCGAGCTCGCGGTCGGGATCATCGGCAAGCGCTTCCTCGCAAACGCGCTGGCAAAGACTGCCAAGGCCGTCGAAGCCCGGAATGAGAGGGCGAAAGCGTCGGAACCCACATAGAAGCCGCGTGGCGTCTTGAACGTCGTGTAGCGGGCAGTGGCCGAGCAGCGGTCTGCAGGACGAGGATCCCGGACTCGGAGGTTCGACCGTTTTGCACGCGATGACGGTTCATCCCGGGCGCTGAAGGGGCCGCCGGGCCGACGTTGAGAGCTCGGACCCGGTGCGACGT
>CAVZER010000006.1:0-991199 GCA_963774355.1 uncultured Thermoleophilia bacterium | reverse complement strand
GCGCCCATCCGGAGCGAGACGACGTCCTGTGCGATCCCCGTGCTGCCTGCGTGGCCGGTGACCGCTGCGAGGAAGTCACCGCGTCGAGCGCCAAGAGCTCGCAGGCGGTCACCGCGTCCACCGTCGCCGTCCTCGGCACGTCGCGCAGGAGTGCGATCTCGCCGACGTAGGCTGGGGCGGCCTCGCTGCTTTGCGCCGCTCTGGGAGCCCGATCTCGAGCGTGCCGCTCCTGAGGACGTAGAAGCGGTCGCCCGAATCGCCCTCCTTGAAGAGCGTGCCCACCGGGTGCGAGCGTGACGTGAGCGACGCGGGCACCGAGGAACTCGAGTGTGGCCAGAGGCAGCGGGGCGAGGAAGGGCACCCCGCGGAGCGTGGCGATGGTCGCCTCGTCGACACCTGCGCCCTGGTCGATCCTGCGCAACTGGCTCCAGGTCAGGAGCACGAGGATCGGGAGGATGCCGCCGGTCACGATCAGCGCGATGCGTGTGCCCGCGAGGCCGACGAGCACGGGCGCGAACAGCGATCCGAGCGGATCGCCGCGATGAGCGCGCTCTCGAGCACTCCGAACACGCGTGCGGCGACAGCCGTCGGAGCCGCTCGCTGCAGGAGGGTGATCGCGGAGATGTCGACCAGCGTATTTCCGACCCCACAACGCCCCAGGCGAGCAACGCGATCGCGGTGTTCGGGACGAGCCCGACCAGCACCAGCGGAATGCCCCAGAGGACGAGTCCGAAACGCGAGATCCTGCGCGAGCCGTTCTCCCGACGAGCGCCAGCATCACGCCCGCGCCGACGATCGACCCGATCCCGCTTGCGGCTTCGAGAATGCCGACGCCGGCTGAGCCGAGGTCGAGGAGGCGCAGAGCCGTAACGACGAGGAGCACCACGAGCGCGCCTGCCACGAAGGTCTGCGCGCCGTAGAGCCCGATCAGCAGCTTGAGCCGCGGCTCCTGGCGGATCGCGCGCACCCCAGCGAGCAACTCGGAGCGCGTGGAGAACTCCGTCTCGGCTTCTTCCGTGCTCACTTCCCGGGTCGGCACCGGGGCATGGATGCGTGCCACCATCGATGCGCTCCAGGCGAACGTCACCGCAGTCAGCGCGAAGACAGCCGCCGGGCCGCCGGCAGCAAGCAGTAATGCTCCGAGCGCCGGCCCGACGAACGAGCCGACGCTGTCGAGCGTGCTCGAGGAGACGTTTGCGGCCGTCAGCTCTTCGGGCGAGCGCGCGACGGTGGGGAGGAGCGCGGCCTCCGCCGGACGGAACACCGTGCCCGAGATCGTGGTCAGGATGGCCGTCGAATACACGATGTACGCCGACCAGTGGAGATGTGCGGCCACCGCAGACGCACCGACGGTCGCGACGCGCACGAGGTCGGAGACGAGCATCACATGCTCACGGCGAACGCGATCCGCGAACGAGGCGGCGAGCGGCGCCACCGCCGCGGCGACGCCGAGCCGGACGAATGCGAAGACCCCACCGCGGTGACGCCTCCGTGCTCGTATGCGAACACGGCGATCCCGATGGAATAGGCGTATGTCCCGAGGATCGATCCCGCGAACGCGAGCTGCACTCTCCGCATGGACGGGTTGGCGAAGACACCGCGGAACGCGTCGAGCGACTGTCCGAGCTGGGTGCTGAGAGAGTCGCTCACCGCTCGAGAATCTCAACATTTGACGTGGGGGTGAAATGGCAGGGAAGATTTGTCATCGCTCAGGCGTCTTGTGGGCGTCCCTGGTTTGATGACGAGGAGGTAGCGCGAGTGTCGGACGAACAGAAGATTGAGGAAGAGCTCGACTCGGACGACGTCGAGGCGCACAAGAAGGGCGGCTGGGCCGGAGCGACTGAAGAGGCTCCGGATGACTCTGACGAGCCCGATGTCGAGGCTCACAAGAAGGGCGGGACCGGCCTCTGAAAACCTGGTGGTCTCTTTGGGGGATTTCGGGCCCGGGAGACCGGGCCCTACGTCTGTCCGAGCACCCGTTCCAGGTCACCCAGCAACGCCACGCCGTCGGCGCGCCGTGAGCCTTCGAGCCCGTCGAGAACGCTCGCGACTCTGGCGACGACCGCCACGTCGCCGCCTCCGTCGAGCGCGGCCCGGGCACGCTGCGCCGACCGGAGCAGCCCGAGCGCGATCGCGGCCTGGCCGGCGAACAACCCGAGCAGCTCCATCTCTTGCAGCGTGAATCGCGAGCGCTGCGGCCGGTCGAGGACCTGCAGGACGCCGAGGTTCTCCTCC
The DNA here is from genome assembly GCA_963774355.1 of uncultured Thermoleophilia bacterium. Lineage (GTDB taxonomy): Bacteria > Actinomycetota > Thermoleophilia > Gaiellales > Gaiellaceae > PALSA-600. The sequence continues at coordinate 988,964 of CAVZER010000006.1, read as the reverse complement.
TCGTCGAGCAGCGGCACGGCCATCAGTCCTTTCGGCACGTAACCGGTCTTCTCGGCGACATCGCGCGCGAACCTGGGGTCGCTCTGCACGTCCTCGAGCACCAGCGGCGTGCGGGACGAGAGGACCCAGCCGGCGACTCCGGTCGAGGCCGGCATGCGGCGGCCAACGAGCTCACGCTCGCCCTCTCCTGACACCGCTGCGAACACGAGCTCCTCGCTCTCGGCGTCGAACAGCATGATCGAGGAGGCCTTGGCGCCGAAGATCGCGCGTGCCACGTCCACGATCGAGCGGAGCAGGCGGGCGAACTGCTCGTCGGCGGCGAGCACGCCCGCGGCGACCGCGGCGCGCAGTTCGTCAGTTCTGTCGGTCACCGGTTCCTCCCACGTTGGACGAGATCTGGTACAGGACGCTCTTGAGCTGAAACGGCGTCAGCTGCGGGTGCTTGCTCAGGATGAGCGCGGCGATCGCCGAGATGCACGGTGTCGCGAAGCTGTTGCCCGTCGCACGGATCGAGGTTCCGCCCGTCCAGGCGACCTCGACGTCGACGCCGCGGGCGAAGAACTCGACGGGGGGATTCGGGTTCGCGTAGAAGACCAGCGGGTCGTTCTCCTCGTGGCTTCCCACCGAGACCACGGACGAGAACCGCCAGGGAAACGACTCGACCGGCATGTTGTGTGCGGACGCGACGAGCACGGTGCTCTTGAAGTACGCGGAGTCGGCGAGCTCGTGCAGAGCCTCGCCGAGGCGGCGCTTGGTCGTCGAGAGGCTCATGTTGACGACGTCGTAGCCCTGTTCGACCGCCCAACGCAGTCCTGCGACCAGCACGTCGCCCGAGCCGGTGAAGCCGCTTCCGAGCACGCGGACGGAGAAGAGCTCGGCCTCGGGGGCAATCTCGCGGATCACGCCTGCGCAGGCGGTGCCGTGACCACAGAGGTCTCCCTCGTCGTCCGGCTCGATGATCGTCTCGCCCTCCTCGTCCAACCGGACCGCGACCGCCTCGGCCACGCGCCCGACGCGGGGATGGTCGGGATCGACTCCGCTGTCGAGGACACAGACGCGCACTCCGCGGCCGGTCGACCCCTCGAAGGCCCAGGTCCGGTCGATCGGTCCGGCGACTCGATTCTCGAGCGAGATCCCCCCGACGGCGTCGAGCGGGAGCGACCAGGCCGGAAGGTCGTCGTCTTCCTCTTCGATCGGCTCCGCCGGCTGCTGGTCAGCCACCGTTGCCGACCAGTGCAGTGGTCGTCGCCGCGGCAGCGGCAACGGCGTCGTGAGCGCGAACGTGGCGCTCGTCGCCGGGGCGCGAGGCGAGGTTGACGTCGACCAGGTGTGCGGCCGCGCGGGCTGCGCCTTCGGCGAGCAGCGCCGCACCGACCACGTCGGCGCGCTGGGCGGCGGGGGCGATCTCTGCGACCGCGCCCGCAAGCAGGGCAACGTCGCCTGCGGCTTCCGCGATCTGGAGCGGGACGTCGGCAGCTCGTCGGAGCATCGTGCCGAGCAGATAGTCGTGGGTCTCCGAGCCGTCGCCCGGCTGCTCCAATGCGCGCAGCGCTGCTTCGAACGCGTCGGCGTCCTCCGCGGTCAGCGCCGTTAGCCGAGACGACAGCGCGTCGGCCTGAGCGGCAGTCCCGGGGTCCGACGCGGAGCGAGCGACGTTCGCGACCAGTGCCGCGGCGAGGGCGGCAGCAGCTGACTGCGGCCGACCCCGACGCCGGCGTCTCGGTGGGCGACGACAGCGATTCGACGAACGCGGCGAGCCCGAACCGGTCGCCGAACCGGCTCGTGGCGGCGGTCGACGGAACGGAAGCCGGAGTCACATCGCTTCGAGGCGGGCTCGCGCCGAGGCGAGGAGCCGCGGAGTCGGGGTGACCCCCGACTCCGCGAGCGCCGATTCGAGATCTGCGACGATCTGCGCCCGAAGCTCAGCGTCGGCTGCCGCCCGCTCGCAGAGCAGGTCGAGCGCCGTCCACGCGTGCGGCAGCTCCTGCGCCGCCTCGACCCACCCCACTGGAGCGGGCGGCAGAGCCGCGAGCACACGAGCAATCTGGCCGATGTCGCTATCCAACTCGAATCACCCGGCTACATGACGGAGTGGAGCGTCGGATTCTTCCAAGGTCGCCTTCAATTTGTCGAGGCAGCGCGAGATCCGGCTCGCGATCGTGCCTGCCGGCAGGGAGAGCGCCTCCGAGATCGTGCGGTAGCTCTCGTCGCGCGTGAAGAAGCGGTCGAGGATCTCGCGGCAGTCGGGCGGCAGGAGCTCGAGCGCCGCGCGAACCGTCAATGCCTCGTCCAGCTGGCTCACGAGGTCGTCCATACCCGACGGCTCCACGTCGTCGACCGTCACCTCGCGGGAGGAGGCGCGAAGCCGGTCGATGCACGTCCGGCGAGTGAGCTGTGCGAGCCACGGCCTGATCGCACCGTCGTCGCGAAGCCGGTCGAGCTGCTCGTAGACCTTGCTGAAGACGTCCTGGAACACGTCCTCGGCGTCGGAGGGCGCAAGCCGGAACCCCTGGACGCAGATCGCATAGACGTAGCGGGAGAAGCGCTCGACCAGGAGGTTCCACGAATCTCGACTGCCCTCGCGGCAGCCTGCGACGATCTCCGCGTCCGAGCGCGCCTGCCCTGACCCTTCCATGCTCAGAATCTACAGCCGAATCTGCTGCAAATTGAGTCGATGACGCGCCGAAACCGGGTGACCCCGTTCGGCGAGCTCGTCGAGACCTGGGCCGCGGTCTCGTGTACGGCAACCGCGGCTGCCTCCACGACGAGCAGGGCCGCATTCGACGGCGATTCGCAGGTCGCCGCTGGATCGCCTGCAGGCTCGAGTTCCGCGGCTGGCGCCGTTCGCCGCTGCTGCAGCCCGGACGCTTCACCGAGCTCTTCTTCCTCGACGAGGCAACGGCATTCGCGGCGGGTCACCGGCCGTGCGCTCTCTGCCGCCGCGAGGACTACGTTCGCTTCGGGGAGCTCTGGCGACGGCGCCATCCGGAGCAGTGGGGTGCGGACGCCGTCGACCGGCAGCTCCACGGTGAGCGAGTCGATCCCGGCACGCTCGGGCAGCGGCGCCACGATGCGCCCTTCGACGAGCTGCCGGACGGCGCGTTCGTCGTTCAGGACGAGCAGCCCTGGCTCGTCGCCGGCGCCGAGCTCCTGCGCTGGACGGCAGGCGGCTACGCGGAGCGGCGGGCGCGGCCCCGGCGCTCCGCCGCAGTGGTGATCACGCCGCCGAGCCTGCTCGCGGTCCTCGGTCTCGGCTGGGAGCCCGTCGTGCCGCTGCTCCACCCCTCCGCTCGATGAGGGTCAGGCCGCGGCCTCGGCTCCTTCGGCCTGCTCGCGCTGGGCGGCGATCAGGTCGCGGTACCAGTAGAAGCTGCCCTTCGGCACGCGCTCGAGGGTGTGGTAGTCGATGTAGACGAGGCCGAAGCGCTTCCAGTAGCCCCAGGCCCATTCGAAGTTGTCGAGCAGCGACCACGCGAAGTACCCGCGGAGCGGCACGCCTTCTGCGACGGCCCGCGCGGCCGCGTCCATGTAGCTCTCGAGATAGCCCTGCCGCTCGGGGTCGGCGACGCTGCCGTCGTGACCGCGGACGTCCGGGAACGCGGCGCCGTTCTCGGTGATGTAGATCGCGGCGGGACCGTAGTCGCGATGGACGCGCACGAGCAGGTCGTGCAGGCCGTCGGGGACGATCTCCCAGCCCATGTCGGTGTGCTCGACTCCCTGACGCCGCACGATCTGCGAACGGCCGCCGTTGTCGTCGGCCGCCACGAGCGGGGACGTGTAGTTGTTGACGCCGAGGAAGTCGATCGGCGCGGAGATCGTCTCGAGATCTCCGTCGTGCACCGTCGGCATGATCGACTCCCACTCCTCGGCCATGTCGGTCGGGTAGCGGCCGCGGAAGATCGGGTCGAGGAACCACCGGTTGTGGAGGCCGTCGACCCAGCGTGCGGCCGCGGCATCCGCTGCGTCGTCCGTCGCCGGATACGGGTGGTCGAGGTTCAGCGTGATCCCGACCTGCGAGCCGGGCGAGAGCCGCCGGATGATGTCGACCGCACGTCCGTGGGATAGCAACAGGTGATGCGCCGTCGCCAGCGCGTCCGGGTCGGACGTGCCGCCCGGCGCATGGTGGCCCCACGCATGACCGACCCACGAGACGACCCAGGGCTCGTTGTGGGTGATCCAGTGCGCGACGCGGTCGCCGATGCGCGAGACCACGACCTCGACGTACTCCGAGAACGCTTCGACCGTGTGGCGCGACGGCCATCCGCCCGCATCCTCGATCGTCTGCGGCGTATCCCAATGGAACAGCGTCGCGAACGGCGTGATCCCGCTGCCGAGCAGCTCGTCCACCAGCCGGTCGTAGAAGTCGAGCCCTCGCTCGTTCACACGCCCGCGGCCGTCGGGAAGAATGCGCGGCCACGCGACCGAGAACCGAAACGCATCGAGCCCCAATTCCCGCATCAGCCCGATGTCATCGCGGTAGCGGTGGTAGAAGTCGCACGCGACGGAGCCGTTGTCTCCGTTTCGGACCTTCCCGGGTGTCGCGCAGAATCGGTCCCACACGCTTTCGCCGCGGCCGTCCTCGTTGGCTGCGCCTTCGATCTGGTACGACGCGGTTGCTGCACCCCAGATGAAGTCGCGGGGCAGCGTGCTAGTGAATTGATTGCTCATTGACGTCCTCTCGGAGGGCTGGTGACGGGGCGGTGACGTGGCAGCGCGCTGCACGTCCTGGACGAAGCTCGACGAGCTCCGGCGTGGTGCGCGAGCAGAGCTCGATCGCGAGCGGGCAGCGCTCGACAAAACGGCAGCCGGCGATCGGGTCGACCGCTGCTGCCGAATGACGTTTGGGCAGTTCGAGCAGCCGCGTCTCGCCGCGCGCCGGGTCCGGGACCGCGGAGAGCAGCAGCTGCGTGTAGGGATGGAGCGGGTTCTGCAGGACTTCCTCGGCCGGCCCGTGCTCGACGATCTGGCCGGCGTACATCACGAGGACGTCGTCGGCGATGTAGCGGGCGCTGGCGAGATCGTGGGTGACGTAGAGGAACGCGAGGTGGTGCGCGTCCTTGAGCTCGGTCATCAGGTTCAGGATCCCGATGCGAATCGACACGTCGAGCATCGAGATCGGCTCGTCCGCAACCACGACCGCCGGCTCGACGGCGAGAGCACGCGCGATCGAGACGCGCTGTCGCTGACCGCCTGAAAGCTCGTACGGGTACTTGGCGGCGACCCGTTCGGGCGGCACGAGCCCGACGGTGTCGAGGAGCTCGAGGACGCGCGCCTCGACCTCGCCCCGTGGCACGACGCGATGGATCTGGAGCGGCCGGGCAATGTGATGCCGAACCGTCTTCACCGGGTTCAGCGAGCCGAACGGATCCTGGAAGATCATCTGGACGTCGGACCGGTAGCGGCGAAGGGCGCGCCGGCCGCGGTCGGACGAGACGTCGTGACCCTCGTACAGGACCTGGCCCGACGTCGGGCTGTACAGGCGCGCGATCATCCGCGCGACGGTGCTCTTGCCGCTGCCGCTCTCGCCGACGAGCGCGGTGATCGTCCCAGGCTGCAGCGCGAAGGAGACATCGTCGGCCGCATGGACCATGCTCCGCCCGCGCAGGCTGCGGTCGGCCGGGAAGTGCTTCGTCAGTGCGCGCACCTCGAGCGCCGCTGTCATCGGTTCCCGCCCTCTACGAGATGACATGCGACCCGATGCCCCGGCGCCGCCTCGTGCAGTGTCGGGCGCACGGTCGTCTGGAGCTTGTAGAGGCCCGGATCGTCGGGCGTGCAGAACGTGCACCTCGGATTGAACCGGCAACCGTCCGGCGGCGAGGCGAGATCGGGAGGCGATCCCGGGATGCCGGTCATGTGCTCGATCGGGCCCGTGAGCGGCGGGAACGACCGCATCAGCCCGAGCGTGTACGGATGCAGCGCGTTCGTCTGGAACGATGCCGACGGCGCCTCCTCGACGACCTCGCCCGCGTACATGATCGCGATGCGGTGGGCGAACTCGAGCAGCAGCGAGAGGTCGTGCGTGATGAAGAGGACGGCGAAGCCGAGCTCGTGCTGGAGCTCCCGTACCTGCTCGAGGATCTCACGCTGGACGACGACGTCGAGCGCGGTCGTGGGCTCGTCCATGATCAGTAGCTCCGGGTTGAGCGCCAACGCCATCGCGATCACGACGCGCTGCCGCATACCGCCGGACAGCTCGTGCGGGTACGCCCGAACACGGCGTGCATCGATGCCCACGACCTCGAACAGCTCGCGTGCGCGCGCCAGCGACTGGTTCTTCGAGATCCGTTCGTGCGCGCGCATCATGTCGACGAACTGGTCGCCCACACGCATGACCGGGTTCAGCGCGTTCATCGCGCTCTGGAACACGATCGACACGTTCCGCCAACGGAACTTGCGCAGCTGCTCGCGGTTGAGGCCGGTCAGATCCTGGCCTCGGAACAGGATCGATCCCTCGGTGATCTTCGCGGGCGGACGGAGGATCTGCATTAGTGCATTCGCGACGGTGCTCTTCCCGCAGCCCGACTCGCCTGCGAGCCCGAGGATCTCGCCGGCGGAGATTGTCAGGTCGATGCCGTCGACCGCGCGCACCGATCCGTAGTTGACCGCGAGCCCGCGCACGTCGATCAGCGTCTCGCGCATCTCCGTTCGTCCCTGCTCGACTCCCGGCACGGTCGAGATCATTGCCGCCCTCGGAGCCGGGGATTGCTCACCTCGTCGATGCCGGCCAGCAGGAAGACGAGCCCCACCACCGTGAGCACGAGCGCGAGGCCGGGGAACACGAACGCCCACCATTCGCCCTGTAGGACGGCCGAGTTGGTCTGCGCCCAGTACAGCGTCATCCCCCAGCTCACGTGGGTCGTGTCACCGAGCCCGAGGAAACTCGAGCCCGGCGTCGACGAGCAGCGCGATGTAGAAGACGAGGACGAACGCTGCCGCGATCCGGCTGATCATGTTCGGTACCAGCTCGCCGAAGACGATGCGCCACGTCGACTGGCCGGTGACCCTGGCCGCGTGCACGAAGTCGCGGTTTCGCAGGGTCAGCGCCTGGCCACGCAGGATGCGCGCCTCGAACGCCCACAGGGTCAGGCCGAGGACGAGGATCATGGTCGACATCCCGCGCGCCTTGACGTAGCCGGAGATCACGACCAGGAGCGGGATCGTCGGGATGACGAGGAAGATGTTCGTCATGAAGTTGACGATCTCGTCTGCGATGCCGCCGAGATAGGCGCCTGTGATCCCGAAGAAAGTCGCGAGGGTCGTCGCCAGCAGCGCCGCCGACGCACCGAGGATGAGCGAGCGCCGTGTCCCGAGCATCACCTGCGAGAAGACGTCGCTGCCCTGGTCCGTCGTGCCGAAGAGGTGATGCCAGGAGGGTGCCTGCCGGGTCGCGAGGATGTTGAAGTCGGTCGGGTTCTTGACCGAGATCCATGGCGCGATGAACGCGATCACGATCATCGACCCAAGGAGCGTCAGGCCGATCACCGCCTTGCGGTTGTGCAGCAGGATGCTCACCCAGCCCGGCAGCGCACGCTTGCGGCTCGACGTGCGCGGAATGGCGTCGTACGGGAGGTCGACCGGTGCCTGCAGTTGCGACATCAGCGGCCCGGACCCGCGGGTCGAGGGCGAAGTTGAGGAGGTCCATGATGAAATTGGCCGCGATCACGCAGAGCGAGAAGACGAGCAGGAGCGCCTGCGTCAGCGGATAGTCGTTGCCGAGGGCGGCCTGCTGCAGCGTCAACCCGGCGCCGGGATAGCTGAATACGTACTCGATGAAGACGAGGCCGCCGACGGCGCCGGCGAACTGCGCCGCGAAGCCGTTCAGCGGCGGCAGGATGGCGTTGCGCGCCGCGTAGCGCGTCATGACGCGGCGGTCGCGCAGCCCCTTCGCGTGCGCCATCGCGACGTAGTCCTCGCTGATCGTGTTGATCATCACGGTGCGCATGTTCAGCACCCAGCCGCCGGTGAAGGCGGCAACGATCACGAGGATCGGCAGCTCGGCGTGCCGGACCGCGCTCGAGATGAACGTCCAGTTGAACGCCGGCACGAGGTCGCTGTCGTAGGCGTGCTGGATCGGGAACCACCCGAGCTTGAGACCGAGGAAGTAGACGCCGAGCAGTGCCGTGAAAAAGGCGGGGAACGCGCTCAGCGCGAGCAGCGTCGGGACGACGACGTTGTCGAAGGCGCCGCCGCGGCGCCACGCGGCGATCATCCCGGCCGTCGTTCCGATCACGAAGGCGATCAGGAACGCGACGCCGACGAGGAAGATCGAATACGGAAGCGTCCTGCCGATCACCTCGGAGACGGGTGACGGGTAGTTCGACGTCGAGATCCCGAAGTTGAAGTGCGCAAGACGGTGCAGGTAGAGGACGTAGTCGTGCCAGATCGAGGTGTTGCCGCCTCCGAGCAGCGCTTCGTACGTCCGGATGATCCCGGGGTTCGACGCGAGCTGGGCGGGGAGAGGATGCTGGAGGACGCCGCCGATCGGGGAGCCGGGCATCAGCCGCGGCGCAGCAGGAAGTTCAGTGTCAGCGCGACCCAGATCGCGAAGACGTAGAACAGGAGGCGTCGCAGGAACCAGCGCATGCTGATTCGCCAGGAGTATCGCGGTGGGCGGGACGAATCCCGCCCACCGCGATCGCCTGTCGTCCTCAGGCTCCGGCCTGGCCGCCGGGGCAGATATGCGTGAACGAGAGGAGGTTGTCGGGGAAGGTGGTGAAGATCGGATCCCCGAAGTGGTCCTTCGCCGTATCGAAGCAATGGAAGTACTTCGTGCTGTACGTCGACCAGCGCGGCCCGACGAACAGCGGGATGATCGGCAGCTGCTGCAGCCAGCAGCTTCTCGAGCTGCGTCGCTGCCGCCAACTGCTTCTTCGGGTCGAGCGTGGCCTTCCACTGCTGGAGCAGTGCCGTGCCCTGGTCGCTCTTGAAGTGCTCCCAGGTCACCCGTGTTCGTGGCGTCCTGTCCGGACGCGACGAACGCGTTGTTGGAGAAGTTGGCGTTGAAGAAGCCGAACGGCGAGCCCTGTCCGCCGACCTGCCAGAGCAGGGTCGGGTTCTTCGTGCTCGCTGCGTTCGGGTACCACGAGTTCCAGTCGGGCTCGAGCTTCTCACTCGAGTTGATCCCGATCGCCTGCAGGTTCTTGACGATGATCTGGTCCGAGGCGACCCAGTCCGACCAGCCCGAGATCACGTGGACATCGAGGTTGACCGGGTTGCCGTGCGGGTCGATCAGCGTGTTGCCCTTGTAGGTGAACCCGTTCTGGGTCAGCAGCGCCTTTGCCGCCGTCGGGTTGTACGTCGCGAGTGCCTTCGCCTGCGCCTTGACGCTCTTGTCCGTCACCCACTGCGGGGAACAGGAAGCTCAGCCCAAGTGCGTCGGTCGGCGGCGCGTAGCCGTACTCACCGAGCTTCGAGATGCTGTTCCGGTCGATCGCCATCGAGAGCGCCTTGCGGAACGCGACGAGGCTGTACGGGTACTGCGTGTCGTCGAAGACGAGCGACTGCGGATACGCGGTCGTCGCGTAGAAGGCGTGGAAGTGCGCCTTGTCCTTCGAGATGTACGCCTGTGCGACGTTCGCGACGAAGTTGTGGGTCAAGTCGACCTGGCCGCTCTGGATCAGTGCGAGCGCCGAGTCGTTCGACGCCGCCTGTACGTATTCCAGGCACCCGATCAGCGGCTTGCCCGCCTGCCAGTAGTTCGGGTTCTTCGAGAGCACGTAGTCCTGCGAGGTGAAGCGCGCGACCTGGTCGAACGGTCCCGAGCCCACCGGATGGGGGTTCGTGAACGTCGCCGGGTTCTTCACCTTCGACCAGATGTGCTGGGGCACCACGAAGGCGAGGTTCAGCGTCGACGAGATGAACTGCGAGTCGACCGTCTTCAGCTTGATCACGACCGTGTACGGGCCACTGGCGGCGATCGACGCGATGTTCGTGTCGGGGCGCGTGTAGCCGACGATGTCCATCACCTTCGCCTGGCTGCCGTTGCCGCCCTTGAGGCTGTAGACGACGTCGGCCGACGTCAGAGGCTTGCCGTCCGACCACTTGGCGTTGTGGGCGAGGTTCAGCGTCAGCGTCTTGTTGCCGTTCGTACCACTTCCAGGTGCGAGCGAGCCACGGGACGGCAGGGAAGGCCGCCCGCGGGCGTGACGATGAGCCCCTCGTAGACCGAGCCTTTCACGAACTGGCCCGACGGGAGGCCGGTCGCGGTGTAGGGGTTGAAGTTGCGCACGAACGAGGGGTCGCCCGAGCCGGTCATCACGAGGCACTTGTGAGACGCGCGGCATGTGCGGTCCCGGCTGCTGGGGCGATCCGGGCCGCGACGAGCGCCGCCACGATCGCGGCGGCCGTGACGGCCGCGACGACGATCAGGCGGGCAGAGCGGAGTTTCGATGACATCTGCATTTCCTTTCCGCCCGCGGTACGGGCAGCGGGGAACGGGCCGGGGGGTCTTACCGGGAATTTCCGGGAACGGTTAACACGGTGGGGGCCCTGTGTCAAGCGGCACGTGCTCGATTTGCGCATGTTTCCTGCGTTTTCGCTCCGAGAATTGCCGGAAACGGTTCCGGATGATTGAATGACCGACATGGCGCAGACCGACCGCCGTCCCGACCAGGCGTTTCGTGGCCGGGCAACGATCCGCGACATCGCCGATCTGGCCGGCGTCTCGATCGCCACGGTCTCGCGCGTCCTGAACGATCGACCCGACGTCGCGCCCGGGCACGCGCGAGACGGTGCTGCAGGTGGTGCGCGAGCACGGCTTCGCGACCAACCGCGGCGCGCGGGGGCTCTCGAGCGGGCGCACCGGAATGATCGGCGCTCACGCTCCCGCTCGTCAACGACGCCTACTTCGGGCCGATGCTGAGCGGCGCGACCGAGGCGCTGTACGAGAGCGACCTCCGCATCGTGCTGTGCCCGACACTGCACGAGCACGACCGCGAGGTCTCGCTCATGGAGCGGCTGATGCGGGGGACGACGGACGGCGCGATCCTGATGCTTCCCGAGGAGTCGCTCGACGAGCTCGAGTCGCTGCAGCGCCAGGGCTATCCGTTCGTCGTCGTCGACCCGCGCGAGCAGCCGCCCGACGGCATCGCGTGCGTCGCGGCGATGCACTCTGCGGGCGCGATGCAGGCGACGGAGCATCTGCTCTCGCTGGGCCACCGGCGCATCGGCGCGATCGCAGGCGCGCCGGGCTGGTATGCGACCGAGGAGCGTATGCACGGCTTCCGGGCCGCGCTCGCCGCGGCGGGCATCCTCCTCGACCCCGAGCTCGTCGTCTACTCGGACTGGCGCATCCCGCAGGGCATCGCCGCCGCCGACCGGCTGCTCTCGCTGCGTGACCGGCCGACCGCGATCTTCGGCTTCAACGACAACGTCGCCATCGGAGCGCTCCATGCGGCGCGTGCACGTGGGCTCACGGTTCCCGACGACCTCTCGGTCGTCGGGTTCGACGACACGGCGCAGACGGTGATCGTGACGCCGAACCTCACGTCCGTCAGCCAGCCGCTCGCCGAGCTCGGCCGCATGGGTGTGAGCCTGCTGACGCGGCTCCTCGACGGCCAGCGTGTCGATGCGCTGCGGATGGAGCTCTCGACGAAGCTCGTCGTCCGCGAGTCGACCGCACCACCCCCGCGTCGGTAACGGGATGCGGCGGTTTGCGGTCGCTCTCGTTGCGGTCGCGGGCGCTGCCGTCGCCGCGACGCTCGCTCTGGGCGGCTCGCGGGCATCCGGCGAGTACTCGGTCGATCGCCTCGTCTCGGACGGCGGTGTTCCCGCGGCACGGCACGACCCCCATCTCGTCAACGCGTGGGGCCTCGCGGCCGAGCCGGGCGGCGCGTGGTGGACGGCGAACGAAGCGAACGACTCGAGCACGCTCTACTCGGCGGACGGCCGCAAGCAACTGCTGACCGTCTCGGTCGCGGGCGGTCCCACCGGCATCGCGTACAACGGCGGTCAAGGCTTCCGCGTGTCGGCCGGCGGTGCTTCGGCCCCCGCGCGGTTCGTCTTCGCGTGTGAGGACGGCAGCCTGCGCGCCTGGAGCCCGTCGGTGCCTCGCGGCTGGTCGACGAGCTCCGAGATCGCCGTCGACATGGGCGCGCAGGCGGTGGTGTTCCGCGGCGTAGCGATCGCAGGCGATCGGCTCTACGCGACGGACTTTCACAACGCGCGCGTCGACGTCTTCGACGCACGGTGGCGTCGCGTCGCGCTTCCCGGTGCCTTCACCGATCCGCGCGTTCCGGCGTGGTACGCGCCGTTCGGCATCGCCGTGATCGGCGGCCACGTGTTCGTGACGTACATCGCGCGGGCGCCGGTCGACGGGAACGACGCGCCGACCGGCGGTTACGTCGACGAGTTCGACCTGCGCGGCAAGCTGGTCGATCGAGTCGCTGCGCTCGGAGCGCTCAACGCTCCGTGGGGCCTTGCACTCGCGCCGGCCGGCTTCGGACGTTACGGCGGCGACCTACTCGTCGGGAACTTCGGCGACGGCCGGATCAACGCGTACCGGCGCTCGAGCGACGGGGGCTGGAGCTTCGACGGCGCGCTGCGCGGAGAGAACGGCAAGCCGATCGTGCTCAACGGGCTGTGGGCGCTCGCGTTCGGTCACGGCGGCGCGACCGGAGCGCCCGACCGACTGTTCTTCTCTTCCGGGCCGCACGCGTGGCGTGGCCCGACCGAGCTCGGCGTGCACGGCCTGCTCGGCTCGATCGCACCCGCTTCGTAAGAACGCCACAAGCAGAAGCCGGCGCCTTCCGGCGCCGGCTTCCATCCCTGATTTGTCGACGTGCGACTCAGTGTGCAAGTACGCGGTCGTGCTGCCGGCGGATCAGGCCGCTCAGATACCGCGGAGCCCGCCTCGGTCGTCGGGCCGCACAGCCGTCGCCTGCGGTTGTGAGGCGACGTCGCTTGCGTTGATCCCGCGGATGCCTGCCCGGTTGTCGGGCCGCACGGCCGTCGGAGCCGTTAGCGCGTACTGAGATCCGCGGCCTGCCGAGCCTTGCACAAACGGCTTTTGGCCGCCCACACGCGCGGGCGACTGGGACGTGGCGCTGGTCGCCATGTGTGCGGGCACGAAGACGCCGCGCACCACGTCGTAGTAGCCGCGCGAAGCTTCGTGCCGGTTGACTGCCCGCTGGAACGTGGCGCTGGTCGCCTCATGTGCGGGCACGAAGACGCCGCGCACCACGTCGTAGTAGCCGCCCGCCCGCCGAAGTGCGTTGGTCGCCTGCGCGGTTCCACTGTAGAGGCGCGTGTCGACGCCGACACCGTGGCTCAGGTACGGAATCACGAGCGGCCGCTTGGACGACCCCTTGCTATTGCCGCTGTAGAGGCTCGTGTCGACGTCGACGCCGTGGCTGAGATACGGGATCACGAGCGGCAGCCTTCGCCGTGGTCGAGCTGTTCGACACGGTGACGGCGGCGAACGTGTTGTCGTTCTGACTCATCTGATGGGCGGCTGCCGCCTGAACGAACAACGCTGCGAGCGCGACGGCCAGAAGACCCGTGAGCATCCTCTTCGGTTTGCAAACGTGGTGCATCTCGTCCCTCCTCATTCACCTGACCTGCCGGGCCCGTCGGACCCGCACACCGGAGAGAGCGCCGAGATCGGCGCAAGATACATCTGATGGAAGGTCGGTCAGCCGGCGCCGATGCAGAGAAAGCCGGCGAGCGCGCTTCGGTCTCCGCGCAGCCCGGCCTGTGCCTCTGCGAGCGACGCGGCAGGCGATGCGCCGGCGGCGAGCCTGCGATGGAAGGCGAGCATCAGCCTGCGCGCGGCGGCATCGGGGACCGGGACGACGCTCGCGATGATCGTGCGTGTACCCGACGCAAGCAGCGCTGCGGACAGTCCGAGCAGTTCGTCACCCGGGCGACGTTCCGACAGCGCGACGTCACAGGCCGAGAGCACGAGGACGTCGGGCGCGCGGCGCAGCCCCTGGATGTCGAGCGCGGTCAGCGGCCCGTCCGCGAGCTCGAGCGACGAGAAGAGCGGGCTGTCGGAGCGAAAGCGGCCGTGGCATGCCACGTGCGCGAGCGTTGCGCCGTCGAGAGCGGCGAGCGTCGCCTCGACGGTCGCCGCCTTGCCGATCAGCACGGTCGCGTCGGGGAACAGCTCGCGCAGCTCGTTGATCTCGGCGCGCGCGTGGCGCAGGCCCGGCCCGGCGACGAGCGTGACGCGCTGCCGCCGTCGCTTCGGCCGCGTCGCGAGGTCGAGCCACGTCGACAACGAGGGCGCGACGGTGACGGCGCGGCCGCGGAGCGACGGCAGCGCGCCCCACGGCACCGCGTGCAGCGGGCCTGTGGGGACGATCACGAGCGGCGCGTCGCCGATCGCTTCGCGGAGGGGAGCTACGAGCGCGCAGTCGAGGGCCTCGGCCGCGGCGCGAGCGTTCGCGAGCGTGGTGGCTTTCGCGGCGGCGTCCAGGGCGCCGCGCGCAAGACGGCGGAGCGCGAAGCGCAGCCACTCGAGATGCTCGGCCAGATTGATCGGCCCAAGCGAATGTAGCTCGGGCTTTCCGCCGACGACTGTCACAACGTAGTGGTCGTCACCCGGCGCCTCGATGTACTCGACACACACCCGATCAGCCAGCGTCGACGCGGACGTTGCGACTCTGCGTGCCCTCTGGCGCGCAATCCCGTCCGATCGGACGAGTCGCGAGCGCGCGCGGATGTGGGCCTCCAGATCGGCTTGACGCGCAACGAGTGCAACGGCGGGCCGTCCCCGGCCTTCTGCATCTCTGACCCTTCGAGTGACCGCGCGGAGCTCGGCCTGTGCCTGCCCGAGCGCCGGATCCTTCGGTGGCCTGATTGCCGGCGAACGAAGTGCATTCGCCCGAACCCGCTCCGCCCATGCCAGTGCCTTTCTCGGATCTCCTGAGTCGAGTGCGATTCCGAGGCCGGCCCTGGCGAGGTCGACGCCCAGCGCTCCGGTTGTAGCCCGGACCTCGAGTGCTCCGAGAATCGCGCGATACGTTTCGAGGAGACGGAGCCCGTCGCGGAGTCGTCGCTCGGCGCGCCGGGGGTCGCCTTGGCGTAGCAGCAGCAGCGCCTCAACGTGTCGGAGCTCGACTCGATCTATGACAGTCCCTTTCCGCTCGAGCTCTTGGGCGGCAGCGAGGTCAACTCGTACGCGGACCAAGGAGCCAGCGTCCACCGTCGCCCGCGCGATCATCAGGCGGCCGCGCAGCGCATCGATGGTCCACCCTCGTGCATCAAGCTCGTCAACTGCTGAGCGAGCGGCGCGCAACGCCGACGGTGTGGTCGTCTGTCGTGCGACAGCGGCCGCGAGGACGGTGAGTTGAGCGGCGGCCGCAAACGGCCGCTGCTGACGCGCTGCGAATGACCGTCTCGCGCTCGCCGCGATAGCTGCCGCAGTGTCCGCGTCCCCCGCAGCGAGTGCCAGTCGTGCCGCGTCCAACCGAGCCTTCGGGTCGCGCCGGCCGCTCAATACGGCGATCTGCTCGAAGAGCATGAGATCAGCACGCGCCTCAGGGAGCAATCGAAGCCGAACGAGTGCTTCCGCGCGATTTAGGTAGAGCCAGCACGCAGCGAAGTCCGTCAGCGTCGTCGCGTCGATCGACTCCAGCTCGATGAGGGATTGCAGTGGATCCCCGCTCAATGCCGGGAGCAATGCGAGCTCGATGCGGCTGTCGGCAGCCGCGGCATCGAATCCCTGAGACGAGTAGAGACGGCACGCGCGTTCCAGTTCTGTGCGAGCTCTCCTGTAGTCGCCGATCTCGGCGAGAACACATCCGCGGTTATGTGAAAGCCGTGCCTCCCAGGCTTTGTCGCCGTGGAGATGGAGGGATCTCAGCGCGCGTTTCGAGGCTGGGAGCGACTCCGTGGCGCGACCGGCAAGGTGGTAGATGTACACACGGAAGACCTCGAGCCTGGCACGCTCGATACCGCGCAGACGACCACGGAGCGACTCGATCTCGCGAATCGCGTCTGCGGGCCTTCCACGGTAGGCGATGTGCCAGGCAACGTTTCGGCGGATCAGCGCTGCGCGGTCGTGATGCTGACCGCGCTCGGCAGCTCGAACCGCAGCGCGCATGGTCCGGAGTGCCCGCGGATCCCCAAGCTCGGCTCTGGCCCAACCGAGAGCGTGTAACGCGACCGGACCCGCCTCAGAGTCCCGGTCGGCTCGCGCCCTCGCGACGGCTTCCTCCGCAAGCACTCGCGCTGCATGTGGGTCGACTTGGACGAGCTCGTACGCCCGTTCCGCCAGGGCCAGTCCTTCCGGCCGCAGCGTAGGAGTCATATGCTCGCGGTTGTATCACGTCCTGGCGTCGGCGATCGTCATTCGCAGGCAGGCGTTCGAAGGGAGCGATTTCGATGGGGAACAAGCCCGACCGCGAGCTTTTCAAGCCCGGTTTCACCGAGCGTCTCACCAGACATCCGCGGATCGCCTACTACCTCTATCCGGACTATCTCTGCGGAACTGGGAGCGATTCGAACATCCTCGTGAGCTTCGTCGTCGATCAGTTGCTCGTGGTCAGGAAACTGGTCGAGGACGCGGAGTTCAGCAAGGCGCTCTCGGTGGTGGCCGAGCCGACGGACGTCCGCATCTTCGACTCCGAGAAGCACGGGGTCGCGCCTCAGAACAACGTTGAGATCTGGAAACTCAAGGACGCCGAGCTTCAGGATTCGAAGCAGCATGCGGACGTCGCTCACACGGTCTGGAGCTTGCGCCAGCAACTGCCCAAGGGAATGCAGCCGGCGATGATCGCACCCAACCACGTGCTCGTCCCACCCGCGCACGCTCACGAATGCCCTTGGGGGCCACCAGAGGAGCACGGCGCAGTGACGCTCCCGCCCCGGCTCGCCCCGTTCGTCGAGGTGGTGGTGATCGACTCGGGGTTCATCATGTCCGGCCCCGTCGGTCGCGTCGTCACGAACGTGACGTACGCCGAGGCGCTCCACGCTGTCCCGGGCGCCCCCGTCTACGACTGGCAGCCGGGCACGGAGGCGCCGCCCGGCGTTGCGAACGCGCTCGACCAGAACGGCGACTCGATGTTGGACGCCCTTGCCGGCCACGCCAACTTTGTCGCCGGGGTCGTCGCCCGGGGCTCCGAGCACGCCGAGTTGAGTGTCCAGAGCTTCAACTCCTCGGTGATCGATGACGACACCAGTGTTCCCGGATTCGTGACTGAGGCCGAGGTCGCGCGTACCTGGTGGGAGCATCGGAACGCGCCCGTCGTCAACGTCGGTTTCGCCTTCGCCACCCTTCCGAATCAGGCGCTCGAGGTCGAGAGCGATCCGGGCGTGGTGAATGGGCCGCCGAGTTGGACGCTTCAACTCGTCGTGGAGTCGATCGCGAACAGCCCGGAGCACCTCGTGGTTGCGCCTGCCGGAAACCAGAACTGCACCGTGCCGCAGTATCCGGCCGCGTTCTCGGTCGACTACGACAACGTTGTCGGCGTGGGCTCGGTCGATGACAACGGCGAACGCTCCCAGTTCTCCAACCACGGGCCGTGGGTGAGCTGCTGCGCCAGAGGAAGAGACGTCGCATCGTCGTTCGTCGGCCATTGGGTCGGGCCGACCGAGGACGAAGAGGGGGATCCGAGCGCTGCCGTCACGACAGCGGCGCTCCCCCATCCGGTGAAGCACTTTTCAGGCTGGGCCTCGTGGAGCGGGACGTCGTTCGCCGCTCCCAAGGTCTCCGCCGGGGTTGCAGAAGGTGTCGCCTCGTCGATCGCCGTAGGGGCCGAGATCACTCCGCTCGATGCCTGGAACCAGCTGAAGGCAGACGGCACCTTGGTGGCCAACCTCGACATGGGCGTACGACTCGACAACCTGCCGGACTAGTGACGGCACCTGCGGCGTCACCGGGCGAGCTTCTCAGGCAGGCGGCGGCCGGCGATCAGTTCGCGTGGAACGCGATCGTCGACCGCTTCTCGGGGCTCGTCTGGGCGACCGCTCGGGCGCACCGGCTCTCGCGTGAGGACGCCTCGGACGTCGCGCAGACGACCTGGCTCCGGCTCGTCGAGAACCTCGACCGGATCCGCGAGCCGGATCGCCTCGGCGCCTGGCTCGCGACGACCGCGCGCCACGAGTCGCTGCGGATCATCCGCCGCGGCGGTCGCGAGCAGCCGACCGACGAGCCGGATCTGTTCGAGGTCCCCGACGACGATGCCGTCGATCGGCTGTTGCTCGAGCAGGAGCGCGACGGGAAGCTCTGGCGGGCGTTCGCCGCGCTCTCGGACCGGTGCAAGACCCTGTTGCGGATCCTGATGGCCGACGAGCCTCCGAGCTACGACGAGATCGGCGCGGCGCTCGGGATGCCGGTTGGCGCGATCGGGCCAACGCGCATGCGCTGCCTCGACCAGCTGCGCCGTACGGCCGGCGTGGCGGAGCTCGGCGCATGATGTATCAGGACCTACCTGTCGAGGCTCTGTTCCACGAGGCCGCCAACCCATGACCGACAACCCCACCAATCCAGAAGCCCCGGACGACCCGCTGCTTGCCGAGCTCAGACGGCTGGCCGGAGTGGTCGACCCTGTCCCGGAGGCAGTGAGCGCCTACGCGAGGGCGGCGCTCGGCTGGCGCCGGATCGACGCCGAACTGGCGGAGCTGCTCGTCGACTCGCAACTCGAGGCCTCTACGACGACGCGCTCGGTGTCCGAGTCGGAGCGCACCCTCACCTTCAAGTCGAGCGATCTCGGCATCGACGTCGAGCTGCAACCGGGGGACGACGAGGTTCTGCTGCTAGGCCAGCTTTCGCCCGCGGGCGTGGCGGAGATCGATGCGCAGCGCGACGACGGATCGGTCGCGGCGACGGCCCAGGCCGACGAGCTCGGCCGGTTTCGCCTCACCCTCGCGACAGGCATGCGAATCAGGCTCGTCGTCCGGCGTGAGCCGCCGGCGGCGCCGGTCGAGACGAGCTGGATCGACCTCTGAGCTAGGGACGGCAGCAAGTAACAGCCGGTTACTTGCGACTCGCAGGTCACTTACCTCTGTTACAGAGCTATTATGCGACTGATGAGTGCAGTCGCCCCGAGGATCGAGACCGAGCGGAGGGTCGCCGACGAGCTGCTGGCCGCGCTCGCGGCGATCAGGCGCGCGACCCGCCGACACAGTGGCCGGCCCGCCGAGCTGTCGTCGTCGACCTCGGCGCAGCTCGAGCTTGCGCGCGTCGTCCGCCGCAATCCCGGGATCTCGATCGCCGGCGCCGCCGAGGCGATGCGCCTCGCCCCGAACACGGTGAGCACGCTGGTCGGCGAGCTCGTCTCGGCGGGGCTGCTCGTACGACGGACCGATCCCTCGGACCGGCGCGTCGCACGGCTCGAGTTGACACCTGCGTGGAGGCGAAAGATCGACGCATGGCGCGACCGCCGCGTCACGGCAGTCGACGAGGCGCTGCAGCGGCTGACTGTCGACGAGCGGCGCCTCGTCGAGAGCGCGCTTCCTGCCCTCGCCCGGCTGGCGACGGAGCTCGAGCCGTGAACCTCCCGCAGCCCGCAGTCGACGTCCGCGGCCTCCGCCACAGCTTCGGTGAGCACGTCGCGGTCGACGGAATCGATCTCCGCGTCATGCCCGGAGAGGTGTTCGGCCTGCTCGGCCCGAACGGCGCCGGCAAGACGACCACGATCCGCGTGCTCAACACCCTGCTGCCGGTGCAGGAGGGAGCCGTCTCGATCTTCGGCCTCGACGTCCGCACGTCGCAGACGGCAGTGCGCCGCCTGCTCGGCTACGTGCCGCAGCAGCTGTCGATCGAGGCGGCGCTGACTGGACGCGAGAACGTTGCGTGGTTCGCCCGGCTGTTCGACGTACCTCGACGTGAACGTGCCGGGCGGGTCGACGACGCGCTCGACGCAATGGGCCTCCTCGACGCCGCCGATCGCCTCGCCGGCACCTACTCCGGCGGCATGGTGCGCCGCCTCGAGCTGGCACAGGCGCTCGTCAATCGTCCTGCGCTGCTCGTGCTCGACGAGCCGACGGTCGGGCTGGACCCCGTCGCGCGCGGCGGCGTATGGGAGCGCGTCGAGGAGATGCGCCTGGCGACCGGGATGACCGTCCTGGTCACGACCCACTACATGGAAGAGGCCGATGCGATGTGCGACCGGGTGGCGATGATGCACCTCGGGACGATTCGTGCCGTCGGCCGGCCGGAAGAGCTCCGGCGGGCGCTCGGCCCCCACGCGTCGCTCGAGGACGTGTTCAGACGGGAGACCGGAAACACGCTCGACGGCGAAGAGATCGGGAAGGGAGGGCTCCGTGAGATCCGCCGCACTCGTCGGACTGCCGGTCGCGTCGGCTGAACGCCCGCCGGCGCCGCCGCTCTGGCGCACGTTCCCGAGCCGCACATTGACGTTCTGCCTGGTCGAGCTGCAGAAGCTCAGCCACGACCGCACCGAGCTCTTCACGCGCGCGGTCCAGCCCATCCTCTGGCTGGTCATCTTCGGCGAGACCTTCAACCGCATTCACGCGATCCAGACCGGGAACACCTCCTACCTCGAGTTCCTGACGCCGGGAATCATCGCCCAGTCCGGGCTGTTCGTCGCGATCTTCTACGGCATCCAGATCATCTGGGAGCGCGACGCCGGCGTGCTCAACAAGCTGCTCGTGACGCCGACGCCGCGCGCGGCGCTGATCCTCGGCAAGTCGTTCTCCGCCGGCATCCGCGCGCTCGCGCAGGTCGTCGTGGTGCTCGTGCTCTCGGTCATCCTCGGCGTGTCGCTGACGAAGAACCCGCTCAACATCCTCGCGACCTTCGTGATCGTGATGCTCGGGTCGGCGTTCTTCGCGTGCCTGTCGATGACGATCGCCGGCATCGTGCTGAAGCGCGACCGCCTGATGGGCATCGGCCAGATGATCACGATGCCGCTGTTCTTCGCCTCGAACGCGCTCTACCCGATCGCCGTCATGCCTGCGTGGCTCCGTTCGCTCGCGCGCGTCAACCCGCTGTCGTACGAGGTCGACGCGTTGCGCGGCCTCTTGATCGGCACGCCGTCGCACCTGGCGCTCGACTTCGCCGTGCTGC
Source organism: uncultured Thermoleophilia bacterium (assembly GCA_963774355.1). Taxonomy (GTDB): domain Bacteria; phylum Actinomycetota; class Thermoleophilia; order Gaiellales; family Gaiellaceae; genus PALSA-600. The sequence continues at coordinate 967,990 of CAVZER010000006.1, read as the reverse complement.
TGTTCTCCGTCCTCGTCGGCGTGACGACGGCGTCGTTGCTCGTCGGCCGGCTGGCTCGCTAGCCCGCGAGCCCGCCGAAGACGGCGAACCTGTTGCTCGGCGTGAACTCCCACGCGATGCCGCTGCCAGGTTCCGCGTGCACGACCGCGCCCGGAGGAAGCTCTTGTTCGAGCCGTGCCACGAGAGCCTTCGCGTCGTCCTCGTCGTTGACCCCGATGAGGACGAACTTCCAGCGGCGAACCACCGGCTGTCCGTTCGCCTCCTGGCGCTCTGCGAACTCGACCGCCTCGTGGTGCGACCGGAACTCGACGCGCACGTCCCAGTCGGCGATCCCCGTCTCCTCCGAGTCCTCGGTCTCGTCGGCCTCGCGCCGCTCATGCTCCGCCTCATGCTCTGCAGGGGTCGAGGGAAGCGCCGCGCGCGCGTCCTCCCAGCGTTCCTCCTCCGGGTGCCAGCGGTCGAGCTGGAAGTCGACGTCGAGGCTGTTCTCGGCGGCGAGCGTACGAACCGCCTCTTCGGCCGACTCGGCGCTTCGGCGCGTGTCGGCGTAGACGATCACGCGGTCGTCGTCGGCGCTCACGGCGACGCGCTCTCCCGCCGGTACCTCGAGCTCGTGGTCGACGCGATGCTCGTGCAGCACCTGCAGAAGCGGAGCGACTCCGGTTGCGTCGGCGAGCGTCACCGTCACGCGCCAGTCCTCGGACATGGCGGCAGTCTGCCCGATTGCGGCAGCCCCCGGCGAGTCGAGTTGAGTAGGTTTGCGTGACGCGAACTGAAGGAGGACCACCGGCATGGCCACGATCAGCGACCGCGACCAGCAGCAGATCGACAGCGCGAACGGCTCGGGACGTCAGCCGGCCGTCTTCATCCACGGCCTCTGGCTGCTTGCCTCGAGCTGGGACGAGTGGCTGCCGGTCTTCGAGGAGGCCGGGTACGCGCCCGTGGCGCTGGGCTGGCCCGACGATCCGGCCACCGTCGAGGAGGCGAAGGAGAACCCCGAGGTCTTTGCGGGCAAGTCCGTCGGCCAGGTCGCCGATTACCAGGCCGAGCTGATCCGCGGTCTGACCAAGAAGCCCGTCGTCGTCGGACACTCGTTCGGCGGGCTGCTGACCCAGATCATCGCGGGACGCGGGCTCTCAGCGGCCTCCGTCGCGATCGACCCGGCGCCATTCCGCGGCGTCCTGCCGCTTCCGATCTCGGCGCTGCGGTCGTCGTCACCCGTCCTGATCAACCCGCTCAACCGGACCCGCGCCGTCCCGCTCACGTTCGGCCAGTTCCGGTACGCGTTCGCGAACGCGGTCGGCGAGTTCGAGGCGAAGGAGCTGTACGAGAAGTATTCGGTCCCCGGTCCGGGCATGCCGATCTTCGAGGTGGCGTCCGCGAATCTCAATCCGTGGAGCGGCCTGAAGGTCGACACCAAGAACCCCGACCGCGGCCCGTTGCTGATCCTGTCCGGCGAGCGCGATCACACCGTGCCCTGGGCGATTGCGCACGCGTCCTACAAGAAGCAGCGCGCGAACCCACGGCGTGACCGAGATCACGGAGATGAAGGGCCGCGGCCACTCGCTGACGATCGACAGCGGCTGGCGCGAAGTCGCCGACACGGCGCTGACCTTCCTGGCGCGCTTCAAGGATTAGGTCGGCCGGCAGAGTGCGCGGATGGCGACCATGGCCGACCTCGACGCGCTGGCGATGGCGATGCCGCTCGTGACGAAGGAGGTCTCGGACGACGGACGGCCTTCGTACCACGTGCACGGGAAGCTCTTCTGCTTCCACCGCAGCCGCCGGCCCGACGCGATCGACACGGCGACCGGCGAGCGGCTCGACGACGTGTTGATGTTCCGCGTCGCCGACCAGGACGAGAAGGAGCTCCTGCTCGGGAGCCGGCCGGACGTCTTCTTCACGACGCCGCACTTCAACGGGTATCCGGCGGTTCTGACGCGGATCCCGCAGCTCGCGCTGCTCGACCGTGACGAGCTGCGCGACCTCGTGGTCGACGCCTGGCTGACGCGGGCCCAGAAGCGCGTCGCGAAAGCGTGGCTCGCCGAGCACGAGCCCGACTGACCTCTCGAGGTGTGACGACGGTGCCTGGCACCGATCGTTCGCGGGTCGTCTACCTTAGGCCGCGGTTTGGGCCGGAAGCTGCGGGTGGGGTCGGTGGTCGGGTCGGCGGCAGTCGTGCTGCTCTCGTTGTCCTGCCTGTCGGCTGCGGGTGCGGCGAAGCAGGCCCCCGCATGGACGACGTTCGGCGCGAGCCCGGCGCGGCTCGGCCAGACGGCGGCGGCCGCGCCCGTCTCGCGCGTCGCTCGCCGCTTCGTGCTTCCGCTGTCCGGTCGAATCACGGCGCAGGTGCTGAGCGCCGGCGGCGTGTTCGTCGCGGCGAGCACGGGCGGCGACGTCGTCGCGTTCGACCGCAACGGCTTCGTGCTCTGGCACGACCAGCTGGGGCAGCTGGCCTACGACTGCCCGCAGCTCAACGGCTACGGCGTCGTCGGGACCGGTGTGATCGATCCATCGTCGGGGACGTTCTATGTCGCAGACGCGTTCGGCCGGCTGCACGCGCTCGCCCTTTCGACCGGAGCCGAGCGGCCGGGTTGGCCGGTACGCGTGTTCACGGACGTCGACCGCGAGCTGAACTGGGGCGCGCTCACGCTGGCCGCCGGCTCGGTGTACGTGCCGACCGCCGCCTACTGCGACGCCCCCGGGACGCCGGGCGGCGTCTATCGCGTGAATCTCGCCACGAAGGCCGTCAGCCGGTGGTTGGCCGTGCCGCTCGACCTGGGCGGCGGCGGCGGGCCGTGGGGGTGGGGCGGGCTCGCCTTCGACCCGGCGTCGGACAGCCTCTTCGCCGGCGCGTCGGGTGCGTTCGCGGGCGGCTCGAACAGCGGCACGGCCTACTCGGAGACCGCCGGCGACGGCGACCGCCTGATCGAATTCGGACCGGATCTGCAGATCCGGTCGTCGAGCCACCCGGCGGGGCTGCCGGACCGGCAGGACCTCGACTTCGTCGGCTCGCCGCTCCTCGTTCCCGGCACCTCGTGCGGGCCGATGGTCGTCGCCGCAACCAAGAACGACACCGTCTACGGCTGGAAGCAGGACGACCTGACGGCGGGATGGGTGTGGAAGGTGGCGATCGAGCCGTACGCGATCAGCGATCCGTTCGTCTCCCAGCTCGCCTGGTCGGCCGCCACGTCGTCCGTCTACGCCGTCACCGGTACCGAGCTCGTCCGCATCAAGGTCGGCGCAGGCTGCACGGCATCGGTGGTGTGGCGCCGGAAGCTCGGGACGCACACCGAGAACGGGTCGCCGACGATCGCCGGCAACACCGTCTGGTTCGCGGTCAACGGAGCCGAGACCACGTTCGACGCCTACGACGCGACGACCGGCAAACGGCTCCTCGCGCTGCCGCTCGGCGGCACGACGCTCGTGGCTCCGACCGTCGTCGCCGGGCGCGTGCTCGTCGGGACGTTCAACGGCATCGTCGAGGGATTCAGCGCCGCGGCGGAGCCGCTGCCGGCCTCCGCACCCGCACGACGCGCGGCGACGAGCTGGGCCGACGCCCGGCACGGTTGGCAGCGCCGGGCGAACGGCGTCTACTCGACCGACGACGGAGGCGCGCACTGGCAGCGGATCTACCCGCAGCCCGCGCTCGCGGTGTTACGCGTCTCCGCGACTTCGGGCGTGATCTCCACGGGGTATGCCCCGGGTGACTGCATGTGCGCGACACGGCAGCTGTGGACGTCTGACGCCGGCCGCAGCTGGCACGACACGCGCACGCTCAGCGGCGAGTTCGTCGGCAGCGCCGGTCGCATCTATTTCTGGCAGCGAGGCAGCCTGCGGGTGCTCTCGCGGCTGCCCGCGCACGGAAGCGGGACGCGACTCGCGGCGCAGCACGGTCGCGTCGGTCGCCGACGGGACGATCGTGTCGGCCGTCCCGATCCGGGGCGGCGTCGCAGCGCTCGTCTCGAATCGCGTCAACGGTGCCGGATGGGACAACGCGCCTCGCGTGCTGCTCGCGCACGGCAGCACGGCCAGGACCGTCGTGCTCCCGAGCCAGCCGGGTGATCCGCTCGTGCAGACGATCAAAGCTGCGGGCAGGCGGCTCGTCGTCACCGCGGTCGACGACGTGCAGCAGCCGTCCCGCACGATCACGTGGACGTCGGCCAACGGCGGCAGGACCTGGTCGGCGGCCGGCTGAGCAGCCGGCTCAGGAGTGGTCGGCGCGCGCCGAGGCGAACGCGGCGATCGTCCGCTCGACGTCGTCCTCGCTCGTCTGCCAGTTCGAGACGGAGATGCGGATCGCGCGGCGACCGTCCCACACGGTGCCGCCCATCCACGCTTCACCGCTCGCCTGGACGGCGGCGACCACGCGGTCGGTCGTCTCGTCGTCTTCGAAGCGAAGCAGCACCTGGTTCAGGACGACGTCGTTCAGGATCTCGCAGCCGGGGAGCCGCGACAGTCCGGCGGCGAGCAGCTGCGCGCTCTCGCAGCAGCGATCGACGAGGTCGGCGACGCCGCTCCGCCCGAGCGTGCGCAGTGCCGCATAGATCGTGAACGCGCGGGCCCGGCGGGAGTGCTCCGGGTTCCAGTCGACCGGGTCACGCGCGGCGTCAGGATCGGCGTGGATGAGGTAGGCGGAGCGGATACCGAGCGCTGCGCGGTGCGCGTCGGGATGGGCGCAGAACGCGATCCCGTTGTCGTACGGAACGTTGAGCCACTTGTGCGCGTCGGTGGCCCACGAATCGGCGCGCTCGACACCGGCCGCGAGGTGCCGGTAGGACGGCGACGCGGCGGCCCACAGGCCGAATGCCCCGTCGACGTGCAGCCACGCACCGGTCTCCGACGTGGCGTCGGCGATCGCGTTCAGGTCGTCGCACGCCCCGGTGTTCACCTCGCCGAGCTGGGCCGAGACGATCGTCGGCCCGCTCTCGCGTGCGAGCTCGTCGCGCAGCGCCTCCACCACCATCCGTCCCTGACCGTCCGAGCGAACCTCGCGGACACAGCCGGTGCCGAGCCCGAGGAAGCGGAGCGCGCGGTCGATCGTCCCGTGGCGTTTCGCGCCGGCGATGACGCGGATCGGCGGTGCGCCGGCGAGCCCGTCGCGCTCGACGTCGTGGCCGGCCTGGGCGAGCACGTGGTTCCGGGCGGCTGCAAGCGCCGTCGAGTGGGCCACCTGACAGCCGGTGACGAGTGCAAAAGACGCGCCGGCCGGGATGCCGAGCAGCTCCTTGAGCCAGCGCCCGGCGACCTCCTCGACGACCGTGGCCGCCGGAGTGGGAATCGCGAGGCCGGCGTTCTGATCCCACGCTGACGTGAGCCAGTCGGCCGCAAGCGCAACCGGGAGCACGCCGCCGATCACGAATCCGAAGTAGCGGCCGCTGCCCATCTGCGCCAGGCCGGGGTCGACGTCGCGCGCAAGCTCGTCGATCACCTGCGCCGCGTCGGTCGGTTCGTCGGAGAGCCGGCGGTCGAGCGTCGCCCGCAGCTCCTCGATCGTCGCCGACGGCGCAACCTCCCGAGTCGGGACCGACTCGACGTAGCCGATGCCGAGCGCGGCGGCGTCCTCGAGTAGTCGCCGCTCGTCCACGCGATCGAGTCTAGTTGCGGTGCCCGTTCGTATGATTCGTGCGCCAATGTCCTCGAGGTTCAGGCGGGCAAGTCTGGCCGTCGTGGCGGGCGCGGTCGTGCTGGTCTGCGCGATCGGGCCCCGTTCCGGATCGGCCGGGACGCAACTCACTCCCTGCTCATCCTCGACGAAGTGGCTCTGCGGACACGTACGCGTGCCGCTCGATCGGGCGAGCCCGGATCGCGGAACGATCTCGATCGCGTTCTACGTCCTGCGACACGGTGCCGGTGGCGCAGCTTCGCGACCGGTGTTCGTGACCCCCGGCGGCCCGGGCGACAGCGGCTGGGTCGGTCGCGGTTTCTACGAAGGGACGGCGCTCGCCGCCCACCGCGACATCGTCATCGTCGATCCCCGCGGGTCGGGACGATCGCAGGCCATCGATTGCGCCGATCTCCAGAACGGCTGGCACAGCGCTGGTGCGTTCAGCATCGCCGTCGCTTCGTGCGGCAAGCAGCTCGGCGACGCGGCAGATCGTTACGGGTCGGGCGACGTCGCGATGGACGTCGACGCCGTTCGGCAGGCACTCGGTTACAAGACGATCGACTACTACGCCTTCTCGTACGGGAGCATCGCCGAGCAGGCCTATGCCGCTCGCTATCCCGAGCATCTCCATGCGCTCGCGATCGATGCCGGCATGCCCGCGACCGATCCCGGACATGTCTGGACGTGGTCCTTCGGCGCCGCGCGAGCCTTACCGCGGATCGGAGCGCTGCTCTGCAAGCGCGAGCACTGCAGTGGCGACGTCCCCGCAGCGATCTCGTATCTCGACGGCCGCGTGCGCGGGCATCCCGTCTCCGGGCAGCTTGGCGCGGCACGCATCGTCGTCGACGAGCCCGAGCTGATCAGCATCCTCCGGTTCGGCGGCAACCAGGATCGGATGCTCGAGCCGGAGACGATCGTCGACACGGCGAAGGCGTTGCGCCGCGGCGACGCGACGCCGTTGCTCGACCTTGCGCTCCTGCACCCACCATGCTGCGGCAGCCAGGGGCCGACGATGGACTTCTCGCAGGGGGACAACCTCGCTGCGTTCTGCAACGACATGGACTTCGTCTGGAACCGGTCGGACGCGACCTTCATCCGCGAATGGAAGTACCGCGCCGCGGTCGCCGCGCTCCCGAAGAATGCCGCCGGCCCGTTTTCCGTCGACGGGTGGAATGCCTTCAACGGCACGGACCTCTGCCTCGACTGGCCCGCCCCGACGCGATTCGTGCCTGCAGTCCCTGTCTCGGCGTCGCTTGCGAACGTGCCGACGATCATCTTCTCCGGCGACGTCGACGCGATCGTTCCGACCGAGATCACGCGGGTGCTCTTGACCGAGTTTCCGCACGCCACCTTCGTTCGTGTCGCGGGAGCTGCACACCCGTCGATCGGATGGCGCCCCGCCTGTGTCTCGCAGATCGCGTTGCACTTCTTCGACACCCTCCGGGCCGGCAACACGAGCTGCGCGTCGAGGCCGTAGAGTTCGTCGAGTGACGCTCAAGCACCCGGCCGGCCCGGCGCCCCGCAGCGGGGATCTCGCTATCGCTCCGGTCTTCACACTCGAGAGTCAGCGCCTTCCCCGGCACACGTTGCCGACGGACGAGATGGAGGCCGACGTCGCGTACCAGATCGTCCACGACGAGCTGATGCTCGACGGCAATGCGCGCCTCAACCTGGCGACGTTCGTGAGCACGTGGATGGAGCGCAGGCCGAGCGCCTGATGGCGGAGTGCTTCGACAAGAACATGATCGACAAGGACGAGTACCCGCAGACGGCCGAGCTGGAGTTGCGGTGCGTCAACATCCTGAGCCGCCTGTGGCATGCGCCGGATCCCAGTGCGTCGACCGGCTGCTCGACCACGGGGTCGAGCGAGGCGGCGATGCTCGGCGGCCTCGCACTCAAGCGCCGATGGCAGTCGAGGCGCAAGGCCGAGGGGAAGCCGGCGGACAAGCCGAACCTGGTCATGGGGATCAACGTCCAGGTGTGCTGGGAGAAGTTCGCCCGGTACTGGGACGTCGAGATGCGTCTCGTCCCGATGGAGGGCGACCGCTTCCACCTCTCGGCCGAGGAGGCGATCGCGCACTGCGACGAGAACACGATCGGCGTCGTCGCGATCCTCGGCTCGACGTTCGACGGGTCGTACGAACCGGTCGCCGAGATCTGCGCGGCGCTGGACGATCTGCAGGCGCGGACCGGGGTCGACATTCCCGTGCACGTCGACGGGGCGTCGGGCGCGTTCGTCGCACCGTTCGTCGACGAGGAGCTCGAGTGGGACTTTCGGCTCCCCCGGCGTGGCTTCGATCAACACCTCGGGCCACAAGTACGGTCTCGTCTACCCCGGGGTCGGGTGGATCGTCTGGCGTGACGTAGCTGCGCTTCCCGAGGATCTGATCTTCTGGGTGAACTACCTGGGCGACAACATGCCGACGTTCGCCCTCAACTTCTCGCGCCGGGCGCTCAGATCGTCGCGCAGTACTACAACTTCATCCGCCTCGGCTTCGCCGGCTACCGCAAGGTGCAGTTGTACGCGCGCGAGGTCGCCACGCGTCTGTCGACGCGAATCGCCGAGCTCGATTCGTTCACGTTGCTGACGAAGGGCGACGAGCTGCCGGTGTTCGCGTTCACCGTCCGCGACGGCATCGACAACTTCAGCGTCTTCGACGTTTCGACGGCCCTGCGCGAGCGCGGCTGGCTCGTTCCCGCCTACACCTTCCCGGCGAACCGGACGGACCTCGCTGCACTGCGGGTCGTCGTGAGACGGGGCTTCTCGCACGACATGGCAGACATGCTCGTCGCCGACCTCGAGCGGCAGTTGCCGCGCCTGCAAGCGCAGTCGCAGCCGATTCACGACAGTTCGACGGCGTCGGGCTTCCACCACTAAGAAGAACCGGGTGATCGCCTCGGATCTCGCCGCGATCGTCATCGTCGTCGTCATGACCGCGCTCGTCGTGATCGTCGTTCTCGGCCTGCACGTCTGGGGAGCGATCCAGGACGGTCGCGAGGAAGAAGAGATGAAGGACCTGCGGCACGGCGACCCCGGCGCCGACCCGAGAGGTAGGAGATGACATGTGCCGCTGGCCCGCCTATTCCGGCTCTCGGCTGCCTTCACGCCGCGCGCCCGGCCGGCTGGACGCCGCTGACGGGCCGGTGACCTGCGAACGTGGACTCGAGCACGCCCTCTCCGCCCGTCAGCTCCGGCAGCTGCCGCTGCAGCTCCTGTACGCGCAGCGCGGGGAGGAGGGCTTCGATCGTCGAGAGCTCCTGTCGCGGTGACGACGACTCGACCACACTGCCGAGGCGCGCCAGCGCCGCCGTGACGCCGCCGAGCGCCCGTGTCGGGACCTCGAGGCGGGCCAGCAGCACCGGTTCGCACACCACCGTCCCGGCCCGGTCGAGCGACTGTGCGAGCACGAGCGGCGTGAGCTTGCGGAAGTCGGCGGCGGTGCTCGTCGGCCCGCGCTTCGACGGCGGACCGTCCGCGATGCTGTAGCCGCACCGAATCATCGTCACGACGCAGTCGGTGACCTGCCAGCCGTAGAGGCCGTCGCGTAGGGACTCGCGGACGTAGTGGTCCATCGCTTCGGCGAAGTGCTCGAACCGCTTGTAGACGTAGAGCGGGACGTCGCTGTGGTCGAGCGGGAGGCGGAGCTCGATCCCCGACCCGTCGGGCGCGGGCTCGATCCGGAGCCCGATCGTCGCGTTGAACGGATTCGACTCCGCGTGCAGCGCCTCGACCGCCTCGCCGGTGCGGAGCGGGCGCTCGATGTAGAGCGGGGTCGCCTCGTGGAAGACCACGTCGAGGCCGAAGTCGCTCGAGAGCGTGGCCTCGATCACCTCCTTCTGCACCTCGCCGTAGAGCGAGACCGAGAGCTCGCCTCGCTCGTCCTGGCGGACGTCGATCAGCGGGTCCTGCTCGGCGAGCTGGGCGAGGGCGACGCGGAGCCGGGAACCGTCGTCCGGGTCTCGCGCGGCGACGACCGACTCGAGCGTGGGCGGCGCGAACTGATGCTCCGCGTTCGTCGCCGTGACGTCGCCGATCCGGTCGCCGACCTGAACGTCGGCGAGGCCCCACAGCTTCGCGACCGCGCCGGCCGAGACCGACGGGCGCTGCACGGCGCGGCCCTGCTCGAACACGGAGATCGTTGTGACCTTGTCCTCGGATCCGCCGCCGACCCGCACCCGATCGCGCGTCCGGATCGCCCCGGAGAACATCCTCACGTAGGCGATCTTGTCGCCGCCGGCACCCCGCTCGATCTTGAAGACGGTTCCGCGGACGGCGCCGTCCGGGTCACCCGTGGCCGCCGGCAGGAGCTCGGCGATCCCCGCCATCAGCTCTCGCACGCCGGCGCCGGTGATCGCCGACCCGAAGAAGACGGGGTGCACCAGCGCACGCGCGGTTTGGGCGGCGAGGACGTCTCGCAGGCGACGATCGGACAGGCCGGGCTCGTCGTCGACGTAGGCGGCCATGATCTGCTCGTCGCGCTCCGCGAGCCACTCGGCGAGGCGGGCGCGGAAGGCGTGGTCGGCGGCACCGAAGACGCTGAAGGCCGCATCCCGAGTGCCGAGGCCGTGCGCCGATCCCATCGCGACGATCTCGGGCGTGAGCCGGTCACCGATCGCGAGGAGCACGCGTGCGGTGTCCGCTCCGACACGGTCGATCTTGTTCACGAAGACCAGCGTCGGGATGCGCAGCCGCTCGAGCGCGCGCATCAGGATACGCGTCTGCGGCTGCACCCCCTCCACGGCCGAGATCACGAGGACCGCACCGTCGAGCACGCTCAGCACCCGTTCCACCTCGGCGATGAAGTCGGGATGCCCTGGTGTGTCGATCAGATTCACGTGCACGTCGCCGATCGCGAACGACGCGACGGCCGACCGGATCGTGATCCCGCGCCGGCGTTCGAGTGCGAGCGAGTCGGTCTGCGTCGTTCCCGCGTCGACGCTTCCGATCTCGTCGATCACCCCGGCCTCGAAGAGAAGCCGCTCGGTGAGCGTCGTCTTACCGGCGTCTACATGCGCCAGGATCCCAAGGTTGAGCTGTTGCTGCGTCACGCGTCATACCCTCCGAATAGGTCACAAAGGCCTTTTGGATGGACATGAACGCGTGCGGCATTTCAGCTCCCTGGTCGATTGACGCGAGACGATTATACGTCGAGGGCTCGACCGCCGTCCGGCGACTCCTTGCCGCCGCTCGCCGGCGCGGGGCGCCACCGTGGGGCGCGACCTTCGATACTTACGCGCGTGCCGCTCGTCTCGATGCGCCAGCTACTCGACGAGGCCGCCGCGGGCGGCTATGGGGTCGGCGCGTTCAACGTCAGCAACATGGAGCAGATCCAGGCCGTCATGGAGGCGGCCGACCGCACGCGCTCACCGGTGATCGTGGCGGTGTCGCGCGCGGCGAGGGCGTACGCGAACGACCGCTTCCTCATTCACCTCGTGCGTGCGGCGGTCGAGCTCTATCCCGACATCCCGGTGGCGCTGCACCAGGATCACGGCAACTCGCCGGAGACGTGCCTCTCGGCGATCGAGCTCGGTTTCACGAGCGTGATGATGGACGGCTCGCTCGCCGAGGACGGTAAGACGCCATCCGACCTCGAGTACAACGTCGCCGTCACGCGGGCGGTCGTCGAGCAGGCGCACGCCGTCGGCGTGACCGTCGAGGGGGAGCTCGGCACGATCGGCGGAATCGAGGACGGGCACGGATCGGGCCGGACGCACCTCACCGACCCCGATCAGGCCGTCGAGTTCGTGGAGCGCACAGGCGTCGATGCGCTTGCGGTCGCGATCGGCACGAGCCACGGCGCGTACAAGTTCTCGCAGCCGCCGACGGGAGACGTGCTCGCCATGGACGTGGTGGAGCGGATCCACGAGCGGGTTCCGCACCTCCATCTGGTGATGCACGGGTCGTCGTCGGTGCCGAAGGAGCTCGTCGACCGGATCAACGAGTTCGGCGGCGACATCCGCCCGACGTGGGGCGTGCCGATCGACGAGATCCAGCGCGGGATCCGCAACGGCGTGCGGAAGATCAACGTCGAGACGGACGCTCGGCTGGCCGCCACCGGAGCGATCAGGCAGTTCTTCGCCGAGCGACCGAGCGAGTTCGAGCCGCGTGCGTACTTCGCAGCCGGGCGCGATGCGATGCGCGCGGTCTACGAGGAGCGGATGACGCAGTTCGGCCAGGCAGGTCATGCAGGTGATTACGAGCCGCGCACCCTCGAGACGATGCGCGACCTCTATCGCGTTTCGTAGCGGACAGAGCGCGATAGGCTCGCGCGCGTGAACGTCGCCTCGCGCTTCGACGTGGCCGGATTCGGTGCAATCGTCACCGGTGGTGCCAGTGGGCTCGGGCTCGCCTACGGCGAGGTGCTCGCGGCCCACGGTGCACGGGTGACGCTGCTCGACGTCGACGCAGATGCGGTCAGCGCGCAGGCGCTACGGCTGCAAGGAGTGGGTCTCGACGTGCGCGGCGCCGTCGTCGACGTCACCGACCACGCCACGCTCGATCGCGCGATCGACGAGGCAGCTGACACGTACGGCAGGCTCGACGTCGCGTTCGCGAACGCAGGCATCGACCCGGGTGTCGGGTTCGTCGGCGCGTGGGCCGGCGGCCAGCGTCCGCGCGTCGAGGAGGGAGCGTTCGAGCGCTACGCCGACGAGCGCTGGAACCGGGTGATCGACATCAACCTGAACGGGATCTTCGCCACGGCGCGCGCTGCGGCGCGGCACATGCGTCCGCGCCGCTTCGGAAGGATCATCCTGACGACGTCGCTCGCAGCGACCAAGGTCGAGCCCGCGATCGGAGCGGCCTACATGGCGGCGAAGGCCGGTGCCAGGCACCTGATGCACTCGATCGCGCTCGAGCTCGCGGCCGACGGGATCACGGTCAACGCGATTGCGCCGGGGTTCTTCGTCACGAACATCGGCGGTGGTCACGCGCACAACCCCGACGTGCAGGCTGCGCTCGCGAAGGACATCCCGATGCACCGCGTCGGGCAACCGGACGACATCAAGGCGCTGGCGCTCTTCCTCGCGTCGCCGGCCTCCGAGTACATCACCGGTCAGGAGATCGTCATCGACGGCGGCTGGGGACTGGGCGTCGCTGACTGAGTCGCTACTCGGCGAGCTGGGCCCCGCAGGTCACCACCGGCGCGGCGGAGCCGGGCTGGTGGTCACGACGCCGAACTGGTCGACCGAGATCACCTGGCGGCGGGCACCGCGGCGCATCCGGAGACCCTTGGCGAGCAGCGAGCGAGGGACGATGATCGCCTGGTTCGCCGTCCGCGATTCGATCTCGAAGCCTTCCTCGAGCCTGTTCGTCAGGAAGGAGTCGAGCGCGTCACGCCGCGCTTCTTCTTCAAGCGGCGTCGTCATGTTCGCTCTCCTGAAGAGCCGTTCCGAGCTCGCCCTGTACGAGCACGGTGATGGCGGAGCGGCCGAGGTGGATCGTGAGCTGCTGTCGTGTCTGCCAGAACGCCCGCTCGAATTCGTCGGGCCGCATGACGAAACCGCTCTGCCGGGAGCCGACATGGAAGAAGAGCGTCTCGACGACCTCGACGTCGGCTCTGAGGAAGAGCGCCTGCAATCGTTCGTCGAGCTCGCCTCTGTCGAGCCGTCCTGCGACGACCCCCCCGATGAACGGAGGCCCGTCGCTACCCGAAAAGAGAACGAGAACCTGCCTGCCGATCAGCGAGAGAAGCGCCGAAAGCGTTTCCTCGTACCCCAGCGAGTCGGAGTCGGTGCGTCGGCTGCTTCCGACGAACTCACTCACTCGGCTCTTCCAGCGCGCCTTTCAGCTCGATGACTTCTTCGGCCCCGTTCTCGCCCGGTTCGGCCCCGTCCTCGTCTGGCTGTTCGTCGGTCGCGAGAGACTCGTCCGGGCCACCGACACGGGCGGCCTCGCGCGCCGCCTTCTTCTCCTGCTTGCGTTCGCGACGTTCCTTGCGCGCCAGCTCGCGCGCACGCTTCATCTGAGACTCGAGGCTGCGCCCCATTGGGCTCCCTTCTGGTGCGGTTGGCGGCGCGCCCTCAGGCGCCGCCGCCAACCGTCGACCAATCCGCTAGCTGATCAGGCTGACGTTCGCAGCCTGGGGGCCCTTCTCGCCCTGCTGCGGCTCGTACTGAACCTGCGCGCCTTCGGGGAGCGACTTGTAGCCCTCACTCTGGATCGCCGAGAAATGCACGAACAGGTCCTTGCCGCCGTCGGCCGGGGTGATGAACCCGTAGCCCTTCTCGCCGTTGAACCACTTTACGGTTCCGGTTGCCATTTAAAACACCTCCCTTGCCAACTGAAAGAACGGGCAGGAGAAGCGCACGTTGCGCAACCGATACTCGCTCAAGCTTCGTGCAGACAGTAGCAAACAAGCGGCGCGGGCATAGCCCGGCGCCCCCTCACGATCCGCGACGGTGGCTGCGTGCGCGCTGGGGGCTTCGGGCGGCCGGGGCGGCCGACGCGTCGTCGTCATCTTCGTCGACGACGCCCTCGAGTGGGCCGCGTTCGACCCGGACGTTCCCCTCGGGCTCGACGATCAGGTGCTGCGGCGGCTCGGTATCCCTCAGGAACCGTCGGGTCACCTCTTCCGCGTAGCCGTTCGAGATCACCGCGGAGGAGTCCGCGAACTCGACGATGACATCGCGTTTCGACGATCCGCGCGTCACTTTGACGAGATAAGCGGATCCGTGGATGCTCCCCGACGGGGGCGGGATCGCGCCGGACTTGATGATCAGCCACGTGGGATCGGTGCTCATTCGCCCACCTTCCGCCGTTGTCTCTTCGTCACGACGACCGACGGCTCCTCCGCTCGAGCCCGGATCGCCGCAGCGACGTGCTCGCCGATCCAGTCGTCCGCCGCGACGGCATCGATCCCGCGCACGGCACCGACTTCCTCCGCGAGCAGGCGGCGCGCACGCACGTACAGCTCGCGCTCGGCCGGTGACGGCGTCGAGCCCGAGCGAAGCGCCTGGCGGTGCTCCCGGTGCGCACCGTCTCGTACGACCTCAGCCAGCCCCGTCACTCGGCCCGCAATCACCTTCTCCCGCGTGTCCCGAAATCGTTTCGCCCACTGCTGCTCGCCCACAGCTTCATCTCCGTCCAGGGTCGCTTCGACGCGCGCCAGGTCGGATTCGTCCGCGAGAGCACGCAGCGATTCTTGTGCGCGGGCGGAGGGCAGTGTCACGCGCAGGCCGGATGCGAACTCGAGCACGACCGCGGTCGGCATCGAGGCATCGCCTTCGCTCGACGCGATCAGGCCGACTCCGTGGAACCCGTAGACCACGACGTCGCCCACCGCCAGGGGCAACGGCCCGCGGTCGTCGCCGACGACCTCGGCATTCGAGGTGGGGAATTGCCTTCTCCGGGTCGAGGCTCCAACCAACACCTACGCACACTCCTGTCGACCAGTCGCTCATGCCGTGGACACGACGTGATTCCTCGCATTCGGCCCGGCGTGCAAGTCGAAGAGGGTGTTCAAAACCTCGGCGGCTACCGCGCTTCGTAGGCCTCATCATAGTTCGGATCGCCCTCCAGCGCGCGGCTCAATTCCCGTGCCTGCCCGCGCCCTTGCGAAGAGGGAGGGCGCTGAGCTCAGAGCCAGCCGCGTCGCTTGAAGAGCGTGAAGAGAGCGGCCACCGTCACGATCTCGAGCCCGATGCCGAGGACGAAGAAGATCGTGCCGCTTCGGATGTGGCCGACCATCCAGCCGAAGTTCTGTCCGAAGAAGCCCGTGATGAACGACAGCGGCAGGAAGATGGTCGCCATGATCGTCAGCTGTTTCATCACGGAATTGAGCCGGTTGGAGACCGTCGAGAGGTAGACGTCCATCGAGCTCGTGAGCAGGTCGCGGTAGGTGTCGATCAGGTCGCTGATCCTGATCAGGTGGTCGTAGATGTCGCGGAAGTAGCGCTCGTCCTCGGGAGTCGTTCCAGGAAGCTCGGCGACGCCGCCCATCAGGGTCGCGAACATGTCGCGCTGGGGGGTGATCGCCTTGCGCATTCCGACGAGCAGGCGCTTCATCCGGAAGATCTCCTGGAGCTCCTCGTCGCCGGCGTGGAGGAACGTCTGGTTCTCGAGGTCGTCGATCCGGTCGTCGAAGTCGGCAAGGATCGGGAAGAAGCTGTCGACGAGCGCATCGATGATCCGGTAGAGCAGCTGTCCGGGATCGTCGATCTTCTTCTGCCGCTTGATGTAGCGGTGGCGCACGTCGGTGAACGCGGGCGCCTCGTCGCGGTGGACGGTGACGAGGAACTTCGCGGAGTAGAAGCAGTGGACCTCGACGAGGCGGTCGTCGTCCGGCACGGCGCCGTAGACGACGATGAAGACGAAGTCGTCGTAGTCGTCGATCTTCGCGCGCTGCCCGAACTTCTCGGAGTCCTCGACGGCGAGCTCGTGGAACTTGAAGACGTCGCGCAGGATCTCGTAGTCCTGCGCGTCGGGCTGGTCGATGTCGAGCCAGAAGAAGGAGTCGCCGGCGAGCAGTTTCTCCACGTTCTCGCGGTTGAGATGGATCTCTTCGCCGCCGCGGTCGTCGACGACCGTGCACATGTTCGGCGCGGTGCGCCTGCCGACCGTCGCCACGCCCTCGGTGTGTCCATCGCCACCCGGGGCGCCGGAGTTCGACATGTCAGCAGGCTAACCCCGGGGAAGGACGTGCCGTTCGGCCCGCGCGGCAACCCCTGTGGAACGTTTGTTACAGAGTTGTCACCCTCGCCTGGCGACGGGACATGTCCCGCCCCGGCAATCGAGTGGCGACCGTCGTGAACGCGATACCGCGCGGAGAAACCGGGCGGCGATCTGCCGGCAAGCCGCGTCCCGGCGCACCCCTGTGGAACGTTTGTTACAGAGTTGTCACCCTCGCCTGGCGACGGGACATGCCCTCGGGGCGCTAGGCCGCGAACGGCCCGGGGCAGGCTTCGATCTTCGGGATCGCGAAGCGCGCGATCGTGCCGAAGCCCTCGGCCGGCTTGCAGGCCTGCGCGACGCCGGCATCGCACGCGACCGAGAGAAAGATGAACGCGTCCTCGATCGTGAAGCCGTGCTCGTCGACGAGCAGCTTCGCCGCCTCCTCCGAGACGAGCTGGAGGGCATCGGCGTACTCGGAAGCTGTCGCGTGCGGCACCCAGCGATCGTCCAACTCCGTCACCGGCCAGGTCGCCTGCTTGCCTTTGAGCAGCTCGAACCGCATGTCGACCTCGCCGGCGATCTCGACGCCCGTGAAGCAGATCTCACCGTCGCCCATCGCCGCGTGCATGTCGCCGACCGCGAACATGCCGCCCGGCTGCCGGACCGGGAAGAAGATCCGCGCACCCTTGCCGTGCAAGTGGTCGTCGAGATTCCCGCCGTGCTGTCCGGCCTGTCCCGTGGTGAGCGTCTCGCTTGCGGTCGCGAGGCCGACGACTCCGACCATCGGCTTGGCCGGGAACGACACCCGCTCGTTCATCCTCACGATCCCGTCCCGCACCTCGAAGAGGCGGGTCAACGGCGCCTGCACCCGGTGGTCGAGCTGCCCGAAGCCGGGAATCAGCGTCGCGACGCCCCAGTCGATCGGCCGCACGTCGAGGATCTCCACGACGAGCGAATCGCCGGGCTCGGCGCCGCGCACGGCCACAGGGCCCGTCGCGCTGTTGATCCGGCCGAGGTCGATGTCGGTGACGAGGTCGTCCTCGCTCCGGATCTGGCCCGAGAAGCAGTCGTTGGTCTCGAACGTGACGACGTCGCCGGGCTCGATCTCCAGCACCGGCTCGCAGATCAGGGCCGAACGACCAGATCACCTGATCACGCGAAAGCCGGTGCGACGCCATTCCCGGAGTCTCGCTCATCCGCTCCAGACCACCTCGATACGGCGGTCGATCCCCGGAACGGGCAGAGCGCCGGCCTCGGCCTCGATCGCGTCGCGCCTCTCACGCGACAGGCGCGCCCAGGGCTCGATCCGCACCGTGTGCTGCGTGCGTCTCCACGTTCCCCGGATCTCGCCGTCGACGAGCAGCGCGCCCGGCCACACGCGGGGCGTCCACAGCCGCTGCCGCTGATCTGCCCGCGGGACGAGCAGCTCCCGCTCTGCTCCGTCGAGCAGGAAGTAGGCGTCGCCGCTCGGCAGCAGGCGCGCGGGCGCGGCGGCTGTCTCGGCGGCGCGCACGGCCGGCTCGTCGTCCGCGAGCAGCCACTCGTCGCCGAGCGGCGACCGGACCGGCACCAGCGACCCTTCGAGCGAGGCGAATGCATCGGCCGCCGCGCGCCGCGAGATGCCTGCCCAGCGTGCGAACCCGTCAGCCGTGGTCGGCCCGAAGACGTGGAGGTAGCGTCGAGCGAGCTCGCGGCGCGCGTCGGCCGGGTCGATCTCGGCAGCGGCGACCGTCCAGACGATGGGGGTTCGCGCGCCGTCCCAGCGGATGGCGACCGTGCCCGTCGTCGCGGCGTACTTGAGCGCGTTCGGGTCGACGCCGATGGCGCGCCCGACCTCGTCGTGGGTCTTGCGGCTGCCGTCGAGCTGGGCGTGCAGCTGTTCGGCCGCGCGCTCGGCCCGCAGGCGGCTCGTGCCGCTCTCGGGAAGCCGTCCCAGCGAGAACAGCGCGAAGTCGCGCTTGGCGACGACATAGGTGTGGTAGCGAGGCCCCCAGAGCTGGGCGAGCGAGGGGTCCTCCCACGTCGACGATTCGACCCCGTCCACCCGCGCGTGCAGCGAGAGCAGCGCGGCTCTCGGCATGCTGTCCTGCAAGCCGGCCCACGCCGCCCGCCGCAGCGACTCCGAGCCCTCGGCCATTCGCTCGTCGAGCCCACCAACGCGTCGTCGGAACGCCAGGATCTGCTGCCGCGTGAGCCCGAGTCGCGATTGCATCGAACCCTCCGGCGACGCTACGGGGACAGGATCACGGCGTGCTCGTATTCGAGCAGGCTGCGCCGACCGCACCCCATGAAGTCCAGCTGCGTCCGTTTTGCCGCCACAGAAGCCAGGCGAGGTAAAGCTGCTCCTTGGGTGACGCGGCGAACGGGTACGCGGGATCGCCGGGATGCGCGAACGCACTCTGCGTCGGCCCGTTCAGGCGCACCCACGTCGCCTTCGCGAATTGCATTCCACCGAAGTAGCCGTTGCCCGTGTTCGCAGTCCACGGCCCTTCGTGCCGGTGGATGCACTGCGCCTGCGCGAGCCAGCTTGCAGCGGGGTGCCACGGCTGGGCGTCGGCGGGGGCTGCAAGCAGCGACGCGACGATCAGGGCCAGAAGCACCGAACGCACCGGGGACTTCTACCAAACCGCTCATACGGGCGTAAGCTAGTAGCCGTAGCCGGACGTGGTCGTGCCCGTTGTCGTGCTGCTCGTCGTAGCCGGCGGCGTCGACGGGCGAGGCTTGACGATGCGCCCCGCGGGCGAGATCGCGTACCACGCTCCCGTCGTGAAGGTGAGGCCCTCGCCCTTCGCCTGTCCGGGCTTCCGGTCGAGGTAGTAGCGGTAGAGCGGGAACTTGTTGTACGTCACCTGCACCTTCCCGTCCGGCCGCTTGATCGTGCCGAGTTTCGACGCAGCAAGACCCGGTCCGAGCGCGGGCTTGCCCTTCTTCGGCGCGAGCACCGGCGACCAGGCCGATGCGCACGCGCCCGAGCACCTGATCGTCCCGCGCTCGGTCGTGAGGTGGTAGAGGGTCCGCCCCTGTGCGTCGACGACGATCGTGCCAAGCTTCGGGTTGTGCGACCGTTTGATGATCGGGCCGGCGACAGCAAGCGCCGTCCCGACCCCCAGGGTCGCAATCGCGACGAGCGCGACGATCCGGAAAGCGAATCGTCTCGTCAACTCGGGCTCCGCACGGCGGCGAGACTAACAAGCCCGAGTTTCTCGAGCTGCACGACGACGAGCTCCGCGGAGTCGTTCGGACGGTCGACGAGGGTGTCGAGGCGCAGGTCAGGATCGTCCGGCTCCTCGTAGGGGTCGGAGATCCCGGTGAACGCCGCGATCTCGTTCGCGAGGGCGCGCGCGTAGAGCCCTTTTGGATCGCGGCGGATGCACTCGTCCAGAGACGTGGCGACGTACACCTCGACGAAAGGTGCGTGCCGCTCGACGAGCGCACGGGCTCGGCGTCGCGCTTCCGCGTAGGGCGAGATCGCGGACACGACCACGACTGCACCTGCACGCGCGAGCTGCGACGCAGCCGTCGCGATGCGCGCGACGTTGGTGTCGCGATCCCGCTTCGAGTAGCCGAGGCCCTCCGAAAGATGCCTCCGGACGACGTCGCCGTCGAGCCGCTCGACGTGCAGGCCGCGGGCTTCGAGCCGGTGCGCGACGATGCGGCCCAGGGTGGACTTGCCGGCACCCGAGAGGCCGGTGAACCAGACGACGAAGCCCGAGTGGTGGTTAGGTTCCATCACCTCAGACCATAAAGCGCAACACGAACAGGAGCAGGCACATGAAACTGATCGGGGCCGGCTTGCCGCGCACCGCGACCCTCTCGCAAAAGATCGCGCTGGAGATGCTCGGGCTCGGTCCTTGCTACCACATGGTCGACGTGCTCTCGGACCTCGACCGTGTCCGGCAATGGTCGGGCGCGCTCGCGGGCAACGCGAACTGGGACGAGATCTTCAACGGCTTTCAGTCGACGGTCGACTGGCCCGGTTCGTTCCATTACCGGCAGTTGATCGAGGCCTACCCGGATGCGAAGGTACTGCTGAGCGTCCGCTCGGGTGAGAGTTGGACGCGCAGCATGAACGAGACGATCTGCGCCCTTCACTACGGCGACGCGATGATGCGCGACCTGTCGTCGGCGCGCGCACGGGTCGATCCCGACTGGCGCGGCTTCGTCGATCTGATGAAGGAGATGCTGAGCGAGAGTGGGCTCCTCGCATTCGAGAACGGCTCCGTGACTGCGCTCGCCGATGCGATGGAACGGCACAACGAGGGCGTCAAGCACGCGTCCGAGCACGTGCTCGTCTGGTCGGCGGCCGACGGGTGGGAGCCGCTCTGCGAGTTCCTGGAGCTACCCGTTCCGGACGTTCCGTTTCCGCGCACCAACGACGGCGCGGTGTTCGCCGACCGCATCGTCGACTCCGCGATCGATGCTCTGACCGGCTGGCGCGAGCAACAAGGGCGTTCCACACAGCGATGAGCCTCCGCGTTGCCGGCGCGAGCCCGCGGAGCCACGTGGACGCTCCGCCGACCGAGGAAGTCGACTCCGACGAACGCTTGAACTGGCTGCTCGCCGTGTGCTGCATCGCGCAGTTCCTGGTCATCCTCGACCTGAGCATCGTCAACGTCGCGCTGCCGTCGATCCAGTCCAGCCTGCGCTTCTCTTCGATCGACCTGCAGTGGGTGGTCGATGCCTACGCGATCACGTTCGCGGGCTTCCTGATGCTCGGGGGCCGGGCGACCGACCAGTTCGGTGCGCGTCGCACGCTGGTCGCGGCGCTCTCCGGCTTCGCGCTCGCCTCGCTCGTGGGTGGTCTCGCCGGAGATCGCCAGGTCCTGATCGGCGCACGAGCCTTCCAGGGCCTGAGCGGAGCGTTCATGGCGGCCGGCTCGCTGGCCGCCATCACCTCGTTCTTCCCCCAGGGCCCTGCCCGTCACCGTGCGATCGGCCTGTGGGGCGCGATGAACGGTGCGGGAGGCGCCGCGGGCACGTTCTTCGGCGGGCTGATCACCCAGGAGCTCGGCTGGCGGTGGATCCTGCTGATCAACCCGCCGATCGGGTTCGCCGCCGCGATCGGCGCGTACGCGGTGGTGTCGGACCGGCGGAACGCGAGGAAGGCCGCCGCCCGGTTCGATCTCGCCGGTGCCTTGACGCTGACCGTCGGCTTGGTCGTGCTCGTCTACGGGATCGTGACGGCCGGCTACCTGGGGTGGCGCACGACCGATGCTCTCGGACCGATCGTCGCCGGGTTTGCGCTGCTTGGCCTGTTCGTCCTGATCGAGGCACGGTTCGCATCGTCGCCGCTCGTGCCGCTCAAGGCCCTGACGGGCCCGCTTCGAGTTGCGAACGGGATCGTGCTGCTGTTCAGCGCCGCGCTGTTTCCGATGTGGTACCTGAGCTCGCTCTACCTCCAGCAGGTGCTCGGGCTCTCCCCGCTCGACACCGGCCTCGTCTTTCTCCCGATGGCTCTGACGATCATGGTGGTGGCGAGACGGGCCGGCAAGCTCGTGAGCCGGTTCGGCACACGCTCCGTTCTGACCGGCGGTCTCGTGATGATGGCATGCGGGCTGCTTACTGTTCGGCCGGATCGGGCCGAGCGGCAGCGCGGTCGGTTTCGTCGTGCTTCCGGGCGTGCTCGTCGCGCTGGGGATCGCGTTGTCCGTGGTTTCGTCGACGATCGCTGCGACGCAGGGGTCGAGGCCGGAGCAGGCGGGAATCGCAGCGGGTCTCGTGAACACCTCGCGCCAGATGGGTGGCGCGATCGGGCTCGCGCTCCTCATCTCGATCGCGTCACAGCGCACGATCAATCTGATCGGCCGAAACCACGGGGTGCCCGAAGCGCTCACACAGGGCTTCCGCCTCGCCTACTTGATCGCCGCCGGCTTCTGCGCCCTCGCCGCGGTCGCGGCCGCGACGCTGCTGCCGCGGGCCGACGGATCCTCAGCCGACCCGTGCTCGTCTCCGCTTCCCGGTGGCGGTGGCCGTCGTCGTCGCCTGTTTCGCCGTGATCGACCTCGCCGCCGCCGGCGGGGCCGGCGCGCCGATCGGCGCGTACACGACGAAAGGCGCGTACAGCTTCGTTTCCGCGCCGGGACTGCATCCGCCGGAGATCCATGCCGTGCAGGCGGCGGCGGACCAACCGCTCGCGTCGGGCTACGTGATGCTCGCGAACTTCTACGATCTGACGGCCGGTCCGATCGTCGGCCAGAGCGGGCCCCTGATTCTCGACAGCCGCTTGCAGCCGGTCTGGTTCAGGCCGCTGCCGACGGACGTCGTCGCCTCGAATCTCAGCGTCCAGACGTACGAGGGCTCACCGGCGCTCGCCTGGTGGCAGGGCGCGATCACGAGCACGGGAGCGACCGAGACCGGAGAGGACGTCGTCGTCGACCAGCACTACCGGACGGTCGCGACGCTGAAAGGGGTCGACGGCTGGGTCGTCACGCTGCACTCGTTTCAGATTCAGGGCGATGTCGCCTGGGTGACGGCGAACAAGAACATCCCGATGAACCTGACGAAGTACGGCGGCGCGAAGAACGGCGCACTCGTCGACTCCGCGGTGCAGGAGTACGACCTCAGGACCGGCAGGCTCATCCACAGCTGGGATGCGCTCGACCACATCCCGCTCTCCGATTCGCACACACCGCCGCCGCCGAACGGCTTTCCGTGGGACGCCTACCACGTCAACTCGATCGACCTGCAGAGCAACGGCACCTTCCTCGTGTCGATGCGCGACACCTGGGCCGCGTATCTCGTGAACGCCGCGACCGGAAAGATCGAATGGACGCTCGGCGGAAAGCACTCGAGCTTCAAGTTCGCCAAGGATGCCGCATTCGAGTGGCAGCACGACGTCGTCCTCGGGCCGAAGTCCGAGGTCTCGCTGTTCGACGACGCGTGTTGCCAGATCACCGGTGCGGGCACCTATCTCGATCCGGAGGGAGCGTCGCGTGGGCTCGTGCTCAGGCTCGACCGTGCAGGTCGAACGGCCGTTGTCGTGCGGCAGTACACGCACGGCAGCGATCTCCATGCCGCCTACATGGGCAGCCTGCAGTTGCTTCCGAACGGCAATGCCTTCGTCGGCTGGGGCGCGAAGCCGTATTTCTCCGAGTACACGAAGAACGGCAGATTGATTCTCGACGCGGTCATGCCCGGACCGGATCTCTCGTATCGCGCGACGCTCGAGCAATGGGTCGGCCTGCCGCTCGACCGGCCGAACGCAGCCGCACGGCGGACCGGCGACTCGACGACGGTCTACGCGAGCTGGAACGGCGCGACCGCGGTCGCAGCGTGGCGCGTGCTCGCGGGGCCCGACCGCACACAGCTGCGAGAGGTGGCGATCGACGCGAGGACCGGGTTCGAGACCGCCTTCCGGATCGCCGGCAGCCACACGATCTTCGAGGTTCAGGCGCTCGACGCTGTCGGCAAGGTGCTCGGGACCTCCTCGCCGGTTCGCGTGTCCACGACCTCCGCCCGGTAGCGCTGCGGGCGATCGGAGCTAGATCCCGTCGCTCTCGAGCCTGGTCCGGATCGAGGCGAGGAACCGGGCCGCAAGGACACCGTCGACCACGCGGTGGTCGACCGTCAGGGTGAGCTCGACCCAGGGGCCGATACGCACCTCCCCGGCAGCCGCGGTCACGCGCTCGGTGACCGCGCCGACGGCGAGGATCGCGGTCTGATCGGGATCGACGATCGCCGAGAAGCGGTCGACGCCGAGCATCCCGAGGTTGCTGACGGTGATCGCGACCGGCCCGCCCGTCATCTTTCCTTCGCGCGCCAGAGCCTCGGCGCGCCCGGTCAGCTCGACGAGCGCAGAGAGATCGAGGACGTCGGGCTCGGAGATCGTCTGGACGAGAAGCGTGTCCTCGCCGGCCACGGCGAGGCCGACGTCGACCTTCTCGAGCTGACGCAGGCGCGGCCCGTCGCTCACCCACAGCCGGTTCAGCGCGGGGTGCTCGCGCAGCGCGTGGGCCGTCGCCCGCAGCAGCAGATGCGTGTAGGTGAAGCTCGCCAGGCCGTCAGCGCGCGCCTGCTCGAGGTTCGCGGCTGCACTGCGCATGTCGACGTCGACAGCTGCGCTGAACTGTGGGATCGTCTGCACGGAGCGCGTCAGGCGCTCGGCGACGGCGCGACGGTGCCGCGACAGCTCGCGTTCACCCTCGAGAACCGGTCGGCTGTCGATCAGCGCGAGCACGTCTTGCTTCTCGATCCGCCCGCCGGGGCCGCTGCCGTGGACGGAAGCCAGGTCGATGCCGTGCTCGTGCGCGAGCTTGCGGGCGACCGGGACGGCCTGCCTCTTGACCGTCTCCTGCGGCACCGACGGCTCGACCGCAGGGACGTCCTCGCCCGGAGAGCCGACGAATGCGAGCACCTCGCCGGCCGCGACCGTCTCGCCCGGGCCGTGCAGGACGGCGAGGAGCGTGCCCGACACCGCGGCCTCGACCTCGAGCGTCGCCTTGTCGGTCTCGACCTCGAGCAGGAGCTCGCCTTGCTCGACGCTCGCTCCAACGTCCTTGAGCCACTGCACGATTCGCAACTCGTTCGACGTCGCCCCGAGCGGGGGCATGCGCACCGCGCGCGCCATCAGTCGCGCAGCTGCCGGATCACGGTCTTGATCCGCTCGACGGAGGGGACGACTGCGTCTTCGAGCGAAGGCGCCGACGGCATCGGGACGTCGTGTGAAGCGATCCGCCTGATCGGCGCCTCCAGGTCGAAGAGGCACTCCTCGGCCGCGCGTGCGGCGACCTCTGCGCCCCAACCGCCGGTGAGCGTGTCTTCGTGGACGATCGCGAGCCGCCCCGTCCTGCGCAACGAGGCCCAGATGGTCTCCGTGTCGAGCGGCAGCAGCGTCAGCGGGTCGATCACTTCGCACTCGATGCCGTCCTCGGCGGCGAGCTCGTCAGCCGCCGCCAGCGCGCGGTAGAGGGCGAGATGCGTCGCGACGACGGTCACGTCGCTGCCTGGCCGCTTCACGACCGCGTGACCGATCGGCACGACGTACTCCTCCTGCGGCACGTCGGCCGTCAGGTCGAGCCCGCCCGCCTGCTCGCGACCCTTGCTGCCGTAGAGGAGCTTGTGCTCGAAGAAGAGGACGGGATTGTCGTCGCGGACGGCGCTCTTCAACAGCCCCTTCGCGTGATAGGCGTCGGAGACGCAGACGACCTTGAGCCCCGGCACGTGCATGAAGTAGCTCTCGGGGCTCTGGCCGTGTTGTGCGCCGCGGTTCGTCGCTCCGACCGGCGCTCGCATCACGAGCGGCACCGAGACCTTGCCGCCCGACATGTAGCGCAGCTTCGCGGCCTGGTTCACGAGCTCGTCCATGCACTCGAAGAGGAAGTCGGCGTACTGCATGTCGGCGATGGGGCGCATCCCGAGTGCGGCTGCGCCCACCGCGGCGCCGGCGATCACCTTCTCGCTGATCGGCGTGTTGACGATGCGGTCATCGCCGAACTCCTCGGGCAGGCCGAGGTAGACGCCGAACGCACCGCCGAAGCCGCCCTCGATGCCGATGTCCTCGCCGATCAGGAAGACGGACTCGTCGCGACGCATCTCCTCTGCGATCGCCTCGCGCAGCGCTTCGCCGATCGTCAGGCGACGTGACGGATCAGGCGTAGACATCCGTGAGTGCCTCCTGCGGGTCGGCGTCGGGCGAGGCGCGCGCGAACTCCACCGCGTCGTCGATCGTCGCCTCGACCTCGGCCTCGAGAGCCGCAACCGCCTCGGGGCTGAGGAGTGCCCGCAGCCGCGGGATCGGGTCGCGCTCCTTCCAGGCCGCTTCCTCGTCGGCTGCGCGGTAGCCGCGGGCATCGCTCCGGCTATGGCCGACAAACCGGTACGTCTTGCACTCGAGGAGAGTCGGGCCGTCGCCAGCGCGCGCGCTCGCGACCGCCAGTGCGCCCGCCTCGCGCACGGCGAGCACGTCCATGCCGTCCACCACGCGGCCGGGAATGCCGTAGGCGGCGGCACGGTCGGCGACGTCGACCAGGGCCGAGACTGCGTCGAAGCGTGTGGAGGCGCCGTACAGGTTGTTCTCGCAGACGAAGACGATCGGCAGCCGGCGGACGGCCGCGAAGTTCATCCCCTCGTGAAAGGCGCCCTCGTTGCTCGCCCCCTCGCCGAAGAAACAGACGGCGACCTGGTCGCTGCGGCGTAGCGCGAAGGCGAGGCCGATGCCCGTGACGACGGTGTTGCCACCACCGACGATCGCGATCGCGGGCAGCATTCCGACCGCCGGATCTCCGAGGTGCATCGAGCCGCCCTTGCCGCCGCAGCAGCCGGTGCTCTTGCCGAAGAGCTCGGCCATCGCGGCCCGCGCCGTCACTCCCTTTGCGAGCGCGTGGCCGTGCGGTCGATGCGTGGACGTGATCCAGTCGGTCGGCCGGAGCACGTCGCAGATGCCGACGGCGACCGCCTCCTGCCCCTGGTACTGGTGGAGCGTCCCCGGGATCTCGCCCTCGAGGAAGAGGTAGTAGACCGTCTCCTCGAACCGGCGGATGAGGAGCATCTGCCGGTACAGCCCGGCGAGCGTCTCCGGGTCAGGCAGCGCGGCCAACGCCGCCATACTGCCGGATCAGGTTCCGCACGACCTCGACCATCGCCGTCTTGCCGGCCTCGAGCACGTCAGCCGGGGCGTGGGAGCCGATGACCGCGTGCACATCCGGCTCCGCGGGAAGGGCCGCGACGGCTTCGGTGAGCCCGCGGAGGAACGCGCTCCTCACCGCGGTACCGACGTTGAACTTCGCCACTCCCGCCGAGATCGCGGGCGCGACGTCGTGGCGCGGAAAGCCTGTCGCGCCGTGGATGACGAGCGGGACGGGGACACGCTCGTGCACGGCCCGCAGCCGGTCGAGGTCGATCACCGCGGCTCCGTGCTGCGAGGAGGTGGACGTTCCCGACGGAGACGGCGAGACAGTCGACGCCTGTCGCCTCGACGAACGAGGCCGCCTCGTCGGGATCGGTGAGGCTGGCCGCCGAGTCGTCGATCGCGCCCCGCGCAGCATCGGGCAGGTTGCCGAGCTCGGCCTCGACGGCTGCTCCGCGAGCGTGCGCTGCGGCCACCAACTGCGCGATCGTGGCGACGGCCTCCGCGTCGTCGAGCTCCCCGGTGTGCATCATCACGGCGTTGAACCCGGCGTCGAGCCCGCGCAGCGACTGTTCCAGCGTGTGGGTCTCGTTCAGGAGCAGGGCGACCGGCACGCGGGCGGAGCGGGCAACCTCGCTGCCGATGGCGCCGAGGAGCTCGATGCCACCTGCGTCGAACCAGGGTTGATGGCCGAGGAGGCAGCCGGTGCCGATGATCGCCGGCGCGCGCTCTGCCTCCGCGGCCTCGACGACGGCCTCGAACGACCAGCCGTCCCACGCCTCGAAGTAGCCGAGCGCGTACCCGTGCGCCCGCGCGTCCGCGAGCAGCGTCGTCAGCGGGGCGAGGGGCACCGCGCCTGTCGCTCGAGATAGGCATCCGCCTCGGCACGTGTGGGGAGCCCGGCGGTGCAGCCGAGCCGCGTGCACGCGGAGGCCCCGATCATGCCGGCGAACTCGAGGCTGCGCGGGAGGGCCCAGCCCTCGAGCAGCCCGTAGACGAGGCCGGCGGCGAAGGCGTCGCCTGCGCCCGACGGCTCGACCACCTCGACGCTGGGGGCGGGCAGCTCGATCATCCCATCCGGGCTCCCGGCGACCACTCCTCGCTCGCCCATCGTGACGATCACGGTTCCGGCGCCGAGCTCGAGGAGGCGCTCGACCTGGCTGCGCGGGTCTCGCACTCCCGTGAGTGCAGCTGCCTCGTCGTCGTTCGGCACAAAGAAGTCGACCTGAGGGAGCACACCGGCAACGTCGTCGGACGACACTGCCCGGCCCGACGGCGCGACGACGTCCAACACGACGCGCGTGCCCGATTGCCGTGCGCGACGAAGCTGCGCAGCGAGCTCGTCCTGTCGCAGTGCTGGAAGCACGAGGAAGCCGCCGATGTAGAGGACGTCGGGTGGCGTGACGATTGCGGATCCGATGTCGGCAGCGGAGAGCGCCGCGTTCGCGCCGAACGTGTGGACGTATCGGCGGTCTTCGCCGGTCACCGGGACGATCACCGTCTTCGAGGTGCCGAGGTCGGCCGAGCGGCTCGATGCCGGACACGTCGACTCCTGCCGCGCTCAGCTCGTGCTCGACGAAATCGCCGAAGAGATCGTCTCCCACCTTCGCAACGACGGTCGGCCGCAGGCCGAGCCGCGCGAGCGCGATCCCGGCGTTGGCAGCGCAACCCCCGGTCTCGACCACGAAATCCTCCGTCGCGACGAGCTCTCCCGGCTCGGGGAGGCGCGACAGAGGCGGCACGAAGACGTCGGCGACGACAACGCCGGCGCAGACGACGGAGGCGCGGGCGCCGCTGGCCATCGGCCACGACGCTACAACAACGCTCGGCGCCGCCCTCCCCCGAGTAGGGTCCTGTCGCGTGGCGGACGACCGGCGGCGGGTACCAGCAGGATCGCCAGCTGACGAACCTCGAGTCCGTGCTGCAGAGGTGGTCGGCGCTCTCTCGCTCGCGACCGATCTCGGCACCGCGCAGCCGCTCGAGCACGCTCTGCGCACCGCCGTGCTCGCGGTCCGTCTCGGTGAGCTCGCCGGAACGTCGGCCGAGGATCTCGCCACCACGTACTACGTCGCGCTGCTCCATGCGTCGGGATGCACGTCGAACGGGCACGAGGCGGCACAGCTCTACGGCGACGACATCGAGCATCGCGCCGCGTTCTTCCTGATCGACGCGACGAACCCGGCTGAGGTCCTCGCGTTCTATCGGGCGTACGTCGGAGCGGGCCGTCCGCCCGAGGTGCGCGAGGCGCTCATCGAGGACGCGATCGCCAACGCCGGTCCGCGCGCACGCGACTCGCTCGCGACGATGTGCGAGGTCGCGCAGCGCTTCGCGGGGTGGCTCGAGCTCGGAACGGGAATCCAGACTGCGCTCGAGTACGTCTTCGCGCGCTGGGACGGGCGCGGGTTCCCGGCCGCCCGTGGCGACGAGATCCCGGTGCCGATGTTGCTCCTCCATGTCGCGAGGGACATCTCCCTGTTCCTCTCGGCCTCCGGGCCCGAGGAAGCGCGGTCGGTCGTCGAGCGGCGAGCGGGCGCGGCGTACGAGCCCCGGCTCGCCGGGCTCGCGGTTCGTCACTTCGGCGAGCTCCTCGCCGGGCTCGACGAGACCCGGATCTGGGAACAGGCGATGGAGGCCGAGCCGTTTCCGCAGCTTCGGCTCGAGGGACCGCGGGTCGACGCCGGGTTTGCTGCCATCGCCGCGCTCACAGGCCTGAAGTCGCCGTGGCTGCGCGAGCACTCGACGAGCGTCGCGGACCTGGCCGAGGCCGCAGCCTGGCGGCTCGGCCTACCCGCGCTGTCCGTCTCGGTCGTTCGCCGGGCGGCGCTTGCGCATGACCTCGGTCGCGTCGGTGTGTCGAACGCGATCTGGGAGAAGCCCGGGCCGCTCGGATTCGGGGAGTGGGAGCGCGTGCGGCTCCATCCGCACTACTCGGAGCGGGCCTTTGCCCAGTCCGCCGCCCTCGCGTCGATCGGTCGCCTCGCGGGCTCGCATCACGAACGGCTCGACGGCTCGGGCTACCACCGCGGCACGGCTGGAACGGCGCTCGACCTGCCGGCGCGGATCCTCGCGGCCGCCGATTGCTACGGAGCCATGCGCGAAGCACGACCACACCGGCCTGCGCTCGATGGTGCGGCCGCCGAGGCGGAGCTTCAGCGCGAGGCCGCTGCCGGACGACTCGACGCGGACGCGGTCGACGCGGTGCTCGCTGCCGCCGGCCATCCCGTGCGGGAGCGTGCGCGCGAGCTCCCCTCGGGCCTGACGCAGCGGGAGCTCGAAGTCCTGCTCGTCCTGGTGCGCGGAGGATCGAACCAGCAGATTGCCGACGACCTCGGCATCTCTGCCAAGACGGTCGGTCACCACATCCAGCACGTCTACCAGAAGGCCGGCGTGCGAAGTCGCGCAGCGGCGACCGTCTGGGCGTTCGAGAACGACCTCGTGCACACGGCATAGGGCGTTCGCCCGATGCGGCATCGACGCGTCGCGCGCATGCTCGTCGAGTCATTCGAAGAAGGAGGAGACGTTGATCCTGGCAACGACGAAGGTCGAGGAGTTCGACCGTTTCATGGAGATCTTCTCGACCAAGGGCGCCGACAAGCGCCGGCAGCACGGCTCGAAGGGAGCGAAGGTCTTCCGCGACCCCAACGAGGGCGATCGCGTGTGGGTGCTCTTCGACTGGGACGCCGAGGGATGGCAGAGCTTCGTCTCCGATCCCGAGGTGCCGCCGATCATGCAGGAGGCGGGTCACAAGGGACGGCCGCAGGCGGCGACGCCCGGCGGCAGCTGCGACGCCTAGCACTCGATGAAATGAGGGAAGGAGGCTCGAGACGAACGCCTCCTTCCCTCTTCCCACCGACCCTGAAGGCGTTACACGAGCCGAGTGATCGGTCTAGACTCGCGACTCGATGCTGATCGACACTCGGGTCGGGATTGCGCTCGACGGCGTCAGCAAGAGCTTCAGCGGCAATGCCGCGGTAGACGATGTCTCACTCGAGATCCACGAAGGTGAGTTCTTCTCGCTGTTGGGGCCGAGCGGGTGCGGGAAGACCACCACGCTGCGCATGATCGCGGGCTTCGAGGAGCCGGACCAGGGACGCGTCGTGCTACAGGGCAACGATGTCACGGCTGTCTCGGCGAACAAGCGCCCGGTCAACATGGTCTTCCAGCAATACGCGCTCTTCCCGCATATGTCGATCTACGACAATGTCGCGTTCGGGCTGAAGGTAAAAGGTGTGCCGCGTGCCGACCAGGGGCCGCGGATCCAGGAGTTGATGCGGATCGTCGCGCTCGAAGGACTCGAGCGTAGGCGGCCGCGGCAGCTTTCTGGGGGGCAGCAGCAACGGGTCGCGCTTGCGCGGGCGCTCGTCAACCGCCCTGCGGCCCTGCTGCTCGACGAGCCACTTGGGGCCCTCGACGTCAAGCTGCGGAGGCAGATGCAGCACGAGCTCAAGCGCATCCAGAGCGAGCTCGGCACGACATTCGTCTACGTCACGCACGATCAGGAAGAAGCGCTTTCGATGTCCGACCGGATCGCCGTGATGAACGGCGGCAAGGTCGAGCAGACCGGGAGCCCACGTGAGATCTACGAGCATCCGCAGACCGCCTTTGTGGCGGACTTCATCGGCTCGCTCAACGTGCTCGAGTTGACGATCGACGAGTTCGTCGGCACATACGCAGTCATTCGGCCCAGTCTCGACGAGCGTGTCATCGTCCCTGCAGGCTCGGTGCATCGAGCCGGGGACGCCATCCGCATCGCAGTCCGACCCGAGCAGGTGCAGATGCAGCCGCCTGGTAGCACCACGCCGGATCGCGGATCGCGACTCAACGGACAGATCGCCCAGGTGGTCTATCTCGGCATGTACACCCAGTTTCACGTCGACACGGCAGTCGGGTCCGTGCTCAGTCATCGCCTCGCGGACGAGTTGCTCGCCGGACTCGAAACCGGCTCGAGTGTCACACTCTTCTGGGAGCCGGAGCAGTCGTCCTTGCTCGCCGCCGGCGACTTCTAGCGGCTCGAGAAGCCGCCGACCCGACGCTCGGCGGTCCGTCGGCCGACCTCGGCGGCGATGACGACCGTCAGCGAGACCACGAGGACGACCACCGCGACCGCGATCACTTGCGGCAGCTGGCTCGGGAAACGTAGAGCCGAGTAGAGATAGATCGGGAACGTCACCCGGGTACCGATGACGAATGATGCGACGGCGTACTCGTCGAACGACGTCGTGAATGCGATCAGGAACGCGGAGACGATCGCCGGAAGGATCAGAGGAAGGACGATCGAGCGGAACGTCCGGAGGTGACTCGCGCCGAGGTCGTACGCCGCCTCCTCGAGCGACACGTCGATCTGCTCGAGTCGAGGTACGAGCACGAGGATCGTGTACGGGAGGCTGATGACGATGTGCCCGATCACAACTGTCAGGACACCGTTCGGGACGCCGAGCGTGTGGAAGAGCAGTAGCAGCGAGATCCCGAAGACGACGTACGGGATTACGAGCGGGCTCAAGAGCAGCGCCGACACTGCCGCCTTACCGCTGAAGCGGCGTCGCGTCAGGGCGATCGATG
Source organism: uncultured Thermoleophilia bacterium (assembly GCA_963774355.1). Lineage (GTDB taxonomy): Bacteria > Actinomycetota > Thermoleophilia > Gaiellales > Gaiellaceae > PALSA-600. The sequence continues at coordinate 935,647 of CAVZER010000006.1, read as the reverse complement.
CAAGCACGCCGAGCAACACCGCCCCCAAACTGGAGAGGGTGGCGATGATCGCGCTCGTCTCCAGCGCACCCCTGAGATCTGAGTTCGCAGCGAACTCGCGGTACCAGTGGAACGTGAACCCCGTCAACGGGAACGCCGGGATGTCCGAACTGTTGAACGAGAAGATCACCAGGATGACGATCGGCGCGTAGAGGAAGACGACCGCGAGGACGAAGAACAGTCGGAGGATCCGCGCGCCGTTCCTTGACAGGGCGACGTCCATCAGTCGGTCGCCACCTGCTGGGGCTGGAGGAATCGGGAGAAGACGACGGTCAGCGCGGACACGACGCAGAGCAGGAAGATTGCGAGTACCGATCCGGTCTCCCAGTCGGGAAAGCCGGTCCCGAAGAGATCGACGATCTGGTTTCCATACATGTAGCCGGTGGTCCCTCCTACGAGCGAGGGCGTCACGAACTCGCCGAGTGTCGGGATGAAGACGAAGAGGAACGCCGCGACGATGCCGGGGAACGACAGCGGCAGAGTCACGCGGCGAAACGCCTGCAACCTGCTCGCTCCGAGATCGCTTGCGGCTTCGAGCAGGCGGCGGTCGAGGCTCTCGAGCGAGACGAAGATCGGCAGCGCGACGAACGGCAGCCAGATGTAGCCGAGTACCAGCATGACGGAGAACCTGCTGTAGAGGAGAGCGGCGACAGGATGATCGGGCGACCTGAGCCCGGTCCAGAAGAGGAACGTGTTCACGACGCCCTGGTCGCCCAGGATCACCTTCCACGCAAGCACTCGCAGGAGGTAGCTCGTCAAGAAGGGCGCGATCAGCACGAGCAGGAGGACGTACTTGCGCTTCGTGCCGGAGAGGGCCAGGTAGTACGCAAGCGGGTAGGCCAGCACGACGATGACCGCCGAAACGATGAGCGACATCTGTACCGACTTCCAGAACAGCCGAAGGTACACCGGGTCGTGTACGAAGCTGTGCCACGCGCTGAGGGTGAAGCCGTGCGGTCCCGGATAGAGGGAGTAGACGTCGAAGCTGTAGGCCGCGACGATTGCGATCGGCGCCACGAAGAAGACGACGAGCCACGAGACCGGCAGGCCGAGCAACCCCGGCGTGACCAGGCGCAGCCGGGCGCGCGCCTGCAGGCTTGTGCGTGCCCGTGTTTCGGGCAATTCGACTCCGGAGTCGACCGGCATCAGGCCGTCGGGCAGACCGTCGTCAGGCGGCCTTCACCTCTTCCCAGAGTTTCGCGTAGAGCGCCCGTCGTGGAACGTCGCGGTCGAGGTATGCGTTCGGCAGCGTGACGGCCCGCGGGTTCGTCAGCTGTAGCGCGCGCAGAAGATCACTCGACGACGGCCGCGCGAGCGTGTTCGCATGTCCGTAGCCGTAGTTGTCTTCGAGCCACTTCCCGGATGCGGCCGAGCTCCAGGCATTCACGTACGCGTGGGCGAGGTGAGGACGTGGTGTCCCCTGGAGCAGCATGAACATGCCGACCCAGGCGATCGGCTTCTGCTTTCCGACGGAGGGGTGCATGTACACGACCGGCAGGCCCTTCTTCTTCATCTGCACCCAGTCGTTCGGCCAGGCGAGGGCGATCCAGACGTCACCGGAGCCGAAGAGCTGCCACAGGTCGGTCTCCGACGACCAGATCGTGCGGACGAGGTGCTTCTTCGAGATGAGGAACTGTTGCGACTGCTTGAGCTCAGCGTCTGTCTGGTTCCAGGGGTCCTTGAACCCGAAGACCAGCCCGGCGATGGTGAGATTCTCGACGGGGTCGTCGTACCAGGCGATCTTCCCCTGGTAGCGATCGTCGTAGAGAAGACCCCATGAGCTCGACTTGGGCTTCACCTTGTCACTCCGGTAGAGGATCGCGTCGAAGCCCCAGTCGTCGGGGATCCCGTACTGCTTGCCGTTGTACTGGCCGGCTTTGACCATGAACGAATTCAGGTGCTTGAAGTTCGGGATCAGCGACGTGTCCCACGGCTGGACGAGACCGCTCGTTGCGAAGTACTTGACCCAGCCGACGTAGGGCCGGAACAGGTCGGGCTTGAGTCCAGCGTGGATCTTTGCGAGCGCGTCCGCCTCGTTCGTCATGTACGTGAACTGCGGCGCGTCGTGCGGGTACTGCTTCACGTACTGGGCGAACATCGACTGGCCGCCGTCATTCCCGTAGCCCGCCCAGTCGAGCACCTGCAGGCGCCCACTTTCGGTCTGGAATACCGCCTGCATCGCTCGCGCGACGCCGGGGCGCCCCGCAACCAGTCCGGCGCCACCGGCAGCGGCGGCGAGCTTGAGGAGATCGCCGCGGCTCAGCCGCCGCGCTGCTCCTTCGTCTGCGTCCATCGTTACTCCCTTCCTAGTAACTGGGGGGACTGATGATCCACATCACTTCTGCGACGTCGTCGCCCGCGTTCGAGATCTTGTGTGGGGTCGAGCTCCGGTACGTGATGCTGTCTCCCTGCCCGAGCTCGAACAACTCGCCCCCGAGCTCGAGCTCGACGTTGCCGCCGAGCACCACGAAGAGCTCCTCCGAGTCACCGTGGGCGTACGGCTCCGCCCCGGTCGATCCACCGCGGTCGAGCTCCCCCACGAACACCTCGAGGTTCTGCAGCGGCTTCGGCGTGAGCAGCAGCTTTCGTCCGAAGACGCCGAATGTGAGCGCCGGACGATCGTCACGACGGAGAACTCGCGGCCGGGGCGGCCCGCTCGGCTCGAACAGGTCGGACACGCTGACACCGAGGGCGTCGGCGATACGTCGCAGTGAAGCGATGCTGGCGTTCGACCTGCCCCGCTCGACCTGGCTGAGGAAGCTCTCGCTGAGCCCCGAGCGATCCGCGACCATCCTCAGCGTGCAGCGGCGATGCCGGCGCAGGGCGCGGAGTCGCTCGCCGACATCAACTTCGGTCGCAACGTCCGGTGCGCTCGACGGCATTCAAGATCCCTTCAGCCAGATCGAAGAAGAACTTAAGCGAGCCTACGGAGCCGGCACACCATGAGTCAAGGATCTCGCCTTCTTTCGGGCGTCTGACCCGGCGTAGACTCGCGCCGACAGCGAAGAGAGGGAGCGGCCATGGCAGTTGCGGTTCGCACGTTGGACAACTTCATCGGTGGTGAATGGCGGCCGCCTCGCGGTGACGGGTTCCGGGAGATCGTTTCTCCGGTCACCGGCGAGGTACTCGCCGAGGTCGGAGACGCCGGTCGGGCCGACCTCGATGCTGCCGTCGCTGCAGCTCGTTCAGCTCAGCCGGGGTGGGCGGCACTGTCCGCCTGGGAGCGGGCGAAGGTGTGCCATGCAATTGCCGACCTGATCGATGCGCGCCGAGAGGCCTTCGCGCATGCGCTCTCGCTCGAGCAAGGCAAGCCGTATCTGGCAGAAGCGCTTCCGGACATCGACGAGACGGCGGAGAACTTCCGCATCGCGGCCGAGGACGTGAAGCGGATGGAGACGGCAGTGATTCCGTCGCAGGATGCGAACAAGCGGATCCTGACGTTCAGGAAGCCGAACGGCGTCTACGCCGCGATCACGCCGTGGAACTTCCCGACGCTGATTCCGGTCGAGCTGATCGCGCCGGGCATCGCGGCGGGCAACACGATCGTGGTGAAGCCGTCGGAGTGGACGCCGCTGGCGATGGCGAACTTCATGCAGATCATGGCGGACGCGGGCCTGCCGGACGGGGTCGTGAACGTCGTCTACGGCGGAGGGGACGTGGGGGAGTCGCTCGTCACCCACCCCGGAATCGACTGCATCGGGTTCGTGGGCTCGCATGGGACCGCGGAGAAGATCGTGCGTGCGGCGGGCCTCAAGCGGTCACTGATCGAAGCGAGTGGCAACGGGCCGGTGATCGTGTGCGAGGACGCCGATCTGGCACGTGCTGCCGAAGGTGCTGTCTTCGGCGGATTCTTCTGCGCCGGGCAGGTGTGCTGCGCGACGGAGCGTGTGCTCGTGAACGAGAGCGTGCACGATGCATTCCTCGATGAGGTGGTGAAGGCATCCGCTCAGTGGAAGCTGGGCGATCCCTTCGATGCCGACACGAAAGTCGGACCGATGAACAATGAGCCGACCGCCCGGAAGATGGACGCGCATCTCGAGGACGCGGTAAGCAAGGGAGCGACGATCGTCGTCGGGGGATCGCGTGATCATGGTCGCCCGACCGACCTCTACTACCAGCCCACAGTGGTAGCCGACGTCGGCACGGACACACTCGTCAACCGCGAGGAGACGTTCGGGCCGATCGTGCCGCTGATTCGTGTGTCGTCGGACGACGAGGCACTCGCGGTCGCAAATGACTCACACCTCGGGCTCCAAGCCGCCGTGTACACGTCGAGCCTCGCACGCGCGTTCCGGTACCTCGACAACCTCCGCGTCGGCAATGTCGTGGTGAACGACTCGACCGACTACTGGGAGGCGCACGAGCCGTTCGGCGGAGCAGCCGGAACGAGGTCGGGCTGGGGTCGGATCGGCGGCCGTTACACGATGCTCGACATGACCGACCTGAAGACGATCGTCCTCGATATTGGCGGGCTCGACTAGCGTCAAGACGATGGGAGATCGTCATATCTGACACTCGCACCGCGGCAGGCGCAGTCGACCATGTCGTCGTCGTTCTCTTCGAGAACCGCTCGTTCGACAACGTCCTCGGGCATCTGTACGGACCCGGCGACGGCAAGACGTTCGAGGGCGTGATCGGCAAAGGGCTGAGTAACCCGATTCCGGACTGGGCCGAGCACGGCGCCGACCGGAAGATCGTGCCCTACACGGTTGCGACGGACATGGATGCGCCGAACCCGGACTCGGGTGAGGAGTGGTTCCACACGAACACACAGCTGTTCGGTGTCCTCGACGAGCAGAACCGTTTCAAGATCGGGGAGGAGGTCACTGCGCCGTGGAACGCCCCCCCACCGGGCGCGACGCCGACGATGGACGGGTTCGTCAGCGACTACATCAGCACGTTCACCGGCGAGATGGGTCGGCAGCCGAGCTACGAGGGGTGAGGCCTTCCTCGGGCGCATTTTCAGTGCCTATCGCTCGAGTGCGTCCGAGTCGGGCTCCAACGTCTGGAACACGACTCTGCTGATCGGCTGGGACGAGCCGGGCGGAACCTACGATCACGTCCCTCCGGGCCCCGTGCCCGCTCCCGACCCAGACGCCCCGGCCGGCGAGCTGAGCTTCAGGTTCGACCGCTCGGGTTACCGCGTTCCCGCGATCCTTGTTTCCCCGTGGGTTCCGCGGGGCGCCGTGTTCAACGACGAATACCGTCACACCTCGCTCATCGCCACCCTGCGCAAGGTCTGGAACCTCGGCGATCCCTTCACCCGGCGAGACGCCTCGGCGCGAACCTTCGACGACCTCTTCACTCTCGAAGAGCCGCGCAACCCCGACACGTGGGCGACGATCAGCGCGCTCCCTGTCCCCGCCTTCCACCTCGACGAGGAAGCGCTCGGCAAGGGACTCAGCGGCCTTGGCAAGAGCATGGGCCAAGGCATCATCGAACAAGCCAAGGACCTAGGGCTGAAGCTCCCCCCACAACTCGACGACCCCAACGCCGAGGTCACACCAGAGGTCATCGTCGACGTCCTCAGACACGTCGCCTGGCATTACTTCCCCCTGCTCGCGCCCGACGCCCGCTCGGCGAACGCGTAACAAGCGGGCGCCGTCGAGCGGCGATGGAGCTAGGCGGGCTTTCCGGGCCGTCGTGACCAAAGTGCTTTTCGACTTCGAAGCTGGCGAAGTACTGACCCTGGCTGTGAGGGCGGCGTAGCGCGATTTCTGCGGAGCAAGCCCCGGTATCCAACAATGGACGGGCTGAAACCCATGTCCGCGAACCTGAGGCCGGCGTTAGCCGCGGGTGCAGTAATGGGAGGCCCAGAAGAGCGCCGGATAGATCGTCGATTACATGGTTCGCGGAATCCCTGATCGGGTGGACGTCGATCCGGATCGAGTTCGGACTCTGCAACTCAGATGGGTTGCCGTCGTCACCTGCGGGCCGAGACTAACACTGTCTAGATCGGTGCACGCACCCGCATCCGCGCACTCGAGAGGTTGGCATCGCCCCAAGGCCCTGACGTCGCGGAGTCCCGTGTCGAAGTGTCGCACGCCCCAAGGGGACATTCGCCAACGCTGGCCCCGGGGCGACGGGCACCGTCCCAGGGTCTTGATTTAGACCGGTTTTAGAGGTCTCTGCTCTCGTATGAGTCATGGACGTGCGCGTTGTGCTCGTTGCCGGGGCTGTGGGTCTTGCGGCGCTCGCCGCGGGCTGCGGTGGCGGGGCCAACCCCGGCGTTGCCGCACTCGGCCGAACACAGACCGGAACAACTGGCTCGACGCAGACCTCCGCCCATGCGAGTGCTCCCGCCTACGCCGCCTGCATGACAGCCCACGGCGTCGCAATGGCTCCGCCCACCGGTCGGCAGGGGCTGACGATCCTCGGCAACATCGCCCCCGACACGCCACAGTTCCAGACCGCCGAGCGCGCCTGCCGGAAGCTCGAGCCAAGCGGTGGCCCGCAGCCACTCACTCCCGCACAACAGGCGCAGGCCGCCCAAGCGCTCGGTCGATTCGCGACCTGCATGCGCACGCATGACGTCACCGGCTTCCCCGACCCAAACGGACAAGGCAGCTTCCCCGAAGCCCGAATCGAAGCGCTCGACACCACCTCCCCGCTGTTCCAGCGAGCGCTCAAAGCCTGCGACTCGCTCTACCCACACGACGCACCACACATCGGCTTCCCCGGCGGCAGCCACACCTAACGCCTGTGCGAGTGAAACCAGTCCCGTTGTTGCCCGCCACCCTTGTTGCGGCCGGCGTGGCGCTGCTGGCGGCCGCGTGCGGCGGCTCGCCGGGCAGTCACGTGGCGCAACTCAGCACAAGTACAACGCAGAGCAGCCGACCCAGCGACGGTTCGACACACGACCAAGCGCTCGCCTACGCCCGCTGCATACGCTCCCACGGCGTGCCCCTCTGGCCCGACCCCGAGAGCAGCGGAGCATTCGATAAATCCAAGCTCACTCCGCATCAGCTCGGGGCCAGCAGTTTGCAGGTCGGGACAGCGCAGAAAGCATGCAAGTCCCTGCTGCCGACCTACTCCGTCAGACAGCAGTCACACGTCCTCGCCCAGGCGCTGAGGTTCTCGCGATGCATGCGCACCCACGGCGCAACGAGCTTTCCCGACCCCGAAAGCAACGGCGCGATCGTCATCCCACATGCCATGCAGAACTCACCGGCGTACCTCGCCGCCCTCCGCTTCTGCGTACACAAGTACGGGGTGCCTCCGCCACCAAGTCCTGCCGGCTGATAAGCGGCACAGCTGCTTCATTTCGCGGCCATCGCCGAACCACTCGCGCAACCGAACGCGATCGCCCCGAGCCGCGAACCTCCGAGGTTAGAGACGTTTTAGGAAGGCATGCTTTCCTTGAGGCGTGTCTGGTGCGAGGGCGCGTTACTCGATCTTCGCCGGCGGTCTCGCGGGTCTCTTGTTGCTGGCATCGGCGTGTGGCGGCTCGAAGTCGCCGTTGGTCGCGAATGTCGGGACGACGACGTCGAGGAGTGCTAGCAGGACGAACGCAACCAGCGGTGCGGGCAGCTCCGGCTCGGCCACGTCAGGCGCTGGCAACGAGGCCGCGGAGCTTGAGTACGCCCACTGTATGCGCTCCCACGGCGTGCCCAACTTCCCAGACCCGAGCGCGGGCGGCGGCTTCCAGTTCGGTGCGGGAGCGAATCCCTCGTCGCCGGCGTTCCGGGCTGCGCAGGCCAAGTGTGAGAAGTTGATCGGCGGTGGCCCGCCTGGCCCCGGTTCGACGACGCACCCCTCCGCAGAGGCGCTGGCGCAGATGGTGGCCGTCGCGAAGTGCATGCGTCGGCACGGCGTCTCCGGGTTCCCCGACCCGAGAACCTCGGTCCCGTCCAACTTTGCCGCAGCGGGCGGCGGCGTTATAGCCGATCGCGACGGAGTGATCCTTTTATTTCCGGCCACGCTCGACATGCAGTCGCCGCTGTTCCTGCGGGCGGCGGCCGCGTGCGGGTTCCGGCTGACCAACCACTGATTGGCTGGTAACGGTCGCTGGGTCGCTGTCCGGCGGCGCTGCATCTTTAGGTGGTTTTCAGAGATCTGAAGCAGACTTCCCGGTGTCTTGGCGATCCTGGTGGTGGACGACGATGCCGGCCTGCGGAAAGCGCTTCGCCGCGTTCTGACCGCAAACGGGTTCGAGGTCGAGGAGGCGGCTGGAGGGACAGAGGCCCTTGCCGAGCTCCGCTCCCGCTCGTTCGACCTGGTCGTGCTCGACGTGATGATGCCCGGTCGAGACGGCATCGAGATCTGCGAGCAGCTACGGGCCGAGGGAGATGGATTGCCCGTCCTGATGCTCACCGCCCGCGACGCCGTTCGCGATCGGGTCGTCGGGCTCGAGGCCGGCGCGGACGACTACCTGGTGAAGCCGTTCGCAAACGAGGAACTGGTCGCACGCATCCGCGCGCTTCTTCGCCGCTCCGGAACCGCGCACGACATGCTCTCGTTCGCCGATCTCGAGCTTGATGTGCTGACGCGTGACGCGCGACGGGGCGACCGCGCGATCGAGCTGAGCCCGATCGAGTTCGAGCTGCTCGAGTTCTTCCTGCGTCATCCTCGTCAGGTGCTCACGCGCGGGCTGATCTACGAACGCGTCTGGGGCTACGACGCGTCGCTGTCGTCAAACTCGCTCGACGTGTTCGTCGGCCATCTGCGGCGAAAGCTCGAGGCGGCCGGCGAGCGTCGTCTGATCCACACCGTCCGCGGCGTCGGCTTCACGATGCGAGAGCGATGAGCTTCCGCCTGCGTCTCATGCTTCTGGTCTCGCTCACGGTCGCCGTCGCGGTCGTCGGCGCATCCATCTCCGTCTACTACGTCGACCGACAGCAGCTGTACGCGCAGGTCGACCGCGACCTCAGTGCATCGCGGTTGCTGCCCCCGTTTCAGCTCGCAGTGGGCGCCAATGGACCCGCCTCCGCCTTGTTGAAGCTCGGCAATCGGGCGGCGCCGCGGTTCAAGGCAACCTCGACGCAGATCGTGCTGCCTCGCTCGCTCAAGGCGGTCCGGGTAACCGTTGGGCCGCGGCTGTCCAGGATCGCCGCGGCGTACCGGTCGGGCTTCAGCACGAGGCAGATCGGCGGAGTCAGCACGAGGGTTCTCACCCTCCACGCGCAGGGACGGCAGGTCGAGGTTTCCACATCGCTCCTCGACGTCGACCGCAACCTCGCCCACCTGCGCTGGCTGCTCGTCTTCGTCTCGCTCGGAGGGATCGCGCTCGCCGCACTCCTGGGTGCGCTCGTCGCCGGGCGCGTGATCGCTCCGCTCCGCCGGCTGACGGAGCAGACCGAGCGGATAGTCGAGACCGGCGACCTGAGCGAGCGAGTCGCCCAACCTGGACGCGACGAGGTGAGCCGTCTTTCTGCCCGCCTCGACGACCTGCTTGCGACCCTCGACGCGTCGCTTCGGACCCAGCGCCAGCTGGTCGCCGATGCCTCGCACGAGCTGCGGACGCCGATCGCGACACTGCGCGCGAACGTCGAACTGCTCTCCGAGCCGGGCCTGCTCGCCGCAGGCGAGCGGGCGGAGATCCGCGCCGACGTTCACGAGGAGCTTGAGGCGATGACCCAACTCGTGTCAGAGCTTGTCGAGCTCGCCCGCGGCGAGGAGAGCGACGTCGAGCCGAGCGACTTTCGCCTCGACGAAGTGGTGCGAGCCGCGGTCGATCGCGCGGCACGGCGCTCTCCGCGGTCGTCCTTCCACACGCACCTCGAGCCCAGTGTCGTGACGGGCGTGCCGGAGCGGATCGACCGGGCCGTCTCGAACCTGCTCGACAACGCACGCAAGTGGAGCCCCGACGGGGAGCCGGTCGACGTCGCCGTCCGCAACGGGCTCGTCGAGGTCCGCGACCGCGGCCCCGGGATCGACGCTGCCGACATGCCGCTCGTCTTCAATCGCTTCTATCGCTCCCCGGAGGCGCGCGGGATGCCCGGGGCCGGCCTCGGCCTCGCGATCGTGAAACAGATCACCGACGCCCACGGTGGCGAAATCAGCATCGACCAGGCGCCTGGTGGTGGCACGATCCTGCGGCTGCAGCTTTCACCGACTCGTTAGGGGGCCTTTAGAGCCGTTTTAGAGACCGGCGCTTTGCTGGCGTTGGTGTCCCGCTGCGTCGTTCTCGCAACGTTTGGTGTGTTGGCGAGCGCTGCTGTTCTCACCGGGTGCGGCGCTGCGAAGAAGCCCGCGGTAGCGAGCCTCAAGACCACCTCGACGAACAGGAACGGCGCAGCGTCGCCCACGGCGAGCCGGGCGGCGTTCGCCGCCTGCCTGACCTCACACGGCTTCGCTGCCACGGTCGGCGGCAGCGGGACCGTCCAGGTGTACGGGGTCGCCGTCTCGGGGAGCGTCGACCCGGGCTCGTCGCAGTTCCAGGCGGCGATGCAGGCCTGCCGCAAGGACCTTCCGGGCGGCGGGCCTCCGGCGCTGTCGCCGGCGCAGAAGGCGACCTGGGTTGCCGGCCTGGCGCGGTTCGCGGCGTGCATTCGCCGCAACGGCGTTCCGAGCTTTCCGGGCCCGAACGGCGATGGCCGGCTGCCGCTGAGCTCGCTCGTCAGCCAGGGCGTGTTCGAGACGCGTGCGTTCCAGCAGGCCTACGCGGCGTGCCAAGGGCTCCTGCCGTCGGGGCCCGGCCTACCGCGCATCTCGCTGCCATGACCGCTCGCATCGCACTCGCTCTCCCCACCCTCGCCCTCGCGCTGGTCGCGGCGGGATGCGGCGGAGGATCGGGCTCGCCCGGCGTCGCGAGCCTTGGCTCCTCGGCACAACGACTACCTCCTTGGGCGGCTCGTCGCCGCCGACCGCCCCGCTCGGCGGAAGCTCGGGAGGCGGCGCCACTCTCTCGCTGAAGACGGCCGATGCCGCGAAGTTCGCGGCGTGCATGCGCACCCATGGCGTCCCGAACTTCCCCGACCCGACCAGCCAAGGCGCAATCCAGATCGGCCCGAGCTCCGGGATCGACCCCGGCTCCGCGAGCTTCCAGGCGGCACAACAGCACTGCAGCAGCCTTTTGCCGAACGGCGGTCATCCCTCTCCCCAGCAGCAGGCGAAGATGCGGGCTGGTGCGCTCGCATTCTCGGCCTGCATGCGCAAGCACGGGCTCGAGAACTTCCCCGACCCGACCTTCTCGGACGGCGGCGCCCACCTGAAGATCACGGGCGGCGCGGGGAGCAACCTCGATCCGCAGTCGCCCGTCTTCCAGGCGGCGCAGAAGGCCTGCAACGGCAAGTTGCCGGGCAGGGCCGTCGGGGGGACGACGGTCGCCAAATGACCGCTCGCCTGCGCATCACGCGTAGCCGCGTCCTGGTCGTGGCCGCGCTCGTCGTGTTCGCCGTCGGCCTTGCGGCCGCCGCGTCGATCGGCCTGTTCGGCAGCGGAACACCGTCGAGCTCCGCCGGGGTCGACAACGGCTCGCCGACTGCGCTCACCCGCGTGACCCGTCGTGATCTTTCGTCGCAGACCGAGGTGAGCGCGACGCTCGGGTACGCCGACCCCGCCACCGTCGTGCAGCCTGCGGGCACTGCTCCGTCGGCTCTCCAGCAGGCGCAGCAGGCGGTGACGATGAGCGCCGGTCAGCTCGCGGCCGCGCGCGCCGGTCTGACCGCCGACTCGACGACGCTCGCGAGCGCGAGCGCCGTCATCGCGGCCGGGCGGCAGAAGCTGTCCGTCGACTGCGCCGGAGACAACGCCGGCGAAAGCTCCGCGGGCGCCTCGACGCCAAGCGGGAGCAGCGGCGGCGGCGGCGGGGGCGCGTCCGGTCAGTGCGCGACCGATGCGCAGGCGGTCGCGACCGATGATCAAGCGGTCGCCCAGGCCGGAGCGAAGGTCGGGACCGACCGGCAGGCCGTGGCGTCGGCGAGTGCCGGCCTCGACGGCGCGAAGGCCGCGCTCGTCGGCGCCGAGTCGTCGGCGACGGTCTACGGGGCGAGCTCGACCTACACGGTGCTGCCGGCGGTCGGTGCGATCGTGCGGCGGGACGGCATCCTCTACGAGATCAGCGGCGCGCCGGTGGTGCTTCTCTACGGGCCCGTCGCGCCCTGGCGTGCCTTCGCGGCTGGGATGACGCCGGGCCGCGACGTGCTGGAGCTCAACCGCAGCCTTCGGGCGCTCGGCTTCGGCTCCTCGCTCGGCGGCGATGCGTACACCGCGTCGACCGTCGATGCCGTCAAACGCTTCCAGGCGGCTCACGGGCTGTCCGAGACGGGCTCCCTCCTGCTCGGCTCGGTCGTGTTCGCTCCCGGCGCCGTTCGGGTGACGGCCGTGACGCCCACGGTCGGAGCAACCGTGCAGCCGGGACCCGTGCTCACGACCACCTCGACGGCCCGGACGGTCACGATCGCGCTCGCAGCCGGTCAGCAGTCGGACGTCGCGGTCGGCGATCCGGTCTCGATCACGCTGCCCGACAACAGCACGACGCCGGGCCGTGTGACGTACGTCGGGACGGTGGCGACGACGCCTTCGAGCTCCGACCAGGGCGCCGGCAACGGGCCGAGCTCGCCGACGATCGAGGTCGACGTCACGCCCACGCATCCTGCCGCGACGGGCAGGCTCGACCAGGCGCCCGTGAGCGTCTCGATCACGACCGGGCGGGTCCGCGACGCGCTCGTCGTGCCGGTCAATGCGCTGCTTGCACTCTCCTCGGGCGGCTACGCCGTCGAGGTCGTCGGAGCGGGCGGCGTCCATCACCTGGTCGGCGTTGAGGTCGGTCTGTTCGACGACGCGGACGGCTACGTCCAGGTGACCGGCAACGGGCTCGCCGTCGGTCAACACGTGGTGGTGCCGGCCCAGTGAGCGCAGCCGAGCCCGTCCTCGAGCTCGATCGCGTCACGAAGACCTACGGAGCGGAGCCCACCGTGACGGCGCTCGACGGCGTCAGCTTCGACGTCGCGGCCGGCGAGCTGCTCGCGATCGTCGGGCCGTCGGGCTCCGGGAAGTCGACGCTGTTGCATCTGATGGGGACGCTCGACCGTCCGAGCTCGGGGACCGTGCGTGTGACCGGCCTCGATGTCGCCGGGATGTCCGACCGCGAGCTCGCGGCGTTGCGCGCGACGCGAATCGGCTTCGTCTTTCAGCAGTTCTTCCTCGCCGAGCACACGAGTGCGCTCGAGAACGTGGCGGACGGCCTTCTTTACGCCGGAGCCCCGGCTGTGGAGCGGCGCGACCAGGCCGCCGACGTGCTCTCGGCGGTCGGGCTCGGGGAGCGGCTACGCGCACGCCCGAACCAGCTGTCCGGCGGTGAGCGACAGCGCGTGGCGATCGCGCGCGCCCTCGTCGGACGGCCCGCGATCGTGCTCGCGGACGAACCGACCGGAAACCTCGACAGTGCGACGGGATCCTCGATTCTCGATCTGCTCGAGGAGCTGAACTCCGGCGGAGCGACGATCGCGGTCATCACCCACGACCGCGACCTTGCGGCCAGGCTTCCCCGCCGCGTCGAAATGCTCGACGGGCGCATCGTCGGCGACACGGGAGAGACACGATGACAAGAGCGCAGAGGTTCATGCCCACGGCCCTGATCGCGGTCGCACTGCTCGTGCCCGGAGCCGGGCACGCAAGCCCGGGCTCGGGATGCCCGGCCTACAACCCGCCGAGCACGCTCGTGCTCGCCGCCGGAACACCCCAGAGCGCACCGCTCGGAGCGCCGTTCCAGACGAGCTTCCGCGTCGCACTCGCGGCCACGAACGGCTGTCCGATCACCACGCCGCTCGCCGGCGTCGCAGTCACGTTCACAGCCCCTGCCTCGGGGCCGAGCGGCGTCTTCTCGGCCAGCGACACGAACGCGACGCTCGTCGGCACCGATGATTCCGGGACGGCGACCGCGCCGATGTTCACCGCCAACATGCTCCCCGGCGGCTATCTCGTGGTCGCGTCGTCTGCGGTCGGCTCGGTGGTGTTCTCGGTCGTCAACACGCCGAGCGGTGTCCCGGCAACGATCAAGACGCTGTCGCCGACGAGCGAGTCTGCGGTTGTCGGAGCCCGCTTCTCGAAGCCTCTACGGGTGGAGGTCCTCGACGACACCGGCAAGCCGCTCGAGGGAGCGAACGTCAGCTTCTCGCTCGGCTCCGGCGCCTCGTTCGACGGCGGCAGCGCACAGGCCACGTCGTCGACCGATGCCTCGGGCATCGCAACCTCACCGTCGTTCGTCGCAGGCCCGGCGGCCGGAACGTACACCGCGATCGCCACGGTCATGGGCATCAGCGGTCAGGCGCGGTTCACGCTCGACGACCATGCCGCGAAGCCACCTCGCCTCTCGGTGGCTGGGCGCGGATCGCAGTCGGCAGTAGTCGGCACTCGTTACCGACAACCGCTCGAGGTCAGGGTCCATGACGCCACCGGCCGCCCGGTGGCCGGCGCGACCGTGGCCTTCTCACTCGGCGCGAGCGCCGCCGCCGGCACGGGATCGACCGCCGCCGCGACCTTCACGGGCGGCGCGGAGCAGGCGACCGCGACGACGAACAGCAAGGGAATCGCGTCGTCGCCGCGCCTCACCGCGAACACGACAGCGGGATCGTTCGCCGCCACGGCGACGCTGACGAGCGGCGGAACGGTCGCCTTCTCGCTCCGAAACCGCGCCGGCAGGCCGGCATCGGTGACCGCGGGCGTCGCGGCGAGCGAGTCGACGACGGTCGGATCGCGCTTTCCGGTCCGGCTCGCGGTGACGGTCACCGACGAGAACGGCAACCCGGTCGCAGGCGTCGTCGTTACCTACTCGGCCCCCAGGAGCGGTGCGAGCGGGCGCTTCGCGCACGGACGCCGCACCGTACGTGTGAAGACGGATGCCCGCGGCATCGCGGTCGCGCCTGCGTTCGAGGCCGACGGGACGGCGGGCGGCTACGTGGTGCGGGCGAGCGCCGCCGGGCACACAGCGGCCTTCGGGCTCGTCAACGAGCCCACCGGCGGATGAGCGAGCCGACCCCGCTCGTGCCGCATCGCCTTCGCGCCGCCGACCTGGCGCGCGTCGCGAGCATCGGCCTGCGCACGCGACGGCTGCGCGCGGCGCTCTCCGCTCTCGGGATCGCGATCGGCGTCGCGGCGATCGTCGCGGTGCTCGGCCTGTCGTCGTCGTCGCAGGCCGGCCTGCTCAGCGAGATCGACAAGCTCGGCACCAACCTCCTGACGGTGACCAACGGCCAGACGCTCTTCGGCAGCACGGCCGAGCTGCCACTCGCCGCGCCGGGGATGATCCGGCGGATCGGCCCCGTCACCGGGGTCGCGGACACCGGATCGACCTCGGCGAACGTCTACCGCAGTCCACTCATCCCGTCCGTCAACACGAACGGCCTCGCGGTTCAAGCAACGACGCTGACGCTACTCCCGATCGTCGGAGCGACGGTGGCGCACGGGAGCTACCTCAACCCGGCGACCGCCACGGAGCCCGTCTGCGTCCTCGGCGCCCAGGCCGCGCAGCTCCTCGGGATCGACCGCGTCTACCCCGGCGAGCGGGTATGGCTCGGCGGGATGTGGTTCTACGTCACCGGCATCCTCACGTCGGCGACACTCGCCCCCGAGATCGACAACTCGGTACTCGTCGGCTTCCCCGCCGCGCAGACGTACCTCGGCTTCGACGGGCACCCGACGACCGTCTACGTGCGGTCGGTGACCAACCAGACGGCTGCCGTGCAGACGGTGCTCGCCGCCACCGCCAATCCAGAGTCCCCGAACGAGGTCGACGTCAGCCAGCCGTCGGCGGCGCTCACGGCACGGGCAGACGCGCAGGGCGCCCTGAACGGGCTCTTCCTCGGGCTCGGAGCCGTCTCACTGCTGGTCGGCGCAGTCGGCGTCGCGAACATCATGATCATCTCCGTGCTCGAGCGGCGCTCCGAGATCGGGCTCCGCCGGGCGCTCGGTGCGACGAAAGGACACATCCGCATGCAGTTCCTGAGCGAGGCGATCCTGCTCGCGCTGCTCGGCGGCACCGTCGGCGTCGCCGCGGGCGCGCTCGCGACCGCCGCCTACGCGCACACGAAGCACTGGGCGACCGTCGTGCCGACGGTCGCCTGGGTCGGCGGCCTCGGCGCCGCCCTCGCGATCGGCGCAGTCGCCGGGCTCCTGCCGGCGATTCGCGCCGCGCGGCTCTCACCAACCGACGCGCTCCGCACCGTCTAAACCGAACCCGACTGGATTGACCTTGCCTACCGCCTGTACTCGTTGGAAGCATCGTTCGCCGCACTCGCGACAGCAAGTTGGCCGCGGCGCGGTGGGTTGCGACGGGTTGCCGATCGCAGCCCGCGGTAACGAGGAGGTCGACGTTCGAGTCCGTCAGAGGCTCTCAAGACGTGATCCCGATCTGCCTAACGGCCGTGTCATCCGGTGATGACGACGCCGCTGCGGCTGTAGAGGTCTTCCGTGGCCGCTCGCAGGAGGAACGAGGCCACGCCCGCGCGTGAGATTTTCTGCGACAGCCGGACCTTCTGGCTTTCGGGGACGACGCTGGCCTCGGTCTTGGGCCCGTTGGTCAGCTTGGTGGGGTAGACAATCGTCCAGTCGAGGCTGCTGGCGCGCAGGACTTCCTCGCCGGCGGTCTTGTCCTTGATCTGACTACTCATTGCTATGCCGGTTACGACCTTGGTGACGGGAGTGAGCCGGTCACGCGCGACGGCGAAGGAGGACAACATGACGACGCGCTCGGGCCCCTTCTGTTTGGCCGCGTCCACAATGGCGCGCGTCGCCTCGGCCATCACCGGTCCTCTCGCGCCGAGGACGCTGATGACAGCGTCGCACTCGTTCATGGCCTCGGAGACCGCTGCGCGGTCGGTTGCGTCGCCTTCGACAACATGGAGGTTGGCATTGGTGATGGTCAGTTTCTGCTCGGACCGAACAAGTGCCGTGACGCGATGTCCCGCGGCGAGCGCCTGCTCGACCAGCGGAATGCCGGTGGCGCCAGCGGCGCCGAGGACGCTCAGTCTCATCGGTTCCTCCCATCGCGATCGCGCGCGCGGCGCCCGCGAACGTCTCATCATCGGAAGCTTCCCGGCGCTCATTCTACGGCTGATGCTGCCGAGGAGGACTGCCGACGTGATGCCACGGTGGAGCGGCAGGTAACGCCGGACGGCGGGATGCCGTCGTCTGCGAGGCGCGTCACCAGGGCGCAGATCGGCGCGATCGCGACGCCGGCCCGTTTCGAACCCCTTCGGTAGGGAGGACCTCAGTAGAACCGGAACCGACATGTGATCGATGTGATCGCGATTGAAATGCGCGTGCGATCCAATGCGTCGCGCTTGCGGCAAAGACGGTACGCCTCACGGTGTGTGCTCAACTGCGTCGGCCGCGGCGATGCGAGCACGTCTGCCAGCGGTCAGCTCTTCGACGACGATTTGTAGTGCTGCCGCGATCGGCACGCCGATGATCGCCCCGATCAACCCGAAGAGCGCCCCGAATGCCAGGACGCTCGCGAGCACGGTGAAGCCGGAGATCTTGGCAGCCTTCCCGATGATCGTCGGCTGCAGGATGTAGTTCTCGATCAGCTGGTATATGACGATGACGATTAGGAAGACGATCAAGGCCTCGAGACTGACCGAGAGCGCGACGATCCCGATGAGGACGCCGGCCAACGTGGCTCCGATGTTTGGAACGAGGTCGAGGACCGCAGCGATCACCGCCAGCGCGAGCGGGTACGGCAGCCCGAGGATCACCGCGGTGACGCCGTAGACCGTTCCGCACACCACCGAGATCGCCACGTTGCCGAGCATGTAGCGCGAGGTCGTGTGGATGATTCGGTCGGTGACGCGCAGGTAGCGCTCCCGCTTGTCGCGATACATCAGGCCGGCGGTCCATTCCCGCAGGTTGGGCTCGTCGACCAGCCCGAAGAGCGTCAGAAAGATCACCGAGAAGACGACGGTGATTGCTCCGAGAGCCGAGATCCCGACGTGGGCGACTCCGCCCGACACCTTGCCCGCCCCCCGCGTGATCTCCCCTGCGTGCTTGGTCAACGTGTCGAGGGAGCCGCTCCTCGTGTTCAGGACGTTGCCCAGATTGCTCTGCTTGGCGCGGTCCACGATCTGCGGCAAGTCGTGGCTGAAGTCGTGCACAGCGCCGCTCACTGCCTGCACCATCACCAGCGCGACGGCAGCAATGACGGCCATGATCGCCAGCACCAGCAGCGTCGCGCACACCCGTCGGCTCCACCCCAGCCGCCGCTCCATCCCCGTCGCCAACGGCGAGAGGACGGCAACGCCGAAGCCGGAGACGAAGATGACGAGCAGAACGCTCCTGATCGACACGAGCGAGACCCCGACGGCGACGACGATGGCTGCCAACAGGATCGTTCGGATCGAGATCGAGACGCCGACCTCGCGGCGGCTGCCTTCCCTCAACGTCGTCGCCACAGGAGCCTCTGTCTGCACGGCCTTCACCGCCGTAGCGTCGCGGGGACGCCCGCCACGTCGCTGCCACGGCGTGCGGTCCTGTTGCCTCTCCGCGCAGCGCCGCCTGCGTAAGGGTCGGCCGGTACGTCTCGATCGCGTACGTCTGATCCCGCCGTCTCGCGCAGCGGCACGTCACGCAGGAGCCAGCTCAGGCCGAACGCGCCGAGCATGACGGCGGCAGCGATGAGGAAGACTGGATGGAGCGCAGCCGCGACGGCCGTCACGTAGAGCGCGTGCACTGCGGGTGGCAGCTGGTGAACGACGGCGGGGCTTGCACTTGTCGCCACGTGCACGCCGTGCGGGGCACGCTGGGCGAGCTCGTGACCAAGCCGATTGGAGAAGATCGCGCCGAAGACGGAGACGCCGATCGAGCCGCCGACCTGCCTGAACAGCGTTGCCCCTGAGGTCGCAACGCCGAGCAGGCGGTAGTCGACCGCATTCTGCGCGGCGAGCACGAGCACCTGCATCACGAGCCCGAGGCCAAGCCCGAGCAGCAGCATGTAGGCGGCGGCAACCTCGGTCGACGTCGAAACCTCGAGCGTCGAGAGCAGGTACAGCCCGACGCCCGCGATCGCCGTGCCGAGGATCGGAAAGGCGCGGTAGCGCCCGCTACGGGAGATCAGGAAGCCACTCGCCGTCGAGGTGATGAGAACGCCGAGCATCATCGGCGTCATCAGCAGCCCGGAGTCGGTGGCGCTATGGCCCTTGACGATCTGCAGGTAGAGCGGGACGAAGGTGACGGAGCCGAAGAGCGCGAAACCGACGCCAAACCCGATCGCGCTCGTCGTCCTGAACGTCATGTTGCGAAAGAGCTCTGGCGGCAAGATCGGCTCTTCAGCGCGCGTCTCGATGAGCGGGAACAGCGCGAGCAGCGCAACGCCGGCGCCGATCGCCGCGAGCATCCCCGGCGCGTCCCAGGCGTAGCTCGTGCCGCCGAGGCTCGTATAGAGGATCACGCCCGACAGCCCGGCTGCGAGAACGATCGTCCCGAGCCAGTCGATCCGGTGCCGGGTCGTCACCTGCCGCGAGCGGAAGGCAGTCGCGATCACCGCGAGCGCGACAAGACCGAGCGGAAGATTGATATAGAAGATCCAGCGCCAGGAAAGATTGTCGACGAAGAAGCCGCCGAGCAGCGGACCGGCGACAACCGCGATGCCGAACACGCCGCCGAACAGGCCCTGGTAGCGGCCGCGGTCGCGAGGTGCGACAAGGTCGCCTACGACCGCCATCGCCACGACGAGCAAACCGCCGCCGCCGAGCCCCTGGATCGCTCTGAACGCGATCAGCTGCGACATGCTCTGCGCCAGCCCGCACAGCGCCGAGCCGACTAGGAAGAGCACGAGCGCGAACTGGAGGACGCGCTTGCGCCCGTAGAGATCACCGAGCTTCCCGTACAGCGGCCCGACCACCGTCGACGCGAGCAGATACGAGGTCACGACCCACGAGAGATGCTCGAGGCCGCCGAGGTCGCCGACGATCGTCGGTAGCGCCGTCGACACGATCGTCTGGTCGAGCGCCGCGACGAAGAGGACGAGGAGCAGCGCGCCGAAAATCAGGCGCCGCTGACCCGCGGACGTCTCAGTCAAGGTGCGGCCCTTCGGCGACGGGCCGTCACTGTCGAGCGACCCGCGCGACGCCGTTACTGTCGTCCGTTCACTTGCTGTAGTAGTCATCGCATCTCCTTTCGAGGAATCTGCGACGCACCGTGGCGGAGACCAATGCCACGCCGATGCCAAGCTGTCCGCCCCTGCTGCCGCCGAGGTCATTCGACCGAGCGGCTACTGGACGAGCCGCTCGGCGGCGAGCAGGAGTCTCGCGTCGCCATGCTCCGGACCACGCAAGCGAAACCGCCCAGCAGACCTGCATGGAACCCGAGCAGCGATGCAGTCATCGGTCGTGCGCCCGCCCCGACTCGCAGGGGACGCCGACGCAGATGCGGAGGAACGATCCGTAGAAGGCCGCGCCAAGGCGGACTGTCTGTCAATGACTGGAAACAGGTCGGCAGATGCACGTGGAGCCGGCGACCTGGTCGCCGGCTCCAAAGACGTGCGGTCGTGCAGATCGACCGTCAATGCGACGGCTCGGGGGTCGTCTTCGGCGACCTCCGCGGTGGCGCGAATGCCTTCGCCGTCCGCTCGAGCAACTTTTCGCCGCTGATCGCGACGACGAGCTCGGTGACTCCGGTGACGAGCGCGAACGCCGCGATCAGTGCGAGAACGGCCAGCGCGCCTGCACCTGGCTTCGCGAAGATCACGATCCCGAAGACAATCGACGCGAGGCCGGTCAGGATCATCGACGCCGTGTCGCGGCTGTCCAGATTGAGCCGGAACGACCCAGCGACGCAGAGGATCCCGACTGCAACAGCGTAACCGCCGATCACGTACAGCAGCGCGAGCGCGGAGATGCCAGGCCAGGCGAAGACCAGCACGCCGACGGTGATCCCGAGCAGGCTTCTGAGGATCAGCCACCCACGCTCCTCTCTTTCCCGCGCGGTGAACGCGGTGCCGAACTCGATGATGCCCGTGGCGAGCGTGTATGCGCCGAAGACGATCGTGAGCGCGTAGACGCTGATGCCGGGCCAGGCGAGGATCATCACACCGAACACGACGGACGCCAGTCCGTGCAGGCCGAATGCCTGCCGCATCTTCATGACTTTCGTCCGCGCGGTCTTTTCGGCGGTGTCGAACAATGTTTCCATCTCCTACCTCCTATTCCGGGGCTAACGTTGCGCCGCCAACCATGCGTGGCATCGATGCCATCGGACTGCCAGCGACACGTTCCGTTCTGCCATCAGCCGTTCGGGAGCCGTCCTGGCAATGAACGCAACGGGGCCGACGGGTGGCGCCGGCCACGTCAGGCGATGCACGCCATCCGGTCCAACGAATCGAGGCCGCGAGACGTGCCCGACCGGTTCACTTGATCTTCGCCGACAGTTCGTCGGCCTTCTGTTCGAGCTCGTCGCGAGCCGCGCTCACCTGGTGTCTTTGCTCCAGCCAGGAGCCGTTGACGTCCGCGCGCGCCTGCGCGAGGCGCTCGTAGACCGCAATCCGCTGGGTACGGACACCGGCAATCGCCGCCTCGGCCCCCTCGCGCGCATTCCCGGCCTTCGCCACGGCCGTTGCCTGCAGCCTCTCGAGATAGGCGTCCCAGCTGCGGAGCTCGTCCTCGACGGCGCCCGCGAACGTCGTCCACTCGTCGGAGAGGTCTGCGACGAGCGATCTCTCGGCGACCGCGAGCCTTGCCCTGAGCTGCCCGAGCTTCTCCTCAACCTCGTCGGGAGCCTTGCGGTTCGCAGCCAGGACGGATGCCTCCTCTTTGCCGAGTGCGTCGAGATGGCGCTGGATTCGCGCTCTTTCCGCGACGAGGCCAGTCTGCGCGAGCGCCTGCAGCCGGGCGATCCGGCGGCGCACCTCCGCAAGCTGGTCCTCGGTCGTGGTCGTGCTCATGTGCGAGCCTCCTGTTGATCTCTTCTCTGACGCCAGGAAGGCTCGCCGACGCACGTGCCAACGCTCTGCCAGGCGCGGCGGCGCTTCTGCCAGCTCGCTAGGTGAGCGCGGTGTCGGGTCGGGGCTCGGCGATCTCGGCGAGCCCGCGCTGTGCTGCAGTCGCCGGGTTGCCGGCGAGCGCGACGAAGAGACTCTCGCGCGCCTGATGTGCCCGTTCCGTCGTCGACCACTCGAGGACCTCGCGGTACAGGCGATCGGCCTCGTCAGTGTTTGCGGACGCCGCGGCGACCCGCGCGAGGCGGACACGTGCCTCGGCCGCGACCAACATCGCCTGGGCTGCCTCAGCTGTGGCAAGCGCCTGCCGCTGGAGCTTCTCGGCCTTGAGCAGATCCCCGTTCGCGAGAGCGATCGCCCCGAGCCCGGCGAGAGCGAACGCCGCGTGGTCGCCAAACCCGATTCGCCCAGCGAGCTCGAACGCGTGTCGGTACGCATCCTCCGCGGCCGCCTCTTCCCCGCGTCTCTCGGCCGCCCAGGCTTCGAGCACGAGCGCCGGGGCACGAAACGCGTCGTAGCCGATCGCGTCCGAGTGATGGCGGGCGACCGAGGCCGTCGCGGTGACGGTGGAGACGTCGCCGGCGCGCGCCGCACCGATTGCGCGAATGAGGCTGCTTGCTGCGATGCCCCAGTCGTCTCTCGCCGCCTCGAACGCGGCGGTCGCGTCGTCCGCCATCGTGGCAGCGCGTTCGACGTCGCCCGATTGCCCAAGGGCGAGTGCGAGCATCAGTTGCGCGAAGCCGCGCTGCCATGGTGCGCCAGCGGTCGCGGCAAGCGAGACCGCCTGTTCGCCCGCCAGGAGCGCGGGGCCGACATCGAACTCTTCGGTTGCGATGTAGCAAAGGTCGGCGAGCTGCTCGATCCGCAATTCGACCGGAACGTCATCGTCCGTGGCAGAGAGGGCGAGCTCGAGAAAGCGCCGTCCCTCGGAGACGCGGTCGGCCAGCGCGAAGTACCACCCCAACGTGCCGAGCCGGACGGCGACCGCAGGGTCGGGCGCGTCACGCGCGTACGCTAGCGCAGCCCAGAGATTGTCGTTCTCCAGCTCAAGGCGCAGTTCCCAGCGCAGCCATTCCGCCCCGCGTAACTCGACGCGCGCCTCGTCGGCCAGTGCCGCGAAGTATTCGGCGTGCGCGCCGCGAACGCCGGCGAGCCCTTCGCCCTCGGCGAGACGCTCGAGCACGTACTCGCGGACCGTGTCGAGCATGTCGTAGCGAGCGGCGCCGTCTCTGAACGAGGCCGACACGATCGACTTGTCGACCAGCGCTGCAACGAGATACGCCACGGTCGCGTCGTTGAGACCGTGCCTCGCTGCGAGCGCGACGAGCGATGGCAGGGACGCGCCTCCGCGGTGAACGGCCAGCTGCTGAAGCAGAGCCTTCTCGTCGCCATGCAAGAGGTCGTAGCTCCATTCCACGAGCGCCTGCAGCGCCGTGCGGGCCGGGTCCGAGGCGGGGCTGTCACGCAGGATCGCCGCGCGCCGCTCGAGGATGGAGACGAGTTCCCCGAGCCCGAGCACGTTCACGCGCGCGGCGGCGAGCTCGATCGCGAGCGGCAGGCCGTCCACCCGCCGGACGATCTCGGCGGCGAGCGCGACGGCCTCAGCGTCCGGCTCGAATCCGGGTCGTGCCGCGCGCGCACGCTCGAGGAAGAGCTCGACGGCCGCGTCCGCGAGCGGTGCCACGGGGAGTCTCACCTCGCTCGCGATGTGGAGCGCCTCGCGGCTTGTCGCCAGGATCCGCGCCTGAGGACACTCCGCGAGGACCGTCGACGCGATCCGCGCCGCTCCGTCGAGCACGTGCTCGCACGCGTCGAAAACGAGGAGAGCGGGTGCGTCGCGAAGCCGTGAAGTCACGCGCGCTAGCGGATCCGAGCCGCGAACGTCGACGGCGTGCGCGAGGAGGCGGACGGCGTCGTCTGCGCCGCCCGCCCGCGCGAAGTCGACCAGCCAGATGCCGTCCGGGAACTCGGCCTCGAGAGAACGCGCGACCTCGGCGGCGAGCCGACTCTTGCCGACGCCCGGCGCACCGGTGAGTGTCACGAGGCGGTGCTCGTGCAGGACCCACGAGACCTGGGCGAGCTCGTCCTCGCGTCCAACGAACGACGTCGAAGGCGCGGGGAGATTGCCGCGGAGCCTGCGGACGACCGGAACGACGGCGATCGCCGGGTCGTGCGCAAGGATCGCCTCCTGGAGCCCCCGAAGCTCCGGCCCCGGCTCGAGCCCCAGCTCGTCGGCGAGAACGCTCCGCGCCTCCTGGAACGTCTCGAGCGCATCCGCCTGCCGGCCGCTGCGGTACAGCGCCAACATCAGCTGTCCCCACAGCCGCTCCCGGAACGGGTTGTCCGCGAGCGCCGCCCGAAGCGCCGGCGTGAGCTCGCGATGCTCGCCAAGCCCGAGCCTGACCTCGAAGTCTTCTTCGAGTGCGTCGACGCGCAGCGTCTCGAGCCGGCGCGCCTCGCCGCTGAACCACGCCGTGCCGGTCAGACCCTGCAACGCCGATCCCCGCCAGAGGGCCAGCGCCGACGCGACCGCGTCCGCCGCCGCAGGGCCGTCGCCGTCGCGCAGCGCGGCGCGGGTCTCCGCGAGCAGCTCCTCGAACCGGACCGCATCCACGCACGCGTCCCTCAGCGCGTACCCGTCGGGAGAACCGGCAATCGACTCCTCTCCGAGCGCGGCGCGGAGGCGGGCGATGTGGTGATGGAGCGCGTTCCGCGGAGCCGCCGGGCAGCTCCTCGCCCCACAGGCCGTCGACGAGCCCGTCGACGTCGACCACCCGACCCTGCCGGAGCGCGAGCATCGCGAGCAGGGCCTGCCGCTTCGAGCCGCCAACGTCCGCGGGCGTTCCGCCCGCGAGAACCTCGAACGGGCCGAGAAGCCGGATCTCCAGTACTTCACTCATCGACAGGTGGCCTCCACGCATGAGTCTCGCAGGCTCGACGCGCCAGTGAAGCCCGCGCCTTAAGCGCTGCTTGGCATCCGGCAGCCCCGTCGTTGGCGCTCGCTTGCATCGGCCGAATCAACGCTCCGCCCGACCCGACGTCGACCGACGCGATTAATGACACCCGGCACCTGGTCCGCCGCGGACCCGCCGCAGCGGCCCGTGCTGTTCCTGAACCCGAGGTCGGGCGGCGGCAAGGCGACGCGCGCCGGCCTCGCCGAGCGGGCGCGCGAGCGCGGTATCGACGTGATCGTCCTACGCCCAGACGACGACCTCGCAGCGCTGGTCGACGACGCGGTGGCGTGCGGCGCGGACGCGCTCGGCGCCGCCGGCGGCGACGGCTCGCTCGCCGTCGTAGCCGCAGCCGCTCATCGCGCACGACCTTCCATTCGTCTGCGTTCCCGCCGGCACCCGCAACCACTTCGCGCTCGACGTCGGCATCGACCGCGGCGATCTGGTCGGCTCGCTCGACGCGTTCACCGACGGCGTCGAGCGCAGGATCGACGTAGCCGAGGTGAACGGCCGCCTCTTCCTCAACAACGTCTCCCTCGGGATCTACGGCGACGCCGTTCGGCAGCCGACCTACCGTGACGCGAAGGCGCGAACGCTGCTGGAGACGGCCGCGCACGTGCTCGGGCCGAGCGCCGCCGCGGTCGACCTGAAGCTTGTAGACAACCAGGGCCGCCGACATCTCAATCCCGCGGTCGTGCTCGTGTCGAACAACCCCTACTCCCTCGAACCGCCCCATGAAGCTCGGCACCCGGCCGACGCTCGAGAGTGGGCAGCTCGGCGTCCTCGTGCTCGACCCGCCCCGCCGCGGGCAGAGCCCGGGGCACGCATGGACCGCGACGCAGCTCGAGCTCACGGCCCCCGCACCCGTGCACGCCGGGATCGACGGCGAGGCGGTCGATCTCACCCCACCGCTCCGGTTCGCCATCCGTCCGCGCGTCCTCCGCGTCCGGCTGGCCCGACCGTAGAGACGAGACGTCGAAGCCCGCCGGCCTCACGGGCCGACGGGCTTCAACCAGCACAGGTGGCGTAGACCCCGTCAGGACACGTGGAGCTTCTCCTTCAGCTTCCCCACGCGCTCGTCGACACCGGCATGGAGGTCGGCCTTGCGCTTCTCGCGCACGACCCGCCGCGCTTCGCGCGCTGCGGCGTCAGCGGCGTCCTCGGCCGCCTCGAGCTCGTCCATGACCTCATCGACGCGGCTGGCGGGTCACCTCGCCGCCCAGCGTGTACATCTCGGCGTCGATCACCTCGACCACCGACTCCTCGACGCTCGCGATCACGGCGGTCGATCCCGGCGGAATCGCCCTGCCGAGAACCGTCAGCGCCTCATCGGAGGTCATCGGCGCGATCGACGTCGAACGCGCCGCCCATCATCGCGCCGGCACCCCAGCCGAGCAGGACCCCGACCGGGCCGCCGAGAACACCGACGAGCATCCCGATCAGCGAGCCGCTCGCCGTGCCGACGAGGCCGACGTTGTCGGCGCTCTCCGGGATCGACAGCTCACCCGCTGCCGTGCGTTCCACGACCGCCGCAGACTCGAGGCCGATGCCGACCCTCTGCATCGCACTCCTTGAGCACGCTCAGCGCCTGGTAGGCCTTGCTCGGCTCCGTGAACCGAACGACCACCACGTTTTCCTGAGCCATTTGACTACTCCTTTCGGTCGAACATCTCTGACGACCCCACCCTGCTGCGCGTCGATGCCAAACCGATGCCACGCCGCGCGGCGCCGCTGCCATCACGGCGCAGGCTCGCCCAGTGAGACGCGACGATCTACCGCGTCTGCCGGATCTCCGGTTAGAGGGCCTGTCCTCCGCTTCGGCACGCCCACGGCGTTGGCAGCGCTGGCCACGGGCGTGGCAGCCGCCTGGCAGCAGCACCGGCCATGGTTGAGGGGTCCCAGGTTCGTGCCGGCGGAGCCGGACGCCAATGATTTGAGCTGGAGACGATGACGAACGCTGCCCCCGAGCAGAAGCGCGAGATCAATTACCGAGCGCGTACCCGCCTTGGAGCTGGCCCCGAAGCCGATCTTGGCGCGAACGGAACGCAGATCGAGGACGCGCAGTCGGCCGTGCGCCCCGGAGACAGCGCCAACAGACCGTCCCGCGGGTCAGGTGAAACGTTTCTCGCCCATCCGGCTCAGGCGCTTTGGGCAGCCGGCGGAATGCTCGCGATCGTCGTGCTGATCGCCATCCTCGTACCGGCGGGACCGCTCGGCCTCGACCGCAGCTGGTCCGAGGCGATGCATGACATCGAGACGCCGCAGCTCACCGTCGTTGCGCTCGTGTTCAACTGGCTTGGGCGCGCGCTCGGTCGCGCCATTGCGCTCACGCTCCTCGGACTACTCCTCCTTCGCCGACGCCGCTGGCTCGCCCTTGTCACGTTCGCGGTCGCCGAGAGCCTGGCGCCGCTGCTCTCGGCGCTCCTCAAGGTGCTGGTCGATCGTGCCCGCCCGCCCGACGGGCTCGTCCACCCCGTCGGCGCCTCCTTCCCCTCTGGCCACGCCACTTACGCCGGCGCGACCTGTGTCGCGCTCGTCCTGCTCTTCACCACACCCGGCAGGCGTCGCAGATGGTGGTGGGCGCTCACCGGCCTCGGTGTTGTCGGCATGGCCTGGAGTCGCACCTACCTGCAAGTCCACTGGATCACGGATGTCATCGCGGGCGCACTCCTCGGCAGCGGCATCTCGCTCATGGTGTTCGCCATCGCGCAGTTGCGCGACCGAAGCGTGGTCAAGGCGCGCGGACAAGGACCAGCGCAGCTCGAGCCGACTGGAGGAAGCCGGCCGGGCGAGGGTCGCGTCCAAGATCAACCGAGGGTCGGCCGGGGCGCCACATGTCGCGTACCAGCAGCGCGGGGAAACCCGAAAGCAGTCAGGAGTACGCCGTGTTCAAGGGGTCACACCTCGTCTACGTGAGCTGCGAGTGGTCGAGCGCGACCGACCGGATCCACGCCATGGATGGCTGTGGTCAGGTGCTCACGTTGCTTCGCATCCAAGACTGATCGGACCGCGTAGCCGACTACCCTGAGCGCGTCAGCCCTTCGTTCGCTTGAGCTCCACGATCTGGGCCTGGGCGGCCCGGAGCGAGAGGGCTCCGGCACAGACCCGGTGGTTGAGCCGCACCTCGACCGCATCGTCGGCCCGGGCGCGGGCGGCGGGCTCCGGCCAGAGATTGGCCGCAGCGCGCGGGGCGCCGCCGAGGTCGACCGGGATTAGCTGGTCCTCGACATAGCGGGCCGCGCCGCCCGTGTCGTGGTACGCGGCGAGCTGCCTCAGCTCGAGCGCCCGCAGCGAGGCAGCAGGCGGCGTCGTGCGCCGGACCCAGGCTGCGCGGCAGATCGTCCGGGCGAGCGTGGCCTGCGTGACTGTGGTGGCGCGCGCGCCGGGTGTGAGGCGGGCCACCGCGACGACCGCGCGCGCCGGCGCCGCGGAGCAGGGCCCGCCGGCGACGCGGCCCGAGGGCGCCGAGCGGACTGCGGCGCTGGTCGCGACGCCGTCACCGGCGACGACCTCGACCTCGAGCAGGCAGCCGGCATCGGCACGGACGACGACGTACGCGGCACTCGGCCGGCCTGCCGTCGCCGCGGCGCAGGCGGTCGCGGCCGGGTCGCAGCGGTACCACCGGTACGTGTAGCCGTAGCTCCAGGCGGGCTGCCAGGAGCCGGGAGCCGCGGTCAGCGTCGACCCGACGGCGGGCGTCCCGGAGACGACGGGCGGGCCGGCGTTCAGGATCTGGGCCGGAGCCGTCGGCGCGGTAGGCGCGGAGCCCGATCCGCCGGAGCCCGAGCCGCCCGGCCCGCCCGGTGGGAAGATCGGTCCCGAGGCCGGGTTGCAGGGGCCGCCGGGCACGGGATCGGTATCGACGGCGGGGAAGGGCTTGACGCCGGCGTTGTCGGGCAGGCCCGAGTCGGCCGAGACGAAGACCGCGATCCGGCAGCCCCCGTCCAGGCTCGAGACCGTGTACGACGATGGCCCCGCCTCGCCGTAGCAGTCGGTCATGTCCGGCGTGCAGCGGTCCCACTCGTAGCGGTACGCGTAGCTCCAGGACGGGGACCAGGCTCCCGGGTCGGCCGTCAGTGTCGACCCCGGGGTCGCCGAGCCCGCGATCGTCGGCGCGGTTGTGTTGGAGATCTTGCTCGCCGGCGGCGGCATCACCTGCAGCTGCGCGTTGTCGTTGGAGGAGTCGGGGTCGTCGACCTCGCCGAAGTACGACACTCCGGCGAAGATCCGGGCCCCCAGCCGCTGCTTGACGTGGTAGCTGAGATGGATGACCCGCGTCTCTCCGGGCGAGAACGGGCCGTTGAAGTCGCACCTGGCGTTCTCGATCCCTGGCCCGGCGGGCGTAGGCGCCGGGCATCGTCCGTCGACGTCGACGAACTGGAGCCCGCCGTCGGTCTCGTCCCCGAAGAGGAAGAGGACCGTGGTCGAGTCGGTGAGCGTGTCCGGCCCGTTGCTCGTCACGCTGATCGTGTAGGTCAGCGTGTCGCCGGCGTTGCCGTCGGTCGGCCCAGCGAGCGAGACCGCGAAGTCGATCACCGGCGGCGTGTCGGACGTGGCCGCTCCGGTCAGAACGAGCGCAACCGCCGCTAGCGTCAGGAACACGACCGTTCTCCGCGCCGCGTGCATCGGGTGCACTCTGCCAGAGCCCGCTCAACCGTTGTGCTCAACATACCCTCAGGGTCAGGTGATGAGGCGCCCGCGCGAAGAGCTCTACACCCGTCATCGTGGAAAAGGATTACAGGGAGCTGACGATGAGGATGAGTGCGAGGACGAGGCACACGATCCCGACCATGACCTGAGTTCGGCGACTGAACATCCCGATGAGCCCACCGGCCGTTGCGTTGACGCGGCCTAGAGTGCGAGGGACGGGATGATCGTTGTCCGCTTGTTGGTGGTTGGAGTCGGGGTTGCGACCTGCCTCGCGCTTTCTGGTGAGTCGGCGGCCGATCGGTCGGGCGACTCGTGCCCGATGAGCCATGTCCACTACGCCCCGTTTACTGGCGAGCCCTCTGGCCTCAAGCCTCTGCCTTGGACCTCGACCGCGCCGGGAGGGACGTTCATGGCGTATCTGTTTTTCTACCCCAACACCTCTTGGGGCAGACAGCACCTGCTCGGTGCGCGCATTTTCACGAGCAGGAAACCGCGCAGCAACATCAATCCGAAGGTGCTGTGGTCGACGCGGGTGCACGGCTACAAGCTCAAGCTCGAGATGCGCGGCCAGCGGCTCGATGCGCCCGGGTCGTTCACGAAAACATGGAACGGGTTCGGCGACTATCCAAGCTACGTCGAGGTACCAGCCCCGGGCTGCTGGCGCGTCACCGTGAGTACCGGCCCGGTCTCGGGCAGCGTCGTCTTCTCCGCGACCGACTGAGCCGTAGGTGAGCTTTCCGAACGCCGCCGCAGAAGCGGATCAGTTGAGTCCTAGTAGTTGCCCCAGGTCGTCCAGCCGTGCCGCGTCTCGCCGAGCAGCAGCGTCACGTGTGAACACGCATTGCAGGGGCCTTTCGGGTTGGGGTACTCCATCGCTGGGAAGCGAACGGCGACGCCAACCGAACGCTGCCAGACGCTCGTTCCGCACTCGTTCTTGATCCACCCGCTCGGCAGCCAGTGCTGGACGAGAAAGGGCTGGCCGACCTGCGCGACCGCCAGCCTGATGCCCCAATGTCGCTCCCTGTCCCACTTCGCATACGTCGTCGTCAAGAAGATGGTTGCGGCGTGACGGGCCGTCGTCTGGTACGCCCTCGGCACAGGCTGAAGGCCAGTCGGACATCCGTCGAACGTCCCGACTGGTTTGCCACCAGTTGCCCCCAGCGCCACCCCCGATGCCATCGCTGCGACAACTACGCCCGCGAAGAAAACGCGGCCAGACCGGAGCATCCCTGAACCTTAGCCCCGCTCAGGGGCGTTCCCGAACGCTGGCAGATTGCTTGGCGATGGTCGGCGATCCGCGGACTACGGAAGCTCGATCAGCGGTGTTGGAGCTGACGCCCGATGCGCGGTCTGGATGGTCTTCAACAACAAGCCCGAGTCGAGCTCGACCACGCTGGTCGTCGTCGACCCGAGGGCGTATGCGGTTTCGCCTGTGACGAAGACTTGCTGGACGGGAGCTTGGCCGAGGAGGTGGAAGGCGAGCGTGCCCGCGGTCGTGTAGGCGCTGAGGCCGTTTCCGATCGGCTTGGCCGCCGAGCTGCCGGCGGTGGTGTCCCAGCTTTCGCCGCGCGCGATCAGCAGACCGCCCGCGAAGGTCACGCCGCTCGCTTCGGGGTCGATGAGCCGCCCCGTCCAGGTTCTCGTGTCGATGATTGTCAATCCCGCAGGTTGGACGGTCTCCTGGTACTTGTTGTTCGAGTCGAGCCAGGCGTTGTCGTTCTCGCCGGTCACGGCGAGCAAGCCGCTGCCGAGCCATACCGCGTCTCGTGTCGGACCGGAAAGCACCTTGTCAGCATGGGCGAGCGTTCGCGTCGTCTCGTGAGTCGACACGGCCAACGTCGCGAGATCGACCGCGGCGACAGCACCGTCGCCTCCGACGACATAGGCCGTGTTCCCGACCGGGTCGACGGCCAAACCAGGCTCCGACCCCGTGAACACCGAGTTGCCCAACGGATCGGCGGCGCCCGACTGGATTTGTGCCAACACCACAGAGCGGACATGGCCTGAGACATCGACGCTGACCAATGTTGTGGCACCGACGCTGCCGTCGATTGGCGCAGCCAGGAACACAAGTCCCGACGCTGTGCGTGCTACGCCCTCCGGCAAGAACGGCCTGACCGCCGCCGGGAGCGTCTTGCGCCACTGAACCCGCGTCGCGATGGGATCGACCAATGCAATCGATGCCTGATCCACTACGAGTAGCGCCCGAGGCGCAACCCACGCGAGCCGCGGGTCGCTAAAGCCGCGCAGCCCTACCGCGCCGACGATCCGTAGCTTCACCGGGTCCACGAACCACAATGTCCCCGCGTGGCCACCGAACACGACGCGCGAACCGCTCGGAGACCGATCCCAGTAGGCGAAGGAGGGGATCGTCGACGAGCCGTGAACCCGACGGACGCAGAGTCAACGGATCGAGCCAGACCATCCGATCCGTGCCCTGTCGGGCGATGACGCCAAGCAGCGGCGCACGTTTCAGCCCGCCACCCGCGGACACCGCCATAGCGGCGGCCACGCTGACAGCGCACGCCAACACGGCAGCACGCCTCATCCGCGTCACATCGTGCCCGCCCGCCGGCCCACCTGCAACGTCTTTATGTGTTCGATCACGCTGGCGACACTGACCCGCGACCCGAACGGCGTGACAGCTTCGAGCCGCCAGTCTCTAAGGTTCTCGCGTGATCGCTCGCCTAACGGACGGGCATCAGGCGGTCGCGTCACCAGACGCTGATCGTGACGTCGCGTGCGGCAGGGGCGATCTTCACGTCCATCAGGCGGTGGAGATTGCTGCCGTCGAACTCGGTGAGTGCACCGTCGAGGAGTGAGGATGTGACGACCAGGCCGCCCGCGGTTGCGAGGTTGAAGGAGCCGTACGGGACAGACTGCCGTCGAATGACCTTGTGCGTGGCGAGACTCACGGTCTCGATCGTCGAGCCGTAGCCACTGGTGATGAACGCGCGTGGGTGCGTGTACGGGCCGAAGGCGATGTGCTGCGGGCCGCGACCGGCCGGGATCGTCGCCACCGTCCGACCAGTGTCGGCGTTCAGGACGGAGACGTAGGCGGCTCTGGCTGAGCTGACCCAGACGGTGCGGCCGTTGGGGGAGAAGGCGAGATCGTGTGCCGGTACGCGAGTGTGGATACGACCGACCACGCGCGGGCGGTTCGCGTTCGAGGTGTTGAGGACGGCGATCGTCTTCGACGCTTCGCCAAGCGCGACCCACGCTCGCTGGAAGCTCGGACTGATCGTCAGGTGGTGTGCGCCGGCTCCGACGAAGACGCGATCGACTACTCGGCGCGTCTGCAACTCGATCACCGACAGCTCCCCCGTGGCCGCATCAGTCACGTACACCCATTGACCGTCCGGGGTAATCGCGGCGATCTGCGGCGACCGAAAATCGCGCAGCACGGCTAGGACACGCAGGCTCCGCCAGTCCAACAGCGTCACGGTGCCTTTCGGGCTGACGACCGCCACCTGACCACTCGGAGTGGCAGCCACCGTCTCGGGATCGGTGACGTGGACGCGCCGCAACACCCTTCCACTCGGCAGCGAGACAGCGAGCACCTCGTTCTCAGTCTCCGCCGTCACGAGCGCGACCGGAGTCCCTCCGGCCAACCACGTCCTGACGGCATCTGCCGACGAGCCGCCCGTCGCCACAACAGCGACACAGAAGACGACACCCATCCGTACGACTCGCCCCGTCATCTGTTATCTCCTACGCCGCACGAGGCCTTGCGAGTCCCCGAGCCTTCGAAGCTGGGGTGGAGCGTCGGTAACGACGACATCCGGTTAGCGCTAAACGTTTTGGCGGGGTGGTGCATCGTGTTGAGTGTGGCGTCTAGTCCTGTTGCGTCTGAGTCGGCGATCGAGGAGGTGTATCGGCGGCGCTACTCGGGGTTTCTTCGGCTGGGTTACGCGTTGCTTGGTGACAGGGAGCGTGCTGGGGATGCGGTGCAGGAGGCGTTTGCGGTCGCGTTGCGGTCGCGAGCAAGTTTCCGTGGTGAGGGCAGCTTGGACGGTTGGCTGTGGCGGACGCTGATCAACGTCTGCCGGCAGGAGCGGCGACGGCAGGGCAGGACAGCCGACACAGAGGTTCCCGACGTGGCTGCGAACGGTCACGAGCGTGACTGGCCCGAGTTGCGGGTGGCGCTGTCGTCGTTGCCGGAGCAGCAGCGGCTGGTCGTCTTTCTCCGTTATTACGGCGATCTGTCCTACGAGCAGATCGCGGAGGCGGTCGGTGTGCAGCGTGGCACCGTCGCGGCGACTCTCAACCAGGCCCACACGAGGTTGCGGGGCGCGATCGGGAGCGAGGTGAAGCAGTGACGGATCAGCTGGCATCTGCGCTCAACGATCTCGTCCCGAGCTTTGCCGACGAACGTCCGGACTGGGCCGACGTGGTCGCCCGCGCCAGCCAGCGCAGGAGCGCCGTTCCGTTGTGGAGAAGGCGGCCGCTGCTGTTGGCCGCAGCGGTTCTGCTGGCTGTGTTGGTCGCGCTGCTGGCGACACCCGCCTTCGGTGTACAGCGGATCGTGCTTGATCTGCTCGGCCGCAAGAACGTGTCGTTCGCGAACAGCAAGTCAGCACCGAACGAGATCAAGAAGGAGTTCGAGGACCTCTCGATCGGCGCACCGCAGGCCTTCGCGCCGCAAGTAATCGCCGCCCAGACACGCGTCGTGGCGACGTTCTCGATCAACGGCCATCCGCGCAAGCTGTGGGTCGCGCCCACCCGGCGAGGCGGCTACTGCTACACGTTCCAACTCGCGTTCGGCGGCTGCCGCCAAACGGCCGCGCAGCGGGCTATCGGCCGCAAAGGCCAGTTCGGCGTCACCTGGGGAAGCAAGTTGGCGAACAACCCCGGCTCGCAAATCGTGATTCGCGTCGGTGGCGACATCACCGCGCCCGCGGCGGCCAAGATCACCGCGCGCTACGCCGACGGAACAACGCACGACATCGCGTTCGTCTGGGTCTCGAAACCGATCGCAGCCGGCTTCTACAGCTACGACATCCCCGTCGCCCATTGGGTCAAACAACACCGACTGCTCTCGCTCAGCCTGTACGGCAGAAACGGGAGTCTGATCGGACAGCAGACGTTCCCCTACCTGCGGCTGCAGCCCACCCACCGACAGCCGCCGCCGCATCCGCCCGCGAACGGACCGAAACAACGAGGACTCCCGACGACACCGCCGATCGCACCGTCGCAGCCGCTGCAACGGGGCGCCGCCGACGGCTTCGCCGTCGTCGCCGGACACAACGGGGCAGTCGAGTTCACACAGACCGGAACAACACCGATCCTCAAACAACTCGTCGGGCAGAGCGCCGGATACGCCTGCTTCCGGCTGACGAAAGAGTTCGGCATCTTCACCGTCCGCGACTCCGGCTACGGCGGCCGCTTCGCCCCCAAGGTCGGCGTCCAATTCGGCGGTGTCGGCACACCATTCGACGGCTGCGAAGTCCAAGCATCGATCGGCCGCCGCTGGCCCGACCCGCTCGGCGGCCACGCCGCCGTCGAGATCCCACTCACCACTACAGGACGCCGCTTCTTCACCGACCGCGCCGCCGCACGCGACCTCGCGCTCTTCGTCCGCTCACGCCGCATGCACCAACTCCGCAAAGAACCCGCAGCGCAAGCGAAACGCGACATCGAAGCCGCATACGGACACCAACTCACCCGCAGCCCGATCCGGATCAGCGTCACCAACCCAACCACGCTCCGGTTCACCGAAACAAGCCAGACCGGCAGACGCTTTCACGTCACCATCAAGAACGGCCGCATCAGCAGCCAGAACCTCAAGCCCTACGGCTTCGTCTTCTAGTCGCTCCGCAACGAGCTTCTCACCAGCGGTTGTTCAGACGGGTGACGTCCGGAGTTGGTTGCGCAGGGTGGTGAGTGCGGTGATTGCTTCGGTGCGGCGTTGTTCGTCGAGTCGGTGTGGGCTGAACTGTGCTTCCTCGTAGAGGACAGTGAGCCGGTCGAGCGGCTGTCCTGCTTCGTTGCTGGTGCGGCGGAGGAATTCGAACGGTGTTTCCCATCCTTCGCGTGGTCTGCCGATGTGGGCGAATAACTGCTCCATCCGTGCGTAGCAGGCGATGATCGCCCGGCGCAGGTCGAGACGCCCCGACAACCCCGCCCCGGACGCCTCTGCAGCCCATGACCGGCCGGCCGCCGCAACCGCCACGACCGCGCCACACAAGACCACAACCAACCCGGCCAACCGGCGCACGTCCCGAGTCACAACCAGCTGATTCTAGGACTCCCTGCGACGCCAGCACGGTGCCTCGGCAGAAATCGAAAGGCCCGCAAACGCAGGCCTTCGAGGCGATGGAGCTAGGCGGGCTCGAACCGCCGACCTCCTGGGTGCGATCCAGGCGCTCTCCCAACTGAGCTATAGCCCCGAGCGGGGCATAGTTTAGCCGGGGTCGGCCGGCGGCGCCGCGGCGCCGTGTCCGTCGAGCAGCTTCCCGTCGTGGATTCGCTGCGCCATCTGCTTCGACTCCGCGCGGTAGGTCGTCCCGTCCTCGAACTCGATCACCGGGTACTTGCGCTGGCCGCTGATCCGCTCGAGGTCGGTGCGCTTGCTCGGCCTCCACGGGCCGGCGATGACCTCGTACTCGATCCCCTCGTCGTCGAGCGCCTTCTGCACGCGCCAGCACGGGTGCCCGTCGAGTTTCACCCACATGTTGCTGCAGCGATGGAGCTTGACTGCCATGCCCGCACGATACGCCCGTTCGGCGCGGCCCGGTTTTACCCCAGGCTCACACAGCTCTCACGACTTCTTTCAGCCTCGCGGGAAAGGTCCTGTGACCACGGAAAAGGAGAACGCGATGAGAAAGAGGACCGCGTCGATCCTGACGCTGCTCGCAGCAGTAGCCGTCGCCGCACTGGTGGTGACGGGTCTCTCGCAGGCCGCGAGCCCGCCCGTCAACCAGTCCCTGCCGACGATCTCGGGCACCGCTCAGGTCGGCCAGACGCTGACCGCCGACGTCGGCACGTGGAACGGCGCATCGCCGATCACGTACAGGTACGCCTGGCGGCGGTGTGACACGAACGGCAACAGCTGTTCGACGATCAGCGGTGCAACCGACAAGACGTACGCGCTCAAGTCGGTGGACTCCGGCAACACGCTGCGCGTGCGTGTCACCGCAAAGAACACCGACGGCTCGAACTCGGCGACGTCGGTGCCGACCGGCGTCGTCACTGCAGCGCCGCCGACGACGAGCGGCGGCTGCCCGACGAGCGGGACCGGGACGCTCGACGTCTCGGCCATCTCCCCGCCGGCACGCTTGAACATCGACGGCCAGCAGGCAACGCCGTCGGTGATCGGGCACTCGGTGAGCGATCTGACGCTGCGCTTCCACGTCTCGGCGTGCAGCGGGCGCTCGGTGCAGGGCGCGCTCGTCTACGCGACGGCCGTCCCGTTCGAGCAGTTCGGCGTCCCGGCCGAGGTGGCCACCGGCTCCGACGGCTGGGCGACCCTGACGCTGCACCGAGCGTCGCGGTTCCCCGCGTCGTCCCGCCAGCAGTTGCTGGCCGTGTTCGTCCGCGCACGGAAGAGCGGCGAGAGCCTGCTCGGTGGCGTGTCCAACAGGCGGCTCGTCTCGTTCCCCGTCAACCTGAGCGACTGACGAGTGCCGGCCGCGCGCACCGCCGTACGATAGGGCGGTGCGCGCGGTCGTCCTCGACGCCGAAGGGACGGCCCGTCCCGCGGAGTCCCCGGAGCCGTTCGGCGAGGGCGAGCTCGTGCACGTCCGCGCATGCGGGCTGTGCGGCTCCGACGTCGAGAAGCTCGGTCTTTCGGGCCGCCAGGGAGCGGTGCTTGGCCACGAGATCGCCGGAACGCTCGACGACGGCACGCGCGTGACGGTGATGCACCGCGTTCCGTGCGGCGAATGCGACCGCTGTCTCGCCGGGCACGGGTCGACGTGCGTCGAGTTCTCACTGCTGCGGATCGACCCCGGCGGCTTTGCCGAGCGGCTCCGTGCCTCGCACGTCGTCCGGCTCCCGGACTCCCTTGGCGAGCTCGACGCGATCTGGGTCGAGCCCCTGGCGTGCGTGCTGCGCGCCGCGGATCGCGTGCCGCGCGGGGACGGTGCACGTCGTCGGCTGCGGGGCGATCGGCCGGCTGTGGGTGCAGGTGCTCCGGGAACGGGGCGACGAGGTGACCGCGTCGGATCCGCGCGCCGACCGGCTGCGCCATGCGTTCGAGCTCGGTGCCTCCCTGCGCCAGGCCGAGGTCGGCGCGGCCGTTCTCACCGCGCACGGCGGCCTCGACGACGCGCTCGAGGCGCTCGCGCCGGGCGGGACGCTGCTCGTCTTCGCCTCGCCTGCGCCGGGGTCGTTGGACGCCGTCTACCGCCGTGAGCTGCGGGTCGTCGGCTCGCGCTCGGCGCTCCCCGAGCACTTCCACGCGGCCCTCGAGCTGCTGCCGTCCTTGACGCTGCCGCCGGTCGACGTGCTGCCGCTCGAGCGCTTCGCCGAGGGCGTCGAGCGCTATCGCAGCGGCGCGTCGCTGAAGGTCGCGTTCGCGCCGTGAAGGCCGCGCGGCTGTACGCGCCAGGCGACCTGCGCATCGAGGATGTCCCCAAGCCCGAGCCCGGCCCGGGCGACGTGCTCGTCCAGATCGAGCTCGCGCTCACCGACGGGACCGACCTCAAGACGTTTCGCCGAGGCCATCCGGTGCTCGCCGTCGAGTCGCCCGCGCCGTTCGGCCACGAGTTCTGCGGGATCGTCGAAGGCCGGCGCGTCGTCGCGGCCAACAGCGCGCCCTGCGGCACGTGCGCCGGCTGCGCGCTCGGCGAGCAGTGCCGCGAGCTCGTCTTTCTCGCCGGTGCCTACGCGGACTGGATCGTCGTGCCCGAGCGCATCGCCGCCGTCAACCTGCACGAGGTGCCGCCCGGCCTGCCGCCCGAGGTCGCGGCGATGGTCGAGCCGCTCGCCTGCTGCCTGCGTGGCGTCGAGCGCGCGCAGGTCGGGGCGGGGGAGACGGTGGCGATCCTCGGCGCCGGCCCGATCGGGCTGATGCTGGCCGCGTGCGTCGCCGATGCCGGCGGCTGGCCGGTGATCGTGGGCGGCCGCGACGAGCGCCGGGCGCTCGTGGATGCCTTCGGCGCCGAGCCCGGCGACGGGCGGGGCGCCGACATCGTGATCGAGGCCGCCGGGACCGAGCAGGCGTGGACCGACGCGGTCGCGCTCGTGCGCCCCGGCGGAACGGTCGTCATGTTCGGCGGGCTGCCGCGCGACGCAGGCCCGCCGGTCGACGCCTACCGCCTGCACTACGAGGAGCTGACGATCCGCGGCTCGTTCCACCACACGCCGGCGACGGTGCGCGCCGCGCTCGGTTTCCTCGGAAGCGGCGCCTATCCGTGGGACCGCCTCGTGACCCACCGCGTGGCGCTCGCCGGCCTGCCTGCGCTCTTCGCGGCGCCGCCGCGCGACCTGCTGAAGGCCGCGGTCGTTCCCTAGCCGCTCAGCGCCAGGCGATGAGCAGGATCGCGATGCAGGCGCATGCCGCGAAGGCGACGACGACGGCGTTCGCGATCAGGGCGCGGTGGAGCGCCCTCGGGACGCGGTGGTCGGGCGAAGGGGTCGTGCCGGGCTCGCCCGAGAGGCCGCTCGTCAGCATCGAGACGATCAGCTGGTTGAGGCTCACCTTCTCGGCGTCCGCCCGTTCGGCGAGGGCGGCGTGGAGGGCCTTCGGCATGCGCAGGAGCAGCCGCCCGCTGTGCGAGGCGTCGGCCTGCGCCATCGTCTCGCTGCTGCGGCGCAGCTTCCCGCGTGGCACCTGACGTGCTGGGGTCGCCATCTCACCGAGCGTAGCGGCTGTGCTCCTCCACTTCCAGCCGCCGCCGCATCTTGGCCATCGCCGAGCCCAGCAGGCGTGAGACCTGGGACTGCGAGATTCCGAGCGTCGCGGCCACCTCGGCCTGCGTGCAGTCGCAGAAGAAGCGGAGCAGCACGATCTGGCGCTCGCGGGGGCCGAGGGCGCGAGACGCCCGGCCGACCAGGGTGCGGGCGAGCGCGACCTCGTCCAGGTCGAGGGCGTCTGGATCGCCGTCGCCGTCGAGCAGTTCGAGCGGCCGGCGCGCGGTCGCGGCCCGGGGATCCGGGCTCCCGGCACCGGGGCTCCCGCGCCGCGCGCGAGCCTCCTCGGCCTGGACGCGCCTCGGAACGCGAACGACCGCCGCCCGGTCGCGCAGATGCCGGCGAACCTCGCCCTCGACACAGCGCGCCAGGTAGGCCTGCAGCGTCATGCGCCGGGCCGGGTCGCGCCGGTCGATCGCGCGCACCAGCGCCAGTGCGCCGACCTGCTCGAGGTCCTCGCGGCTTTCGCCCGACTGCGTGAATCGGCCCGCGACATCGTGCACGAGAGGGAGGTGCTCTTCGATCAGCAGTCGCCGCGTCTCGTCGGTCCAGGCAGATGAAACCGCTGCCATAGCTCGATCGTACTCGTTCGAATCGATTTGCGAAAGATTTCGGATGGAATTTCTTGCATAGACGTCATCAGTTTGGGGTAGATGACTCTCTTGATGCGCGGCACATCGAGCTCACGTCGTCAGACCGTGATCATCGGCGCGGTCCTCTTCGCGGCCGTCGCGGTGCCGAAGGCACTCGCGGCCGACCCGATCACGGTGCCGGTCGACGGTGCTGCGCTGGCAGCGGTCGCGATCTCGGCGTCGACGCCCGTCGTCCCCGAGGCCCCGATTGTGCCGATCGTGCCGGAAACCGGTGCAGTATCGCCGGTTACACCCGTGATACCACCAGCGGTATCGCCGGCACCGCCCTCAGTTCCTCCCACGCCAGGCTCCCCGGCGGGTACGCCGCAGTCCCTTGCCGGGGAGCCCGCTGGCGGCGGTGCCGCGCCGGTGTGGGACGGTGTGCCGCCGGGTGCGCCAGCAATCGGGAAAACACCTGATGGCATTTCGGGTGATATTACGAAGAAAAAGCCGGTGATACTGCACCGAAGTCTTTCGAAGAAGCCAGTCCAGAATGCTCGCACGTCATGCTCGAGAACTGCGAGCTGTAAGACGCCCGAGCCCTATCCGCGGGGAGCCGCCGCAGCATCCGTCCGCGGGAGGGCGCGCGAGCTTCCGTCGCTGGGGGTCACGGCGGCGGGGCTCGCGCGCGGGCGGTCCGCGCACCACGGCGACAAGCCGCGCCGGTCGAAGCCGGCGCGCGAGCATGCGGACGCAGGCGGCGCCGAGGGTCCTGTGCCGCTCATCCCCGAGCCACCCGGCCGGTCGCCAGAGGCGCCGCCGCCATCGGCTCTCACCTTTTCCTCCCAGGGTGCGCATGGCACCGGCAGCTTCACGGTCTCCGCTTCCGTGACGGCGTTCGGTGTTCCGGCCGCCCGTGCTCCCACGACCGCCGCACGCAGCCCGACGGTCCAGTTGCGGCGGCGTGAGAGCGACGAACGAATCGATCGGCCCGGCTGAGGCGCGTCAAGCGCCGAGACCGATTCGGGCTGCGGTGACGACCGTGGCTCAACCACCGATCGAATCGAAGGAGGAGAGTAATGCGCAAGTTGATCGTTGCGCTTGGGATGACGCTAGCCGTCTGTTTGTCGACGGCTGCCGTCGCCTTCGCCGACGGCGCGCCACCGCCCACACAAGCGGTGACGCAGTCGGCGACTACAGCACAGCAAGCCGCTGCGTTGTCGAGCGCAAAGCAGGTCCAGCCGCAGAACGTCAACGTCTCGATCCGGATCAACAGCCCGGGCGACAACGGTGACGTCTCGCAGACCAACAGCGTCGGGTCGCAGGCGAATGCCGGCAACCTGGCGTCGACCAACCAGACGGCGGGCCAGCCCTTGCAGAGCGGGCCGCCGTCGTGGTCGTTCAACCCGCCGGTCCCCACTCGGGGATCCGACCCTTGGGCCGCTGCGCCCTCGACCAGCGGGTCTGCAACGCAGTCGAACGACGCGGGTTCTGCGGCGAACGCCGGGAACGACGCGGGCACGCAGCAGGGCTCGGCGCAGGGTGCTTCCTGCGGTTGCGGCGGATCGACGGGCGGCGTGCAGAGCGTCGACCAGTCCGCCGGCACCGAGCAGTCTGCAACCGCGGCCTCGAAGGCCGTCCAGGTCGATCCGTCCAACGAGAACGTCTCGATCCGGATCAACAGCCCTGGTAACGATGGAAACGTCACCCAGACGAACTCGGTGACGTCGGCCGCCAACGCCGGCAACGCTGCCTCGACGGAGCAGCAAGCGTCGCAGGGCCAGGCGGGCAAGAGTTGTGGTTGCGATGCCGCACCGGCATCGCAGGATTTGCAGCCGCAGACGGCGACGCAGC
Source organism: uncultured Thermoleophilia bacterium (assembly GCA_963774355.1). Taxonomy (GTDB): domain Bacteria; phylum Actinomycetota; class Thermoleophilia; order Gaiellales; family Gaiellaceae; genus PALSA-600. The sequence goes on along the minus strand of CAVZER010000006.1, from coordinate 893,858 downwards.
CGTCCGCGACCACCCCCGACAGCAGCGACCCCGCGGCGAACTCGGCCGCCGCGCCCGCGAGCTCGTCGGCACCCAGCGTCCAGTCCGTCGGACAGGACGCCTCCACCGGGCAGTCGGCGATCGCCGGCTCCGCGGCGGTTCAGACGGGCGCCTCGAACGCCAACTACCCCGTGCGCGTCAACAGCCCGGGGAACGACGGCGACGTGACCCAGTCCAACACCGTCAGCTCGGCGGCCAACGCGGGCAACGCCGCGTGGACCACGCAGAAGGCCGGTCAGTCGAGCGGCTCGTCGTGTGGTTGTGGTGGTACCGACATCCAGGCAGCGGATCAGAAGGCGGAGACCGCGCAGGGTGCCCTGGCACTGTCGGGTGCGATCCAGCAGTTCGGCGACGGCAAGCCGTCCCGCTGCGGGTGTGATGGTGGGAACGGTGGGTCCGGTAACACGGCCTCGCCGGTGCGCGTCTCGAGCCCGGGGACCGACGGGAACCTGACGCAGACCAACTCCGTCGACTCGACGGCGAACGCGGGCAACAAGGCCGGCACCGCGCAGAACGCCTGGCAGAACGCGGGCGGCGGCGCGGGCCTGCAGATCCAGGCGCTCGGCCAGGAGGCAGGAACGCTCCAGGGTGCCGCGGCCGGATCGCTCGCCGCGCAGTTCGGCGCGTCGAACGACTCCTCGCCGGTTCGGGTGTGGAGCCCGGGCGGCGGCGGGTCGACGTCCCAGACGAACAGCGCGTCCTCGTCGGCGAACGCCGGCAACGACGCCGGGACGATTCAGAACGCCGGTCAGTCGATCGGCGGCAAGTGGATCGCATGCGAGTGCCACACGCTGCCGATCCAGGCGATCGGCCAGCAGGCGTGGACCCAGCAGTTCGGTCTCGCCGGCTCCGGCGCGTTCCAGATCGACCCGAAGAACAGCTCGTCGCCCGTGCGGATCGGCAGCTACGGCGGCTACGGCTCCTTCGGCCAACAGAACACCAGCGGTTCCCAGGCGAACGGCGGGAACAAGGCTGGCTCGGATCAGTCGGCGTCACAGCTGACCTGATGCCGGCTGTGGCGAGTGGGGAGGGTTTCGGCCCTCCCCACCGCCGGGCCTTGGCGACAAAGGAGGGTGAGGAGTAGGCTGAGCGCGCTGGGGAAAGTCGCAAAGAGCGAGGTTCGAATGAGGGGGCGGCCCGCACGTGAGCTCCTGCGGCAATCCGCACCGCTGATGGCGGTGGTGGCGGCGCTCGTCGCTGCTCCGGCCGCCGCGGGCGGCTCGCCGCAGCCCGATCGGCCTCCGGCCGCGTCGACGACGCTCGCCCCCGACCCGGTGCCTGGCACCGCGCCGGCGGCTTCGCCGCGGGTGACCGCGCCGGTGGCGGTGACGCCCGTTCAGCCGGTCGCGCCCGTGCAGCCGCGCGAAGCCGGTGACCCACGTGAAGGCGAAGCCGAAGCACGTGGTCGTCGAGCCACGGCCCCACAGGCCGGCGCCCGCGCGCCCGGTGCGGTTCCGCCTGCCGCGGGTCGCCCTGCCGGCGCTGATCGCGGTCGACCCCGTGCGTTCGCCGCACGATCGCGACGCGGTCCTCGCCGGCGTCGCGCTGCTGTTCGCCGCCGTGACGGCCGCCTCGGGAGCGCGACCTCGTCGCGGTCTGGAACCGGCAGGCGGGAGCGGCATGAGACGGATCGCGCTCGGCCTCGTGCTCGCGCTGGCGGTCGTCGTCGCGCCGTCGGCCGGTGCTGCCGGGCCGACGATCAGCTACACGGTCACGTCGGGAACGCAGGGCAACAACGGCTGGTACACGAGCCCGGTCACGGTCAAGATCGACGTCGAGAACGCCACCGACTACGACCTGCCCGGTCGTGAAGACGTTCAACACGAGCAGCGACGTCCTCACTGCAGCGCGACCGACGGTCAGGCCACGACAGCAACTTCTCGCTGCAGTTCAAGATCGACTCGACCCCGCCGGCCGTGACGTCCGCATCGGTCAGCCGGCCGGCCGACTCGAACGGTTGGTACAACCACGCGGTCACGATCACGTTCGTCGGGACGGACTCGGGCTCGGGGATCGCGTCGTGCACGAGCGTCACCTACAGCGGGCCCGACTCCTCGACTGCGACGGTCGGCGGCGTCTGCACCGACAACGCCGGCAACACGAGCAGTGCGGGGGCGTTCGCGATCAAGTACGACTCGACGCCGCCCGCCGTGACGGCGACTCCGGCGCGTGCGCCCGATGGCGACGGTTGGTACTCGCACGCGGTGCAGGTCGCGTTTGCGGGGACGGACGCCACGTCGGGCATCGCGTCGTGCAGCGCTCCGGTCACGTATTCGGGGCCGGACAGCGCATCGGCGTCGGCGGCAGGCTCGTGCACCGACCAGGCGGGCAACGCTGGCACAGCGACGTCGACGTTCCACTACGACTCGACTGCACCGAAGGTGACGGTCGACCTGTCGCGCAAGCCCGACGCGAACGGCTGGTACACGAAGCCCGTGGTGGCGAAGTTCAGCGCGACGGATTCGGTGTCCGGCATCGCGTCGTGCGCGCCGGCGGAGACTTTCAAAGGCCCCGATGGGCCCGACGACAAGGTGACCGGGACGTGCCGCGACAAGGCCGGCAACACGGGAACCGGGAGCGTCGAGGTTCGCTACGACGGCTCGGGGCCGCGGCTCGCGAAGGTGGCGGCGGCGATCGGCGACCGCAGTGCGACCCTGAGCTGGAAGCGGCCTGCCGATCTGAAGACGGTCGAGGTCGTGCGTCGGCCGGGTCGGTCGTCGGCCTCGCCGTCGGTCGTCTATCGCGGCAACGGGACGAGCTTCCACGACACGAACCTCCGCGTCGGCGTGGTGTATCGCTACACGCTGACGAGCAAGGACGCCGCCGGGAACAAGGCGACGGTCTCGCTCACGGCGACGCCGCGCGCGCTGTACGCGCCGACCGTGGGTGCGAAGGTCGGCAAGGGCGGCGTGAAGCTCGCGTGGACGGCGTCGCGCGGTGCGCGTTACTACAACGTGCAGCTGTACCGCGGCGGCAAGAAGATCCTCAGCGCGTGGCCGCTCACGGCGACGCTGAAGCTCGCGCGGCACTGGCAGTACGGCGGCAAGAAGTACGACCTCAAGCCCGGCACGTACCACTGGTACGTGTGGCCCGGAGTCGGCGCGCGCAGCGCCTCCCGCTACGGCGCCATGCTCGGCGGCAGCAGCTTCGTCGTGCGCTGATCCGGCCGCGGCTGCGCGGGCCGTGTCCCGTCGCCAGGCGATGGTTACGACTTTGTGACTCCCCTGCAAATGGGCGTAGGCGAACGCTCCCGACGAGGGTGACGGAAGTGTGACGCGCGGCGTTCGCGCTAGACGGCGAAGAGCGTGAGCTCGGCTTCGCGCTCGCCGCGCAGCAGCTCGAGGTCGACCTCGACGCAGCCGATCCCGCGGCTCTCGGCGAGCGCGACCGCCTGCGGCTTGATCGACTGCGCGGCGAGGATTCCGCGGCACGCGCTGCGCGCGGGGTCGACGCGGATGCAGTCGAGGTAGCGCGAGAGCTGCTCGACGGCGTCGATCGTCCCGATCCGCTTGATCTCGACCGCCACCCACCCGTCATCGGCGTCGCGGCACATCAGGTCGACCGGCCCGACGTCGGTCGCCCACTCGCGCTTCACCAGGCGGAGGCCGTCCTCGATCTGCTGCGGCTGCTCGGCGAGCAGCAGCTGCAGGTCGCGTTCGACGCCGTCCTTCTGCAGGCCCGCCGCCTCGCCCATGTCGTGCGTCACGTCGGAGAGCACCTCGAGCAGCCGGATCTCGAGGCGATCCTCGCTCCGCCCGGCCCGCTTGCGGACGACGATCGTGCCGTCGTCCTGCTCGAACACCGTCGGCGGCGTCATCCAGTTGAGCGGCTTGTAGCCGCCGGCGTCGGCGTGGACGAGCACCGACCCGTCGTCCTTCAGCATCAGGAGGCGCGTCGACTCCGGCAGATAGGCGTTCAGCCGTCCGGTGTAGGTGACTTCGCAGCGGGCGACGATCAGGCGCACGGGCGCGCACCCTACTGACCGTTCCGGACATGGCGGAAGGGCGGTTCTCGTCTGACCGTCGTCTGACCGCGGTCAGACGAGACCGCGGGAGACGGAGCCTCAGCCCGGTGGCCAACCGACCCGTGCGATTAAGAGGGGCGCACCGTGGAATAGGTGTCTATATTGCGGTCCGGCAGATCCCGGATCGGTCGATCGGGAACAACGAACAGGGGGATACGACGTGAAACACAGGCTTCTTCTCGTCGGCGCGCTCGCAGCGCTGCTGGCGACGGTTTACGCAGTGACCGCCTCTGCCGGGGCGGGCACCGGAACGGGCGGGGTCACCGGCACTCCGACGGTGACGCCGATCGTCCTCAACGACTCGGCGTTGAAGGCAGAGACGACCACCGTCGGCGGCGCGACGGTGCTCCCGACCACCCGCACGGTTCCACACTGGTTCGGGTCGTCTCCGAATCCCAATGACGGCATCACGTACGGCTACAACATGGTCGGCTCGGATCCGTTCACCTGCTCGGGCGCAGCCTGCTCGACGACGGTGGAGGCCGACGTCACGCCGATCAACGTCAACATCGACGGGCTGACGTTCTCCGGCTCCGACGTCGTCCAGGCGACGCTTGCCTCGCCGGTGTTCGCCACCAACAACTACGGCTCGACGACGGCCGCAACGGCAGCCGGTGCGTTCCCGCTCGCCCCCGCGCTCATCAAGGGGCCGGGCGGCATCCTGTCGCAGGGCGATGCGGGCGTGCCGCTGCAGCTCGAGGACGCGACCATGCGCGCCCAGTTCAACAGGACCGGTGCATCGAACCCGTATCACCTGAACCTGCACCCGAACGTCATGCCCGCGGTCACGATCAACGTGCCGAGGAACCAGGGCACTCTGCTCGTGAGTGGACGCGGCGTCCTGGGCGCTGACATCGACATCGGCTGGTGGTCGTCGCAGATCAAGAACCTCGAGACGAAGGCCGATCCGACGCATCTCCCGATCTTCCTGACGGACCAGGTGTTCCTCTACGAGGGCAACAATCCCAGCAACTGCTGCGTCATCGGGTACCACGGGACGAATCCGGTCGGTCTCGGCGGCGGATCCGGGAACAGCAACGGCAACGCACCGGTGCAGACGTTCGCCTGGGCGTCCTACGTCCAGCCCGGCTTCTACTCCCGTGCCAACGGCGGGACCGACTGGGCGCTCCAGGACATCCATGCGCTCAGCCACGAGATCTCCGAGTGGGCGGACGACCCGTTCGTCAACAACGCCGTTCAGCCGTGGCTGACGCCGACTGCACCGCAGTACGGTTGCTCCGGCATTCTCGAGACGGGCGACCCGGTCGTCGCAATCGGCTTCGCGATGGGAACGAACACGTACTTCCAGAACGCGAATCCGGACGGCTCGATCAGCTACGACGGCGCCTTCCATCCCGAGGACGAGGTGTTCCTGCCGTGGTTCATGCGCACGGCGCCGAACACCATCTCGGAGCCGACGCAGTCACCGTCGACGAACATCGGCCGCTACACGCTGATGGGCGATCTCAACCCGTTCCCGGGCTTCCGCGTCCCGGCGACGGGCTGCTAGTCGAGGGAGAAACCGAGAACGGACGCGAGGGGAGGCCCGGGAAACCGGGCCTCCCGGTGTCCGTCGGCTCTACGCCCGCCGGATCAGCGTGATCCCGTCGCGCACGGTGAGCAGCACCTGCACCGAACGCGGGTCGGCGGCGACGTGGTCGTTGAACTGCACGATCGGACCTCCGCCGTCGAGCACGCTTCCGCTGAGCAGCGTGTTGTCGGCCACGATCAGCCCGTGCCGCGAGAGTCGCGGCAGCACCGCCTCGTAGTAGCCGACGTAGCCGTCCTTGTCGGCGTCGAGGAAGACGAAGTCGAACTCGCCTTCGAGCCGTGCGATCGTGTCCAGCGCCGGCCCGACGTGCAGCGTGATCTTCGAGCCGTACGGCGCGCGGTCGAAGTTTCGCTGCGCGACCGCCGCGCGAACGGGATCGAGCTCGCACGCGTCCAGCCGTCCGTCGTCGGGGAGCGCCGCAGCCATCGCCAGCGCGGAGTGGCCGGTCAGCGTGCCGATCTCGAGCACGCGGCGCGGTTGCATGCCCCACACGAGCAGCTCGAGGAACCGCCCCGCGACCGGGCCGGTGAGCATGCTCGCCGGGCCGACGTTGTCGCGAATCGTCTCGGCCGAGAGCTCCGCGAGCAGCGCCTCGTGCGGCGACGTCACCTGCTGGGCGTACTCATCGATCCGCGGGTCGACGAGATCCATCCGGGATCCTACGAACGCTCGACGCGCGAGCCGCCGACGATCGCGTCCGCGCCGTCGTCGAACCGCACCCACGCCTTGCCGTTCCCGTCGTAGTCGGGCGACCAGACGATCAGCGTCGCGTCACGCCCGCCGACGACCACGCGCTCCTCACCCTCGGGCTCGACGCCGCGCCACACGCGGATGAACGGGTTCTGTTCCCACTCGCGCCCGATCGTCGTCTCGTCCGTGTGACCGGGCAGCACGCGCCGGTCGTGCGGCATCGACATGTAGACGTCGAGCACCGCGCTCTTGATCTCCTCGAAGTTCCCGCCGCCGACCGCGTCCTTGAACAGCGTGTCGCCGGAGAAGGCCGCCTCGTCGTCGACGACGAAGCACACCATGTCGTCCGAGTGGCCGGGCGTCGGGATCGCCTCGATCACCAGGCCGCCCACGTCCAGCGAGCCGCGCGCGACCGGCAGCTCGAGCTCGGCCTCGTGGGCGACGTGGTCGGCGTGGGCGTGCGTGCGCAGGATGTACCGCGGCGTCACCTTCCACTCCTCGGCGGCCTGCAGGAGCGGCTCCAGCGGCGCCCCCGAGTCGACGAAGACCGCTGCCCCGCCGGGCTCGTCCGCGACCAGGTAGGCGTTCGACAGCCACCGGTCGTCCATGCTCCGCGCCACCAGCACGCCGATAGGCTAACCGTGCCACACGACCCGAGGAGTTGAACGCTCTATGCCCGGCCTGATGGGACGCGCCACCGTGATCGTCAAGGCGAAGTTCTCGAAGCTGCTCGACCGCGCCGAGAACCCCAACGAAACCCTCGACTACTCCTACGAAGAGCAGCTCCGGCAGCTCCAGAACGTCAAGCGCGGCATCGCCGACGTGACGACGGCCAAGAAGCGTCTCGAGCTCCAGTACACCTCGATGCAGCAGCAGGTCGACAAGCTGGACGGCCAGGCCCGTCAGGCGCTGCAGGCGAACCGCGAGGACCTCGCCCGCGAGGCGCTCGCGCGGAAGGCGGCGGTGCAGGGGCAGCTCGACGGGATCATGCAGCAGGGCCAGCAGCTCGAAGCCCAGCAGCAGAAGCTGATCGAGGGCGAGAAGACGCTGCAGACCAAGGTCGAGTCGTTCCGCACCCAGAAGGAAGTGATCAAGGCGCAGTACTCGGCGGCCGAGGCGCAGGTGCGGATCGGCGAGGCGGCGACCGGGCTGGGTGAGCAGATGGCCGACGTCGGCCTGGCGATCCAGCGCGCGAAGGACAAGACGGAATCGATGCAGGCCCGCGCGAACGCGATCGACGAGCTGACCACCTCGGGGGCGCTCGAGGACTACACCTCGTCGGGCGACGACATCGACCGCCAGCTCGCGCAGATCTCCCAGGGGGCTCAGGTCGACGACGAGATCGCGAAGATGAAGTCCGAGCTCGGCGAGGGCGACGCGCCGCCGAAGGCGCTCGAGGGCGGCGGGACGGAGGAGGCGAAGACGCCATGATCGTGCGCGTGCTCGGCGAAGGCCAGTGGCGGGTCGACGACGGGCTACAGCAGCAGCTGCACGCGCTCGACGACGAGGTCGCGAAGGCGCTCGACGCCGGCGACGAGGCGGCGCTTCACACCGCACTCGCCGCGCTCGCCGACGCGGTGCGCTCGCACGGCGAGGAACTGCCGCCCGAGGACCTCTCGCCGTCGGACGCGATCGTCCCACCCGCCGACCTCTCGCTCGCCGAGGCCCGTGAGCTGATGTCGAACGACGGCTTCATCCCCGACCTGCCCGCGCCCGCGCCGTGAGTCGCGAGGTCGTTCTCGCCGCACGGCCCGCCGGGGCGCCGCGCGAGACCGACTTCGAGCTCCGCCGCGCCGACGAGCGCGAGCCGGCCGACGGCCAGGTCGCGATCCGCAACGTCTTCGTCTCCGTCGACCCGTACATGCGCGGCCGCATGACCGGGGTGCGCACGTACGTCGGGCCGTGCGAGCTCGGCGAAGTGATCGACGGCCAGGCGGTGGGGCGCGTCGTCGCTTCGCGGCACGCCGGCTTCGCCGAAGGTGACTGGGTGCTGTCGATGCTCGGCTGGCGCGAGCACGGCATCGCGGACGGCGACGGCCTGCGCAAGCTCGACCCGGAGCTCGCGCCGCCGTCGACCGCGCTCGGCGTTCTCGGCATGACGGGGCTGACGGCCTGGGTCGGGCTCGTCGACGTCGGCCGCGTGCGCGAGGGCGAGACGATCTGGGTCTCGGGCGCCGCGGGCGCCGTCGGCTCGATCGCGGCCCAGATCGCGAAGCTCAAGGGCTTGCGCGTGATCGGCAGCGCCGGGTCGCCGGAGAAGGTCGAGTGGCTCGAGTCGCTCGGGATCGAGGCCCACGACTACAACGTCACCGCCGCCCGGGACGCGCTCGCCGACGGGATCGACGTCTACTTCGACAACGTCGGCGGGTCGCAGCTCGAGTCGGCGCTGTTCGCGCTGCGGCCCTTCGGCCGCGTGATCGCGTGCGGGGCGATCTCGCGCTACAACGACGAGGCCCCGCAGCCCGGCCCGCGGAACCTGGCGCTGATCGTCAGCAAACGGGTGCGGGTGGAGGGCTTCATCGTCCTCGACCACCTCGACCGCTTCCGCGCGTTCGTCGAGGAGGTCGGGCCCTGGGTGCGCGACGGCAAGGTCGTCTACCGCGAGACGATCGTCGACGGCATCGACAACGTCCCGTCGGCGTTCGCAGGGCTGTTCCGCGGCGACAACATCGGCAAGATGCTCGTCCGCGTCGGGCCTGACTGAGCTTCTTAGCCCTGCGCGAAGGCGATCTTCGTCGAGCCGAGCAGGAGCTGCGGCACGATCGTGAACCGGCAGAGGTCGCCCGTGTGCGAGGGCGGGACGTCGACCGTGCCGTTCCAGTAGGCGAGGCCGGCGATGCTCCGGTCGACCGCCGTCTTGCCGCCGAGGTCGATGCGCAGCCGTCGCGTCGCCTTCGGGAGCAGCGTCAGCTGGAGCGCGCCGCCGCGGCAGCCGAAGACGTCGATCTCCGCGGGCGTCGTCATGTCGCCGTTCGGCTGCACGCCGTTCGTGATCATCGACAGTCTCGGCGGTTCGCTCAGGCGCCAGAGCGTCAGCCCGCCCGTCGGGACGCCGCTCTGGGCGAGCTGCGCGACCGGTGTGCCGTCGAAGCGGTGGATGTCGCTCGCCACGACGTAGGGAGTCGTGATCGGCAGGTGCCCCGACGACGGGAGCAGCTCGCTCGTCTGCGCGATCGGCCCCGGCACCGAGTACGGCCGCAGCGAGACGACGTTCGTGATCCGGTGGTTCCAGAACTCCTCCTGGTAGGGGATGTTCAGCTCCTCGCCGTCGTAGACGTAGGTGACGTCGCCCGTCGCGGCCCGGTCGATCCAGTTCGGCGTCGGCCCGACGAGGTCGGCCTGGCTGCTCGCGCGCGAGCGCGCTGATCGTGTTCGAGGCGACGACGGAGCTCGCGGTCAGCAGCCCGAGCACCAGCACAGGGAGCACGAACAGCAGACGTCGCGGCAGCAGGACGAACAGCGCCAGCAGGCCGAGTGCCCCGATCGTCACGGCGTCGACCGGTGAGAGCGGGCGCAGGTGTTGGAGCAGGGCGAGGTCGAACGTGTCGGGGAGGGCCGCCACCGCGCTCAGGTCGTTCCACGGCGCGAGCACGGCCAGGGCGAGCACGGCGAACGCCGCCAGAGTGGCGGTGACGACGCGTCCCGGGCCGCCGCGCGCCAGCCAGAGCGCGAAGACGCAGAAGAGAAGCGGGGGCAGCGCGGCGAGATCGCGGCCGAGCAGGTGCTGCGAGAAGCGCGCGGCGAAGAAGCCGACCTGCACGACGAGCACCGCGAGCGCCGCGGTCGTCACCGCGATCAGCGCGCGTGCCCGCGCGTCCCGCTCGCGGCCGCGCGCCGCCTCCACCAGCAGGACGGCGAACGCCGCCACCGGGACGACGCCCACCGCGACGACGACGTAGGCCAGGTGGTCGTAGGTCATGCGGATCCCGGCGCCGATCGGGTAGCCCGACTGCACCGTCGTCGCGTACGCGCCGAGCAGACCCGGACGTGCCAGCAAGCCGACGAGGCCCAGCGCGAGCAGCGCCCACACCGGCCAGAACGAGCGCAGCCGCTTGAGGTCGCGTGCAAGCAGCGCGTCGACCACGACGGCGACCGCGAACACGCCGACGAACGCGACTGCCTGTGTGCGGGTGAGGATCGCGAGCACGATCAGCGCCAGCGCGATCGCCTGGTCGCGCAACGTGGCCGTCGCGACCGCGCGGGCGATCGACAGCAAGGCCAACGCGGCGATCGGGTAGAAGACGACCTCGGTCATCACGAGCCCCGAGTAGAGGAGCAGGGGCGAGGCGAGCGTGAGCGCTGCGGCGACGAGCGCGTACGCGTCGGGCATCAGCCGGCGCGAGTAGACGAACACCGGGATCGCCGCGAGCGAGACGACGAGCGCCTGCAGCGGCTTCAGCCACGCGTCGCTGGTCGCGAAGGAGCCGAGTGAGAGCGGCAGCCCGGCGACGATCGGGTAGATGACGCCGTAGCCGGCGCCGTGGCTTCCGAGCAGCGGCAGCTTGCCCTCGTGGTAGAGCCGCACCGCGCGATGGGCGTAGATCGTCTCGTCGGGCATGATCCACAGCCCGCTGAAGCGGCGGGCGGCGAGCCAGTGCACCAGCAGCGAGACCGCCACCAGCGCCCCGACGGCGACGGCTAGATGGGTGCGTTGAACAGCGCGAGCCATCGAGTCAGGTCCGGCTCGATGGGCAGTTCGTTCTCGAGCTTCGCCTTGAGCTCCATCTCGGTGGCGTTGTCGCGCTGCTGGTTGCCAGACGGCACGAACGGCCAGAACGATCCTCGTTTGAACCCATAGATCCAGTAGACGGGGTGCTCGCCTCCCGAAAATGGGAAAGCAGCACCGAGCAGCTGCGGGCCGAATCCCTTCGCCGTCAGCTCGGCCGCGACCGTGTGGATGGTCGTGACCAGATCCTCGAGCTCGGTGTCGTGGATGATCAGCCAGTCGAAGCCGTACTCGTCGCTCTTGCGCTCGACGGTCGAGCCCGACTGCTTCGCGACCGCCTCGACGAGCTGGTCGACGTCGTCGAACGCACTCCGAAACTCGCCGGACGACTGCGGCTTGAAGGCGATCGCGCCGACGCCGGCGGTCGTCAGCCCGAGCTCGACCTGCAGCGTGACCGCGGCGGTCGTGAGCGCGAACAGACGGTCTTCCTTCGGCTCGGACAGCTTCTTCTTGCCGAGCAGCGCGTCCCGCAGGCCCATCGGCTACAGGCTATCTACGCAACGGGGCGGCCCATCTCGCGAGCGATCTTGGCGAGTGCCTCGATCCGCTTCTCGAGCGGGGGGTGATCCATGAACAGCTCGGAGGCTGCGCCCTTCACCTTCGCCGGCACGATGAAGAAGGCGTTCATGCCCTCGACCTGGCGCAGGTCCTGGTTCGGGATCAGCGTCATCTGCGAAGAGATCTTCTGCAGCGCGCTCATCAGGTACTCGGGCGCGCCGGTGATCAGGGCCGAGCCGCGGTCGGCGCAGTACTCGCGGTAACGCGAGATCATGCGAATCAGGATGTAGCTGATCGCGTAGGTGACGATCGAGACGGCGAGCACGATCAGCCACACCGGGCACGCCGTTGTTGTTGTTGCCGCGCCGGCCGCCGCCGCCCCACATGCCGGCGTAGAGGCCGAAGCGGGTGAGCATCGCGGCGAGCATCGCGAAGAAGCTGGCCACGGTCATGATCAGGACGTCGCGGTTCGCGATGTGGGAGAGCTCGTGCGCCAGGACACCCTCGACCTCCTTGGGCTCGAGCCGCTTCCAGAGGCCGGTCGTCACGCAGACGGCGGCGTGCTTCGGCGAGCGCCCGGTCGCGAAGGCGTTCGGCACCGGGGTGTCCATGATCGCGATCCTCGGCTTGGGAAGGTCGGCGAGCGCGCAGAGGCGCTCCACCATGTCGTGCAGCTCGGGAGCCTCCTCGCGGCTCACGACCTTGGCGCCGGAGGCGGCGAGCGCGATCCTGTCGGAGCTGTAGTACTGGAAGACGGCGATCCCGATCACGATCAGCAGCATCGGCGCGAGGCCGACGTTGAAGAGCGAGAAGAGGACGACCGCGAAGACGACGTAGAGCAGGCCGAGCATGCCCGTCGTCAAGAGCATCCGGAGCGTGAGCCCGGCGTCGCGACCGTATGAGCGCCGTTTCATGAGGCTCATTGTAGGGCGGGGGGTGGAGGTGCTGATGGCGCTTAACCCGGGGTGAACAGCGGCATTGCAGCGCTCGGCTCGCCGCCCGGCCGTATATGCTCAGCGCCCGATGCGCCGCTTCGCGCCGCTGCTCGCCGCCGTCCCGGCCCTCCTCGTCCTGGCGGGGTGTTCGACCTCGAAGCCGGGGGAGAAGGTCGTGCAGCCGCTGCCGACGACCGTGATCGGCAAGGTGGCGGTCACGACGACGCCCGCGTTCGTGGTGCCGGCGGAGTACAAGGGCGGCGACTCGGTCGCGGGCAAGCAGGTGTTCGAGACGGCCGGCTGCAAGAGCTGCCACACACTCAAGGACGCGGGCGCGACCGGGACGATCGGGCCGAACCTCGACACGGTGCAGCCGCCGCCGTCGCTCTCGCTGGCGGTGATCGCGGGTGACCGAGGGTGCGGGCGCGATGCCGTCGTTCAAGGGCCAGCTGACCACGAAGCAGATCGCCGACGTGACGGCATATGTCGTCAAGACGACCGGCGGCAATCTGAACGGCTGACCCTCTCGCTCCCCGACGACTTCCCGCGCGACGTTCGCGTCGTCGCGACCGACTTCGACCGCACGCTCACGTGGATGGACGGGCAGCTGCACGAGCGCACGCTCGATGCGCTCGCGCGCACGAAGGAGGCGGGCCTGCACGTGATCGTGGTCACAGGGCGGATGGCCCAGTCGGTGCGCCGCGCTATCGAGCCGGCTGCGCTCCACGATCCGGTGATCTGCTACCAGGGCGCCGTCGTCGCCGACGGCGACTGGAACTGGCTGCGGCACGAGCCGATCCCGTTCGAGCTCGCGCGCGAGGCGATCGCCGCCGTGCTCGCCGAGGGCTACCCGCCCAACGTGTACGTCGACGACGAGCTCTACGTCGAGTCGGAGACCGATGCGGCACGCAACTACGCGGGCTTCCAGTCGATCGAGTTCCACGTCGTCGGCGACCTGATCGGCTGGCTCACGAAGCCGCCGACGAAACTCGTGTGCGTCGGCGAGCCGGAGGAGCTCGACGGCGTCGAAGCCCGGATGCGCGAGCGCTTCGCCGGCCGTCTGCACATCTCCAAGTCGCTGCCGTTCTTCCTCGAGTTCGCCGCCGCCGGCGTGACGAAGGGCTCGGGCCTCGATTTCCTCTCGGAACGGATGGGGTTCACGAAGGAGCAGACGATCGCCTTCGGCGACGGCGAGAACGACGTCGAGCTGCTGCGAGTGGGCGGGCTACGGGATCGCCGTCGACAACGCGCACGACCGGGTGAAGGCCGTCGCCGACTGGGTGTGCCCGTCAGCTTCGGAAGAGGGCGTGGCGCAGGTGCTGGAAGCGCTTCTAGACTCGAAGGCATGAGTCAGCGCCCAGGTCTGGGTACCCAGGCCCAGATGAGCACTGAGCAGACTAAGACCGGGGGGTTCCGCGGCATCAGGCGTGCCTGGAGCCTGGTCGATCCGCATTCCCGGCGGCGACTCAAGCTCGTTGCTCTCTACGGGATCCTGATCGCAGCGCTCGACACGGTTGCGCTCGTCCTCATCTACGCGCTGATCAACGTTCTCAACGGCCAGGCGGTGACGGGCATCGCCGGTCGCTTGGTTGGAGCCCAGACGCGCGGGTCCGACCATTACCACGAGGCTCTCGTCCTGCTGCTCATCACGGCGCTGTTGTTCGTGACCCGAAGCATCCTCTCCGTTCTTGGTCTCTGGCTGACCGTTGGCGCCTCCAATACCGCGGACGCGAATCTGATCGCAAGACTGCTGAGAGGGCATGCGCACGCTCCGCAGGCCATGCGCCTCGAACGCAACTCGGCCGAGACGCTGCGCACCGTCCTGGGTTCGGCCGACCAGGTCGTGGTCGGCGTCGTGGCGTCGTCCGTTTCACTGATCTCGAACTGTGCCGTCGCGGTCGCCGTCGCACTCGGCCTCTTCCTCTCCAGTCCCTCGGTCGCGGCAGTCGTGACTGTGTACTTCGTCGTGATCGGCGTCGCGTGGGTCAGGCTTGTTCGTGGCGCGCTCCGGACCCGGGGCTTCCAGGTTCAGGAGTTGCAGAGGGAGCGCTACCAGTTCGTGCTTCAAGGGTTCGCGAGCGCGAAGGAGTTGCAGCTCCGGGGCCGAGCGGTCTTCTACGCCGATGCAGCGATCAACCGCACTCAAGGCATCAATACGGTGATGCGCGGGGCGTCCGTCCTCAATCAAAGCCTTCGCTACATGCTCGAGACGTCGCTCGTCATCGGCGCCGTGATCGTCGTGGCCGCCGCCGGGTTGACCGGCGGGCACGCCTCGGTTCTTCCTGCGGTCGGGCTCGTCCTCGCCGGTGCGTTCCGCTTCTTGCCCGCGCTTAACCAGATCCTCTTCCTGTCGAACTCGGTGCAGTTCAATCAGCGAGCGACCGACTTCGTCGAGAAGGAGCTCGAGACCTTCGGCATGTACGCCGACGCGGCTGGTCCGGAAGAGCCTCAAGTCGAGCCGCTCCGGTTAGGGCATGTCGTAGCTCTCGAGCACGTGGGCTTCACGTACCCGACAAGGAGCGTACGGGCGCTGGACGACGTCAGCATCACCGTGCGGCGCGGCGAATCTCTCGGCGTCATCGGCCCAACCGGCTCCGGCAAGAGCACGTTGCTCGACGTATTGCTCGGGGTGACTGAGTCTCAGTCGGGGTCGGTGACGGTCGACGGTGTTCCGATGTCGAGCTTGTCGGGACCCCTGGCAGCGTTCGATCGGCTACGTGCCTCAGGACGTGTATGTCGTGGACGACACCGTACGCGCGAACGTCGCTCTCGGATGGTACGGCGACGACATCGACGACGAACGGGTCGACGAAGCGCTTCGGCTCGCCGGGCTCGAGGAGGTCGTCGCGGTGCTCCCGGACGGGGTCGACAGCATTGTCGGGGAACGCGGGGTCCGACTATCGGGCGGTCAGCGGCAGCGGATCGGCCTCGCCCGTGCGCTCTACACTCGGCCGACGGTTCTCGTTCTCGACGAGGCAACGTCTAACCTCGACCAGACGACCGAGCGGACGATCGTCGACACGCTCGCCGGACTACGGGGAGGCATCACGATGGTGATCGTCACACATCGACTGGCTAGCGTTCGGTACTGCGATCGGCTCGTCTACCTCGAAGCTGGGAAGGTCCGCGCGGTGGGGTCCTTCGACGAGATTCGTGCGCGCGTGCCCGGCCTGGACGAGCCGCCGTCGCAACTCGTCGCGAGCGCGTGAATCGTCAGACGCGGGCGCCGTACACTCCTCTGCGTGATCGATCTCCGTGCCGCGCGCCACGACGCCCGCGTCTACCGGGACGCGCTCGCCCGTAAGGGCGCAGCCGAGCAATTCGACGAGCTGCTCATCGCCGACCGCGAGTGGCTCGAGCTCGTGCCCAAGGTCGACGATCTGCGGGCGCGGACGAAGCTAAAGGGCAAGCCGACACCGGAGCAGCTGGAGGGGCTGCGCGCCGTGAAGGCGGAGCTGCAAGAACTCGAGCAGCGCCAGGACGACGCGGCAGCGCGCCGTCAGCAGCTGCTCGACCGCGTACCGAACCCGCCGGCTGAGGACACCCCCGACGGCGCGACCGAGGAGGACGCCGCCGTCGTGAAGATCGTCGGCGAGCCGCCGGCGTTCTCGTTCGAGCCGCGCGACCACCTCGATCTCGCCGCGTCGCACGGCTGGATCGACGCTGAGCGTGCGGCGCGAGTCTCGGGCTCGCGCTTCGTCTACCGTGTCGGCGATCTCGCGCTGCTCGAAGTTGCGCTCTACCGGTGGGCGATGGAACGGATCGTTCAGCAGGGACACGTCCCTATGCTGCCGCCGGTACTGGTGCGCGAGGAGGCGATGTACGGGACGGGGTTCTTCCCGTCGGAGAAGGGCGACTTCTACGAGGTCCCCGAGGACGGTCTCTATCTCGTCGGCACCTCGGAGGTACCGATGGCAGCTTTCCACATGGGTGATGAGATCGACGGGCTCCCAGTCCGCTACGTCGCTTTCTCGACATGTTTCCGCCGCGAAGCGGGTGCGGCCGGTCGCGACACGCGCGGCATGTTCAGGGTGCACCAATTTGACAAGGTGGAGATGTTCGTCTTCTGCGAGCCGGAGTCCTCGCGCGACGAGCACGAGCGCTTGCTCCAGATCGAGGAGGAGCTGGTACAGGAGCTCGGGTTGCCCTACCGCGTCCTGAACATCGCCGCCGGCGACCTCGGCTCCTCGGCGGCGAAGAAGTACGACATCGAGGCGTGGTTCCCCGGCCAGTCCCGCTACCGCGAGATCACCTCGACCTCGAACACCACCGACTACCAGGCCCGCCGCCTGAACGTCCGCTTCCGGCGAGACGGCAGGCTCGAGCATGTCCATACGCTCAACGGGACGGCCGTCACCGCCCGGGCGATGATCGCAATCGTCGAGAACTTCCAGCATGAGGACGGCTCGGTCTCGGTGCCCGAGCCGTTGCGCGAATTCGGCGCGCCCACGCGCCTGGGCACAGCAGGCTAGGTTGTAGGCGTTTCGGCCTCCCAGGACGTGGGGACCTACGGCTGGACAGACGGGTTAGCGTAGGGACGCGTAGCTGCCGAAAGACGGGCTGCGTGGTTCGCGGAGACGATTCGGAGCGGAGGACCGTGGGATATCCCGAAAGGCAGGAGCCGGCGTCACTCCAGACCTACCTCGCGATCCTGCGCCGGCGCGCGTGGATCATCGTGATCTGCACCGTCACCGTTCCCGCCGTCGCCTATCTTCTCGCGCATCGGCAGACACCGCACTATGCGGCGAGCGCCGACGTTCTCGTCAACGAGCAGAACCTCGCCGCCGCTCTCACCGGGATCAACTCGAGCGGCCTTCCCGTTGGGCAATCGCAGTCGATCGACACCGAAGCGACCCTCGCATCGGTGCCTGATGTGGCAGCACGGGCTCTGGCGCTTGCGAGGCTGCACGACAGATCGCCAGATGCGCTGCTCGGTCAGACATCGATCTCGGCGAACCCGAACACAAACATCATCGATTTCAGGGTCGTCGATCCGTCGCCGAGCGACGCACGGCTGCTCGCAACTTCGTACGCAAGGGCGTTCACGCGCTACAGAAACGAGCTTGACGCCCAACCCATCGTTGTCGCGAGGCGAGCGCTCGAGGCGACGATGGCGAGTCTCGCCAAGGACGGGCGCAAGGATTCGGCGCTGTACGAGTCTCTCCTCGAGAACGACCAGCGCCTGCAGACAGTGCAGACGCTGCAGACCGGAGGCGCGGTCATCATCCGGACGGCTCAGCCCGGAGTGCAGGTATCACCGCATCCGCGGCGTGACGCAGCGATCGGGCTTCTCATCGGGCTCTTGATCGGGATCGGTCTCGCCCTTGGAGCCGAGGCGCTCGACACACGAGTCCGCTCGACGAGCGAACTCGGCGAGCGGCTCGGCGGATTGCCCCTGCTGGCGCGCCTGCCGCCGCCCGCGAAGAAGATGCAGAGACGCGACGAGCTGGTCATGGTCGTACAGCCGAAGCACAACGCTGCCGAAGCGTTCCGGCTCCTTCGTGCGAACCTCGACTTCGTTCGTGTCACCGGCGGCGACGTGCGGACGATCCTCATAACGAGCGCAATCGAGCGCGAGGGCAAGTCGACGACGGCGGCAAATCTCGCGATCGCGGAGGCGCGGTCAGGTCGAAGGGTGGCGCTCCTCGACCTCGACCTTCGTCGACCGTACCTCGATCGGTTCTTCCGTGTCGTCGGCGCGCCGGGTATCGCCGATGTTGTGCTCGGTTCGGTTCAGCTCGGGCAAGCGCTTCAGCGTGTCGACCTGGGTCTCGGTAGATATGCCACCTCGGGACGCGCGGGAGGGAACACCAACGGCGGGCACGCGCCAATTGCCGAAAGCGGTGTGCTCGATCTGCTTGTTTCGGGGCCGCTTCCTCCCGATCCGGGAGAGTTCGTGGCGTCCGAGCAGGTTCACTCGATTCTGGCGCGTCTCCGAGACTCGTACGACACCGTCCTGATCGACTCTCCACCTGTCCTGCGCGTCGGAGACGCCCTCACGCTCTCTTCAGATGTGGACGGGGTGATCGTGGTCGCGCGCCTGAAGACGCTGCGGCGCTCGATGCTGAGCGAGTTGCGCCGGCTCCTGACGGCCGCGCCGGCGCGAAAGCTCGGCTACGTGGTCACCGGGCCGGTGCCGGGCGCCCGTGGTTCGTACGGCGACGCCTACAGCTACGGGTACGGCTATTCGGCTCATCGGTCCGAGTCGGAGGTCCCCGAGTCGAGTCAAAGTCGCCCGAGTGGTGCACCAAGAGCGCTCGATCCCGATGATCGCATGTCCGAGGAGCAGCGTTTGCGGGCGGCAGGAGAGCCCGAGGGACGTCGCCGTTAGGGCGCTCTAGCGCGCATCGAAGAGGAGTCGCTCCACCCGCCCCAGCACACGATCGCGGCGATACTCGCCGACCGAGCCGGCGGCGACCCGGCCCCACACTTCCAAGTCGGCTGCCGTCGCGCGACCGATCAGATCGGCGAGCTCGGAAGGATCACCGGGATCGTCTTGGAGAAGCCCTGTTACGCCATCCTGGACCGCCTCAGCGGCCCCGGCGAGACGGGTCGTGATCACGGGGACGCCGCTCGCAAGCGCCTCGACGATCACCAGCCCGAACGGCTCGTACTGCGTCGGGAGCACGAGCAAATCCGCGCCGGCCAACCACCAGCCGACGTCGTTCGTCGGGCCGTGGTAGCGAATACGCTCCTCGAGTCCCAGTCTCCGGATCGTTCCTCGGTAGCCAGTCGGAGCCGTCCTGCCGATCACGTGGACGGTCAATCGCTCGTCGGCGGCGATCGCGAGCGCCGACAGGAGTTGTGCAAATCCTTTGCGGTGCAATTCGTTCGCGACGAACAGCAAAGCGATCTCGCCTGCTGACGCACCCATCCGCAGTCTCGCGGCGGCCCTGTCCGTCGTGCGCCGTCCGATGTTGAAGAGCTGCGGATCGTAGGGGTTCGGAATCACGGTTGCCGTCGCAGGATCGACGCCGTACAGATCCGCCAGGTCGGCGACTTCTCGAAGTGAGGTGCAGATGATCGTCGCGCGGGGGATTTCGGAAGTAGGCTCGTTCCGTCGTGAGCAACGCCAGATGCCGCGGCATCGCGTAGCGGAGCTTTCCCGGGGCGACCGCTCGACCGACCGGGACACCGCGCGCCACCCGGAGCCACGCGCGATGAACGCTCTGAACCCACAGAACGTCGGTCACCGGTGAGACGGTCCCGAGACCCAGGCTCGTCCGCGGGGCGCACGCTCGAAGCCGCTCGGCGGCCCCACGGCGAAACGCCACGGGCGCCAGAGGGCGGGGCAAACGACGCCGCGTCCTCACGGGCAAGAACTCAACACCCCTGGGGAGGCCATCGGGTATCGCCTCTCCGATGAATGCGACCTGATGCCGCCCCGCGAGGTGATCCATGAGGTCCCACGCCACGCGTTCGACCCCACCTCGGCGTGAGGCTTCTGGAAAGACAACGGCGAGATCCGGCTGCAGCAGGACGTTAAGCCTTCGGTTCGTCACCCGGCGCAGCCGTTGGGACGAGCGGCGATGCGGAAGCCAGCGCCATTCCGGCGATGATCCAGGGCAGCGTCGTGGTGCCGCCGGTCCAGTAGATGTCGAACAACCCGTGAATGAAGCGGGCGGCAACCACGCACAACGCAGCTGTGGCAAGTGGACCTTTCAGACGACCGAGACCCCAGAGCGAACCGACCACGAATGCCACGAAGCCGAGAAGCCCGAAGACTCCGGCCTCGGCGAGAACTTCGTCGACGACATTGTTCGGCGGCTGGTATCCGGCGTAGCGCGCGGTCTTGAAGAATCGGAGACCCACCCCAGTGAGCGGATGCGCCTTCCAGAGCTGTCTCGTCGCTTGCTCGACCTGGGTTCGCTGAGTGAAGCTCGAATAGGTTCCCTGGTTCAACTCGTTTCTGATCGAAACTGCCGCGAAGACTCCGAGGCAGACCGCGACGACGAACGCGAGCCGGCGAAGGCCTCGTGTGGATTTCGAGGAAGCCCGGAAGAACCAGATCAGAAGACCCGCCGTCGCCGCGACCATCGCTCCGCGCGATTGGCTGGCAACGAGTCCCGACGCAATGACAAGGCCGGCAAGAACGAGCACGCGTCGCGGCAGTTCGAACTCGCGATGAGCAGCGACCAGCACGAGCAGGACCGTGGCCGTCAGGCTACCGATGAAGTTCTTCTGGTATCCGAGCGGCTGCGCCGGGGCAAAGCCTCGAGACGCCGTATTGAGCACTGCGAGCAAAGAGAACCCAACCGTCACCGCGAGTAGGAGTTGAAGCGCGCGGTGATAGAGCCTCGACCGGACGAGCCACGCGCCGACGAGGATTGCACCGGCGACCAACGCGATGCGGTGGAACCACTCGAAATCCGCCCGGAGATTCTGATTGAACGCCAGCGTCAGCAGTAGCGTCGCGAGGTAGAAGGCGAATGCTCGCAGGACGAGCCGCGCATGGGCGTCCAGCGTGCGTCCAACTCCTGCAGCGAGAGCAGCCACCCCGGCGAGTGCGACAAGGACGTCGGTAACGCTGATGTTCCCTGGCACGCGCCTGATGAGCCAGACCCCGACGGTCGCGAGAACGGCGAGCCGGGCTGCATTTCCGGCCATCATGCCCAGGAGGAGCGCTGCCACCGCGACGCCGATGGCCAACCTGCGGTCATGGAGCGCCACGTACCCCATCAGCGCAGCGCAGAGCGTGACAGCCATGACGATCGCCGCATTCCCGGCGTACCTAGCGGTCGCCGAAGGTGATGAAGCGAGCGACGGCCTGGGGGCGACGAAGAGGCGGGTCATGCGAGTCGAGATCGCGCTCGAGCTTGACGGGCTCATTCTGGCAGCCTATGGCTCCTATGGGGGAGGGGAACCTGCTTGTCGTGATCGTCGCGTACCGGAACACCTCGGCTCTCGCGACTGCTCTGCGTGCGCTCGGGGGCGCGCACGAGGTCCTCGTCGTCGACAACGACGCCGACACCTACGTCAACGAGCTCGTCGCGCGCGCAGGAGCCACGTACGTGACTCCGGGCCGCAACATCGGCTTCGCGGCGGCGGTCAACGTCGCTCTGGTCAGACGGAACGGTCGCGACCTTCTCCTGCTCAACCCCGATGCACGCATTTCGGCGTACGGGATCGAACGTCTCCTGGCTGCTCTCGAAGCCGATCGAGGTGTGTGCGCTGTGGCTCCTCGTGTTGTGGACGAAGACGGCCACCCGCAGCGGGTCGAATGGCCTGTCCCGTCTCCGAGAGAGGAGATCGTCAAGGCGCTCCACCTAGAGAGGCTCCTCCGTCCCCGAGCGACGTTTCTCATCGGCGCCGTGCTGCTTTTGAACGCGGACGCGCTTGACGACGTTGGCCCCTTCGACGAGAGGTTCTTCGTCTATGCAGAGGAGTGCGACTGGCAGTTCCGTGCGTTCCGTCGTGGGTGGCGGATAAAGCTCGTCGATGACGTGTACGCACGTCATCTGGGTGGAGGCAGCAGTGGCGACGAGCACGTACGCAACGAGCTCTTCTTGGAGTCGGCCGCCCGGTTCGGTCTCAAGTGGTACGGGCGACGTGGCTGGCGCGTGATGCGCATCTCGTATCTGCTCGGCACGCTCGTGCGACTGGTCGTGGCGGCTCCGTTCCCGAGAGAGCGCGCTCGTTACGCGCGTCAACTCCGACTTTGATCGCGTGATGACGACGCTTCGTCAACTGAACGTGACGCATGCGGTGAGGAGCGACAGCTTCGCCGGGGTCGAGCGCTACGTCTGCGAAGTCGTCAACGAACTCGTTGCGCGCGGACATTGCGTGAAAGTGATCGGCGGCGCTCCCGAACGGATGAGCGCCGAGCTCGACCCGAAGGTCACTCATCTCCGAGCGTCGTCGACCGCCGAGGTGCTCAGAGGGTTCGCGCAAGGCGGACGAGTCGACCTGGTGCATGCTCACATGACCGCTGCCGAAGTGGCGGCGCTTGGAGCCCGATACTGGCATTGCGCGCCCGTCATTGCCACGCGCCACTTCCCGGATCGACGGGCTCGCGCGCTGCCGACCCGCGTCGGTGGAGTCGTCCGTCTCGGTCTCGCCGAGCAGATTGCGATCAGCAGGTTCGTCGCCGACGGTCTCGGGGAGCGATCGGTTGTCGTCTACAACGGCGTTCGCCGTGCGTCCGGCCGCCGAACTCGATTGTCGGCAGGTCCTGATGATGCAGCGGCTCGATCCAGAGAAGGCGCCTGACGTCGGACTGCGCGCCTGGGCCTTCAGCGGGCTCGCGCAGAGGGGGTGGGGGCTCGCAGTTGCTGGATCGGGACGTCTCGCGGCGCCGCTGAAGTCGCTCAGCGCTGAGCTCGGAATTGCGGACAGCGTGACGTTTCTCGGCCGTGTCTCGGACACGGATTCGCTCTTGCGAGCGTCGTCGATCCTGCTCGCGCCGGCGCCCGCCGAGCCGTTCGGTCTGTCGGTGGCGGAGGCGATGGCGAACGGCATCCCCGTCGTCGCGACGGGAGGAGGCGCCCACCCGGAGACCCTCGGGCCAGAGGGCAGCTTCTTCGCACCCGGCGACGCAGCCGGCGCCGCCGCGCATCTCATCCGGTTCGCCGGCGATCTGGGCATCCGCCTGACCGAGGGCCAGCGGGCTCGGCGCCGCCAGCAAGAGCTCTTCTCCCTGGACCGTCACGTATCGCGGCTCGAAGAGATGTACTACTGGCTTCGCAAGAAGCGAGGTGGGTAGTCGTGCGGATCGCCCTCATGCCGAGCGCGTTTGCACCGCAGATCGGTGGCGTCGAGATTCTGACCGACCGCCTTGCCCGGAACCTCCTTTCGTGCGGCCATCACGTCGAGGTCTGGACCGCGCGATCGCCGGGTGACACGCTCGTGGACGACGAGCTGATGGACGGGCTTCGTGTGCGTCGCTTCCTCTTTCACGGTCCGCGTGCATCCCTTCGTTCGGCGGCCGGCTGGCCGCTGCGTGCGGGCGAGACCCTTGCGCGAATGAGCAAGGCGTTCGAGCAGTTCCGACCGGACGTCCTTCACGTGCAGTGCTTCGGGATCAACGGGGTCTACGCGACAGCGTTGAGCGGCTTGCGATTCGTTCCGCTGATCGTGTCGCTCCAAGGCGAAACCTTCATGGACGATCACGACATCTACGCCAGGTCGGTCTTCCTCCGGGGTGGGCTTCGAGTGGGGCTTTGGCAAGCTCGGATGGTGACAGGCTGTTCGCGCTTCACCCTTGACGACGCGGTCCGGAGGTTCGGTCTGGCTGGTGGCAAGGCCCGGGTGATTTTCAACGGTGTCGACCTCGAGGAGGTCGCGGTGGCGAAGGCGAAAGCACCGTTCGATCGCTTCGTCCTCGCTCTCGGAAGGGTCGAGCACCGGAAGGGGTTCGATCTTCTCGTCCAAGCATGGTCAGGCATCGCCGATCGTCACCGAGACGTCGGACTCGTCGTCGGCGGGACGGGGCCGGAACTTCCGCACCTGCGGTCGCTCGTTGCCGAGCGACGCCTCGAGAACCGTGTGCACTTTGCCGGTCAGATGACGAGGCCGGAGGTCGGGGCGATGATGAACGCAGCAGACGTCTTCGTCTTGCCGTCGCGTGTCGAGGCGTTCGGGATCGTCGCCCTCGAAGCCTGGCGGGCAAGGACGCCGGTGATCGTCACCGCCAACGGCGGGGCGACCGAGTTCGTCCGCGACGGGTTGACGGGCGTCGTCGTCGATCCGACCGACACGGTGTCGCTCGGCAACGCGATCGACCGCCTGTTGTCCGACGTCGATCTTGGACGGCGACTCGCGGGCGCGGCGGCTTTGCGGTTGGGCGAGTTCGGATGGGATGCGATCCGACGGCGGTACGAGCTGGTCTACGAGGCAGCGTTGGTGGACAGTCGCCGGCCCGGAAGCTGACGTGACGCAGAGTTTGGGCGTGGTCGCGTTGCTTTCTGCGGATCCCTGGGACGATGTCTGGCGCCGCAACCAGTGCCTTGCTTCGCGCCTCATCCGCCTCGGCCTGGCCGAGCGGATTGTCTTCATCGGTCCAGCGCTCAAGCTCCGCCATCGTTCGACCTTCCAGCCGGAGATCGGTGTACATGTCGTAACGCCACACCTTGTCCTGCCTCGCTTACGCGGCGGCGTCGAGCTGCTCGCGCACGAGATACGTGCCCGGTTCCTGGGAGGCATAGATGTCCTCTGGATCAACGACGCCCTGGTCGGAGTGCATTGCCTCGACCGCGGACTTCCAGCCGTCTACGACGTGACGGACGATTGGCGCTCCGCAAGGATGGCCTCGCACGACCGTGCGCGGCTCATCTCTGCCGAGGACGCTCTCGCGGGATCGGCGAGGACGACGGTTTGTAGTGACGTGTTGCGAGACCGTTGGTTTGAGCGCTACGGAATCGATTCGCCGGTGATTCACAACGGCGTCGATGTCAACGCCCATGCCGCTGCTCAGGCGATCGAGCTGCCTGGTCGGCGGCCGCACGTCGTGTATGTAGGGACCCTTCATCATGAGCGACTGGATTGCGACCTCCTCGTCAGGATGGTGCAGGAAGATGCCGCCGGCACCGTTCACCTCGTCGGACCGGATCACCTCGACAACGCGTCGCGACGCCTGCTTCAGGGCACCGGCCGTGTCATGCTCCACGGCCCGGTTTCTCACAGCGCCGTACCAAATTGGATGGCCTCAGCCGATGTTCTTGTCTCCCCACACCGTGTGGACGACTTCACGTTGAGTCTCGACGCGATCAAGAGCTTCGAGTACCTCGCGAGCGGGCGTCCGATCGTCGCCACGCCGACAAGCGGGTTTCAGACGCTCGGCGCGTGTGAAGGACTAGACGTGGTCGGCTCGGGGGCGTTCGTCGAGATCGTTGCGGTGCGCGGGCGGGATCGGATGCCGACAATCCCGGGGCGAGGTCGCGACCACGATTGGTCGGCCCGGACACGGGAATTTGCCGCGCAGCTGGCCTTGGCGGAGGGTAGGCGTGGCTAGACCGATGCTGCGGGTCGCAGCACGGACTCGTCGAGAGACGGCGCTCATGCTTGCCCGCGGCAGATGGCCGGGTGTTGAATTCGGCGCGGGATGCGACATCCGGCGCGGACTCACGATCGTCCGCTCCCCCGGCGCAAAGATCGATTTTGGGCAGCGCTGCATCCTCGACAGGCATCTCACGGTCGAATGTGTCGGCGAGTTGATCGTCGGGGCACGAACGATCTTTGGACACCACTGCACCATCGGCGCAAAGGAGTCGGTGCGTATCGGGCCGGATTGTTTGATTGCAGAGATGGTTTCCGTCCGTGACAGCGATCACGCGATGGCTTCCCGCGATCTGCCGTACCGAGAGCAGGGGCATGTCACCGCCCCTGTGGTCCTCGGCCGGAATGTGTGGCTCGGGTCAAAGGTCGTTGTCGCTCGAGGCGTCCACATCGGCGACAACGCGGTCGTCGGAGCGGGGGCCGTAGTGACGCGTGACATTCCGGCAAACTCGCTCGCGGTGGGCGTCCCCGCACGGGTGGTGCGACAGCTCGATCGTGAGACCCTGGCGTAAGTGGCTCCCGTGACCGAAAGGCGTCTACAGCATCCGAACGGCCGTGTCGCGCAGTGCTTGATCTGCGGATCGAGTCGTCTGTCACCGCGCTTTCGCGTCGCGTTTCCGATGTTTGGTCCAAATCTGACCTACGTGTGGCCGTTGGATGTGGAGCCGCCCGTCCCCTACTGGACGATCACGGGGTGCGATGGTTGTGGCGTCCACTTTCCGAACCCGTTTCCCGACGGCGACGAGATCCGTGACTACTACGCGCGGCAACTCGTCCACAACGACTGGGAGGAAGTGCACTACGTCGCGGAATCGGTTGAGCGCACCGCCGGATGGAGCAAGGTTGCCGCGACTCTGACCGATCTGAACGAAGGCCCGGGAGCGATGCTCGAAGTTGGGCCCGCCGCGGGGCATCTGATGAGGGCAGCGCGCGACCGAGGTTGGGCTGTGATGGGGGTCGAGGCGTCGCCGAAGTTCACGAGAGTACTTCGCGAGCGCGGCCTTCCGTTCCACGAAGGCACGCTCGCGACATTCGAGACATCGAGTCGCTACGACTTGATCGTGATGCTCGACGTTCTCGAGCATCTCCACGATCCTGTCGGGGAGCTCGCCCTGTGTGCCGAGCTACTTCGAGAAGACGGCTCGATCGTGGTCGCCACATGTGACATCGGCAGCTTCGCCGCGCGTTACTACGGTCTGCGTTGGCGGCAGATCGTGATCAGCCATGTCTTCTACTGGACCAGGCTGTCACTCGACATCGCGTTTCGCAGAGCGGGTCTCGAGCCTCGACACTTCGCGAGTGTTCGTTGGTGGGACCCCGACCCGCGTCGCGAGCGACTCAACTGGATCCGGGAGTTAGGAAAGCTCGTCGTCCGCAAAGGGGTGCAGCTGACCTGGATGCCGCTTGCGAAGAGTTTTGCCCCCGTACGGTCGTTCCAACGCTCACGTCCTGCGTTCGACCATTGGTTGGACTACAAGATCGGCAATCAGGCCGTCATGTCAGAGGTCGCGCTGGTCGTCGCGGGTCTCGGTTCGACCGCAGTCGAAGCCGGCGGGCGCGGCATAACGCGACAAGCCGCCGGCCGTTAACGGATCGACGCGAGGCGCCGGAGAACTTCGCGGTCGTCGACTCGCATGTGCGCGCGTGCTTCCTTCCGAGAGCGCGAAACCGCAGGCAGCCTTCGCGCAGCACGGCCGAAACCAAGGAGAGTCGGCCAGTCCCGTTTGACTGCTGCGGCCGCAAGGCGAGGAGGAATGAGTAAGAGATGCTCCGCCATGAGTCGACCGTCGGTTACGTTCTTCCAGACGGTGAGATACTCGTTCTGTCGCACGAACGAACGCAATTGGGAAGGGCTGAATACTCGCCGGCTGCTGTGGCCGCCGACATGGTGAGCTATCGCGTCTGGCGCGTAACGAATACGCCAGCCCCGTTTCCAGGCGCGATACGAAAGCTCGACGTCCTCGTGGTACATCGGCCACAACAGGGGGTCGATCGAGCCGATCTCCGACAGCATCTCGCGACGGAAGAAGCTCTGCCCGCCCACCGCGAAGAAGCAGTCAGTGGGAGCGGGAGAATGGGGGAGAGGCGCATAGAAGATCAGGCCGCGGCTCCAAAAGCCGGACGTCCGACTCCCTTGCTCGCTTCCGCTCATCTCGAGAATCCGTGGGCAGACCGCGAAGACGTCGGCTCCGTCGCCAAAACGCGTGAGACATCGGTCGACGAAGTCGTCCTCCACGACGATGTCGTTGTTCAGGAACGCGACGAACTCACCCCGAGCTCCAGCGAGGCCTGCATTGAGCCCGAAAATGAACGTGTTGCTCGGAAGCGGGATCAGGGTGACATCCGACCGGCCCTCCAGCAGATCGATGCTCGAGTCGGTCGAGGCGTTGTCGACGACGATGATCTCGTCCCTAGCGGACATCGACCGGGCCAAGCTGTCCAGACACGACGCGATCACATCGTCTCCGTTGAAGTTCAGGACAATGAGAGATGCACGGACTTGTCCTTTCTTCATCAATCCTCCGCCTTGCGGTCCCGCTTTGCGGTCGTCTGACCCGGCCGAAGTTGGTTGGCGTCTACGCTCCGCAGAGCCAACATGAGGTCTCTTTCGTGACGCATGCGATCAACGACTGCTTTATCGTCGGGAGTGGGAGAAGCGGCTCCAGTATGGTCGCCGGCCTGCTGGCGAAGTCGGAATACTTCATGGGCAACAAGCTGGACGCCTACTCCGGTGACATGAATCCGAAGGGCTTCTTCGAAGACCCGGACATCAATGCGATCAACGAGAGGATTCTCGGTCCGGTCACGCCTCGGCGGCCGCGCGAGCCGATCGGTCGAATCTTCTTCCCCCGTAGGAGCGTCGCATGGTCGCAGTGGCTTACGTACGTGTCGCCTGACACGTTGATCCCTCGTCCGTCGACGGACATTGTCGAGTGGATCCGTAGGTACACCGCCAATCGGCCCTTCTGCCTGAAAGACCCGCGGTTTTCGTACACGCTGTCGACGTGGCGTGAGCAGTCTCCCGATGCACGTTTCATCTGCGTCTTCAGGGAGCCGAGCCGGACCGCCTACAGCATGGTCAAGGAGGTTGCGCGCGCCGACTACCTTCGCCATTTCAAGCTCGACTACGCAGGGGCGCTCCGTGTCTGGCAAGCGATGTATACGCGCATACTCGGCGAGCACGCACAAGAGGGAGAGTGGCTCTTCATCCATTACGATCAAGCGCTGAAAGGGGAGGCCTTCGACCGGCTGGAAGACTTCACGGGAGTCCGGGTGGATCGTTCGTTTCCCGATGAGTCGCTGTCGCGCTCGCCCGCTGTTGGAGAGCTCGAGCCCGAGGTTCGCGCAACGTATCGCCGGCTTTGCGACAGAGCGCAGGTCGCGGTTGCCGATTAGCCGGGCGCTCATCAGAGTCGGTCAACCGCTCACGGTGCGAGCGCAAGTTGATATCCGACCAACGTGGCTCGAGCTGCGTGCTCCCAGGTGTAGTTCTCGATCACTCTGCGCCGAAGTTCGGGCGTTGGCCCCATCGCCAACGCCGACTCGACTGCGTTTCTGATCGAACCTCGACGGCCCGGGTCGCAGTAAGTCACATCGCCTCCGAAGTATTCGTCGGCGTAGCCGCGATTCGTCGTCACCACGGCACATCCGGTGGCGGCCGCTTCGAGTGAGGCAAGGCCAGTCGTCTCGAACCATGAGGGCAGGGCATGCACCGCTGCGCCTCGGTACACCTCGCGCATCTCCAGCCGCCCGCCGCCGCGATGGAATGTCACGAACTCATCCGCCTCGTGGCGGCACTGGGCCGCGTACTCCGCGTGATGTGGATGGGACGGTCCGGCGATCACAACCGGGATTCGCTGTGCCACGCAGCTCGCGGATGAGTCCGAGCTGGTTCTTGTGAGGCTCGACGCGGCCGACATACGCAACGCCCGCACGGTCGGTGGACCCGTCGGGTGGGGTGAACCAGCGCTGGTCAACCGCGTTCGGCACGACGTACATGGGTGTGCTGACCCCGAGGTCGTCTCGGATCTGGACCGCTTCGCCCTGAGAGTTCGGAAGCAGCAGATCGGCACTCTCGTAAGCGAGGGCGGCAGCATCGAATCTCTCTCTCAGTCGCCGCGCGGTCTCGTGAATGCCTCTTCGAGCTGCGGAGGACGCGACTCGGAGGGCGAACTCAGCCCGTCCAGTGACAGTGGACGGCCTTCCCCCGGTCGTGAGGTATTCGGAGCTCGTCCAGATCGGTGTAGCTACGACGGCTGATGCCGTCCGTCGGGCTGCTCGCACGACCTGATTCGACGCGCCGAACGTGTGGACGATGTCATATGTGTGGTCGCCGGCTGGATCGATTTCTTCGCTCACCGTCAGGTCGACACCGAGGTCACGCAGCCCCTGAGCAGTGTTCTCAGCCTGGACGGAATGACCTCCCATCACGCCGCCGCTGTTCGCGACGAGAAGAACTCGCATCACCTAGCCTGCCTCGCGCTGACCGGTGGACTCCCCAGAGCGAAGCTCGCGTCCGTCGGACTGCAATGCTTTCCGTCCCGAAGCGTCCTGATAACGGGCTCGGCGTCGACGTTCTAACCGAAGGCGGCGAATGAACTCGATCCGATACGTAGCCTCGTAAAGATCTTCAGAGATCGGCGAGATCCGTCGCCCCAGGCGGAGCCGAAGCCATTGTGCCGAGGCGAGCGTGAGCCTGAGGCGAAGCCACCCGAGGTCAGTGTGGAGCCAGTGGCGCCAGACGTACGCATCGCTTCTCCCGTTCGCACGGGCTAAGGCGAGCATTGCGTCGCGCTCGAGCCGCTCCGCGCCAAGCGCATGGACCACGACCGCATCGTCGGCGGGCACGACGCGGAACTGCGCAGCCTGTACGTGATAGTCGAACAAGACGTCGTCCGACATCCCCAGTTGGCCCGGCCCGAGCTCCTCATCGAAGCGAACTGCCCGAGCGACCTCGGCAGAAAGAGCCATGTTTGCGCTGATCAACGGCGCGTGCTGATCGCGGTTCGGAAGAGACTCGGCCAACCTGACGCGGAAGAACTTCGTCATCCATGGCTGAGTGACGTCGGCGGCGAGAACGATGCGACCTGCGACGGCGTCGGCCGTTCCCGCTTTGATCGGTTTCGTCAACGCCTCCAGCCAGCCCCCCCTGGGTCGCACGTCGTCGTCGATGCACACGATGATCGATCCGCGAGCGAGGCGAAGGGCGGTGTTTCTCGCTCGAGCGACTCCAGGATATGGCTCGAAGAGGTGTCGAACACGCCGATCGCGGACGGCAGCGGCTGCGACAACATCCGGGGTGTCGTCCGTTGAGGCATTATCGACGACGAGAATCTCGATGTCGTCCTCCGAGGGGAGAACCGCCAGCAACGAGTCGAGTGTTTCGCGCAGGTGCTTGGCGCGATTGTGCGTGCAGACGCACACAGAGATCCGTGTTTGTCCGTCTTTCGTACATTCCGCCTGCATGTGCATTCTCGGCTGGCGCGAGTTAGATGGCGCGCTCGAGTGACGGTTCCGCGTCTGTGCGCTCTCCAATCCGCTTCGCGTCCCGGAACACCTCGACGGCGAGTTGGAACTCTTCGTACGCGGTGTCCCACGATGCCTCGGACGCTCGTGCCGCTGCTCTGCTCCGCATTTCGGCAAGAAGTCGTTCGTCGTTGGCGAGTCGGGCGAGTGTGGCGGCGAAAGCTCGCTCGTCCGTCGGGTCGACGTAGATCGCAGCGTCTCCGCCGGCCTCCGGCAAACCGCCTCTCGCGGATGCCACGACGACCGCGCCGCACGCGAGAGCCTCCAGCACGACCATTCCGAACGCTTCGTCGCAAAGCGAAGGTACGCACACGACGTCGCTGTCGCGATACACGACGCCAAGTTCGGCTTGGGGCACCCGCGGGATCCATCGCACATCGAGACCGTGCTGCTCCGCCAAATCGCGCAACGAGCACTCGTAAGGGCTCAACTCGCCAGGCGCGAGCCAACGACTTGAACCGACGACCGTCAGTCGTAGCGGTCGATCGCTTAGAGAGGAAAAGTGGCGCATCGCTTCCAGCAGCGTGTGGACACCCTTGTGCGACGCAACCTCCCCCACATACGTCACGCGAAACGCGGGCGTCGCTTTCCGTCCATCTTCGTAGAAGATCGAGGTAGCGATGCCGTTGTGGATCACGACCGACGGCGTCGGCAGCGATCCGACGCGGGCCTCGACGCTTCTTTTCAAGTCGTCGCTCGGGAAGATGAGGCCGTCTGCGTTTCTGAGCAGTCGGCGAAGTTCGAGCTTGCCGTAACTTCGCGACAACCGGACATGCACCCACAGCACGACCAGCGTTTCGGGTCTGAGCTGCCGCCAGTACGCGAGCGACGGGGCCCCGTGGTGGCCATCGTGGACGACGACGATTGGAGGACTCTCGTGCGAGACTGCCTCGACTGCCGGAATGAAGAGCCTGGCGCTGTGTGGGCGCGGCAGCCCGAGGAAGCCGTAGACATGGTCCGTGTACATCTCGTGCTTCGTGAACCACTCGCGGGGGCAGTACCGGCGGTAGTCGACCCGCAGGAACCTTGCGTGGTCGAAGTCGACCTCACGCGAGTCAGCGACGACGACCAGGGATTCCTCCCCGTCGGATCTGTCGGCGTGTGCCGCACACAGATTCCTCACGACGTCGAACACCGAACTCTCCGCAGGTGCGAGCGGGGTCGGCACATGAGCTACACGTATCGAGGTCATCCTCAACGGCGCGCCCGCCGGTGGGCTCCGCAGGAACGACAGTCTAGAGGCGCCTGACGTGCGTGTGCTGCGTGTGTATCACGCCGGCCACAGCGTCGGCCATCGAGCCCGGGAGCAGGCGCTGGCAGCTCTCGGGGCCAACATCACGCTTGTCGTTCCCGAAGCGTGGCCAGGCCCGGAGAACGCGGGAGCGATCGCCGAGCCGCATTTCGAACTGATCGAGCTGGGAGTCGTCAGGCCGGGGGACGTGAATCGGCACCGCTATCGCGATCCGTCGGTGCTTGCGGGTGTCATCGCCAGGGTCCGGCCGGACGTCTTGGACGTTCACGAGGAGCCGTTCAGCCTCGCAGCCCACCAGTGGCTTCGAGCCGCTCCTCTCGACCTGCCGATCGTGATGTACACGGCACAGAACATCGACAAGCGTCTTCCGCCGCCGTTCTCGGGCTACGAACGAGCGGCCCTGCGCCGAGTCGTCGGGCTCTATCCGTGCAGTCGTCAAGCAGCATCAGTTGCGAGAACAAAGGGTTTCGGCGGGGTCGTGCGGGTCATTCCGCTCGGGGTTGACGGGACCCTATTCCGCCCTGGAAGTCAGTCGCTCGACGACCAGGAGATCGTCTTGGGGCTGTTTGGACGCCTTGTTCCCGAGAAGGGTGTCCTTGCAGCGGTGCACGTACTTGCTCGCGTGAAGCAGGTTCGCGCCGCACGTCTGATTCTCGTTGGCGACGGGCCAGAGGTGGCAGCTGCGATGACGCTTGCGGGGCGCTTGGGTATTCGCGACGACGTCCGTGTCGCCTCCTGGCGCTCCCCGGAGGAGGTCGCCTCGCTCTACCACGACGTGCACGTCCTGCTTGTGCCGAGCGTATCGACACCCTCCTGGGCGGAGCAATTTGGGCGAGTGATCGTGGAGGCTCAGGCCTCGGGCGCCGTGGTCGCCGGCTACGCCAGTGGGGCGATTCCGGAGGTTGCCGGAGACGCGGGCGTGCTCGTAAACGAAGGGGATCTCAGCGAACTCAGCGAGAGTGTCGTCACGCTGATCGGCAACCCCGACGAATGGTTCCGGCGCCGTGACGCCGGTCTCGCACTGACACAACGGCGGACCTGGGAGCGTGTCGCCGCGGACCAGCTCGACCTCTACCGGGCCGCTCTCGTCGACCCTGCCCGGATGGCGCTTCCGAGGCTCCGCTCAGAGCGAGAACGGACAGCGAAGGCCGAGTTCGGGCCTTCCGCCTCTACACCCGCCGGTCTTCGTCCGTTTGCCTTTCCGCCCTTCAACAAGGCCGGCCGTGTCCCAACACTTCTCGGCGCCGCAGTCGATGGCGCAGGAAACGTCGCCGGTCGGTTGCTCGTCCGGCTGTAGCGCTACTGGCGTGCCGGTCGATGGGCCATCGAGCGGCACGGTCCCGGTCTTCGATTGAAACGCATCGACGTAACGCCCTGTCGAAGGATCCGCCGGTCGGCCCACCACGGACGCCTGGCGAAACCCGGGTCGACCCCCGCCAGGCAGTCCATGAGGTAGTTCCACACGACGGAGGGGGCGAGGAAGTTGGAGACGACCGT
Source organism: uncultured Thermoleophilia bacterium (assembly GCA_963774355.1). GTDB lineage: Bacteria > Actinomycetota > Thermoleophilia > Gaiellales > Gaiellaceae > PALSA-600. Next base: position 860,126 of record CAVZER010000006.1, on the reverse strand, counting down.
CCGAACCCCGGCGACGAGCTCAGGCCACTGGCTCTCGTTCGCCTCCAGGATGGTCGGCAGCTCGCAGATCGATCGCTCCGGGATCCGAACGGAACACGTAGACCACGGAATCTGTTCAGGGGGAACCCACTGGTCGCTGATGATGACCGGAACACGTCCGGCAGACATCGTTTCGTACAGGCGAAACGTCGAAGGTCCGAGGCCCCGAGGGCAAAGGACGAACTTCGATCTCGCAATCAGATCGTTGTACCGCTCGTGGGCTTCTCGGCGCTGCTCGTCACCGTCAGCGGCTTGTGCGAAGAAGTTGATCCCTTGGGTCTCTTCTACGAGCGCGCGAGGATGCGTCAGCCGGAAGATCTCCCCTCGGATCGGATAGGTCAGTGTTCCGGTGAACGAATACAGAAGATCGGGCTCTGTCGTTGCCCGCGCGACGGGGGCGATCGTGGAAATGTACGGCGCGGGCTTCTGGTGACGTTCCTTCACGAGCCGGGGTGCCGGGGCGACGTAGAGCCCTGGATGGGTGTAGTAGCCGTTGTCACGCTGATCCCAGACACGCACCTTCGATCTCCAAGCTCGCGGCAGACTTGATCGGCGTAGAGACTGCGGGAATATGTCGGACTCCGTCGCATGCAGATCGACGACAAGAACGACGTCCGCTTCCTCCGGATCCTCAACGAGTAGATGCCGTCCGATGACATCGTTCTGGGCGAGCGTCCGAAAGCGCTCAACACTCTGCTTGGACCTGAAGCCTCGGCCGATCGCCGCGATGTAAACCCTCATCTCAGACTCAGCGGTGTCGCAGTGCGGAGTCGCTGAATCGAGGCATGGGACTCCGACACACTTCCGAGCCACTCTCGCCGCCTCGAGCCTCGCCGTACGCGGAGATAGAGACAGATCGTGCGAGTCGTGCACACTCACCGACTGCTCGGCGTACTACGGCTGCCGTATCCGTCCTCATGTCGAACAACGATCGTCCTTCACTCCACGGCCGCCGATCCTACGCCTGCTCGCGTAGGTCGGTAGGTGCACGCCGCACCTCGGTGGCTCGGCCGTTTCGCAACCAGTTCAACGCGGGAGACTCCAGTCGATGGTCCGCATCGCAAACGTGGCGCGCCCCGAGTACATCTGGCGGCCGTCGCAGATAGTTCGGCGCCTGAGGCTCGCGTCCCGTCAGCCGGCCGCGACCACTGACGTGAGGCTCGCGTGGGGAGACCGCATCTTGGTCGACCCAAACCAATCGGTCGGGATCGCCCTCCTGCACCTCGGCGTCTTCGACCTCCCGGTCGCCGAGGCCCTCTGGCGGCTCAGCGACCCTGGCGAGAACGCAATCGACATCGGCGCCCATTTAGGCGTCATGTCCTCGCTGCTCGCCCGCCGCTGCGGACCGGGAGCGACCGTGCACGCGTTCGAGCCGAATCCGGAGACAGTCGTTCGCCTGCAGGCGAACGTCAAGCGGTGGACGACCGGCGCGACGATCGTGGTTCACGAACTTGCGGTCTCCGATGAGGCCGGCACGTTCGAGCTCTACCTGCCGCCGGCGGAAGCAAGAAACGACGGAGTCGCGTCTCTCATCCCGGGGCGCGGAGACAGAGCCCAACTCGTGAAGGTCTGCCGGCTCGACGATGTCCTCAGTGACAGTCGGCCAACGGTTGCGAAGCTTGACGTCGAAGGCGCCGAACTGAGGGCGCTGATTGGCGCAGGTCGCATCCTCGCTCATGTTCGCGATCTCGTGTTCGAGGAAGAGAATTATCCGAGCCGTGTATCCGATCACCTTGAATCGCGCGGCTTCGTTATCAGGCGACTCGACAGGACGCTTCTTCGCCCGCTCCTCGCTGAGCCTCGAAGCGTTCTCCGCTCCGGTCAGGAGGGCGCAAACATGCTTGCCACACGCGACATCGACCGAGCAACTCACCGATATGAGACCGTCGGCTGGAAATGCCTGCGCTCGACCTCTGGTTCCGCCCTGGGTAGCGGCCGTTAGGCGCCCACCGGTGTGAAGCCGGTTCCAACGAGCTCAACCGACAGCAAGAGCCTCTGCTCAGAAGCTCCGGCTCACGTCCGTTCCGTCACTCGCCGACGGAGATCGGATGCGGTTAGTGCGACGGCGCGTCGCAGTTGCGATCCACGGCGGGCGTTCTCGTCGAACTTTCGGAGGTGATCGAAGAACGAGGCGAGGTCGGAGATCCAGTCCTCAGCCGAGCGGATGAAAGGGTCTGCGGGCTCAAGATGACCTCGAGCGCGAGTCTCATCGCAGTCGACCACGCACACATAGTCGGCAAGCTCGTCCAGCGAGCCGAAGTCGTCGGCAAGAATGAGCGCACTACGGTGGATGTCTCGATCTATCGCCGGGTTTCCCAAGTAGATAGGGATCGTCCCGGCGAGCAGCGCATCAGGAGCTTTCTCGCTCGTGTAGCCGCTCTTTCGCTGGCTCTCGAAGGCGATGGTGAACCGGAATGATTGTTGATACGCGAGCTTTCGAGCGCGCCAGTCGACAACCCATCGCCCGCCTGGAATCGACGGCGCGTTGTTGCACACGCGACCTGGCGCCACGACGGGCCTGCGACGTGAAAGCGCTCTGAAGAACTCCTTCCTGACAGGCGGTCCGTCGTTGTCGTAGATGAAGTTGCAGAACTCTGGTCGTTTACGCCAGTCCTCATACGACGGGCCGTTCAATGGGGTCATTGTCCAGGGAATGTCCAACTAGATGAGACGCGAAGCTTGGGAAGCGCATGTGCGTTGGTCTGTCGGAAACGTCGAAGCCGACCGTGAAGTCGTGCTCCAACGGGTTGTAGTCGTGTGGCTCGTGGGTCCAGAACACCTTCGTGCCGACGTGCCGGACGTGGTCACGACCGTACGGCCCGGAAACGAGGATTCTCGCTCGTGGCGCGATGTCAACGCCGTATTCAGAGGCAAGCGCTCGGATCGGTGGCCAGCGATGCGGTTCGAACCCGACCCAGAAGTCGGTGAAATGAAGCCGAACTCTAGATCTTCTTGTGATGCCCTTTGTCCTCAGCCGGCAGACTCAGCTAGAAGTGGGTTAATTCCATCGCGCATTCGCGCCAGCGGTAGTCACGCGCTTGCGCCTGCCCCGACCTGCGTCTTTCAACGCTGCTCTCGATAGCCGCCCGGATCGGCTCGACCCAGCCGTCCGCTCGACGTGGCGGCGCATAGAGCACAGCGTCGTCGGCCCATGACGCGGATCGATGGAAGATCGCTAACGACGACAGGCGTGCCGAGCGCCATCGCCTCGAGCACAGGAAGGCAGAAACCTTCGGCTCGGGTTGGTACGACCAATGCCCGCGCGTGCGCAACCAGACCGAGGGTCTCCTCGCGACTCGGCGACCCCACGAAGCGAATCCGGTCGCCGTCGATCGACCCCTCGACCCTCGCTCGGAGCGCGGCCTCGTGACGACGGGAACCGACGCCGACGAGGACGAGACTGAGATCGGTGTCCGACGCTCCCGACACACGCGCGAACGCGTCGAACAGCGTCATCAGCCCCTTCCTTGGCTCAAGCGCGCCGACGTAGAGCAGATACGACGCTGAGACCGGGAGGGGCGTCTCTAGTGCACTATCGGCCTCTGCATCGGTCAGCTGTCCGCAACCGAAGCGGACCACGCTAGCCTCGCGGCCGAGCAATCGCCTGATTTCCCTCGCGTTGAAAGCTGTTGAAGTGAAGAGCGTGACGCGCTCGTCGCGTAGGGACGTAAGTGCGATGCGCTTGACCATTCGCGCGGCACGCGACCAGTACTGCGGATGGGAGAGCGGAAGAACGTCATGCACCAGGCTCGCGTACCGGATCCGTTGCTGCGGGCGCACCAGAGGTACATATGCATCGAGCAAGAGCACGCGGTCGACCGCGTCGTCGTCGGTTCCGATTCGAGCGGCATCGAACGGGAGCAGGAGCCGTTGATAGAGAAGCCGACCGGATCGCGCGCGCGCGAGCCCGACTCGACGTGTTGGATAGTCACCTTCCGAGTCCAGGCGAGGTCCGGCTACGACGACCGATCTCGTGCCTGTCTGAGCAAGCTCGGCCAGAACGCCTCGGATCACCGTTGCGATTCCACGCGCGTGCTCGCCGGTCGTGCCATCGACAAGGAGGACGGTCAATGCAGGAGCTCCCGCTCTCGCAGCCTGGCTATGACGACCGCGGCACAGGACTCGGCGTCGAGTGCTTCGGTCTCGATTCGGATGTCGGGTTTCGCTGGTTCCTCGTAGGGGTGAGACACGCCCGTGAAGTCCGAGATCTCCCCTTTGAGGGCCTTCTCGTATAGACCCTTCGGATCGCGTCGGGTGCATGTCTCGATCGAAGCCGACACATACACCTCGAGAAAGGGGGCGTACGCCTCGACCAACCTACGCGCACCTGCGCGCGCCTCGGCATAGGGCGAGATGGCCGCGACGATGACGATCGCTCCCGCTCGGGCGATCCGCGAAGCAACCCATGCGATCCGCTGGACGTTCGTGTCTCTGTCTTCGCGCGAGTAGCCAAGACCTCTCGAGAGGTGAGTTCGGACGACGTCGCCATCGAGCACCTCGACGACGAGACCTCGGTCCGCGAACTCGGCCTCCAGGAGACGCGCGAGGGTTGTCTTACCGGCGCCCGACAGGCCCGTCAGCCAGAGCACAAACGCGCCGCTCTTGTGGGCGTCCGTTTTCATCCCACGCGGGGCGCCACGGCCGAGGAGATGCGCTCGACGAAGTGCTCGTCCGAGAAGCGCGACGCGCGTTCGCGGATCGCATCCACATTCCAATCTAGTCGATCGAAGCCGGCAGAGCGCGTCTGCGACTGCCTTGCCCGTCGGCGCGTCAAAAAAGACGCCGGTGCCGCCTTCGTCGATCGTGTCGAGGAAGCCTCCCCACCGCAGCGCGACGGTCGGTTTGCCGAAGGTTGCTGCTTCGACTGGTGTCATCCCGAAGTCTTCGTAAGACGCGGCAACGAGGGCTCGGCAGTTTGCGTACAGCCAGCTGACCTGAGCGTCGGTCACTTGGCCGACGAACGTGACGTTAGTGCCAGCTGAAGCGCGGAGTTGACGCTCGAAAGGGCCGCTTCCGGCGATCACGAGGCGATCCTCCGGCAAGGAGACGAACGCGTCGACGATCGCGTCGACATTCTTGTATGGCAGCAACCGAGAGACGCAGAGGAAAAAGCCGGCTTCAACGCCCTCGAGCTCTTGCACGTGACCTTCAGGTGTGATGGCCGGAGGCGGCGGCACCACCTCGGCGTCGATGCCGTAGATCGTCTTGATTCGTCTCGGCGACGACAGTTGAGTTGGCGAGATAGACATCGGCGGAGGCTGCGGCCCGCTTGTCCCAACGCTCGAGCCTCGACCGAAGGAGCCCGGACACTGCACGTACTGGGCGGCTCCGGCCGCGTAAGTACCGGTCCGACTGGTACAGCCAGCGTGCCGGCGTGTGGCAATAGACCACCTTTCGGCCTTCGACATGTGCCCCGTGTGCCCAGCCGCTCGAGCTGCAAACAACAACGTCGGCTTCGATCCGCAGGCGCGAGAACGAAGTCGCGAGGAACGGCAATGCGGCGCGATGGTACTTGCGGAACGGAGCGATTCGGTTGATCGGAAGCGTCCGGATGTCGAGCTCCGCGAATTCGGGAAACGTCCCAGTCGGGTCGTAGAGAGACGTGTAAACCGGCGCTTCCGGGAACGCCTTCGCCAGCGACAGCACGACGCGCTCGGCGCCGCCCCGCTGGGTGAGGTAATCGTGAACAATCGCCACTTTCATTGAGGTTCTTGGGCCTCCAACCCTCCTGCTCGCACGACCCACATTAGGGTGGCCGGATGCCCGGGCGCGATCCGTTCGCCGACCCACAGCCTCTCATTCGCCGCGTGTACGCGTACGTCGCCTACCGGATCGGCGACGGTGCCGACGCCGAGGACGTCACGTCGGCCACCTTCGAACGCGCTCTTCGCTACCGGGATCGCTTCGACTCTCGCAAGGGCGACGCGGCCGCCTGGATGATCGGGATCGCTCGACGACAGATCAGCGACCACTACGACGACCGGTCCGCTTGCGGTTGGGGAGCCCCCGAAGAGCTCGCAGCAGGTGAGCTCGAAACAGACGCAGCAACACGGATCGACTTGCGCCGCGCCGTCGTGCAGCTCAGCGAACGCGAACGCGAGCTGATCGGGCTTCGATACGGCGCGGATCTGACAGCCCGCCAGATCGGGGAGGTGCTCGGAATGCAGACGAACGCGGTCGAGGTGGCGTTGCACCGCGCGCTCCAGGAGCTTCGACGGCTTCTCGAGCAACCCGCCCCGGGCGCTCCCCGCGAGACGAGCGCACACGGCCTGCAGGCGGCCGAATGACGACCAGCGTGCTTCCTCGCGTCCGCGGGGAATCGATGTCAAGCCGTGTGGACGCGTGGACGTCGGCTGCCGTGCTTCTGGTGCCGTTCGCCACTGTTACCGGCGTCGCTGCGGCGAGTGGCGGATTCAATGCAACCTCGTTCGGCTGGACGACGCTTGCGTTTGCCTGGCTCGTGATCCTCGTGGTGACGCTCGCCGCGCCGGCGTGGGGAGCCTTCGATGTCGCTTGGCTCACGGCTGCCGCGGGGATCTGTGTCTACACATTTGCCTCGACGCTCTGGTCGGGCTCCGCGAGCGTCGCCATCGACAACGGCCAGCGCACGCTTGAGTACCTCGCGGGCATCGCTGCTGCACTCGTCATCGTTCGTCGCGGTCGCGTCAGCCTCTGGTTGAGCGGGCTGGCGCTCGGCGCCGGGGCGATCTGTGTCTACTCGCTGGCGACACGCCTCTTTCCCGATCGCTTCGGCGCGTTCAACGCCGACGCCGGCTACCGCCTGTTCGTACCGATCGGCTACTGGAACGCGCTCGGCATCTTCGCGTCGATGGCGCTGCTCATCGGGCTCGGCGTCGCAACGGTGGGGCGGGGCAGCGTGCTCCGCATTCTCACGGCTGTTGCGCTCGTCCCACTCAGCGCGACGCTGTACTTCACCTTCAGCCGCGGCGCACTCGCCGCGCTGGCGGTTGGCCTCCTCGCGGTATTTGCGCTGAGCCCGCAACGCCTTCGTCTGCTCGGCGGCGTCGCAGTGCTCGTTCCGGTTCCGGCCGCTGGTGTGCTGATCGCCTCTCGGGCCCCGGCGCTGACTCATCAGGCGACCGCCCTTGGCGCAGCTGCGCACGCGGGTCACCGGCTGGCTCTCGAGCTCGCGCTGCTCGCAGCGGGGCAGGCAGCGCTCGCTGCCGCATACGTCGTCTGGCTGTCGCGGATCAAAGTTGGTCGGACGCTTAGAGGTGCCGCGGGAGCCGCGGCGGTCGCCGTCGCGCTACTTGCGCTGATCGGCGTCTTTGCTGCCTACGGATCGCCTCCGACGCTCGTGCGTCACGCGTACGACTCGTTCGTGTCGACTCCGACGGGCGGAAGCGATCTGAACAGCCGCCTCTTCTCGCTCTCGAACAACGGACGCACGGTGCTCTGGCATTCGGCGCTCGCAGACTTCCGTGCTCACCCCGTTGTCGGCTCGGGAGCCGGGAGCTTCGGACGCTGGTGGCTGGCGCACCGCACGACCGGCTACTTCGTCGAGGACGCGCACAACCTCTATGTCCAGACGCTTGCCGAGGGGGGAGTGATCGGCCTTGCGCTGCTCGTTGCGCTGCTCGCGATTCCTCTCGTCGCGGCGGTTCGTTCGCGAAGACACCCTCTCGTCGCACCCGCGTTCGGTGCGTACGTCGCGTTCCTCGTCCACGCCGCCGTCGACTGGGACTGGCAGATGCCCGCGGTGGCGTTGTTGGCGCTGTTCACGGCCGCTGTCCTGGTCGCGGCGGCGCGAGGACGGCAACCCCGATGGGCTGTCACGCGCCTCCCGCGCCTGATCCTCGGGGTGGCGGCATGTGTCGCCGTCGTGATCGCGTTCGTCGGCTTGATCGGGAACATCGCGCTGGGTGAGGCCCAGAACGGGATTCTCAACCGGTCGGGTCAGAAGGCGGTCGCGGAGGCAGCGAAGGCTCATCGCTGGGCGCCGTGGTCGGCCGTGGCACTGCGAGAGCTGGGCGAGAGTCGCGTGTTGGTCGGCGAGAAGCGCTCCGGTCTGGCGGCGCTCCGACAGTCCGCCGCGAAGGACCCGGGCGACTGGCAGACGTGGTACGACATCGCCGTCGTCACGTCTGGAGTCGAGCATCGGACCGCCCTCGTTCGCGCACGGGCGCTGAACCCTCACGCACCCGAGCTCGCCGACCTCACGAGCGGCCTGCCTTCGTCCGGCTGACGCCGTGTAAGGGTTTGCGTCCGAACTCCGGTAGACGGGGATAGACATGTTCGGCAGACGCGGTCACGACACTGAGCTCGAACGTCGGCTCCGTGCCGAGCGCCCCCAGGCGCCGGACGAGCTGGTCGACCGGCTCGCTGCTCAGATGGCGCCGGTGCGCCGCCCGCGTCGCGCGACCGCTCCGCGGCTCGCTCTGATCGCGGTCGCGACCGCGGCGATCGCCCTTTCACTTGGCGTCGCCGGTGCGCTCGGCTCGGCGAGCGGATCGATTCAGGCGTTCAGCAGGGGCGTTTTCCACATCGTCCAGCCGCCACACGTCGTGCAGCCTCCGGCGCAGACACCGAACGTTCCGGCCGTGACCTCCAATCACAACGGGAACCAGCCGCCGTCTGGGTTCCTGGATCCCCGGTTCTGGAGTCACAGGCAATTCGGGCCGCCGCCGCCGTTCATGCACCAGTACGCAGGACGGATCCCGATCTGCTGGCACGGCCAGATCATCTATGTGACCCCGTTCGAGTATCTCTGGTACTTCATTCATGGCGGGCTACCGGCTCGCGACTGCGTGATTCGCCGCCCGTAGCGTCGGTTTTTCCCGCGATTTCCGCGAACTGGCTGGGTCGGTCGGAGAACAAAGCAGTTTCGCGTTCTCGCCCCCGATTAGATTCGCCGTGAAGGGGTAACGCGAGACGGAGTGACCTTTGCGGAGGGTGAAGGGTCGTTTCGCGCTTCGAGGGAAGGCGATGAGGGGGAATGCGGGCACCGCCTGCGATTAGCGGTTACCAGGAGGTCGAGGTCGATGAGGCAATCATCGAACCTGCCGATCTGCGCTCCGAGCCGGTGGCAGAGCTGCGGGAGCCGGTCGCGCGCGGGCGCGGCTGGCTCGTTCGGCGGGCGCTTCTGGCCGCCGACCTGGTGGGGCTGATCGCGGCGCTCTTCCTCGCGCAGGCGCTCTTCACGAACCGCTCGACGCTCGTCGAGCGCCTCACCCCGAGCCCGAAGTGGCTGCTCTTCCTCGTCGCGCTGCCGGCCTGGGTGGTGGCGGCAAAGCTCTACGCGCTCTACGACCGCGACGAGGAGCGCACCGACCACTCGACGGTCGACGACGTCGTCGGCGTCTTCCACCTCGTGACCGTGGCGGTCTGGGTCTCATACGGGCTCGGCCGCGCGACCGGCCTCTTCGAGCCCGACCTGATGAAGACGACGGCGTTCTGGGCCTTCGCGATCGTGCTGATCCCGCTCGCGCGGTGCGCTGCCCGGGCGATCTGCCGGCGGCGGCCCGAGTACGTGCAGAACTCGATCATCGTCGGCGCCGGGACGGTCGGCCAGCTCGTCGCGCGCAAGTACCTGCAGCATCCCGAGTACGGGATCAATCTCGTCGGGTTCGTCGACGAGCATCCGCGGGAGCGGCGCGACGACCTCGGCGACCTGACCATGCTCGGGTCTCCTTCGCAGCTTCCCGAGCTCATCCGGACGCACGCCGTCGAGCGCGTGCTGATTGCGTTCTCGAACGAACCGGAGGAGCGTCTGGTCGACCTCGTCCGCTCGCTGCGCGACCTCGACGTGCAGATCGACATCGTCCCACGCCTCTACGAGGTCGTGCCGCCGAACATCGGCATCCACGGCGTCGAAGGGCTGCCGCTCGTCAACCTGCCGCCGTTCCGGATGGCGCGCTCGTCGCTCTACCTGAAGCGGGCGCTGGACATGATCGTCTCGCTGACCACGCTGATCGTGCTCGCGCCCTTGTTCGCGGTCGTCGCGGTGCTGATCAAGCTCGACTCGCGCGGGCCGGTCTTCTTCCGGCAGACGCGCATGGGGGCGAACGACAAGACGTTCGCGATGCTCAAGTTCCGCACGATGGTCGCCGATGCCGACGCCCGCAAGCACGAGGTCGCGCATCTGAACAAGCACCTGCGGCCGGGTGGCGACGCGCGCATGTTCAAGGTGCCGGACGACCCACGGGTGACGCGAGTGGGGCGGGTGCTGCGGCGCTACTCGATCGACGAGCTGCCGCAGCTGATCAACGTCCTCAAGGGCGAGATGTCGCTCGTGGGGCCGCGCCCGCTGATCCTCGACGAGGACCAGCACGTCCGCGACTGGGCCCGCAGCCGCGTCCGGCTCCAGCCGGGCATCACCGGCCCCTGGCAGGTGCTCGGACGTGCGAACATCCCCTTCCAGGAGATGGTGACCCTCGACTACTTCTACGTGACCAGCTGGTCGATGCTGAACGACCTGAAGCTGCTGCTGCAGACCGTCCCGGCGGTGGCGCGCACGCGCTCCGACGCCTGACGCGCCGCCGGCGCGATGCGCGAACACTGGAGAGAGCTCGGTTTCTGGCGCTGGTGGTGGCACGAGCGGGTGTCGGGCGGCGCCAAGGCGGTGCTCGCCGTGCTCCTGCTCGGGGGCGTCGTGGTCGGAGGCTGGTACGCGGCGCAGCGTCTCCCGTCGGCGAAGGCGAGCGACAGCGGAGCTCGGACGATCGTCCGCACCGTCGAGCACGTGATCACCGTGCAGACGCGCGGGAAGGTCGTCGTGAAGCGCGTGCCGGTGATCCGGAAGGTCTACGTCGCGAACAAGGCCGCCGCGCCGACGACCGTTCGCGTCGCGCACACCGTCCTGTCGACGCAGACCGTCGTTCGCACGATCGCGGCGCCGGCGATTCGTTCGAGGCCGGAGACGGTGACGCTCCCGGCCCACACGCACACCGTGACGAAGACACGCACGATCACGACGACGAAGACCGTGCCGGTGACGACCGTCCAGTGGCGCGTGATCACGGTCGTCGAGAAGCAGAAGCCCGTCACCGTGACGGTGACCGTCTCGACCTCTCCGTAGTGGCTCAGCCGCGGTTCGGCCATCGGCTCGCGCTCGGCTGGGCGACGTTCGTACTGCACACGAGCCTGCTCTTCACCCCGCGCCCGGCAGCGCTGATGCTGCGCAGAGCGTTTGCAAGCGGTGGCGAGAAGACCGCGCGCGGGCTCGAGGCGCACGCGCCGATGGACGTCGACTCGCTGATCGACGAACCCTACGGCGACGAGCCCGACATGCTCCTCGACGTCCATCTCCCGAGCTCGGCCGACGTTGCCCTTCCGGCGTTCGTGTGGCTGCACGGCGGTGGATTCGTCGGCGGCTCGAAGGACGAGCTCGCCGCCTACTTCGAGCTGATCGCGAGCAGCGGCTATGCCGTCGTCGCCCCGAACTACTCACTCGCGCCCGAGCACCGCTACCCGACCCCGACGCGTCAGGTGATGGAGGCGCTTCGCTACGTCGCAGGCGAACGCGGAGCGGCTCGGAATCGACCCCACACGCTTCGCGCTCGGCGGCGACTCGGCCGGCGCGCAGATCGCCGCGCAGATCGGATCGCTCGTCACCACGCCCGGGTATGCCGAAGCGGTCGGCATCGAGCCGGCGATCACACGCGCCCAGCTGCGCGGCCTCGTGCTCGCCTGCGGGCCCTACGACCTCGCCCTCGCCGGGAAGGCCGGGACGCCCGAGGGCCGGCGCTTTCTCACCACCGTGCTCTGGGCGTACTCGGGGAAGCGCCGCTTCGCCAACGACCCGTCTTTCGCCACCCTCTCGGTCGTCGATCACGTCACGTCCGCGTTCCCGCCCGCCCTGATCACGGTCGGCAACGCCGACCCGCTTCGACAGCACTCCGAGGTGCTCGTCGAGCGGCTGCGCGAGCGTGGCGTCGAGCCGGAGACGCTCTTCTTCTCGGACGACCACGAGCCGCCGCTCGGCCACGAGTACCAGTTCGACCTCGACACCGCGGCCGGCCGGCTCTTCCTGGAACGCGTCCTTGCCTTCCTCGGGCAGCGGCTGCAGTAAGCTCGCCCCGTGACGTCCACTCGGATCGTGCTCGTGCCGCTCATCGCCGCGCTCGCCCTGCTCGCCGCCGGGTGCGGCAAGAGCAAGCCCGAGAGTCCCAGCGAGTGGGCGAGCGGCTTCTGCTCCTCGGTCACCACCTGGAAGGATTCGGTCCAGTCGGCCGTGTCGCCGATCAAGAGCGGAAACATCAGCAAGGACAGCATCCAGACGGCGTACAACGACTTCAAGTCGGCGACCGACACCTTCGTCAAGGACGTGAAGAACCTCGGCAAGCCGAACACGCAGGCGGGCGCCCAGGCGAAGCAGGACGTCGATCAGCTAACGACGCAGATCAACACCCAGGCTCAGACGATCAAGAGCGACGTCGGCAACGTCTCGAGTGTGGCGAGCGCGCTGACCGTCGTCCCATCGGTGACCAGCACGCTGTCGTCGATGAGCAACGAGGTCAAGTTGACCTTCCACGACTTGCAGATGCTCGATGCAGGCGGCGAGCTGACGACCGCGTTCCAGAATTCCAGCTCCTGCAAGACGCTCAAGGCGTCCATCAACACGTCGTCCTAGGTCTTAGAGCTCTCACAGAATGAGCAGTTGTGCCGCCCGCCCGCTCGGCGGCACGCTGCGTCCTCGGTCGCGCCAATAGCTTGGCTATTGGCGCTCCCTGCGTCCTTGCATCGCACTCGCCGATCGCACCCGGATCGACGAATCTTCTGTGAGAGCTTCTAGACCGGTCTCGGCCGCGATCCTCCCTGACGCGATCGCGTCGAGCAGCGTGCGGTAGTCGCGCTCGTTCTGGTCGGCGTACGCCTCTGCGAATTGCACGAGCGCCTCGTCGAAGACGGAGCCCGTCCCGAGGTACGAGGCGATCGCGATCGGGTCGCCGGTGCGGGCGTGCGCGCGCGCGAGCGTCCAGCCGCACAGCTGCCCGTACAGCGACATTCCTTCGGGAACCATCTCGTCGACGTCGGCGCTTCCTTTCCAGTCGCGCAGCTGGCGGACGTAGAAGTCGCGCTGCCCGTCGAGGCCGTCGACGCGCTTCCAGCCGAGGAAGACGTCGGTAGCCGACTGCATCATCCGCTGGCCGACGACGACGCGCTGCGCATGGTTCTCGAACTCGCTCGGCCCGGCGAACGGCTCCAGCACCGACTCGCCTGCCTCCTTCATCTGCAGAAACAGCGGGTCCTGGTGGTCGCGGCCGAGGAAGAGCCCGATCCATGCGCGCGTGCCGACGCTCCCGACGCCGACGACCTTGCGCGCAAACTGCACGAGCCGGTACTGCTCGAGCAGTAGCCGTCGATCGTGCGTGAGCGTCTCCCGGTATTCGGCGAGGAGCGACCGGAGCCAGTCGAAGATCGCGGTCGGATCGATGTCGGCCGCCAGTTCTTCGATCGGAACGAGCAGCGGCGGGTCGCTGATGATGCGCGGCTCGCCGTCGACGACGTGCGTCAGCTTCGAGAGCGCCTGCAAGCTGTCCTTGGTGCGGGCCTTCGCCAGCCCAGCCTCGGTGCGCTTTGCGGCGTTGCGGCGCAGGATGCCTCTGCTCTGCGCCTCGCTGAAGACTGCGTCCGCGTCGAGGTGCGCGTACCACAGGTCGAGCTTCCGCATCGCCGCGAACTCGTTGATCGCGGCGCGGTACCGGGAGACGGTTGCGAGCACCGCCGCCGCCCGCTGCTTGTCGCTGAACCCGCGCTCGCGTCCCGCGATCGCGATGCTCGCGGCAAGCCGCTTCACGTCCCATTCCCACGGTCCGGGGCTCGTCTCATCGAAGTCGTTGACGTCGAACACGAGCCGGCGCTCGGGGGTGCCGAAGACCCCGAAGTTGGAGAGGTGCGCGTCGCCGCACAGCTGCACCTCGAAGCCCGACCGTGGTGTCGGCGCAAGGTCGGACGCCATGATCAGCGCCGCGCCGCGGTAGAAGGTGAACGGCGAGACCGACATGCGGCCGTAGCGGATCGGCACGAGCTCCGGGACGCGGGTGGCTGCCTGCTGCTCGAGCAGGTCGATCGGGTCCGGCCGCGTCGCCGATGGCTCGAAGTCCGCGTGGCTTTTGCGCGGCACCTCTGCGCGTGCGGCCTTGCCCTGTGCCCGACGCTCGTCGGGCGAGACGTGCTGGTCGGCGGCCACTGTCGTTTCCCTCTCAACAGGCGGTGCACCAGATCGTAATGCCTCGCTGCCGGGGCTTTGATAGAAGACGACCGTCGGGACCGACCGGGTCCCCGGGACGGTTCGCCGACCCGACTCGGAAGGGGAGTCCATTGCCGAAGGAACCTACCAAGACGCCGGTCCTCGATCTGCTGGCCGAAATGACGGCCGACTCGATCGAGGCGACGGACCTCGACGAGCGCGAGCTGATGCTGGTTCGGTTCGCCGCGCTGATCGCGAGCGACGCACCTCCTGCGTCGTACCTGTTGAACATCGGCGCCGCGAGCGACGCCGGTCTCGACGAGCAGGATGCGCGCGACGTCCTCGCGGCGATCGCGCCGATCGTCGGCACGGCTCGCACGGTCTCTGCGCTCAGCAAGATCACGCGGGCACTCGGCCTTGCGATCGAGATCGCCGAGCTCGCGGACCAGGACGAGATCGACTCCGAGGTCTAGAGGTCTATCCGGGTTGCGTGGGCGGGGCGCGCCTCGCCCACGCTGTCCGGGAGCGGGGCTAGCGTCAAGCCGTGCCCCGGGCGAGTGTGATGGAGCGGCGCGTCATGAAGATCGCGAGCGGACCGGTCTCGGTGCGCAACGCCCTCAGCGCGATCGTCGTGGGTACGACGGTGGTTGTGCTCACGAGCGCAATCGCGATTCGGCTGCTCGACCACGAGGAGTACAAGAGCTACGGAAAGGGTCTCTGGTGGGCGATCCAGACCGTGACCACCGTCGGGTACGGCGACGTGACGCCGGCGCACAGGTCGGGTCGTCTGGTCGCGGCGGTCGTGATGCTCTGGGGAACCGCCTACCTCGCGATCCTCACCGCCACCATCACCTCGACCTTTGTCACCCGCGCCCAGATCGAGTATCAGCGGCGTGCCGCTGCGACCGAGGCGGAGTCCGAGAAGAAGATCGAGGACCGCCTCGACGCGCTCGACGCGCGCCTCGAGCGCATCGAGCAGGCGCTCGGCCGGCTCGCCGGCGACTAACGTCGCTGCATGTCAGAGCTCCGCATCGGCCTCGGCTGCATGCGGCTTCCGGCCGACGACGAGCTCGCCTTCGAGACGATCGCCGCTGCCGCAGGCGCCGGGGTGACGATGTTCGACACCGCACGGGCGTACCCCGGCAACGAGCGGCTGCTCGCGGACGCGCTTCGCCGCTGCGGCGCCGAAGCGCGCGCGCGGATCGTGACGAAGGGCGGAATGACGCGCGCCGGGGAGGCGTGGATCGCCGACGGCCGGGCGAAGGCGATTCGCACCGACTGCGAGGCGAGCCTCGAGGCGCTCGACGGGTTGCCGATCGATCTCTACCTCGTTCACGCGCCCGATCCGCGGACGCCGTGGCGCACGACGGTGCGTGCGCTCGCTCGGCTGGTCGACGATGGGCTGGTTGCGCGTGTCGGAGTCGCCAACGTCAACCGCGCGCAACTCGATGAGGCGCTCGAGCTGGCACCGATCGCGGCGGTGCAAGTCGCGCTCAACGTGTTCGACGACAGTGCCGTGCGCGGCGCGCTCGTCGAACGCTGCGACGAGCGGGGCATCACGGTGATCGCGCACTCGCCGCTCGGCGGCCCGCGTCGAAAGGCCGCTCTCGCCCGCAACGCCGCACTTGCGACGGTCGCGCAGGCGCGCAGTGCCTCGCCCGCGGAGGTGGCTCTCGCGTGGCTGCTCGAGTCGTCGCCGAACGTGGTCGCGATCCCGGGTGCGCGGCGACCCGAGGCGGTGCGCTCGGCCGTGCGCGCAGCACGGCTCGAGCTCGACGATGAGGACCGGCGGACGCTCGCGGCCGCCTTCGGGCGGAGCCGGGCCGCCACTCGCGGTGCGGTCGGCGGGGAGGTCGTCCTCGTCATGGGAATCCCCGGTGCCGGCAAGACGCGGATCGCCGAGGAGTACGCCGCGCGCGGACTATGCGCGCCTCAATCGCGATGAACGCGGCGGGACGCTGCGCGCGCTCGCCGCCGCGCTCGACGAGTCACTGGCGGCGGGCGAGCGCCGGATCGTGCTCGACAACACCTACCTGACGCGCGCGGCACGCAGCCACGTACTCGACGCCGCCGCAAGACACGGCGTACCGACACGGTGTGTCTGGCTCGATACGACGCTCGCCCAGGCGCAGGTCAATCTCGTCGAGCGGCTGCTCGACCGGTTCGGCGTGCTGCCGACGCCCGAGGAGCTGCGGGCCGCGGCTCGGCGCGAGCCGGGACTGCTGCTGCCGACGTCGCAGATGCGTGCACAGCGCGAGCTCGAGCCGCCGACGGCCGACGAGGGCTGGGGCGAGATCGAGCAGCGCCCCTTCGTGCGCACGGCGTGGCCGGGAACGAAGCCAGGGGTGTTCGTCGCGGCGGCGGCGCTCGAGCGAGACGGCTTCGAGCAGGCCGACGCCGGAGCGCCGACGCTGGTGTTCGACTGGGACCCGGGCGGCGCGCGGGAGGCGACGGTCCGCACGCTCGCCTCTGCGCTCGCAGGGGCCGTCGAGGTCGCCGTGTGCCCTCACGGCGGCGGCCCGCCGGCCTGCTGGTGCCGCCCACCACTGCCGGGCCTCCCGCTCACCTTCGCGCGCCGAGCCGGCGTCGATCCGGCGCGGTCGGTGCTGATCGGCGTCTCGCCGGCGCACCGCACGCTCGCCGCGGCGCTCGGCTCGACCTACGTCGGCGTCTGACGAACGGCTGGTGGCTGGAACGGATCAAAATCTTGCTTTTTCCTGCCGGGACCGTAAGATTCCTCGCGGCGTAACTGATCTGCGGACGGGGGAGAGGCGATGACGAGGCGGCGGGCGGGCGTAGCGACGCTTGCGATTGCTCTGGGACTGGTACTGGTCGGCGGGGCGGCAGCAGGCGGCGCGGCTCAGGCGACCCCTTGGTCGATGCTCGCCCACGGCGGAAGCGCAGCGCGTTACCTGTCCTCGATCGGCGTCAACCCGACCGGGTTCGTCGTCCAGCGCGGACACCGCAACTACGCCGGGCCGAAATGCCCCGGCAAGGGGTGGAACTGCACGAAGTCGCACCGCGTCCTGCAGTTCACGACGGCCGGCGGCGCCAACTCGGTCAGCTGTACGGCGAGTGGCGGTGGCGGTTCGGTCTCCTCGAGCAACACATCGTCGGCGCAGACGTGCACGATCGTCCAGGTCTCCACCTCGGGCCAGAACACCGCGACGTGCACCGAGCAGGCCTCGACGACGTCGAGCGGGACGCTGAGCCAGGACTGCAGCATCACGCAGACGACCGGCTCCGGCGCGAGCAAGGCGACGGCCACCCAGTCAGTCCTCCAGGGCGCGAGCTCGTGCACGCCGCCCTCGGGGACGTCGCCGCCGCAGCCCCAGATCGGGACGCAGACCGCGTCGATCGTTCAGTCGAGCTCGTCCGGAAACGGAACCGCGAGCATCAATCAGTCCGCATCACAGTGCGCGAGCACGACTACGACCGGATCCGTGTCGCAGAGCCAGGCCACGTCACAGACGTTCACGATCCAGCAGGGGCCGGTCGGCTTCAACCCGGCCAGCCTCGGCAACCCGCCGTGCCCGAACACGGGCTCCCTGACCGCGACCGCGACGCAGGCCCAGCACCAGCGCGGCTACGCGACGACCGCCGCCGGCGGCACGCAGGGCCAGCGCGCCGACCTGATCGGGCACATGGACCAGTGCAGCTCGTCGCACGCGCAATACACGGCGAACCAGAGTGAGGACCAGTTCCTCGCCCCGAACAGCTCGGTCGCTCAGACGCAGATCGGCCCGACCAGCCTGAACGGCGCTCCCGCGCGCACCGCTGCCAGGCGGACGCTGCAGAAGGGCGTCTGCTGCAGCTTCCAGGGCACGAACAGCTCCGACACCTGCACGATCACCCAGAACACGAGCCAGTCGGCCAACGCGAACGCCGTGCAGACCGAGCAGCTGACGACTTCGGCCGGGACGTCGGGTCAGTGCACCGGCACTATCGACGGCAACCAGAACGGCGCCCCGTTCGGGGGCACCCAGACCGGTTCGAACGTCGACAACACGATCAACTGTCAGTCGCAGGTCTGTACCGGCGCGCTACTACCGACCACGCTCACGTGGTCCGGCGACACGTCTGGGATCTATCACGATCCCGCGAACCTGTCGGCGACGCTGACCAGCAACGGCACCCCGGTGGCGGGCCAGACAGTCCAGCTCGCCGCGGGCGCCGAGAGCTGCTCGGTAGCGACGGACGTGAACGGCGTGGCGAGTTGCTCCCCGGTTCTCAACGACACGCCGGGAGCCATCCAGGCGGGCGCGAGCTTCGCCGCGACCACCGTCTACGCGGGCAGCTCGGTCGCGCCGTTCGGCTTCACGGTGAACAAGGCGCCGACCATGCTGACGTATACGGGCGCCACCTTCGGCAACTACCACGACACGGTGACTCTGTCGGGGACGCTTGTCGAGGGGCACCACACCGGCACTCCGGTCGTCGGGAGGTCGGTGACGTTCGCGATCTCGGGCGATCCGTCGCAGACCTGCTCGTCGTCGACGGATTCAAGCGGTGCCGCCTCGTGTCAGGTGAAGCTGACGGCCGACCCGGGCTCGTTCACCGTCACGGCAGACTTCGACGGCTCGAGCGACCCGGATTACCTGTCGGCGAATGCCGGGACCGGTTTTACGATCTACAAGGCGCCGACCACGCTCACGTACGCGAACGCGGGGGCAACGTCGGGGAACTACCACGACACCGTGACGCTGACGGGACAACTGACCGAGTCGGACACGGGAACTGCGATTGCCGGTAAGACGGTCACACTCTCGGTCACCCCGGATCCGAAAAACACGCAGAGTTGCAGCACCACGACCCAGGCGGACGGCACCGCGTCATGCACCGTCTACCTGACTGCCGATCCCGGCTCGTTCAACGTCGGCGCCAGTTTCGACGGCACGAATGATCTCGACTACCTGTCGACCTCGTCCCTACCGCAGGCATTCACGATCAACAAGGCGCCGACCGTCCTCGCCTACACCGGCGACCTGTCGCAGGACTGGAACGACTCGACGACGCTCTCCGCGCAGCTCACCGAGCTCGACACGGGTGCGGTCGTCCCGAACGAGTCCGTGACGTTCATCGTTACGAACGGGACGAGCACGCAGAGCTGCTCCGGAACCACCAACGTGGGCGGCACCGCCTCGTGTTCGTTCGTGCTCACGCTGGCCCCGGGCTCCTACACCGTCAGCTGCGAGTTTCGCCGGTGACGTCGACTACGTGGGCAAGGGCGACTCGCACCCGTACACGGTCAACCATGAGGAGTCGGTGGTCGTCTACACCGGCGCGACGACGGGCGACTACAGCGACCACGTCACGCTCTCAGGCGTGCTCACCGGCGACGTTGCCGGCGGGACGCCGCTCGCCGGCCGGCAGCTCACGTTCACGCTCGGCTCGCGGAGTTGCAGCGGCACGACCAACTCGTCGGGCGTGGCGTCGTGCTCGCTGATGATCGGAGACATCGCCGGGTCGTACCCGGCGACCGCGAGCTTCGGCGGCGACACCTTCTACGGGCCGAGCAGCGGTTCGAAGACGTTCAAGATCACGCCGGAGGAGGACAACCTCTCCTACACCGGTGCGACCTCGGGCAAGAAGGGCACTTCGGCGACGCTGAGCGCCCGGCTCACGACGGACGACGGCGCCATCGTCGGCCGCACGGTCAACTTCACGCTCGGCACGCAGACCTGCTCGGGGACGACCAACTCGTCCGGCGTCGCCTCTTGTAGCCTGACGCTCAACCAGAACGCCGGCAGCTACACGGTCAAGGCGAGCTTCACGAGCGACGGGTTCTACGAGTCGGATTCGGCGTCGACGTCGTTCTCGATCAAGAACTCGTAGCGGCGGGCGGTCTGGCTTCCCAGACCGCCGCAGTCGCCCCCGCGGCGCCGATCGACGCGAAGATCTCGTCGGCCCGCGCCAGCTCGCGATCGGCCGCCTCGTGATCGCCGACCGCGCGTAGCGACACCGCGAACTCGATGTGCGTCTCGCCGAGGTCGAGCCACGTCTGCATCTCCTGCAGCAGCCGGACCGCCTCGCCGTAACCCGCGCGCATTCCCGCCGCATCCCCGTCTGCCGCGGCGAGCTCGGCTTCGATCCGCTTGGCGGCCGCGAGCGCGTCGTTGTCCTCCTCGGGAACGTCGGCGAGCGCGATCAGCGCGACCGAGCGCGCCTCGTCGGCGCGCCGGAGGAGCAGCAGCGTCACCGTCAGGAGACGCGAGACCTCAACCGCCAGGTAGCCACCGTTCTCGAGCGCGAGTGGGTACGCCGCGCGCAGGCGCGCCTCGGCGTCGGCGAGATCTCCGCGTGCGAGCGCGACGAGCGCGAGGGCTCGCAGGTTCTGGATCACGAAGAGCCCGTCGCTCGTGCGGTCGAGCCAGTCCTGCGTCTGCAGCAGCAGCTCTTCGGAGACCTCGACCTCGCGGCGGTAGTAGCGGATCATGCCGAGCATGTGACTTGCGCGCGCCGCGTCGCGCACCGAGCCCAGGTCGGCGGCGAGCTCGGCGCAGCGGATCAATGCCTGCTCGGCGTCGTCCAGGCGCGCGGCGTTGATCAGCGTCATCCCGATGCGGAGCAGGCCCTCGATCTGGAGGATCAGCTCGTGGTCTGCCTCGGCGAGCTCGAGCGACGACTGCAGCTTCTCGATCGGCTGTTCGTCTCCGCCCCCGAAGAACGCCTGCCACCAGGCCGACTCGAGGGACGCTTTGATCGTGAGCCTGCGGTCTCCGATGCGGGTCGCGAGCTCCTCGGCATCGGCCAGGAGCGTCTGCGCGTAGGCGGCCTGGCCCTGCTTGGCGACCACGTTGCCGAGCGTGATGAGTGCGTCACAGCGAATCGCGTTGAGGCCGAGGTCGCCTGCCTCCCGCGCGATCGACTCCAGCTCTTCTGCGGCGACACGGAGCTCGCCGAGCCCGACCGTGGCCCGCGCGCGGCGGAGCCGGAGGTCGAGCAGCGTCGGCAGCTCCCCGTCGGGGATCAACTCGAGCGCGCGCGAGTAGAAGCGGTGCGCTTCGCGCAACCCTTCGCGCCGTTCCGCCTTCTCGCCCGCCTTGCCGAGCGCCTCGACGGCGCGGTCGACGGGCGGTGGCACCTCCGAGCGGCCGACCTCGCGGCCGACGAGGCACGCCTGCTCGAGGTGGTAGGCGAGGATCTCGACGAACTCGTCGCCGACGTCGGGGAGCTCTTCGATCCAGTCTGCGTAGCGAACGTGCAGCGCGACGCGCCGGCTCTTCGGCAACCGGCCGTACGCGACGTCGCGGATCAGGACGTGCTTGAACTCCCACTCGCGCTCGCCCACGACGGCCGAGCCGCTGTGCTCGTGCAGCACGGTGCGCTCGGCGAGCGACTCGAGCAGGTCGTTCGGCGGCGCGGGCCGGTCGTCGAGCAGCGCGGCTGCGCCCGACCAGAACGTCACGCCGGCCACCGAGGCGTGCTGGGCGAGCCGGCGCTCCACGCCCGGCAGCGCGTCGAGGCGCGCCGAGACGAGCGCCTGCAGGCTCTCGGGCACGGGCAGCGACTCGAGCGTGTCGGCGTCGAGCGAGTCGGCGTCCGCGAGCATGTGGATCGTCTCTTCCAGGAAGAGCGGGTTGCCGTGTGCCTTCTCGACGAGGCGGTCGATCGACGAGCGCGGCAGGCCGCGCTCCTCCAGCTGCGCGATCAGCTCGGACACGAGCGTTGCGCTCTCGTCGGCGCTCAGGACGTCGAGGGCGACCACCGTCCGGCCGGCCTGCTCGACGAGGAGCTGGGGCCGTGTGTCGCCGAGCTCGGGTCGCGCCGAGGCGAGCACGAACACCGGCCCTTCGAGGTCGCGCAGCGACTCGACGAGCTCGATGAAGGTCGGTTCCGCCCAGTGCAAGTCCTCGAGCACGAGCAACAGCGGCCGGCGCGACGCGAACAGCTCGAGGATGCGGCGGATGCCCCAGTGGAGCTCGGCCTGCGAGATGTCCGTGGTCGTGTACGAGCCGCGCGGCGTCGTCGGCGCGCCCAACAGGTTCGACAGCGTCGACGCGATCGTGCGCAACTGGTCGAGGTCGTCGATCGGAAGGCTGTCGAGCAGGACGTCGAGCTTGGTCGAGACGACGTCGACGGGATCGCCGAGGTGAATGCCGGCGGCGTCCCGCATGATCTGCACGACCGGCCAGTAGGTGATGCCCTCGCCGTAGGGGAGGCATCCACCGGTGAGCACGTCCGCCCCGTCGATGCGCGCGGTGACCTCGTGCAGCAGCCTGGTCTTGCCGAGACCCGGCTCGCCGACGATGATCGCGAGCGCCGGTGTGCCGGTGGCCGTCACCCTGTCCCAGGCGCCGAGCACCCGGGCGAGCTCCTCGGCCCGGCCGACGAAGGTCGACTCCGCGCCGCGACGGGTCCGCGCATGGTGCACTGCGACCGCCACCCACACGGGAACCGGCTCGGCCTTTCCCTTGGCCGTGATCGGCTCTGCCTCCTCGAACTCGATCGCGTTCCGCGAGGCGCGATAGGTGCGCTCGTCGACGAGGATCCCGTTGATCGGAGCGGCCGACTGGAGCCGCGCGGCCGTGTTCAGCACGTCGCCCCAGGCCATGCCCTGGCCCTCGCCGATGCGGGCCTCGAGCGAGACGATCGCCTCACCGGTGGTCACGCCGACGCGGACGCGCAGCTCGCGGGTCGGATCCTCCTCGTTCAGCGTTTCGATCGCGGCGAGGATCGCCAGCCCTGCGCGCACGGCGCGCTCGGGGTCGTCCCCGTGCGCGACCGGAGCGCCGAACAGCGCGACCACGGCGTCGCCGATGAACTTCTCGACGCTGCCGCCGTGCTGCTCGAGCACGTGCCGCAGCCGCTCGTAGTACGGCTCGAGCAGCGCGAGCACGTCTTCGGGATCGAGCTGCTCGGCACGGCTCGTCGAGCCGACGATGTCGACGAACACGGCCGTGACCGGCCGGCGCTCCTCGTGTCGTCGCGGCGGCTCCGGTGCGGGCGCCTCCGCCGTCGCGAGCGGGGCGGCGCAGGCCATGCAGAACTTCGCAACGTCCGGGTTGTCGGTACCGCATTGCGCGCAGATCGCCATAACAAGGAGTGTAGGGCGCCGATTCAGACTTCGATCCCGCCGGGCCTGCGTGTTACAAGGTCAGCGCGCGGCGGGGTGCCGGAGCGGCCGAACGGGGCGGTCTTGAAAACCGCTGACGGGGTAACTCGTCCCTGGGTTCAAATCCCAGCCCCGCCGCTCAACCAAGCGGTTTTCGGCGTAACGATGCGGGTTGGCACGACACCCACGAAACGTGCTCGCGTCCACAGTCGTCCGCCCAAGTACCACCGTTGTGGTGTCGAACTGGCGAACCGCTGGCGAACGAAAGACGCTGGCCGTCATAGACTCCGCGACGTGCCCACGCTCGCCGGCGTCGACGTCGAGAGTCGCATCCGCGAGCTCGTCGACCTCACCGGCTCGAGCTCGAACAGCTGATCGACATCGAGGCGGCAAGCGCACGCGCCTGGGTCTGGCCGAGATCACCGGACGGAGTCAGAGTCTTCCGTGCAAAAACCCGCTGAGGGAGCAACGCGATCAACTTGCGAGGCTGTCGATTGAGCCTAAGGCGCCCCCGCCAAGATCGGGCCTGGCGAGGGCGCTTGAGGTTGGGCTGGTGCCTAGCCGCCGGTGATGTTGCCGAGGTCCCCGCCACGCGGCGCTGAGCGGTTGACCCAGAAGTCGGTAGGACTCACTTCGTACTGGTATTCCCACCCATTGTTGACCGCCGAGGTCGCCGCAGGACCGCCGCGAGCCGGGAAGAAGGCGGCGAGCATCGCAGCGGTGGTGCAGGGATCGGCACAGGTCGCGTTCGGAGTGAACACACCGCCGGTCACGACGACGACATCGAAGCCCTTGAACGTTCCCGTTACGCCACCCGTCTGCAGTGTCCCGGGGCACGAGGCCGGATTGGGCTGTGGGGCGCCCGCGATGGTCGTGAACGTTCCGTCGTAGGTACGAACGACCTGGATCGTCCCGTCGTCCTGCGGAATGAATTGAAGCGTCCGCTTGTAGTCGTCATTCGCCCAGTCGAAGGGGCTGCAGTGGCTGGAGTCGAGGCCGGTGACGTGCGTTACGACCACGCCAGGGACGCTGAGTCCGGCCGGCCCGGCCGGACCGGTCGCGCCGGTGGCCCCTGGAGCCCCCGGAGCACCGTTGGCTCCGTTAGCACCCTTCGCACCCGCCGGACCTGCCGGCCCCGCTGCACCCTTCGCACCCGCCGGACCTGCCGGCCCCTTGACGTTCCACGAGAGCCGCCGCGGGCCGTGGCAGCGATCCACGTTCAGGTCGCCCGACGTCGCCGCGTTTCCCTTCGTCGCTGGCTCGATGCACACCGTGATCACGCCGTTATGGACACCAGGCTTCTTCAAACTGGTATTGGCCGACGCAAGTGAGGCAACGGTGCCGAATGCCAGCACGACACCAGCCACCAGCGGCCAGCTCACCCTTGGCAACTTCGCCATGAGGGGCCCCCTTCTTGGCTTGTGGAGCGGAGCCGGAGCTCGCCGCTCCTGAATTGATGCTCCGCCGAGCCCGTTAGGACCACAGACGTTAGACCTTCTTCTCGTCCCATGACGGGTGCAACGCACCAGCTGGTCACGTCAGGGTGCAGCACCCGGGGTTCGGATCGCCGCCGCAGCGTCTGACCGCGACGGCCGAGTCAGACGCGAGCCGCTCGCGATCGTGCTTCCTGCTTGGCAACCCCGCTCACCGCTCGAACCCGGCGCGAACGACTGGACGAACCTCGAGAGCCTGCTGTCGCAGCTGCCATCGCAAGGCAACCGAGGGCGCTCCTCGACCTCAGCATGGCAGACACGATCATCACCACCTGGCACGACAAGTACCTGTACGACTTCTGGCGGCCGATCACGGCGATCCGGCACGCCGACAGCGACGGCAACCCGGCCACGGTCGCCGATCCGAGCTGGACGCCGCTGTTCGACCCGTCGCTATCCGCTGCGATCGCCGGGGTCGGCCCGGCATTGGTCACGCCGCCCTACCCGGAGGCCCCGTCGGGTGCCACCGCCAGCAACAGCGCCGCGATGCACGCGTTCGCGTCGTTCTTCGGCACCGACCAGATGAGCTTCTACGCGACCAGCAGCCGCTTCCCCGGCGAGCAGCGCCCCTTCAACCGTTTCTCCGATCTCACGAATGAGGTGCTGAACGCGCGCATCTGGGCCGGGATTCACTTCCGACACTCGGACGTCCAGGCGGCGCAGATCGGAGACGACGTCGAGTCCTACATCGCCACGCACTGGTTCAGCGCCGCGCACTAACCGAAGACTTGGGGTGGGGCGGCTTCGGGCCGCCCCACCCGACAACGACTGAAAGGACGCGCTCGACGTCGCTCGCTCGCGATCGGCGGCTCTAGTTCGCGGTTACCCACCCCAGGCGATTTGAGCTCGGTGATGATGGAACCCATGGGCTAGCGCATAAGCGTTGGCTTCGCCAGAATTCGTTTGGAAGGCGAGTAGCCGGTAGCAGTTTGGGCCGATGGTGGGATGCGGCTCGAGCAGGCGGCCGAGTCTGGACAGAACAAGACACGTCTCGGCTCCGTCCGAGTACCACCGTCGAGCCTCTGCGTCTCGCACGAGTGGTGCAGAGACGACGATCAACCGCTCGATTTTGCGCACCTCTTGATCCGACCTTTCGCCGTTTTGGTCACTACGGAGAAAGGCGCCAATCGGTTCGACTCGTCCCGCGGCGACCGCTGCGGGACGAGTCGAAACCGCCTCGGGTGGGGACATACGGCGGCATGCGTCTTGCACGGACAGGCTGGATCGCGATCGCGCTAGCCGTGTCCCTGCTTGCGTTCGCTTCGGCGTCGGGCGCGCAGACGCGGATGTGGGTCGGGTTCCACGACGATCCGGTGTTTCGCTACGGCGTGAACCGCCAGCAGGAGCTCGATCTTGCGAGCTTCCGCGCCCACGCGACCGTCGTACGGACACTCCTCACGTGGGCCGTCGTCGCGCCGACGCGGCCGCAGAACCCGTCCGACCCGTTCGATCCCGTCTACCGATTCGCCGACCTGGACGACTTCGTCCGAAGTGCCCAGGCGCGCGGTCTCGAAGTCCTGATCACGATCTGGGGGACGCCGAGCTGGGCGAACGGCGGGAAGCCTGCCCGCTACCTGCCGACTCGAGTGAGCGATTTCCAGAGCTTCGCGCGCGCGGTCGCCGCCCGCTACTCGGGCCGCTACGCCGGATATCCCTTCGTCCGCTTCTTCGGGATCTGGAACGAGTCGAACCTCGGCAACTTCCTCGCTCCGCAGTTCGACGCGCACGGAAGGATCATCAGCCCAGCGAACTACGCGCGTCTGGCCGCCGCGGGCTATGCGGGGATCAAGGCCGGAAGCCCGAGGGCGTTGGTCGCGATCGGCGAGACATCCTCGCACGGCCGGAATCGAAAGAAGCCAGGCGTCACCGACACGGTCGCGCCGGCCACGTTCGCCCGGCTGGTCGCAAAGGCGAACCCGCGGCTTCGGTTCGATGCCTGGGCTCATCATCCCTATCCGTATCCCGTGAACCAGGCGCCGACGCAGAGGGTCCGCTACCCCAACGTCGCGCTCACGACGATGCCACGCTTCGAACGTGATCTGGCGCGGTGGTTTCGGCGTCGCAGCGTTGCGGTCTGGATCACCGAGTACGGAAACGAGACGAGGCCCGGCGAACCGAACGGCGTGACCGAAGCTCAGCAGGCGCGCTACGTGACGCAGGCTCTGACGTTGGCGCGGCTCGACCCCCACGTGCCGATGTTCATCTGGTTTGTCTTCCGCGACTCGGCAGGAAGTCCCTGGCAGAGCGGCCTCTACCGCAAGAACGGAACGGCAAAGCCCGCGTTGTCCACCTGGTCCGCCGCGGCGAAGCAGGTCAACCAGGTCGACGGCCGAGTCGCGGTCAAGTCCGGCACGAGGAGCCCAACGATCACGCTCTACCTGCGATCGTTGTGCGCGACGAATCCGATCGGCTCGTCGGTGACCAGCATCGCTGCAACCTTCCTTAGAGGCAAGGCCGTGCAGTCGTCGCTGGCGAGAACGCCTCTTCAGATCGACTGCACGACGCGCATCCGCCTGACCGGTCTGACGGTCGCGAGGAACAAGACCTACACCGCTCGCGTCGTCGCCCAGGCGACCTTTATCCCGACGCTGAAACGGACGATCACGATCGTCGGGATCTGACTGGACCGGCAGACGCTCGAGACCGTGACGCGCGTGCGTGCTGTTGCTAGGGTGCCGAAAAGTTCGAGATCGGAGGTGACGGCATGTGGCGTCTCTTCCTACTCGCGGCGGCGATGGCGGCTTTCACAGCCGCACCGGTGAAGGCGTCTCAACTGATCGACCGCAACGCGTCGAACGTCAAGCTCGCAGTCAACGCGAAAGGCGAGGCGTTGCTGACCTACAGCGTCGGCGGAGAGGTCAAGCACGTCCTCGCCTGGGGTGCAGTGAACGCGATCGCCCCGACGCCGGCGCGCCAGCAGGTCGCGTTCTCCCTCGACTACGCCGGGGGCTACGGGAAGTACCACCGCCCGTACTGGAAGACGTTCGGTGCGGATTGCGGTCCGTATGACGGGCCGCCGCTCGGCTGGCTCGTCGCAGCGTGCAAGTCGCCGGACGGGTCCTATTGGGCGGTGCAAGCCTGGCAGCGTGGACTGCCGGACTACGGGGCTGCCGCGTCGCCGCCCGAGTCGGCAACGGAGCTCCATCTCTCTCACTGGACCGGCGCGATCGCCGTGCTGACGATCAAGGAAGACTGGTCGTACCGGCGCTTCGATCACCTGTACGGCTCGCTGACCTACGACGGCACCGGCGTGTATGGGTTCCGTTCCACGCACGCGGGCGCGCCGCTCGACAGTTTCGGACGCAACGTGTACGTCGACACGTTCGACTCTTCGTATGGCGCGGGCTGGAAGCGTGAGAACAGCTTCCTGACGCACAGGGCGAAGGGAACGTTCTGCTACGGCTTCTACCCCCACGGCAGCCATCCGGCCGGGAGAGGAACGAAATATCGGGCGACTGTGATCGGCCCTGGCGTCACTCCCGACGTTCTGTGGCAGGGAAACGCTCCCGGTCCGTACGACCGGGCTGCGGACCTCGCCGCGAATGCGGACCAGCGGGCTGCGTTCGCCGACCCAGCTTGCAAGGTCAACTGAGATCCATCGCTCGAGACGGGGTCAGTTTGCAGGTAGACCAAGCCGGGGTATGAGCGAGCTATGGGCAGTTACACGAGGAAGAATCTCAGGAAGGACGTTGAAGACCAGGCGCCGAGGTTCGGCATGCCTGCCGAGATGCAGGCTCGGTTTGGACGGACGCCGCTTGACGGTCGGACGTTGGGCTTGAGTCTGTTCACGCTCGCGCCGGGCTTCCGCATCCCGTTCGGCCACAAGCACGTTGGGCAAGAGGAGGTCTACGTGGTCGTGCGTGGATCCGCGCGGGTGAAGGTCGAGGACGAGATCGTCGATCTCGACGAATGGGACGCGATCAGATTCGACAAGAACACGATGCGAGACATGGAGGCCGGCCCTGACGGCGTCGAGTACCTCGCCTTCGGCGCCGGCGACGACGGGTCCGAGGTCGAGATGGTTCAGGAGTGGTGGAACGATTGAGCCGACCCGTGACGCACGCCCCCGATCATCACAGCGAGTACCTCGCGAGGGCGACTGCTGCGCTGACGCCTGAAGGTCGCGCGCGGATCGACGAGCTCCTGGAGCAACTCGCACAGGAGGGGGCAACCCACGAGGCGGTCCTCCGCTTTGCCAGGATCCGGGAAGCCGAAGCCGACCTCGGCCGCACGGACGTTTCGACGGGCGGCGAGGCCGCGCTTACCGAGCAGGAGCTCGACGTCTTGCTTGCGGGCTTCAAGACGATCCGCGACCAGGAGCACATCGATGACGTCGCCGACTGGGCGAACGCCGTGGTGGCGCTGCTCGAGGACCAGCGCAGTGAGGGTCGCCGCTAACCGGTAGCGGCGGTCAGCAGGAGGTCGACCTATTTCATCGCCGCTTCGACGATGGCAATGTCCTGTTCCGTCGTTCCGCCGCTGACGCCGACTCCGGCGATCACCTGGCCCTCGCTCGTGAACGGGACACCGCCGCCCATCGCCGAGTATCTACCGCCGGAGACGGCGAGAAGCGGATAAAGGGCCGCGCCTGGTTGCACGAGGGGGACGAGGTCAGCCGTCCGGATGCCGACGAGGGCGGACGTATAGGCCTTTCGCTCGGCGAGCTCGAGCGAGAACGCGGGCGCTCCGGTCATGCGGTGCGTGAGAACGACGTTGCCGTGGGTGTCGATGACGGTTACCGCGACGGGAACGTTTTCCTTTGCCGACTCGGCCTCGACGCGGTCAGCGATCTTCTTCGCGATGGTGAGCAAGTTCATGGTCTTGTGCTTCCTTTCAGAGAGTGGGATGGGCCGTCCGGATTCAGCGCTCGGCCTTGAATTGCCCGACGTAGAAACCGAGCCGATCTTCCAATTCCCCAGGCTTCTGAAGTCCTTCGTCCAGGAGCGCCTTGATGCTTTCCTGCGCCGCTGGTCGCTTGACGGAGGCCATGCAGGCGTCCCAGCCTGCTCTGATTTCGACGTCGGGCGGCAGGCTGGCTTCGTTGACGAGGCGCTTGGTGTTCGCGATCGCCCACTTGTCGAACGAGGCGATCCGGTTTGCAAGTGCGTCGACGAACTCGTCCAGCTCGGAATCCGCTAGCGCGCGGTTCACGTAGGCGAGGAACTCGGCATCGGCGCCTCGGATGTCATCTGAGCTCAGGAGCACTTCGAGGGCACGTCCCCGTCCCATGACTCGCGGCAGTCGCGCCATCGGGCCTCCGCCGGCGACGAGGCCGACACCCACTTCCCACTGCGAGAAAAGAGCTTTCTCGCGGCTCGCGAAGCTCATGTCGCACGCGAGCGCGAGCTCGCTGCCGTTGCCGGTCGCCCGCCCACGGATCAGCGCAATCGAAACGAACGGGGCGCGCGTCAGGCGCACCAGGACATCGGGCCATGCCTCGAGCCCGGTCGGGCCTTGCGGGATGCTCGTCAGATCCTCGAAGTTCGCGAGGAAGTCGGAGTGATTCAGAAAGAAGCCGTCGACGGCGCTTTCGAAGACCACCACCTTCACTCGGTCGTCGTTTTCGAGCTCCGTGACGATGTCCCGGATCTGCAGAACGAATTCCGGACCCATGAGGTTGAGCGGCGGATTGTCGATTACGACTCGACAGTGTGAAGGCGTAACTCGATTGAGCCTGACTTGCGTGGCGATCGTTGTTGAGGACATGACGCTCCTGCTTCTGTGTAGGGGATGACGTGTGACATTGCCTCTGGGTGCGACCGTTCGCGCCCGGGTACCTCCTGGTCATGTCCCCTGGACCGGGTCAGGTCTGAGCGAAACGAGAGGCGTTCACGGCTTGGTCGTGACTTTCGCGCCGCCGGCCGAGACGGTCCACCAGGCTCCGCCGAAGTGAACGTAGCCCTGGCCCTTGATGTCGCCGGCCTTCTTGTCCAGGGCGAAGTAGTAGAGCGGGTGACCGTTGTAGGTGACCTGGAGCTCCCCGTCCTTGCGCTTCGTCGTGCCGAGCTTCGACCCCTGCAGGCCGGCGCCGGCGGTCGCCTTGCCCGCGATGAGCGGCGGCCAGTACGTCGCGCACTGTCCGTAGCAGACGCTCTTCGCGCCCTTGTCGGCGGTGAAGAGATACAGCGTGCGCCCATTCGCGCCGACGAGCACCTTTCCGACTGCAGTCGGTTTCAGCGCGATTGTCGACTTCTTCGTCGACGCGAAAGCGGCGGTCGCCAGCACACTCGCGGCGAGCACCGTCACAAAGACGGTGAGTTTGACCTTCTTCATCTTGAGTCTCCTCTTCGAGCAACCGGCATCTCTCGGATGCATTGATACGGAGAGATCAGACTCGCTTCTCACACCGACGGTCGCGCCCGTGTTCGCACTGGACCCGTCCCTGGTTCCTGACTACACAGCAAGCTCAACGTCGGTTAGCCGACTTGGGCGTATGGGTGGTAGTAGACGTCGAGCGCGAAGTCACGCGCGGGGTAGAGCTCGAAATACACGTCGCGCCGCTCGTCGTACACGCAGACGAGCAGCTCGTCGGTTTCGGAGTGCCACGAGAGCGTGACGTCGACACCGTTGTTCGAGCGGTGCGCCAGTTCGCGGAACCGCGTGTCGAGCGACCTCACCCGCCGGTGCGTGACGCGCTATCGAGCCGGGTCGACGTAGAGCCAGAGGCCGTCGATGCTCAAGCGCACTCCGCCGCGTGCATCTTGGAGCAGGCTCCGCGCGTAGCCGTACGCCTGGTCGACCGACATGCCGATGTTCGACTCGAGTTTGGTCGCGACACCGTCGCGCGCACGGTCCACCGCGGCTCGCACACTTCCGTAGGAAGCGTTCTCGATGTTCGGTGTGCGCTCGAGATAGGCCAAGGTCAGAGATCTTGTCGAAACGGCGGCGTCTCGCGTCGGCATTCCTGGTTTGCTTAACGCAACGATCAAGCTCGCCGGGCCCAGCTCCTCGGCTCGGCGAATCGGCGTCGACAGACATCCGCTAGCATGGTTCGAGCGTCCCCGTGTCCCGACTCCCGCACGAGCCCGCCGTTTCGCGCTTCGGGGAGTTAACGAGAGGGAGCGACATCGTGATGAAGATCGATCGGCTGCGCGCTGCGATGAACAGCCCACGGCGCGGCTGACGCGCGTGCGGACCGCGATCGTTTCAACCTATCCGCCGCGAGTGTGCGGGATCGGGGCGTTCGCCGCCGACCTGCGAGAGACGCTGATCGACGTCGCAGGCGTCGACGACGTCGCCGTCGTTCCGATCGTCAACGAGCCGTCTCGCCCCCAGGGAGGCGGCCCGATCTCGATGATCGGGCAGGCGGTGCGCGGTGATTACGTTCGCGCAGCGAGGACGCTCGGACGCCTCGACGTCGACGCCGTGCTGCTGCAACACGAGTACGGGATCTTCGGCGGTCGCGACGGGGATTACGTGCTTTCGTTCGCCGAGGAACTGCCGCAACCGCTGGTCGTGACGCTGCACACGGTTCTGTCCAGGCCGACGCCCCATCAGTTGCAGGTGCTCACGGAGTTGTGCGCCGAGGCTGAGCTGGTGATCGTGATGACCGAAACGGCGCTGCGGCTGCTGGTCGCATGCGGTGCCTGCACCGAGGACAAGATCCGAGTCGTGCCGCACGGCGCGCCGTCAAAGCTCACGGCACGCGCCGGTCAGCGCGCGCCGCGGCCAGACACTGGTCCTTACGCGCGAACCGACGGCCGCTTCCTGCTCTCCACCTTCGGTTTGATCTCGCCCGGCAAGGGGCTGGAGATGGTGATCGAGGGCTTGCCTTCGATGATCGAGCGTCACCCGGAGATCGTCTATGTGATCGCGGGTCGAACGCATCCGGACGTCGAGCGGCGCGAGGGAGAGGCCTACCGCCTGATGCTCGAGCGGCGCGTGCTCGAGCTCGATCTTGCCGAGCACGTCGAGTTCGACGACCGGTTCCTCTCGATCGACGAACTGTCCGAACTGCTCGCGGCGACCGATGTGTTCGTGACCCCGTATCGGAGCGAGGAACAGATCGCCTCGGGTGCGCTGACGTATGCGATCGCGGCCGGCTGTGGAATCGTCTCGACCCCGTATTGGTACGCGGAGGACATGCTCACCTCCGGAGCCGGCCGCCTTGTGCCGTTCGACGACCCGATCAGCCTCGCCGACGCCGTCTGCGGCTATATCGACGACCCCGCGTCGCTCGAGGCAGCGCGGTCGGAGGCGTTGCGAATGGCGTCGTCGCTCGCCTGGCCGTCGGTTGCGCAGGCGACGGCCGCGGTGTTGCGAGAGGCGGGTGCGCTCGCCCCGCGCCGGCGGCCGACCGGTGTCACCGACCTGCGGTTGACGAGTCTTCGCACCGACCACCTGCTCACTCTCGTCGACGACGTCGGAATCGTGCAGCACGCGGACGGGATCATTCCGAACCGCGACACCGGGTATTGCGTCGATGACGTCGCACGGCTTGCCGTCGTTTCCCTCGCTCTGGCGCGTCGCGAGGACGAGCGAACGTGGACTGGGATTCTGTACCGCTCGCTTGCGTTCCTGCACGCAGCCGAGGGGCCGGGGGGGATGCGCAACTTCATGGGCTACGACCGTTGCTGGCTCGACGAGCCGTACCTCGGGGACCACGTCGGCCGCTCGATCTGGGCGCTCGGCGAGATTCTCGCCACGGCCTGGATACCGGCGGTCGTCGACCCGGCGGGCCGGCTGCTCGAGCGGCTCGTAGGGTCGCTCAAGGGTGAGGTGTCGCTGCGCACGGCTGCGTATTCAGCGCTCGGGCTCGCACGTCTCGATCCGGACCGTCTCGATCTCCATGCCCGCCGCCTGCTCGAGCGCCTCGCCGAGCAACTGGCCGCCGCGTACGAGCAGAACGCCTCCGACGACTGGCGCTGGTTCGAGGCGAGGC
The DNA here is from genome assembly GCA_963774355.1 of uncultured Thermoleophilia bacterium. Classification (GTDB taxonomy): domain Bacteria; phylum Actinomycetota; class Thermoleophilia; order Gaiellales; family Gaiellaceae; genus PALSA-600. Next base: position 826,506 of record CAVZER010000006.1, on the reverse strand, counting down.
TCACCTACGACAACGCGCGGCTGCCGCAGGCTCTCCTCAGCTGCGGCGAGGCGCTCGACCGCGACGACTTCACGCAAATCGGGCTCGACTCCCTGGGCTGGTTCGGGGACGAGTGCGGGCTGCGGGACGGTCTGCTCCGGCTGCCTGGGCATCACGGACGCAGCCGCGGCGAGGCAGCCCCCGGGTTCGGGGACGAGCAGCCGCTCGAGGCGGCGGCGTTGGTGGAGGCAGAGCTGACAGCGTTCGCCGTCACACACCGCGCCGAGCACGGCGTCCGGGCGCGCCGCTCGTTCGAGTGGTTCCTCGGCCGCAACCGGCTGCACCGGCCGATGTACGACTTCGCGACCGGCGGTTGCAGCGACGGGCTCGAGGCCGATGATCTGAACCTGAACGAGGGCGCCGAGTCGACGCTCGTCTTCCACAGCGCCGCGCTCAGCCTCGACGCCGCCGGTGTCCGCGCATCGACGGTCGTACCTGCCGCCGCACCGCATGAAGCGGCGGTGGCGTGAGTCGCGGGGGCGAGCTGTTCGATCGCCACCCTGCGAACCCGATCCTGACGGTGGGCGATTGGCCGTACCCGGCCAACGCGGTCTTCAATCCGGCGGCAGCTGCGATCGACGGGACGACGATCCTGCTCGCGCGCGTCGAGGATTTGCGGGGCATCTCGCACCTCACGGTCGCCCGCTCCGCAAACGGTGTCGACGGCTGGGCGGTCGAGAGCGAGCCGCTGCTCGCTCCCGTTTCCGGTGTCGCGACCGAGCAGTGGGGCTTCGAGGATCCACGCGTCGTGTGGGCGTCCGAGCTCGATCGCTGGGTCATCACCTGTACCGCTTACGGCCCGGCCGGCCCGGCCGTGTATCTCGCGACGACCGAGGATTTCGAGACGGTGGAGCGCTACGGGATCATCCAGCATCCGGAGGACAAGAACGCCGCGCTTCTCCCTCATCGGATCGACGGCCGCTGGATCCTGCTCCACCGTCCGAAAACGGAATACGGCGGCGCCCGGGGAGAGATCGTCCTCTCGCGTTCGCCGGATCTCGTCAGCTGGAGCGCTCCCGAGCAGGTGCTGCAGCCCCGCGACGGGGCCTGGTGGGACTCGCTGCGAATCGGTATCGGCCCTCCGCCGATCGAGACCGAGCACGGCTGGCTGCTCATCTACCACGGCGTCAAGGAGACGGTCGCCGGTGCTCTCTACCGTGTCGGGCTCGCGTTGCTCGACCTCGACGAGCCGACCCGCGTCCTACGACGGCTGCCGGCCTGGATCCTCGCACCCCGCGCCGCCTACGAACGCACCGGCGACGTCCCGAACGCGGTGTTTCCCTGTGGGGTGATCCACGACGAGGCGAGTGGGGAGGTGCGGCTGTACTACGGCGGCGCCGACAGCACGATCTGCCTCGCCACGGCGCGGCTCGACGATCTCCTCGAAGCCGTGCTCGCTGCGCCCGCCGACGATTAGCGAGAGTCTCGGTAGCGGCGGTAGAGACGGGGGAGATTGACCGCCGGGTCGAGGAAGAACACTTCCGGGTCGATGTCGATCCAGTCGGGCGTCCCGGTCGGTTCGGTTCGGACGGCTCCGGCGAACTCCGAGACGGCGGCCACCGACGGTTTCGGCGATCCGTCGGCGCGCCAGAGCCCGAACGAGCGCTCGTGGACTGCCAGGTCGAGCGGCGGTTGCTCCCAGACGGCCGGGTCGTAGTCCGTGTAGCACCACAACATGGCGCCGGCGCAACCGGCTGCGCGGAGAGCGGCGAGCGCCCGCGCGGTGTAGTCGGCCGCGGTCTGCTCGTCGATCAGCAGGCCGCGGCTGTTGCGACGGGCCGTCTCCGCGTTCGGATCGCCGGGCCGGTAGGTCGGAAGCCCGAACTCCGAGAACACGACGTCGCCGCCCTGTCCCAGCCAGCGCGTGATCTGAGCCAGGAACGGCAGCAGCTGCTCATCGGTGGGACCGTCAGCCCAATCCGCGTAGATCGGGTAGCCGTGCATCGTGAGGAGATCGCACGACTCCGAAACCTCCCGCGGCCCGAGCTTTCGATCCTGCTCCAGGTCTTCCATGTGCAGGCCGACCGTGATCAGCGCCGTCGCGTCGGCCGTGCGGATCGCCGACGTGATTCGCTCCAGCCAACGCAGGGCGGACGACCGGCTCGGCGGTACGACACAGTTCGAGTTCTCGTTGCCGAGGTCCCACGCCCAGAGCGCCTCGTGGCCGGCGAGCGCCGCAGCCGCCTCCGCCGCGAACAGCGCTTGCGCGCGAATGACAACCGGGTCCGAGTACCAGTTGCGCAGGCCGGCATTGGTCACCTTGCCGCCGGACACCACCCGGAAGCGGTCGTCGCCGTCCGATCCACCGAGCGCCCACGCGGGAATCCAGTTCACGCCGCTCATGTGGCCGGTGAAGAGGGTGGGCATGATCGCCAGGCCCGCCCGGCCGGCGAGATCGGCCACCGTGACCAGCCGCTCGAGCATCTGTCGATCGACCTCGTCCGGGGCCGGCTGGAAATCCTCCCAGAGCAGAAACAGCCTGACCGAATCGAGACCGCCGGCGGCGATCCGCGCGAAGTCGGCGGCGACCTCCGCCTGGTCGAAGTCGGCCCACCACCGCATCGCAGTGCGCGCGGGCCAGTAGTTGACGCCGAGCCGGAATGATTCGGCCATCAGCGGACGCTTCGATCGCGGGCGCGTCCTCGTCGATGCTGTTCCACGACCTGTCGATAGACGGCCACGTAGTCGTCGACCATCCGGTTGGAGTCGAACCGATGCTCGACCGACCTGCGCACCGCCGTTCCGTCGAGCGCCTCAGACGCCTGCACCGCTGCCACGGCTTCGTCGAGCGAGGTGACCAGGAAGCCGTTCTCGCCGTGGCTGACGATCTCGGGCATCGATCCGCGTGCGTGTGCGATCACCGGCGTTCCGCACGCCATCGCCTCGACGACGCTGAAGCCGAAGGGCTCGTCGAAGTTGACGAGATGCAGGAGTGCTCGTGCTCCGCCGAGCAGATCGACGCGGCGATCGGGAGTCACCGGACCGATGTACCGGACGCGCGTTCCGTCGACGTGAGGCTCCACGAACCGCTCGAAGTACTCGCGGTCCTGGACGATCCCGGCGATGACCAGCGGCATCCCAGTCCGCTTGGCCACCTCGATCGCCTCGGCCGTCCCCTTGTCCGGGTGGATCCTTCCGAAGAACAACAGGTAGCCCCGCGGTCCAGTGCCCACCTCGAACTCCTGCATGTCGATCCCGTGGTGGACGGTTGCCACATAGTCGAGACGCGTGCTCCGGTCGGCGTCGCTGATCGCCACGTAATAGCCGATGCTGTTGTACTTCTCGAAGACGGGCACGATCCGATCCGACGAGAAGCCGTGAATCGTCGTGACAACGGGCGTGTCGACGAGGCCGCTGTACGTCAGCGGCAAGAAGTCGAAGCTGTTGTGGATGACGTCGAACTCACCGGCGCGCTCGAACGCAGCCGAGACATGGAGCACCTCCCACACCTTCGCATCCAGCCCCGAATCCTCGGAATAACCGGTCGGTGCACTGCCCACAAGGCGCGCGCTCGTGATCGAATCCGCCGTCGCAAACAGCGTGACGTCGACTCCTCGGGCGACCAGTCCTTCCGTCAGGAGCGAGACGAACTGCTCCCAGGGCCCGTAGTGGCGCGGCGGCACCCGCCACGAGATCGGAGCAATGATCCCGATTCGAAGGTCGTTCTCGGCAGACATCTCGGCAGTCGGCAGCATCGCACCGTTCGCGCTTGCGGACTTGACCAGCGCCGCGCGACCGGATAGCACTGCAACCGTGGAGGTTCCTGAGCAGACCCGCGAGCTCGTCGACGTGACGATCCGGGTGCGCGAGACTGCTCCCGGCTCGTTCGAGGCGAACTTCAGCCCGACCTCGCCGACGCACATGGCCCGGCAAGGTTTCACGGTCGACACCAAGCGCGGAGCAAAAGGCAAGAACCTCGAGCAAGTGCTCGATTGGGCCGAGGGCTACTGGCGTCAGAACTACCCTTCCTAGCCTTTCTCGCGCACCGACGTCCGAGGAATCCGGCATGGCGCCGCCGCTACGATCGAGCGCGATGAGCGACGGCGACGACTTCGATCTGCTCGCGGCGTCGTTGCGGGCCGATGCGAGCGATCTCGACGCGTTCGTCGAGGCGCTCGCGACGAAGCTCGAGGTCTCGTTCCCCGAGCGCGTTCGAGTCGAGCGCAAGGGCGGCCGGCTCGGCGGACGCAAGCGCGTTGCTCGGGTGACCGTGACTCTGGACGACCGGAGCTTCGAGCTGGAGAGAGACCAGGCGGCGATCAGCTGTCGTCGGCGCAACGTCGTGCGCGGGATCGCGCTGAAGAACGACGAGCTGACGATCGACGAGTGGATCGACGACCTGTCACGCAGGCTCGCGAAGGTTGCCGGCGAGACGGAGCGCGGGCGGGCCGCGCTCCAGCGGTTGCTCGAGGGCTGATGCCGACGCGCGACGAGTCAGGGGAGGACTGGGCCGCGCGGAGCATCCAGGCGCTCGAGTCCGGCGGCATTCCGCTTGCCGCCCAGGCACGGCTCGACGAACTGCGAAACCGGGGCGGCGGGTTCTTCACGTCCGACCTGACGACGAACGAGTTCCTGCTCGTGCGCAGAGCAGGCTTCAGGCCACTGACCCAGGTGATGGGAAGCTGCTTCTACAACATCGGCTGGCAGTGGATGCCCGGCGGAATGGGCTACGCATCCGGTGGCTTCGGCGGCTACACCGAGGGACAGACGGTCGAGCTCGAGACGCAGTCCGCAGCCTGGAACGACGCTCGCCGGCTTGCGATCGGACGACTGGCGGAGGAGGCGAAGCGGGCCGGCGCGGATGCCGTCGTCGGCGTGCGGCTGCAGCGTGGCGGCTTTCGACTGGGCGGCCGGTCTGATCGAGTTCATCGCCGTCGGGACCGCCGTCCGTTCCGAGCGGTTCGAGCTCGGGCCCGAGCCGGTGCTGTCGAACCTGACCGGCCAGCAGTTTGCGGCGTTGTTCGAGCACGGCTACTGGCCCGTCGGTCTGGTCGCCGCCACCTCGGTGGGCTACGTGATGACGGGCTGGCGGCAGCAGTTCGCCGCCGGCGGGTTCCTCTCGGGTCGCCAGAACCAGGAGCTCTCGGACTTCACGCAGGGTGTCTACGACGTGCGCGAGCTGACGATGCAGCGCGTCAACCGGCAGGCACACGAGCTGCAGGCGCACGGTGTCATCGGTGTCGAGCTCGAGCGGGAGCAGCGAGAGCACGAGCGCGACATGGGGGGCACGCACTACACCGACCTCGTCTTGACGATGCACGTGCTCGGCACTGCGATCGTCGAGCTCGAGCGCCGTGACGAGCCACCGCCCGTCTACTTCGGCCTACCACTCAACGGGGAGCAGCGATGAGCGAGCAGGAAAGCGAGCCCTACGATCCCACCTCGACCGCCGGCGTTCCCGAGCACGGGCGGGAGCGCCTCGAGCGGATGCGCGAACGGCAGTTCTTCACCAGCGACCTCTCGGTGAACGAGTTCCTTCTCGTCAAGGCCGCCGGGTTCGAGCCACTCGGGCTCGTCGTCGGCAGCTCGATCTACCACATCGGATTCCAGATGAGTGGTTGGAGCACGAACCAGGAGATGGACGTCCTCACGCAGGCGATGTACCACGCCCGCGAGCTGGCGATGACCCGCATGGAAGAAGAGGCCGACCAGCTCGGAGCCGACGGCGTCGTGGGCGTTCGGCTCGACGTGAGCCGTTACGAGTGGGGCGGCGACCTGGCCGAGTTCATCGCGATCGGCACCGCCGTTCGCCATCGCGAAGGCGTCCTCCACCGAGCGCCCAACGGCCGGCCGTTCACGAGCGACCTTTCGGGCCAGGACTTCTACACGTTGCTGTCCGCCGGCTACCGCCCGCTCGGCCTCGTCATGGGAACGTGCGTCTACCACGTCGCCCATCAGGGCCTCGGCGGTTGGTTTCGCCGTGTGGGCCGTAACGCCGAGATGACCAACTTCACGCAGGCGCTCTACGACGCGCGCGAGCGGGCGATGGAGCGGATGCAGTCCGAGGCGGAGACGCTCGAGGCCGAAGGCATCGTCGGCGTTCAGCTGAACGAAGGAAGCCACGGCTGGGACTCGCACGTGATCGAGTACTTCGCCGTCGGCACCGCCGTCATTCCGGTCAGCGACGACCACACGATCCCCGACCCGAGTTTCATGCTCTCCCTCAACGACTCGTCGACCAACCGCCTCAGCGGCTTTTGATCGAGCTCTTCGGACGAGCGTGGGAGTGGAGCCGCGAGCCTGTCGCCTGGGAGGCGGCGGCGGGCCCGGTCACCTGGCGCTGTCCGGGCGGCACGGACTTCTGGCGCAGGACCGAGGGCGTTCCGTCGGCGCACAGCGGCTGCGCGCTGCTGACTCCGGTCGAGGCGGACTTCTCGCTCGAGCTGTCGGTGCACGGTGAGTTCGGCGATCGCTACGACCAGGTCGGGCTGATGGTGGTCTCCTCCGAGGAGCGGTGGCTGAAGGCCGGGGTCGAGGTCGACGGCGAGCTCTGGCTGTCGGCGGTGCACACGCGAGACGAGTCGGACTGGTCGCGCGAGAGCTGGCACACGACCGGCGCCAGCCTCAGTGCCGTTCGTACCGACGGCACGATCGAGGTCTCGGTCGAGTCAGACGGGAGCCGGCGCGTCTTTCGCACCCTGTACCTGCCGGGCCCGGTCGGTGTCGGGCCGTACTCCTGCGCGCCGAAGGGGGACGGATTCCAGGCGGCGGCCAGCGAGGTTCGCGTGAGCGGTTAGATGCGCCGGCGGCCGACCCCTCTTCCGGGCGTGACGGCTGCCGCCACGACCGCGGTCTTCGCCACCGGCGAAGGCCCAGGCGAAACGGCTCGCGCGACAACAGCGGTCTTCGCCACCGGCGCGCCGATGACACCTACCCGTCCTACACGTCCTGGTCTGAGTGGCATTTCGGTCTCCTTAGGTCGCGAGAGCTTCGTCGGCCTCGATCGAAGCGATGATCGCCTGGATGGGGATCCGTCCGTTCGCGATCAGTTGGCCGCCCGAACGGCGCACCGCCGAGGCGAACGGCGCTGCCCAGAGGTTCTCCCAGATGAGCACGCCGGCGATACTGCCGGGCTCCATCGCGGCGGCGAGATGCGCGACATCGTCCTCGGCCAGCAGTTCCGCCAGCTGGGCCTCGAGCACTTCGAGCTCTCCGAGCTCGGCGACATCCGAGAGCTCTGCCGCGTCGACCGACCCGTCCTCGTTCTTGGTCAGGATCAAGGCGTCGATGAGCCGGATCGTTCCGGACTCGACCAACCTGACGAGCTCGCTCGCCATCTCGCCGGTGAAGTTTCCGGCTCCCGCCGGGAACTCGACAACGGCGTAGTCGACGGGGCCGAGCTCATCGAGCGATACGTCTGTCATGTCGTCCTCCCTCTGCCTGTCCACGACTCGGTGCTTGGAGTGCCTGGTGTGGGCTCCGCCAGATACTCGCATTTTCACGATCGGGCTGATCTAGGCGCTCTCCGCGCGGACACCGACTTCGCCGACATCGGGCGGATCGTGGGTGGAATCGCGGTCTCGCCGGGTGCGGGCGACGAGCAGAAGGAGCGAATGCTTCAGATCGTGCTCGACGGCCTGAGAACCTCGGTCTAGGTCCTCTGGCCCTGTAGGCGGGCCCGGCTCGAGCCGATATCAGGCCGGTGCATGCGACGCTCGACCGGCTGAGCAACCCCGTCTCCGGGAGGCGCCTGAGTGGACGAGCGGCCAACGCGGGCGCGGCCGTCACCGTCGTGCTGTTCGCGGCCGTGGCGGTGCAGCTCGAGTTGCATCTCGGCGGCCCGGCCGTCGATCGGCTGTTCAACAACTGGGTGTACGACGGGGTCGGGGTCGCAGCCGGCCTCACGTGTGTGCTGCGGGGGCTTGTCGCCCGCGAGCGCGCGTGGCTCTTCGTCGGGCTCGGCGTCCTCGCCTGGACGGCCGGTGACATCTACTGGACGGCCGTGCTCGAGACGGTGAAGAGCCCGCCGTACCCCTCGCTCGCCGACGCCGGGTACCTGGGCTTCTACCCGCTCGTATTCGTCGGCCTCGGCCTGCTCGTGCGAGGGCGACTGATTCACTTCAGCGCGAGCGTCTGGCTGGACGGGGTGATCGCGGCCTGCGCAGTCGGTGCGGTCGCGAGCAGCATCGTGCTCGCCGATGTCTGGCACAGCTCGACCGGGGGCGTCGCAGCGGTGGCGACGAACATGGCCTATCCGGCAGGCGACGCGTTGCTCCTCTGTCTCGTCGTCGCCGCCTTCGCATTCTCGGGCTGGAGCGTCGATCGAATGTGGCTGCTGCTGGCCGCCGGGATCGTCGTCTTCGGGATCGCCGACAGCATCTATCTCGTCCAGGTCGCGAACGGCACCTATCACCTGGGCACGGCGCTCGACCTCGGTTGGCCGGCCGGATTCGCGCTGATTGCCGTCGCATCGTGCACGCCGGCTCGAGGAGTCGCCCGGGCGCAGTTCGAGGGCAGACGCGTGCTCGTTGCTCCGCTCCTGCTCGCTGCCGTCTGTCTCGGCGTCGAGGTTCAGGATCACTTCGTTCGAGTCGGCACGCTCTCGCTTCTCCTCGCGTCGCTCGGACTGGTCGCCGTGATCGGCCGGCTCGCGCTCACCTTCAACGAGCACTTGAAGCTGCTGCTCGCGACGCGCGCTGAATCGTTGACCGACGCGCTGACCGAGCTGAGCAACCGCCGGGCGTTGATCCAGGTCCTCGAGGAGGCCTGCTTCCTCGCGGACGGCCCCTCTCGCCTGTTGGTGCTCTTCGACCTCGACGGCTTCAAGGCGTACAACGACACGTTCGGGCACGAGGCGGGCGACATGCTGCTGAAGCGCCTCGGTTCGAGGCTGCGCCGCTCCGTCGCGTCCCGAGGTGAGGCGTTCCGGCTGGGTGGGGACGAGTTCTGCATCCTCCTCGAGGGCGAGCTGATCGACCTGGAGTGGGTTCGCACGGCTGCCTCGGCGAGCCTGCGCGAGAGCGGTGAAGGATTCGTGATCACCTGCTCGAGCGGATACGTGATGATCCCGGACGAAGCGGAGGACCCGAGCGAGGCGCTACGGATCGCCGACCGGCGCATGTATGCGGAGAAAGGGAACCGGCTGCACGGCCTCGACTCGAGCGGCGTGCTGATGCAGGCGCTGTTCGAGCGCGATCGATACCTCGGCGAGCACTCCCGCGGCGTCGTCGACTACGCCACTGCGCTCGCCCGACATGCCGGGCTCACGGGCAAGGAGGAGAAGCTGGTCCGTGCCGCGGCCGAGCTGCACGACGTCGGGAAGCTCGCACTGCCCGAGGCAGTGCTCGCCAAGGCCGAGCCTCTGGACAACGACGAATGGGCGCTCATCTACCAGCACACCCTCGTCGGCGAGCGCATCGTCGGCGCCGCGCACGGACTCGGTGAGGTGGCGAGGACGATCCGATCGACCCACGAGCGTTGGGACGGCACGGGCTATCCCGATCGCCTTGCCGGCGAGGACATTCCGTACGCGGCACGGCTGATCGCGATCTGCGACGCCTTCGACGCGATGACGACCACGCGGCCGTACGCGGCCGCGCTGACGCCGAAGGAGGCGATCGACGAGCTCGTTCGCAACGCGGGCACCCAGTTCGATCCCGGGCTCGTGACCCTCTTCGTCCACGCAGTCGCGCGGAGCGCGTCGCCGATCGTCCGGACCTCTCCGGGGACGGCCGCCGCCGGCTGAACCGGATATCGGACGGGAGGGCCGCCATCTGGCAGCCCTCCCGTCGCCCCCCGTGCCGCAGTCCCCTGATCTGGAAGAGCGCCACGGGCACTGCGTGATACATCGACTGCTCGAAGCAGTTCGTTCGCTCGATCCCCGGAGACCCCCCAACGGTCGAGGAGGACGAAGCGTTCTTCCGTGGAGTGGCTTTCCGAATTCGGCTCGGTTAAACCGGCGCCGTCGTCAGGAGGTCCGACGGCTGCAGTGCTCGCAGTCGCGACGCTCGAGCCGGCGGCCGCAGTTCGGGCACACACCAAACGTCGGCCGCTCGAGCATGCGCTTGTGCAGCCCGCTCGAGATCATCAGGAATCCAGCGCCACACGTCGCCGAGATTGCAACCGCACCCTGAATCGACAGCACTGCGATCACCACCTGCCTGTTATCGGCAGATTGCTCCCTCAGGCTGAGGGCGGCTCGTCTTCGTCCGGATGTCCGCGGTGCTGCTCCTCGCGCCACTTTTCCTGGTAACGCTCGGCCTCGTCGAACTCACGCTCGACCTCGGCGCGCGACGCAGCGTCCTCCGGCTCGGGATGCTCGCCGGCCACTGTTCGCTTCCTGACGGTGACGAACGCGATCAGGAGCACGGGGATCGCGACGACCGCGAAGATGATGACCGGGAACACGGCGCCACACTAGACCATCCGCGCCTGGAAGATGTGTAGGCGCTTACCCGTCTTGTGCGCATGAACGGGCGGCTGTTCATCACCGCACTGGCCTTGGCGCTCCTCCTGCTCGCAATCGGCGGCTGGCTCGTCCAGGCATTCCGCTGGCCGACCAGCGCGCTCGAGCCCGCCGCACGCTAGTCGATCAATGCGTTGCGGATCGCCGTCGCGACGGCTTCGGTCGGGTATCGGCATGGAGTCTGCTCATCGCGTTTCGAAGCGCCTGCGCGACCTTGTCATTCGTGCCGCCGCGGGCGACGAGCGACAGGATCTGCCGCCCACGGCGCTTCGCGTCGACGTGGACGTTCACGATCGCATCCGGACCCTGAACGGATCAGACCGTGCGGCGCGAGAAGAGCGCCACGATCACGGCGAGCACGAGCAGGATGAACAGGAACTTCGAGATGAAGATCCCGCCGCCGAGGGCGAGAATCAGGATCAGCAGTGCAAGCAAGAGCAGCATGCGCTCTCCTTCCGGTCGATGGAGATTCCTTGACGTAGTGCGGATAGAGGACGCGCGAGCGTGTCGGCTCACGGTCACTTCAGCGTTCTACGTACTCGGTCCCCGCCGCTCTTCGCCGTGAAACATCAGGTTTCTGTGATCGCCGTCCCTGTACACGCGGCCCGGAAAGGCGTTAGCGTAGGCGGCGATGGCCGTGACGAACGCACCTGCGGCGCGGCAGCAGTCGTCGTGGCGTGGCTGGCTGCCCTGGGTGCTCGTCGTGCTTGCGGCCGTGATCGGCCTTGTTTCCGCGCTCAACATCTGGGTGAAGCGGCAGGCGCTCGACACGAACAACTTCACGAACGCGAGCGTCCAGGTCCTCGAGAATCCGCAGGTGCGGAGCGCGATCTCCGTCTATCTCGTCGACCAGCTGTACCAGAACGTCGACGTCGCCACGGAGCTCGAGCAAAACCTTCCGCCGGCGGTCAAAGGGATCGCCGCTCCGCTGGCGGCGGCGCTGCGGCAGCTGCTCGTTCGTGCCGCCGACCAGCTGCTCCAACGTCCGCGTGTGCAGGAGCTCTGGAAACAGGCGATCCGCCGGGCACACACGTTATTCCTGGCCGTGATCGACGGGAAAAAGAACATCCTCCAGAACACGAACGGAAACGTGGTGTTGAACTTAGGACCGATCGTCCAGCAGCTCGAGGCGCAAGGGGGCTTGATCGGAAAGGTCGCCCAGCAGCTGCCTCCGGATGCCGGGCAGATCACGATCCTGAAAGGGAACCAGCTCAAGACCGCACGCACGGGTGTCAAGGTGATTCGCTTCCTCAGCTACTTCCTCTTCTTCCTCGTGCTCGCGCTCTACGCGGCCGCCGTCTACCTGGCGACCGGCCGGCGGCGGCAGGTGCTGATGGGAGTCGGCGCCAGTGCGTTCATCGTCGGCCTGATCGTGCTCGTCGTGCGTCGGTTCGCAGGCAACTATGCCGTCGATGCGCTCAGCACGAACACCGTCGACAAGGGCGCCGTCCGTGTCGTCTGGGCGGTCGAGACGCAGCTGCTGCGCAACGTCGGGATCAACGTCCTCATCTACGGCACTGCCGTCATGCTCGCCGCCTGGATTGCGGGCCCGTCGCGGCCAGCCCGGTGGCTGAGGCGTGTCTCCGCCCCGACGGCCCGCGAGCACCCGTGGGTGATCTACGCAGTGCTCGCGCTGCTGCTCCTGCTGCTGCTCTTCACCGGCCCGACCGACGGCCAGCGGGTCTATCCGCTGCTGGTCGTGTTCGTCTTCGCGTTCGCCGGGCTCGAGGTGCTCCGCCGGCAAACGGTCCGCGAATTCCCCTGACGTAAAGACGTCGCTTGACCTTCTCCTAACGGGCCTTTGGAACGATGGGTCCAGATGAGGTCGAGACGTATCGTTCTGGCCGCCGTCCTGGTGACGGCCGTACTGTCGACGGGCGCGCTCGGCCGCGCGGACACCGGCCCGTCGCCGACCATCGAGCAGATGGTCGGGCAGTTGCTGCTCGTGCGGATGCAGGGACAGGTGCCGAGCGCGTCGTTTCTCGAGCGGATCCGCGAGGGGCAGATCGGCGGGGTCGTGCTCTTCAACACCAATTTCGGCACCGCCGGCCCGGCGACGCTGGTCGCCACGCTCCAGGCGGCCGCGCAGGCCGGGAACCAGCCGCCGCTCCTGATCGCGGTCGATCAGGAGGGAGGGATCGTGAAGCGGCTGCCGGGAGCGCCGACGCTTTCGCCGCCGCAGATGCGACGTGCATCGGTGGCCGAGTCGCAGGGGCTCGCAACGGCCCGCAATCTGGCGGCTTACGGGATCAACACCGACCTGGCGCCCGTCCTCGACGTCGGACGCGGCGGCTTCATCACCCAGCGGAGCTTCGGCTCGACGCCCGCTGCCGTGGCGGTACGCGGGCCTGCCTTCGCGGCCGGACTTGCGCGCGGGCACGTACTGGCAACCGCCAAGCACTTCCCAGGTCTCGGCTATGCGACGCTGAGCACCGATCAGTCGGTGGCGAAGGTGACCGCAACTGTCCGCCAACTGAAGACCGACTGGGCTCCGTTCATCGCAGCGATCCAGGCCGGGATCCCGCTCGTGATGATGTCGACCGCCGTTTATCCCGCGCTCGGCACGAGCCTGCCGGCGGCACTGTCGCCGAAGGTCGTCAACGACTTGCGCCGGCTCGGCTTCACCGGGGCCATCGTCACCGACGCACTTCAGACGCCGGGGGTGAACGGCTTCATGTCGACCGCGAAGGCGGCCGTTCAGGCGGTTACTGCGGGCGACGATCTCGTGCTCGCGGCGGGGGCGACCGACAGCACGCGCGACACCGACGGAGCCTCGACCTCGGCGTACGGAGCGCTCGTCGCCGCCGCCCGTTCAGGCTCGTTGAAGCAGCAGACGCTCAAGTCCGCCTACGCGAGCGTCCTGGCGCTCAAGAAGACCGTCACTCCCTGAGCCTCGGCTCGTAAGGAGAAGCCTGCTGAGAAGGCGTAGGCTTCGGCAGACAAAAGGGTGGGCGGACGGCTCGGGGACAGAGGGGGACAACCTTTTCCGCGGGCCGCCCGCCCTGCCGTTCGCGTAGCGTCAGAAAACGCGGCGGCACAACGTAAGACGCGGGTTCGGGGCAAATGGTTTGGATACGTGATTGAATTGGGAAAGATCGAGGCCCGTATGCCGGTTGCAACCGACCATCCGACAGCCCGCCGCGTCATCCGCGTTCGCCGAGTGGTGAACGAGACGACGTACGACATGGCGATGCGTCACGAATTGGACGCCGATCTCCCGCTCGAGTTCATGTGCGAATGCGGCCGGGCTGACTGCACCGAGCAGATCGAGCTGCTGCTGCGGCAGTTCGACCGATCCGCACCGGCCGGCTCGATCTCGGCCCACTCGACCCTGTAAGAGATTTGGTCAAGGGTGGGCGGCGTATGCCGCCCACCCGCTGTCGCGCGTTCAGAGGTGGTGAACGCAGGTGCCGCCGTCGGCGTCCGAGTTCGTGCCGTCGGGGCAGGTCGTGTCCGACCACACCGCCCCGTGGAGGTTCGCGCCGCTGACCTGTGCTCCGGTCAGGTTTGCGTGGCGGAAGATGGCTCCGCTCAGGTTGCTGCCGAAGAAGGTTGCACCTTGCAGGTTGGCGTTCGTGAAGTCGGCTCCGCTTTCGTTGCCGTTCCGAAGGTCGGCGCCTTGCAGGTCGGCGTTCTCGAGGAACGCTTCGCCGAGCAGCGAGCTCGAGATGTTGGCGCTCGTCATCAGCGCGCCCGAGAAGTCGGCTCGTAGGAAGTTGCGATGCGAGAGGTTCGCGCCTCTCAGGTCGATCTGCCCACTCGCCGGGTCGAGCGTCACCGAGGGCGTGCTGCAGTGGAAGTCGAACAGGCCGGCCAGGTCGAACGGGATGTCCTCGGCCTTGTCGACGTTCTTCAGGGCCCGGTCGAACGACCCGGGGATCGGAGGCAGGTGCCAGTTGTACTCGATGAAGTTGAGGATCGAGGACTGGTCGCTCAGGTCGCTGTCAACGGCGTTCTGCTTGGAGCACGGCGAGACGAGGACCAGCGGCAGGCGCGGCCCGAGCCCGCAGCGGCCCTGCTCGCCGGCGATCGGCGCCGCTGCCTGCGGCTTCGAACCGCACTGCTGGGACGTCGGGTTGGTCGCGCTGATCGTTCCCTTGACGGTGTTCGTCAGGTTGTCCGCGGGCGAGAGCGACCCGTTGGTCACCCCGCTGTACACGTGGTCGTACCAACCGTCCGAGTCGTCGTAACTGACGACCACAGCGGTGGTCGCCCAGTCCGGGGTCTTCTCCAAGGCGTTGATCTCGCTGACGATGAACGACTGCTCATCGGCCGGGTCCGAGTAGGCGGCGTGGCCGTCCTCGTAGCCGGGCGCCTTCAGATACGTGACCGCCGGCAGCGCCGACGGAGGAAGCTTGCCGGCATTGATCGCGGCGACGAGGCTGTCGAAGTCGCTCGTGTCGTAGTTGTGATTCGCGGTGTCGAACTGCGGCACGCCGCCGACGAAGTGCTGCGTGTCCGTCCCGATGCTCGCCAGGCTCGCCGGCGCAAGGTGATGCGGGTTGGCGGTGGTGGCGTAGTACTGGAACGGTTCGTGGTGGGCGATGTAGTCGTCCTTGAAACCGAACTGGTGCGTTGCGGCCGTCTCGCCCAGCGCGACGCCGACCGGATGCACGGCGTCGCACAACGCCTGGTTGGAGGCGCCGGTGGGAACGACCTTGCCGGTGAACGAGCCCGAGAACTCGTCCGGGATGAAGCTGGCCGTCGACTGATTCGCGTGACCGGTCGCAGCTGCCGCGGCGTCGAAGGTCGTCGTCGGCGCGAACCCGCCCTGGAACCAGCCCCAGGAGAGGCCGGCAGCGTTCAGTTCGTCGCCGATGTTCGTGCCGCTGAGGGCGACTGCGTCACGGGTCGAGCAGTCGTCCCAGTACGGCTGGGCGTCGCTCGTGAGCGAGAAGCCACCGAGCCCGTCGGGTGTGATGTCGGCGTCGGGCGCGGTCGCGGTTGCCACCGACGGGTTGTTCACCTCGTGCGCCGTGTCGACTCCTCCGGTGTTGCCGGAGGTGACGTTGATCGCGCCCGGCGCCGAGGGCCCGAAGGTCGTCCCGAACGAGTTGTCGCTCATGGCGAAGTGCTGGGCGTAGTTCCACAGCGCCGTCACGGTGTTGCCGTCGTAGTAGTCCATGTCGACCTTCGGGTCGCAGAGCGGCCCGCCCGAGGTCGTCCCAGCGCCCGGAGCATGCGTCCCGCCGTCGGTGCCCACGCTCTGGACGAACTGATCCATCGCGCCGCCGTCGAACGACTGCTGCTCGTCGCTGTAGTTGTGATCCTGGTCGCAGGTGATCTGGCCGCCCGGATCGCCCGGGAGCGCGCTCGGGCTCGAGTCGAGCCGCTTCGGCGGCGCGAGGTTCGGGTTGTGCTCGAGCAACGTGGTCGAGAGACCGTTCACCGTCGGCGTTGCCGGAACCGCTGCGAAGGGCGAGCCGTCGGTGTTCGCCGCCTCCGGATACGTGCCGAAGTAATGGTCGAACGAGACGTTTTCCTGAAAGATCACGACGAGATGCTGGATCGGCGTCGCCGTCTTGATCCCACCGCCTCGCCCCGACGACGCCGACGCGCCGATCACGGCGGCGACGGCAGCGAGAGCTCCGAACGCGAGCACGGCCCAGCGTACGCGTGTGCGCAACATGGTTCCCCTTCCCTCTCTCGATGGACGACCGCGCACGAGTCTTCCAATGGGGGTCGCGCCGGTGGGTTACCGGTTGGGGACGAAACGGCTACAAGGGCGTAGCGACCACCGCTGGGTCGGCGAGACAGCTTGATGAGATGATGGAGCGGGTGACCGCCGAGTCGACGTCGCGTACGCAGGAGCCGGGGCGGCTCACCAGACGTCCGGGGTTCCGGATCGGAGTCGTCGTCGCCGTCGCCCTGGTGGCAGCTTTCGTGGTCTGGCTGCTCGTGCGCCGAAACGGCAGCTCCCCGACGAAAGCCGCCTCGGTGCGGGCGGGTGCCGTGCCCGTCTCGCCGGCCGTCCTGGGCGCGCTCGCGCGGTCGTCGCGATCGCCGATCTACTGGGCAGGCCCGCGCGCGAGCTTCACCTACGAGCTGACGAGGACGGCCGACGGCCGGGTCTTCATCCGCTACCTGCCGCACGGAGTGGCGGTCGGCGCGGTCGAGCCCTACCTGACCGTCGGCAGCTACCCGGTCGCAAACGCGTTCGCGATCACGAGCACGCTCGCGAGTCGGAGCGGAGCGGTTCGCGTCCCGGTGCCCAGAGGCGGCGTCGGCTTCTACAACGCAAGCTCGCCCACGAACGTCTACCTCGCCTTCCCGAACACGAACGAGCAGGTCGAGGTCTACGATCCCGTCGCCGCGGACGCCCGCAGGCTCGTCGTCTCGGGGCAGATCGCTGCGGTGTCGACGGCGAGCGGGTCGTCGGGGATCGCCACGTCCGCGACCAGCGTGCACCAACTGACGGCGCTCTCGGCGACCCTCGGCCATCCGATCTACTGGGTTGGGCGCCGCTCGGCGGTCACGTACGAGCTCACGCGCGCGCCGGGCGGCCACGTCTTCGTCCGCTACCTGCCGCCGGGTGCCGCGATCGGGACCGACCGGCCTTACCTGACGGTCGGCACGTATCCGGTGAAGGGCGCGTTCGCGCTGACCGAGGAGCTGTCGAAGGCGTCGACCTCGGTCCCGGTCGAGCCCGGAAGCGGGGGCATCGCCTTCTACAGCAAGGCGCGCCCGACGAACGTCTACGTCGCCTACCCCGGGACCGACCTCCAGATCGAGGTGTACGACCCGGCGCCAGGCGCGGCCCGAGGGCTCGTGACCGCCGGGCGCGTCGTGCCCGTCGGCTGAGCTCGCAGGTCGCGCTCGCTCGATGACGATCTGGATCGCCTGGCTCGTCTTCCCGCTCGTACTCGGTGCGCTGTCGCTGGGCTGCGGCCTGCTCGTCGAACGCGTCGCCGGTATCGAGCTGCCGTCGCCGCTCCTCTTGCCGCTCGGCTTCGCGCTCATAATCGTGAGCGCGCAGTTCGCGATCATCGGCGGGCGGACGGCACCGCTCGCGACGCCGCTCGTCGTCGCCCTCGCCGTCGCCGGCTTCGGCCTGTCGCTTCCCTGGAAGCGCCGCCTCGGTGGGTGGTGGGTCGCGGCGGCAGCGGGTGTCTTCGCCGTCTTCGCGGCGCCGTTCGTCCTGTCGGGTCGCGCGACGTTCGGTGGCTACATCAAGCTCGACGACACGGCCACGTACCTCGCGATGCTCGATCGCGCGATGCAGCACGGTTACAACACGGCCGGGCTGCCGCCGTCGACGTTCGAGGCGACGCTCTCGACGAGCCTGGCTTACGGGTATCCGCTCGGCTCGCTGCTCCCGCTCGGGGTCGGACGAGCGCTTGTCGCCCAGGACGCCGCCTGGTTGTGGCAGCCGTATCTCACGCTGATGGCGGCTCTGCTCGCCTGCGGCCTCTATCAACTGGCGGTCGGGCTGGTCGCGTCGCCGCGGCTGCGGGCACTTGTCGCGTTCGGCGGCGGACAGGCGGCGCTCTTGTACGGATATGCGCTCTGGGGAGGTGTGAAGGAGCTCGCGACGGCCGTCCTTGCGGTGCTCGTCGCTGCGCTCGTGGTGCTCAGCGCTCGCAAGGACGTCGACGCGCGAGGGACGCTGCCGCTCGCGATCGCCTTCTCGGCGCTCCTCGGCGTCCTCAGCGTGGGCGGGGCGGCGTGGATCCTGCCTCCCGCCGCGGTGTTGCTCGTGCTGCTCTGGCGGTCACGGGGATGGGCCGGCACCGGTCGCTTCGTGCTCGCCCTCGGGGCAGCCACCGTGCTGCTCTCGCTCCCGACGCTCTGGGTCGCGGTTCGGTGGCTCGGAAAATCGGGCAGCTTCACGAGTTCCGACGAGCTCGGCAACCTGCTCGGCCGGCTGAGCTGGCTGCAGGTCTTCGGCATCTGGCCGAGCGGCGATTTCCGGGTCGCGCCACACAACCTGAATGCCACCCGGGTGATCGTCGCGCTCGTCGCGGTCGCAGCGGTGTTCGCGATCGTGGTGGCGGTGCGTCGGCGGACGTTCGAGCTGCCTCTCGCACTCGGCACGGCTGCGTTCGCCTGTGTCGTCTACGTCGGTTTCGGCTCGCCGTGGATCGGCGGCAAGGCGTTGGCCTCCGCGTCTCCGATCGTCCTTGCCGTGTCGTTCGCCGGCGCGGCCGTCGTGTACGAGAGCGGGCGCCGAGTCGTAGCGGTGGCCGGCGGAGCGGTCCTGCTCGTCGCCCTTGTGTGGTCGAACGTCTTGCAATACCGGGACGTCGATCTCGCTCCGAGCCCGAGGCTGGCGGAGCTCTCGACCATCGGGCACCGCTTCAGCGGGGAGGGCCCGACGCTGATCGGCGAGTACGAGCCCTACGGTGCACGCCACTTCCTGCGCGGCATGGCTGCCGAGGCCGCTTCCGAGCTTCGGCGGCGTCCCGTCTACCTGCGCACCGGCGGCATGGCGCCGACGGGGAGCTCGCCGGACCTCGACGAGCTGAAGCTGTCCTCTGTCCTGCCGTACCGCACGCTCGTCCTGCGACGCTCCGGTGCCGCGAGCCGGCCGCCCTCGGTGTACGTGCCGATCTGGACCGGCCGCTACTACCAGGTGTGGCAGCGGCCGGCGTACACCGGCACGATCGCGGAGCACCTCCCGCTCGGGAGTCGCCTGCAGCCGGCCGCCGTGTCCCCGTGCAGCAGCATCCTCCGCGTGGCACGCCTGGCGGCGGCCGAGCACGGACAGGTCGCGGCGGTGGAGCGGCCGCCGGCGATCGTGATCGAGGCGAACGGGAGCGTCGGGCTTCCGTCCTCGTTCGGAGCCTACGGCGAGTCGCCTCAGGCGCTCTATCTGACGGAGCCCTACTCGGTCACCTCGAGCTTTGCCGTCCCGGCCGCCGCGACCTACGGCGTCTGGGTCGGCGGCTCCTTCAAGTCCGGGGTCGCGATCGACATCGACGGGCACCGCGTCGGCTCGGCGCGCGACTCGCTCAACTGGCCCGACACGTTCACGTACCTCGGTGCTGCCCGGGTGGGGCGGGGCCGCCACACCATTCGCTTCACTTACGACGGGCCGAGTTGGCGGCCGGGGTCCGGCGGCATCCCGCCGTTCGGCGTCGGCCCGATCGTGCTCAGCCCGGCCACCCAGGACAGCCCGATCACGTACGTCGCCCCGGCACGCGCCCGTTCGCTCTGCGGGAAGAGCCTCGACTGGGTGGAGGCGCTGCGCGGCTGAGCTATTGGCAGATCACGTAGGCGCGGACCGTCATCGTGCTGCTCGCGGTCAGCGCGGTGACGACACCGCCGACTCCGGTCCAGACGGTCGTCCCGCTCGGGAACGACTGCTGCAACGTCACGTGTTGCGGCTGCCCAGACGTGACGGTCGCGCCGCCGCCCAGTGCTTTGCCGGTCGTGCACGTCGCAGTCGCAGTGACAGTCGTGCCGGCGGCTGCGTTGGCAGCGCTGACCACTGCCGTTCCCGTGATGATCGTCGGGTTGGACGGCCCTGTCGGGCCCTTGGCGCCTGTCGCGCCCTTCGCTCCCGTTGCGCCCTTCGGGCCTTGGGTGCCGGTCGGACCTTTGGCGCCGGCCGATCCGGTCGCGCCCTTGGCCCCGGTGGCGCCCTTGACGCCGGACGAGCCGGTTGCCCCCTTGGCGCCGGTCGTGCCCTTCGGGCCCTGCGTGCCCGTCGGGCCTTTGGCGCCGGCCGATCCGGTCGCTCCCTTGGCGCCGGTCGCACCTTTCGCACCGGCCGAACCGGCTGCGCCGGTCGCTCCCTTGGCGCCCGCCGTGCCCGTTGCGCCTTTGGCTCCGGTCACGCCCTTCACGCCCGCTGGTCCCTGCGCGCCGGTCGAGCCCGTTGCGCCTTTCGATCCGGTTGCGCCCTTGGCGCCCGGCGGACCCTGGGCTCCGGTCGATCCGGTGGCCCCCTTGACTCCCTGCGGTCCCTGGGCGCCGGTCGAACCGGTTGCTCCGTTCGAGCCTGCCGGCCCTTGCGCGCCCGAGGCTCCGGTCGTGCCCTTCGCTCCCTGAATCCCCTGCGGGCCCTGCGTCCCCGTCGGGCCCTTGGCGCCGGCGGGCCCGGTCGCGCCGGTCGCACCCATCGGACCCGTGGCGCCGGCCGGTCCTTGCGCACCGGTGGCGCCTTTCACGCCCTGAGCGCCTTGAGCTCCGGTCGCGCCCGTGATCCCCTGCGGCCCCTGAGTTCCCTGTGGGCCTTGGGCTCCGGTTGCGCCCTTCGCGCCGGCCGGTCCTTGCGCGCCGGTCACGCCCTTGGCGCCGGTCGCTCCGGTGGCGCCGTTCGCGCCACTAGATCCCTGGGCGCCGGTTGCGCCCTTGGCTCCGGCCGGTCCTTGCGCGCCCGTCGCGCCGGTGGCGCCCTTGGCGCCGGTTGCTCCGGCGACGCCCTGTGGTCCCTGGGTGCCCTGCGGCCCCTGCGCTCCGGTGGCGCCCTTGGCGCCCGCCGGCCCTTGCGCGCCCGTTGCACCGGTTGCGCCTTTCACACCCTGGATTCCCTGTGCGCCGGTCGCGCCGGTCGCGCCCTTAGTACCGGCGGCGCCCGTTGCACCCTTCGCCCCCGCAGTTCCCGTTGGCCCCGCTGCACCGGTTGCGCCCTTCGAGCCGGCGGGCCCGGTCGCTCCCGTCGGCCCGGGCGTTCCGCTACCCGACCCAGGCGGGCCCTGAGCTCCCTGCGGGCCTTGTGTCCCCTGCGGCCCGGTCGGCCCTGCCGTTCCCGTCGCGCCGGCTCCTCCCGTCGGCCCCTTCGGGCCTGGAGGACCGGACGAGGCCGTGAGCGGGATCTTGTAGATGTGCCCCTTTTTGGCCTTGCAGAAGGCCAGGCGGACGTTGAGGTCGCCGACGCTCTCGTTCGAGCCGGTGCTCTGGATGCACACGAAGAGGAACGGCGGCGCCGATGCCTTCTGCTGCAACGCGCCCACAGCGCCCGGAGCGGCGATGAGCGCGAGGCACGGAACGATCCCGGGCATCGTGAACGCAAGCACGCGCAGGCAGCGGCCGCCCTTCAACCTGGACCGCGTCGTGCCGCATTCGCCTTGGTGCTGTTCGCCGTGACCCATGCCGTGTTCCGTTCGTGGGTCGTGCAATCGCCGCGGGGGATACTACGAGAGGCATCGGAGGGTGCGAGCGGTCAGGGGGACCGCAGGGAGCGCACCGCGCCCAGTGCAAAGGGAGCGACCGCCGAAGCCGCGACGGCGACCCAGGGCCCGCCGACCAGGAGGCCGGCGAAGCAGGTCGAGAAGACGACGAACGCCCGGATCCAGCCGAGTTCGACGGCATCAGCGCCGGTCCTCGACCGAAATGTCGCAACGAGCGAGATCGCCGGTCGCGTCCCTTCCCGCCTCGGCATTAGAGTCGCAGCCCTCGTGCGGCAATGAAGGAACGTCTAAGGCAACCGGCTTCCTGGGGCGCGTGGTGGCGCGAACGGGTCCCCTTCGAGGAGAAAGCGGCGATCGTCGTCCTCGGCCTCGGCGGTCTCATGGTCGGCGGTTGGCTGCTGGCGGACAACCTTTCGAGCGCGAGCGCCGGCGTCGGGCAGACGACGCAGGCCGAGGCGATCCGGACCGTGGACGAGCACGTGACGGTTCGCGACCGTGCGAAGCCCGTCACGACGCGCGTGCCGGTCGTGAAGCGCGTCTACGTGACTCGGAAAGGGTCGACTCCCGCGTCCACGGTCGTCCGGACGGAGACCACGTACGGCACGAGCACGGTGGTCGTTCCGACGTACGTGACCCACGTGGTCACCGCGCCCGCCCGCACTGTCACCGACACGCAGGTGGTGACCACGACCAGGGTCACCACGACCGTCCAGTGGCGGGTGATCACGGTCGTGGAGAAGAGCCCGCCCGTCACGGTCACGGTCACCACGTCCGGCCAGTAACCGCGCCTTAAATCTGCGGGCCGTCCGGCGGCGTAACGTGGAGAGAGACCCGCGTGTCTACAGGCCGAGGTGCCCCGCTGAGCGATGTGCCCGATACCGGACGCCCTTACGGGCGGCGCGCATTTCTGCTCCTGCTCGCAGGGGGCATCACGTCGTTTCGCTGGGCGGGCTGGGCGGCCGGCCCGGTCGCGCCGTTCACGTCCGCGTTCTCGCAGCTCCTCGGGAACCTCTTTCCCATCGGCGGCTGGCGGATCTACACGATCTCCGGGTCAATGCCGATCTTCGACGAGAGCGCGTGGCGGCTCGAGATCGGAGGCCTCGTGCGCACCCCGGTCAGCCTCACCTACGACCAGGTACGCGCGCTGCCCCGCGCAGAGCAGGTCTCGACGTTCCATTGCGTGACCGGATGGACCGTGCCGAACGTCCGCTGGGCCGGTGTGCGGTTCGACGATCTCCTCGCGACCGCCGAGCCGCTGCCGCAGGCGACTGCGATCAAGTTCGTGTCGCTCGAAGTGCCGTACGAGGACTCGTTGACGCTCGCACAGGCGCGGTTGCCGAACGTGATGCTCGCGCTCGACCTCGACGGCAAGCCGCTGTCCCGTCCGCACGGCGCTCCGGCCCGCGTCGTGATCCCCGAGATGTACGGCTACAAGGGGGTCAAGTGGCTGACGCGCATGGAGCTCGTCGCCGAGCAACCGGAGGGATTCTGGGAGCAGCACGGGTACGACCAGAACGCGTGGGTCGGGCGCTCGAACGGCTATGGCAGCTGAGACGCGCCGCGTGCCGCGCTTCGGGCGGACGCTTGCGGGTCGTCCACTGGGTGCACGCCACGGCCTTCCTGATCCTGCTCGGGTCGGGGCTGTCGCCTCTACCTGCCGAGCCTCTCGGAGGCCGTGAACCGGCGTCCGCTGCTGAAGTCGATCCACATCTACACGGCCGTGGCGTGGATCGCCGCGCTGACGCTCGTCGTCATCTTCGGCAACCGGCGTGAGCTCGTTCGCGCCGCGCGCGAGATCGACCGCTTCGACGCCGACGATCTCGCCTGGCTTCGCGGCCGGCGGGCGCCGCAGGGATGGCTGAATGCCGGGCAGAAGCTCAACGCGATCATCACCGCTGCGTTCGCGGTGCTGTTCTCGATCTCCGGCTTCTTCCTCTGGTACGGCGAACGCGACACGCGCTTCCGGCTCGCGAACGCGTTGCTCGTTCACGACTGGCTGATGTACGTCTCCTTCTTCCTGTTCATCGGGCATCTCTATCTGTCACTCGTCTATCCGAAGACGAGGCACGCACTGAGCGGGATCACGAGAGGCTGGGTCGACGAGGACTGGGCGCTCCGACACCACCGCAAGTGGGTAGAGCAGGTGCGCGAAGCCGAGTAGCCGGTTTCCGCTGTCACCAGCCATTCACGGCTTCGCCGCCGCACGGTCGCGCGAGGGTTGCTACGGTCCCTGCCAGACATGAGGTGGTCACTTGTGATCGTCCTCGCGTCGGGTGTGTTGCTGGTTACGGCGCCAGTTGCGAAAGCCGAACCGGGGATGTTCGTCGGCGTTTCGGACGATTCGTTCGAATGGAACACGGCCCCGATGGCCGCGACCGCGAACGATCTCGGTCTGCGCGCCGTGCGCGTGGCGTTGAACTGGTCGGCCGGTGAGCGATCGCTGTCGACGTCGGATCGGACGGCGCTCGGACGGGTCGTCGCCGGCGCGCGGGGCCTGCGCGTGGTGCTCGCCGTGTTCAACCAGGGGTACCCGCCGCTCGACCAGGCCGGCCGCGACGCGTACTGCTCCTACCTCGCCAACGCGATCACGCTGTTTCCGACCATCAACGACGTCGTGATCTGGAACGAGCCGAACCTGAGCGGTTTCTGGCGCCCGCAGTTCGGGCCGCCCGGGCAGGGTGCTCCCGAGCAGTACGAGGCGCTGCTCGCCGACTGTTACGACACGTTGCACGCGTTGCGTCCCTCGATCAACGTGATCGGACCGGCAACCTCGGTGTGGGGCAATGACAATCCAAACGCCTTCTCGAACATCTCGCACTCGCCGACGACGTTCATCCAGGACATGGGCGCGGCGTACCGCGCGAGCGGGCGCACAGCCCCGTTGTTCGACACGTTCGGCCACCACCCGTACCCGACGAGCTCGAACGAGCGACCGTGGATCGTGCATTCGGACCCCACGATCATCTCGCTCGGCGATCTCGGGCGGTTGTTGTCGGTCCTCCAGCAGGCGTTCGGAGGAACCGCCCAGAAGCTACCCCAGGACGGTCTGCCGATCTGGTACCTGGAGACCGGGTACCAGACGACGATCCCCGCGTCGAAGAGCGGGCTCTACTTCGGCACCGAGGACTGGCCCGGAGCGGTTCCGGATCTCGTGTCGCCCGAGCCTCCCGCTGTGAGCCCGCCGGACGCGAGCCCGGCACCGGACCAGGCGACCCAGCTGACCGACGAGCTCGAGATGACCTACTGCCAGCCGTACGTCGCGGCGGACTTCAACTTCATCCTGCAGGACGAGCCGTCACTCGGCGGATGGCAGTCCGGACTGCTCTGGGTCGACGGGACGCGAAAGGGCTCGTACGACGCTTTCAAGGCCGCCGTCGCGCAGGTGAACGCCGGCACCGTCAACTGCGGCCTCGTGAGCGGCGCGCCGCTGGTGACCGCGCCGCCGGTCGCCCCGACCACGGCGCTGACGGTCACGGCCGCTCCGACACCGGTGACGGGGACGCCTCCCAAACGAGCCGTCACGAAGGTCACCTACATCGGCGCCCGGCGTGCGCCATTCGGGTTCCTCCGTCTCCGCGCTCGGGTTTCGGTCGGGGTGTACGCCAGCAAGGTCGTGCTCGGCGGCCGTCACGTCTTCTTCACGGTCGGGAAGAAGACCTACCGCACGACGACGAACCGCGCAGGGATCGCCGAGGTCGCGCCGAGCCCTCCGCTCGGGCTCGGCCGGAGCCGGATCGCCGTTCGCTACCACGGTGATGCGCACTACCTCGGCTCCGGGATCCACGTCAACGCCGTCGTCGTCAACTCCCCCGGAACGGTTGCGTCAAATGGCGTGCTCGAGTTTCCCGACAGGCACTCGCTGCTGATCTCGGCGGCGTCGGACGGCGGGCCGGCGAAGGGCGACCTCACGATCCGCGGACCGGGGCTGCGTCGGGCGGTTGTGATCGGTGCGCTTGGCATGCGCGCCGACGGAGCGACAGCGTGGCTGCGTGGCACCGATCCCGAGGGGCGCCGTTACCTCGTTCACCTGCAGCGGGTGCCCGGCAGCGCACGCCGCGTGCGCGTCGAAATCGTCGGCGCAGCGACGATCAAGGGAACGGTGCCGGCGCGGCGGCTCTCCTTCGTGCGGAAGTGACGCTCCGGGCACTGACGAGCGCCGCGGGGACGGCTGCTCTCGCGATCTGGTTCGTGGGCGTCACCGGCCGGCTCGGCACGAGCCCGACCGAGAACTGGACGCTCTTCGTGGTCGGGACGGTGCTGGTGTTCGTGTCAGGCGCCGGCGCCGTTCTTCCGCGACGCCAGTAGCTCGGCCATGATCTCGAGCGCGATCTCGGCGGCCGTCTCGCCGCCCAGGTTGAGCCCCACCGGCCCGTGAATCGCATCCGCGACGTCGCCGAGTTTCTCGCGGCGCTTCTCCTGCGCTCGACGCGAACCGAGCGCGCCGACGTAGAACGCGCCGCCCTCGACGCCGCGGCGCAGCGCCGGCAGGTCGAGTCGCTCTTCGTGCACGAGCGAGACGACCGCCGTGTCCTCGTCGACCTCCATCTTGTCGGGCCACTCGACCACGATCTCATCGGCGCTCGGCACCCGCTCACGCGTGGCGAGGCCGGCCCGAGGGTCGACCACGACCGTGTGCCAGCCCAGCGGCCGGGCCAGTGCGCACATCGCCTCGGCGATGTCGCCCGCGCCGACGGCGACGAGCCGCGGCGGCGGTGCAACCGACTCGACGAACACGCTCCGCGACTCCTCCTCGCGCAGGTGTGTCGACGAGCGCGCCTCGTCGTGCCACCGCTCCCCGACGTTGCCGCCGGCAACGACGACGTAACTGGTGCCGCGCTCGATGGGCGGTGCGCCCGCGAAACGCTCGACGAACACGTCGATCTCACCACCGCACGGCAGTCCCACCGTCCACGCCTCGTCGTCGGCGATGCCGTACGAGATGACGTACGGCGCGTCGCCGTTCAGAACCGGCTGAGCACGCTCCGCGACGTCGGCCTCGACGCAGCCGCCGGAGACCGAGCCATAGAGCCGGCCAGACCCGGTGATCGCGAGCTTCGAGCCGAGCGGCCGTGGCGCGCTCCTTCTGGTGCCGATCACCGTGGCGAGCGCGACCTGCTCGCCCTCGGCGCGCCATTGCTCCGCTCGCTCGAGGACATCGTCCATACGATCATGCTAGTCCGATGGACGCCGTCGACGACCTGCTGCGCCGTCTCGATACGGGCGAGCTCGGCGACCCGCTACCGGTGCTCGCGTACATGGCGGGCGACCGCGTCGCTCTCGACGACGAGGAGTTGAACGCCGCCCGCCGGCGCGCCCTGCTTCTCCTCGCGGCGGGAGGAGACCCGCATCGCGAGCTCGGGGTCGACGACCGGGCGGTGAAGGCGCTCGCCGCCGACCTGCACGACTCGGACCGGATCGCCCAGCTGCGGGGCGCCATCGACGCGCTCGTCGTTCGCGTGCGCGACCTGCCGAAGGTGCGGGAGGGCGCGCTGTTCCTCGCAGCCGACGTCGAGCTCGCCTGGCGGATGTTCGCGCTTGCGCTCCTCGCCGAGGAGCTCGGGGAATGACTCCTGCCGTCGAGGCGGCGAAACGCGCGGGGGTTGTCTTTCACCTGCACGAGTACGACGGCGTCGAGGTGGGTGACGGCGACTACGCGGTCGCGGTCGCAGCCGCGCTCGGCCAGCCGCCCGCCCGGCTGTTCAAGACGCTCGTCGTCGACGTCGACGGTTCGCTCCGCGCCTTCGTACTGCCTGCCGACCGCCAGCTCGATCTGCGCTCGGTCGGCAAGCGGGCGACGCTGGCCGAGAAAGCCGCGGCCGAGCGGGCAACCGGTTACGTCGTCGGGGGCATCAGCCCGCTCGGCCAGCGACGTCGCCTCTCCACGACGGTCGACGCCTCGGCCCTCGAGTGGGAGACGATCCTGGTCAGCGCGGGCCGCCGCGGCCTACAGATCGAGCTCGCGCCCGAGGATCTGATCCGTCTGACGGACGCCACGGTCTCGAGTGTCTCGGCGATCTAGGCGCCCCACCAGAAGCTGGTCGCGATCACGCAGTAGAAGCCGACGAGGATCACCCCTTCCTGCCACGTCGACTCGCCGTCGTTGACCACGAGCGCCCCGAGGACCGCGCTGATCAGGAGCACGAAGGCGAGCAGAGGCGGAAAGACGAGCGTGAGGTGAGTCGAGAACGCGAGTGAGATGAACACGAGCGCCGGCGTGAGCGCGAGCGCGACCTGCAGCGACGAGCTGATGATCACCGAGATCGCGAAGTCGGGCTTGTTGCGTGCCGCGAGCTGCACGCCCACGACGTTCTCGACCGCGTTGCCGGCGATCGCGACGATCACGAGCCCGGCGAAGACCTCGCTCATGTGGAGCGTGTGGATCGCCGGCGTCAGCGCGTCCACGAACCAGGCCGACGTGAATGCTGCTCCGACCGCCGCGCACCCGAGCACGACGGCCGTCGTCTGGACGCTCCACCGCGGCGGGTCGTGCTCCTCGCCCTCGGTCGGCTTGAGGAACGCGGGGAGGGTGACGCCGAAGACGATCAGGAGCACCGCGGCGCAGAACAGCGACAGGGTGTGCTCGTGGGCGCCCGCCGACGTGTGCAGCGCGTGCGTCAGCGACGGCATCGCCATCGTCGCCGCCGCGAGCAGGGTCAGCGTCGAGATGGTTCGGGCGCGGTCCGAGCTGAACCGCTGGATCCCGTGGCGGAGCCCTCCGACGATGAACGCGAGCCCGAGCACGAGCACGCTGTTCGCCAGGATCGAGCCGACGAGGGCCGCCTGAACGACCGTCACCAGGCCCGCGTGGAGGGCGAACAACGAGATGAACAGCTCCGGCAGGTTGCCGAGCGCGGACTGGACGACCCCGGCGCTCCCCGAGCCGAGCCGCGCGCCGAGCTGCTCGGTCGCCTGCCCGACGAGGCGGGCGAGCGCAGCCAGAGCCACGGCGCTGAGCCCGAACGACGCCACCTCGTTGAGCGCTGCGTAGTGGGAGATCGCGGCGATTGCCACGAGCACCGCGGTGATCGCCAGCTCGGTCGCTTCGCGGCGGTTCATGAGTCGCGGGAGTGTAAATCCACGAAATGGGGTACCGCGAACGAGGGCTTTTCGCTCCAAGGGTCACAGAGGGTCTGTCGATACCACGCCAGGTGCGTCGTTCACTCTTTCTCCTGTTTTCGCTGCTCGTCGTGCTCGGGTCGACGACGGCTGCTCAGGCGTCGCAGCTGGTCGACCGCAACGCCCACGACGTCACGCTCGCGGTCAACGACAAGGGCGAGGCTCTGATCACGTACACGTCCGGCGGGCGCGTCAGGCACGTCCTCGCCTGGGGTGCCCTGAACGCGATCGCCCCGTCGCCGGCCCGCCAGCAGGTCGCGTTCCACCTCGACTATGCGGGCGGCTGGGGCAAGTACCACCGCGACTACTGGAAGACCTTCGGCACGGACTGCGGCACATACGACGGGCCGGCCCTCGCGTGGCAGGTCGTCGCGTGCAAGGCGCCGGACGGCTCGTACTGGGCGCTGCAGTCGTGGCAGCGCGGGCTCCCGAACTACGGCGTCACGCCCACGGGCATCCAGGGCGCCTGGGAGCTTCGACTCTCACACTGGACGGGGACGCTTCCGGTGCTGGACATCGGTACCGACTGGTCGTGGCATCGCTTCGACCATCTCTTCGGCACGCTGACGTACGGCGGCACGGCGGTGTACGGCTTCCGCTCGACGTCGAGCGGACAGCCGCTCGACACGTTCGGTCGCAACGTCTACGTCGACACCTTCGACTCCCGCTACGGCACCGGCTGGCATCGCGAGAACAGCTTCCTGACGCATACCGGGACCGGGGCCTTCTGTTACAGCTTCAACCCGCACGGGTCGCATCCCGCCGGCACGGGGACGAAGTACCGCGCCACGGTCGAAGGGCCGGGCGTCACGCCGGACGTGATGTGGGAAGGCGCCTCGCCGGGCGCCTACAACCGGTCGGCCGACGCGCTCGCGAACACAGCGATCCAGCGCCTCGACGACAAGCAGTGCAAGCCCAACTGAGCGGCCGTCTGCGGGATCCCTCTTTCGGGGGTTGTTGGCCACTGCTCACCCTCGACACTTCGTACGTGTCGAACACGCGGCGAAGGAGAACTGCAATGGCTCACTGGAATCGACGGCGCGTGCTCGCAACGATGCTCGCGCTCGGCGCGGGCGTGCTGTCCGGGCTGGGGGCCGGCATTCACTGGGGCCTGGCCGTCTTCTTGCGCTAGAAGGCAGAGGCCCTCCCAAGTCCAGGACCGTGGCCGGAACCACTCTTCCGCGCGCGGGCCGGCGTGACGTCGAGGTGCCGAAGGTCGCTCCACGGCTGTTCGTCTATCTCACGCTCGTCAGCGCCGGTGCCTTCGCGCTCGTCGGTCTCGCCGGGCTGACGCTGCTCACGGCGCAGCTTCCGCTCTCGACCTGGCTCGGATTGGTGGCGCTGCTCGCCGCCGCCGTGTTCGTCGAGGCCTTCCCCGTCCCGATCCGCGGCGTCCGCGCCGGCGGCATCTCGCTGGCCGCTGTCTTCATCGTCGCCACCGGCTGCCTCTACGGCTGGGCTGCCGCGGCCGTGCTGGGCGCGATCACGCGGGGTGGGATCGAGCTCTGGCAGCGCCGGCCGTGGCTGAAGGTGACGTACAACACCGCCGTCTACGCGATCTCGGGGGCCGGAGCGGGCGTGATCGCGGCGCACGTCTCGGACACGGATCGCGTCGGCTGGTTCGTGCTGCAGGTGGCCATCGCCGCGGCGACGTTCTACGCACTCAACGTCGTGCTCGTTGCGCTGGCGGTCAGCATCTCGACGGGCGAGGGGCTCGGGAGCGTCGCAGAGAACACCGTTCACGCGACCGTCGTCGGGTTCGCCGCGATGACCTCGGTGACCGTCATGCTCTGCGTGCTGTGGGAGCGCTCGCCCGTGCTGGCGGCGACGCTCGTCGGTCCGTTCCTCGCGATCTCGCTCTACCAGCGCTCGGTCTTGCACGCGTTCGAGGCGATGGAGCTTGCGCTCACCGATCCGCTGAGCGGGCTCGGCAACCACCGTCACTTCCAGCAGGAGCTCGAGCGATTCCTCACCGATGCGGACGAGACCGGCGATCCGCTCACCCTGTGCCTCCTCGACGTCGACGAGTTCAAGTCGATCAACGACCAACACGGTCACCCGGTGGGCGATCGGATCCTCGCGCTCGTCGGCCGGTGCCTGCACGAGACCGGCGCCGCGTTCCGCCTCGGCGGCGACGAGTTCGCGGTGTTCATGCGCACGGCGACGGAAGCGGAGGCCGTTGACGCAGCGACGCGCGCGGTAGCGCGGATCGGCCGCGTCAAGACCGAGCGCGGACTGACGATCACCATCTCCGCCGGGCTCGCGACGTACCCGTCCGACAGGGCTTGCGCGCGCCGACCTGGTGCGTGCAGCCGACAGTGCACTGTATGCAGCGAAGGCACAGGGCAAGGCGGCAGTTCGGATGTACCACCACGGCGTCGTCGATCTGTCCGCTCGGCGCGAGGACGATGCCGACCGCCGCGCCCGGCTGCGCGCGGCCGTGTCGCTCGCGGGCGCCATCGACGTGCGGGATGCATACACCGGCACCCACTCGCACGCTGTGGGGCAGCTTGCAGCGCGCATCGGCGACTGCCTCGGGCTCACGGCGGAGGAGGTGGAGCTGCTCCGCATCGCCGGGCTCCTCCACGACCTCGGGAAGGTCGCGGTACCGGAGCACATCCTGTCGAAGCCGGGGCCGCTGTCCGAAACCGAGCACGAGGCGATCGCGCAGCATCCACTGGTCGGATACCGCATGCTGGCCTCGCTCCGCATCGAACCGGTCGCGACGTGGGTGCTGCACCACCACGAGCGATACGACGGCCAGGGCTACCCGGACGGGCTCGCGGGCGACGAGATCCCGATCGGATCGCGCATCCTGCTCGTCGCCGACGCCTACGAGGCGATGACCACCGATCGCCTCTATCGCACCACGCAGTCGGCCGACGACGCCTTTCGCGAGATCAGGCGGTGCGCCGGGTCGCAGTTCGACCCGCTCGTCGTCGATGCGCTCGCGCTCGTCGTCGGGCCGCGGGCCGAACTACGGAGCGGCGGCGCCAGGCTTTAGTCTCGTCCTCCGTGGACGAGGAGCAGGGCGCAGAGCAGCGAGCATTGTTCCGGCGGTGGCCCGCCGGCGTGTCGGTCGTCGTCGCCGAGGTCGACGAGCGCCGCGCAGGGCTGACGGTGTCGTCGCTGATCTCGCTCTCGCTCGAACCACGCCTGATCGGCATCTCGATCGCGCTCGACGCGTCGCTGCACGAGGTGATCCGGCACGCCGACCAGTGGGCGGTCTCGATCCTCGCCGGCGACCAGGACCACCTCGCCCAGCACTTCGCGCGCAGCGTTCCGCCGATCGCGCTGTGGGAAGGCATCGAGGTGCGGGAGGACGATCCGCGCCTCCTCGTCGGTGCGGTCGGCTGGATCATCGCGCGCACCGTCGACTTCTTCTCCACCGGCGACCACAGCTTCTTCGTCGGCGAGATCCTCACGCTCGAGCCCGGCAGGGCATCGGACTCGCTCGTCTACGTCCACCGCGGTTACCGCGCGCTGTGATCGACGCCGTCGTCTTCGATCTCGACGGTGTCATCGTCGACTCCGAGCAGGTGTGGGACGAGGTGCGCGTCGCGCTCGTGCACGACGCCGGGCTTCCGTTCCCGCCCGAGGCGACGCGCGCGATGATGGGGATGAGCTCGCCCGAGTGGTCGAGGTATCTCGTCGAGACCGTCGGGCTTCCCGGAACGCCCGAGCAGGCGAACGCGGCGGTCGTCGAACGCATGCTCGACCGCTACGCGGACGGTCCGCCGTTCATCCCGGGTGCCGTGGAGGCGGTGCGGCGCATCGGAGCGCGATGGCCGGTCGGCGTCGCCTCGTCGTCGAATCGCGAGCTGATCGACCTCGTCCTCGAGGCGGCCGGGCTCTCGTCACTCGTCAGGGTCGCGGTCTCGTCGGAGGAGGTGGCCCGCGGCAAGCCGGCGCCGGACGTCTACCTGAAGGCGGTGCGCGAGCTCGGCGTCGAGGCGCAGCGCGCAGCGGCCGTCGAGGACTCGCACAACGGCATCCGTTCGGCGAAGGCGGCCGAGCTGCGCGTGATCGCGATTCCGAACCTTCACTTCCCGCCCGACGCCGAGGCGCTCGCGCTCGCCGACGTCGTGCTCGCATCGATCGACGAGCTCACGCCCGAGGTCGTCGCCGGTTAGACCTCGATCGTCTCGCCGTCGTCCGGCACGACCACCCCGTCGATCGCCCGGTAGACGTCGCGCCGCTCGAGGCAGTGGTTGATCGACTCGAGGTGAACGACGATCACGGCTGCGTCGGTCGCGTCGCGGACCGCCCGTACGTCGGCCGCTGTCATCACGATCGGGTCTCCCTCGAGGAACCGGGCACCGCCGCCGTTGACGACGATCGCACGCGGACGGTGACGCGCGAGCGCCTCTGCGACCTCGTCGCACCAGATCGTGTCGCCGGCGACGTAGATCCCGTCGACGACGAAGCCGGACACGGGGCCGAGCTCCTCGCCGATCTCGCCCGTTCCGTGGTGGCCGGAGGTGCGAGCGACCTCGAGACCGAGCCAGGAGTCGGTGTCGGCGGTGGCCGCTGCGAAGTCTCGGGCACGGAGCTCGTCGAGGCTCGCCGGCTGCGTCAGCAGCGGGACGTCGTGCGGCAGCAGCTGCGCAGCGGTCTCGTCGAAGTGGTCCTCGTGCAGATGGGTGACGATCACTCCGTCGATGCCGGCGACGACGCCGGCTGCGGGAAGCGGCAGTTCGACGAGGGGATTGCGCAACGGGTTCGGCGTGTCCTCGATCGGAGGTCGCTCGCCAGCCGGATCGAGCATCGGGTCGACGAGGATGCGCCCGGCGCGCGTCTCGAGTAGGAGCGTCGCGTGACGAACCAGGGTGACCTTCATACGCGGCCGAGCAGCACGCAGCCGTTGTGGCCGCCCAGTCCCATCGCGTTCGAGAGTGCGACGTCCACCTGCGCCTGGCGTGCCTCATTCGGGACGTAGTCGAGATCGCACTCCGGATCGGGCTCGCGGTAGTTGATCGTCGGCGGCAGGACGCCGTCGTGCAGCGCGAGGGCCGACAGGATCGCCTCGATCGCGCCGGCCGCTCCGAACGTGTGGCCCATCATCGACTTCGTCGACGAGACCGCGAGGCGGTACGCGTGGTCGCCGAACACCTGCTTGATCGCGCGCGTCTCGGCGGCGTCGCCCTGCGGGGTCGACGTCCCGTGCGCGTTGATGTAGCCGACCCGTTCGCGGTCGACGCCTGCGCGGTCGAGGGCGGCGGTCATCATCGCCGCCACTCCGGTTGCCTCCGGCTCGGGTTGCGCCATGTGGTGTGCGTCGTTCGACGCGCCGTAGCCGAGCACCTCGGCATAGATGCGCGCGCCGCGCCTTTCGGCGCTCTCGAGCGGCTCGAGCAGCACTGCTCCGGCACCCTCGCCCATCACGAATCCGGCGCGTGTGGCGTCGAACGGACGGGAGGCGTGCGGCGGATGTTCGTCCTCGACGGCGAGCCCGCGCATCGCCGTGAAGCCGGCGAGGATCAGCGGCACCATGCACGACTCGGTCCCGCCGGCCAGCACGGCGTCCGCTCCGCCGCGGCGGATCATCTCGGCGGCCTCCCCGATCGCATGCGACCCGGTCGCGCACGCCGACACGACCGCGTAGTTCGGGCCCTTGAGCCCGAGCGAGATCGCGAGCTGGCCCGACACCGAGTCGACGAGCACGTTCGGCAGGAAGTTCGGCGAGACGCGGTCGGGGCCACGCTCGCGCAGCGTGTCCGCCTGTTCGAGGATGCCCGGCACGCCGCCGATCGCAGAGCCGAAGATCACGCCGACCCGCGTGGGGTCGTAGCCGTTCAACCCGGCGTCGGTGAGCGCCTCGCGGCCGGCCCCGACGCCGAGCAGGACGTTCCGCTCGAGCTTCCGCGCGTCCTTCGCCGAGACGACCTGCGTCGGGTCGAATTCCTTCACCTCGGCGGCGACGCGCACGGGGAGGCCGTCGGTGTCGAAGGCCTGGATCCAGTCGATCCCGCTCTCGCCGGCCAGCGCCGCCTTCCAGGTCGTCGGCGCGTCGAGGCCGAGCGGCGTGACGCAGCCGATTCCCGTTATCGCAACACGGACCATCGCGAGAACCCTACGCTTCGTCTCGGTGCCGGCAGCAGCGATTCCGTTTCCGCCGATGGAGGCACAGCTCGTCCGCGAGCTGCCGACGGGCGACGGCTGGCAATACGAGCCGAAGTGGGACGGCTTCCGCGGCGTGCTCGAGAACGTCGACGACGAGCTGAACCTCTGGTCGCGGAACGAGCGGCCGCTCTTGCGCTACTTCCCGGAACTGCGGCCGCTCGGCGAGCTCCTGCCGCCGCACTCGGCGCTCGACGGCGAGATCGTGATCGCCCGCGGCGGGGCGCTCGACTTCGACGCGATGCAGACGCGCCTGCATCCCGCCGAGTCGCGGATCAGGCGCCTGTCGGCGGAGATCCCGGCCGAGTTCGTCGTCTTCGACGTGCTGCTGTGGGACGGCGAGGAGGTATGGCGGCAGCCGCTTTCGGAGCGGCGCCTGCGCGTCGAAGGGCTCGAAGGCTTCCGGCGGTCGCCCGCGACGCGCGACGTCGGCGACGCGCGCGGGTGGCTCGAGCGGTTCGAGGCGCTCGGCCTCGACGGCGTGGTCGCGAAGCACCTAGAGGCGCCGTATCTGCCGGGCTCGCGAGACGGGATGGTGAAGGTGAAGGAGCACAAGACGGCGGACTGCGTCGTCGTCGGCTTGCGCTGGAAGGGCGACGCGCGCGAGATCGCGACCCTGCTGCTCGGGCTCTACGGCGAGGACGGCGAGCTCGACTACGTCGGCTCGTGCGCCGTCGCGGCGCGGACGCGAGAGGACGTCGCGCAGCGGGTGCTGCCATTGCTCGTCGACGCCCCCGACCGCAGGTTCTCGGAGCCGAATCGGTGGGGAACGGGCGAGCTGGAGGAGGCGGCGCTCAGGCCCGAGCTGGTGGTCGAGGTGCGCTACGACAAGGTGCAGGGCCACCGCTTCCGCCACGGTTCGAAGCTCATCCGCTGGCGCGAGGACAAGGACCCGCTCGCATGCACGTGGCGCGAACTGCGTCCGCCGGTCGACCCGGATGCAGTGGGCGTCGAGGCCCTGTTCGCGTAGCTCAACCGGCCCCGTCACAAATGGGCATGGCTCGTCGTCCCGGCGCGCCGTACGGCTCGACGATCGCACCGAGGGCCGGCCGGCCGCAATGCCTGTGGACGAATTGCCACGCTTTCATCGCACCTCGGGCCGCGCCGAACGCGGCGCCTGGCACCGGCCTTTACTCGGGCGGCTCGAGGCCGAGGCGTTCGAAGCGCGTGCGCAGCGACGGTGGGTTGCGCCACATGCCGCGCATCGGGTCTCCCGCTGACTCGACCCGCGCGGGCATCGTCTCCAGCGTGAACGCCTCCCGCTCGACCGCGGCGACCTCGTCCCAGCGCAGCGGAGCCGACACGCGCGCGTCGGATGTCGGCCGCACCGAGTACGCCGAGGCGATCGTGCGGTCTCGCGCGTTCTGACCGAAGTCCACGAACACCCCGACTCGATCCGCGACGCGCCAGGTCGTCGTTGCGACGCGCTGGTCGCCGATGCGGCGCTCGACCTCCTCGGCCACCGCCTTCGCGAAGCGCCGCACGTGCGGAAACTCGAGCTCCGGCCGGATCGGCGCGAGCACGTGCAGTCCGGTCGCGCCCGAGGTCTTCGGATACGACCGCAACCCGAGCCCGTCGAGCACATCGCGGACGACCAGCGCGATCTCGCGCACGAACGGCCACTGGCCCTCGCTCGTCGGGTCGAGGTCGATCAGCAGATAGTCGGGACGCTCGATCTGCTCCACACGCGAGTGCCACGTGTGCATCTCGATGCAGCCGAGGTTCGCGACCCACGCGAGCGCGGCGGCGTTGTCGACGACCGCGAACACCGTCGAGTGGCCGCTCGGGAACTGAACGAAGACGTCGTCGACGTAGTCGGGATGGTTCGCCGGCACGCGCTTCTGATGGAAGAAGTCGGCGTCGACCCCGTTCGGAAACCGCTTCATGTGGAACGGCCGCCGCCGCAGGTGCGGGAGCACGTGATCCGCCACCCCGAGGTAGTACGTGACGAGATCGAGCTTCGTCAGCCCGCGCGCCGGGAAGAAGGCCTTCTCCGGGTTCGAGACCGAAACGTCGTGCCGGCCGATTCGCATTCAGCGAGTATCGTGAACCTGTGTTGGAACGTGGCCCGCTGACCGACGTGACGCTCGAGCCGCTCGACGACCACCTGGTCGTCCAGCCGCTCGAGGACAGCGAGACGGCGAGCGGTCTGATCGTCCCCGTCAACGAGGCGGCGCAGATCCGGACCGGGATCGTCGCTGCCGTCGGGCCGGACGTCGCGGCCGTCGAGCCCGGCGACAAGGTGCTGTACCCCCGCGACGCCGGCTACGAGGTCCGCCTCGCCCGCTCGTCGCACCGCGTCCGCGTGCTCAAGCGCGAGGACGTCATCGCGCGCGTGCACGACTGACGCAGCCTCGATCGCGATTCGAAACGCCGCCCCGGGAAGGCTCGGGCGACGACGTCCGAGCCCGCCCGGGGCGAGAGCGGAGAGGGAGGGATTTGAACCCTCGACGCACCTTTCGACACGTACGCGATTTCCAATCGCGCTCCTTAGACCGCTCGGACACCTCTCCGGGCGTCGGGCAGCGTATCCAACGCAAGGTCAATCTCCTTGACCGTCAAGGTGATTGACGATAATCTCCGGACGTGCCCGATCCCGAGTGGTACGAGGAGCTCGTCCTGCCGGTGCTGCTCGCCGAGGCCAGGCGCACGTACGGCTCGGCGATCCGGCGGGCGCTCGCTGCGGCCGGCTTCGACGACATGCCGCGCGCAGGGGCCAGGGTCGTCGGAGGGATCGCCCGGGGCGGTGGCACGCCCCTCCGCGAGGTGGCGGTGGCGCAGGCCGTCTCGAAGCAGGCTGCGAGCCAGCTCGTCGACACCCTCGTTACGCGCGGCTACGTCGTGCGTGTTCCCGACGAGGACGACCGGCGGCGACTCTCGATCGCGCTCACCGACCGCGGCATGGCCGCGGCGGCGGAGATGCGCAGCGCGGTCGAGGCCGTCGACGCAGCATTCGAGGCGGCGATCGGCGCGGAAGAGGTAGCGCGCGTACGCGCCGCGCTCGGCGCGCTCGTCGAGCTCCAGCGCGAGGACGCTGCGGAGGACGAGTAGTGCAGAAGAACGCGCGCGCCCTTGCACGCGTCGCGATCGCCGGCATCGCGGTCTACGTCGCGATCGACATCGCGCTCGTCTTCTTGCGTCCGCACTTCAGCGTGCTCCACAACGCCGAGAGCGACTACGGCAGCAAGGGCGCCTATGCATGGCTGATGGACTTGAACTTCCTGCTTCGCTGCGGCCTCAGCCTCGCGGCGGTGCTGGCCATCTGGCGCTTCGAGCGCGGAGCGGGCGCTGTTCGCAGCGGCCTCGTCCTCCTCACCGTATGGGCGGTCGGGTCGGGGCTGCTCGCCTTCTTTCCGGACGATCCCGTCGGGACGACGATCCGCGGCCGCGCGAGGGTGCACCTGCTGCTCGCCGGGATCGCGTTCGTCGCGGTAATCGTCGGCACGCGCATGATCACGCGGGCGTTCCGCAACGAGTTGCGCTGGAAGCCGGTGATCCTTCCCCTCGCCGTGCTTTCTTGGGGCGCGCTCGTGCCGATCGTCCTCCTGGCGCGCGCACACCTCCGCTTGCATTCGCTCGGCGGACTCTACGAGAAGCTCTTCCTGGCGATCGAGCTCGGCTGGTTCTTCGTCGCTTCGCTGTGGATCGCCCGGTCGGCGGAGTCGGCCGCCGACCTGTCAGGCGCGGCCTTCGCCGAGGACGTCGTAGACCTCGACGCGGGTCCGGCGGCCCGACCAACCTGAGAAGAGACCGCCGAGCTTCCGCGGCAGCTCCTCGTCGAACGTCTCCTCGGCGGCTTCTGCGTCTGCGCTCGAGTCGAACAGCGTGATCGAGAGGACGTCGCCGGCCTGGGAGACGAGCTCGAGGTGGCCGCGGTACCCGGCCAGTCCCGCGATCAACGGACGGATGATCGCCTCGGCTTCGTCCATCGTCCGCTGAGCCTGCCCGATGTCGATTCCCTCGAAGCTCGCGACGCGCGCAACCATGACTCCTCCTTCATTGGACGACTCCTCCACCGCTGAGCGGTTCTGCGGCGCAGCCTCAGAACTCTCACAGATACGAGGTGCGTCGGCGCTACGACGAGGCGAGCGGACGCGTGCTCACGTGTCCCGCATCATCGACGCTGACGAGCATCAACTCGTCGCCGCGACGGAGCACCGCCGAGTCCGCGCTCTCGCTCTCGAGCGCCCAGCCCTGGGCCGCCCACGTCCCGACTGCGCCGTCGAGCCTGCGACGCCGTTCCTCGGCCGAGACCTTCGAACCCCCTCCGCGTCGCGCGAGCAGGGCAATCACCAGGATCAGCGCGGCGGCGAGGATGCCGATCAGCACCCAGACCCAGGCTTCGGTGCCGTTTCCCGAGCTCGACGACTCCGTTGTCGTCGGCGGCGACACCGTGATCGACGGCCGGGTGGTGGTCACCTGCACGGTCCGCGTGGTGCGTGTGACCGTGGTCGTCGTCGTCCCCTGCGCCGAGGTGTCGGCCGACACGGTCGTCTCGGCCGACGTCGTGTCGGCCGCGTTCCCGGTGACGGCGACCGCCGCCGCGAGCAGCAGGCCGGCCGCGAAGGCGATCGCGAGCGCGGAGAGCTTGATCGAGCGCGGCACGCGGGCATTCTCCACGACCGGCGCGCTTGGCGTCGACTCTAACGCTCGATCATCTCGCTCCAGCGCTCCTCGATCCGGCCCTTCTTCCACACGAGCAGGGAGATCGACCACGTCAGCACGAACGCGGCCACGATCCCGTAGCCGATGCGACCGAAGTCGAGGGTCGCGAGCCAGTCCCAGAAGCCGCCACCTCCGCCGTCGAACCTGGTCGCGACCACCTGAAGCAGCTCGATCGTGCCGATCACGAGCGCCACGGTCACCGAGAGCGTGGTGACGGTGATGTTGTAGTAGACCTTGCGAATCGGGTTGGAGAAGGCCCAGCCATAGGCCTGGCTCATGAAGGCGCCGTCGGCGGTGTCCATGAGCGACATGCCGGCTGCAAAGAGGATGGGCAGTGCGAGCACGCCGGTGAACGGGACGTGATGCGTCGCCACGCCGGCCGAGATTGCGAGCAGCCCGACCTCGGTCGCGGTGTCGAACCCGAGCCCGAAGAGCACGCCGAGCGGGTACATCTGCCAGCTCGACCTGATCCGTTGCGAGATGCGGCCGAGGAAGAACCGGTTCATCAGTCCGCGTTCGAGCAGTCGCTGCTCCAGCCGCTCCTGGTCGTACGAGCCCGTGCGCATCTCCCGAAAGATGCGGATCACGTCGAGCAGCACGACGAGGTTCAGCGCGCCGATGATCCAGAGGAACGTGCCCGACACGCCCGTGCCGACGGCGCCGCCCCAGTGCTGGAACGACGGGATCCTCGAGTTGACCGTCTGCGCCGCGACGGCGAGCCCGGTCACGAGCGAGAGCACGATCGTCGAGTGGCCGAGCGAGAAGAAGAAGCCGACGCCGAGCGGGCGCTTGCCGTCCTGTAGGAACTTGCGCGTGGTGTTGTCGATCGCCGCGATGTGATCGGCGTCGAAGGCGTGCCGTAGGCCGAAGGTGTACGCGAGCGTCCCGAGGCCGGCCAGCGCGGGATTCGATCCCGAGTAGTAGACGAACAACCCCCACCCGAGCAGGTGCAACGCGACGACGGCGCCTGCGAAACCGGACAGGCGTGCCCATTCGGCAGGGGTCAAGCTGGTCGACCAGGCAAACCGACGCCGCGTTCTCACGTCCTGCGCTCCATCGCGTCGACGAGCGTCGCACAGCGACTGCAGAGCCCGCCGATCGGAAAGTGCGTGAACGACGCCCGGAAGGAGAACTCCTCGGCGATCAACCCCCGGACCGCGTCGAGACGCTCGGGTTCGATCTCGGTCACGACTCCGCAGCGCTCGCACGCCAGATACTCGCAGGGCTTGCCGCGTACGAGCGCGTACCGGCCGGGCGCGTGCCCGAGGTGGACGTGGCACACGAGCCCCAGGTCTTCGAGCGTCTCGAGGTTGCGGTAGACGACCGCCAGGTCCGACGGCGGGATCCTCCCGTCGAGCCCCGCCGCCAGCTCTTCGGCCGTGACCGGCCGGTCGACGTCGAACAGTCCCTCGAGCAGTTGCCGCCGCGCGACTGAGACGCGCCTGCCGCCGTCCCGGAGCAGCGAGACGGCGTCGTCGAGCGTCTCGAATGCCGGAGCTCCCCTGACCGCCGACCGTGCCACGCGGGAAGTTCGCAGACCCCCGACGGTCCGGTTCGGCCTTGTTGCAGCCGGCTTGCACTAAAAGCCCGCAAATTGCGGGGCAAACGACACAAACCAAAGCCCGGTGAGCGGCGAATCGCCGGTGACCACGAGAGACGGATCGAGGAGGGAGTGACGATGGAGCCAGTAGATCGCCGGAGATTTCTGAAATCGGCCGGCGTCGCTGCGGGTGCCGCAGCGGTAGTGGGGGCGCCCGGACTTGCCCGGGCTGCGACGGACGGAGGCACTGAGGTCGTCGACGCCCCGGGTGCCGTTGCGAAGCAGCCGGTGGTCGTCTACGTGCGCGACGCCGCGCGCGGCGAGGTCACCGTCATGCACGGCGAGCGAGCGACGACGTACCGCGACCGTGGGCTCGTGAGGCAGCTGCTCAAGGCGGCACGTGTCACAGAGTCGGACGCGAGGGCGTGATCTAGATGTCTTCTCATCGCGAAGCGCCAGAGATCAGCAAGGACCCGGTCGCCGACAACACCGACACGTACGCGTTCGTCAGCCCGGACCGGCCTGACACGGTCACGATCATCACCAACTACATCCCGCTCGAGAAT
This sequence comes from uncultured Thermoleophilia bacterium, assembly GCA_963774355.1. GTDB lineage: Bacteria > Actinomycetota > Thermoleophilia > Gaiellales > Gaiellaceae > PALSA-600. The sequence goes on along the minus strand of CAVZER010000006.1, from coordinate 784,980 downwards.
CCCGCGGGCGGGCCGAACTTCTTCGAGTTCGGCGACGACGTCCTCTATTCGATCTACATCGACAACGACGGCGACGCGCGTCCCGACATCACGTACCAGTTCAGGTTCGATTCGCAGCTTCGGAACCCGAACACGTTCCTCTACAACACGGGGCCGATCCAGTCGCTCGACGACCCGAACTGGAACAAGCGCCAGTTCTACGACATCACGCGGGTCAACGGCTCGGCGATCAGGCCGTTGTCGACGACGCTCGCAACGAACCTCGCCTCGCCTCCGTGCAACATCGGCCCGCGGTCGACGCCGAGCTACGCGGCGCTCGCCCAGGCGGCGGTGCACACGCTTCCGACCGGGGAGACGGTGTTCGCGGGGCAGCGGAACGACGGCTTCTTCGTCGATCTTGGTGCGATCTTCGACCTCGGCGACCTGCGGCCGTTCCAGAACCTGCACCTGATCCCGTCGGCTGCGGCCGTGAGCGTCGATCCGCTCGCGTCCCTGAACGTGCACACGATCGCGATCCAGATCCCGATCAAGAACCTGACGAAGGACGGAAAGGTGCCGACGGATGCGACGAGCTCGAAGTCGGTGTTCGGCATCTGGGGCAGTGCGAGCCGGCAGGCCGTGCAGATCATCGACGGCTTCGATCCCAACGGGAACCGCACGATCGGCCCGTGGGCGCAGGTTTCGCGGCTCGGCAACCCGCTGTTCAACGAGGTGGTCGTCCCGCTCGGGAAGAAGGACCAGTGGAACGCGACGCCTCCGTCGGCCGACGCGGCGTTCGCGCAATACGTCAAGCAGCCCGAGCTTGCACGGCTGCTCCCGGTTCTCTACCCGGGTGTCTTCCCGAACCTCGCCAAGCTGACCGCCGACCGTGCCGACCTGGTCGCGATCCTGCTCACGGGCATTCCGTCGGGGATCGTGCCGGGGTTCCAGAACTTCACCGGCAACACGCTCGCCGACATGCTCAGGCTCAACGTCGCGATTCCGCCCGCGTCGAGCCCGAACGCGCTCGGCTTGCTCGGCGGTGACGTGGCCGGCTTCCCGAACGGGCGGCGCGTCTTCGACGATGTCGTCACGATCGAGCTTCGTGCGATCGCGGGAGCGACGTACCCGCTCGTCAACCCGTCGTACACGCCTGATGGGGCGGCGTCGCTCGTGAGCGAACAGCTCACACCGGCGGCCGACCGCTATCAGTCGACGTTCCCGTACCTCGGGCTGCCTCACGACGGCTTCTCGACTCCGAGCAGCTGACGATGGGCGAGAACCACTCGGCAAGAACGCATCCCGAGCACGTGGTGCTCGAGATCGGAGGAGAGCTCGGGGCGTTGATCGTCTACACGGACCCCGTGCTGCACGGCAAGGAGATCGAGATCAGCCCCCGCGGCGAGGACGAGCGGCGGAGCCACAAGGACGTGCTCGAGCGAAGCCGGGCCGGGACACCCTCGTTCGCCGCGGTCTTCGACCGGATCGAAGAGGGCGCCTACACGCTCTGGGTCGACGGCAGCGCGCGTGCCCGGGACGTCGCGGTCGCAGGCGGTTCGGTCACCGAGCTCGACTGGCAGCAGTAGCCCGAGAGGTCGAGGGGGCGCCGGGAGGGGCGCTCCCCTCGACCTGCGTGTCCTGGTTCAATCGACGCATGCTCATCCTGAACGAGTCCGAGATCCGCGACCTCGTCACCGTCGCTATGGCGCGCGCGGCGGTCTCGGACGCGTTTCGCGCGCTCCATCGAGGCGAGGCGACGCTCGCAAGCGTGATCTCGGTCCCCTTCAGGTCGCCGGAGGGCGTCGCTCACATCAAAGCCGGGCATCTGCACGATGACTCGGTGTGGACGGTGAAGGTGTCGGGAGACTTCGACCCCGGCGACGGCGGAGCCACGCAGCACAGCGGGCTGATGCTGGTCAGCAGCGCGGTCGACGGCTCTCTGGTCGGCGTCCTCTGTGACAACGGCTATCTGACGGAGCTACGGACGGGAGCTGCGGGAGCGATCGCGGCCGACCTGCTCTCGCGTCGCGATGCGACGACGGTGGCGATCGTCGGTGCCGGCAGCCAAGCGCGATACCAGCTCGAAGGGTTGCTCGAGGTGCGACCGATCGAGATGGTTCAGGTCGCTTCACGCTCGCCGGAGCGCGCCCAGGCATTCGTCGACGAGATCGCCTTGAGCGGTCTTTCGGCGCGACTCTGCGCTTCGGTCGAGGAAGCCGTGCGCGGCGCCGACATCGTCGTCACGACAACGCCGTCGACCGGTCCCCTCGTCCAAGCGGAGTGGCTCGACGCCGGCACCCATGTCACAGCCGTCGGCTCGGACGAGCCCACCAAGCAGGAGCTTGCTCCCGACGTCTTCGGTCGCGCGGACGTCGTCGCGGTCGACGACCGCCGGCAAGCCGCAAGCTTCGGAGAGTTGCACCACGCGATCGACGCCGGGTTGTGCACCGAGCAGGACGTCGTCACGCTCGGTGAGCTCCTCGAAGGAGTCGCCCGAGGTCGGGCCGGGACCGAGAGCATCACGGTCGCGGACCTGACGGGAGTGGGGGTTCAGGACGCCGCCATCGCATCCCTCGTGGTGCGAGAGGCGACACGCGCACAGGTGATGCAGCTGAATCCGCGTAACGTGTGAGCGAGGAGCCTGCGCGTGCGCTATCGGCGGACACCCATCGAAATCGAGTCACCCGAGCAGCTCGGCTACTCGACGATCGAGAACAACCTCGCGGAGAGCTCGTTCTCCGACATGCGTTTGGCGGACTACGGCGTGCGCGCGGACGACCTCGGGCAGGTGGTGCTCCCGTACGGTGACCACCTCGGCGCCGAGCGGTTGAGGGCGCTGATCGCGGGAGACGGCGACACCCTTTCGCCCGATCACGTCCTCGTCACCGCGGGGGCGGCGTCGGCGCTGTTCATCATCGCCACCGCCCTTCTCGGCCCAGGTTCACACGCCGTCGTTTGCGCACCGAACTACGCAACGAACCTCGAGACTCCACGTGCCATCGGTGCCGACGTCGAGACCGTCGAGCTCCGATTCGAGGATGGCTGGCATCTCGACGTCGAACGACTCGCGTCGCGGATCCGGCCGGAGACGCAGCTCGTCAGCGTCACCTACCCGCACAACCCCACCGGCGCCATGATCACGCGAGCCGAGCTCGGCGCTCTCGTCGCCCTCGTCGAGAGCCATCCGACTGCGCGGCTGCTCGTCGACGAGACATATCGGGAGTTGGCCTACGGTGACGCGCTGCCAATGGCGACGAGCTTGTCGCCGAGCGTGCTCGCCGTCTCGTCGATGTCGAAGACATTCGGCTTGCCCGGTCTCCGCGTCGGCTGGCTGACCTGCCGCGACGACGAGCTGATGGAGACGCTCCTCGCCGCGAAGGAGCAGATCTTCATCTGCGGTCCCGTGCTGGAGGAAGAGCTGTCGGCCAGGGTGCTCGAGCGACGCTCCGAGGTGTTGTCGCTCGTCCACGCCAAGACCCGGAGGCACTTGGCCATCGTTCGCGACTGGATCGACGGGCATGAGCTGTTCGAGTGGGTCGAGCCGACTGCCGGGGTCGTCTGCTTCCCGCGCATCCGACCCGAGATCGACGTCGACGTCGACTGCTTCTACCGAACGCTCCTCGAAGAACACGGAACCTACGTGGGGCCCGGGCACTGGTTCGATCAGGACCCGCGTTTCTTTCGCCTCGGATTTGCGTGGCCGACGGAGCAGGAGCTCGAACGTGGCCTCGAGGGGCTCGATCGCGCCGCCGGACAAGCCCGGGCCGCCGTCTCGCGAGCGAGCGCGCATTGATCCTCGCTCCCCTGGCGCCGCGCCGCTCCCGCTGGCATCGTGTGTCGCTGTGAGCATCGCCTCCATCCGCTCCGGAGCCGACCGGACCCTCGAGCTGCTGGGCCGCCAGGTAGGTCGGACGCTCGACGAGGTCGAGACCCCCGTCGCGGTGATCGACCTCGACCGTCTCGAGGCGAACCTCAGCGATCTCCAGTCCTACGTCGACGCGCACGAGATCGAGCTGTGGCCCCACACGAAGACCCACAAGTCGCCGGAGATCGGACGGCGCCAGCTCGAGCTCGGCGCAGCCGGCCTCACCGTTGCGAAGACCGGCGAAGCCGAGGTGTTCCAGGAGGCAGGGGCGCCGGCGATCCTCGTCCACTACCCGCCGTTCGGAGCGGACAAGTGGGAACGCCTCGCCGACGTCGTTGCATCGGGCGTCGACTTGACCGTCGCGGTCGACAGCGTCGCACCTGCCGCAGGCCTCGCGAACGTTCTCGCACGCCGCGGGCTTCGGGCCACGTTGCTGGTCGAGCTCGACGTCGGCCTCAATCGGACGGGACAGCCGACCGCCGCCGGAGCGCTTGCGGTCGCGCAGGAGCTCTCGCGGCTCCCCGCGGTCGAGGTTGCGGGAATCAGCTGCTATCCAGGTCACTGTCGCCCGGAGGATCCAGCCCTTCGTTCGCGTCTCATGGCCGTTGACGAGCTGTTGCGGGAGACGCGTGAGCTGTTCGCCGCGGCGGGTCTCCGCTGCGATCGCATCTCGGGCGGCTCGACGCCGACCCGCTACCTCACGCACGAGACCTGTGTGAACGAGCTGCGTTCCGGGACCTACGCGCTCCTCGACCGCAACGACGGCGAGGTCGACCAGTGCGCGCTCTGGGTCGAGGTCACGGTGATCTCGGACGCCGTCCCGAATCAAGTGGTCGTCGACGCGGGTTCCAAGACCTTCACCTCGGACGATCACCCCGACGGCGGCCACGGTGCCGTCGTCGGCCGGCCCCGTGCAGAGTTCGCGCACATCAACGAAGAGCACGGCTACATCGACGTCTCGGCGCTCGACGAGCGCCCGGCCGTCGGCGAGCACCTGCAGATCATCCCGAACCACGCCTGCGGCTGCATGAACCTCCACGACGGAGTGCTGGCCGTTCGAGACGGCGTGGTCGACCACGTGATCCGCGTCGCCGGCCGCGGCCTCGTCCGCTAGCGCACGTACGGCGCGAACACGTCGCGTGGCGTGACGCAGTACGACGTGTAGTCGGTGTTGCTGATCTGCGCGATCCGCGCATGCGCGACCATCGCGAGTAACAGCGCGGCCTTCGCGCGCGGCAGGTCGAAGTCGTCGGTCACCCAGTTCAAGAGCTCGCGGAGCGCCTGTCGGGCGCACCACTCGAGCGGCTGGCCGGAGACGACCGTCATCAACTCTTCGGCCGTCTCGATCCGCGGCCACTCCATCGATGCAGGTCGCTCGATCGGCACGGCACTCGCCGTGACGACGGCGCCCACCTCCGGGGGGCCGACGATCTCGCTGTCGCCCATCAGCGCCTTGCAGTCGCCGAAATAGAGCCCGGCACCCTCGTGTTCGACCGGCAAGACCATCGTTGCGCCCGCCCGCAACTCGCGGCAGTCGAGATTCCCGCCGTAGCGGCCCTGCAGCTTCGCGTGCAGGCCACCCTCGCTCGGCATCACCGCGAGACACCCGATCAGCGGCCTCGTCGGAAGGCTCGTGTGCTCGTCGAAGCGCAGGTAGCCGTTCTCGACCGGGTAGACGTCCGCCGCCGTCTCGTCGTCCCACCAGGCGAGCGGGTCGACGTCCGCGCTGTAGGCACCGGAGGTGACGACGCCCGGTGTGACGATCCGAACGTCGTGGATCGTGACCGCGACGGCGCCGCCCGCGCGTGCGCCCGCGACGGTGATCGGGCCCGTGACGGCCCACTTGTGGGCCTCCGCCTGGGCGTACGACTCGGGGTTGAAGTCGGACGGCGACCGGAAGTAGCCCGAGTAGCCCTCGACCGACTCGACCTCGAAGACCTCGCCGGGTTGAACGATTCCGATCGACGCGTGCTCCGGGCTGTAGGCGTACTTCGCGTCGCTCTCGGGAAAGCGCTGCATCGGCAGGGCGCGAGTATATTCGGCGCCCAGTGCAAACTCTCGCCGATCAGGTCGGAGTGGTCACCGGCGCTGCGCGCGGGATCGGGCGCGGGATCGCCTCCGTGCTCGCAGCCGAAGGCGCGACAGTGGTCCTGGTCGATCTGGACGCCGATGTCGGTGAGGCGGCCGCAGCCGAGCTTCGAGCGCGTGGGTCGGCGGCGATCGCCGTCTCCGCCGACGTCACCGACCGCGCGTCGATCGACGCGATGGTCGCCGAGGTGAGGTCGGAGCTCGGCCGCATCGACATCGTCGCTGCGAACGCGGGCATCTATCCGTTCGCCGAGCTCACGACGATGGACGAGGAGATGTGGGACCGCGTGATGGACCTCAACGTCGGCGGAGCGGTCCGCACCATCCAGGCCTGCCTGCCCTCGATGATCGAACGGGGCTACGGTCGGATCGTCCTCACCTCGTCGATCACGGGCCCCGTGACGGGCCAGCCGGGCTTTGCGCACTACGGCGCCTCGAAGGCGGCGATGCTCGGCTTCATGCGCTCCGCCGCCGTCGAGCTGGCGCGGACCGGCATCACGGTGAACGCGGTCATGCCCGGGAACGTGAGCACGCCGGGCTTCGCGGACACGAGCGACGATCATCAGCGGCGCATGCTCTCCTCGATCCCGATGGGTCGCTACGCCGAGCCGGAGGAAGTCGGCTGGGCCGTCCGCTTCCTCGCTTCGCCCGAGGCGGGCTACATCACGGGTCAGACGCTGATCGTCGACGGTGGGCAGGTGCTGCCCGAGGCGCCGCTCTCCGGCACATAGGCACGGTTGACACCCGTTCCGTCAAGGGGCAAGCTCGACCCAGTCCCCCCGGGTCACCGATCGAGGAGCGGAGGCAATATGGCGCGGAAGCACGTACTGGCGGTACTTGGCGTGGCAGTCATCGTCGGCGCTGCGGTGTTCGCGGCCGGCGCGGCGTCGAAGACGACGAAGTCCGCCGGAGACGACCCCAATAACGCGAACCTGACCTACTGGTATTGGGCGGAGAGCGACGCGCCCGGCGCGGACAAGTGGCTGAAGAAGGAAGTCGCGCTGTACGAGAAGTCCCACCCGAAGGTGAAGGTCAATGTCGTCATCCAGTCGACCGACACGCTGACCTCTGCGTTCACGACCGCGTCGCAGACGAAGAGCGGTCCCGACATCGCGACCCAGTGGGCGACCCTGCCGACGCTCACGCCGGCGTGGAACGGGTCGTCGGTCCCGATCTCCGACTACGTCCCGAAGAGCGAGTGGAAGAACTGGATCAGCACGGCGGAGAACATGTGGGAAGGGAAGCTGTGGGCGATGCCCCAGTACCTGATCGGGATCCCGTTCGTCTGGAACAAACCGCTCTTCAAGAAGGCCGGTCTCAACCCGAACAAGGGCCCGAAGACCTGGGCGGAGTTCCTCGCCGACTGCAAGAAGCTGAAGGCGGCGGGCATCACGCCGTTCGGCATGGGGAACCAGGACGGTTACGGCGGAGCGTGGTTCTTCTCGCTGATCGGCAAGCAGAACCTCAACTCGATCAACCAGCTCAAGGACGCGATGATCGGCACGGCCGATTTCGCCGATCCCAAGTTCTCCGGCTTCTATCAGGCGCTCGCGGACCTCAAGAAGGACGGCTACCTGAACTCGGACGTCGCCTCGATCTCGTTCGGCCAGGGCTTCCAGCTGTTCGGCCAGAAGAAGGTCGCGATGTCGTGGGGCACCGACGGCAATGTCGCCCAATGGGAGGGACAGGTCGGCGGGAAGAACATGGGCGTCGAGGCGATTCCGCGTTGGGGGAACGGCAAGCTCGCGAGCAGCTACGACGTGACACAGTCGTCCGACGCGTTCATCACCAAGTGGTCGAAGCACCCGGCTGCAGCGGCGCAGTTCCTGATGTTCCTGCATTCGCCTCAGGCGCTGAAGGCCTGGTACAAGGGGACCGGCGTGTTCCCCGCCGACAAGCGGTTCCCGGCGTCGCTGGTGACAGACCCGATCGCGAAGCAGTTGCTGAAGCTCGACCAGTCACCCGTCTCGGTGTGGCCGGAGAACTTCGTCCCGCCGCAGGTCGACCAGAACGCTGACCTCGCGGGCGGCGAGATGATCACTGCGGGCTCGGGATCGCCGGCGGATGTCGTGAAGCTCTGGAAGAGCCAGCTTTCGCAGTGGAAGAGCCAGCATCCGGACGAGTTCAACTCGTACAAGAAGTGGGTCACCGGGCACTGAGCGTCGCGGTATCGCAAGAAGCGACGAGCACGCGCCGGCGGCGACACCGCCGGCGCGTGCTCTGGCCCTATCTCTACGCGCTCCCGGCCGTCGGGGCGATGGCGTTCGCCTTCGGCTTCCCGCTCGTGCAGGTGGTGCGCGACAGCTTCTACGCGGGCAACTTCGCCTCTCCGATCTATGTCGGGCTCGCCAACTACAAGGGCGTCCTCTCGGATCCGGCATTCCGCCAGTCGATCTTCGACAACGCGAAGCTGCTGCTGACGGTGCCGATCATGCTCGGGATCGGTCTCACGATTGCGCTCGTGCTCAACGACCGCATCCGCGGCGGTCGCCACTACCAGTCCGTCGTCTTCCTGCCGTACGTCCTGCCGGCGACCGCGATCGGGATCGCGTTCTCGTTCCTGCTCCAGGAGAACGGGGTGCTGAACACCTCGCTGCGCAAGGCGCACCTGGGCGGGCTCGCTCAGGACTGGCTCGGCAACTCGCACCTCGCGATCGTCTCGGTCGGCGGGCTCGTGATCTGGCAGCAACTCGGCTTCGCCGTCGTCGTCTTCACAGCGGCGCTGCTCGCGCTGCCGCCGGAGACGGCGGAGGCGGCGCGCATCGACGGAGCCGGCTGGTGGCAGCTGCAGCTGCGCGTGCTCGTCCCTCAGATCCGGCCGATCATCGAGCTCCTCGACCGTGATCCAGGTGATCACCGTGATCTCGTGGGTCTTCAACTACGTCTATGTGCTGACGGCCGGCGGTCCCGGCTATTCGTCCAGCGTGATGGAGCTGTACATCTGGCGGAGCTTCTCGAACGGCTCCGACGGGACGGCAGCCAGCGTCGCGGTGATGCTGCTCGGGATGGCCACCGTCCTGATCGGGCTCTCGCTCTGGGTGCGCAAGCAGGCGATCGCAAGATGAGGACGACGGCGCGCCACGGCATCGTCCGCGTGCTTTCGCAGCACGCCTTTCTGATCATCGTCTGTCTCGCTGCGCTGTACCCGTTGTGGTTCATCGTGTCGACGGCGATGAGGTCGAACGCCGCCTACCAGCTCGATCCAACAGGCTTCCCGTCGCACCCGACGTTCGCCTCGCTGCGCAACATGCTCTTCGACCAGCCGCTGCCGCGCTGGATGTGGAACAGCTTCCTTGTCACAGTCTCGGCGGTCGCCGTCTCGACGTTCTTCGCCCTGCTCGCGGCGTACGCTGCCGTCTTCGGGCGGTTCCGCGGACACTCGATCTTCATCTCGACCAGTGTCGCGTTGATGGTCGTACCGCCGGTGACGCTGCTCGTGCCGATGTTCGTCTTCATGGTCAACACCGGATTTGTCAACCACCTGCAGTCGGTGATCATCTTCTATACCGGGCTTCTGGTTCCATTCGCGATCTTCTTCATGACGGGCTTCTTCCGCACGATCCCTCAGGAGCTGATCGAGGCCGCCGCATCCGAGGGGGCGGGCCCATTCACGGTCTTCCGCCGAATCGTCCTGCCGCTCTCTGGGGCTGCGAGCTTCACGCTCATCGTCGTGCAAGCGATCTGGGTGTGGAACGAGCTGCTGATCGCGCTCGTGTTCCTGCAGAACGAGAGCTCGCGCACGTTGATGGCCGGCCTGACGCAGTTCCAGGGCCGGTACGTCACCAACGAGCCGCTTGTGCTCGCGGGTGCGCTCCTCTCGATTCTGCCCGTGGTGGTGCTGTACCTATCCGGGCAGCGCTTCTTCGTGCGCGGCCTGACGGCCGGCATCGGCAAGTGATGCGGCCGGCGAGACGAGGCTCTCGCCGCTCCGAACGTCGAAGAAGTGGAAGCTCGACGGATCGACCGCCAGCTCGAGTGGCGCGCCGATGCGAGCCGTCGTCGCCGGGTTGACGCGCGCTGTGAAACGCGAGTCGCTCTCGGCGAGGATGGTCGTCTCGTCGTCCGACTCGCCGCGGGACTCGAAGGTGATGCGCGGCGCCGCGACGCGAAAGAAGACGTGCGAGTCGGAGCCGAGCTCCTCGAGAACGTCGGGGGTGACCTCGATCCGCGGGAGGTGGCTCCGGCCGAAGGCGGCGTCGTCGAACGCCTCCGGTCGGATCCCGAGCACGACCTTTTCCGTTCCCGCCGATGGGCGGCGCTCGGGGCTGAGCGGGATCCGAAACTGGCCGAAGGCGATCGTGTCTTCCTCGATGCTCGCCTCGACGAGGTTCATCGACGGCGAGCCGATGAAGGCGGCGACGAACAGGTCGTTCGGCGACTGGTAGAGACGCTGCGGCACGTCGACCTGCATGATCCTGTCCGTCGCGCATGACGGCCACGCGGTGACCGAGCGTCATCGCCTCGGTCTGATCGTGCGTGACGTAGACACTCGTGACCGAGAGCCGTGCGTGGAGCTCGGCGAGCGATGCGCGCATTCCGACCCGCAGCTTGGCGTCGAGGTTCGAGAGCGGCTCGTCCATCAGGAAGGCCTTCGGCTCGCGGATGATCGCGCGGCCCATAGCGACGCGCTGACGCTGCCCGCCCGATAGGTGTGCCGGCTTGCGGTCGAGCAGCTGGTCGAGGCCGAGCAGCGTCGCAACGTCGCCGACGCGCCGCTTGATCTCCGGCTTCGGCGTATGACGCACGCTGAGACCGAACCCGAGGTTCTCGCGCACGCTCATGTGGGGATACAGGGCGTAGTTCTGGAAGACCATCGCGATGTCGCGATCGGGCGGCGGCAACTCGGTGACCTCGCGATCGCCGATCGAGATCGTCCCGCCGGTGATCTCCTCGAGACCCGCGATCATGCGAAGCAGCGTCGACTTCCCGCAGCCGGACGGGCCGACGAGCACCATGAACTCGCCGTCCTCGATCGTCAGGTTGACGTCGTCGACAGCCACAACGCCGCCGGCGAACGTCTTCGTGACGTGCTCGAGCGTGATCTTGGCCATCGCCTGGAGCCTAATAGCCTGCCTGCATCGTCCCCATCACATCGACCTGCGCCTTGAACGCCATGTAGCCGGAGTCGATCGGGAAGACGGTGCCGGTGACGGCCGCAGACTCGTCGCTCGCGAGGTAGACGACGAACGGCGCGATCTGCTCGGGCGTCGGGACGGGGAGGATGTGGAGGCTCTGGATCGTGGCCCGCGCCTGTGCGTCGTCGAGCCAGACGCGTTGCGACTCGGTCGAGACGAAGCTCGGTGCGATCGCGTTCACGCGAACGCCGTCGCGTCCGATCCCGGCCGCGAACGATCGAATGAGCGACGTCACGCCGCCCTTCGCCGCCGTGTAGGAGTCGAGGCCGGCGCAGCCGACGAGCGCGTCCACCGTGCTCGAGACGATGATCGAGCCGGAGCGCTGGGCGATCATCTGCCGGCCGGCGTGCTTGAGCACCTGGAACGTCCCGGTCAGATGGACGTCGATGACGCGATTCCAGATTTCGTCCTCGAGCTCGGTCAGGCGCTTGTCCTGGGTATTGACGAGCTGCACGTCGGCAGCGCAGTGGTAGAGCGCGTCGAGGCGCCCGAACAGCGCGACCGTGTCCGCGACTACGCGCTCGACCAGCTCGGACGACGTCACGTCGACGTGCCTCGCCGCCGCTTCGCCGCCGTTCTCGACGATCGATCTCGCGACGGCCTCTGCGCGCTCGAGCGAGAGGTCCGAGACCACGACCTTTGCGCCTTCGGCGGCCATCGCCGCCGCACCGGCACGGCCCATCCCCGAGCCGCCGCCGACCACGAGCGCAACCTTTCCTTCCAGCCGCCGTGCCGTCACCCTTCCTCCTTCGCGAGCTGATCGTGCTGCCACGGACGGTACTGGCCGTCGGCCAGGTAACGGGCAGACGCCTCGGCCACGGCATCCTCGTCGACGTCCACGCCGAGCCCAGGCCCGTCGAGTGCGCCCCAGTGCGGACCGCTTGCGATCGGGATCTGCTCCGTGAGGATGTCGTGCTGCAGCAGATGCGCGGTCTGCTGATGACCGTCGACGCCGTTCGGCAGCGTCAGCACGACGTGATGAGCTGCCGCCGCGGCGAGACCGAGCTCGCCGTGGGTGTGCTTGCACACTTGCAGGCCTTCGTACTCGGCGACCCAGGCGAGCCGCTGGAAACCTGCGATCGACCCGACCCAGTACGGTGAGAAGCAGTAGACGTCGGCCTGCCGTGCGGTGATCCGCGCGTACGCATCCGCCTCCGACCAGAGTCCCTCGTTGGCGCAGACGGGAATCCGCGTCCGCGTGCGGAGCTCGGCCAGTTGCCCGATCGGATGGTCGCGCACCGGCTGCTCGACGAAGTCGATGTCGTGCTCCTCGAGCGCTCGAAGGTTGCGGCTTGCCTGCGGCAGCGACCAGCTGCCGTTCGCGTCGAGCCGGAGCCTCGGGCCCGCTCCGAGTGCCTCGCGCACCGCCGCCACCATGGCGAGATCCTCGTCGTCGTCGAGACCGACCTTCAGGTAGAAGACCTCGAAGCCCGCCGCGCGGCCCTCGGCGACCTGAGCCGCGAGCTGCTCTTCGCGACCCGCGGGCGAGGTAGTAGAAGTACGTCGGCTCGGGTCCGTGCCGGCCGCCGAGCAGGCGCCACAGCGGCTCGCCGCACGCCTTGCCGCAGATGTCCCAGAGCGCCATGTCGATGCCCGGCCCACGCAAAGTTTCCGGTGCCGGCGCGGAACTGCCAGAGCCCGTGCGTGAACGCGTCGCGCCGCATCGCGTCGCGGTTCCAGGGATCGCGGCCGACGACGAAGGGGGCCATCGCTCTGAGCGCGGCGTCGACCGATGCGGTGTCGGCGCCGCAGCACGCTTCGCCCCAGCCGACGATCCCGTCGTCGGTGGTCAGCTTCACGAGCACATCGCTCACGCCGTCGCGCGCAACCTGCGAGCTGATCTCGCGGTGTCGATATGGCACGCTGACCGGAGTCGTCTCGAGAGTGGCGATCCGCACGGCGTCTCAGAGGGTGTGCTCGAACAGCGTCAGGATCTCGTTCTCGCGCTCGCCGACGAGAAATGCGTGCTCGAGACGGATTCCGCCCCAGCCGGGGAGATAGATCGCCGGCTCGAGGGCCAGCACCATTCCCGCTTCGAATCGTTCCTCGCAATACGGTGTGATCCGCGGCTCCTCGGACCAGGCCGCGCCGATTCGATGACCCGTGTGATGGCCGTAGGTCGGGCCGTGCTCGGCGAGCATCTCGCGGACGCGGCGGTCGACCTCGCGCGCGACGACTCCGGGTCGACAGAGTGCGATGCCGTCGTGCAAGGCTCGACGGACGGCATCGAAGCGATCGCGCGTCACGCGATCGGGCGTGCCCGACGAACACGGCGTTCGCGGTATCCGACCAGCCACCGTCGATCCACGGCGAGGTGTCGGTGAGAACGAGGTCTCCCGACCGAACGGCGCGGTCGGTCGACACGCCGCCTCCCGTCGCCGTCGCGTCCGGCCCCGTCGACACCGTCAGGATGCCCGGCACGCGCTTCCCGGCCTCCCGAAACATCTCCGCCGCTGCAAGGCCGGCGAGCTCCGCCTCGCTGATGCCCGGCGCGGCGTGATCCTTGACCGCCTGCTGGACGACGTCGGCGAGACGACAGGCACGCCGGATCGCGGCGAGATCGGGCGTCGATCTCGAGCGCCGCGTCGCAGGAGACCGGCGTCCTACCGCTCGGCCAGCAGCCACTCGGCGACGAGGTGCGGGAGGTGCCTCGCCTCGACGCCGGTCACGCTCCGAGCGAAACCTGCAGCATCCAGCGCCGATGCGAGCGCCGTCCGGAGCTCGCCGGCAGGATCGGGCCGCCGCGTGAAGTCGTAGGAGCGGTACGTCACGACGCTCGCCTCGGACGGCCGCACGTCGGGCGTGTGGAAGTCGGCGACCACGAGGACGCTATCGGTCGGACCGAGCAGGAGCAGGGCCGGCACGGTCACGAACGGGTTGGACACCGGCCAGTCCTCGTCGGGCGTCTCGAAGCAGCCGAGCGACGCGAGCGTCTCGGGGTGCGAGAGCACCGCCTGCCTGTGGCCGGCCGAGTCGAGTGCTGCTCGGATGTGCTCGAGGCTCACCGCGCGAGTCTGGCAGAGTCGGGGATCTCGACTGGAAAGGAGCGGATCGATGCGCGAAGCGATCGTTGGGGCCGCCGTACGAGGCCCGTACTCACCGGCTGTGATCGGCGAGGGGAGATTCGTCTTCGTCTCCGGCCAAGGCCCGCTGGCGGACGGCGAGTATGTCCCAGGCACGATCGAAGAGGAGACGCGGCTCACGCTCGAGAATCTCGGTGGGCTGCTCGCCGAGGCGGGAAGCGGGTTCGAGCACGCGGTCCGCTGCGGCGTCTGGATCGTCAGCCTCGACGACTTCGCCGCGATGAACGGCGTCTACGAGTCGTTCTTCCCCGTACCGCGGCCGGCACGCGCGACCGTTCGCGCCGACCTGATGGTCGGCAAGGTCGAGATCGACTGCATCGCGATCGTGCCGAGCTAGAGCTAGTACGTCGCGCGACCGCCCGAGATGTCGAAGCATGCTCCGGTCGAGAACGTCATCTCGTCGCTCGCGAGCCAGCAGATCAACGATGCGACCTCGCCGGGTTGCCCGAGGCGGGCGAGCGGGATGCGCGAGGTCATGTATTCGATGTGCTCGGGGGTGCTCTGACCGAGAAGCGGCGTTTCGATGACGGCCGGTGCGATGCAGTTCACGAGGACGCCCGACCCCGCAACGTCTTTCCCGATCGCTTTCGTCAGGGCGATCACCGCAGCCTTCGACGAGGAGTAGGCCGCTGCCATCGGGTTGCCTTCCTTGCCCGCGATCGACGCGATGTTGACGATCCGACCGTAGCCCGCCGCCTTCATCTTCGGTACTGCTGCGCGGTTCGCGTAGAAGACGCCGTCCAGGTTGATCGAGAGCACGCGCGCCCATTCGTCGTCCGAGATCGCCTCGGTGTGAATCGACTCGCCGGCGACTCCCGCAGCGCAGACGAGCACGTCGAGACGCGGCAGACGCTCGATTGCCGCGTTCACCTGCGTGGCGTCGCGCACGTCGTCTCCGTTCGCGAGATCGAAGATGTGAACATCGGCGCCGCCGGCCCGCATTCGCTCGACGGTCGCGGCCCCGATTCCGCTCGCGCCGCCGGTGACGAGAGCGACTCTTCCCTCGAATCCGTAATGGTTGGCCATGCCCGCCAGTTCTACACGGAATCAGGCGGCGTTCGAGGCGTGCGTTACGCCGGACTTACTGCAGGAGCGGCGAGGGCGGGATGCGGGTCTTGCCGTGGATCCCGTCGACGACGAACGCGACCTCGTCGACGTAGCACCAGTTCCAGTCTTCACCGGGCTCGAGTGAATGGATGATCGGGTGCGACGTGGCGTGGGCGTGCGCCGTGGCGTGCCGGTTGGGTGAGTCGTCGCAGCACGCGACATGACCGCACGTCAGGCAGATTCGGAGGTGTAGCCACTTGCCGCCCATCCGCAGGCAGTCCTCGCATCCCTCGACCGATGCCGGCAGCTCGTGAACAGCGATCTGATCGAGGTGGGTGCACACAGCGTTGCTCACGTCACTTCCTCCATGGCAGAGGTACGGGAGAGGTGGGCGTGGACGAACTGGACCGCCATCGCTCCTTCACCGACGGCCGTGGCGCAGCGTTTGGTCGAGCCGGAGCGGACGTCACCGGACGCGAACACGCCGGGGACGTCGGTTTCGAGCAGGTTGTCCACGTTTGCGGCGGCCCCGGTGAGAATGAAGCCGTCGTGGTCGCGGCCCACGGTGTCGTCGAGCCACTCGGTGCACGGGAGCGCTCCGAGGAAGAGGAACATGAACGAGAAGGGAAGGCGCTCGCCGCTGATCAGCGTGACGGCCTCGAGGTGCCCGTCCTCGCCGTGGAGCGCGGCGATCTCGCTTCGGTCGCGAACGGCGACGCCGTATCGCTCGAGCTCGTGGATCAGGTAATCGGACATCGTCTCGCGGAGATCGGCGCGGCGGTGGAGGAGCGTGACGAGCGCGCCCCCGCGGGCGAGCCAGACCGCGGCCTGGCCGGCGGAGTTGCCGCCGCCGACCACCGCGACCCGCGAGCCGGCGCAGAGCTGGGCCTCGGGCGCCCCGGCGGCGTAGAAGACCGTCAGGCCCTCGAACTCAGCAAGGCGGTCGACCGGTAGCCGCCGGTACTGGGCGCCCGTCGCGAGCAGGACAGCACGCGCGGCGATCTCGCGGTCCTCCTCGAGGCGGACGAGGTGACGTCCGTTGCCGGGCTCCAGGGAGAGGGCGCGGTACGGCGTCGCGGTGCGCGCGTTGAACTTGCGCGCCTGCGTCACCGCGCGGCTCGTGAGCTCCGTGCCGCTGATCCCGGCGGGGAAGCCCAGATAGTTCTCGATCCGTCGAGACGATCCGGCCTGTCCGCCGAGCGCGGTGCTCTCGATGACCAGGGTGTCGAGCCCTTCGGAAGCGCCGTAGACCGCGGCGGCGAGGCCTGCCGGCCCGGCGCCGACGATCAGCAGGTCGACCTCCTCGCGAGGTGCGAGCTCGAGCCCGATCCCGAGCGCGCGCAGCACCTGGCCTGCGGTTGGGCCGTGCAGCTCGCCTCCGCCGGGCAATCGCACGAGCGGCACCGCGCCACCGTCGGGCGGGGCGGTCTCCTGCCAGGTGTACGGCAGCCGGTTCGCGCGCGCAAACTCGATCATTCGCATCGTCGGTTCCGAACCGTGCGGGCCGACGATCTCGATGCCGATCCCCTGCACGCCCTGCAACGCCTCGCGCCGGGAGATGAACGTGGAGAGGAGCAGGTCGCTGAGTGGGCCGTCCTCGTTGAGCAGCGACCGCAGCGCGCCGCGCTCGACCGCGATGTACCGCACCGGCTCGGTCACGAGCGCGTTGACGAAGACCGTCTGCCCCGACAGGAGGTTCAGCTCGCCGAGGAAGCCCGAGGCGCCGTGTCTGACGAGCTCGTTCCCGGCCGCGTCGATGATCGCGACCTGCCCCTCGAGGATCGCCATGAACGGATAGGTCCGATCGCCGACCCGGTACAGCAGCTCACCGGCGGGAGCCGAGCGCTCCTCGCCGATCTCGGCGAGAGTCGTCAATTGCGAGGGGGAGAGCAGTGGGCTCGGGGGTGTCGACACGTTCGTTCCTTCCTGACGACGATTGGCGCCGATGCCGACGAATCGGGCGTCCGGGGTCAGGTCCCCGGAGTCGACGGTCGCGTCTCGCTCCAGTCGAGGAGGAGCTTCCGCTCGGCGAAGTACCAACTACCGTCAATCTTGGCGAAGGTGTCAAGGTATCGGAGCGAAGCGATCATGATCATGCGCTTGCCGTCGGAGCCTTTCAGAGTTTGACCAGGTTGACGCCGGCGAGCGGGTGGTGGATCTGCTGCATCGCGCCGCCTGTTGCGAGGTCGCCGAGGTCGATCGCGGCGAAGCCCGCGTCCTGGAACAGCGCGACGACGGCTGCTTTCGCGTCGGTGTCGTCCCCTGAGACGAAGATCACACGGCGACCGCCGGCCTTCTGCGGGTCCGAGCCGAGCACGTCGGCACCGAGCGTGTTGGCGGCCTTCACGACGCGCGCACCGGCGACGAGATCGGCGACGAGCTCGCTCGACGTTCTCCCGTTCAGGTCGTCGGCGGCCCAGTCGTTGGTCGCGTCGATCACCACTTGCCCGTCCCAGTCGATGCCCTGAACGGCGTCCGGGACGCGGTCCCACGGTACGGCGATGACGACAACGCCGACCGCCGATGCCTGCTCCACCGTTCCCGCCGACGCGCCATCGCCGAGCTCTGAGACCACTGACGCCAGCGATTCCGGACCGCGGCTGTTGGCGATCACGACACGGCGGCCGGCGCGGAGCGCCGTGCGGGCCATCGCTTGCCCGAGCCGGCCGGCGCCGATGATTCCTACCGATTCGGTCACGCTCATGCTTTTAGCAGCCCGCAGGTAGTAGGCGACGCGCCTGACCCAGCCGTCACAGGATCCTGTTAGGGTCATCCGGCGAGCGGACGGAGGGGCGGTCTTTGTTGAGCCTTTGCGACGCCGACTTCTTCTTCCTCGCGGATCTGTAATGGGAGCGGGCGGTCTGCTCCCCACAACTGCGGGAGGAACCATGAAGCGATTCATGACAGTGGTGGCACTGGTGTTTGCCGTGTTCAGCATCACGGCAGTGGCAACCGGGACGGCGAGTAACGGGAAGGCCACACCGTTCAAGGTCAGCTACTCATACAGGTCAGACCCAGGCGCGCTCTTTACGTGCTCCGGTGCTCGGGTGGTCAACAGCCAGAAGACGCTGGAGAGCGAGACGTGCCTGATCAGCGGCGACACGACTGGCTGGGTGGCTGGGACATATAGCGGTAACCCCGTGGGCAACTTCCCGCCAATCAACAGCCAATTCACCTGGTTTTCCGACTACTTCTTCAGCCTCGACCCCAACGGCCCTGACCCCGCAGCGACGAGTTGGACGGCCGTGGTGACCAACAACCACGACGGTACGTTCACTGTGAACGCCGTCTCCTACTACTAGGCCGGTACGCTCGGCGGCTAACTGGAGCCGCGCGGACCGACGTTCTCAGGGAAGGCCCGCCCCGGCGGGCCTTCCCCGTTCCCGGCTCTCGACGACACGAGCGAGCTGGCCGCGCGCGGCGGTCCGAACGAGCCGAAACCCCGATCGCTACAGGGTCTCGGCTTGCTCAAGCGGAGGGGGAGGGATTTGAACCCTCGACACGACGAACGCCGGTAACGGTTTTCGAGACCGCCGCATTCGACCGCTCTGCCACCCCTCCGCGCGGGCGACAGCGTACCGGGCATTCGAGAGGGTGTTCATCTACGATTCGCGCCCCGGAGAAGTGGCCGAGTGGCTGAAGGCGGCGCCCTGCTAAGGCGTTAGGTGGGGAAATCCCTGCCTCGAGGGTTCGAATCCCTCCTTCTCCGCTCAGGCCCAGAAATCACCCTTCCGAGCTATGGCTCATGGGCCTGATCTACCCCACGATGCGGTTTGCCGGCTCCCCCTGACACTGTCCGGCACAGTACGACCTGCGGCGACCCGCTCAATAGAGCGGGTTCGCTGTTTTCAGGGGCCTGTTCGCCTCACTGGGAGCCTCTTCAGTGGGTCGAGGTGTAGACGAAGGCCGCGACGTCCTGGATCTGCGCCGGCGTCAGCCGGGACTTGAACGAGGGCATCACGCCGCCCCCGACGGTCACCTGGTGCACGACCTTCGCCTCGGCCGGCTTGAGCTGGTCGAGGTTCGGCCCGACGGTTCCCGTCGACCCGGCCGCCTTGAGCGTGTGGCAGCTGGTGCAGCCGGCGGTCAGGAAGACGTGCTTCCCGGCGACCGGATCGCCCTGAACGGTCGGGCCGGTCGCCGTCCCGGTCGTGGTCGTGCTCGTGCTCGTGCTCGGAGGCGTGGCCGCGCTCGCCTCCGGCTTCTCCTTGCCGAGCGTCAGCACCGCCGCGAGCATGCCGATCACGAACAGCGCGACGACGACGATGTACCACCCCATGTGCCGGCCGGGGAAGCTCGGATTGCGCTTCGGAATCACGAGCGAGCAAATGAGCGCGAAGGCGATGAACACGAACCCGGCTGCCGCGATGCCGAGCTTCTGGCCGGTCGAGAGCCCGGCGATCACGAGAGAGATCGTCTGAAGCACTGCGGCCGGAAACTACCGCAACCGGGGGCGCTCGGCCCACGCTTCGAGCACCTGTCGCTCCTTCCCGCGGTCCAGGCCCGCGGGCCGGGGGTCGGACTGCGCAGTGTCGCCGGCAGCAAGCCACTCCAGAGTGGCGGCGACGGTCTCGACGAGCGGCCGGATCGAGAGCCCGGCCGCGAGGGCGCGCTCCACCGGCGTCGAGAGCATCGACGCGTACTCCGGGTCGTGCAGCCAAAGCGGCAGCTCCATCCATTCGCCGACGTCGTGCTCGATGAGGAACTCCGGATCGACCCAGACGACCTCGGCGTCGGAGCCCGCGGCGACCCGGCAAGTCTCGATCAACTCGTGCGCGGGTCGTCGGCGGCGCGACCGCGTTGAACGTGCCGCCGAGGCCGCGCTCCGCCGCGTCGACGATCCACGCTGCGAGGTCACGCGCGTCGATCAGCTGGACTGCGGCCGACGGCGGCGCAGGCGCGAGCACCGGACCTGGATCGAGAAAGCGCTCCGGCCAGTACGTGAAGCGACCGGTCGGGTCCCATGGGCCGACGATCAGCCCGGGTCGGGGGATGAACGCGTCGGGAAACCGCGTCCGGACGACCGACTCGCAGAGCGCCTTCAGCGGGCCGTAGGCTGGACCGCGGAACTCCTCGGTCTCCTCCTCGAGCGGCGCCGTCGGTGCATCCTCGGCGGCCGGCTCGGCGAGCGACGCGTAGACCGAGACCGACGACACGAACGTGTAGTGGCCGACGTCCCCCAGCGCAGCGAGCGTCGCCTCGACCACGCGCGGCACGTAGCCACTCGTGTCGACGACAGCGTCGAACGCGCGACCCGAGAGCGGCGCGAGATCGCCGTCGCGATCGCCGCGCAACTTCTCGACGTCGGGGTAGAGCTCGGGCCGCGTCCGCCCGCGGTTGAAGAGCGTCACCGCGTGCCCACGCTCGAGCGCCGCGTCGGCGACGTGTCTGCCGAGGAACTGCGTGCCGCCGAGAATCAGCATGCGCATACGCTCAAGCCTATGACGCCCGTGATACGCCCGCTCCAACCGACCGACTACGACGCGCGTGATCGCGGTCGTCGACGAGTGGTGGGGAGGCCGGTCGATGGCGGCGATGCTGCCGAAGCTGTTCTTCGTCCACTTCGCCGACACCTCGTTCGCATCGGATGAGGAGGGCGAGCTGCTCGGGTTCCTCTGCGGATTCCGGTCGCAGACGTTCGCGGACGAGGCGTACGTGCACTTCGTCGGCGTCGACCCGGCGCGAAGGGGACGGGGCGTCGCGCGGGCCCTGTACGAGCGCTTCTTCGATGCCATAGCGCCGCGCGGGATCGTCCGTGCCGTCACCTCGCCGGTCAACGAGGCGTCGGTCGCATTCCACCAGGCGATCGGCTTCGAGGTCGAGCGGATCGACCAGAGCTACGACGGCCGCGGCGAGGCGCGCGTACTGCTCGCCTGGCGCCGCCCGTAGCGGCCTCCGTCACCCATTCGAGGGATCGGAGCCGCTTCAGGGGCGGCCGACCACCTAACGAAGGTGTCGCCGCCACCGGTCTACCGTGGTCCCTTCGGCAAGCTCCAGGCCGAGCGCCTGCTGTGGCGTGCCGGCTTCGGCCCGCGCCCGGGCGAGGCCGAGGCGCTCGCGAAGCACGGGCTCGCCGGCGCAGTCCACGCGCTCACCAATCCGGGCTTCGAGCGTCTCGTCGGGCCGAAGCCGCACGACGACAAGGGCCATCCGCTCGCGCCGTACTCGGCGTGGGGCGAGGACCACGTGCTGGTGGCTCGACCGCATGGTGCGCACGAGCCGGCCGCTCGTCGAGCGAATGACGCTGAACTGGCACGACTGGTTCGCGACCTCGAACGCAGGCGTCGGCAGCCAGAAGTTGATGCTCCAGCAGAACGAGCTGTTCCGCAAGAACGCGCTCGGCTCGTTCCACGACCTGCTGCGCGACGTCACGGCGAACCCGGCGATGCTCGAGTGGCTGAACGGCCTCGAGAACGAGAAGGGATCGCCGAACGAGAACTACGGCCGCGAGATGATGGAGCTCTTCACGCTCGGCGCCGACCGCGGCGCGTACACCGAGCGGGACGTGCGCGAGCAGGCTCGGTCGCTCACCGGGTGGCAGAACCGCTGGCGGAACGGCGTGGGGTCGTACGACTTCCACTTCGATGCGTCACGGCACGACACGGGCACGAAGCGCGTCTTCGGCAAGAGCGGGGACTTCGACTGGCGCGACGCCGTCGACCTCTGCATCTCGCACCCGCTGCACGCGTCGTTCTTCGTGCAGAAGCTGTGGAGCTACTTCGTGCCGACGCCGCCCGATCGCGGCACACAGGCGTCGCTCGAGGCGATCTACAAGGACGGCCACCAGGTGAAGCCGGTGGTTGCCGCGATCCTGAGCCATCCGACGCTCTACCTCGGGCCGCGGCTGATGAAGCCGCCGATCGTGCACACGGCCGGGCTGCTGCGGCGGCTCGGCGCGGGGATCACGACCACGAGCTGGTCCTGGATCGGGGATCTCTGCGGCCAGCAGCTCTTCTACCCGCCGAAC
This sequence comes from uncultured Thermoleophilia bacterium, assembly GCA_963774355.1. Classification (GTDB taxonomy): domain Bacteria; phylum Actinomycetota; class Thermoleophilia; order Gaiellales; family Gaiellaceae; genus PALSA-600. Next base: position 762,816 of record CAVZER010000006.1, on the reverse strand, counting down.
GTCGCCGGTTGGGACTACACGCGCTGGCTCGACACGGCGACCTTCCGCGGCCGCTGGTACGCCGTGCAGCAGATGCTGAGCGGTCGCACACTCGATCCGCAGAAGGCGAAGGAGCCGAACGACGCGAAGAAGCTCGTCGCCCGGGCCGTCAGCTTCTGGGACGACCCGCCGCTGTCCGAGGGGACGTACTACGCGCTCGAGACGTTCGCCAAGCGCGCCCTCGACGACGCCGGCAACGCGAGCTGGAAGCAGCAGGCCTACCCGGTCCTCGTCCAGAACGCCCTGCGGCAGCTGATCGCCATGTCCCCCGACCTCCAGACCGCATGACGAGACGCTTTGTCTGCGACGAGTGCACGCGCGCCGACCTGCTGCGCGCCGCCGCCGGACGGGGCCTGCCCGCGGTCGAGCCCGGCATGCCGGTCCCGGCCGGGACCGGGCTGACGCGCCGCGGCTTCGTCTCCAAATCGCTCGGGATGGCGCTCTCGATCTACGGCGCGGGCAAGCTCTCGATCTTCGACGAGGGGATCGCGAACGCGGCGTCGGCTGCCCCAAAGCCGATCCTGGTGAGCGTCTTCCTGCAGGGCGGGGCCGACTCGCTGTCGCTGCTCTATCCGCAGGGCGATCCGCTCTACGCGAAGTACCGGACCGCGCTCGCCGTGACGGGCGGCACGCCGTTCACCGAGGACCCTCGGCTCATGTGGCACCCGGCGCTCGCACCGATCGCCCAGCTGCACGGCGAGGGGAAGGTCACCGTGTTCCCGGCCATCGGCTACGACCACCCGGACCAGTCGCACTTCACGTCCCGCCACTACTGGGAGGTGGGCGCCACCGACGCGCGCCTGCTGACCGGCTGGCTCGGCCGCTATCTCGACACGTTCGGCTCGCCCGACAACCCGCTGCAGGGCCTGTCGCTCGGCGGATCGCTGCTGCCGAGCCTCGCGACCGGGCGGGTCCCGGTGGCGACCATCGACGCGCCCAGCCAGTACGACTTCTACACGCCCGGCGTCTGGGGCACCGTGCAGAGCCGGCTCATGGACGCGATCGGGGAGCTCGGCGCGATCCGTTCGCACGACGTCCAGTTCGCGACCGCCGCGGGCGTAGCCCGGCAGTCGGATCGACTGCGCCGGCAGCTGCTGCCCTTCGCCAATCAGAAGCTGACGCCGCCGGTCACGTATCCCACCTCGAGCGACTCGTTCCCGACCCAGCTCCAGGGCGTCGCCGCCATGATCGCCGCCGGCCTGCCGCTCCACTGCGTCGCGCTCGAGGCGACCGGCTCGTACGACACGCACGCCGACCAGACGAGCGAGCTCGTCCCGGCGCTCCAGACCACCGCTGCCTCGCTGTACGCGTTCCAGCGCGACCTCGAGGCGCGCGGCATCGCAAACCGCGTGCTGACGCTCGTCTGGAGCGAGTTCGGGCGGCGCGCGCAGGAGAACGGCTCCGGCGGGACCGACCACGGCGCAGCCGGGTGCGGCTTCCTGATCGGGACCCACGCGGCGGGCGGGCAGGTCGGCGAGTTCCCCGGCCTGAATGCGCTCGACGCCGACGGCAACCTCAAACCGACGGCGGATTTCCGTGCCGTCTACTCGTCGCTGCTCGAGCAGTGGCTGCACACGGAGGCGGAGCGCGTGATCCCGAATGCGAAGCGGTTCCCGCGTCCGGTTCTCGTCAAGTGAAACGCGCGGTCGCGGCGGCCGCGATCGTCCCGGCGCTCCTCCTCGCACGTAACAGTCTGTTACAAGCGGCGACCCCGGCGCCGACGCGCATCCAGGTCGTCGCTCGCGAGTACTCGTTCGTGCTCTCGCGGTTGCGCGTCAAGGCCGGGCCCGCGATCGTCGAGCTCGTCAACGACGGACAGGACGCACACGACCTGCGGCTCCAACGCGCGGGCTCGCGGCACATTGCGGGGATCGGGACTGTCGCGTCCGGGAGGTACGCCGACCTCTCGCTGAGGCTTCTCCCGGGGCGATACTCGCTCTGGTGCTCGCTCGCAAATCATCGCGCGCTCGGGATGATCGCAACCTTGATCGTCACGCCTCGCTGATCGTCGACGATGTCGGCGATCGCGCCGGCGTTTCCGTCGTCTACCTCCACGGCGGAGGCGACTCGCGGCTGTCGCGCGATCCAGACGACGGGATCGCTTCCGAGCTCGGCGTCCGTCTGCTGGCCGTCGACCGCTGCGGCCCTGCGGTCCCGGGGCGCACGCTGCTCGGCTTCGCCGCCGAGCTGCTGGCGTGCGTGGACGCGCGTGGCGTCGGTCGCTTCGGCGTGATCGGCTGGTCGGCGGGCGGACCGCATGCGCTCGCGGTCGCCGCCGCTGCGCCGGAGCGCGTGGCGCGGGTTGCTCTCGTAGCGTCGATGCCGGTGCCCGACGGCGTCCGTGCGCTACCGCCGCCGGTCCAGGCCGCGATGCGACTCGCACGCATCTCGCCGCGGCTCGCCGCTCACGGCCTCGAGCGCTGGGGAAAGACGGCGACGCCGCCGACGGGCTCGCCGGCCACCGATGACGCCTACGCGCGCGGCCGCGTCGAGTCCTTTCGGGACGGCGGCGAATGGCTCGCACGAGAGCTTGCGTATCTGGGCCGACCGTGGGGATTCGGGCTCGCAGAGGTGCTTGCGCCGGTGTCGCTCTGGTGGGGCGAGCGCGACACCGTCACGCCGCCCGCGATCGCCCTCGACTTCGAGCGGCGGTTGCCGAACGCCGAGCTTCACCTCGTCGACGGAACGCACCAGCTGCTGTTCGCGCGCTGGCGCGAGATCCTCGTCGATGCGTCCCGTCCGTAGAATCGGGCCGGATGAAGACGATCGCACCCTTCGCCGCCCTGGTGCTCGCGCTGGCGATGCTCGCCACCGGCTGCGGCTCCAAGAAACAGGCGTCGTCGACCACGACGACTACCTCGAGCACGTTCAAGGTCGGGCTGTCGACCGACACCGGCGGGCTCAACGACCGGAGCTTCAACCACCTCGCCTACGTCGGGCTGCTGCGCGCCGAGAAGAAGCTCGGCGTGCAGGGGCGCGTCATCCTCGCGAACTCGTCGGCGGACTACATCCCGAATCTCACCGCGCTCGCGCAGCAGGGCTACAACCTGATCATCGGCGTCGGGTTCACCGAGATCCAGGCGATGGCCGTCGTTGCGAAGCAGTTCCCGAAGACGCACTTCGCGATCGTCGACGTCTCGAACGCCGACGAGGACAACCTGCCGAACGTCGAGGGACTGCTGTTCAGGGAGCAGGAAGCGGGGTACCTCGCGGGCTATGCGGCCGGCCTCGCCGCCAAGGACCGCAGCGGCAAGGTCGTGTCGAGCGTCGGCGGACAGAAGCAGCCGCCGGTCGATCGCTACATCGCCGGCTTCCAGGCCGGGGCGAAGGCGGCTTTCCCGGGGGTGGAGACGCTCAACGGGTACTCGCAGGACTTCTCGAACCCGTCGAAGTGCAAGGAGGTCGCGCTCAACCAGATCGCGGCCGGGTCGGTCGTCGTCTTCCAGGTCGCCGGCGGGTGTGGGCTCGGAGCGCTCGACGCGGCCAAGGAGCAGAGCGTGTGGGGGATCGGCGTCGACGCCGACCAGGGCTATATCGGGCCTTACGTCCTCACCTCGGCGCTGAAGCGCGTGGACACCGCTGTCTACGATGCGATCGAGACGGCGCAGGCAGGGAAGTTCCAGGGTGGGCGCGACGTCGTGTACGGGATCGACCACAACGGAGTCGGGATCGGCAAGTTCTCGCCGAAAGCGCCGGCCGGGCTCGCGGCGGCGGTCCGTAAGGTCGAGGCGCAGATGAAGGCGGGCAAGATCACCAACATCCCGACCGTGGTCAAGTAGCGTCACCACGACATGCCCAGCCTGACCGACGATCAGCTCGACCTCTTTCGCGCGACGAACTTCGCCGTCGTCGCGACGCTTGGCGCCGACGGCTCGCCGCAGACGAGCATCGTCTGGGTCGACGAGGAGGACGGACGCCCGGTCTTCAACACGACCAACAAGCGCGCAAAGGGGCAGAACCTGCGCCGCGATCCGCACGTGAGCATCCTCGTCTGGGACAAGGAGAACCCGTACCGGTACGTCGAGGTCGAGGGCATCGCGGAGCTCGAGGACGACGTCGGCACCCGCAACATGCACGCCATGTCGCGCAAGTACACCGGCAAGGACTGGCATACCCCCGTCGACCGGCTGATCGTTCGCGTCACGCCGCGGCGGATCCACAACTACGACGACGATTAGAGGTGATTCGGTGACCAGAGCGTATCCTCAGCCGATGGCCGAGCTCGACCACCGCGCGGCCGCGCGCGATCACCTGTGGCTGCACTTCACGCGGATGCACGACTACGACGCGCCGGTGATCGTGCGCGGTGAGGGCTGCTACCTCTTCGACGATCGCGGCAAGCGTTACCTCGATGCTCTCGCCGGGTTGTTCGCCGTCAACATCGGCTATTCGTACGGCGACGAGATCGGAAAGGCCGCGCACGAGCAGATGCGCGAGCTCCCGTACTACACGAACTGGTCGTACGCGCACCCGCGGTCGATCGAGCTCGCTGCGAAGCTCGCCGAGCTCAGCCCGGACACCGTCAACCGTGCGTTTTTCGTCTCGGGCGGATCGGAGGCGGTCGAGTCGGCCTGGAAGATCGCGCGCCAGTACCACATGGCGCGCGGCGAACGGCGCTGGAAGGCCGTCGCGCGGCGGACGGCGTACCACGGCACGACGATGGGCGCGCTCTCGATCAACGGCGTCCCGGCATTGCGCACGCCCTTCGAGCCGCTCGTGCCGGACGTCCTGCACGTTCGCAACACCAACCGGTACCACCGTCCGCCCGACGAGACCGAGAGCGCGTTCACCGCGTTCCTCCTCGAAGACCTGGACAGCGCGATCCAGCAGGCAGGCCCCGAGACGGTCGCGATCGTGATCATGGAGCCGGTGCAGAACGCCGGCGGGTCGTTCACGCCGCCCGCGGGCTACTTCCAGGGCGTGCGCGAGATCTGCGACCGCTACGGCATCCTGTTGTGCGCGGACGAGGTGATCACCGGCTTCGGGCGCCTCGGAGGGTGGTTCGCGAGCGACAAGTACGACATCCGTCCCGATCTGATCACGTGCGCCAAGGGCCTCTCGTCGGCGTACGCGCCGATCGGCGCGGTTCTCGCCGGTGAGCGCGTGTTCGAGCCGTTCGCCGAACAGGCGGCGATGCTCACACACGGCATCACGTTCGGTGGCCACCCGGTCTCGTGCGCGGTCGCGTTGAAGAACCTCGAGATCATGGAGCGCGACGGCATCGTCACGGGCGTCGCGGAGCACGAGGAATCGTTCCGTGCGCAGCTCGCGACGTTGCTCGACCTCGACATCGTGGGCGATCTGCGCGGCACGGGCTACATGTGGGCGCTCGAGCTCGTCAAGGACAAGGGGGCACGGGCGGGCCTGGCCGGCACCGAGCCCGAGGCGACGCGCGCCGGCGCGGGCTTTAGCGCGAGCGAGGCCGAGACGCTGCTGCGCGGCTTCCTGTCGCCCGAGTTGTTCGAGCGTGGGCTGATCTGTCGTGCCGACGATCGCGGCGACCCGGTCGTGCAGATCTCCCCGCCCCTCGTGGCGCGCGAGGAGGAGTTCTCGCAGATCGTCGGCATCCTCGGCGACGTGCTCGCCGAGGCCTGGAAACGCATCTCGTAACTGCCGAGCCGCCGGTGGCCGCGTGCGGTTGACGATCTGCGACGTCGGGCCGCGCGACGGTCTTCAGAACGAGCCGGAGGTTCTGGCGCCGTCGGTGCGCGCCGAGCTCGTCACGCGACTCACCGCCGCCCGTCTGCCGCGGGTGGAAGCGGTTTCTTTCGTGCGGGGCGACCTCGTGCCGCAGATGGACGGCGCCGAGGAGGTTGTCGCAGCGGTGGAGCGCCGCGCCGGCACCGAGCTCTCCGGGCTCGTGCTCAACGAACGCGGCTACGAAAGGCTGGCAGCGGTCGGGCTCGATCGTGTCAACTGCGGGGTCGCCGCAACCGAGACGTTCAACCGCCGGAATGCGAACGCGTCGCTGGACGAGGCGGTGGCACGCGTGGAGGGGATCGTGGCGAGCGCGGCGGTGCCGGTCACGGTGACGGTTTCGTGCGCGTGGGGCTGTCCGTTCGAGGGCGAGGTCGATCCGGCGGCGGTCGCCGCGCTGTGCGAGCGACTCGCCGCCGCCGACGAGCTGGTGCTCGCCGACACGATCGGCGTTGCGACGCCGCGTCGCGTGCTGCGTCTCGTCGAGCGTGTCTCGATCCTCGGGCGCCCCGTCGGCGCACACCTGCACAACACGCGCAACACGGGGTACGCGTGCGCGTGGGCGGCGCTCGAGGCAGGCGCGGCGATTCTCGATGCGTCGGTCGGTGGGCTCGGCGGGTGCCCCTTCTCGCCGCAGGCGACGGGGAACATCGCGACGGAGGATCTCGTGTGGCAGCTCGAGCGCGACCGGGTCGCGACCGGCGTCGACCTCGACGCGCTCGTCTCGGTGTCGCGGTGGCTCGCGGACGTGCTCGGCCGCACGCTCGACGGCCAGGTGTATCGCGCCGCGCGCTGGCCTGCCTAGCTGCGCGCCACCCTCGCCCCGGCGGTGGCCGCAGCGCAAGCGGGGTCAGACCCGGGTCTGACCCCGGCACCTGCTTTTGTCGCTTTGAACGCGCAAAGCCGCTTGCGGGGCAAACCTCGGCGGGGAGCGGGATCCGGCCGCGCGCGTGTGCTTTCCGCCACGCCTTCGTCACGGTTTCGTGTGTCAGACGTGCGTCTGACCGCGGTCAGACGAGGGTCTACGCTTCCGGGCCGCGTGTTCGACTCGCTGCTGAACCTGCTCTGGGACGCGCCGCAGGCGTACTTCATCGTGCTCGCGCTCGCGATCGGCGACGCGGTGCTGCCCGTGCTGCCGAGCGAGACGGCGGTGATCGTCGCCGGGATCCTCTCCACCACCGGCCCGAAGCTGTCGCTCGGCTGGGTGATCGCCGCAGCGGCCGCCGGCGCCTGGATCGGCGACAACACGTCGTACGCGCTCGGCAAGTACGCCGGCGAGCCGATGCGCCGCCGCTTCTTCACCGGCGAGAAGAGCACCCGCTCGCTCGCCTGGGCGACGCGACAACTCGAAAAGCGGGGCGGCGTGATCATCGTCGTCTCGCGGTTCGTGCCGGGCGGCCGCACGGCGACCACCTTCACCTGCGGCCTGACGCGATACGAGTGGCATCGCTTCGCGGTCTTCTCGGCGATCGCCGCGATCTTCTGGGCGCTCTACGCGAGCCTGCTCGGCTACTTCGGAGGCAAGGCGTTCGAGGACCGACCGCTGCTTGCGTTGATCGTCGCGCTCGGAATCGCCTTCGGAATCGCGCTCACCGTGGAAGGCATCCGCAACCTCAGAAAACGAATCTGACCAGCACCACCACGAGCGCCGCGATCAGGATGAGGCCCGCAAGCCCGGCGAACGCGATCCCGAGCCCGCCGAGCGCGAGCCCCGTCAGAGCCGACGGGTCGTCCTGCGGTGGCGCGACCTCGCTCACACCTGCACCGTCCACTTCCTCGCCGAACGCACGCGCGAGGTGCCGCTCGACATAGCCCTGGATCCGCTCCTCGAACCGCGCCGAGAAGTCGTCCGAGCGAGTCTTTGCCGACGGCACGCTCGACGGCTTGTACCCCGCACTGCGACCGTCGACCGCCAGCTCGAAGATGTGCTCGTGCTGGATGTCCTTCAGGGTCTGCTCGCCCAGGTCGTGCACGGCAACGCCCTCGGGAAGCTGGTTCCCGAGCAGCGCACGCGTCGTCTCCGAGACGAGGATCTGCCCGCCGTGGCCGGCGGCTGCGATCCGTGCGGCCCGCACGACGTCGATGCCGAGATACCCCTCGTCGCCGAGATGCGGTTCGCCCGTGTGCAGCCCCATGCGGACCCGAACTTCCTTCCCGTCGGGCCACGGGTGACGCCGCAACGCGCGCTGCGCGTCCACGGCAGCGGTCGCAGCATCGCGGGAACGGGCGAACGAGTAGAAGAACGCATCGCCCTGCGTATCGATCTCGGTGCCGCCCTGCTCGCCGAACGCGGCGCGGACGATCCGCCGGTGGTCGGCCGACACCGTTGCGTAGACCTCGTCGCCGAGCTCCTGCAAGAGCCGCGTCGAGCCCTCGATGTCCGTGAAGGCGAAGGTGACAGTTCCACCCGGTAGCTGCGGCACCCGCCTACGCTAGCGTTGTGAACAGGCTCGCGCACGAGACGTCGCCGTACCTGCTGCAGCACGCGGCCAACCCGGTCGACTGGTACCCGTGGGGCGCCGAGGCACTCGAGCGAGCGGGTGCCGAGGACCGCGCGATCCTCCTGTCCGTCGGCTACGCGGCCTGCCACTGGTGCCACGTGATGGAGCGCGAGTCGTTCGAGGACGCCGGGACCGCCGCGTTGATGAACGAGCACTTCGTGTGCGTGAAGGTCGACCGCGAGGAGCGCCCCGACGTCGATGCGGTCTACATGGACGCCGTCGTCGCGTTGACGGGCGGCGGCGGATGGCCGATGACCGTATTCCTGACACCTGATGGGAAGCCGTTCTTCGGTGGCACCTACTACCCGCCCGAGCCTCGGCACGGGTTGCCGTCGTTTCGCCAGGTGCTGCGCGCGATCGCCGAGGCCTGGAACGACCGCCGTGCCGAGGTCGAGCACTCCGGCGGCGAGCTCGCTGAGCATCTGCGTGCCGGAGCCCTCCTGCACTCGTCGCATGAGCCGCTGACGGAATCGCTGCTCGCGGACGCGGAACGTGGGGCGCGGAAAGACTTCGATGCGCGGGAGGGCGGCTTCGGGCGTGCGCCGAAGTTTCCGCCGGCTCCCGTGCTCGAGTTTCTGCTCCGGCGAGGCGAGGAGGAGATGACGCGGACCACGCTCGACGCGATGGCGCGCGGTGGGATGTACGACCTCGTCGGCGGCGGCTTTCACCGCTACTCGGTCGACGACCAGTGGCTCGTGCCGCACTTCGAGAAGATGCTCTACGACAACGCCCTGCTCGCGGCCGTCTACGTGCACGCGTGGCGCCGCTTCGGAGACGACCGCTACCGCCGGATCGCAGAGGAGACGATCGACTACGTCCTTCGCGAGCTCGCGCTGGACGGCGGCGGGCTCGCCTCGGCGCAGGACGCCGACACGGACGGCGTCGAGGGGCTCACGTTCACGTGGGCGCCCGGCGAAGGGGCGCCGGAGGAGCTGCTCGTGCCGTTCGAGCACGGGCGATTCATCTTGCGGGGCGTGCTCGACCACGAGACGCAGTCGCGGCTGTTCGAGCTTCGCGAACAGCGGCCGAAGCCGCTCCGCGACGACAAGGCGATCGCCTCGTGGAACGGCCTGATGCTCGCCGCGCTCGCCTCCGGCGCCCGGGCGTTCGACCGGCCCGACTGGCTCGCCGCGGCCGAGCGGCTCGGCGACTTCCTGCTCGGCCCGCTGTCCACCGACGACGGCCGGCTGCACCGCACCTGGCGCGACGGCACCGCCAAGGGAACGGGGTACCTCTCGGACTACGCGGACGTCGCCTACGGTCTGCTCGAGCTCCACGTCGCGACCGGCGATCCGACTCGTCTGCGCCACGCCCACCGGCTGGCGACGACCGCGCTCACCCTGTTTGCAGGCTCGAGCGGCGGCGGCTTCGTTCAGGTGCCGGCGGACGGGGAGCAGCTGATCGCGCCCAAGGTCGAGCTCGACGATCACCCGACCCCGAGCGGCAACTCGATGCTCGCGTACGTCCTTTTACGCCTGGCCCGCATCTGGGGTGACGACGAGCTCGAGCGCCGCGGTGTCGAGGTGCTGCGCCTCGTGCGCGACGCGATCACCCAGGTGCCGACCGCCTTCGGCTGGGCGCTCGTCGCCCTCGACCAGCACCTCGCGCCGCACCGGGAGATCGCGATCGCCGGTCCACCCGACGCACCGGTCGCGCGGGCGGCGGTCGAACAGGCCGCTGCGACCGACGTGATCGCCTTCGGGCCCGCCGACGACGTGCCGTTGCTCGCCGGCCGAGGTCCGGTCGACGGCCGTCCTGCCGTGTACCTCTGCGAGCGCTTCGCCTGCCGTCTGCCGGTGACCGACCCCGCAGAGCTCGCGTAAGCTCCGTGCGCGATGGCGCTGCTCGAGATCCGCAACGTCACGCGTCGTTTCGGCGGCATCGTCGCGATCGACGACGTCTCGCTCGACGTCGAGGCGGGCCAGATCGTTGGCCTGATCGGGCCGAACGGCGCCGGCAAGACGACGCTCTTCAACGTGGTCACGCGCCTGTACAAGCCCGACTCGGGTGAGCTCCGCCTCGACGGGAGGAGCCTGCTGCGCACGCCGGTTCACCGCATCGCGGGTCGTGGGATCGCGCGCACGTTCCAGAACGTCGAGCTGTTCCGCACGATGACGGTGCTCGACAACGTCCTCGTCGGCGGCCACACGCGGAGCGCGCCGTTCGGAGGGCGCGCCGCCCGTACCCACGCGTTCGACGTGCTGCGCTACGTCGGTCTCGACCAGGTCGCCGAGCGCCCGGTCTCCGGGCTGCCGTTCGGGACACTGAAGCGCGTCGAGCTCGCGCGCGCGCTCGTCTCGCGGCCGCGCCTGCTTCTGCTCGACGAGCCCGCCGGCGGGCTGAATCATGCTGAGGTCGGCGAGCTCGGGACGTTCGTGCGCAAGCTCCGCGACGACTTCGAGCTCACGGTGCTGCTCGTCGAGCACCACATGGGTCTCGTGATGAACATCGCCGAACGCATCCACGTCCTCGACTTCGGACGGAAGATCGCCGAGGGCACGCCCCAGGAGGTCCAGCGCGACCCGGCCGTGATCGAGGCGTATCTCGGCACCGACACTTGAGCTCGCTCCACTGGGAAGGCTGTCTGAACGTTCGGGACCTCGGCGGTCTGCCGATCGCCGACGGCGGTACGACGGCACGGGGCGCGGTGATCCGCTCCGACAACATCGCGGATCTGACGGAGCGCGGCTGGCAGTCACTGGCCGAGCACGGAGTCGTGCGCATCGTCGATCTGCGCTGGCCGATCGAGCGAGACGGCGAGCAACCGCCGCCGGTCGACGTCGAAGTCGTGCACGTGCCGCTGCTCGGCGAGTCGCTCGACGACGACTACCTCGCCGAGCTGAACGCCAGCCTCGACGCGTCCGACGACGTCGCCGAGCACTACGCGTGGTCGTACGTGGATTTCCTGGAGCGGTTCCGGGAACGGTTCGGCATCGCGCTTGCCGCAGTCGCAGATGCCGACGGGACCGTGGTCGTGCACTGTGCCGGCGGGAAGGACCGGACCGGGCTCGTATCGGCGCTGCTGCTGCGGCTGGCGGGTGTCGATCGGGTGGTGATCGCCGCCGACTATGCCGTCTCCGAGGAGAATCTCGCCCCGAACGGCCCCGCGTGGATCGGCCGGGTCGACGACGAGCTCGAGCGGGACCGGCGACGGAAGCTGATGCGCACTCCCGCCGAGGCGATGCTGCAAACGCTGGACGAGCTCGAGCGGCGCTACGGCGCAGTCGACGAGTACCTGCGGCGAGCAGGCCTCGACGACGAACAGATCGAGCGGCTTCGGGCCCGCCTCGTCACGCCTTCCTGAGCGGCGGCAAATCCCCGCTACCCTCGAAGCTCGATGGGGAAGGTCATGCCGCTGGGGGCGGTCGTCGTGTTGCTTGCTCTTGTCCTGGTCGCGGGCGCCGCGGCAGCGTCGCCGAGCCCACCCGGAGTCACGCCTACGACCATCCTCCTCGGGTCGAGCGGTCCGCTCACCGGCCCCATGGCCTCTACGTCGGGCTTTCTGAGCGGAGCGAAGGCGTACTTCAAGTACGTGAACGCGCGCGGTGGCGTGCACGGCAGGAAGATCCAGTTCGTCTATCTCGACGATGCCTCGGTCGGGGCACGTGCCGCCGCCAACGCGCGACGTTTGATCGACCAGGATCACGTGTTCGCGCTCTTCTCGATCGTGGGCACGGACAGCAACCTCGCGATCCGCAAGGTCGCGAATGCCGCGGGCGTGCCGCAGGTGTTCTCGGCGTCCGGCGCGACTACGCTCGGGAGCGATTACGCGCGGTACCCGTGGACGATCGGCTACCTCCCGGCGTACTCCGCTGAAGGCGCGGTGTATGCCCGCAACATCCTCGCCCACCGGACGCCGAAGACCAAGGTCGCGGTTCTCTACCAGTCGGATCCCTCCGGACTGGATCTGCTGCGAGGCCTTCGCACGGGGCTCGGCGCGAGCTCGAGCAAGCTGATCGCCCGCGCCGTCGGCTACGACCCGATGAGCTCTGACGTTCGGTCGCAGGTCGCACGCCTCAGAGCGAGCGGCGCGAACACGCTCTGCCTGTTCGCCTTCGGCAAGTTCGCGATCCAGGCGTTCGTCTACGCCGACAAGCTGGGCTGGCATCCGAAGATCTATGTCAACGGCGCCGCCTCCGCCTCGGCGCTCATGCGACTCAACCCGCAGGACACGGCGGACGGCGCCGTCTCGATCCTGTGGGCCAAGGATCCGCTGACGCCGCGCTTCGCAAACGATGCGGGAGTCGGGCTCGCGCAGCGGGTGATCAAGGCGTACCTCCCCGGCGGCAACCGGTACGACAGCTTCACCGTCGCCGGCATGGCGGAGGCGTACTCGCTGGTGGACGCGCTCCGCGCGGCGGGCGCGAACCTGACGCGGCAAGGCCTCATGACGGCGGTCACGCACATGAACGAGACGACGAATCCGTTCCTCGCTCCCGGGATCGCCGTGCGGACGACGCCGACCTCGAGGTTCCCGATCACCCAGGTGCGGCTGCAACGGTGGCACGACGACCACTGGCTGCCCGTCGGCCCGGTCCTCGACGCTCTCCCGTAGCTCCGGAGAAGGAGGTCGCGCGCTCCGGCCGAAGACTCGACCCGGTGCGCCGTTCAGCGACGCTCATTGCGCTCGTCTTCCTGCTCGCCCCCGCCGCGGCGCGGGCAGCCGTCAACCCGCAGATCGCCGGGTTGCAGGTGGCCCTGCGTGCGCACGGCCTGTATCTCGGGCCGATCGACGGCGTCGCCGGCCCGAAGACCGCTTCCGCCGTTCACGCTTTCCAGCGCAAGGTCGGCCTGCCGGTCGGCGTCGCGACCGTCAAGACCCGACTCGCGCTGGGGCCGCTCGGGCGGCCGCTGTTCGGCGCGCGGACGATCAAGCTGGGCGACTTCGGCTGGGACGTCGCCGTCCTCCAGTTCCTGATGACGCGCGACGGGGTGTACACCGGCGCGCTCGACGGCTACTTCGGCAAGCAGACCGCCGCCGCGCTGCGCCGCTACCAGAAACGGCTGCGGCTGTCCGCCGACGGAGTCGTCGGCCCGCACACGCTCTCGGCGATCGTCAACCGCGACGCCGTGCCCGTGCGCACGCACACGACCGTCGCCTCGCAGGTGTACGTCGTCAAGGCGGGCGACAATCTCACGCAGATCGCGGCGCGCTACGGCACGACGGTGGCGGCCCTGGCCGCTCGGAACCACCTCGATCCATCACAGCCGATCGTCATCGGGAGGCGGCTGATCGTGCCGGCGCGCCCGGCTGCACCGTCGCTCGTCGGACAGCCGCGGGACGTGCGGGCGATCCTCGACGCGTGGTCGAGCCGGCTCGGAGTCGACCCGCACCTCGTCCGGGCGGTGGCCTGGATGGAGTCCGGCTACCAGACGAGGCTCGTCTCGTCGTCGGGCGCCGTCGGCGTGATGCAGACGCTGCCGACGACCCGGCAGTACGTCGAGACCGTGCTGCTCGGCAAGCGCGTCCCGCACACGGTCGACGGAGACGTCGAGGTCGGAGTCACCTACCTGAAGCACCTGCTCACTGCCTTCGGCGGTGATGAACGGCTTGCACTCGCCGGCTGGTACCAGGGTGAGCGCGCGGTCCGCAAGTACGGCGTGTACGAGGTGACGACGCCCTTCGTGGACGACGTGCTCGCGCTCGCCCGGCGCATGTAGCGGCTTCAGCGGCGGGTCGCGTCTCTAACATGGGGCGGTGGAGCTGCTCGACCGCTCACTCGACGAGCTCCAGGCGGACGCGCGTGCGGTTCGGGAGCTCGCCCGCGGCAGCCTTGTGACCTTCAGCCCGAAGGTGTTCGTTCCGCTGACGAAGCTCTGCCGGGACGTCTGCCACTACTGCACGTTCGCCCATCCGCCGCGTCGGGGCGAGCGCGCCTACATGACGCTCGACGAGGTGCTCGAGGTCGCGAGCGCCGGCGCGGCTGCGGGCTGTCGCGAGGTGCTCTTCACGCTCGGCGACAAGCCGGAGCTGCGCTACCGCGCCGCGCGCGACGAGCTCGCCGCCCTCGGCTGTGCGACGACGGTCGAGTACCTCGAGCGCGCGGCACGCGCGGTCCTCGACGAGACGGGCCTGCTGCCGCACCTGAACCCGGGCGTCCTCGAGGCCGACGACTACCGGCGGCTCCGTCCAGTCTCGGCCTCGATGGGCCTCATGCTCGAGAGCGTTTCGGAGCGGCTGCACCGGCGCGGTGGTCCGCACTTCGGCTCGCCCGACAAGCACCCGGCCGCACGACTGCGCGCGCTGCGTCTGGCGGGCGAGGCACGGGTGCCGTTCACGACCGGCCTGCTGATCGGGATCGGCGAGACGCGCGCCGAGCGGCTCGCCACGATCGAGGCGATCGCCGCGGCGCATGCAGAGCACGGCCACGTCCAGGAGGTGATCGTCCAGAACTTTCGCGCCTGGCCGGGGACGAGGATGGCGGCGGCGCCGGAGCCGGCGCTCGAAGAGCTGCTCTGGACGATCGCCTGCGCGCGGCTGTTGCTCCCCGCCGACGTCTCGGTCCAGGCGCCTCCGAACCTCACCGGCGACTTCGCCCGCCTGCTCGATGCCGGCATCGACGACTTCGGCGGCGTCTCACCCGTGACGATCGACCACGTCAACCCGGCCGCGCCATGGCCGGAGGTCGAGCTGCTTCGGAGCGCCTGTTCGTCCCGCGGGCTCGAGCTCGCTCCACGGCTGACGATCTACCCCCGCTTCGTCGATGCGTCGTGGGTCGACGGAGCCGTGTTGCCGAAGGTGCTGCAGCTGGCCGACTCGCTGTCGCTCTCCCGGGAGGACGACTGGTCTGCGGGCGCAACTGCTTCGGTGCCGTTTCTCGTGCGGCGTGACGTGCTGCCGCTCGACACCGCGGACGAGCTCGGCGAGGAAGAGATCATCCGGTTGTTCCGCGCGCGGGGCGAGGAGCGGCAGCGCGTGCTCGCGCGCGCCGATGAACTGCGGCGGGAGATGAACGGCGACGTCGTCACCTACGTCGTGACGCGCAACGTCCAGTACACGAACGTCTGTTATTTCCGCTGCGGGTTCTGTGCATTCTCGAAAGGGAAGCTCGCCGCGAATCTGCGCGGTGCGCCGTATCTGGTGCCGCATCCGGAGATCGTTCGGCGTGCGGTCGAGGCGTGGGATCGCGGTGCCACCGAGATCTGCCTCCAGGGCGGAATCCATCCGTCGTTCGACGGCGACTACTACGCATCGGTTGTGCGGGCGATCAAGGACGCGGTGCCCGACCTGCACGTGCACGCCTTCAGCGCCCTCGAGGTCTGGCAAGGCGCGGCGACGCTCGGCGCCGACCTGTCGTCGTACCTCGAGCGCCTGCGCGACGAAGGCCTCGCCTCGCTGCCCGGGACGGCGGCCGAGGTGCTCGACGACGAGGTGCGCGCAGTCATCTGCCCCGACAAGATCTCGACCGCGCAGTGGCTCGAGGTGCACCGAGGCGGCGCATCGCGCCGGGTTGCGCTCGAACGTCACGATCATGTTCGGGCACGTCGACGGCCCGCGGAACTGGGCCCGCCATCTGCTTGCGGTGCGCGAGCTGCAACGCGAGACCGGCGGCTTCACGGAATTCGTGCCGCTGCCATTCGTGCACATGGAGGCGCCGCTCTACCTACGCGGCGGGGCGCGGCGGGGCCCGACCTTCGGGGAACTGCTCGCGATGCACGCCGTGGGGCGGATCGCGCTCCATCCCTGGTTCGAGAACGTCCAGGTCTCGTGGGTCAAGGCGGGGCCGCGGGGCGTCGTCGAGGCGCTCAATGCGGGCGTCAACGATCTCGGTGGAACGCTCATGAACGAGTCGATCTCGCGCGCGGCCGGCGCCGAGTGGGGGCAGGAGCTCTCACCCGAGCAGATGGAGGCGCTGATCCGGAGCGCGGGCCGGGTGCCGCGCCAGCGAACGACGCTCTACGGCGAGCCCGACCGGGGCCGTGTGCGCGCGTCGTTCGGCGCGCCGCCGCTCGCCGAGCCCCAGAACCCGCACGTCAACGAGGCGCGACTCCCGCGGCCGCGGCGGCTCGTCAGGGCGTCCTGATCACGCCTCGAGCGCGAGCAGGTCGTCGACGGTCTCGCGCCGGCGGATGACGGTCGCCTCGCCGCCCGAGACGAGCACCACGGCCGGCCGCGGCACCGCGTTGTAGGTCGAGCTCATCGCCAGCGTGTACGCCCCGGTGACCGGAATCGCGACCAGGTCGCCGCGGCGCGGCTCGGGCAGCTCGACCCGCTCGATCAGCACGTCGCCCGACTCGCAGTGCTTCCCGGCGATCGCGAAGGCACCGGTCGCCTCCTCGTCGGCGCGATTCGCGAGCAGCGCCGTGTAACGGGCGCCGTACATCGCGGGGCGCGGGTTGTCGGACATGCCGCCGTCGACGGCGACGTAGCGCGTCGTCGTTCCCGTCTCCTTGACGCCGCCGACGGAGTAGAGGGTCACGCCCGCGCGCGACACGATCGAGCGGCCGGGCTCCAGGACGAGGCGTGCCGCCGGCAGCTCGTGCAGGCTCCAGGCGCGCTGCAGCTCGTCGGTCAGCCCGCGCACGAAATCGGCGATCGCGATGCCCGGCTCCTCGACGACGTGCCTCACGCCGAGGCCGCCGCCGAGGTCGACGACCTGCGGCGTCCAGCCCAGCTCGGCGCGGACGCGCGCGGCGAAGGCCGCGATCCAGTCGACGGTCATGAGCGCGGCGCCGAGGTGCAGCAGCTGCGAGCCGACGTGGACGTGCAGGCCCACGCAGCTGTCCAGCGAGCGGATCGCGGCGAGCGCGTCCTCGGGGGGAAGCCCGAACTTCGATCCATGATGCGCTGTCTTCACCGCCTCGTGCGTGTCCGCCTCGATGCCGGGGGTCACGCGCACGAGCGTCCGCTGCACGCCGGCACCGTTCGCCCGGTCGGCCTCCGCGAGCGAATCCACCACGAGCAGCGCGTTCTCCGACGCCGCGAGGCGCAGCAGCTCGTCCTCCTTGTTGTTCCCGTGGACGACGAGCCGGTCGCCGGTGATGCCGGCGCGCCGCGCGAACTCGAGCTCGCCGACGGTGGAGACGTCGGCGCCGAGGCCCTCCTCGCCGAGCAGCCGGAGGACGGCGACCGAGGGGAACGCCTTCGTCCCGTAGACGATCAGCGCGTCCGGCGCGGCGGCGCGATACGCGCGCGCCTGCGCGCGCAGCGTCGTCTCGTCGTACACCACCAGCGGCGTTCCGAACCTGCGCGCGAGCTCCGACGCGGTCACGCCTCCGAGCACGAGGTCCGCGCCTGCGAGGGCGGCCCCGTCGGGAAGGAGCCCGTCGAGGGCGGGTCTCACGGCTGGATCGCTCACGTCTCCATGGTTACACTGACCCACATGAACCTGCTGCTTAGCTGACGCAGGGAGCGAGCGCGGCGAGGCCGCGGAGCCCTCCCACGGCCTCTCGCGCGAGAGGCTTTTTCTTTTCTGGAGACGAGTTCTGGAGACGAGATGGAACGGTACGACCCACACGCAATCGAGGAGAAGTGGCAGGACGAGTGGGCGCGCGAGCGCGCGTTCAGCGTCGACAACCCCGCTCCGGGGGCCGAGGACGACCGTCGTCACTTCTACATGCTCGAGATGCTGCCGTACCCGTCGGGCACGCTGCACATGGGTCACGTCCTCAACTACACCCTGGGCGACGTCGTCACGCACTTCCGGCGCCGCAACGGGTACACCGTCCTGCGGCCGATGGGCTTCGACTCCTTCGGATTGCCGGCCGAGAACGCCGCGATCAAGGAGGGCGGAAACCCCCTCGAGATCACCGAGCGCAACATCGCGTCGATCGAGAACCAGATGCGGCGCATGGGCTGGGCGATCGACTGGGATCGCGAGGTCTCGGCGCACGAGCCGTCCTACTACCGCTGGACGCAGTGGCTGTTCCTGAAGCTGTACGAGCACGGTCTCGCGTATCGCAAGGAGGCTCCGGTCAACTGGTGCCCCAACGACCAGACGGTGCTCTCGAACGAGCACGTCGTCGACGGACGTTGCTGGCGCTGCGGCGCAATCGTCGAGGCCCGGAACATGGAGCAGTGGTTCTTCAAGATCACCGCCTACAGCGACGAGCTGCTCGACGACCTGGAGACGATCGACTGGCCCGAGCGGACGAAGAAGATCCAGCGCCAGCACATCGGGCGCTCGGAAGGCGCGGAGCTGCTCTTCCGCCTCGACGAGCTCGATCGCGACATCTCCGTGTTCACGACGCGGCCGGACACGGTCTTCGGCGCGACGTTCTTCGTGGTCGCGCCCGAGTCGCCGCTGGTCGACGAGCTCGTCGAGGGCACAGAGCGGGCGGCGGAGGTTCGCGCGTACGCGCGCATCGCAGCCGCGCGGCCCACGGAGGAGCGAGCCTCGCGCGAGAAGACCGGCGTCTTCACCGGGCGGCACGCGATCAATCCGGCCAACGGTGAGCGGATCCCGATCTGGGTCGCCGACTACGTCCTGATGCAGTACGGCACGGGGGCGATCATGGCGGTGCCGGCGCACGACGAGCGCGACCGGGAGTTCGCCGAGACGTACGAGCTGCCGATCGTGCGGGTGGTCGACGAGAACGGCAGGCTGATCAACTCGGACCGGTTCGACGGCCTCCCCTGGCGCGAGGGAATCGACGCGATCGTGGCGTGGCTGTCCGAGCAGGGACGTGGCAAGGCCGCGATCAGCTACCACCTGCGCGACTGGAGCTTCTCGCGCCAGCGCTACTGGGGCTGTCCGATCCCGATCGTCTACTGCGAGGACGACGGGCCGGTCGCGGTGCCGGAGAGCGACCTGCCGGTGCTGCTGCCCGAGATCGAGAACTACCGGCCGAAGGGCGAGCCCCCGCTCGCCCAGGCGACGGAGTGGATCAACGTTCCGTGCCCCCGCTGCGGCAAGCCGGCGCGGCGCGAAGCCGACACGATGGACACGTTCGTCGACTCGTCCTGGTACTTCCTGCGCTACACCGACCCGCACGACGACCAGGCGCCGTTCGACCGGCGCATCGCCGACTACTGGATGCCGATCGACCAGTACATCGGCGGCATCGACCACGCGAAGGGTCACCTGCTCTATTCGCGCTTCTTCGTGAAGGCGCTGAACGACCTCGGGCTGCTCGGCTTCCGCGAGCCGTTCCAGCGGCTGTTCCACCAGGGCTGGGTGAAGCTCGACGGCAAGCGCATGTCGAAGTCGAAGGAGGGCGTCAAGCCCGACGACCTGATCGACCTCTTCGGGGCCGATCCGGTCCGCATCTACATCCTCTTCCAGGGGCCCGCCGACCAGGACATCGACTGGACGCCGGACGGGATCGAGGCGACCGTTCGCTTCGTGCGGCGGCTATGGCGGGTGGTGCACGAGGCTGCGGCCCAGCCGGCCTCTCCGCCGGGCATCGACACGCCACTCGCCCGCAAGGCGCACGAGGTGATCTCGCGCGTCACGGACGACATCGAGCGCCGGTTCGTGTTCAACACCCCGATCTCGGCCGTGATGGAGCTGATCAACGAGCTCTCCAAGGCGCCGGACGACCCCGCGGCGCGCTTCGCGGCCGAGACGGCCGTCTCGCTGCTGCAGCCGTACGTCCCGCACGTCACCGAGGAGCTCTGGGTCGCACTGGGGCACGAGAGGCTGTGGGAGGCTCCCTGGCCGACCGCCGACGAGGCGCTGCTCCGGCACGACACGATCGAGCTCGTGCTGCAGGTCAACGGCAAGGTTCGCGATCGTGTCGAGGTCCCCGCCGGTCTCTCCGAAGCGGAGCTGATCGAGCGCGCGAAGGCCTCGCCGAAGGTGCGGGCGCATCTCGACGGCGAGGAGGCCCGCGCGATCGTCGTGCCGGACAAGCTCGTCAACCTCGTCGTGTAGCTCCGTCTACGGCCGCGCTCGGCCCGGGCGCCGCTTGTGGACTAGACGGCACACACTCGGCACGGACCCGTCACCCACGCGTGACGCCGGTCCCGGCACCGTCTCTGCGTGCCCACGCTGCACCTCACCGTCGAACGTCGCCGGCTCGTCGCGATCGCCCTGCTCGTCCTCGTCGTCGCGATCGTCGCCTGGCGGCACGCATCCTCCGGCGCCCCGGCGCAAGGCGCCGCGCTCCAGGTCGCACCCCTCCGGCCCCGCGCGCCGGCTGCGGCCGCCGGGGCCTCCGGAGGATCCACCCCGCAGATCGTCGTCGACGTCGTGGGCGCCGTCCGGCGACCCGGCCTTTATCGGCTGCGACGCGGCTCCCGGGTAGCCGACATCGTCGCGCGGGCGGGCGGCCTGACGCGAAGAGCCGAGCGCGCGGCGGTCAACCTCGCCGCGCCGCTCGCCGACGGCGAACAGGTCGTGGTCGCCGTCCGGGGCGCGCCGGTCGCGGCGGCAGGGGGAGTCGCGGGAGCGGGGGCGGCAGCGGCGACGCCGAGCGTCCCGGTCTCGCTCAGCACCGCAACCGCGGAGCAGCTCGACACGCTCCCGGGCGTCGGGCCCGTCACGGCGCAGAAGATCGTCGCGTTCCGCCAGGAGCACGGACCGTTCACATCGGTGGCGCAGCTCGACGCGATTCCGGGAATCGGCCCGGCGCGGCTCGACGAGCTACGGGGGTTGGTGGTGCCGTGACGCGGCTCCTGCCCGCCCACGTGGTCGTCGGTGCGCTGGCCGCCGGGCTCGCGCTGTCGGACCTGCAGCGGCTCGGTTCCGGCGCACCGGACGTGCTGTTCGTCCTACCTGCCGCCGGGATCGTCGCTGTGGTCGTCCCGCCGCCGGCGAAGCTCGCGCTCGTCGCCTTGCTCGTCGCGGTCGCCGGGTGGTGGTGGGGAAGCGCGCGGCTCGCAGCGCTCGATCGCAGCCCGCTCCGAGCGCACGTCGGCGAGGCTGACTGGCTCACCGTCACCGTGACCGCGGAGCCGCGGGTCGGACGGTTCGACCAGCGCCTCTTCGGCCGCGCGACCCGCTTCGGAAGCGAGCCGCTCGACGAGCGCGTCGAGCTCGAGCTTCCGCTCGGGCGGGCGCCCCCTCAGGGCGCCCGCATCCGCGCGCTCGCGGTCGTGAAGCCACCGCGGCCGGCGCCGGCCGGAGGCGGCTTCGACGAACGGCTGTGGCTGCATCGGCAGGGGGTCCACGTCGTGCTGCACGTCGACGACTGGCGCGTGGTCGGCCGTCGGGGTGGCATCGCCGGCGCGGGCGACCGCCTACGGGTCTGGTTGCGCCGTGCGTCCGCGCCGGGACTCTCCGGCGAGCGCCGCGCGCTGGTCGAGGGCATCGTCCTCGGCGACGACCAGGGGCTCTCGCCCGGGCTCAAGAACGCCTTCAGGCGGTCCGGCCTCTACCACCTGCTGGCAGTCTCGGGCCAGAACGTGGTGCTGATCGCAGGCGGGGTGCTCGCGCTCGTGCTGCTGCTCGGGCTGCCGCGCGCGGTCGGCCATCTCGGTGCGCTCGCCGCCATCGGTGCCTACGTGCTCGCGGTCGGACCGCAACCCTCGGTGATCCGTGCCGCCGTTGCCGGCGCCGCCGTTTCGATCGCCTGGCTGGCAGGTCGCGAACGCGACGGCTGGCACGCGCTGCTGCTCGCGGCCGTGGTGTTGCTCGCCTGGAGCCCGTACGCGCTGTTCGACCCGGGCTTCCAGCTCTCGTTCGCGGCGGTCGTCGCGATCTTCGTGCTCGCGCCGCGGCTCAGCGAGGAGCTCGAGGGCTATCCGTTGCCGGCCACGGTGCGCCTTGCGACGTCGGTCTCGGCGGCCTGCGCGATCGCGACCGCACCCGTGCTCGCGCTCCGCTTCGGGGCCGTCCCCGTGCTCGGCATCGTCGCCAACGGCCTCGTCGAGCCGGTCGTCGGCGTGCTCCTCGGCCTCGCGCTCATCGCTGCGGCCGTCGATCCGGTCGCCCCTGGAGTCGCAGCCGCGCTCGCATGGCTGGACGGCTGGATCGCCGCCTACGTCGCCGGCTGCGCACGACTCATTGCCTCCGTGCCATTCGCGCAGCTTCGCGGCGCGCCGGCGCTGGTCGCGACCGCGCTCACCCTGCTCCTCGCCGCCGCAGCCTGGCACCGCTGGCGCGGTTTCGAGCGCTAGGTGGAAAGGACGGGGTCGTCGACGAGCGATTGCACGATGTCGATCGCGAGCGCGACAGCATCCTCGAGGCGTTGCTCGTCGACGAGTGCAGGCGTGTCCTCCGGCAGGTGGTATTCCTCGTAGGGGAAGTGAAGGATGCTCACGGCGGGAATACCGGCCTGTGCGAACGGCAGGTGGTCGGTGCCCGCCTCCTGGCCGAGCTCGGTCACCACCTCGTAGCGGTCGGTGAGCCCGAGTCGGGCAGCCGCCTCCTTCGTCTTCGTGAGCAGCGCGGGTGGCGAGCAGAGGAGCTGCAGCGTCTCGCCGTACCCGATGCAGTCGAGGTTGACGATGCCGACGATCGATCGGAGGACATTGCGGTCCCGGGCATCGGCGACGAAGCGACGGGCGCCGACGAGCCCGATCTCCTCCGCTCCGAACGCGACGAGCTCGATCGTCCGCGACTGCTCGGTCCCGGCGAAGTGCGCGGCGACTCGCCGAAGGCCCTCGACGCCCGTGGCGTTGTCGATCGCGCCCGGGCCGTGCCAGACGGAGTCGTAGTGTGCGCCGACGACGACGCGCTCCTCGCTCGCGCCGTTGATGCGCGCCACGACGTTCCGGTCACGCTGTCCGTCGACGAACGAGCCGTGGACGACGAGCCGCGCGTGCTGTCCCGGGCGGATGCGCTCGCTGTCCGCGCGCGAGAGGAACGCGGTGGGCGACGTCGCGATGTGCCCGGCGAGTGTGAATCGCCCGCCGAACGGGATCGGGCCCCGGCCGAAGATCGAACGGACGAGGCGGCCTTCTCCGACGCCCCAGATGCCGTCGGAGAGCTCCTCGATCTCGCCCTCGCACGTCCCGGGATGCGCGTACATGCACGGGCCGGCGTGCCAGCGCTCGCCGTCGATCCAGAGCTCGGGCTCTCCCGCGTCGTAGCGAAGGAGCGGGAACTCCTGGAACCGCGGCTCGAGGCCCAGCTCTCGGAAGGCGGCGGCGACGGCCTCGGCAGCCTGGGCGGCCGCCGCTGTCCCGCACTGTCTTACGCCGATCTCCTCGGCCAGGGTCCGCACGAGGTCGGTTGCCGTCCTCACGGCTCGAGTCTTCCACGAAAGCCACGGCCGCAGTCCTTGAGTCGCCTGCCGGCGGCCGCCTATGCTTGGCGGCGGTGGCGGAGGAGCTGAAGGCGGCGTACCTGATCGCGGGCGGCGACCGCCCCAAGGTCGACCGCGCCGTGGCTCGGCTGCGCGCCCGCTTCGACGACGACGCGGTCGAGCTGCTCGACGCCTCCGAGACCTCCGGCGACGACGCGGTCGCCGCCTGCAACGCACTCGGTCTGTTCGGCTCCGGCGACCGGCTGATCGTCGTGACCTCGGTCGAATCCTGGAAGGCCGACGATGCGAAAGCAGTCGCCGTCTACCTCGCCGAGCCGACGCCGAGCACGGTGCTCGCGCTCGTCGCCGCCGAGCTGAAGAAGGAGGCGGCGATCGTCAAGGCAGTTCGAGCGCACGGCGAGGTGCTCGTCTGGGACGTCCCGCAGCGGGGGCTCGAGCGGTGGGTTGCCGAGCAGTTCACGCTCCGCTCCGTGCCCGCCGACGGCGACGCCTGCCGACTGCTCGTCGAGCTCGTCGGAGACGACCTCTACGAGCTCGCGGGCGAGGTCGACAAGCTCGCCACCTGGTCGGCGGGAGAGCCGGTGACGACGGCCGAGGTGGAGACGCTCGTGGCGGCTCGGGCAGGGGCGCCGGCGTTCGTGCTGACGGACGCGTGGGGCGCCCGAGATGTCGCGGCCGTGCTGCACGCGTCCGAGCGGATGCTCGAGCGCACCGGCGATCCGCGCTCGCGCACCATCCCGCGTCTCGTTGGGGCGCTCACCAATCACGCCGGGCGGCTTCGCGCCGTGCAGCGACTCGACGAGGAGGGGGTCGCAGCGAAAGACGCCGCGACGAGGCTCAAGCTGCACCCGTTCTACGTGCGGAAGCTCTATGCGCAGTCGCGCAACTTCAGCGTCGACGAGTTGCGGGGGGCGACCGTGCGGCTCGCCGAGCTCGACCACGCCCTCAAGGGGGGCTCGCGCATCGCCAACGATCTCGAGCTCGAGCGCGCGCTCGTCGAGATCACACAGCGCTGACGCCGGCCACGCCGGCCGCGTTCGTCAGGCGGGAGTGCGAGTGCCTGCGGCCAGGCGTGCGGCCTGGGACTTCTTCCGTGCGGCCGCGTTCCGGTGCAGCGCTCCACGCGCCACGGCACGGTCGATCAGGTGCTCGAGGTCGCGGTGTGCCGACGCGATCGCGTCGGCATCCTCCTCGTCGGCCAGTGTCGCGAGCCGCTTCGTCAGCGTCTTGATCGTCGAGCGGTAGCGCAGGTTCTCGAGCCGCTCCTCGCCGGCGATCCGGACACGCTTCTTCTGCTGTTTGATATTGGGCATCGTCGAAAGAAAAGCCCGCTCCAGCGGGCGAGGCGATGGTACCAGAGCCGTTGCGCCGCCCCGTCCGGGGGCGCCGAACCGGCTGAGGCGCTCCCTATGCTCATGCACGTGGACGAGGCACGCCTGGCGTCGGAACGCGAGCAGCGGCTGCGTGCGCGGAACGAGCGCCGTCAGGCGCGCGGGCTGCCGATCTGGGGGTCGATCGACCCGCTGACCCAGCTCGCAACGCCGCCGGTCGTCGCCGACGAAGCGGTCGCCCTGGAGGCCGCGCGTCGCCGGCTGGGCATCTCCACGGTGATCTTCGCCGTCGCGACCGGCATCTCGCGGGTCGTCGGGCTCGTCCGCGAGATCGTCGCGACGTACTACTTCGGCGCACGCGGCCCGATCAACGCGTTCACGATCGCCTTCCAGCTGCCGAACCTGATCCGTGCGTTCGTCGCGGACGCCGCGCTCTCGTCGGCGTTCGTCCCGGTTTTCAGCGAGCTGCTCGAGAAGGGCGAACGCAAGCGCGCCTGGCGCGTGGCCTCCTCGCTGATCTGGTTGATCCTGCTCGGGCTCGGCGGCTTCACCGCGCTGATGATGCTGGCGGCGCCGCTGCTGCTGCGGCCGTTCCATTCCACCGACCCGCAGCTTGCGGTCGGCCTGTCGCGGGTGCTCTTTCCGATCGTCGTGATCCTCGGCGTCTCCGGCGTGATCGTCGGGATCCTCAACTCCTACGACCATTTCACCGTCCCGGCGCTGACGCCGGTCGTGTGGAACCTCGCGATCATCCTCGGGCTCGTGATCGGTGTCCCGTCGGCGGCGACCGCCGACGGGAAGCTCTACGTCTACGCCGGCTCGATCCTCGTCGCGACGTTCATCCAGATGCTGCTGCCGCTGCCGTGGCTTCGCGGCCTCGACGGTCGGTTGCACATCGTGATCGACTACCGCGACCCGGCCGTCTGGCGCGTGCTCAAGCTGATGATCCCGGTCACGCTCGGCCTCGGTCTGATCAACGTCAACGCGCTCATCGACACCTACTTCGCCTCGAGGTTCATCAACCCGAACCTCGCGCCGACCGCGATCAACAAGGCGTTCCTGCTGTACATGGTCCCGCAGGGGGTTTTCTCCGTGGCGATCGCGACCGTGCTCTTCCCGACCCTCTCGCGGCACGCCGCCCGCGGCGATCTCGTCGCGCACGCCGCGACCGTCTCGCGCGGGTTGCGCCAGATTGCGTTCCTGCTCGTGCCGTCGTCGGTGATCGCCGCGGTGCTGGCAGAGCCGATCGTGCGTCTCCTCTACCAGCGCGGCGCATTCAAGCCGGGCCAGACGGCCGTCGTCGCCGGTGCGCTCGCGGCGTTCGCGCTCGGGCTCACGTTCAACGGCGCAATGCTGATGCTGAACCGCGCCTTCTTCAGCCTCCAGGAGAACTGGATCCCGACGATCGTGGCGCTGCTCAACCTCGGCGTCAATGCGGCGCTCGACGCGGCCTTCTACCACCTCGGCGTATGGGGGATCCCGCTCTCGACCGCGGTCGTGAACATCGTCGGAACGGTCGCGCTGTTCACGCTGCTGCAGCGTCAGTACGGCGGGCTCCAGCTCCTGGCGACGTTGTCGTCGTTCGCCCGCATGGTGGCCGCCGGGGCTGTGCTGGCCGTCGTCGCCTGGCCGGTGTGGCACGTACTCGACGGCGCGCTCGGTCGCTCGCTGCCGGCCCAGCTCGTCTCGCTCGGCCTTGCCCTCGCACTCGGAGTGGCTGCCTACGTGGGTTCCTGCGCGTTTCTGCGGGTGCGCGAGATGCAGGCGCTACTCTCAGTGCGGGGCCGCCGAACGTAGCGGCCCGACGCATCATGGACCAACAACACATCCGCAACTTCTCGATCATCGCGCACATCGACCACGGCAAGTCGACCCTGGCCGATCGCATCCTCCAGCTCACCGACACGGTCTCCGCCCGCGAGATGCGCGACCAGCTGCTCGACTCGATGGAGCTCGAACGCGAGCGCGGGATCACGATCAAGGCCCAGGCCGTCCGCGTCCAGTGGAAGGGGCACGAGCTCAACCTGATCGACACGCCGGGGCACGTCGACTTCACGTACGAGGTGTCGCGGAGCCTGCAGGCCTGCGAGGGGGCCCTGCTCGTCGTCGACGCGGCACAGGGAATCGAGGCACAGACGCTCGCCAACGCGTACCTGGCGATCGAGAACGATCTCGAGATCGTCCCGGTCGTGAACAAGATCGATCTGCCGCAGGCCGACCCCGACGGGGCCGCGGCAGAGATCGCCGACCTGATCGGCGAGGATGCGGACCGCGTCCTGCGGATCTCGGCGAAGACCGGCGAGGGAGTCGCCGCCGTGCTGGACGCGATCGTCGAGCGCATCGGGGCGCCGGAGGGGCAGCCGGAGGCGCCGCCGCGGGCGCTGATCTTCGATTCGTCGTACGACCAGTACCGTGGCGTCGTCGCCTTCGTCCGCGTCGTGGACGGTGTGTTCCAGCCACGCCAGGCGCTCAGGGCGATGGCGCTCGGAACCAGGTTCGAGGCCCAGGAGATCGGCTTCATGTCGCCCACCATGCGGCCGGTGTCGGAGCTCCGCGCCGGCGAGGTCGGTTACGTGATCACCGGGCTCAAGGACGTCTCGGAGCTTCGCGTGGGTGACACGCTGACTGCCGATCGCATACCGGCATCGTCTCCGCTGCCGGGTTACAAGGACGTCAAGCCGATGGTGTTCGCCGGTCTGTTCCCGACCGAGTCCGACGACTACCCGGAGTTGCGCGACGCGCTCGAGCGACTGAAGCTGAACGACGCCGCGCTGTTCTACGAGCCCGAGACGTCGCAGGCGCTCGGCTTCGGCTTCCGCTGCGGCTTCCTCGGCCTCCTGCACATGGAGATCGTGCGCGAGCGGCTGGAACGGGAATTCGACCTCGACCTCATCACAACCGCTCCGAACGTCGCATACCGCATCCGGATGCTCAACGAGCCCGAGTGGCGCGAGGTGCACACGCCTTCCGACCTCCCCGACGGCGCGGAGGAGGTCGAGGAGCCGTTCATCAAGGCGTCGATCATCGTGCCCAAGGAGTACGTCGGCGCGATCATGGAGCTCAACAACGAGAGGCGAGGACGGTTCGACCACATGGAGTACCTCTCGCCCGAGCGCGTGCACCTCGTGTACGAGCTTCCGCTCGGCGAGATCGTCTTCGACTACTACGACCAGCTGAAATCGCGCACGCGCGGGTACGCGAGCTTCGACTACGACTTCGACGGGTTCCGCCCGGGCTCGCTGGTGCGGGTGGACGTGCTCGTCGGCGGCGAGCCCGTCGACGCGCTGAGCCTGATCGTCCACCGCGAGTTCGCGTACGAGCGTGGCAAGGCGCTGGTCGAGAAGCTGCGTGAGGAGATCCCCCGTCAGATGTTCGACGTCCCGATCCAGGCCGCGATCGGCGCACGGGTGATCGCGCGCGAGACCGTCAAGGCGCGCCGCAAGGACGTGCTCGCGAAGTGCTACGGCGGCGACATCAGCCGCAAGCGCAAGCTGCTCGAGAAGCAGAAGGCGGGGAAGAGGCGGATGAAGCAGGTCGGCGCGGTCGAGGTGCCGCAGGAGGCGTTCCTCGCCGTGCTCAACCTGAACGACGGGGCTCGCACGAAGTGACGCTCCCCGCGTCCGGCGTCCGTCACCTCTACGTTCACCTCCCGTTCTGCTCGTCACGCTGCGGCTACTGCGACTTCGTCACCGTCGTGGGGCGCCGGGCCGACCACACGCGCTACGCGGACGCGCTGCTGCTCGAGCTCGAGCTCGAGCGGGCCGCGCTCGCTCAGCGCGTCCAGACCGTGTACCTCGGAGGCGGCACACCAACGTTCACGGATGCAGGAGCGCTCGAGCGGTTGCTCGTCGCGCTGCCGCAGGCCGAGGAGCTCACGGTCGAGGCGAACCCGGAGACCGTCACCCCCGCGCTTGCGGCGCTGCTCCGCGGCGCGGGCGTCGACCGGGTCTCACTCGGGGCCCAGAGCTTCTCGTCACGCCTCCTTCGCACCCTCGACCGTGTTGCCTCGCCGGACGACGTCCGACGCGCCTTCTATGCTCTTCGTGATGCCGGTTTTGACAACATCTCGATCGACCTCATCTACGGGATCCCGGGGCAGGAGCCCGCCGATCTCGCAAGCGACCTCGCCGAGGCGCTCGCGCTCGGGCCCGAGCACGTGTCCGCCTACGAGCTCGAGGCCAAGCCGGGCACGCGCTTCACCCACACCCACGGGGCAGCGCTCGAGCGGCAGGCCGAGGCGATGGAAGGCTTTTTCGAGATCGTCGTGGAGACGCTGACCGAGGCCGGCTACCGGTGGTACGAGACCGCGAACTTCTGCGTCGTCCCGGGGCGCGCGGGCGGGCGCGACCTGCGGGCGAAGCACAATCTCGGCTACTGGCTCGGCCACGACTACCTCGGGCTCGGGGTCGGCGCGGTCGGCACCGTCGGCGGGCGCCGAATGCGCAACACGCCTTCCCTCGGTCGCTACCTCGGCGCGCTCGAGCGTGGCGAACGGCCGCCGCGCGAGGTCGAAGAGCTTTCCACGGGCGTCCTGACCATGGAACGGATGCTGCTCGGACTTCGGCTCGACGAGCCCCTGCCGCTTGCGGACGTCCGCGACGCGATCGACGACGCCGAGCTCGTGCGGCTGGAGGACGCAGGGCTGGTGGCGACGGGCGACGGTGCGATCGCGCTCACGCGGCGCGGCCGGTTCCTGGGCGGCGGCGTCACGGCGCGGCTCCTCGCTCCTACCATGAGCAGATGAGCGAGACGCTGTCCGACCGGCAGCAGGGAATCCTGCGACGCCTCGTGGAGGAGTACGTCGCCACGGGCCAGCCCGTCGGCTCGCGCTCGCTCGTCGAACGCTCCGCGCTCGCCGTCTCTCCCTCGACCGTCCGCGGCGAGCTCGCCGAGCTCGAACGGATCGGTCTGCTCACACATCCACACACGTCCGCCGGTCGCGTGCCGACCGAGGCCGGCTACCGCCTGTACGTCGACGAGTTGCTCGAGCGCCAGGAGCCGCGGGCCGGTGAGTTCCCGCTCGATCTCACCCGTGCCCGCGCCGAGGTCGAGGAGGCGCTGCAGTCCACCACCGACGTGCTGTCGCAGGTGACGAGGCTCCTCGCTCTGGTGTCCGCTCCGCCGCTGCAGGCCGCGACGGTCAAGCACGTCGAGGTGCTGATGTTGCAGCCACGGGTCGTGATGACGGTCGTGATCACCTCGCTCGGGGGTGTCACCAAGCTGCGCACAGAGTTCCCCGAGGCGGTCGACGCCGGGCTCGCGACCTGGGCCGCCGACTACCTGAACGACCGCTTGACCGGCGTGCGCATCGGCTCGCGCGCGGTTCGGCTCGCATTCGAGGAACCGGGGCTCTCTCCGCGCGAGCGGGCCTTTCTCGGAGCGGTGCGGCCGTCCTTCGACCACGCCGCAGACGAAGGGCGCATGCTCTTCGTCGGCGGCGCCGCGGGGCTGCTGGACGAGATGCGGCAGGACGAGATCGGCGCCTATCGCAGCCTGATGGACGCGCTCGAGAAGCGGGCGGCCCTGCTCGACGTGCTCGCGCAGCGGCTCGACCCGCGGCGTCCCTTCGCGCGCGTCGGGGAGGAGCTCGACCAGCCCGGTCTCAGGGAGCTCGCGCTCGTCGGCGCGACGTACGGCGTCGCGCATCGGACGCTGGGCGTGGTCAGCCTGCTCGGGCCGCTGCGCATGGACTACGACAAGGCGCTCCGGTCGGTGCGTTCGGCAGCGCGCGATCTCTCGCGGTTCGTCGAGGACGTCTACGCGGACGACTGATGGCGACCACCGACCGCGACCTCTATGAGCTGCTCGGCGTCCCGCGCGACGCCGACGAAGCGACGATCAAGAAGGCGTTTCGGCGGCTTGCGCGCGAGCTGCATCCCGACGTGTCGACGGCGCCCGACGCCGAGACCCGTTTCCGCGAGGCGGCCGAGGCATACGAGGTGCTGACGAACAGCGAGACCCGCGCCCTGTACGACCGGTACGGCCACGCGGGCCTACGCTCGGGAGGGTTCACGCCGACGGGATTCGACGTCGGCGGGCTCGGCGATCTGTTCGCGACGTTCTTCGGCGACGACATGTTCGGGGGCCAGGCGCGTCGCTCGCGGCGTGGGGGAGACATCGGTGCCGAGATCGAGATCTCGCTCGTCGATGCTGCCCGCGGCACCACCGTCACCGTGCCCTTCGACGTCACCGTTCCGTGCGCGACCTGCGGCGGCGACGGCGTCGAGCCCGGGACGTCGCCCGTCCAGTGCGGTCGCTGCGGCGGCTCCGGAAGGCTGCAGCACGTGTCGCGCACGGTCTTCGGCGAGTTCGTCCGCACGCAGTCGTGTCCGCAGTGCCGCGGGCTCGGCCAGATCGTCGAGCATCCGTGCAAAGCCTGCGACGGCGACGGCAGGCTGGTGGAACGGCGGACGATCGACGTCAAGGTCCCGGCCGGGATCCACAGCGGCCAGCGCATCCGGGTGTCGGGCGAAGGCCACTCCGGCGAGCTCGGCGGGCGGGCCGGTGACGTGTACGTGCACGTCCACGTGCTTCCCGACGAGCGCTTCGTGCGTGAGGGCAACGACATCTTCTCGCAGGTTCACCTGACGGTCGTTCAGGCTGCGCTCGGCGCCGAGCTCCAGGTCGAGACGCTCGACGGTCCGGTCGAGCTGGTGCTGGAGCCGGGCGTGCAGCCGGGAGACGTCCGCGTTCTGCGCGGCCGCGGTATGCCCGTGCTGCAGGGCTTCGGGCGTGGGGATCAGCGCGTGCTCGTGAACGTCGCAGTCCCGCGGCGACTGACCGACGAGCAGCGGCGCCTGCTGGCAGAGTTCGACGCCGCAAGCGACGAGAACACCTATCGCCACGACGAGAGCTTCTTCGAGAAGCTGAAGAGCGCGTTCCGCTGAGCACGCTGCGGCGAGTCGCCGTCGAGATTCGCGACGCCCGCATCGAGGAGGCGCGCGCAGCCATGCTCGCGCTCTTCCCCGACGGCTTCGAAGAGGTCGACCACGAGGGCTCGACCGAACTGGTCGCCTACACCGACGCGGCCGGCGAAGAGCAGGTGTGGCACGTGTTCGGGTCGGCGCAGTCGACCGACGTCGAGGACGGCTGGGAGGATCGCTGGCAGGCGTTCCACCGTCCGGTCGAGGTCGGAGACCTGTGGGTCGGGCCGCCGTGGGAGCGCCCGCCGGCGGCTGCGCTCGCCGTCGTGATCGATCCGGGGCGGGCGTTCGGCACCGGCGCGCATCCGACGACGCAGCTGTGCCTCGGGCTCCTGCAGGAGATCGGGGCGAGCTCGCTGCTCGACATCGGCTGCGGATCCGGCGTCCTCTCGATCGCCGCCTCGTTGCTCGGCTTCTCGCCCGTGATCGGTGTCGACGTGGAGGTCGCCGCGGTCGAGGCGACACGTGCGAACGCCGCGGCGAACGGCGTCGTCGTCGAGGCGCAGCTCGTCGGCGCCGAGGACGAGCTGCCTGCCGCAGAGATCGCGATCGCGAACATCTCGCTCGGCGGAGTGACGTCGGTCGCACGTCGCGTGGAGGCCCGGACGCTCGTCGCGTCGGGCTACCTGCTCTCGGACCGTCCGACGCTCGCCGGCTGGACGCACTCCAGACGCAAGGTTCTCGACGGCTGGGCCGCCGACGTGTTCCACCGCAACTGACGCGGCAGTACGATCAGCGAAGTGGCGACGTTCCGCGTCGACTTTCTCGGCTGCAAGGTGTCGCATGCCGATGTCCAGGCCGTGCGCGAGGCGCTGCTCGCGGACGGCCATCGAGAGCGCCACGACGACAGCGCCGAGATCGCGGTCATCAGCGGCTGCTGCGTCACGAACGAGGCGCTCGCCAAGAGCCGCAAGGCGGCGGCGCGGGCGGCGCGCACGCATGCGCGCGTCTACCTGACCGGCTGCGCCGCGAACCTCCCGAGCGCGTCGCTCGCGGGGCTCCCCGACACCGTCACTGTCGTCGCGAAGCGGAGCGAGGAGACCGCTGCGTACGTCGCCGGCGACGTCGGCGCGATCGGGTGCGTGCAGGCGGACTCCCGTCTCGACCGGGTCCGCGCCTTCGTCAAGATCCAGGACGGCTGCTCGTTCTCGTGCAACTTCTGCGTGATCCCGCTCGTCCGGGGCTCGTCGCGGAGCCGGAGCGCGCACGCCGTCCTGAGCGAGATCCGCCGCCGGGTCGACCAGGGGCACAAGGAGGTCGTGCTGACGGGCATCAACCTGGGCTGCTTTCGCGATCGCGCCGCAGGCTACGACCTGGCGCGTCTCGTCAGGGACGCGGGCACGGTGCCGGGCCTCGCGAGGCTTCGGCTGAGCTCGATCGAGATCAACCACGTCGACGAGAAGCTCGTCGCCGCGCTGCGCGAGACGCCGAGCGTCAGCAGGCACCTGCACGTTCCGCTGCAGTCCGGCGACGACGGCGTGCTCCGTGCGATGCAGCGACGCTACGACGCCGCCACGTATCTCCGACGGCTCGCTCCGCTCGACGACTTCAACCTCACCACCGACGTGATCGTCGGGTTCCCGGCCGAGGACGAGGCGGCGTTTGCGAGGACGCTCGACCTCGTCGAGCGCGCCGGCATCACCGGCATCCACGTCTTCCCGTACTCACCGCGTCCCGGGACGAAGACCGAGCACGACGATCGAGTGCCGCCCCAGGTGAAGCGCGAGCGCGGCGCACGCCTGCGCGCGTTGTCTCGCGAGCTGTCGGCTCGACGCTGGCAGCGCAAGGTGGGCGAGACCGATACCGTGCTCGTCGACCGGCCGGGACGAGGATACGGCGACGACTACTCGCCGTGGATCGTCGACGCACCGGTCGGGGAGCTCGTGCAGGTCCGTGCCGCCGCCGTGACCGAGGAGGGGATTCTTGCCGCCTGACGTCGACGAGTGCCTCTTCTGCCGCCTCTTCAGGGAAGGCGACCATGTCCACGCAGGCGAGGGTTTCGTCGCGATCGCGGACGTCGCTCCGCAGGCACCCGTCCACCTGCTCGTGATCCCGGAGCGTCACGTCGACACCTTCCGCGATGTGCGCGCTTTCGACGCGGAGGAGTCCGCGCGAATGCTCGCGTTCGTCGCCGACACCGCCGAGCGGGCGGGCTTGACCGACTACCGTGTCGTGGTCAATGTCGGCCCGAGCGCAGGGCAGACCGTTTTCCACCTCCACTGGCACGTGCTGGGAGAGCCCCAATGAGCCTGATCGCGCAGCTCGAAGACGAGGTGAAGAAGGCGATGCTCGCGCGCGACGTCGACCGTCGCGACGCGCTGCGCCTGATCCTCGCCAGCCTGCGCTCCGCCGAGAAGGATCTCCAGCGGCCGCTGTCGGGAGACGAGGAGCTGCAGGTGCTGCAGCGCGAGCGCAAGAAGCGGATCGAGGCGGCAGAGGCGTTCCAAGACGCCGGTCGGGATGAACAGGCGGCGAAGGAAGAGGCGGAGCTCGCCGTGCTCCAGGAGTTCATGCCAGAACCGCTGTCCGAGGACGAGCTCGAACAGATCGTCGACGACGCGATCGCGGAGAACGGCGCGACCTCACTGCAGGATCTGGGCCGGGTCATGGCCGACGTGATGCCGCAGGTCTCGGGACGTGCCGACGGCTCGGCCGTCGGCCAGCTCGTCCGCGAGAAGCTGGCCTAGCCTCGAGGTTCTAGTCCGCTCCGCCCGGCGGCGGCCCGCTCGCCACGAAGTCCTGCGGCCGGACGAGGATCGCGGCGAGCACGGCGCCGACGGCGGCCACGATCGTGCCGATGACGAGGATGTGGTTGAGCCCGGAGACGAACGACGCACGCGCGACCTCGGCGATCCGTGCCCGGTCGCCGGCTGGGGCGGCCGCAATCACGTTCGTCGCCTGGCCGCTCGCCAGCTGGCTCGCGAGGTGATGCACGTTCGACAGGCCCGAGAGGCCCGCGATCGCGCGATCCGTGACGCGGCTCGCGAACAGCGCACCGAGCGCTGCGATCCCTGTGGCGATCCCGAGCTGCCGGAACGTGTTGTTGATGCCGGAAGCCATTCCCGCGCGTTCCACCCTCACCGTCGACACCGCGGTCGATGCGAGCGGCGCGTTGACCATCCCGATCCCGATGCCGCCGATCAGGAATCCGGGCAACAAGGTCGTCCAGTCGGAGGTCGTCTTGATGCCGCTCATCAACCAGAGCGAGAGCGCTACGAGCCCGAGGCCGAAGCCGAGCAGCCACCGGATCGGCACCCGTGTCGAGAGGCGCCCCGCGATCGGCGCCGCGATGAACGAGATCACGCTCAACGGCAGGAACCGCACCCCCGTCTGCAGCGGCGACAGGCCGAGCACGTTCTGCATGTAGAGCGTCAGGTACAGGAACATCGCGAACATCGACGAGGAGATCGCGAAGGCCGTCACCTGAGCGCCGTCGAACGCCGGTCGGCCGAACAGCGACAGGTCGATCATCGTCACCCGGTCGCGGGCCTGCGACACGATGAAGAGCGCCAGCAGCACGAACGCGGCGACGAACAGGCCGACGATCACGTCGCTCGACCAGCCCCGCTTGTTGCCCTCGATCAGCCCGAGGATCAGACAGAACAGGCCGCCGATGAGCGTCACGAGCCCGATCGGATCGAGTCGGCTGAGCTCCGGATCGCTCGACTCCCGCAGCTTCGCGAGCGAGAGCACCACGGCAGCGATCCCGATCGGGATGTTCACCAGGAAGATCCAGCGCCAGGACAGCCAGGAGGTGAGCATCCCGCCGGCGAGCGGCCCGATCGCCACGGCCGCCCCGATCGTCGCCCCCCAGATCCCGAAGGCTGTTCCACGCTCCCGTCCGTGGAACTCCTGCGAGATGAGCGCAAGCGCGGTCGCGAACATGATCGCGCCGCCGATTCCCTGCACACCGCGCGCGATGATCAGGAAGAGCGAGTCGTTCGACAGCCCGCATGCGGCCGAAGCCACGGTGAACAGGACGATTCCGATCACGAACAGCCGCTTCCGGCCGAACAGGTCGGCGAGCGAACCGGCCGTCAGGACGAACGTCGCGAGCGCGAGGGCGTATGCATCGACGACCCACTGGAGATCGGAGAACGATGCGTGGAGGGAACGCTCGATCGCCGGCAGCGCGACGTTCACGATCGTGATGTCGAGGAGGAGCATGAAGGTCGCGGTGCAGACCGCGAGCAACGTCCACGACTTCCTCTCCACCGCCGGAAGATAGACGCCTGCCCCGGGGTGGTGCGGAAGTTCCGGGGCGCGGCCTACACTCAGTCCCGGGATGCAGGACACGTTCGACGTCTCCAACGCGGTCGCCGCCGAGCTGGCGGGGATCTCCGACGGCGTGCTCGACGCGCTGCGCGAGCGGCTCCATTGCACGATTCGCCTGCGCGGCAACCAGCTGACGCTCGAAGGCGACGACAGCGAGGTCGCGGAGGCCCGAACCGTGCTCGGCGAGATCGTCGAGCTGGTCGAGAGCGGGCACGAGATCGGGGCTCACACCGTCGATGCCGTGCTCGGTGCGATCGACTCCGAGACCGACGTTCGCGAGGTCTTCGACCACGTCGTCTGGCGCCACCGCGGCAAGCGCATCGCCCCCAAGACCGTGATGCAGAAGCGTTACGTCGACGCGATCCGCCGGTCGACGGTCACCTTCGGGATCGGGCCCGCCGGGACGGGGAAGACGTACCTCGCGATGGCGCTCGCCGTCGCGGCACTCCACGAGCGTGAGGTGGCCAGGATCATCCTCACGCGGCCGGCGGTGGAGGCGGGGGAGCGGCTCGGCTTCCTGCCCGGCGATCTGATGGCGAAGGTCGACCCGTACCTCCGTCCGCTCTTCGACGCGCTCTACGACATGCTCGATCCCGACCGGGCGAACAACTTGATCGAGCGCGGCACGATCGAAGTCGCCCCGCTCGCCTTCATGCGCGGCAGGACGCTCAACGACAGCTTCATCATCCTCGACGAGGCGCAGAACACCTCGCCCGAGCAGATGCAGATGTTCCTGACGCGCCTCGGGTTCGGCTCGAAGGTGGTCGTGACGGGGGACGTCACACAGATCGACCTGCCGCGCGAGCAACGGTCGGGCCTCGTCCACGTACAGAACGTCCTGGTCGACATCGAGGGCATCGCGTTCATCGCCTTCGGTTATCGGGACGTCGTTCGGCACAAGCTCGTGCAACGAATCGTCGAGGCGTACAAGGAGCACACGGACGAGCGCGACCGATGACGGGACTCGTGATCGAGGTCGAGAATCGGAGCGGTCTTCCGATCGACGCGCCCGCGGCACGGCAGCTCGCTCGTGACGTGCTGACCGCGCAGCGAATCGAGAGCGGCGATCTCGGGATCGCGTTCGTCGGGCCCGACGAGATTCGACGGCTGAAGCAGGAACATCTGGGGATCGACGAAGCGACCGATGTGCTGTCGTTCCCCATCGACGGCACCGGAGAGCTGCCCGGAGGATTGCCGCGTCAGCTCGGTGACGTCGTCATCTGCCCGCAGGTGGTGGGGGAGGAGTGGCGCAGGCCGCTCGTGCACGGACTGCTGCACCTGCTCGGCTACGACCACGGTTCCGTGATGACGGAGCTCGAGGATTCCCTGTCGTGAGCGCCCGTCGCTCGCCGAGCCTGCTCGACTCGTTCAACTATGCGACCGAGGGGATCATCCACGTGCTCCGCACCCAGCGGAACATGCGGATCCACTTCGCCGTCGCGTTCGTCGTGATCGTGCTCGCGTTGATCGTCAACGTGACGAAGCTCGAGTTGATCGCGCTTCTGATCTCGATCACCTTCGTCCTGATCGCCGAGATGATCAACAGCGCGATCGAGGGTGCGATCGACATCGCGACGACGTCGTTCGACCCGATGGCGAAACTGGCGAAGGACATCGCGGCCGGCGCGGTGCTGCTCGCGTCGGTCGAACGCTCTCGCGATCGGCTACCTCGTCTTCGCCGGGAAGGTGGCCGATCGATCGTCTGATCTGCTCGATCGCCTGCGCCAGGCGCCGGCCGAGCTCACGCTCGTCCTCCTGGTGCTGGTCGTCATCTGCGTCATCGCCGTCAAGGCCTTCACGGGTCGCGGCACGCCCTTCAGAGGCGGGATCCCGTCGGGTCACGCCGCCGTCGCCTTCGCGTGCTGGATCGCCGCCACCTACGTCGCCGGCGCGTCGCATCGCTTCCTCGTCTCGTCGCTCGCCCTGATCATGGCGCTGCTCGTCGCGCAGACGCGCGTCGAGTCGGGCGTCCACTCGACGCTCGAGGTGGCCTCGGGCGGGCTCCTCGGCGCGCTCGCCGCGCTGATCGTGTTCCAGGTGTTCTCGTGAGTGAACTGGTGGAGAAGGCCGAGGCGATCGCCGGGCGCGCGTATGCCCCGTATTCGCGGTACCACGTCGGTGCCGTCGTGCGGACGGTCGACGGACGCGAGTTCGAGGGCGTGAACGTCGAGAACGCCGCCTATCCGCTCGGAGTCTGCGCGGAGAAGTCGGCGATCGTCGCCGCGGCTGCCGCGGGTTACCGGCCGGGCGATCTGGCAGCGATCGGCATCACCGCCTCGCCGTGCGGGGGCTGCCGGCAGTGGCTCTACGAGTGGCGGATCGGCGAGGTGAGCTTCCGCCGCGAGGACGGGTCGATCGCGACGTACGCTGCCCCGGATCTGTTGCGCGACGCGTGGAGCCTGCCGGAGTGAAGTCCGGGTTCGCCGCCGTCGCCGGCCGGCCCAACGTCGGCAAGTCGACACTCGTCAATGCGCTCGTCGGCGCCAAGGTCGCGATCGTCTCGTCGGTCCCGCACACGACGAGGCACCGCATCCGCGGCGTCTATACGAACGCCGAGGCACAGCTCGTGCTCGTGGACCTTCCGGGCTGGCAGCGGCCGATCGACACGCTCACCGAGCGGATGCAGCAGCGCGTCGTGCAGACGATGGGCGAGGACGTCGACGTCGTGGTGCTCGTCGTCAGCGCGCGCGACCGCATCGGCGCCGGGGATCGTTACGTTGCTCGCCACGTCTTCGCGCTCGACGTGCCCGTGATCATCGTCGTCAACAAGGTCGACCGGCTGAAGGCCGGCCACATCGCGTCGCAGATGAAGCAAGCGGCGAGCCTCGGGCCGTTCCACGCCCTCCATCCGGTGAGCGCCGCCACCGGCGACGGCATCGACGAGTTGCGCGGCGATCTGATCTCCCTGCTTCCCGACGGCCCGCTTCTCTATCCGCCCGAGACCGAGACGGATCTGCCGCTCGACGCCCGCATCGCAGAAGCGGTGCGCGAGCAGGCGCTGCGGCTGACGAAGGAGGAGGTGCCCCACGCGGTGACCGCCGAGGTCGTCTCGATCGAGGAGGGGCACGTGCACGTGCGGCTCTACACCGAGACGGAGAGCCAGAAGCAGATCCTGATCGGCAAGGGCGGAACGATGGTGCGCGAGATCGGGCGCCACGCGCGTCCCTTCATCGAGCAGCTGCTCGGACGGTCGGTCTACCTCGAGCTTCAGGTGAAGTCGTCGCCGAAGTGGCGGCGCAACGAGACGATGCTCGAACGGCTCGGCCTTCAGCGGACGGCCGCCATCAGCCGGGCGAGACGCTCGCGCTCGGCGGCGGGCCACATGCGGGCGAGCGCCCGCTCGGCGGCGGCCTCGGCGGTCGGCACCGACTCGTCGGCCACGCGGCGGCCCGTATCGGTGAGCACGACGAGCGCCAGGCGGGCGTCGCGGCTGTGGGGCTCGCGCCCCACCAGCCCGATTCGCTCGAGGGGCTGAAGCTGGCGGGCGACGCCGGAGGGGGTGACGCCGAGCCGGTTGGCGAGCTCGACGCGGCGGAGCCGCCCGTCGGGAGCGTCGCGGAGCTCGAGCAGGAGCGCGAGATCGGAGAGCGCGAGCCCGTGTGCGCCGAGCGCGGCGTCGACCTCGCGGGTGACGATCGTCCGCGTGAGCGCGAGGTCCAGAACGGTTGAGAGTGCGTCAGTGGTGGTTTCCATGACGACATCCTATCATTGATCGCTCAACGAGAGAGCGCGTAAGTCGTCAGACGAGCGTCTGACCGCGGTCAGACCGCAAAGCCTCTACGCCACCTCGAGGGTTGCCTGCCCCGGGCGCCAGTTCGCGGGGCAGAGCTCGCCCGTCTGGAGCGCCTGGAGCACCCGCAGCGTCTCCGCCGCGCTGCGGCCGACGCTCGCGTCGGTGACGGTCGCGTGGCGCACGACTCCCTGCGGGTCGACGAGGAATGTCGCGCGCAGCGCGGCTCCGTCCTCGAGCAGGACGCCGTAGCGCAGCGCAAGCTCCTGCGACGTGTCGGCGATCACCGGATACGCGACCTCCTCGAGCCACGGGTTCGTCATGAACCACGCACGGTGCACCCACCAGCTGTCCGTGCTCGCCGCGACGAGCCGCGCTCCCGACGCCTCGAACTCGGGGCGTAGCTCCTCGAACGTCCGCGAGCTCCGTCGGGCACACGAACGTGAAGTCGCGTGGGTAGAAGACGAGGACGAGCCAGGCGTCGTCGCCGGGCACCTCCACCCGCACCGGTTCGGGCTCGTCCTTCACATAGGCCTCCGCGGCCCAGACAGGCGCCTTGGCGCCGACGTGTGCGTACATCCCGTCCTCCTCGAACGAATTTCGCTTCCCGACTTCGAATCTAGGCCCGGGCGCGTCCGCGGACGTCGGCGCCGAGGACGATTCGCCGTCGTCTGCGAGGACGACATGGCCGCGCGTAGACTCGGAGTGATGGCGCAGGCACCCGCTCTTCCAGGCGGTTTCGAGCTTCCGCTGAAGCAGCGGTTGCCGCGCATCGGCTCG
The DNA here is from genome assembly GCA_963774355.1 of uncultured Thermoleophilia bacterium. Taxonomy (GTDB): domain Bacteria; phylum Actinomycetota; class Thermoleophilia; order Gaiellales; family Gaiellaceae; genus PALSA-600. Next base: position 722,447 of record CAVZER010000006.1, on the reverse strand, counting down.
ATCGACCAGGTCGCAGTCGAGGCGCGGGCGGCCGAGCTCGCGAAGCGCAGCATCAAGAAGGACGCCAAGGTGTGGGCGCTCGAGCTCGCGATCCGCTGCTGCGACCTGACGACGCTCGAAGGTCAGGACACGCCCGGCAAGGTCGCGGCACTCTGCTCGAAGGCAGTTCGTCCGGACCCGAGCGACGCGAACATCCCGTCGGTCGCCGCGGTCTGCGTGTATCCGAATCTCGTGACGACCGCGGTCGAACGCCTCCGCGGCACCGGGGTGAAGGTCGCGTCGGTCGCGACGGCGTTCCCGAGCGGCCAGAGCCCGATCGACGTGAAGGTGCGCGAGACCGCAGAGGTCGTTGCGATGGGCGCCGACGAGGTCGACATGGTCATCGACCGCGGCGCATTCCTCTCCGGCCGCTACGCGAAGGTGTACGACGAGATCGTCCAGGTGAAGGAAGCCTGCGGCGACACGCACCTGAAGGTGATCCTCGAGGTGGCCGAGCTCGGCACGTACGACAACGTGCGTCGGGCGTCACTGCTTGCGATGGCAGCGGGTGCCGACTTCATCAAGACGTCGACCGGCAAGCTTCCGGGCGCCGCGACGCTGCCGGTGCAGCTCGTGATGCTCGAGGCGATTCGTGACGTGCACGCGGAGACGGGCCGCAAGGTGGGGATGAAGGCCGCCGGCGGGATTCGCACGTCCAAGAACGCGATCCAGTACCTGGTGCAGGTGCACGAGACGCTCGGGCCCGACTGGTTGACGCCCGACCTCTACCGCCTCGGTGCGTCGAGCCTTCTCAACGACATCCTCATGCAGCTCCGCAAGGAGAAGACAGGCGCATACCAGTCGAAGGACTACTTCACGAATGACTGACGTCGAGAAGCGGCCGGATCGCTCGCCGGTTCCCGCCGACTGGACGTACGCGCCTGCGCCCGAGAGCACCGAGATCCTGTCGCTGCGCGAGCGTTACGGGCTCTTCGTCGGCGGCGAGTGGGTCGAACCTCGCTCGGGAGAGTTCTTCGAGACGATCTCGCCGCGCGACGAGTCGCCGCTCGCGCAGGTTGCGCAGGCTGGAGAGCAGGACGTGCTCGCTGCGACGCACGCGGCCCGCGAGGCGTTCGCAGGCTGGTCGGCGCTGCCCGGCTCCGAGCGGGCGAAGTACCTGTTCCGGATCGCGCGCATCCTCGCCGAGCGGTCGCGCGAGTTCGCGGTGCTCGAGTCGCTGAACGGCGGCAAGCCGATCAAGGAGTCGCGCGACGTCGACCTGCCGCTCGCAGCGGCGCACTTCTTCTACTACGCGGGCTGGGCCGACAAGCTCGAATACGCCTTCCCGAACCGCCGGCCGCGGCCGCTCGGCGTCGCCGGCCAGATCATCCCGTGGAACTTCCCGCTCCTGATGCTCTCCTGGAAGATCGCGCCGGCCCTCGCCGCGGGGAACACGGTGGTGCTCAAGCCGGCCGAGACGACGCCGCTCACGGCGCTGCTCTTCTGCGACGTTCTACGCCAGGCCGAGCTGCCCGCCGGCGTCGTCAACATCGTCACCGGCGACGGCCGCGCCGGAGCAGCGCTCGTCGAGTCCGACGTCGACAAGATCGCGTTCACCGGCTCGACCGAGGTCGGCAAGGCGATCCAGCGCCGGCTCGCCGGCACCGGCAAGAAGCTCACGCTCGAGCTCGGCGGCAAGGCGGCGAACATCGTCTTCGACGACGCCGCAGTCGACCAGGCGGTCGAGGGGATCGTGAACGGGATCTACTTCAACCAGGGTCACGTCTGTTGCGCGGGCTCGCGCCTGTTCGTGCAGGAGTCGATCTACGAGACGGTCGTCGACAAGCTCAAGCGCAGGATGACGACGTTGCGCGTCGGCGATCCGCTCGACAAGAACACCGACGTCGGCGCGATCAACTCGCGTATGCAGCTCGACAAGATCGAGGAGCTCGTCGCTGCCGGCCGGGAAGAAGGAGCCGAGATCTACCAGCCGCCATGCCGCCTGCCCGAGAAGGGCTACTGGTTCGCTCCCACCGTCTTCACGAACGTCGCTCAGAGCTACCGGATCGCCCAAGAGGAGATCTTCGGGCCCGTGCTCTCCGTGCTCACGTTCCGCACGCCGGACGAGGCGGTCGAGAAGGCGAACAACACGCCCTATGGGCTCTCCGCCGGGATCTGGAGCGAGAAGGGCTCGCGGATCCTCTGGATGGCCGAGCGCCTGCGCGCCGGCGTCGTGTGGGCGAACACCTTCAACCGCTTCGACCCGGCGAGCCCGTTCGGCGGGTACAAGGAGTCGGGCTTCGGGCGCGAAGGCGGCCTGCACGGGCTGGAGCCCTACCTCGCCTTCGACGACTGAGATCAGGCTCGCGCGCGCCGAGGACGGCGCCGAGCTGATGCGCATCGACCGTGCGACCTGGACGACCGCGACGAGCCCGTCGCCGTCTCCTGCGGACGGCGCGCCCTTCTTCGGCGCGCGAACGACGCCCGGGGACGTGCTCGTCGCCGAGGTCGACGGCGCCGTCGCCGGCTACATCTCGATTCGGCCGGCGACCGAGCTGCAGGCGAGCAGCCACGTCCAGCACGTGACCGGGCTCGCGGTCGATCCCGCGTTGCAGGGGCGCGGCGTGGGGCGGGCGCTGGTCGAGGCGGCTGCGGCCGAGGCCGGGCGACGGGGCGCGCGACGTCTGACGCTGCGCGTGCTCGGCCCGAACACAGCCGCGCGACGGCTCTACGATTCCTGCGGCTTCGTGGTCGAGGGCGTGCTCCGCGGCGAGTTCCACCTCGACGGCGAGGACATCGACGACATCCTCATGGCCCGCACGCTCTGATAGACCTGCGGGCGAATGACGCGACTGCCGGTCAAGAAGACGTACAAGCTGTTCATCGGCGGCGCGTTCCCCCGCTCGGAGAGCGGCCGGACGTACGAAGCCCAGGGCCAGAACGTTGCCCGCGCCTCGCGCAAGGACGTCCGCGATGCCGTCTCGGCGGCAAGGGCGGCGCAGCCGAAGTGGGCGTCGGCGACGGCCTACAACCGCGGCCAGGTCATCTATCGCATAGCCGAGATGATGGAAGCCAGGGTCGCCGAGTTCGCGGAGCTCTGCGGTGGCAGCCAGGAGGTCGAGCGCTCGATCGACCGTCTGGTCTGGTACGCGGGCTTCGCGGACAAGCTCGCGCAGGTGATCGGCTCGTCGAATCCCGTCGCCGGCCCGTACTTCAACTTCACGATCCCCGAGGCGACGGGCGTCGTCGCGGTGATTGCGCCCGACGAGCCGCCGCTGCTCGGGCTCGTCTCCAGGCTCGCGCCGGCCTTGACGGGCGGCAACGCCGTCGTCGCGCTCGCCTCCGAGACCTCACCGCTGGCCGCGATCGAGCTGGCCGAGGCACTCGCCACGAGCGACGTGCCGGGTGGCGTCGTCAATCTGCTGACGGGGTACCGCGCCGAGCTCGCGCCGTGGCTCGCCTCGCACATGGACGTGAATGCGATCGACCTCACCGGCGCCGACGGCCTGCGTGCCGACCTCGAGGCCGCCGCGGCCGAGAACGTCAAGCGCGTCGTGACCGGCAAGCCCGACGGCCAGTCGCTCGCCGACATCTCCGCGTTCCTCGAGCTCAAGACGGTCTGGCACCCGATCGGCGTATGAGCGCTTTCGATCACCTCGACGAGCTCGAGCCGCTCGTGATCTGGCCGGGCGTGATCGGGCGCTCGGTGACGAGCGAGCTCGCGACCTTCTCCTACCTCGAGCTGGAGCCCGACGTGCACGTTCCCGAGCACGAGCACGTGAACGAGCAGGTCGGTCTGCTGATCCGCGGGTCGGTGCGCTTCCGGATCGGCGACGAGGAGCGGGCGCTCGAGCCGGGCGCCACCTGGTGCATCCGCGCCCACGTCCCGCACCAGGTGTGGGCGGGGCCTGCGGGAGCCGCGCTCGTCGAGGTGTTCGCCCCGGCCCGGGCCGACTGGGCCGACCGCGAGCGGCTCGCGCCCGTGCATCCGCCGCTCTTTCCGTGACGCCGGCCCGTGGCTGCTCTACGCTTCCGTAAGCAGGTGCCTGCGTCACGACGCCTCAGCCAGCGGATCTCGGAGGGAGACGGGATCGCGATCATCGTCTGCGTCGAGGACGCGGACGGCGCACGCGCGGCGGAGACGCAGGGCGCGAAGGCGATCGCGATCCGCTCGGCGATCGTCGGGATCCGCGCGGCGACGACGCTGCCGCTGCTCTGGATCGGTGCCGGGCAGCCCGTGGACGCCGATGCGGTCTGCGTCCGCCCCGACGCCGAGCTCGAGGAGAGCCACGTCGAGGCGGTCGTGGACGTTCGCGACGAGGACGAGCTCGAGGCGGCGCTCGAGGAGATCGACCCCGAGATCTTCCTGCTGTCCGCGATCGGCGCGGACGACGACGAGGATCCTCTCGACGCGGTGCTCGAGCTGCTGCCGGACGTTCCGGCCGGGAAGCTTGCGATCGCGCAGGTCGACGTCTCGACACGCGAAGAGGTGCTCGCCCTCGAGCGCGCGGGCATCGACGCCGTGCTCGTCGCCCGCGGCGAGATCTCGAGCCTCGTCGGGCATCGCCCGCTCGAGGTTTAGAGCGTGTAAACGGTCGCCTGAGGCGGCGCTCGGGCCGTCTACCATGGCCGGCGTGAAAGCTCTCCTGGCCGTGATCGCCGCAGCCTGCGCCTGCGGCCTGGTGGCTTCGGGCTGCTCCTCGGAGGCGAAGAAGGCAGACGCAGCGCCTGCCCGCTCGGCGAAGCTCGTGTGCTCGAACCTGACCGCCTGGCAGCACCTTGCCGACCGCATCAAGGCGCCGGTGTACTGCCCCGGCTGGCTTCCCGACCCGCTGATCGGCGCGATCGGCAACAAGTGGAACAACATCAACGCCGTGTCCGCGGACCGGAGCTACCTCGAGAGCTTCGTCTGGCAGGAGACGGGCGGTGGCGCCGCCGGCGGCGAGCTCCACGTGAACCTGCGCGGGTACCCGGCGAGGACCAAGATCCCGACCTGCCGCACGGGCGGGAGCGAGAGCATCAACGTGCCCTGCTTCGCCGATCCGCACGGCACCGTCACCGAGCGCGGGATCACGACGACCATGTACACCGTCAACCAGGACGCCGACGAGTGGCATCTGCTCCTCCTCTGGCGCCGGTACGGCAACCTCTACACGCTTTCCGAGCACGTCGCGCCGCCCCTGACGTACAACCACGTCGTTCGTTATCTGCACCAGGAGCTGAAGTCGCTCGTCCTGGTGCGGCCGTCGACCGATACGTAGATGAGGTTCACGCGCAAGCAGGTGCTCGTAGGCGCCGCCGCGGGCGCTGTCGGCGCGACCGGGGTCTACGAGCTCGTCGACCGGCTCGCGTCGAGCCCGCCGAAGCGCCCGGACGTCACGGTCGCGATGCCGGAGCAGCACCTGCTCGACGGAGTGCGCATCGTCGACTCGAACAACATCGAAGTCCTCGTCCCGCCGCTCCACCATCAGGTGATGACGGCGAGGCTGACCACGGACCGCGCCGGGCTGGCGGACGCGCAGAAGGAGCTCGCCGACGTGCTCGACGGGCTCGACGCCGACTACGTCCCGTCCCCTGCAGGCCTCGGCGTGACCGTCGCGTGGGGGCTCCCGTACTTCCGCCGGCTCGTTCCCGACGCGATGCGGCGGTACCTGCCGTACGACCGTCGTGCCCACCGGCCTGTGATCTTCGATGCGCATCGCTTCCCGAGCGACCCGTCGTCCACCCGATTCGAGTCGAACGACGTCGCGATTCTCCTCCGCTCGGACACGCATGCGCACATCGACGATGCGGCCAAGCGGCTGCGCGACACGAAGCTGTTCGAGATCACGTCGATCCGCCACGGGTTCGCGGGCGGCGGCTTCGACGGCGGGCAGTCGTTGCCGAAGCGGCTGGCCGTCGACGCGGGTGTGCCGGGCTCGGAGCTGATCCCCGACTCCTCCGAGCTCTTCCTCGGGTTCACGTCGACGCAGCGTGCCGGGATGGGCCCGGGCAAGATCGCGAACTTCGAGACGCTCGGCTACGTGGACTTCAGAGGCAGCGACTACTTCCGCAACGGGACGCACATGCACCTGTCGCACATCCAGGAGGACCTCGAGTCCTGGTACCTCAACTTCGACTTCGACGAGCGTGTGACGACCGCGTTCCGACCGAACCTCGACGTCCCGGAGAACACCCAGACCGTGTCGCAGGGGCCGAAGGACGTGTCGAGCGTCGCCGACGTTCGCCGCGACTACCGCTCGTCACGCCGCATCGGCCACAGCGCGTCGATCCAGACGACGTCGCGGCTGCAGCACGCCGTCGTCGCGGCCGACGGGACGGTCTATCCCAAAGGCGCCGCGGTTCCCGTTCGCGCCGACTTCAACACGCTCGACAACCCGTTCGCGTTCTCCGTGCGCCCCGACGAGACCAGCTCCGTGCCTGCGGCAGGCGTCCACTTCGTCGTCTTCAACCCGACCGGTGACGACTTCCGGCGCAACCGCCTCGCGATGGACGGCGTGCTCCCCGGAGGGACGATCCCGTTCCCGCCGCGCGATCGCAATCAGGGCTTCAACTCCGTGCTACAGACGACGCACCGGCAGAACTTCCTGGTTCCGCCCCGGCGCAACCGCAGCTTCCCGCTCGCGGAGGTCGTCTAGCCGAAGAACGTCCGCGCGACGGCGTACCACTCGTCCGGCACCGTCTTCAGCTCGGCCGTCGCCTCGGCGAGCGCGACCGAGATCACGTCGTCGCCGCGGAGCGCCGCCATCTGGCCGAAGCCGCCCTCGGCGACGAGGTCGGACGCCTTCAGGCCGAAGCGGGTCGCGAGGACGCGGTCGCGCGCCGTGGGGCTTCCGCCGCGCTGGATGTGCCCCAGCACCGTGACGCGCGTCTCGAAGCCGGTTCGGCTCTCGATCTCCTCGCCGAGGCGCTCGCCGACCCCGCGCTTCGCGAGCAGCCGGTGCCCGAACTGGTCGACCTCGCCCTTGTCCTCGGCGCCCGGGAGCTCGCAGCCTTCGCTGACGACGACGATCGAGAAGTTCTTGCCCCGGGCGTGCCGTCTGCGGATCTCGCCGCAGACCTGGTCGAGCTCCACCGGCTTCTCGGGGATGAGGATCACGTCGGCCCCGCCCGCGATCCCGCTCATCACGGCGATCCAGCCCGTGTGGCGGCCCATCACCTCCACCACCATCACCCGGTTGTGCGACTCCGCCGTCGTGTGCAGGCGGTCGATCGCCTCGGTGCAGATGTGCACGGCCGTGTCGAAGCCGAAGGTGTAGTCGGTGCCTGCGAGGTCGTTGTCGATCGTCTTCGGGACGCCCACGACCGGGGCGCCGAAGTCGGCGTAGACGCGGGCGGCCACTCCGAGCGTGTCCTCGCCGCCGATCGCGACGAGCGCGTCGAGCTGCTCGAAGGCTGCCTTGACGCGCTCGATCCCCCCGTCGACCTTGTAGGGGTTCGTGCGCGTCGTGCCGATGATGGTGCCGCCCCGAGGAAGGATCCCGGAGATCTCGCCCGGGCCGAGCGGCTGGAACAGCTGGTCGATCATGCCCCTCCAGCCCTCGCGCACCCCGACAACCTCGTCGCCGCGCTCCCAGGAGCGCCGTGCGACCGCGCGAATCACCGCGTTCAGTCCGGGGCAGTCGCCGCCGCCGGTGAGGACTCCGATACGCATGAAGCGACGAGTTTACGTATGCAGCGCGAAGCCGAGCCCGGCCGCCAGCTGCGTCCCGTACTCGCCCTTCTTGGTCGAGTAGAAGTGGTACGAGACGTCGAGGCCGAGGTCGCGGAGCTCACGGGTGAAGTCGGCCGTCTGCTGTGGCCGGAACCAGTGGCTGTGCGCCGGGCCGGTCGAGAGGAAGAAACGGACGCCCTCGCGCCGGAGCAGCGCCGCCTCGGCTCGGATGGTGAGCGTCGGGTCGTTCGCTGCGAGCACGGAGCGCTTCGCGTTCTTGAACGGCCCGTCGCGCAGCGGTGCGAAGTACCCGCTCCACGACTCGACGGTCCCGAACAGGTCGGGATGGCGGAGCGCGATGTTCACGGCCCCGAATCCGCCGGCCGAGAGGCCGCCGATCATCCGGTCTTGTCTGTCAGGCAACGTCGGCAGCTCGGCATCGACCCAGGGCACGATCTGGTCGACGAGGCCGGTCTCCCAGGGCCCCGCCCATTCGCCGTTGTAGCGGTCGTCCGGGCCTGCGGCCGGAAGGATCCCGATGAAGGGCCGCAGCGACCCCGTCGTGATCGACTCGTCGGCGAAGTTCACGAGCCCGGTTCCGGCCGGATACTCGTTCGGCGAGCCTGGCATGCCGTGGAGCAGGTACACCACCGGGTAGCGGCGGGCGGTCGAGAAGCCCGGCGGCAGGTAGACGAGCCCTGGGCGAAGCTCTCCGGGGAACATGCCGCTCAGCACTTGCCCACCCGCCGGACCGGTTTGCACTTGCGTGAAGCCCGGAAGGATCAAAGCGGTGACGACGGCGGCAAGCACATGCACGCTTCGAGGTTAGCGCTGCTCTCAGTCGCGCTCGCCGCCGCGATCGCCGTCGCGGCGGCGCCGGCGGGGTCGCAAACGCAGCTCGATCTGGCGTTCCACTCGTCGTCGCTCGACGCGACGATGCACGCGCGCGTCTTCCTTCCGCCCGGCTACGCGTCGTCGGGAACGCGACGCTATCCGGTCGTCTACTTCCTGCACGGGCTGCCGGCGACATCGATGAGCTACTCCGGGCTGCGCTGGGTCGCAGCCGCGCTCGCGGCGACCGGGCGACCGGCGATCCTCGTCGCGCCGCAGGGAGCGCGTGACGACGACACCGACCCGGAGTACCTCGACTGGGGCGTCGGCCGAAACTGGGAGACGTACGCCTCATCCGAGCTCGTCCATGTCGTCGACTCCCGCTTCCGCACGATCGCCGACCGCCACGGGAGGGCGATAATCGGCGTATCTGCCGGGGGTTACGGCGCCGCGGCGATCGGCTTGAACCACCTCGACCGGTACGCCGCGATCGAGTCCTGGTCCGGCTACTTCGTCCCCACCGACCCGACCGGGCGCGTCAAGCTCGACCGCGGCTCGAAGGCAGCGAACGAGCGCGCGAGCGTGCACGCGCTCGTCGAGACCTCCGCGCCCGAGATCAAGGAGGACCATCCCTTCTTCGCGTTCTACGTCGGCAGGAGCGACTCGCGCTTCCTCGACGAGAACCTCCAACTCGATCGCGAGCTGACCGCAGAGCACATCCGTCACGTCTTCGAGGTCTATGCAGGCGGCCATACGACGAGCCTCTGGGAACGCCACGCCGTGCAGTGGCTCCGCCTCGCCCTGTCGCATCTGACCGCCGCGACGTCGTAACCGCCGCGTAACACCTCCTCCACGCGGCGCAAACCTGCGCAGCAATACAACGTTGCCGTGGTCGCTCCCACCTTGCCTCGGGCGCATGCCTCGTGGGTGATCGTGCCGCTGCTCGCGGCCTTTCTCGTGGTCGGTGGCATCGCCGTCTTCCGATACGTCGACAACTTCTGGCTCTACCGCGGGTTCCCAGCGCCCCGCGATCCCGCATGGGTCGACGTGCGCGGCACCACGACCCGCATGTACATCTCGAGCGCGGCGCTCGGCGGTCGGCGGCAGCCCGTCGACGTGTACCTCCCGCCGGGCTACGCGGCACATCCGCATCGCCGCTACGGCGTCATGTATCTCCTGCACGGAGTGCCGGGTCGCCCCGGCGCGTTCCTGGAGACGGTTCGCATGGGTGTCGTCGAGGACGAGCTCGTCGCCCTGCACCGCGCGCGGCCGCTGATCCTGGTCATGCCGTTCGGGTCGACCGGTTCCTTCACGGACAAGGAGTGGGTGAACGGCGTCGGCAAGAACCAGGGCTGGGCGACCTTCCTCTACCGCGACGTCGTCCGTGCCGTCGACGCGCGGTTCCGCACGATTCCCTCGCCGCGCTGGCGTGTCCTGGCCGGCCTCTCCGAAGGCGGGTACGGCGCGCTGAACATCGGCCTCGCGCATCCGCACGAGTTCGGGGTGCTCGAGAGCTGGTCCGGTTATGCGCTCGCCGACCCCATCGCCTCGATCTTCGGACACGGTCGCGCACAGCTACGCGCGAACAGCCCGCTCGACACGCTCGCGGCGTCGGCGCCGGCGCTGCGACACGGGCACGTGTTCATCTGGTTCTACAGCGGGAGCGACGACCACTTCCGGCGTCAGAACGCCGAGTTCGCCTCGGCGCTCGCCGCCGCGCACGTCCCGCACCGCTTCCGGATCGTGCGCGGCGGCCACAACTGGGCGCTGTGGCGCGGCAACGCATGGCGGGCCTACCTCACCGCATCCCGCCACCTCGGGAGCATGAATGCGTAGGGCGGCGGCCTTCCCGCTGTCGTTCGCCGTCGTGTTTGCTGCGACCGGTTGGCTGTACGTCAGCCGGGGCCTGCTCGGGGTGCACCCTCGGGTCGGCGAGGCGCTGCCGCTCGACGAGCTCGCACGGCATTCGTCCGTGCCGCTCGTGACCTTCGTGGCCGTCTGGGGCGTGACGGCGATCTTCCTCGGCTCGATCGCACGATGGGCACGCGTCGCGCGGCTCGTGGCGGCGGGGCTCTTCGCGGTCGGCGTGGGGGCATGGCAGTACGCGGCGCTGGCGTCGTCGATCGCGGTCGTGCGTCAGATCCCTGCGCAGCAGGCGCTCGATGCGGCGGCGCGTTCGTCGTCGGTCTACGCGGCCGCTGCGATCGCGGCGCTCGGCGGCGCGCTGTTCGCAAGCCCCGAGCGCAAGCGTCCCGCCGGCCCGCTCGTGATCGCAGCCCTCGTCGCGTTCGCCGGAGCGCTGGATCTCGTCCGCGGGATCCTGCCGGGCGACAACGAGGGTGTCATGCGTGCGCTGACACCGGACGCCGTCGGGCCGCTGACCAGGGCCGCCGCGACGCTCGTCGGACTGGGATCTGATCTGTGCGGCCCGCGGGCTTGCACGGCGGCGTCGGCGTGCGTGGCGCGTTGCGACTGCGTTCGCCGCGTTGTCGGCGACGTTCCACGTGCTGCACGGATTGAACGCGGGAACGCTTGCCTCGACGGTCGTGCTCGTGCTCCTCGTTGCCCGCCGCGAGTCGTTCGACGGCCCCGCAGCGCCCGAGACGCGTCGTCTCGCGATCACGCGGCCCTGATCGTGATCGGAACCGTCGCCGCCTTCGGGACCACCGCCCTCTGGCTCAACCGGATGGTCGCCGACCAGCCGTTCGGGCCGAGGTTCGCCCTCGACGAGATCGCCGCCGGCGCGCTCGGGCTCAATCTCGGCGGCTCGCCGCATCTCGTTGGCGCATTCGGCGAGTGGTTCCCGATCGCCCTCGCACTGCTCACCGGCTTCGGCGTGATCTGGGTGGTCACGACGCTCATCGCGCCCTGGCGGCACCGGGTGCTGGAGGGCGGGCGTGAGCGGGAACGCGTTCGGGAGCTCGTCCGCGACCACGGAACAGACACGCTCGCGCCGTTCGTCCTCCGGCGTGACAAGTCGTATTTCTTCGGCGAGGGTGAGCGCTCGGTGCTCGCCTATCGCGTCGTCCACGGCGTCGCGATCGTCTCGGGCGATCCCATCGGCCCCGACGAGGAGCTGCCGCGAGTCGTCGGAGCGTTCGTCGACCATGCGCGGGGATGCGGGTGGCGCATCGCCGTGCTCGGCGCCTCGGAGCACCGCCTCGAGCTCTACCGGCGCCACGGGCTCCACGCGCTCTACCACGGCGACGAGGCGATCGTCGACGCCGGCGCGTTCTCGCTGGACGGACGACCGATCCGGAAGGTCAGGCAATCCGTCAGCCGGCTGCACGCGGCCGGTTACTCAGCAGTGGTGCGGCGTCCCAGCGAGCTCGATCCGGCGCTTCGTGCCGAGCTCGAGGCGATAGCGCGTCGCTGGCGCGGCGACGAGCCCGAACGCGGCTTCGCGATGGCGTTGGACACGCTGTTCACGCTGGGCGACGACGACGCTGTCTTCGTCGTCGGGCTCGGGCTCGACGGCCGCCCGGCCGGCTTCCTGCACTTTGCGATCGCTGGAGCTGGTCGCTCGTTGTCGCTCTCTTCGATGCCGCGCCTGCGCGAGGTCCCGAACGGATTCAACGAGTGGCTGATCTGCGAGAGCATCACGTGGGCGCGTGCAAACGGCTACCGGCGCGTCTCGCTCAACTTCTCCCCGTTCGCCCAGCTGCTGACGCCGGGAGCGGATCTCACGAGCTTGCAGGGGATGCAGCGCCGCGCGCTGCTCGCGATGAAGGGGCACTTCCAGTTCGACAACCTGCTGATCTTCAACCGCAAGTTCTTCCCGTCGTGGGAGCGCCGCTTCGTCGTGTACGAGAACCGGCGCGACCTGCCACGGGTCGGCATCGCGGCACTCGCGGCAGAGGCGTATCTGCCCTTCGGCGGCGGACGACGTTGATGCTCGCGGCGGGGCTAGGGCTCGCGCTCGCGTCCACCGTCGCGCTCAATTTCGGCTGGATCGTGCAGCACGACGCCGTCGCGACGCTGCCGCAGCTGTCGCTGCGCGAGCCGCTGCGCGCGCTCGGCGCGCTGCTGCGCAGTCCCCGCTGGCTCGCGGGCTTCTCGACCGGCCTCCTGGGCTGGGCGCTCTACATCGGTGCGCTCGCACTCGCGCCGCTCTCGCTGGTGCAGGGAGCGTCGGCGGGAGGCATCGGGCTGCTCGCGCTCGTCGTTCGGCGTCGGCGCGGCGCTCCGCTGACCGTCCGCGAAGGAGCAGCCGTCGCGCTGTCGATCGCGGGTCTCGTCCTGCTCGCGGCGTCTCTCGCCGGCGGGATCGTGGGCGGGAAGACGACGACCACCGGTGCTGTCCTCCTCTGGCTCGTCGCGTCGATCGTCGGGGTCGCGATCCTCACCGGCCCTGTGTCGCGTGCGCTCGCCGGCGGCGCCGCGCTCGGGCTGGCGGCCGGGACGCTCTATGCCGCAGGTGACGTCGCCACCAAGGCTGCGGTGGGAGGCGACGTGATCCTGATCGCGGCGGTTCTCGCCGCGCACGGCGCGGCGTTCGCGTCGCTTCAGCTCGCCTTCCAGCGTGGCGGCGCGCTCGTCACGGCCGGGCTGAACACGCTCGCCACGAACGCCCTCCCGATCGTCGCAGGGCTCGCCCTCTTCCACGAGCGCGTCCCCGGGGGAGCGGCCGGGGCGGCCCGTCTGGCCGCCTTCGTGCTGGTCGTCGCGGGCGCCGGATTGCTGGCGCGAAGCGGCGATTCGCCTGCTCCAGCCGTGTAAAGCGACCCGCATCCCCGTTTAGGGGCATGGCATCCCGGGGTAATCAGGGGTACGGTATCCCTCGTTCGAGGTACCCCTCGCCCTCGAAACCCCTCCAAAAGCCGCTAACGCCCCCCAGTGAACGCCGTCCTCGCGACTCGGTATAAACCTGCGATGCGTCGCGGAGCGATCGTCGTCGCGATCCTCTGCGCCGGCGTCGCGACCGCCCAGCTGGCTGCCGCGGCCGGTCCGGCGCAGCCGCTCCGCTTCGGGGTCGCCGACGACACGGGCAAGTACGCGAGCGACGGCGGAGCCGCGTTCTTCGCCCAGCTCGCCTCGCTCGGACTGCGCGACGACCGGATGACCGTGACGTGGGACGCCGCCCATCCGTCGCTGATCGCAGACCGAGTTTTCCTCGACCGTTCGATCGCCGTCGCGACGGCGGAGGGCGTGCAGATCCGGCTCAGCGTCCGCCCTGCCACAGCAGGCGCGATCGGGTTGTCCGTCGCGCGGGCGCACTCGTTCTCAGTGTTCCTCGCGTCGCTCGCGAAGCGCTATCCGCAGGTGCACACCTTCGTGATCGGCAACGAGCCGAATCAGCCGCGCTTCTGGCAGCCGCAGTTCGTGAAGGGCAAGGCGGTGGCTGCGATCGGGTACGAGCGCACGCTTGCCGACACGTACGACGCGCTCAAGGCAGTCGACCCGACGGTGTCCGTGGTCGGGGGCGTGCTGTCGAGCCGCGGCAACGACGATCCGAACGCCTCGAGCAACGCTTCGCGCTCGCCCGTTCGCTTCATCGCCGACATGGGCGCCGCCTATCGCTCGAGCGGGCGGACAAAGCCGTTGATGGACCAGTTCGGCTATCACGCGTATCCGCGGTCGAATCGCGACTCGCTCTCGGCCGGCTTCGACTGGCCGGACGCCGGCTTCTCGAATCTGACCCGCGTGAAGCAGGCCCTGTGGGACGCGTTCGGCGGGACCGCGCAGCCGACGATCGAGACGGGGCTGCGCATCTCGATCGACGAGATCGGCTGGCAGACCGCGCTCCCGGCGTCGTCGCTGTCGGCATACACCGGAACGGAGACGGTCCCCGTGACCTCGGACGCCGCGCAGGCGACGATCTACGGGCAGATCATCGCCAGGGCTGCGTGTGACCCGTCGATCGCCTCGGTCCTGTTCTCGCCGTTCGAGGACGAGTCGCAGTTGAGCGGGTTCCAGAGCGGCCTCGAGCGTGCCGACGGAACGAAGCGGCCGTCGTACGCCGTCGTGAAGGCGGCCCTCGCCGCGGGGCCGCGCTGCACCGGCGCGCCGGTCGCTTGGCGGCACACCAGCACCGTCGTCGGTGCGCGTGCACTGTTCGGGCCGACCAACGTGACGCACTGGTGGAAGCAGCGGCGCTGGAGCTTCGGAGTTCGCGTCGGGGAGGACGCCACCTACCGCGCCTCGATCGTGCCCGCCGCCGGGCGCGGCGTGCTCTCGGTGCAGCAGGCGCTCAAGGTCAAGCCCGTCCTGACGACGCGCGGCTATGCGAAGGCTGCATGGACGCCGCTCGTGCGCTTCCCGTTGAGGCGACTCGCCCCGGGCCGTTACGCGTACATGGTCGTCCTGCGCGCGGCCATGGACCCGGCCCGCCAGCGCGTGCTCGTGTCGCGTACGTTCGTCGTGCGCTGATTTCGGTCAGTCAGCGATCCGGTAGATCGTCCCGGTCGACCAGTCCCCGACGAGCAGGGCGCCGTCGGGGGTCGTGACGACCGGCAACGGATTGGCGATGCCCGTCAGGAACGGCTCCGCCGTGCCGCTGTAGCCGTCCGCGGTTCGCTCGAGCGGGATGCGTTGCACCATTCCGGTCTGCCACTCGGCCACCAGTGCCGAGCCTGCGAATCGTCCGCCGAGCTGCGTGGTGAGGACGGCGACGCCACCGGCCGCTGCGTGCTTACCGAGCACGGCGACCGGCTGGGGGACGCCGGTGCACGCTCCGCCGCCTTGTCCATAGCACGCCGGGAACCCCCAGTCTTGGCCGCGGCGAACGAGACCGAGCCAGTCGCCGGGCGTCTTGGCGCCGAGGTCGTCTCGCTGGTTCATCGTCGCGAGCAGGTTGCTCGTCCCCGGGTAGAAGGCGAGCCCGTAGGCGGCCCGGATCCCGTCGGCGAACGTCGTGAGGCCACTCCCGTCGGGGCGAAAAGACACGATCGTCGCCGCCCACCGCGACGGCGGGAGGCAATGGTCACAGGTCGAGGAGATGCCCATCAGGAGCAGGCCGCCGGGTGCGCGAACGATGTTGTTGTTCTCGCCGCCGGCGACCGGGCCGCGCAGCACCGTCCGCCGCTCGCCGAAGTGAGTTCCCTGGAGATCCGTAAAACGGGCCACGGCGCCGAGCGAGCTGACATAGAGGCTCTGCCCGATCCAGACGAGGCCGAGTGGTCCACGCGGGCCGGCCACGACCTTGATCGCTCGTGCTCCGCGACGCGGGACGAGGAACACACCGTCGCCGGCGTGGCCGTTCGCGCCCGACGCGGTCGCCCAGAGGCGGCCGTGCGTGTCGAACGCGAACGCCGACACGTGTGCGATCCCACGTGCATAGACCGTCGCACGCAGTCCCGAGGGACCGTGGAGGCCCGCGCCAATCGCGACGAGGCCCCCGTTCGTGGTGTGCGTCGACGTGGTCCCACATCCGGTTGCGACGACGACGACGGCCGCGGTGACGGCGATTGCTTTCAGCAGAGAACTCTCGACTGGTTCACACGGAACTCACAGACGTGGGACGTGAAATGAGATCGACGCAAACGCTAGACGACAAGAAAGGAGGGGAAGTGATGAGACTCCGCAAAGTTGCTGCGAGTCTGCTCGCGACCGGTGCGATTGCCGGGAGCGTGGTCGCGATCGCAAACGCTGCGACTGGGTCATCGTCGAGCGGCACGTCGTCCTCGAGCACCGCCACGACGACGACACCGTCGACGACCACGCAGACGCCGTCGACCACGACACCGTCGACGACGCCGAACGGCTCGAGCAGCTCGAACTGTCCCAACATGTGACCGCACCGCTGGGGCTGTGGGTCGCCGGCGATCCACAGCCCCACCGGGCGGCCGCGAACGCAGAGGCCTGACGGCGCTCAGCCGGCCAGTGTGTACTCCCATCCTGTTTGCCAGCTGAACGGAGCATCGACGAGGTCCTCCAACGGTTGACCATGGACGAAATGGTCGAGCGCCCACCGCGTCGCGACGTGACCGATCAGCAGGACGCGTTGGCCCGGCCGCTCTGCAACGAGCTCGTCGAGAACGAATCCGATTCGCTCGACTGCCGCTCGCCAGCTCTCTCCGCCGGGGAACGCTTCGTCGAGCCGAAATCGCCTTTCCGTATCGAGCTGTGAGCGCGGCAGGCCGTTCATCGCTCCGTAGTTGCACTCCCGCAGCCTCCAGTCGAGGCGGACCGGGATGCCCGAATCGCCGAACGCGATCTGCGCGGTCTCGACGGCGCGGTTCAAATCAGAAGCAATGACGATGTCGACGTCGTCATGACGTCTCCGCCGACCCAGCTGCCGCGCCTGCTCACGGCCATCTGGCGAAAGCGTTCCTCCAAGCCAGCCTGTCGCGAGCCCCTGCTCGTTGTCCACGGTCGTCGAGTGCGTCTCGTAGACGACTTGCACACTCATCCCGCGCTTCATGCGTTCCATCATCGGCGCAGGCGGCATCGACTTCTACGCCGCTCACCGGCTGAAGCTCGGTGAGCGGCTAGCCGGCTTTGAGGACGCGCCGCAGCTCCTTGGAGAGCTGCTTCGCCTCGCGCCTGGTCAACGCCGCAATCGTGCGCTGAGTCGCGTCGTTGACGATCCGGACGGTGCCGAGGTCGTCGCGCGCAACCGCGAACTCGCGTCTGGGTGTGGTCGTGTCGGCCATGGTGTGTCTCATCGGCTGCGGTCCGGGCTGACTTTAGGTTTGCGCGGACGGTCAGTTCGCCAGCTGAGCAGCTCGGCGACCTCTTGTCCTGTTGCCGCGGCGAGTGCTCCTCCTGTGAAACGGATGTCTCGTGAAACGTCGCGGACCGCGAAATCGGGGAGCTGCCGATGTTCTCGCCACTCGGCTGTTGTCGCGAAACCGACCTCGGCGAGGATCAGACCGGCGAGATGTTCCTCGAAGACATCGACGCCGTAGACGCTATTGCCGTGATCGAGGCGGTAGCGGCGCTTCCGCAGCCCGTGCGCCGGTAGCGCGACGAAGACGTCGTACTCGAGCGGCGTCAGGTAGATGTTCGTGATCGTCATGCGCGAGAAGTCGGGTGGGGACGGCACATCCTTCTGTCCGAGCTTGAAGACGTTCTCTCCACCACCGAGCGGCTCCATGCGGCGAAGTCGAAGCCGCGTGCCGGTGATGTAGCGGTCGATGATCAGCCAGCCGTCGTCTTGCCGCGTGCCTTCAGGAAGCCGATCGAGGAGAAAGCGACGCTCCAGCTCGTACCTCGAATACTTGCCTGCTGCTTCGCTCATGCTCTCAGTGTCCCTGTCAGAGGATGGCTAGGCTGGCGTCTGTCGACCGGCCCCAGCGGGAGAACAGTGACTGCACAGGGCCATCCACGGACGATTTTCGAGCGGGCGATCGAGCGTGGCAACCTGCTCGCCGCCGAGACGATGCTGCGCTCGGAGATTCCGCGTCCGACGCTCGTCGACCTGCTCGAACTGACGGCGTTGATCGCGCAGAAGGACCCTGCCCGCCACGCCCGGGTGGCGGCGCGCTGGCTCCAACGTTGGCTCGACGCGTCCGGCGACGCAACGATCTACGACGCAGCCCTGGCCGCCTCGGCACTTCAGGCGCTCGGCAGCCGACATCACAGCCACGCCATGGCGACTCTTCGGGGCATGGCCGAAGAAGCGAACAGGGGACGGCGAGCTCGTGGTGATGCATGAGTGTGGGCCGGGTCGGAATCAGCCCGCTGGGAGATCGGGACAAACCGATCTACCACCTTCTCCGAAGTAAGGACGCCAACCGCGAAAACGTGCTCGACATCCTTCATCATCCCTTCGCGTACGAGGCCGACGGTCTCCGGGTGCGAGGCCGAGGCGGCCTGATGCACGTGACGCTCGCGGAAGCCCTCCCCGCCGTCTCGGCTTCGGCGGCGGCGTGGCTCATGGTGCGAGCCGGTCTCTCCAAGAAGTCGTTGAGCCTGCGGACGCCGGAGCGCTGCGCATCCTGCGGGAGGAGGAGAAGCGGGCGTCGATGCTCATGCACGACCGGAAGGAAGCCCGACTGAGCGGCGATCTGCGCGTTCCACGGGACACTCGCCAGCCCCGTGTGTCACCGAACGCCTTCAGGCGAGAGGACGCTCGCCCAGGCGTGTTTGCCTAACCCGTGAGCCTGTGATGAAGCCGCCAAGTCGACCCACGCTGAGGAGGGTGGCTCACGCTCGACGGAAACGGACTGCCAGAGTCGACGAACTTGCTTGAACTTCCTCGCCGGCGATTGTCGCCGTCACGATGAGGCGGACCCGGTGATCGACGTCACGCTTCGTCAGAAGAGCATCAGACCTGTCGCGCCGGCGATCGTCGAGCAGGACGAGCCGGCGCAGCGTTCCCATCGGTAGCGAACGTGCGTCGGCGCAGTGCTCCAGATTGCCGCCGTCGCCCGAATGGTGTTCCCCACGATTGGAGTCCCATGCAGCGTCGGCGGCGCAACGAGCTTGGAAAGCTGCGCGCCGCAGCCTGCGGCTTCGGTGACGTCGGCCACCCGCGTGAAGGCGGCACCGTCCGCAGAATTGACGAACAGCTGGAACGTCGCGCCGCACACGCTCTCAGAGGTCATCGTCGCGACGAAGGCAATTCGCGCCTGCGGCGGCATGACCCCGGGCGCCAAAGGCCCGCATTCGATCTCGTTCGAGCTTCCATCCGGCTGTTCGACGACGCAGCTCGCTGAGCCCTCGTTGCCGGTCGTTCCGCCGACGAAGCTCATAGCCGGCGGCGCGACGAGGTAGAAGTTACGCCACGGCGTCGAGCCGGAATTGAACAACACGAAGTCGTAGGCTCTGCCCGACGTTAGGTACGTCCCCCCGCCGCCGTCAGTAGGCGCCCCCGCAGCTCCACCGTGCGCGCAGATGAGCACGGATCCCGCCAGGGTCAACATAGCCGCCGTTCTGCGATTCACCCTCCCACTCTAAGACCTCGTCGAGAGGGGCTCGCGCGGTCGAGATGCGGGTGAACGCGAGCCGTACCCAGGCTAGCCCTCGCTCAGGGAAACATTCCTGAACTGTGAGCATCGGGGAGCCTCGTCTGGGGCTGTTGTCAGGTTGGTGTCGGTGCTCTTTGTTCGTGACTCGATTTCCGAATGACCGCGCGTGCGTGTGTCTTGCCAGTGATTCGTCCGGGCGAAGGGTCCGGCGCCGGCCTGGCGCCCGTTCGCTGGCCTGATCAGAAGCCCGTCCACCCGAGGGTGTGACTCATCACAGTTCTGCCGCGCACGGTTCCAACGCCCCAGACCGGCTCCGGTTGTTGATCCTCAACAAGTGGCTGGAGGTCGTTTCGGATGCTTGCAGATCAAGTTGACTACATCGTTGGTGTCGATCCGCACCGGGACGTGCACGCGCTCGCGGTCGTCGAGGTCCGCACCGGTGCCGTCGTGCTGAGGCGGCGATCGCCGCGAGCATGGCTGGTTATCGACGTGCGCTCGAACTGGCCGACGAGTCTGCGCCTGGTCGGCGTGCCTTCGCGGTCGAGGGCAGCGGCTCTTTCGGTGCCGGCCTGACCCGCTTCCTGACCGCGCGGGGCGAGGCTGTCTACGAGGTCGGCCGGCTGCGGCGAGAACGCCGCTCGGGCGGCAAGACTGACGCGCTCGACGCGATCCGTGCCGCCCGTGTTGTGCTTACGCAGGAGCATCCGGCGGAGCCACGTGCGGCCGGTGAGCGCGAGGCGCTGCGGGCTTTGATGGCTGCCCGCGACGGCGCCGTCAACGCCCGCCGGGCCGCTCTCTGCCAGCTGCGCGACCTGATCATCACGGCCCCCGAGCCGCTGCGCAGCGAGCTGCGGCCGCTCACATGCGGCCGGCTGTTGAAGCGACTCGCAGCGGTGCAGCCAAGCCGTCACCGCGATGTCGAGCTGCGCGGCACCCTGCACGCGCTCCGCAGCGTCGCCCGCCGGATCGAGCGCCTGACCGGCGAGGAGCGCGAGCTCGAAAGCGAGATCTCCGCCCTGACCCGGAAGCTCGCGCCGCATCTGCTCGACGAACCCGGAATCGGCCCTCGCCGCAGCGCAGCTGCTGCTCTCCTGGTCGCACCCCGGCCGCGTCCGCAACGAAGCCGCCTTCGCCCGCCTCGTCAGCCGCCGACGCTGGCACCAACCAACGATCGACTACATCGCCCGTCGACGCGCCGACGGCAAAAGCAGCCGCGAGGCAAACCGCTGCCTCAAGCGCTACCTCGCCCGCAACCTCTGCCGCCTCCTCGAACACCCACCGATCGCCGCTTGACTTTCATAGAAGCGTCGCTGGCGCAGCCGAGGGCAGTTGGGTTCATGCATCGAGTCGGAGCACGACCTCGTCCGTTTCCTCATTACGCCCATGAGCGAACCCGCGCCCCTCGCCCACGATGAAGAAACCGCACTTCGTCAACACACGAATCGACGCGGCGTTGTCGCTCGCGGTGCCAGCGTAAAGCGGACGGGCTGCCTCCAGCTGTAAGAACTCTCGTAGGGCACGCGTGGCGAACCCGCGGCCCCAATCTTCGCGGCCGATCCAATACGTGACCTCGCGGTGACCCTCCAAGTCGAAGCTCGCAATGTGACCCACGACTCGACCGTCGACCTCGAGGACCCTGTTCGTGGTAGACGCATCGCTCCTCAGCCGCGCCCACCGTCGGTCGAAGCTAGGTCGATCATCGGGATCCGGCGGAGTGAACGCGGCCATCCGTATGGCGCGTGGTCCGTCCGTGCTCGAACAGCACGTCGAGATCACGATCTTCGATCTCGCGAAGTACAAGCTGTCCCGAAGCCTCCCGCACGGCCGTTGACGCTAACAGCAGTTGAACGTAACTCCGCAAACTCGGGTGACCACTGGCGCATGGGGAGGCGCTGTCTCGGGATCCGGTCCTTAGACGGACAAATCCCCGGTCGGGCGTCACTCCGGAGCGCTTGCCCACTCGAACGTGCGGCGCGTGCGACCATGCGCGCGTGATCGTCAGACCACAGGAGCCGCGCGACTACGAAGCTGCGAAGGTTGTCTACGCAGAAGCGTTCAAGCGACAAGATCACGGCGATCGTGTGCCAATCGAGGTGGCAATCTTTGCCGCACTTTGGGAGGCGAAGGACGTGATTGATGAGCTGTCGTTTACTGCGCTGGCTCAGAACGCGGTTGTCGGTCATGTGACCGCAAGTCGTGCGAAGGTCGGTTTCGACTCCGTGGTCGCAGTAGGTCCGATCGGCGTCCTTCCCGACCACCAAGCGAAAGGGATCGGAAGCGCCCTGATGAACGCGCTTCTCAGCGCCGCGGACGCGCAGGATGTCCCCTTGGTTGTCCTGCTTGGGTCTCCCCGGTACTACGGCCGCTTCGGGTTCCGTCCAGCCGTGGAACTCGGTGTGATGTCGCCGGAGCCGAAGTGGGGCACCGCCTTCCAAGCTCGATCTCTACGCGCGTACACACCTTCAGTCGCCGGACGATTCGAGTATGCACCCGCCTTCTCGTCCTAGATCACGCCAGGGTTATTCACTAGCAACTGGCCTAGGCGACTTCGGTATCTCCTAGGTCGGGGCCGGGATTACGCCGAGCTGTCGGAGCATGCTGATGTCGTCGCGCAGAGCCCAGTGCTCCCTGATTTTCCCGTCCGCTACGCGATAGATGTGGACGTGATGCAGGGTGTACGACTGACCTCGCCCCTCGACGGCAAAGCCAAAGATGGTCGTATTCGAGCGAACGGTACGAGTGACGGTCATGAAGGCGACAACGAGATCGCCCTCGGCGACCATGAACTCGATAACGTCCGACGCCTCGGGCGCCCCACTGAGTTCAGCAGCAAGACGCCTGAAGTCCTCGGTTCCTGACCGCCCGGTCACGTGATTGACGAAGTCCGGTGCCAGGTAGCGATCCACGGCAGCGACGTCCCCCTTGTCGAACACGTCCCTGGTGTACGCGCGAACGAGTTCCTTATTTGCCTGTTCCATGATCCGGATCGTGCCGACGATCGTCGACGGTCGGGCGTCATTGCGGAGCACTAAGGCAAGCCACGTTCGGCTTACGCGTCGAAATTCACCTCGAGGAGACATCCGAGGCGGCGCTGACGCTACTCGCCGGTCTGCGCGGCGATCCGGCCTGACTTGGCGGCAGCCGCGAGGGCGTCGTAGTCGCGTTCGTTCTGATCCGCGTACGCCACGGCGAAATCCGCGATCGCACGGTCGAACACGTCGCTCTTGCCGAGGTAGGAGGCGACCGCCAGCCGGTCGCCCCAGCGCGCGTGCGCGCGCGCGAGGGTCGCGCCGCACAGGCGCCCGTAGAGCCGCGCCCCAGGCACACGGAAGGTCTCCACCTCGGCGCCTCCTTTCCAGTCGTGCAGCTGGCGGATGTAGTAGTCGCGGCTGCGGCCGTCGAGGTCGTTGACGCGGATCCAGCCGAGGAAGATGTCGCTGGCCGCCTGCATCAGCCGCTGGCCGACCACGACCCGCTGGCCGTGGTTCGAGTGCTCGCTGACCCCGACGAACCGCTCCAGGACGGACGCCTGTGCCTCCTTCGCCTGTAAGAACAGCACGTCGCTGTCGTCGCGGCCGACCATCAGAAGGATCATCGCGTGCGTACCGACGCTGCCGACGCCGACCACCTTCCGCGCCGCCTGCACGTACTCGAACTCCTCGATCGGGTGATGATGACGCGCGAGGGTGCGCCGGTACGACTGAATCAGCTTGCGCATCGAACGGTCGATCTGTTCGCGCGTCGTTCCGGGACGGCGAGATCCTCGATCGGAACGATCAAGGGCGGGTCGCCGACGATCCTCAGCTCACCGTCGATCTTCTCCGCTCGCTTCCTGAGCACGCGCAGGTGATCCCGTGCTCGCGCCCGCTCGACGTCCTCGGCCGCCTCCTTCGCCTCCTGCTTGCCGAGACGCTTCGCGCTCACCTCGCCTTTTATCCATTCCATGATTTGGTCGACGTCCAGGTGGTCGTACCAAGCGTCGAGGGTGCTCATCTCCGCGGCCGTACGCATCTGCCCGCGGTACTCGGCAACACAGGCCTTCACGACCTCACGCCGGTCGTCCGCCGCGAAGCCGAGATCGCGGCCGGCGACCTCCAAGCTCGCGGCGAGGCGCTTCACGTCCCACTCCCACGGGCCAGGCAGCGTCTCGTCGAAGTCGTTGATGTCGAACAGCATCTTTCGCTCAGGCGAGCCGAACACTCCGAAGTTCGACAGGTGCGCGTCGCCACACAGCTGCACGTTGACTCCGGACCGCGGCGTTGCCGCCAGATCGGACGCCATGATCAGCGCCGCACCACGGAAGAACGTGAACGGTGACTCGAGCATCCGGCCGTAGCGGATCGGAACCAGGTCGGGAACCCGAACATCAGCCTGTTCATCAAGCAGCGCGACCGGGTCCGGCCGGTCCGCCACCGGCTCCCACGACCCATGGCTCGACCTCGGCGCCACGGAGCGCGCCGCCCTCCCTCGCGCCACCCGCTCCTCCACCGTAAGCTGCGCGTGTCGCCTCGCCTGCGCCTGCGCAGCGGACGGCACGCCAACGCGAGTGCCGTGACCAACGCTCGTCGATTCAAACGAGTGCATGCCATCGCTCCGCGGTGACATGGACGGCGGCCGCCACTGCACCAGTTCCCTTCCGCATCATTCCTCCGCGATGGTACGCCGAGGAAGCTCAGGGACGGAAACGCGAGAACGCAGAATCATGCAGTTCGTCGAAATGCTGGCCCGCGGCGAGACGATCCACCCCACAGAAACGCAGCTGATCAACGATCAGGCGTCAGGTTTCATGCCTGCGCCAGTGCTCGCAAATTCCACTTGATCGCGAGCGCTTTCGGCTCGGCGGCCAGTGCAGCGCCGAGATCGTCGGGCACCTCGATGCTGATGCGTCCTCCACATCCCATTCTGGCAATCGATGGATCGATCAGGAACGCGACTGAGTTAGGGGTCCGCGCGAACACTCGCGCAACCGAGTCTCGCCTGGAGCGAAGCTCGGATGCGCCGGAATAGGGTCGTGTCTTCCGTCGGTGGTCGAGGCCGCGATCGATATCTATGCGACGCTTTCGTCGCGCGTCACCGTCATGAGGTGGACACGGCTCGGAACTCGCGACCGTCAGGGCGCCGTGCCCGCAACGTTACGGCCGGTTGCTGAGGTCGAACTGCCCAGCCGGGGGTCGTGTGTGTGTCGATCGAGCTTCGCTTGTAACCGCTTCTTGCGGCCAGCCCGGCTGAACGCAGACGGGATACCTGAGCGGTTTGCCGTCGTCTGTCGACTCGTTTGCCGCCGTTGACGCGATCGGTCGCGCGAGCGACGTCGGCCTGCCACGTCTTCGGCGAGACGCGCCGGTCTTCTTCGTCAGCACCGAACCGACCTGGCGTCGCCGGGCATCGGCGGCGCAATGATCAGGGGCGCACTGCGGAGCGCTGCCTCTTTGGGAGCACGCCGGGCCTTTCTGCACTCGACAGCCGACGGTGCTTCTCTCTACGAGAGCCTCGGCTTCGAGCCGGCCGGGTTGCTCACGCGATACTCGTACGCCGATTAGTCCATTACTCGCGTCGAACTCCTCTGGCGAGGCGCCAAAGCAGCGCGCGCCGCATCACCGACACCAGTAACGTGCGCTGAAGAGGATGCGAGCAGCTGGGATGACAGCGCTCGGCGAGCCCGTCGAGATCTTCGAGTTGGACGAGCTTGCGACGCCTGCCGCAGGCGAGGTCCTCATCGACGTCGTTGCCGCGGGCATCGGCAACTGGGACGACCTTGTCAGGATCGGCAGCTGGCCGATCGGCGGCCCGGCTCCGATGGCGCTCGGAACGGAGGCGGCCGGGACGGTCGCAGCAGTCGGCTCCGACGTGGCCGGGCTGCGCGAGGGCGACGAGGTGATGACACATCCGCTGCCGCTCCGGCGTCACGGGACGTGGGCGGGGAGGGTGCTCGCGCCGGCGGCGACCGTCGCGCCCCGGCCCCCAGAGGTGTCGTGGGAAGCCGGCGGAGCCTTTCCCATTCCGGCGCTCACTGCTGCTCAGGCACTCGACGAGGCTCTCGGGATCGAGAGCGGCGGCTGGGTCGTCGTCAACGGCGCCGGTGGAGTTACGGGTGGCCTGCTCGTTCAGCTCGCTGCGGCTCGGGGCGCCCGCGTGATCGCGACCGCGAGCGCGAAGAAGGCCGAGCGCATCCGCGACTACGGCGCGTCGGAGGTGCTCGACTATCACGGCGACTGGCCTGCGCTCGTCCGCGAGATCACCGGCGGCGGCGCGCCGACGGCCGTCAACGCTGCCCTCGGGCAGGCGGCTACCACGTTGCAGGCGGTTGCTGACGGCGGCCGCCTCGCCACTATCACGGGCGACCCGCCGCGGCAGGAACGCGGCGTCGCCGTAGGCGACGTTTACGTCCGGCCCGATGGTCCGCAGCTTTCGGCGCTCGCGGAGCTGCTGGCCAACGGGACCCTTCGCGTGCCGATCGCGTCCGTCCGTCCGCTCGATCAGGCGGCACAAGCGCTGCGCGAGGTAGTCGCGGGAGCGGACGGCGCGATCGTCCTGTCACTCCGAACCTAGCCTGACCCGCTGATCGGCGCGCCCAGGCTGCGCAGCTTCAGGAGCTCCACCGCGCGGATTCTGGCAGGGCGATCTGGCGGCAGTGCGGAACGCCGCCCAACCGAGAGTGCACGGCCTCTACAGCGGGAGTGCGAACTTGTCGTTGATCACGCTTGGGGCACGAACGACGAGCACTTCGGCGTCGTCATCAGTCTCGATGTCGCTGACGACGGACTCCGGCCAGACGACGTAGAAGTCTCCTTTGCCGAGATTGTGCTTCATGTCGTCGATCGTCAGGTGTACCGAGCCGCTCAGGATGACGTTGATCTCGACGGTTCGCCTGTGTTCATGTCGCTGATTGGGCGAGGGCGTCACATTGAGGAGCGTCTGCCATGCGACCTCGACCAGCTCGGATTGGAGCAGCGGCTCGTCCATGAAGTGCCCGAAGAACCATCCGCGCTCCCTGGCGTAGGAGCTGACTGTTCCAACGACCGAGCGACCGCGCTTGGCGTCCAACTGCCGCAACCTCCTCTTGTTCACCCGACCGGACCGATCCTAGTCGACCCTCCTTTCGTTGGCCCTCATCACCGGCGGTCGGCGGCGCTCAGGCTTCACTCCTGAACACGGCCCAAACGAGGGGTCAGCCGGGCGGTGTCGGCTTCAGCGATCAGCAGGCGAAGCCCAAGCTCGGCCGCGTCGAGATCGAGGAGTTCGTGGTTGCGCTCGTCCCAACGACCACATGCGAGGTCATCACGGAGGCTGCGCACCGCCCTCTGCTCGGCGTCTGGCCCGACGCTGGCCCACATCGAAATTCCGCGACGGACGTTCTCGTCCAGGTACGCCTCGGGCCGGCGCCAATAGGCCTCGAAGAAGCCGTCGGCGCAGTCCCACGGAATGAGCACCGGCTCCATCCGGGCTCCGATCACGCGGGCCAGTCTGGTCGCGAGGCCGACGCGGGAGGCCACGATTTCGGGGAGGTAGTCACGAGTCAGCCAGAACCGCCGCCGCCAGTCCCGGTCAGTGGTGTCACACGTGAACACCACCACGCGGCGAGCCACGCGCCGCATCTCGAGCAGGCCGGCTATCGGGTCCTGCCAATGATGGACGGTGGCGAGAGCCATCGCGGCGTCGAAGGACTGGTCTTCGAACGGAAGGCACTCCGCGGTGGCAGCCAAACAACGCGCCGCACCTTCCGGACGCTGAGCACGCATGACCGCCGACGGCTCCACCGCAGTGACGTCACGGTCGGGGGGTTCATACGACCCGGTTCCAGCCCCGACATTGAGCACGGTCCGCGCATCGCCCAGCGCAGCCCAGACCTGCGCGGCGATCCGCGGCTCGGTACGTCGCGTCACGGTGTAGGTGGCTCCGATGGTGTCATACAACTGCCTACTGGACATGACACAGACCTCCTGGCCGTTACCGCCGCAGATCGCTAGACCGTGATGCCACGGCCTCGCGAACACAAGCTTCGTATCGACAAGCGGCACCATGCGCTCGATGAGCGGCACACGGTCAAATTTGTGCGAGTCCCAGCGCACACGAGTCATCGTTCTGACGTACCCGTGCGGCGCTTCTGCTTAGGCAAGGCTGTTTGTCCCAAGCTGACCGGAGTTTCAGGCCGAACTTGCTGGTGTGCGCCTGACGGGCGACAGCGGGTGCCCGAACGTCCGATCGACTTTGAGTGCCGAAGGTGGGAATCGAACCCACACTCCCCGAAGGGAACCGGATTTTGAGTCCGGCGCGTCTGCCAATTCCGCCACTTCGGCTTCGGCGTCGATCGTAGCGCCGGGCTGAAGGAGGGGCTTGTGGCGGAACCAGGTTCCCCCACGCTGAGGCCGGATTGTTGCGAGACAATGGTTCTCTGCGGTGTCGCGGGACATTTTCCCGTACGCCCGTTAAAGTCGCCTCGACTGTGGCCGCCGACGCCTCCGCCCCGACGCTCGCACGACGGATTCCAAGGCCGGGGCTCATCTCGACGATCGGGCTGATCTTCGTCGCGCTGCTCCTGTTCTGGCTCGCCGTCAACCTCGTCAAGACCCCCAGCGACTTCTTCCAGATCTTCCTGATCGGGATCACCACCGGCTGCGTCTACGCCCTCGTCGCGCTCGGGTACACGCTCGTCTACGGCATCCTCGAGCTGATCAACTTCGCGAACGGTGACGTGTTCATGCTCGGCGGCATGTTCGCGATCACGTACTCGACGTCGATCTTCGGGCTGCACGCCGGGCAGGGATGGGTGATCGCGCCGATCATCATCGCGACCCTCGTGCTCGTGATGGCCACATGCGGGCTGATCAACGCGACGATCGAACGGGTTGCCTACCGGCCGCTCCGGAACGCGCCGAGGCTCGCGCCCCTGATCACGGCGATCGGAGCGAGCTTCATCATCCAGGACGTCGGGCTCGCGTGGAAGGGGCCGAACTACATCACCGCTCCCGGCGTCCTCCCGACCTCCAACGTGTTCTCGATCGGCGGCGTCGACTACACGTGGGACAAGCTCATCGTCGTCCTGTTCACGGTTCCGGTCCTCCTCGTCCTGCTCTATCTGGTGCAGCAGACACGGCAGGGGAAGGCGATGCGCGCGACGGCGCAGGACATGGACGCCAGCGCGATGATGGGCATCGACGTCAACCGCACGATCTCGTTCACGTTCCTGATCGCGGGCGCCCTCGCGGGCGCCGCCGGCGTCCTCTACGCGTTCTATGCCACGACCGTTCGCTTCGACCAGGGCTTCCAGCTCGGGCTGATCGCGTTCACGGCCGCGGTGCTCGGCGGGATCGGCAACCTGCCCGGCGCGGTGCTCGGCGCGATCCTCATCGGCCTCATCCAGGCGTTCAACGAAGGGCTGAACTGGCACGCACCGGGCTCCGACTGGACGGAGTCGATCGTGTTCTCGATCCTGATCTTGATCCTCGTGTTCCGTCCCGAAGGCCTGCTGGGCGAGCGCACGCCCGAGGGCGGATGACCGACACCGGCGCCACCACGTCGGCCGGCCGCGCGGGCGAGGAGATCGGGCTCAGGAATCGCCTCCGCAGTCGTTGGGGCGCGCTTCCGATGACGCAGCGCGCAGCCTTCTCGATCGCCGGGATCGTCGTGCTCTCGATCGGCCTCTACTTCATCGACAACTCGCTTGCGTACGGCGCCCTCACCATCGGGGCGATCTACTGGATCCGCTTCCTTCCCCCGCTGCCCTACCGGCTCGCCGCGCAGGCGGCGCTCGTCGTCGTCTTCCTGGTCGCAGGGCCCCGGTCGCTGGCGGCCCTGCTGGCGATCGCCTTCGCGCTGAGCTGGGTGCCGCCGAAGTACCGCCCGCCGGCCTACGCGGGGGCGGCGTTCTTCCTCACTGTCCTCTATCCCTTCTACCAGGACAAGATGTTCACGGTGCCGGTGTTCGGCGTGTGGCCGGACGTCCCGACCGGCGTCTACATGCTCGTTTTCATCATGATGGCCGTCGGCCTGAACATCGTCGTCGGCTACGCCGGGCTGCTCGATCTCGGGTACGTCGCCTTCTACGCGATGGGTGCCTACACAGCCGCCTGGTTCGCGTCGGAGCAGTTCTCCACCACGACGTGGCACTTCGGGGCGGTCGGGATCGATCCGCACCTGCCTGGGCTCCACGTGACGATCTGGCTGCTGCTCCCGCTCGCCGGGATCGTCGCGGCGGTCGTGGGGATCGCGATCGGTCTGCCCACCCTGCGCCTGCGTGGCGACTACCTCGCGATCGTGACGCTCGGGTTCGGCGAGATCCTGCCCCAGATCGCGCGCAACGGCGACAGCCTCCTTGGCTTCAACCTGACCAACGGGCCGAACGGCATCACGCCGCTCGATTCGCCCGGCTTCGGGCATGGTCTCTCGACGGTGACCGGCGGCTTTCTACCGGCCAACTACCTGCAGTGCTGCACCGCAAAGGTCCTGGGTCACCAGCTCCAGTCGACGGATGTCTTCTTCTGGACTGCCGTCGGGCTGCTCGTGTTCACCGTCTTCTGTTCGCTGCGGATGCAGTACTCACGCATCGGTCGCGCGTGGATCGCGATTCGCGAGGACGAGACCGCTGCCGCCGCGATGGGCATCCCGCTCATGCGCACGAAGACCTGGGCGTATGCGAGCGGCGCCTTCTTCGGCGGCGTCGCCGGCGCGTACTACGGCGTCTACAAGAGCGCGACCTTCCCGGGCGACTTCTTCTTCAACATCTCGGTGTTCATCCTCTGCATGGTCATCCTCGGAGGCATGGGCAACGTCTGGGGGGTGATCGTCGGCGCCGCGTTCCTGGCGTATCTCAACCAGGAGGGCCTGGCCAACACCGGCGCGTGGATCAACTCGAACATCCACTTCGGAGGCTGGCACCCGAACATCGACGTGCCGCTGTACGCGTCCGGAATCTACGGGGTGATCCTGATCGTCGTCATGCTGTTCCGCCCAGAAGGGCTCATTCCGTCACGACGTCGCGCGGCCGAGTTCCACGAAGGCGTTCACGACCAGCCGCTGTACGACGTCATGCACGACGAGGCGCACTACGACCCGCAGGGAGCCGAGACGTGAGCGACGCTGCTGCCGCTGTTGATGCCGGCGCTGCCGGCGACGTCCTCGTTGCGTCGGAGGTGCGCAAGGAGTTCGGTGGACTGATCGCCGTCAACGACGTCGACTTCTCGGTCCCGCGCGGGAAGGTCATCTCGCTGATCGGCCCGAACGGTGCCGGCAAGACGACGTTCTTCAACATGCTCACCGGTGTCTACAAGCCGACGGCGGGAACGATCACGTTCCTCGGCGAGGACGTCACCGGCAAGCCGCCGCACGCGATCACCGAGCGCGGGATGGGCCGGACCTTCCAGAACATCCGTCTCTTCCAGAACATGACGGCGCTCGAGAACGTGATGGTCGGCCGTCACGCACGTATGAAGGCGAACCTCTTCAACTCGGTGATCCGGACGCCGTTCGTGCGCCGCGAGGAGAAGGCGGCGCGCGAGCGTGCACGCGAGCTGCTCGCCTTCACAGGGCTCGCCCGCAAGTCGGAGGAGGTGGCACGCAACCTGCCGTACGGCGACCAGCGGCGGCTCGAGGTTGCGCGCGCTCTCGCGACCGATCCGCAGCTCTTGCTCCTCGACGAGCCCACCGCCGGGATGAACCCGCAGGAGTCGGCCGAGTTCACGGCATTCGTCAGCCGGCTGCGCGACGAGGAGAACCTGACCGTGCTCATGATCGAGCACGACATGCGGGTCGTGATGGGCGTGTCGGACCGCGTGTCGGTGCTCGACTACGGCGAGAAGATCGCCGAGGGCAGCCCGCGCGAGGTGCAGCAGGACGATCGCGTGATCGAGGCGTACCTCGGGAAGGCGGCAGTCGAGGACATGAAGCGGCGAGGTCTGTCGTGACCAGCACGAACGGCGGCGGGCCGATCCTCGAGGTGAACGACGTCCACACGTACTACGGTTCGATCCACGCGCTCAAAGGGATCTCGCTCGAGGTTCGCGAGGGCGAGATCGTGACGCTGCTCGGATCGAACGGTGCAGGCAAGTCGACGACGCTGCGTTCGATCAACGGGCTCAACCGGCCACGCCAGGGATCGATCCGGTTCAACGGGCGCGACATCACGACGGTCGCCGCACACGAGATCGTGAAGCGGGGAATCGCCCAGTCGCCGGAGGGCCGGCGGCTGTTCCCACGGATGAGCGTGACCGAGAACCTCGAGATGGGCGCGTTCCAACGCTCGAACCGCGCCGAGATCCGCGAGGACATGGATCGCGTCTTCGAGCTGTTCCCCCGTTTGCGCGAGCGGCGGAGCCAGCACGCCGGGACGATGTCGGGCGGCGAGCAGCAGATGTGCGCGATCGGGCGAGCGCTGATGGCCCGGCCGAAGCTGCTGCTGCTCGACGAGCCGTCGCTCGGGCTCGCGCCGATCTTCGTCGAGCGCATCTTCGAGATCATCAAGACGATCAACGAGCAGGGCACGTCGATCCTGCTCGTCGAGCAGAACGCGCTGATGGCCCTCGAGGCGGCAAGTCGTGGCTACGTGCTCGAAACCGGGCGGATCGTGCTTGCCGACCGGGCCGAAGCCCTGAAGACGAACGAGCAGGTCCGCAAGACGTACCTCGGCGAGAGCTAATCGCCGACGACGAGCGGAAAGTAGGGCGGGGTCACGAGGTAGGCGATGCGCTGCGCGCCGCGACCCTTTGCCATCTCGACCGCCGCGCCGAGGCCGTGCACGCCGACGAAGCCGAGCTGCCTCGCAGCCTGCGCGTCTCGGCAGCCCGCGATCAGCACCGCGCCGAGCCCTTCCGCCGTCGTCGCGCACGCCCGCCATTCGGCGAACGGCTGCAGCGGGTGCGCGGCCTGACCGGCCCGATAGCTCTCGATCGCCGGTTCGTCCGCGACAGCAGCGCGCTCGGCCTCGGCGAGGAGGCCGGCGTCGCCGGCCGGGCGCGGCTCGAAGAAGAGCGCGCGGTACGGCGTCTGCGTCGGCCGGGGAAAGCGCCGATAAAACGGATGCACGAGGATCGCGGTCCCGTCGGCGACCACCGGAGGCGCGTCGCGCCACAGGCGGAGAGCGAGCCCCAGCCCCAGGTACGCGGCGCTCACCGGGTTCGGGCGTTCACGCGGCAGGAACGGTGTGGTCGGTGGCACACCGATCACCACCGCGTCGACGGGCTCGGGCAGCTCGACTCCCTTGAAGAGCGTCCCGCGCAGCAACGCCTCCGCATGCGCCACAGACGGCGGGCCGCCGAACACGGCAGCTGCGGTGATCGCCCGCGGGATGCGCTCGAGGCCGGCCTGGCGGAGACCACCAGGCGCCCGTTGCAGGACGCGCCGTAGGCGCGAGCCGAGTAGCCGGTCGATCGCCTTCTGGTCGAAGGGGTAGCCGGCCAGCGGCCCCGAAAGCTGCGGAGTGTCGAGCACCAGCGACACGCCGAAGACACCGACTCGCTCGGCAAGCCGTCGCTCGAGCTCGCGCGCGATGCGCCAGCCCGACGACGTGCTCGGCTCGAGCAACGAGCGCGCCTCCGCCGCGAGCAGCGACTCGCGTGCCGAGGCTGCGACGAGCGCCGCCGGGCCACCGTGAAGGACGGTCTCGGCGGCGGTCACCGTGACCACGACATCGGTTTCGACGAGCGCGCGGTTGACGCGCAGCGGCAGGTCGTCGAGCTCGCCGAGCGAGACGAGATCGTCCGCCTCGACGTCGTGCACGATCACGCGGCCGCGAAAGCGGCGCCGGAAGGCCGGCGTCACGAGCGAGCCGATGTCGCGCGGCGTCGTGCGCCGCAGCAACCCGCCGGCGACGAGGATGGTCACCTGCCGGACGCCGAGTCGTGAGAGCTCGTCGGCGACCGCAGCAATCGCGGCGGGGCGCGGGCCGCCCGCCGCGCCGGGGATCGGCAGGACCGGCTGCTCGATCACGATCGTCGCCGATCCCCCGGGCCGGACGAGCTCGGCGAGGGGCGCGCCGGCGAGCGGAAACGCCAGTGCCTCGCGGGCGGCGGCCGGAACGTCGCGGAGCGGCGCCGGCGGCCGCGGTGCGCGCAGCACGATGTCGTCGGGGCCCGCGTCGGCGACGACCAGCCGCGAGTCTGCGAGCAGCGGAACGCGCGTCAAGAAACGATCTCGAACAGGAGCGGCTCGATCACGGGCGTCGGACGATAGCGTTGAGGAAGATGGTTCATCGGCAATTCAACGCCGCCGCTACTGGGATCCAATGCCGAAGACGCTGACCGGAGCGGAGCTCGACCTCGACGACGCGCCCGCGCGCGCCTGCGACCTGTTCCTCGTCGACGGCAACAACCTCGCCTATCGCGCGTTCTTCGCGCTCCCCGAGGAGCTGCAGACGACCGACGGGCAGCCGACGAACGCGCTCCTCGGCTTCACGAACATGCTCTTCAAGCTGCTCGCGGACTACCGGCCGAAGGGCGTGGCGGTCGCATGGGACTCGAGGCCCGTGCACCGTGCGGCGGTCGCGGAGGCCGCGGACGTCGTCTACAAGGAGGGCCGGAGGCCCATGCCGGACCTGCTGCGCGAGCAGTTCGGGTTCTTCCGCCCGATCGTCGAAGCCTTCGGCTACCGCAACCTCGAGTTCGAAGGCTGGGAGGCCGACGACGTGATCGCCACGATCGCGACCCGGGCGGATGCGGAAGGGATCAAGACGTGCGTCGTGTCGACCGATCGCGACGCGTTCCAGCTGTGCAGTCCGAACGTGTGCCTGATGATGACCCCGCGCGGCGTCGCGGACGTCAACGTCTACACGCCGGAGCGCGTGGAGGCACGCTACGGCGTCACGCCCGAGCAGGTGCCGGACTTCATCGGGCTGAAGGGCGACTCGAGCGACAACATCCCCGGCGTTCCCGGCATCGGCGACAAGACCGCCGGGCAGCTGATCGCCCAGTACGGCTCCGTGGAGGACGTGATCGAGCACGCCGAGGAGTTGTCGCCGGCCCGCCGGAAGAACGTCCTCGAGTTCGCCGAACAGGCGCGCCTCTCGAAGGAGCTCGCGACGATGCGGCGCGACCTCGACATCGACTGTGACCCGGCCCAGCTCGTGCTCGCCCCGCCCGACCGCTCGCAGCTCAAGGAGATCTTTCGCCGCTTCGAGTTTCGCGCGCTGCTGAACCGCGTGGACGAGCTCGACGCGGCGGTCCCGTCGGCCCCGCTCGAGGTCACCGGCATCGAAGTGCCGTGGCGCGAGGGCGAGCTCGACTTCCGCGGCCTCGTCGGCTATGCGGCGAGCGGCGATCGCGCCGCAGTCGCCGCCGGGGTCGACGTCGTGATCGGCTCCCGCCCGGCCGGTGATCTCCGCGACGCGGAGCTGGTCGTGCACGACGCGAAGGCGAGTGGCGTCTCGGCGCGCGACGACACGCTCCTCGCCGCGTACCTGATCGATCCGGGTCGGGCGTCGTACGAGCTTGCCGACCTGGCGGCCGAGTACGGCGTCGAGCTGGTGCCGGTGCCGCAGACGGAGGACGAGACCGCCGAGCTCGTGCGAGCCGCCGAGACGCCTCGACGGCTGCGCGATCCGCTGCTCGAGCGGCTGGACGAGCGCGGCCTCACCGATCTCTACCGGACGATCGAGTTGCCGCTGTCAGGGGTGCTGGCGCAGATGGAAGCGACCGGCGTGAAGATCGACACGTATCGCATGGGCGAGATCACGGCGCGGCTGGCCGAGCGGGCGGAGGAGCTCGAGTCGACTGCGTACGAGCTGGCGGGCGAGGAGTTCGTCATCGGCTCGCCGCAGCAGCTCGGGCGAATCCTGTTCGAGAAGCTCGAGCTCACCGCCGGCCGCAAAGGCAAGACGGGCTACTCGACCGACGCCAAGGTGCTGCGATCGATCCGCGAGGACCATCCGCTCGTCCGGGTGGTCGAGGAGTGGCGGGAGCTCACCAAGCTCCTGAACACGTACCTGCGGCCGCTTCCATCGTTGATCTCGGAGCACGACGGGCGGCTGCACACGCACTTCAACCAGACGGTCGCGGCGACCGGCAGGCTCTCGACCTCCGACCCGAACCTCCAGGCGATCCCGGTGCGCACCGAGCTCGGGCGCGAGATCCGCTCCGCCTTCGTGGCGGAGGAAGGCCGCCGGCTGCTCTCCGCGGACTACTCGCAGATCGAGCTGCGCATCCTGGCGCACGTCTCCGGCGAGCCCAAGCTGCGTGCTGCCTTCGAGCGCGGCGAGGACATCCACACCGCGACCGCGTCGGAGGTCCTCGGCGTCGACCCCGCCGCGCTGACGTCGGCGCAACGGTCGATCGCGAAGATGATCAACTTCGGGATCGTCTACGGCATCTCGGCGTTCGGGCTGTCCGAGAACCTCGAGATCCCGCGCGAGGAGGCGCAGCGCTACATCGATGCGTACCTGGCCCGCTTCCCGCACGTCCAGGACTTCATCGCGCGGACGATCGAGCAGGCCGCCCGCGACGGGTACGTCACCTCGCTGCTCGGGCGGCGGCGCCTCGTCCCCGAGCTGCGCGCCTCGAACCGGCAGACGCGGGGCTTCGGCGAGCGGGTCGCGGTCAACTTCGTCATGCAGGGCTCGAACGCGGACATCATCAAGGTGGCGATGATCCGCATCGCGCGGCGGCTGACCGAGGAGGGGAGAGGCGCGCGCCTCGTGCTGCAGGTGCACGACGAGCTCCTGCTCGAAGTGCCAGAGACCGAGGTGTCGAAGGTGCGCGAGCTCGTCAGAGCCGAGATGGTGGGCGCCTACGACCTCGACCCGGTGCTCGCCGTCGACGTGGGCGTCGGCGACAACTGGGCCGAGGCGAAGTCGTAGCCGCCAAAACAGGTGCCTGGCACTTCCGTGCCAGGCACGGTTCGGGGGCGTCCGCGCATACCTGGCTATACTTCGCGGCCGCTTTGGCTAGCCACGATCTCATGCAGCAGGAGCCGGGCGTCTGGGTCGAAGGGCCCGACGGCGAGCTGATTCCGGACTACGAGTCGACCTTCCCCGAGATCAACGAGGGACAGGTCGTCCACGGCACGGTCGTCCGCGTCGACAAGGACGAGGTGCTCGTCGACATCGGCTACAAGTCCGAGGGCGTCATCCCGGTCTCCGAGCTCTCGATCCGCCGGTCGATCAACCCCTCGGACGAGGTTACGCTCGGCGACGAGATCGACGCGCTCGTGCTCACGAAGGAGGACGCCGAGGGCCGGCTGATCCTGTCGAAGAAGCGCGCACGCTTCGAGCTCGCCTGGAAGAACATCGAGGGCGCCGCAGAATCGGGCGAGCCGGTGAACGGGCGGGTGATCGAGGTCGTCAAGGGCGGCCTGATCCTCGACCTCGGCGTGCGCGGGTTCCTGCCTGCATCGCTCGTCGACATCCGCCGCGTTCAGGACCTGGACGAGTTCCTCGGCCAGGAGCTGCGCGCGAAGGTGATCGAGCTCAACCGTTCCCGCAACAACGTCGTTCTCTCGCGCCGTGCGGTGCTCGAAGAGGAGCGCAAGGAGCAGCGGCAGCAGATCCTCGACAAGCTGCAGCCGGGCGACGTGGTCGAGGGGCAGATCTCCAACATCGTCGACTTCGGCGCGTTCGTCGACCTCGACGGCATGGACGGCCTGATCCACATCTCCGAGCTCTCGTGGTCGCACGTGAACCACCCGTCGGAGGTGCTCGAGATCGGCCAGGACGTGCAGGTCAAGGTGCTCGACATCGATCGCGACCGCCAGCGCATCTCGCTCGGCCTCAAGCAGACGCAGAGCGATCCGTGGCAGCAGGTGCTCTCGAGCTACAAGGAGGGCGACGTCGTCGAGGGCCGGGTCACCAAGGTGGTCACCTTCGGTGCGTTCGTCGAGATCCTCCCGGGCGTCGAGGGCCTCGTGCACATCTCGGAGCTCGCGCAGCACCACGTCGAGAACCCCCGCGAGGTCGTCTCGCAGGGTCAACCGGTGAACGTGAAGATCATCGAGGTCGACGGCGACCGCCGCCGGCTCTCGCTGTCGCTGAAGCGCGTCGAGGACACCGACCCCGTTCAGCCGCGGGCCGACGGCGCCGAGTCGGTGCACACACGGCCGAACCTCGATCTGTCCGAAGACGTGTTCGCCGACGCGCCCGGCGCGGAGGTCGCTGCCGAGGACGATGCCGACGACGACGATGTCGCCGACGCGGCCGCCGGCCACGAGGAAGTCGTCGAGGATGCGCCGGTCGTGGTCGTCGACGAAGCGGTCGAGGTCGACGATGCGCCGGTCGATATCGACGACGAGGCGGTCGTCGCTGACGAGAGCGTCGACGAGGCGGTCGAGACCGAGCCCGAGGCCGCGGCCGTTCCCGAGGCCGAGGCCGTCGTCGAGGAGTGACCCGCCCGGTCGCCGTCGCGATCACCGGCGGCATCGGGAGCGGAAAGAGCGAGGCCCTGAAGGCGTTCGCGCGCCACGGGGCGGCGACCGTCTCGAGCGACGAGATCGTCCATCACCTGCTCCGGCATCAGGAGGTCAAGGAGAAGATCGTCGCGCGCGTCGGGAACGGCGTGATCGGGCCGGACGGTGAGATCGACCGCACCGCGCTCGCGACCACGGTGTTCAACGACCCGGACGCGCTCGCCTTCCTGGAACAGCTCCTCCACCCGCTCGTCTCTGCCGAGTATCTGAAGTGGCGCGAGGATCTCGCCCGGCTCCCGAATCCCCCTGGCGTCTGCGTCACCGAGGTGCCGCTGCTCTACGAGGTCGGCGGCGAGACGCGCTTCGACAAGGTCGTCGTGATCACCGCACCCACCAAGCTGCGGCGCGCGCGGTCGGAGCAGGCCGTGGACGAGCGCGACAGCAGGTTCCTGCCCGGAGCGGGAGAAGGCGTCGCGCGCCGATTACACGTTTTCGAACACGGGCACGCTGGAAGAGCTCGACGCATTCGTCGACACCGTGATGCAAGAGCTGCAGCCGGGGTGAGACGGAACCTCGTCCTCTCACTCGCGGTCCTCGTCGCGGCCGTGTCCGGCTTTGCGCTCTACGTCGTGCGGACGAATCCGACGTGGTACGAGCGCATTCGCTACCCGCTCCGCTACTCGCAGTTCGTCCGTGTCCACGCCGCCGAGCACGGCCTCGACCCTGCGCTGGTCGCCGCCGTCATCTACCAGGAGTCGAAGTTCCGGTCGAGTGTCGTGTCGTCGTCGGGAGCGATCGGGCTCATGCAGCTGACGCCGGCGACGGCCCGCGGCATCGCCATCCGTACGGGCGGCACCCGGTTCAGGACGCAGGATCTCTTCGACCCCGAGCTCAACATCCGCTACGGCTCCTGGTACCTCGACAACCTCTTCAAGAAGTACGGCAGCGAGCGGCTCGTCCTGGCCGCGTACAACGCCGGCCAGGGAAACGTCGACCGCTGGCGTGCGCGCGGCGAAGGGATCCAGTTCCCGGAGACGCGCGCCTATATCGAGCGCGTGGAGCAACTGACGTCGATCTACCGCCGCGCGTGGCATTCGAAGCTCTACCCCGCGAAGCAGTCGAGCCGTGGCGGCGACGCGGTTAGATTGGCCGGGTGACCGACCTGCTCGAGTTGGCCGAGAATGCGAACACGTACACGCCGCTCGGTCCTTCCGACGAGCGCGACGATGCAGGGCGGTACGTGCTGTGGATGGGGCGCGGCGACGAGCCCGGGTGGAACGTTGCCCAGCGCTTTCGGCTCGGCGAGAACGAGATCGACGAGGTCCGCTCGGAGATCCACGCCCGTCTACGCGCCAAGGGACGCACCGCCTGCACCTGGGAGGTCGGGACGCATGCGACGCCCCATGACCTCGTCGACCGTCTCCTCGCGCGGGGCCTCGTCGACGACTCGACTCCGCTTGCCGTCGGGATGGTGTTGACCGAGCCGCCCGCCGGCGTGCCGAACGACGTCGAGGTGCGTCGTGCGGTCACCCCCGAGGATCGGCTCGCCGCGGCGCGGATCGCGGCCGTTGCGTTCGGGATGCCCGAGCCGGTCGCCGTTCAGGAGGAAGGCGGGGACGACGACAACGTCGTCTACATCGCCCTCGTCGACGGCCGGCCGGTGGCCCGTGGCACTGCTTCCTTCTCGGCACACGGAGCGACGCTGTTCGGCGGCGCGACGCTTCCCGAGGCCCGCGGTCGCGGCGCCTACCGCGCGCTCGTCGCAGCGCGCTGGGCCGATGCCGTGCGCCGCGACACACCGGCGCTCGTCACCCAGGCGAGCCCGATGTCGCGTCCGATCCTCGCTCGGCTCGGCTTCCGTGAGGTGTGCGAGATCAGGATCCTCCTCGACGAGTTCGACCGGGCTGCATGAGGGTCTCGGCGAAGGCCGACTATGCGATCCGGGCGACGGTCGAGCTGGCTGCGGCCGGCTCCGGCCCGGTGAAGGGCGACCGTCTCGCGCAGGCGCAGGAGATCCCCCCGAACTTCCTCGAGAACATCCTCGTCGACCTGAGGAACGCCGGGCTCGTGGCGAGCAAGCGTGGTGCGGAGGGCGGCTACTGGCTCGCTCGACCGGCGGACGAGATCTCTCTCGCCGACGTGATTCGTGCCGTCGACGGGCCTCTTGCAAATGTGCGCGGCGTCCGGTCGGAGCTCGTGACGTACCACGGCAGCGCCGAGCGCCTGCGAGACGTGTGGGTCGCGGTGCGCGCGAGCCTGCGTGCGGTGCTCGAGCAGGTGACGGTGGCCGACGTCGCGCGCGGGGAGCTTCCGGCGTCGGTCGAGGCGCTGAGCGCCGACCCCGACGCCTGGGCGCCGCACTAACGGGCGTGCCGGAGCCGCCGGGAGAGGCGCCCGGTCCTGCGTCCGGAAGCGGGGTCGCGCCGGTCGCGCTCGGCGGCGGCGCCCTGGGTGTGCTCGGGATCGTCGTGTACCTGGCGATCGTGCTCGCCGGAGGGCGGCACAACAACGCCTTCAACGCTCTCGAAGGGGTCACGATCTCGTCCCCCCGACAGTCTGCGTCGGCGATCCTCGACACCGACTGCGCGACCGGAGCGACGACGACCGTGCAGCAGGATTGCAAGCTCGTCGCCGAGGTCCACTCGGTCCAGTCCTACTGGCAGGGCTGGTTCAGGGCACACGGGAAGCCCTACCGCCAGGCGGGCACGGTGTTCTTCAGTGGGCTCGCCGGCACCGGCTGCGGGCCGGCGAGCAGCGACGTCGGGCCGTTCTACTGCCCGGCGGACGGCAGGGTCTATATCGACCTCGGGTTCATCCAGGCGCTCGAGAGCAAGTTCGGGGCCAAGGGCGGGCCGTTCGCGGAGGCCTACGTGCTCGCACACGAGTACGGGCACCACGTCCAGGATCTGCTCGGCGAGCTGAAGGCCGGCGACGCACGAGCCGAACGGTGCGGTGCGGGTCGAGCTCCAGGCCGGCTGTTACGCAGGGGTCTGGACGCACCGCGCGGTCGCGACCGGCGTGATCCGCGCCCTGACGCGGCGGGAGATCGCAGAAGGGCTCGCGGCGGCGGCCTCGGTCGGGGCCGGCCGGATCCAGTCCGAGGCGGGGGGCCAGGTGGACGCGGAGACGTGGACGCAGGGCTCGGCTGCGGAACGCCAGGAATGGTTCCTGCGCGGCTACGGCAGCGGAGATCCCGAGGCCTGCGACACGTCGACCGGCGCGTTGTAGGCTCTCGGCTGCAAGCGACGAGGGAGGCGCTGTGAGCGCGACCGACGTTGCTGCGGCAGCGAAGCCCGGGCGCAGGGCATTGGCCGAGGCGGTCCGGCACGTGGGCGTCCGCGAGAGCCCGCCGGGCTCGAACCGGACGATGTTCGGGCGTTGGTTCGGCGTCGACGGCGTGCCGTGGTGCGCGATCTTCGTCTCGTACTGCTTCTCCGTCGGGGCCGGGATCACGCTCTGTCGCGGCTGGCGCGGGGCGGGCGTGACGCCGCGCGGAGTCGCCTACGTTCCGACCCTCGAGGCGTGGTTGCGGGCGACCGGCAGGAGCCTCGACGACGGCGTCACGCCGGCGCCCGGCGACCTGGCCGTCTTCGACTGGGACGGCGGCCTGCCGGATCACGTCGGCATCG
The DNA here is from genome assembly GCA_963774355.1 of uncultured Thermoleophilia bacterium. Lineage (GTDB taxonomy): Bacteria > Actinomycetota > Thermoleophilia > Gaiellales > Gaiellaceae > PALSA-600. Next base: position 681,180 of record CAVZER010000006.1, on the reverse strand, counting down.
TGATCGCCGCCCACGCTGGCGGGCAGCTCGAGACCGTCGAGGGGAACACCGCCGTCGGCAACGACTCCGACGGCGGCGCGGTGATGCGCCGGAGGCGCCGGGTCGAGCAGGTGTCGACCTTCGGGCGCCTCCGGCCGTAGTCGGCTTCAGCTGCGCCAGCGGCTACACTTGAGGGCGCAACTATGGCGACCACCGACGCAACGAAGACCGATCTCGCCGCCTGGGTCACGTTCCTCCGCGCTCACGCGGAGATCACCCGCGAGATGTCGGCCCAGCTCCAGCGCGAGCACGGGCTGACGCTTCACGACTACGAGGTGCTGCTGCACCTCTCGCACGCCGAGGGCTACATGATGCGGCGCGTCGATCTCGCGCAGAGCGTGTTGCTCACAGCGTCCGGGATCACGCGGCTGCTCGAAGGGCTCGAGCGTGCCGGTTTCGTCGAAAAGGCGACGTGCCACTCTGACGCGCGCGTGTCCTACGCCAAGCTGACCGAGACGGGCCGCGCGAAGCTGCGCACCGCCGCGGTCACGCACTACCGCGGCGTCGACGAGCTGTTCACCTCCCGCTATTCCGGCTCGGAGCTCGAGACCCTCGCCCAGCTGCTCGCTCGGCTGCCCCTCGCCGAGTCGTCCGCCTCCGGCTGCGGGTAGTCGACCGCCGCGCCTTCGAGGTCGCGCGCCAGCCGGCGGAACGGTCCGTCGGCCGCGAGGAGCTCGTCGAAGCGCCCACGCTGGGTGATGCGGCCGTGCTCGACGACGAGGATCTCGTCGGCGCGCCGGACGGTCGCGAGTCGATGGGCGATGATGATCGACGTGCGGCCGCGCAGGAGCCGGTCGAGCGCCTGCTCGATCAGGATCTCGGTCGGGCGGTCGATGTTCGACGTCGCCTCGTCGAAGATCAGGATGCGGGGGTCGGCGAGCAGCGCGCGCGCGATCGAGATCAGCTGGCGCTCGCCGGCCGACAGGCCCGACCCGCCCTCGCGGACCGGGTGCAGGAGCCCTTCCTCGAACCGGCGCGCGATGCGGTCGATGCCGACGGCTCTGGCGACCTCTTCCACCTCGGCGTCGGTCGCGTCCGGGTGTGCGAAGCGGATGTTGTCGGCGATCGTGCCGGCGAAGAGGAACGGGTCCTGGAGCACGACGCCGAGCTGACGCCGGTACGAGCGTAGGTCGAGCTCGCGCAGGTCGTGACCGTCGATGAGGATGGCGCCCTCGTCGGGATCGTAGAAGCGACCGACGAGCTTCGCCGTCGTCGACTTGCCGCCGCCCGACTCGCCGACGAGCGCGAGGCAGCCGCCCGCCGGAACGTGGATGTCGATCGAGTGCAGTACCGGCTCGCCGCCGTACGCGAACGTCACGTGGTCGATCCGGAGGTCGCCGTCGATCTCGAGCTGCACCGCCCCCGGCACGTCGCGGATCTCGGGCTCGGTGTCGAGCACCAGCGAGACCTTCTCCATCGCGGCGCCGGCCGACTGCACCTGGCCGTAGAGATCGGACAGCTCCTGGAGCGGCTGGAAGATGAGGTTGAGCAGGAAGACCGCCGAGACGAGCGTGCCGATCAGCAGGGTGCCGTCCGCGATCATCCGGCCGCCGACCCAGAGGATCGCCGCCATCGCGACGGCGCCGAGCAGCTCGATCCCCGGGAAGAAGAGCGAGTTCAGGTACTGGGCGTGCGTGTTCGTGCCTCGGTTCGCCGCGTTCGACCTGTCGAACTCGTCGAGGAAGGCGCGCTCGCGGTTGAACGCCTGGATCACCGCCATGCCCGAGACCGACTCCGCGATCTGCGCCGTCATCGCAGCGATCGTCTCGCGGACGCGCAGGAACGCCGCGTGCGACCTCACCTGGAACCACCGCGTCAGCACGAGCGTCGGCGGCAGGATCACGAGCGCGACGAGGCCGAGCCGCCAGTCGAGGATGAACAGCCCGATCGTGGCCGCGATCAGGGTGAGCGTGTTGACGACGAGCGTCGTCAGTCCCTGGGAGAGGACGTCCGACAGGGCGTCGACGTCCGACGTCAGCCGGGCGATGATCCAGCCGGCCTTCTGCCCGCTGAAATAGCGCAACGAGAGCCTGGTCAGATGCTGGAAGAGGTCGCGCCGCAGTCCGAGCACGACGTCCTGCCCGACGCGCGCGAGGCCGCGCACCAGCGTCGTCTGCAGGACCCACGCGGCGGCGTTGATGCAGAGGTAGAGCACGACGTCGCGGGTCAGGCGGGCGCTGTCGTGCTCGAGCATGCCCTGGTTGATCGCGTCCTGGACGACGAAGAGCGCGGCAACCGGCGCGGCCGCGCTGCCCACGCCGACGATCGCGAGCAGGCCGACGCGGACGCGGTGGCCGCGCAGGTACCGGGTGAGGCGCGACAGGCCGAGCCGGGGCTTGCGCTCGTTGGTCACGCGGCGAGCACCTCCTCGCCGAACAGGCTCGAGAACGGGCCGTCGGCATCGAGCAGCTCGAGCGGCTTGCCCTGCTCGACGATCGCGCCGTCGTCGATCACGACGACCTGGTCGGCGATCAGGACCGTGCTGAGGCGCTGCGTCGCAACCAGCACCGTGCGGCCGGCAAGCGCGGGGCGGAGGTTCAGGATCAGGTGCCGCTCGGTCTGCGTGTCGACTGCCGACATCGGGTCGTCGAGCACGACGGCGCGCGCGCCTGCGATCAGCGCACGTGCGAGCGCCACCCGCTGGCGCTGTCCGCCCGAGAGGTTGACGCCGCGCTCGCCGATGAGCGTGTCGTACCCGTCGGGCAGGTCGGCGGCGAAGTGCGCGACGCCGGCGGCCTCGCACGCCGCGACGACTTCGTCCCAGGGGGCGTCAGGCCGTGCCGCCGTCAGGTTGTCGCGCAGCGGGATCGAGAAGAGGATCGGCCGCTGCGTCACGATCGCGACTGCCGAACGCAGTTCCGCCAGTGAGAGCTCGCGCAGGTCGATGCCGCCGAGCAGGACTCGACCGGCCGTCGGGTCGTAGAACCGCGGCACGAGGTTGAGCAGCGATGACTTTCCGGCGCCCGTCGGGCCGCAGACGGCGACGACCTCGCCGGGTGCGAGGGTCAGGTCGATGCCGGCGAGCACTTCGCTGCCCGTCCCGTAGGAGAAGTGGACCGCCTCGAAGCTCAAGGCGAGACCGCCGGCCGGCAGCGACCGAGGCTGTTCGGGCTCCGGGATCGTCTCGATGCCCTGGAGCCAGGCGAAGCTGCGCGAGGCCGAGGCGGTCGCGCGCTGGGCCAGCGAGAGGATCCAGCCGAGCGCCTCGAGCGGCCACACCATCTGCAGCAGCAGTTGGTAGAAGAGGTAGAACTCGCCGTAGGTCAGCGTGCCGCCGATCACGTCGCGGCCGCCGAAGAGGACGACCGCGGCGATCGAGACCGTCGGCAGGAAGAGCAGCCCGGGCAGGAACGCCGCCTCGACGCGTGCCTGGCGCAGGACGCCGTTTCGCACCGCCTCGGCCTTGGTCGTGAACCGGGCCTGGACGTCGTCCTCGCGTCCGAACGCCTGCACCATCTCGATGCCGACCACCGCCTCGTCGGCCGCTTCGGTGACGTCTGCCTTCAGCTGCTGGACGCGGCGCGAGATCGGCATCACGCGCCGCGCGAACATGAAGGCGAGAAGGCCCACGGCCGGCATGGCGACGAGTGCGATCGCGGCGAGCTTCACGTTGACGAAGAAGAGGACGGCCGCGATCCCGACGATCATCATCACGGACTGGATTCCCTGGGTCATCCCCCAGCCGATGAAGTAGCGGATCGGATACAGGTCGTTCGTCGCGCGCGAGACGACCTGGCCGGTGGCGTGGCGGTCGTAGAACGCCCGCGGATAGCGCAGGTACGCCTGGTAGAGCAGCTCGCGCATCCGCCACTCGACGCGGATGCCCTGGCGCGAGGTCGCATAGCGGCGCGTGAAGTTGACGAAGAAGCGGATGACCGCGAGGCCGATCACGGCCACCAGGTAGGGCCAGAGCGGATCGTGGTGGCCGTTGGTCGGCGCGATCGAGTTGTCGATCGCGCGCCGGACGACGATCGGGATCGCCAGCGAGAGCGCGCTGTAGATGAACGCGCAGACCAGGCCGACGACGACGAGCCGTCCCTGCTCCCGCCAGAGGCGGGCCATCCGCTTTGCGGTGGCGACGGTCCCGAGGTCCGGGGGGTCGACAGATAGTGGGCGCCCGCTCACTCGGGCAAGCTACCAGGCGAATCGTTAACCAGGTTAAGCGGGTTGCGGCAGCGTCGGCCGGCGGCCGCCCGCCGTCAGCCAACGGGCGCCCTGCACCGTCCAGCCGGCGAGCGCGAGGACGATCAGTCCGGTGACGAGAAGCATGATGAGCACGCGCCGTTCCATGGTTGGGAGCCTACGACGCGCTCCGGATCCGGACATCGGCCCCGGGGATGATTCGAGGTCGACCGGCGGGATGATCGCGCGGTCACGACGCGACGGGCGTTCCCGCGTTGTCGACGAACGCCGCGACGTCGAGGAAGTCGATGCGCGGTGCCACGCCGTAGAGCCCGGTGACGCGCTCGCGCAGCTCGTCGCCGAAGAAGGACGCGGCCGCCTCGTCGTCGTCCCACAGGTAGACGTTCACGGCCCGGTGGTTCTCCTCGTCGATCGTGAAGGCCTTGAGGCGGAGCCCCGGCAGCCCGCTGAAGGCCGGCCGAGCCCGCTCCGCGACGCCTTCGATGCGCCCGCGGTCGAAGGATCCCTCGTCGTACTGGAACGTCACGATCACGCCGACCATCTCGATCTCCTTCGTTGCCTGTGGATGATTTGTGCGTCTTTTGACACCCTCGTCGGGCAACCGTAACCGGTTCGTGCCGCCCTCGAAAACGGGTTGTCTCTGCCGTTTCTCGCCGAGCGTCCAGAGCGCGTTTCACTTCTGTCACCCTCGCCTGGCGACGTGACATGTCCGCGGCGGCCGTGGCCCGTCTCGTCACAAAGCGCTCGATTTACCACCGTTTTACACAGCCCACGCAAAAAGCCCCATCGGCGTGCGAGAAGGTTCCCCGTGATGGGGCGCGTGACTCGGAGGACCGTGCACCTGGCTGCCGCCTCGGCGCTGGTCGCGCTCGCGTTCGTGCTCCCCGCCGGGGCCGCCGAGAACGCCGCGCCGACCGCGATCACCGGCACTGCGCAGCAGGTCGGGCCGACGAGCGCGCTCGTCAACGGCACCGTCAACCCGGGCGGCAAATCGACGACCGCGCTCTTCGACTACGGCTCCGACCCGACGAAGCTCGTCAAGTCCTCGAGCACGAGCGCCGGCTCCGGCACCGCCGACGTCGCCGTCTCGACGAAGCTGACCGGTCTCACCCCGGGGACGACCTACACCTACCAAGTCGAGGCGACGAACAGCGACGGAACGGCCAAGGGGCTCGAGGGAACCTTCACGACCCTCTCGCCGCCGGGCGTCGTGACCGGCGCCGCCGCGAGCGTCAAGGCCACCTCGGCCACGCTGAACGGCTCGGTCGACGCCAACGGCCGCACGACCACCTGGTACTTCGAGTACGGCACGTCGACGAGCTACGGGTCGAAGACCTCCGCCAAGAGCACCTCGGGGACGAACGCCGCCTCCGTCTCCGCCTCCGTCACGGGGCTGCAAGCCGGCCACACCTACCACTTCAGGCTCGTCGCGACCTCCGACGGAGGCACGACGAACGGCTCCGACGCGACCTTCAGCACGAGTGGCGCGCCGTCGGTGTCGACGGGCGCGGCGTCGTCGATCGCCCCGACGACCGCGAAGCTCAACGGCACGGTCACGCCGAACGGCATCTCGACGAGCTGGTACTTCGAGTACGGCACGTCCACGAGCTACGGCACGCGAACGGCGACGAAGAGCGCCGGGTCTTCCGGCACGCCGCAGAACGAGTCGGCCTCGCTGACGAAGCTGAAGGTCGCGACGGTCTACCACTACCGCATCGTCGCCGGCAACAGCGCCGGCTCGACGGCTGGTGCCGACCGCACCTTCTCGACCTCCGTCCCGCCCGCAGTGCAGACAGGCGCCGCCCAGAGCGTCGGCATCACCACCGCCACCGTCACCGGGGCCGTCGACCCGAAGAGCCGGTCGACGAGCTACTGGTTCGAGTACGGCACGTCGACGTCGTACGGCTCGAAGACCTCCTCCGCCAGCGCGGGCTCCGGTTCGGGCGCAAAGAACGTCTCCGCCGCGCTGAAGAGCCTCGTCAGCGGAGCGACGTACCACTATCGGCTCGTCGCGAAGAGCGACGCCGGCACCACGACCGGCGGCGACGCCACCTTCCAGACCGCCGGCGTGACTCTCGCCCCCGCGGCACGCGAGCTCGTCTTCGGCCGCGCCGTCCTCCTGCGCGGAACCGTGCCGGTGCGCGCGGCGGGCCAACCGGTGACGGTCTTCGCCCAGCCCTACGGCACGCCGTCGTTCCAGTCGATCGCCGTGGTGCTCACGGCCGCGGACGGCTCGTGGGCCTATCTCGCGAAGCCGACGATCGCGACTGCGTACCGAGCCGTCTGGCAGGGAGCGACGAGCGCCGCGGCGTCGGTTGGTGTGCATCCGGCCGTCGCCGTCACCCGACACGGGCTGCACTTCATCGTGCGCGTCGGCGCCGGGCACGGCTTCCCGTATCGCGTCGTCCAGTTGCAGCGGCGAGCCGCGACCGGCCGGTGGGTCACCGTGAAGCGCGTGCGCCTGGGAGCCCGCTCACGCGTCGGCTTCACCGCGGTGCTCCCGCACGGAAGATCGGTCTTGCGCGTCGCGATCAGCGTCAACCAGGCCGGTGCCGGCTACCTCGGCGGTGCCAGCCGCACGATGGTCGTCTCGCGCCCGTAGCGCGACCTGCTATCAGTCTGAGCCCTGACTCGCCGTCCTGACGATCCAACGCCGGCTTCGCCCGCGCACGACCGGCGCAGGGCTGCGCGTGGGCGCGCGGTCAGGCGGCGCCGGCTCGTCGCGCTCGCCTGCGCAGCTCTGGTCGGCACGGCGAATCGCCGTTGCCCTGGGCCACGCGTTCGGAGCGAGCGGCGGGAGCGGGCCGCCGCCGGCCGCCGCGGCGGTGAGCCCCGTCGTCCACGTCGCGGCACGGAAGCGACCAGCTCCGAGCGGCAGCGTGACGATCGCCTGGGCGGGCGACACGGTCCTCGGCTCGACCTACGGCCTGCCCCCCGACCAGGGTCGGCTGATGCTCGCGAATGTCGCACCGGTCTTCAAGGCGGCCGACGTCGGCTGGGTGAACCTGGAGGAGGCGCTCTCGAACGGCTCGACCTCGAAATGCGCCGGCGCAACGCCCGGAAACTGCTTCGCCTTCGGGGCGCCGATGAGCTACGCGCGGACGCTCCCGGCCTCGGGCATCCGCATCGTCAACCTCGCGAACAACCACGCCGACGACTACGGCGCTGCCGGTCAGGCATCCACGCTCGCCGCGCTGCGCGCCGCGGGCGTCGCCTGGGACGGCAAGCCGGGAGAGATCGAAGTGATGCGCATCCACGGCATCCGGGTCGCCTTCCTCGGTTTCGCGCCGTACAAGTGGGCCTCGCGGCTCGACGACATCCCGGCTGCGGTGAGGCTCGTCAAACGCGCAGCAGCCGAGGCCGACGTGGTCGTCGTGGCGATCCACGCCGGGGCCGAGGGGTCGACGGCCGACCACGTCCCGCTAGGGACGGAGTACTTCCTGGGCGAGAACCGCGGAAACAGCCGCGCCTTCGCACATGCGGTGATCAACGCCGGCGCCGACCTCGTCGTCGGCTCCGGCCCTCACGTGATCCGGGGCGTCCAGTGGTATCACGGGAAGCTGATCGCCTATTCACTCGGCAACCTGGCCGGCTGGCACACGTTCGGCATGGGCGGGACCCTCTCCGAGTCGGGGGTCATCACGGTCAAGCTTCGCGGCGACGGGAAGGTCGCGAGCGGGAAATGGACCTCGCTCCTGCTCGAGGATCCCGGCATCCCGGTGCTCGACTCGAGCCGTCAGAGCCTGCAGCTCGTGCGGCAGCTTTCGCACGACGACTTCGGCGCCTCCGCAGCTCGCTTCGCGGCCGACGGGACGCTCGTCGTCCCCGGTCAAAACGACCATTCGAGCGTCACGAACGGCTCCGGAGGCGCCGCCCCTGCAGCCCGGTAGGTGGCGAGCGCGGCGTCGTTGTCGGCCTCGGTGCCGACCCACATCCCGTAGCAGCCGTGTGCGCGCGCAAGCTCCGCCAACGCCTGGACGAGCGCGGTGCCGATTCCCCGGCCGCGATGGGCTTCGGCGACAGACAGCTCATAGAGCAGCATCTCCGTCCCTTTGTCGGGATGCGTCATCTCGACGCCGCTGACAAAGCCCAGCGGATCACCGGCATCCTCGACGGCGAACAGCAAATGGTGGCCTTCGCTCGCCAGGAACCGCTCGGCCAGGGTCCTCGTCAGAGGAGCATCGAAGAGGGCCGCGCCGGCGAGCAGGAGAGGCTCGTCGCCCGGCCCGAGGCGCAGGATCTCCATCGCCCCATCGTAAGGACGGCAAGCGGCGCGATCGGCAAGGGCCGATTGCAGGCCTTTCAACCCGAAATCGGCTCTCGGTAAGGAGTGGAGCGTGCCGGGATCGAACCGGCGACCTTCGGCTTGCAAAGCCGACGCTCTCCCAGCTGAGCTAACGCCCCGGAATCCTGATCGTAGCGCGGGCCTAACCCGGCGCGTAACAGCCGCCGGCCGGCGTCGTCCGTCGTAGCGGCAACGCGGCGAGTGCCTCCTGCGGCGCGGCCGGGATGCAGTACGGCGGCCGGGCGATCAGGGTCCGCCAGCGCCCACGTCCCGTGAAACCCTGCAACGCCGGGCCGTGCAGACGGAACGACCAGTTGGCAAGTGTCACGACCGCCCCGTGCCGGATCGCCCGCACAGGCGTGTGCTCGAGCACCTGGACCTCAGCGCCGGAGGTGCGGCAGTCGAGCTCGTAGGCGGCGTGGACGGCGCGCGAGCAGACCCATGGTCCCGGTGCGTCGCGCTCGACGTCACGCACCGCAGCGCGTGCCCGCGGGCACGAGATCCCCTTGACGGCGCTGACCGGATCGAAGCCGTTCGCGGTCAGGGCGAGCCCGCAGAACGTCGGCGGCGGAGGAGCGCACGCGGCGCCGCACGCTGCCAGCAGGTACGGCCGGAGAAAGCTCGCGAGCCCGACCGCGCCGGCGTAGTTCAGGTGGGCGAGGTCGTTGAACCACGGCTGCCCGGCGGAGACCGGTGCCCAGTCAGCGACCGTCAGCTGGGGCCACCGGGTGGGTGCCGCGCGGATCACCTGGTCGATCTCCGACCACGCCTGCTGTGCCTCGTCGAGGGTGACCCAGATGACATGTTGGACCCCCGCCCCGACGAGGGCGGTCATCACCTCGTCGAGACCTGCCTGGTACGTCGGGGCGATGTCGTTGTAGCCGACGTCGACGACGACGATCGGCCCGAGCTGCGACCCGAGGGACTGGACGACATCGAGCGCGCTCGGCGGGGACCCCGAATAGCAGCCCGGGTCGACCAGCTTGCGACAGGCCTGGGTCTGGAGCTGCAGGTCGAAGCCCTGGGCGAGCATCTGCTCCGGGCCCGGGTTCTGGGCGAGCACCTCGGCCACCGAGTCGCCGATCAGGGTCACCCGCTGCGGTGAGGAGCGACCGTCAGCCGCGCTGAGCAGCGCCAGCGCTGCGACCAGCGCGATCCCGCAAGCGACACGCACCTCGGGTACGACCGTACCCGAGGTGCACCGCCCTTACGCGGCCCGCGAGAGCCGCTCTTCCTGCCGGGCGCGTTGGATGATCTGATCCCGCTCGCCGAAGCGAAGCGTCGCGCGGGCCTGGCGCTGCTCGTCCCACAGATCGGCGATCTGCTCTTCGAGTGCCTTGTGCTCCGCGGCCAGGGAGGCGTCGTACCCCTCCGACAACCGACGCATCACGTCCGAGCGGCGATCCGAAAGCCTGTCGATTTCTCTCTTGATCTCGGTCAGCGTGCGCATGTCACCTGAAACGAGCCGTCCCCTGTGTCTATTCCGAGCAAACCTCCATCGGTTCAGGGGGTTCGCCCAGCAGGTCGCGCAGCCGCGAGAGCGCCGTGAACATGCGGCTCTTGACCGTTCCGAGGGGGACGCCGAGCTGCTCGGCGAGCTCGGACTGCGTCAAGCCGCCGTAGTAGGCGAGCTCGAGCGCCTGGCGCTGCTCGGGTGGCAGGCGGGTGAGCGCCTCCTGCACGGCCCGCCGCCGGTCACGGATCACGGCATCCTCGTCGGCAGCCCCTCCGGTGCCGGCGTCGCCTTCGGCAAGCGGCTCGGTCCGGCGGCGCTGCTCGCGGCGGACGATGTCGACCGACCGGCGGTGCACCAGGGTCAGGAGCCACGTGGCGGCGGTTCCTCGCTCAGGATCGAAGCCTGCGGCCGTTCGCCAGGCGGCCAGGAACGCATCCTGAACGGCGTCCTGTGCCAGCTCTGCGTCGCGAACGACCCGCAGCGCGACGGCGTAGGCGATCCGGCCGAAGCGGTCGTACAGCGCGGCGAGGGCGTCGTCGTCGCCGCGCGCAACGAGCGCGAGCAGCGCCTCGTCCGAGGAGTTAGCGGGCGAGGCCGTCACGCACCCGCGCACCGACCGATGCGAGCTCGAGCGTCGCTCCCGAGACGTCCTTGAGCAGCTCGTCGGCCGTGGGCCCCTGTCCGAGCGCCCACAGCTCTCGCAGGAGATCACCGGCCTGGCGGCGCGCGAACCAGTCGGTGCCGAACTCGCTGCGGAGGAAGTCGCGGAGCTGGGCCTCGAACGCCCAGGAACGGAGGTAGCCGGTGACGTAGAAGCCGCCGTCGATGTCGTCGAGGTAGCTCTCGGGGTTGATCTGCAGCTTGAGCGCATCACCGAGCAGTTCGGCGTAGCGCCCGCGCATCGCGGTGATGTCGTTCGACTGGCAGAACTCGATCTCGTACAGCAGCTTCGCGCTGTAGCGCCGCACGAAGTAGAGCAGCGACACGGCGCCCTCGTGGGCGAGCTCTGCGACCTTCGGCACGTCGAGCCGCCGGTTCAGCCACACGGGCTCGGTGACCAGGTGCTCGAACAGCATCGCCCACCCTTCGGTCACCGCCATGTCGCCCATCCGCCGCGCCTCGAAGGTCGCCCCGGCGTCCGTGTGCGCGAAGTGCTCGGTGTGACCGGCCTCGTGGAAGAGCGCCTCCCAGTCGTCCTTGCCGCCGATCGGCTGGATCACGAGCATGATCCGGCCGGGCACCTCGATCGGCGCGCAGAACGGCCGCGGCGACTTGTTCGGACGGACGTCGACGTCCAGGTGGACGTTCGACTGGGAGCGCAGGTCGATGCCGAGACCCTCGAGCGTCGCCTGGAGCGCGGGCACCATCGCGTCGTTCGGGTAGATCTGGTCGAGCTCGGGCGCCCGGAAGAGCCGAGGGACGTCCCACGGCCCCGCGTCGGTGAGGCCGACTCCGAGGCGCTCGCGGAACAGGCGGTCGCCTTCGGTCTCCCACAGCGACTCCGTGTCGTCGAGCAGCTCTCGGCACTCGTCCTGCAGCTCGTCGAGGCGGAAGCCGAAGCGTTTGTAGAGCTCGTAGAAGTTCGGCGAGCCGAGCCGGACCACGGCCTCGCGATCGATGGCCTGCGCCCCCAGGTAGACCGGATTCAGGTGCTCGTCGAGGAGCCGGACGCGTTCTTCCTCGAGCCGTCGCCGCCGGTCGCGGTCGGGCTCGTTCGCGATCTCGACGCGCAGCATCCGGTAGGGGATCGTCCGGCCGCTGTCGGTCGTCTCGAGCGACGCCTCGACGGCGGCTGCGCGCGCCTGATGCTCGCGGGTCAGGTTGCCGAGGAAGCCTTCGCACGCGAAGCGCCAGAGCTCGGTCGGCGCCGAGGACAGGCGTTGGGCCGTATCGAGCCGCGTCAGCTCCTCGTGGCGCTCGTAGATCGGCTCGATGTCGAGCGTCTCCTTCAGCCCGGCGTAGTGGAGATAGAACTCCTCGTTGAGCTCGCCGACGAAACGGTCGGCATCGTCTCGGAGCGCGTCGAGCTCGCGGCTCGTGGGGGCTTCGGCGGACACGGGCCGTAGGATAAGCGGCCGTGCGGGAGCTGACCGTCACCACCGAACGCCGGACGCAGCTCGTCGACATCACGGACGCCGTGCGCGAAGCCGTCGAGGGGGCCGGCGGAGCAGCGGTGCTCGTGTTCGTGCCGCACACCACCGCCGGCGTGACGATCAACGAGCATGCCGACCCGGCGGTGGCCCGCGACTTCGAGGCGGCGCTCGAACGGATGGTCGGCGACGGGTGGGGCTGGCAGCACATCGAGGAGGGCGAAGAGAACGCGCCGTCGCACGTCCGCGCCGCCCTGATGGGGCCGCAGGTCGTGATCCCGTTACGGTCGGGGCGGCTCGTGCTCGGCACGTGGCAGGGGATCTTCTTCTGCGAGCTCGACGGCCCGCGGACTCGTTCCGTCTACGTGAGCGTCCTCACGTAGACCCGGTGCCGGGCACCGCGGTGCCTGGCACCGGGTCACACGGCTAGCCTCCTCGCATGGCTGCCCCCGTCCAGCGCGACCAGGAGCTCGAGCTCACGATCGACTCGCTCGCCTTCGGCGGCAACGGCGTCGCGCGGCTCGACGGCTTCGTCGTCTTCGTCCGCCGCGGGCTGCCCGGCGACACGGTGCTCGCACGGGTGACGAAGGTACAGCGCCGGCACGCCGAGGCGGTCGCGACGGCGATCGTCGCGCCCGGGCCGCTACGGGTCGAAGCGCCGTGCCGCCACTACCCCGCCTGCGGCGGTTGCCGCTTCCAGGATCTGGCCTACGACGCGCAGCTCGCGACCAAGGAGCAGTGGGTGGCCGACTCGCTGCAGCGTCTCGCCGGGCTCACCGACCCGCCGCTCGAGCCGATCGTGCCCGCCGCGTCGCAGTTCCACTACCGCAACAAGATGGAGTACTCCTTCGCGCCCGGAGACGACGGCCCGACGCTCGGCCTCCACAAGGCCGGCCGCTGGGACGAGGTGCTTCCGATCGAGGAGTGCTGGCTGACGAGCGATGTCGGCAACGGGATCCGAAACCGCGTCGCGGCCTGGGCGCGCGAAGAGCGCCTCCAGGCGTACGACCAGGGGACGCAGGAGGGCTATCTCCGCCACCTCGTCGTGCGCGAGGGCCGCAACACGAACCAGGCGCTCGTGCAGCTCGTCACGGCGCGCGGCGAGCGCTTCGACCGCGAGCGCCTGATCGAGGTGCTCACCGAGCTCCCCGAGGTCCGCTCGATCCACTGGTCGGTCAACCAGGGCGTCGCCGAGGTGACGAACCTGCCCACCGAGCTCCTGTGGGGCGAGGACGCGATCGAGGAGCGGATCGGCGAGCTGCGCTTCCGCGTCCGTCCGAACGCGTTCCTGCAGACGAACACCGAGATGGCGGAGCGCCTCTACTCGATCGCGCTCGAGGCGGCCGACCTCGGCGGCACCGAGACCGTCTACGACCTCTACTGCGGCATCGGCACGATCGGGCTCAGCGCGGCGGCCCACGCGATGACGGTCTGGGGCATCGAGATCAGCGAGGAGTCGGTCGCCTGCGCAATCGAGAACACGGAGCTGAACTCGATCGGCAACGCCGCCTTCTTCGCCGGCAACGTCGGAGACTCGCTCCGCGAGCTGCGTGAGCGGGCCGGCGACCCGGACCTCGTGATCGTCGACCCGCCTCGTGCCGGGCTCGCCGGCAAGGCCCTGCGCCGGCTCGGCGAGATCGGTGCTCCCCGGATCGTCTACGTCTCGTGCAACCCGACGACGCTCGCCGGCGATGCCAAGCGCCTCGCCGACGACTTCGGCTACCGGCTCGTCAGTGCGCGGCCCGTCGACATGTTCCCGCACACGCCTCACGTCGAGTGCGTCTCGGTGCTCGAGCGAACGTCGTCGTGACGAGCTGGGTGTGCAAGGCCTGCGGGACGCAGTACCCGGAGGCGGACGCGCCCCCGGGCGCCTGCGCGATCTGCGAGGACCCGCGACAGTACGTCCCGGCCGACGAGGGCCAGGTGTGGCTGAGCTGGGACGACGTGATCGCGGCGCACGAGGCGGACGTGCGGGACGACGGCGGCGTGCTCGGGATCGGGATGACGCCGTCGTTCGCGATCGGACAGCGCGCGCTGCTCGTGAAGAGCGCGGCCGGCAACGTCCTGTGGGACTGCGTGCCGTACCTCGACGACGACCTGATCCGACGCGTCGTCGCCGAGGGCGGGCTCGCCACGATCGCGATCTCGCATCCGCACTACTACTCGGCGATGGTCGAGTGGGCGCGCGCGTTCGGCTGCCCGATCCTGCTCCACGAGGCGGACGGAGTGCATGTCGCGCGACCGGATCCGGCGGTGCAGCTGTGGAGCGGCGAGACACACGTGCTCGGCGGCGGCTTGACGCTGATCCGCTGCGGCGGGCATTTCGCGGGCGGGCAGGTCCTGCACTGGGCCGACCGGGGGATCCTCTTCACGGGGGACGTCGTCCAGGTGATCCCCGACCGGCGGTTCGTGAGCTTCATGTACTCGTACCCGAACCTGATCCCGCTGCCGCCGTCGAAGGTCGAGGCGATCGCAGCGGCGCTGCAGCCGTTCGCGTTCGACACGATCTTCGGAGCATGGTGGGGACGCATCGTCCCCGACGGCTCAGACGTCGTGCGCCGCTCCGCCGCTCGCTACGTCAGGGCCGTCACCGAGCCCGGGCTGCCGTCGTAGCCGGCGCCAGATCAGGTCGGCGTTCGGCACGAGGAAGCCGAGCGCGATCCCCGGCAGCGCCGGCAGCCCCGAGAGCTCGAGCCAGACGGTCAGTGCGATCGTCGCGCCGAGCCCGGCGACGAGCGCGATCCACGTCGGCACGACGCGCAGCCGGAACTCGGCGGCAGCGCCGAGAAAGAGTGCGAAGAAGAGCAGATCCGGCACGCCGAGGTTGGCGGCCGCGTGCTGGCCCGGCACCGGGAACGCGTACGACAGCACCGAGAACACGTGCTCGTGGTGGGTGACGATCTGCTTCGTCGGGCCGCGCCACACCGAGTACGCGTCGACCCACGGGATCACGCAGGCGACGAGCACGACCCACGAGAGCTCCTCGAAGTAGCGGAGGAACCACCAGCCGAGGAGCGTCGCTGCGGCGAGGCGCGCGAAGTTCGCGAGCACCGCGGCATCCACGACGGTGAGCACTGCGGCGAGCACGGCGAACACGAGCCCCGCCGGCAACAGGTGCGGCCACCGGCGCAGCGGCAGCGCCAGCAGGACGAGCGCGAACGTCGCCGGCATGAGCACGCAGGCGATCCACGCCACGTCCCACCACACGCCCGCGCTCCACAGATCGCTCGAGAGCTTGTCGTAGGCGAAGAGCGCCGCGAAGAGCGCGACCGCTAGTAGGGCGGTAGTGCGGCCCACCAGGGCCCGACTGGCTTGAAGGCGTTCCAAAATGCGGTCTTCGACTCGGCCTCGTCGAGAGAGGAATCGATGTCGGGGGTGGCGAGCGCCTGGATCGTCGGCGTGAACGACTGGAGCTCGCCGGCCGCGCTGCGAAGCGGGCGGGCGAACGGGAACTCGAGGCGGTTCACGAACTCGAGCGCGTCGGCGCCCATCACGACGACCAGCTTCGGCTCGACGATCCGCAGCTCTCGCCGCAGCCAATCCGCGGCGATGCCGAGATCGCAGCTCGCGAACTTGACGCAGTTCGTGCCGTAGACCTCGGACGCGTCGACGCCGAGGCGGCGAAGCGACTTGATGATCGCGTCGCCGGCGCGTCCCCGGAAGGCGAGGCCCTCACGAAGCTCGGAGGTCTGGGCGCCGTACTTGAGCAGGAACATGTCGGCCAGAGGATGGCCGGTCGGCTGCGCCGCGAAGCCGCCGTCGGCCGCCTCCACGATCTCGTGATGGAGGCGGTTGATCTCGGTGATCGCCTTGTCGAGGTACCGCTGGTAGATGTCGTCGGTCGTCACGGCAGGCACGGCGGCAGGGGGGTCCTTCTCCTCTAACGAACCTTCTCCTTGACCTGGGCGACCCACTTCAGCGATTGGAGGTAGGCCAGCGACTTCGGCCGTCGCAGGACCTCCGCCGAGCGGAGCGAAACGATGAACTCCTCGGCGTCGCGGAACGCCCGCATCCGCAGCGCGCCGGTTCCGACACCTTGCAGGACGTGGGCGTCCGATCCTGCTCCCATCGTCAGGTTGTACTTTCGGGCGAACCGGAGCGCCTCGTCGTTGTACGCCTCGAGCAGGAGCCTGGCGTTGTAGACCTCCAGCACGTCGATGTCCGCGAGATGGCGGTGCAGCGTCCGCGGATCGGGGATCGCGTGCAGCCGGTCGAACGGGTGGGGGACGTAGACGAGACCACCCTGCTCGCGGATCGCCGCGATCGTCTCCGCGAAGGCGAGGCCGCGAGGTATCTCGCGCTCCAGAAAGAGGCCGATCACCTCGCCCTGGCCGTCGGTCTTCACCTCCTCGCCGGGGATCACGATCAGTTCGCGCCCCGACGCGTAGTCGATCGCCTCGAGGGCGCCTCCGAACACGTTGTGGTCGGTGATCGCGATCGCGCCGAGCCCTTGTGCCTCGGCGTAGTCGACCAGCTCGGCCGCATCGGTGGAGCAGTCGTGCGACCACGAGGTGTGCATGTGCAGGTCGGCGACGATCAGCGGCCGGTCACCGAGCGGGTCGGCCTGCTGGCGGCGCCGGCGTCGCATCGGCAGGCTGCCGTACCACTCGGAGAGCTGTGTGGCGACGACGGCGAAGTCGTTCGCCTCGCCCTCTGCCCGGGCGCGCGCGCCCTCCCGCTCGCGGAAGGCGTCGTCCTCGGCCAGCCGCGCAGCGGCGGCTGCGGCGAGCTCGGGCTGCGATTCGACGCCGTGAGGCCGAGCCAGGGCGCAGCCGGCCGCCTCCGCCTCGAGTGCGACGCGCGGCAGGCCGTCGACGCCCGGAACGAAGATGGACGCACCGGCGAACAGACCGGCGCGTGCGGCCCCGTCGCGGAGCGTGCGCACCTGGACGCGTCCTGCGAGCTCGCGCGGGATCGCCGGCCTGCCGATCAGCGGGCGCGTCCGCAGCAGCACGAGGCTCCAGTCCGGGAGCTCACGCAGCGCGAGCAGGACGCCGCGCGCGACGATCCGCTCGTTCGGACGCAGCTCGACGACGATCGTCCGCTCCTTCGGCCCCGGGGCGTGCAGGCTCGAATCGACTCCCGGCGAGAGGATGCGGTAGTCGCCCGGGAACCGCTCCTCCGCTGCGTCGCGGATCCCCGGCGTGAAGGCGATGAGCAGGTCGAGGCGCGCCAGGAGCTTCTCGCGCAGCGATCGCGCGGGCGGGTAGCCGAGCCGGTTCGCCGAGGTGAACGTCGCCACGGCGAGCGAGTCCGCGTCGCGGAGCGCGAGGTAGGAGAGAGACGGAAGGCCGGGGTCGAAGCCGTGGACGACGTCGTAGCCGCCCTGTTCGAGCGCCTGGCGCAGGTTGGCCTGCACGCCGACCGGGACGCCGAGCTGCGACCTCGTCGAGACCGGGATCGCCGGCCCGACCGCGATCACGTCGGCGCGCTCGCCGTGCATCAGTGCGCGCCGACCCGCCAGCAGGTCGCCGGCACGGGTCGACGGTGCGACGACCGTCACCTCGTGCCCGAGCGCCCGTAGCCCTCCTGCCACGCCCGCGACGTGCTCGTTCACGTCGTGCGGCTGCGACCACGCGAACGGCGTGACGAGGCAGATGCGCATCGCCCGGAGCTTAGCTCCGGGCAACGCGCATCTCGATTCTCAGACCTCGGCCGGGGCCGGCGCGGAGACTTCCCGCCGGTTGCGCTCGATGAACTCCTCGACGAGCTCCATCGCGTCGTCGTCGGCGATCTGGCGCGGTGGGGACTTCATCAGGTACGAGCTCGGGCCCTCCAGCGAGCCCGCGATGCCGTTGTTGAGCGCGAGCTTCGCGAGCCGAACGGCGTCGATCACGATGCCGGCGGAATTCGGCGAGTCCCACACCTCGAGCTTCATCTCGATGTTCAGAGGGACGTCACCGAAGCTCGTCCCTTCGAGCCGGATGTAGGCCCACTTGCGGTCGGTCAGCCACGGCACGTAATCGGAGGGGCCGACGTGGACGTTCTTCGCGCCCAGGTCGTAGTCGAGCATCGACGTGACCGCGTTGGTCTTCGAGATCTTCTTCGACTCGAGCCGCTCCCGCTCGAGCATGTTCAGGAAGTCGGAGTTGCCGCCGACGTTCAGCTGCATCGTCTTGTCGAGGTGGACGCCGCGCTGCCGGAAGAGCGTCGTCAGCACGCGGTGGGTGATCGTTGCCCCGACCTGGGACTTGATGTCGTCGCCGATGATCGGCAGCCCCGCCTTGCGGAACCGCTCTCCCCAGTAGTCCTCGCGTGCGATGAACACGGGCATGCAGTTCACCATCGCGCAGCCTGCGCTCAGGATCTGCTCCGTGTACCAGCGCGTCGCGTCCTCGGACCCGACCGGGAGGTAGTTGACGACGACGTCGACCTGACGCTCCTTGAGGATGCCGATCACGTCGTCCGTCGGGCCGGGTGCCTTCTCGACGATCTGCGACAGGTACTTGCCGATCCCGTCGTGCGTCATCCCGCGCGAGACCTTGATGCCGGTGGGAGCGACGTCTGCGAACTTGATCGTGTCGTTCGGGGGGGCCCAGATCGCGTCGGCGAGGTCGACGCCGACCTTTCCCTTCACGACGTCGAACGCGGCCACGACCTCGACGTCGCGAATGTGGTACCCGCCGAGGTCGACGTGCATCAGCCCCGGTACGAACTCGTCGCGGTTGGCGTCGCGGTAGTACGTGAGGCCTTGCAGGAACGAGTTCGCACAGTTGCCCACGCCGATCAGGGCGATGCGCACCTTGTCCTGCGGACGGCCGTTGCCGTTCATCTCATTCACTTTGAATGTGCCTCCATCAGTTGCTTGCGGACGTGCAGGACGCGCTGGAGCACGGTGATCCATGCCGTTGCGGCCAGGAGGACGAGCGCCCAGCCGAGCAGGCCCCACGGCGCGAGCACCAGCCCTGCGGTGATGACGACGACGCGCTCGGCCCGGGAGCCGATGCCGACGTCGCCGCGCAGTCCGAGTGTCTCGGCCTTGGCGCGGGTGTAGGAAACGAGAAACGAGCCCAGCATCGCCGCCATCGCGACCGCCACGAACACCGGATGGTGGTTCGCAGCGAGCACATAGGCGATCGCCGTGAGCATGAAGCCTTCGCTGACCCGATCGGTGGTCGAGTCCATGAACGCCCCGAACGGCGTCGTCTTGCCTCCGGCGCGCGCGAGCGCGCCGTCGAGGATGTCGAGGACCGACCCGGCGACGAACACGACCGCCGCCAGCCAGTAGAAGAGGATCTCGCCGCGATCCTCGAAGACGACCAGGATCGAGGCGAGGCCGCAGAGGATGACGCCGCTCACGGTGAGCGCATTCGGTGTCAGCCTGGTGCGGGTCAGCCCGACGACCGACCGCGACGCGAGCGTGCGAGCGCCCGTCGTATAGCCGTCTTTGATCGCGGCCGTTCTGCTCAAGGCCGGGACCGTATCACCGGGTGTGCCGGTTTCCTGTCGCGCGTCGGCGGGCGGTCGGTTAGGCCGGATGAGCGGCAAATGCGCCGCGTAGGCGCTTGTTGTAGACGATCGCCATCGCGAGCACGGCGACCGCGATTCCGGCGACGCAGTCGAGCCAGAAGTGGTTTCCGGTCGCCATGACGGAGAACCAGACCCAGAACGGCCAAGCGGCCCAGAACGCCTTCGCCCACCACGAGCGGCAGACGCCGAAGAGCACGACGCCGACGATCAGCGCATCGCCGGCGTGGAGGCTGGGCATCGCGGCGTACGGGTTCGCGGCGAGCTGCACCAGGCCGTCACGGTGCTGGTTGACGAACCCGACGCCCAGGAGTCGCGGCGGCGCCGTCGGCATCGCGACGTAGCCGAGCAGGCCGATCGTGTTCGCGAGCAGGATCGAGTTGCGAAAGCCGACGAATGCGTCGTGCCGCCAGATGTACACCCACAGAACGGTGATCCCGACGACCGTGAACTCGGAGTTCCAGTACGTCCACGACACCGCCGTCTCGAGGAGATGCCGCTGGTCGACGAAGTGCTCGAAGGTCAGCTCGTAGAGCCGGTGGGCGACCTCCGTCTCGAAATCGAGCACGCGATAGCCGTTCGCGAACGCCTTCGCGGGGTTCCGGTCCGCCAGTCCGCGGGCGAGCTGGTAGAGCACGGCGAAGCCGAACCAGATCGCGAGCTGCCGACCCAGATCGCCCCAACCGCGCGGCAGATACCGGCGGCCCGCTGCCACCACCGTAGACACGACCTGACGAATTCTAGTCGGGGGAGTCGTCGTTGCGGCCGTTAGGATCGAAAAACCGCAGAAAGAAGCCGATTTGCAGCCAACAACCGTCGCGATCATCCTCTGTCCCGCGTGCGGCCAGGAGAACCCTCCGGTCGCCCGCTTCTGCCTTTCCTGCGGGGCGCCGATCTCGGCCGAGGGCCCGGCGGGCGACGAGCGCCGCGTCGTCTCGGTCATCTTCGTCGACCTCGTGGGCTTCACGGCGCGGGCCGAGAAGCTCGACCCCGAGGAGGTTCGGGCGGTACTCGCGCCCTACCACGATCGCGTGCGGCGCGAGATCGAGTCCTTCGGGGGCGTCGTCGAGAAATTCATCGGCGACGCGGTGATGGGCGTGTTCGGCGCGCCCGTCGCCCACGGCGACGACGCGGAGCGGGCGGTGCGGGCGGCGCTGGTCGTCCGTGACTGCGTCGGTGAGCTCGCGGGCGGGGACCTCCAGATCCGGATCGCCGTCAACACCGGCGAGGCGATCGTCTCGCTCGGCGCCCGGCCGGCGCTCGGCGAGTCGATGGTCGCGGGCGACGTCGTCAACACGGCGGCGCGGCTCCAGACCGCCGCACCGCTGAACGGCATCGTCGTGGGCGATGCGACCCACCGCGCGACGCGGGACGCGATCGAGTACGTGCCGACTGCGCCGGTCGTCGCGAAAGGGAAGGAGCAGCCGGTCGCAGCGTGGATCGCCGTGCGGGCGACGACCGAGGCGGGACTGCGCCCGGTCGCGAGTACGGGCATCGTGGGTCGCAGGCTGGAGCTCTCGATCCTGCATTCGCTGTGGGAGCGTTCGGCCGCGGAGTGCATGCCGCACCTCGTGTCGGTGTTCGGCCCGCCGGGCGTCGGCAAGTCGACGCTCGCGGCGGAGTTCGCCCGCGCCGCCGGCTCGAGCGGTGCACGGGTCGTCGCGGGCCGATCGCTCCCGTACCGCGAGAGCAGCGCGTACGGAGCGCTCGCGGGGCAGGTGATGCAGCTCGGCGGTGGGTTCGAGAGCGATACGCCGGCCGTCGTCTCCGAGAAGCTCCACGCACGCTCGGCTGCGCTGCTTGCGGAGACCGAGACGGATCCGGCGGCCGTCGCCGGCCATCTCGGCGTGATCGTCGGCATCGATGCGGGGACCGAGGCGGCCGATCGCGAGGCGCTCTTCTACTCGGTCCGGGCGTTCGTCGAGGCTGCCGCGCGCGAGCAGCCGACGATCATGGTCTTCGAGGACATCCACTGGGCGAACGCCAACATGCTCGACCTCGTCCACGCGCTCGTGCAGCGCGCCCGGGGGCCGCTGCTCTTCGTGACCCTCTCGCGACCGGAGCTCCTCGACGCGCGCGACGGGTGGGGATCGGGACTGCCGGGCTACACGACGCTGACGCTCGGGCCGCTCACCGAGGAAGACGCGCGCGAGCTCGCCGCGCGCCGGCTCATCGACGATCGACTGGCCGACGAGGTGGTGGGCATCGCCGAGGGGAATCCGCTCTTCATCGAGCAGTTGGCCGCCAGCATCGGCGAGGTCGCCACGGGCACGCTCCCGACGAACGTGCGCGAGATCGTCGCCGCGCGACTCGACGCGCTCCCGCGAGCGGAACGCATGCTGCTGCTCGACGCAGCCGTCGTCGGCAAGGTGTTCTGGATCGAGGCGCTCCGCGCCCTGAACGACGGGAGCGGCGATTGTCTTCGTCTGCTGGACGAGCTCGAGCGGCGCGACCTGATCCGCCGCGAGACGGGATCGATCATCGAAGGCCACCAGCAGTTCGCGTTCACGCACGCCCTGATCCGCGACGTGGCGTACGACCTCTTGTCGCGCGCCGATCGTGCGCGGCGGCACGCTGCCGTCGCCGAGTTCTTCGCCCAGACGACCGGCGGCTCAGGCGAGGCGGTCGGAGCCCTGGCGCGCCACTGGCGCGCCGCCGGCGACCACGAGCGGGCGGTGCAGCAGCTCCTCCGCGCCGGGGAGGTCGCAGAACGCGGCTGGGCCAAGGATCACGCGGTCCTGTTCTACCGCGAGGCGTTCGAGCTCATCCCGGCCGAGGACACCGAGCAGCGCGACGCGGTGCGCCGCCGGCTCGCGCTCGCGAGCGCGGCCTCGTTCCATCTGCCGGACGTCAGACGGGGGGAAAGTCGGCGGGCGTGACGTCGCCCGCGATCTCGTCGATCGAGTCGATCTCGTGTTGGCCGAGCCTCGACGAATGCTCTTTGACGGTCGCGACGTCGGGTGCGTCGTAGACGCAGAAGGAGCGCACCTTGCCGGTCTGATCGACGACGATGTGGCTGTGCTCCCAGATGATCCCTGGGAACTCGTCGTCCACGAGCTGGCGCGACCGCCGGCCGACCGCAGGCATCTCCTGCTCGACGACGTCGAAGGTTCGTACGATCATGTAGCGCGGCACGACAGAGAGCGTATCGCCCTGGTGCGGAGTCGTCTAGCTACCCGCCGATGTAGCTCATCTCGACCTTTTCGAGCGCCTCGGTGGCCGACGAGCGTAGGTCCGAATAGCGGTCGGAGCGCCTGCTCCAGACTCCCGCGAGCGCCGCGGCGAGCTCCTCGTCGGAGGCGCCGCCCCGGATCAGTGCGCGCAGGTCGTGACCGCGAACCGCGAACAGGCACGTGAACAGCTGCCCTTCGGCGGAAAGGCGGGCACGGGTGCAGTCGCCGCAGAACGGCTGGGTCACCGACGCGATCACGCCGATCTCGCCACCGCCGTCGCGGTAGCGGTACCGGCGCGCAACCTCGCCCCGGTACCCGGCCTCGACCGGCTCGAGCTGCAGCTCCGCGTCGATCGCCGCGACGATGTCTGCCGCCGGGACGACCTCGTCGAGCCGCCAGCCGTTCGTGTGACCGACGTCCATGTACTCGATGAAGCGGAGGACGTGAGGCGTTCCGTGGAAGTGCCGGGCAAGCGGGACGATCTCGTGCGTCGTTCACGCCGCGCTTGACGACGCAGTTCACCTTGACGGGCAGGCCTGCGTCGGCTGCTGCGGCGATTCCCTCGAGCACACGGTCCGGCGAGACGTCGGCGTCGTTCAGCGCGCGGAAGGTCGCGTCGTCCAGCGAGTCGAGGCTGACGGTGATCCGCTGCAGGCCCGCGTCGGCGAGCACCTGTGCCTTCGCGGGCAGCAGCACGCCGTTGGTGGTCAGCGTCAGATCGGCGTCGAGCGGAGCGAGCATGGCGATCAGGCGTTCCAGGTCGCGACGAACGAGAGGCTCGCCGCCGGTGATCCGCAGCTTCTGCACGCCCAGTTCGACGAACCGGCGCGCGACGCGGGTGATCTCCTCGAACGTGAGCAGCTCGCGCCGCTCGAGGAACGCGTAGTCGCGCCCGTAGACCTCTCGCGGCATGCAATAGACGCACCGGAAGTTGCAGCGGTCGGTGACCGAGATGCGAAGGTCGCGCAGCGGCCGGTGAAGCATGTCGAGCGTCACGACTGCCCACGGTACCCGGGTCGAGCGTGTTGAATCGCCCGGGTGCCCGCGCTCCTCGTGCTCGTCGCCGTCACCGCCGTCTGGGGGATCACGTTCGTGCAGGTGAAGGACGCCGTCGCGATCTACCCGCTGTTCGCCTTCCTCGCGCTTCGCTTCGCGATCGCCGGGTTCGCGCTGGCGGTGCCGGGTGCCAGGCGACTGCGCTCGCTCGGCCGCCGTGGGGCAGGCGCAGCTTTCGTCGCCGGGGCTCTGCTCGGCGCCGGCTATGCGCTGCAGACCGCGGGCCTCGAGCGCACGTCGGTCTCCTCGACCGGTTTCGTGACGGGGATGTACGTCGTGCTGACGCCGGTCCTCGTGCTCGCCCTCTACGGCGGCCGGCTCGGTCGCGGCGCCGTGCTCGGCGTCGTGCTCGCGACGGCCGGTCTGGCGCTGCTGGCCGGAGTCCACGGCGGCTCGACGACGGGCGACCTGCTCGTGCTCGCGGGGGCGGCGGTCTACTCGCTCCAGATCGTGCTGATGGAGCGGTTCGCGCCCGTCTACGACGCGATCGCGTTCACGCTCGTCGAGATGCTCGCGGCTTTCGCCGGGCTGGCGATCGTGGCGGTCGCAGCGGGGCAGGTCGGAGTCCCGCACGGCTCGACGGTGTGGGCTGCGCTGCTCGTCACGGGCGTGTTCGCGAGCGCACTCGCCTTCCTCGCGCAGTCGTGGGCGCAGCGGCGGACGAGCGCAACGCGCACGGCGCTCGCGTTCTCCCTCGAGCCCGTGTGGGCTGCGTTCTTCGGCTTCGTGCTCGCCGGCGACCGGCTCGGCGTCGTCGGCTACCTCGGTTGCCTCGTGATCATGGCCGGGATCGTGGTCGCGGAGCCCGCCGCCGCGTCGACGCTCGCACGACTGGTTCGCCGGCCGAGGGTCGCCTCGTCGTGACCGCCGTCGCTGCTGGCGGTCGCGTCCGCGGCGCTCTTCGGTGCGATGACGGTGGCGATCCGACTTGCGCTGCGCGACGGGGACTCGGCCGCCGCGCTCGCCACGATTCTCCCGGCGCTCGTGGTCGCGCTGGTCGCTGCGCTCTTCCGCCCGGCGCTCCACGGTGCCTGGCCCTTTCTCCTGGCGGGCCTCCTGGCTCCCGGCGCATCGCAGATCCTGTTCACGCGCGCCGTCCAGGAGACGGGTGCGTCGCGCACCTCGGTCACGGTCGGCGCGGCGCCGCTCGTCGCCGTCGCGATCGCGCTCGTCTTCCTCGGCGAGCCTGTCAGCGGGCCGCTGCTCATCGGCGCGCTCGCCATCGTCGGTGGCGGCGTGCTGCTGGCCGGCGAGCGTGACCGGCCCGAGACCTTCAAGCGAATCGGCCTCGTCTACGCGGCGGCGGCGGCGGTGCTCTTCGCGACGCGCGACAACCTCGTGCGTGCGCTGCACGGGCACGCCACGCCCGAGACGGCCGCTGCGGCGACACTGCTCGCGGGCGCGCTCGTCGCGGCGCTCTGGACGCGGCGGGCGCCGACGCGCTCAGAGCTCGGCCGGTTCGCTCCGGCCGGGGTGCTCTTCGGTCTCTCCTATCTCTGCCTCTTCGCGGCGTACTTCCGCGGGCGCGTGACGGTGGTCTCGCCGCTCGTCGCGACCGAGTCGCTGTGGGGCGTCGCCTTCTCGGCGCTCCTGATCGGCAAGGCGGAGCACGTCGGGCCGCGCATCGTGGGCGGCGCCGCCCTGATCGTCGCCGGCGGCGTCCTGATCGGCGCTGTGCACTAACGCCGGAGTTCGGCGACCAGGAAGACGGCGGCGAGGGCGAGGAGCGCGACGACGACTCCGGCCGTATGGCCGAAGACGCCGGCCAGCACGACGATCGGGATGCAGACGCCCAGGTTGCCCGGGTGGAGGGGAGACGGGCCGCGCTTGGGCGGCGTCTGGGCCGCGAGCCGCTCGTCGATCCGCCGGTCGATCTCCCGCTCGATCCGGTCGACGAAGCCCTGGACGAGCTGGTCGTCGTGACCCGGGCCGAGCTCGGCCCGGGCGGCGAGGGTCGCCTCGAGCTCGCGCTGGGCCTCGCCTTCCATCGCCGGCCATGATCGCAGAAGGGAGTGGCAGAAATCTGATATAAGTCCGCTTAGATTTTCTACATCCCAGCAATCAAGGAGAGTTTCCGTGGCAAAGACGATCGGCATCGACCTGGGCACGACGAACTCGTGCATGGCCACCCTCGAGGGCGGCGAGCCGACCGTGATCCCGAACGCCGAGGGTGGGCGGACGACCCCGTCCGTCGTCGGCTTCGCGAAGGACGGTCAGCGGCTCGTCGGCGCCCCGGCGCGGCGGCAGCAGGTCACCAACCCCCAGAACACCATCTTCTCGATCAAGCGCTTCATGGGCCGCAAGTTCGACGAGGTCGACGAGGAGATGACCATCGTTCCGTACAAGGTCGTGAAGGGCCCGAACGACGACGTTCGCGTCGAGGCCGGTGGCAAGGAGTACGCGCCGCCGGAGATCAGCGCGATGATCCTGCAGAAGCTCAAGGCCGACGCCGAGAGCTTCCTGGGCGAGACGGTCACCGACGCGGTGATCACCGTCCCCGCCTACTTCAACAACGCCCAGCGCGAGGCGACGAAGGACGCCGGCAAGATCGCCGGCCTCAACGTGCTGCGCATCATCAACGAGCCCACCGCGGCCGCGCTCGCATACGGCCTCGACAAGGAGGGCGCCGACCAGACGATCCTCGTCTTCGACCTCGGCGGCGGCACGTTCGACGTGTCGGTGCTCGAGCTCGGTGACGGCGTGTTCGAGGTGAAGGCCACGAACGGCGACAACCACCTCGGCGGCGACAACTTCGACAAGGCGGTCGTCGACTGGATGATCGCCGAGTTCAAGAAGGACCAGGGCATCGACCTGGGCGCCGACCCGATGGCGCTGCAGCGTCTCTACGAGGCGGCGGAGAAGGCGAAGATCGAGCTGTCGAGCACGATGACGACGCAGATCAACCTGCCCTTCATCACTGCGACGCCCGAGGGGCCGAAGCACCTCGACCTGCAGCTGACGCGCGCGAAGCTCGAGGAGCTCGCGCACGACCTGCTCGAGCGGACCGTCGGGCCGACGAAGCAGGCGCTCACCGACGCGGGCCTGCAGGCCTCCGACATCGACCATGTCGTGCTCGTCGGCGGCATGACCCGCATGCCGGCGGTGCAGGCGAAGGTCAAGGAGCTGATCGGCAAGGACCCGCACAAGGGCGTCAACCCGGACGAGGTCGTCGCCGTCGGCGCCGCGATCCAGGGCGGCGTTCTGAAGGGCGAGGTCAAGGACGTGCTCCTGCTCGACGTGACGCCGCTGTCGCTCGGCATCGAGACCAAGGGCGGCGTGATGACGCGCCTGATCGAGCGCAACACGACCATCCCGACCCGCAAGGCCGAGGTCTTCTCGACGGCCGAGGACAATCAGCCGTCGGTGGAGATCCACGTCCTGCAGGGCGAGTCGGAGATGGCGACCTACAACAAGACGCTCGGCAAGTTCCAGCTGGTCGGGATCCCGCCGGCGCCGCGCGGCATGCCGCAGATCGAGGTCGCGTTCGACATCGACGCGAACGGGATCATCAACGTGCACGCGAAGGACATGGGCACCGGCAACGAGCAGCAGATCCGCATCGAAGGCGGCTCGGGCCTGAAGCAGGACGAGATCGACCGGATGATCAAGGAGGCGGAGACGCACCGCGACGAAGCGCATCACCTCCGCGAGCTGGCGGACACCCGCAACCAGGCCGAGTCGCTCGCCTACCAGATCGAGAAGTCGCTCTCGGAGCAGCGCGAGAAGCTCGACTCGGGGCTCGCATCGACCGTCGAGGGACGGATCATGGAGCTGCGCGGCGTGCTCGACTCGTCGGACGTCGCCGAGATCAAGTCGAAGACCGACGCGTTGCAGGAGGCGTGGACGCAGGCCGCGTCGGCGCTGTACGCGCAGGCATCGACGCAGCAGCCCACCGGCAACGGCGGCGGTGACGCCGGCGACGCAGACCACGAGGTGGTCGAGGACGCCGAGTACGAGGTGGTCGACGAGTCGTGAGCGGCGCAGGCTGGACAGAGCCGCCCGAAAGCGAAGGCGCCGGCCTGGCCGGCGCCGCCGCGGGATCCGAGGAGAACCTCGAGAGCGTCGACCAGGGTGCAGAGCCTGTCGTCGATCCCGTCGCCGCCCTCGCCCGCGAGCGCGACGAGTATCTCGACGCGCTGCAGCGGTTGAAGGCCGAGTTCGACAACTACCGCAAGCGGGTCGCGCGTGACCAGCAGGAGCTGGCCGCGCGCGCCCACGAGCGGCTGATGAAGGAGCTCGTCCCGGTGCTCGACGACCTCGAGCGCGCGCTCGAGGCCGCCTCGCAGCACGAGGAGGCGAAGCTCGAGGACGGCGTCCGGCTCGTGCACCGCTCGCTCGCGGCGCTGCTCGCGCGTGAGGGGCTCGCGGAGGTGCCGACCGAGGGACGCTTCGACCCGAACCTGCAGGAGGCGCTGCTCTCGCAGCCCTCCGAGGAGGAGGAAGGAACGATCATCCAGGTGTTGCAGAAGGGGTACCTGCTCGGCGATCGCGTCCTGCGGCCCGCGCGCGTCGTGATCTCGGCCGGGCTGCCCGGCAGCAGGAGACGGATGGCTAAGTCGCTCTACGAGTCGCTCGGAGTCGCGAAGAACGCCAGCCCCGACGAGGTCAAGAAGGCGTACCGGAAGCTCGTGCGGCAGTACCACCCGGACAAGAATCCCGGCGACGCCGAGGCCGAGGCGCGCTTCAAGGAGGTGCAGTCCGCGTACGACGTGCTCTCGGATCCCGAGAAGCGCAAGGCGTACGACACGGTCGGAACGACCAACGGCCGCGGGCCGGGCCCCGGTGGCACGACGTTCGACTTCGGCGACTTCGACCTCGGCGACATCTTCGGCGGGATCTTCGGACGCGGCCGCGGACTCGGGCCCGGCGCCGCAGCGTGGCCAGCGCGGCAACGACGTCGAGGTGGACGTGCGCGTGTCGTTCGAGGACGCCCTGAAGGGCGTGCAGACGACCGTGTCCGTGCAGCTCGAGCTTGCGTGCCACACATGCCACGGCACGGGCGCGGCTCCGGGCACCACGCCGGTGACGTGCCCGCAGTGCGACGGCACCGGCGTCGTCGCGACCTCGCAGGGCCTCTTCGCGCTGCAGCAGCCGTGCCCGCTGTGTCACGGCATGGGAACGATCGTCGAGACACCCTGCCCCACCTGCCACGGCGCCGGTCGCGAGCGGCGGACGAAGCGGTTCACCGTGAAGATCCCGGCGGGAGTGAAGGACGGCACGCGCATCAAGCTGCGCGGCAAGGGCGAGGCCGGCTACGGCGGCGCTCCTGCCGGCGACCTGTACGTCGTCACCCGCGTCGAGCCCTCGGAGATCTACGAGCGCCGCGGCGACGACCTGATCGTGCAGGTGCCCGTCTCGTATCCGACGGCGACGCTCGGCGGCAACGTCGAGGTTCCGACCCCGGAAGGAGCGGTGTCGCTGAAGGTGCCTTCGGGCTCCGAAGACGGCAAGCTGCTCCGGATCAAGGGCCGCGGCGCGCCGCGGCTCAAGGGCTCGGGCAAGGGCGACGTGCTCGCGCGTCTGCGCATCCAGGTGCCCGAAGCGCGTCAACAAGCAGGAGCGCGAGCTCCTCGAAGAGCTGCGGAAGACCACTGGTTGATGGATGGCGATCGCCCTCGGTACATGATCTCGGTCGCCGCCGACCTGGTCGGCATGCATCCGCAGACGCTCCGCATCTACGAGCAGAAGGGGCTCGTGCGGCCGCAACGGACGGCGGGCAATACGCGTCTCTACTCGGACGCGGACGTCGAGCGCCTGCGGCTGATCCAGCGCCTGACCACCGAGGTCGGCCTCAACCTCGCCGGTGCCGAGCGCGTGCTCCGGCTCGAGGACGAGCTCGAGCGCATGCGCCGGCGGATCGCGCGCATGGAAGACGAGATGCGGCGCACCCTCGACGACGTCCACCGGTCGTACCGGCGCGACCTCGTCGTCTACCGGCCGCCACAACCACCGATGAAGAAGGACTGAGCACATGGATTTCAACAAGCTGACGATCAAGTCGCAGGAGGCGGTCGCCGCCGCGCAGGCGCTCGCGCTCCGGAACGGCAACCCCGAGCTGACGCCGGACCACCTGCTGCTCGCGCTGCTCGACCAGGAGCTGTTCGCCGACTGGCGCGGTTTGCGCGCCGAGGCGGAGAGCAAGGTCGCCGCGCTGCCGAGCGTCCAGGGCGGGACGCAGCAGCCGAGCCTGTCGGCGGCGTTCTCGCGCCTGCTCGACCGCGCCGACAACGAGCGCAAGCAGCTCGAGGACGAGTTCGTGTCGACCGAGCACCTGTTTCTCGCGCTCGAGCCGGTGCCGCGCGAGGAGATCCTCGCGTGGATCAAGCAGGTGCGAGGTGGGCAGCGCGTCACGTCGCAGGATCCCGAGGGCAGCTACCAGGCGCTCGAGAAGTTCGGCCGCGATCTCACCGAGGCCGCCGAGGCGGGGAAGCTCGATCCGGTGATCGGCCGGGACGAGGAGATCCGTCGGGTGATCCAGATCCTCTCGCGCCGCACGAAGAACAACCCGGTGCTGATCGGCGAGCCCGGCGTCGGCAAGACGGCGATCGCCGAAGGGCTCGCGCAGCGGATCGTCGCGGGCGACGTCCCCGAGGGGTTGAAGGACCGCCGCGTCTGGGCGCTCGACATCGGTTCGCTGCTCGCCGGCTCGAAGTACCGAGGTGAGTTCGAAGAGCGCCTGAAGGCGGTGCTCACCGAGATTCGCTCGAGCGACGGACGGATCGTGCTCTTCATCGACGAGTTGCACACGATCGTCGGCGCCGGCGCGGCGGAGGGCGCTGTCGACGCCGCGAACCTGCTCAAGCCGATGCTCGCGCGTGGCGAGCTGCGCTGTATCGGCGCGACGACGCTCGACGAGTACCGGAAGCACATCGAGAAGGACGCCGCGCTCGAGCGTCGCTTCGCGCCGGTGTTCGTCGGCGAGCCGTCGGTCGCCGACACGATCGCGATCCTGCGCGGCCTGAAGGAGCGCTATGAGGCGCACCACGGCGTGCGGATTCGCGACGCGGCGCTCGTCGCCGCTGCCGTGCTCAGCCACCGCTACATCGCCGACCGCTTCTTGCCCGACAAGGCGATCGATCTCGTCGACGAGGCAGCCTCGCGGCTGCGCATCGAGATCGACTCGAGCCCGCTCGAGCTCGACGAGGCGAATCGACGCGTGATGCAGCTCGAGATCGAGCTCGCCGCGATGGCGAAGGAGTCGGCTGCGACGCGTGAGCCGCTCGAGCGCGAGCTCGCAGAGGCGAAGGAACGTCGCGACGAGCTCGCTGCGCGCTGGGCGCGTGAGAAGGCGGTGCTCGAGCGCGTGAAGAACGCGACCAGGCGCATCGACGAGCTGCGGATGGAGGCCGAGCGCGCGGAACGCGACTCGCAACCTGCAGCGTGTTGCGGAGATCCGCTACGGCGAGATCCCGGAGCTCGAGCAGGTGCTGGCGAACCGCCCGCAGGACGATCTCCTCGTCAAGGAGGAGGTCGACGAGGACGACATCGCCGCCGTGGTCGCGCGGTGGACGGGCATTCCCGTCGACCGGCTGCTCGAGGGCGAGACGGAGAAGCTCATCCACATGGAGGAGCGGCTGCATCAGCGCGTGATCGGTCAGGCGGAGGCGGTGGCCGCGGTCGCGAACGCATTGCGGCGCGCGCGCACCGGCCTGCAGGATCCGAACCGGCCGATCGGCTCGTTCGTGTTCCTCGGCCCGACGGGTGTCGGCAAGACCGAGCTCGCGCGTGCGCTCGCCGAGTTCATGTTCGACGACGAGCGCGCGATGGTGCGGCTCGACATGAGCGAGTACCAGGAGCGCCACACGGTTGCGCGCCTGATCGGGGCGCCGCCCGGCTACGTCGGGTACGACGAGGGCGGTCAGCTGACCGAGGCGGTACGCCGGCGCCCGTACTGCGTCTTGCTGCTGGACGAGATCGAGAAGGCGCATCCCGAGGTGTTCGACGTGCTCTTGCAGGTGCTCGACGACGGGCGCCTGACCGACGGTCAGGGGCGCACGGTCGACTTCCGCAACACGGTGATGATCATGACGTCGAACATCCGGAGCGCCGAGGGGCTGCGCGACCACTTCCGGCCCGAGTTTCTGAACCGGATCGACGAGATCGTCGAGTTCCGGTCGCTGACGCGCGAGCAGATCCGCGAGATCGTCGATCTCCAGCTCGAGCGGCTGCGGGCGCGCCTTGCCGACCGTGGTCTCGGCCTCGAGCTGACCGACGCGGCGGAGGAAGCGATCGCCGAGGCGGGGTGGGACCCCGCGTACGGCGCGCGGCCGCTCAAGCGTGCGATTCAGCGGCTGCTCGAGAATCCGCTCGCGCTGCGCCTGCTCGAGGGCGACTTCGTCGACGGCGACGTCGTTCGCGTCGACGCCCAGAACGGCGACCTCGTCTTCACGAAGGCCGGGGCGCCGGTCGCAGCCTGAGGTCGAGGCCAGGCACCGGTGTCAAAAGTGAAACGTTTCGTCCACAGGTCTTGCGGCCGGCGGCCGCGACCCTGATCCTGGGGCGGTAGGACGCACCGGGACGGCCCGGGAGGGCGCCGTGTGCGAGCTCGGGTTCATCGCCACGCGAAAAGCGTGGCCGAAGCGGCGGGTCGGACGCTTCGCCGCACGGCGCTTCGCGCTGCCCGCGCGCCGGGACACGCCGGCCCCCCAGCCGGCGCGCTACGCCTTCGGTGGCAGGTCGACCTCGTCGAGGAAGTCCGCGCCTTCCTGCAGCGGCGGCGCGCCGTACGCGAGCAGGACGAGCTCCTCGCCGGTCTCGTTCCGCAGCTGCAGCGCCGTCATCGGCTGGACCGCGACGACGCCGCCCGCCCCGAGGTCGACACGCTCGGGCTCGTCTCCGAGCAGCAACGTCGCCGTCCCCGAGAGAACGACGAAGACCTCCTCCTGCACGTGATCTCTGTGACGCCGGCCGGTCGTGTGCGGCGGATACCGCCACACCCGCGCGCGCGACTGCGTGAGCCCGATCGCGCTCGTGAGGTCGCCGAACGCACGCGCGGCGCTCTCGCCGTTCCGCGCGGGCCGCTCTTCGAACGTGAGGCCCGTTGCGTCGATCCACTGGTAGCTCATCTTGCGATCGTAGACTTTCGCCGTGCGTGAGCCTGCATCCGGCGGCGGCCCGTGATCCTCGTCGTCGCTGCGACACAGCGCGAGCTCGACTACCTGGACGACGTGCCGACCCTCGTCTGCGGGATCGGCCCAGTCGAGTCGGCGCTCGCGACGAGCGCGAGCCTGGCCCGGCAATCACCTCACGCGCTCGTGCACGTCGGCATCGCCGGCGCCCGTGAGCTGCCGACGGCGACGCTCGTCCTGGGCTCGGAGGCGGTGTACTGCGACGTCATCGATCCGTCGTCCTCGATGCCGCGCGTCGAGCGCGCGTCTCCCGATCCGGGCCTCCTCGCTTCGGCGCGCCGGGCGCTGCCGGGCGCACTCGTCCTTCCCGTCGCGACCAGCGGCCGCGTGGGCGGTGGCGGATCGTTCGAGGTCGAGGCGATGGAGGGCTTCGGCGTTCTCCGCGCAGCCGCGCTCGCGCGGGTACCCGCTGTCGAGCTGCGCGCGGTGTCGAACGCCGTCGCCGAGCCCGACCGCGCGCGCTGGCGCATCGACGAGGCACTCGCCGCACTCGCCGCTGCCGTGCCCGTCCTGCTCGAGGCGCTCGATGCCTGACCTCCCGCCGCCCCTGCCCCCGCACGAGCGCACGGTCGGCCAGCTGATCGCCGAGACGATCCGTCTCTACGGCCATCGCTTCTGGCCCGCCCTGCCGCTCGGCCTCCCGCTCGCGCTCGTCGACCAGTTCGTCGTCCACCGTCCGGTCGCCGCGCAGGCGCTCGTGTTCTGGATCGCCTCACCGCTGATCGCCGCAGCCTTCGTCTACGCCTGCGTGCTCGTCCACGGTGGGCGGCCGACGGCGACGGTCTTTGCGGTCGCGCTCCTCATCTATCTGCCGTTTCCGGCGCTCCGCGCGGTGTACCTCCTTCCCGCGATCGCCTGGTTCGCGTTCATCGGGCTCGCCGTCCCGGCTGCCCTGATCGAGCGGCTCGACTGGAGGTCGGCGCTCGTCCGCGGCCGTCAGCTCGGAACGGCGGACTACGTCCACGCGCTCGGCTCGTTGGCCGCGCTCGTGATCGTCGTCGGCGTCGCGGAGGAGACGCTCACCATCCTGCTGCGCACGCAGGGCGACACCAGCCAGCGGATCGCTCTGGCTCTCGCCGATCTTCGTGCTGAGCCCGCTCCTCTATCTGGGTGGAGCGCTGCTCTATCTCGACCAGGCGGCCCGTGTAGGGTCCCGCCGGTCAAAGCCACGTCGCACAACGCAAGGGAGACGACGCGATGCCGACCTTCATCCTCCTGTCGACGCTGACGCAGCAGGGCGTTCAGACCCTCAAGTCGAACCCTGAGCGGTTGCGGCAGGTGAACCAGGACGTCGAGGAGCTCGGCTGCCGGGTCGTCCATCAGTGGGCGACCCTCGGTGAGTTCGACTTCGTGAACGTCGTCGAGGCGCCCGACCTGGCGACGATCGCCAAGGTCTCGGTGGCGCTCGGCTCGCGTGGCTCGACCAGGATCGAGACGCTGCCTGCGCTCGAAATCGAGGAGTTTCTGCACACGCTCGAGTAGCACTGTCCGAAACAGCCGTTGTCGCGCCGTGGCGCGGCGCGGAGACGCGACCGACGTCGTGCGAATCGTCGGCCCTGGCACCGATCTCACCCTGTCGCTCGCCGGCCGCACCGGCGAGGTCGACGCCGGGCACGTGAACATGCCGGGCGGCGAGGTCTTCTATTCGCCGCGCGAGGACTCGGCGGCGGGAGCGATCGAGTTCTCGGAATTCCCGGCGGTCTATCTCGGCCGGGAGGTGGAAGGTGTCCGCCTGGTCTTCGACGGCGGCCTGGTGGTCGACGCCTCGGCACGCGCCGGCGAGGACCATCTCCTGCGCACCCTCGATACCGATGACGGCGCGCGTCGGCTCGGCGAGCTCGGGATCGGATGCAACCCCGCGATCCAGCGCTACATGAGGAACGTCGCGTTCGACGAGAAGATCGACGGCACGGTGCACCTCGCCGTCGGGAACTCGTACTCGTTCACCGGCGGCACCAACGTCAGCGCCGTGCACTGGGATCTCGTCAAGGACCTGCGCGAAGGGGGTCGGTTGTACGCCGACGGCCGGCTCGTGCAGGAGAACGGACGCTGGCTGATCTGAGCTTCTACAGGCTCGCCGCGGCGATCTCGCCGGCGAGGCGGGCGTTCCCGACGATCAGGTCGCGGTTCGCCTGCAGCGTTCGGCCGCCGCTTCGCTCGTGCAGGTAGCCGAGGACGAACGGCGTCACGCGCTGCCCCTGGATTCCCTGTGCGTCCGCCTCGGCGAGCGCGCGTTCGATCAGCGGCTCGACGTCGTCGAGGCTCTCGTCCGGCGGCCGGCCGAGCAGCAGGCCCCCGCCCGAGAGCTCCCAGTGGGCGGCGGCGACAGCAGCTGCCTCGCCCGCCGACTCCACCCGCGCAGAGACCGGCGGCCCGCCCGCGGCGGCGAAGAACAGCGGCAACGTGTCGCTGCGCCAGCCGAGCACGGGCACTCCGAGCGTCTCGAGGAGCTCCGCGGTCGCGACCACGTCGAGCAGCGACTTGACGCCCGACGACACCACGAGCGCCTGCGTCGTCGCGAGCACCTGCAGGTCGGCCGACACGTCCGGCGGCGTCGGCCAGCCGCGGTGGACCCCGCCGAGCCCGCCCGTGGCCATGAACCGGATGCCGGCCGCGCGGCAGACGGCGAGCGTTCCGCCCGCGGTGGTCGCGCCGGCTGCGCGCTGAACGGCCGCTGCGGCGATGTCGCGCGGGCCGAGCTTCCGGGCCGAAGCGTCGAAGCGCTCGAGCTGCGCGGCGGTCAGGCCGACGTGGATCACGCCGTCGAGGACGCCGATCGTCGCGGGCACCGAGCCGCCGTCGCGAACGGCTCTCTCCGAGGCGAGCCCGACCGACACTCCCTCTCCCGGCGGGAAGCCGTGCGCGACGAGCGTCGTCTCGAGCGCGACGACGCCGCGCCCGTCGCGCTGCGCGTCCTGCACCTCCTCGGCGATCGCGATCACGGCATCGCTCCGAGCTTCCCGCAGCAGCGCGCGGCCGCCTCGAGCCCGAGCTCGGGCCCGCCGACGAGGAAGCCGGCGGCGAGGGCGTCACCCGCTCCGGTCGCGTCGACGAGCGTCGTCGGCCTCGCCGGATACGCCCGTCCGTCGACGACGATCCCGTCGGCACCGCGCTTCAGCACCAGCCGGGCGTCGATCGGGCCGAGCGCAGCGCGCTCGCGCTCGTTGGCGAACACGAGGTCGGGGCCGAGTGACCGGACGCGCTCGCGAAAGCCGTCGTCGGCGAGGGTGAAGGTCGACGCGTCGACGGAGACCAGCGCGCCGTGCGCACGCGCCATCGTCGTCGCGCACGCGGCGGCGTCCGCAGCGGGGAGGCGGAGGAGCGCGTAGCCGGAGACGTGCAGCACGTCGCAATCGAACCATGCGTCCTCCAGGTCGTGCGGTTCGAGCCCGATCGCGTCGCCGCGGTCGGAGGCCATCGTGCGGTCGCCGGACGCCGCGAGCGAGACGACGACGCCGTTCCGGCCGCCCGCCGATCCCACGACGTCGACGCCGAGCTCGCGCAGCTCCCGCGCTGCGAGCTCGCCGGCCGGATCGTCGCCGCACCTGCACACGACGCGCGCGTCGGCACCGAGGTCGCGCGCCCACGCCGCGACGTTCGCCGCCTGTCCGCCTGCCCCGACCCGGATCGTCGCGGGGCGGTCGTCTCCGGGGACGAGCGGAGCCTCCAGGGACACGACCACGTCCAGGATGAGATCGCCGAGCGTCGTGATGCGCACGCGTACGATGCTCGCATGGAACGCATCGGGCGCGGCGGCAGGCTCCGCTCGTTCGCGATCGGCGGCGTCGTGGGCGCGGCCGGGGCGATTGCGACGGCGCAGCGAGTCGCGTCGCGCTCACGCCGTCCGCGTGGTGTCCCGTCAGGGCTGG
This sequence comes from uncultured Thermoleophilia bacterium, assembly GCA_963774355.1. GTDB lineage: Bacteria > Actinomycetota > Thermoleophilia > Gaiellales > Gaiellaceae > PALSA-600. Next base: position 644,474 of record CAVZER010000006.1, on the reverse strand, counting down.
CCGCGTTCGAAGATGCGCCGTGCTTCCTCGAGACGGTCGACGACGAGGCGCACAGGCATCGCGATCACGGCGACCGTCCCGGCTGATCGCGCGGCCGGCACCTCCGAGCCGGGCCGGACCTGCGTCAGTATCGCCACGACGACGACGATCGCGCAGATCACCGCGATCTCGACGGCGATCGACCGCGTGAGCAGCGGCGAGCGACGTTCGATCAACGAGCGATTGGCCCGACCGACGGCGATCAGCGGCAGGAAGAGCGCCGTCTTCGCGAGCAGTGCGCGTCCGTACGACGTCGACCAGAGATGCTCGATGCCGCCGAGCTCGGTGAGCGCGCGCCCGAGCCCGGTCAGTGCGATCACGACGACTGCGGCGAGCGCGGCCGACGAGAACCGCCGCAGGACTGCACGTCGCTCCCACGTGTCCCTGGACGATCGCGGCAGCACCCAGATCGCAGCCACCAGGCCGCCCAGCCACACCGCCGCCGCGGCGGTGTGCAGCACGTCGAGCAGCGGTGCGATCACGGCCGGCTGATCGCGATCGAGGGCGTGCCCGGCGAGGGCAGGCGCCGCGGTAAGTGCGAGCGCACAGCCGCCGGCGAGCGCGAGCAGTGCGGGCACGGCCGGCGCGAGCGCGGCTGCCGCCGCTCCGATGAGCGACACGACTGCGGCGCCCTTCATCACAAGTGCGAAGCGCGTTCCCGACGGCGCACCGGACTCGAGCCCGCTTGCCCCGACGAAGGCGGCGAGCAGCGAGAGGAAGAGCAGCCCCGCGAGCGGGCGTCGCAGCCGGGCGCCGAGCAGGCTGCGGGCGAGCAGGGCGAAGACCGTTGCTCCGGCCGCGATCAGCAGTCCGACGTAATAGACGCCACGCAGGGCGACGTCGCCGGCTCCGCTCGGCGTCGTCGCGCCCAGGACCGGCTGGGGGCGGGGCCCCGGGCCTACGGCGAACGCGAACACTCCCTGCTCGGGGTGGCCGTCCTCGGAAACGATGCTCCAGCGGACCGTGTACGCGCCGCGTGCGAGGTTCCGCGCGAGCGGCAGGACAAGCTCCCGTCCCCGCACGCGCGCGGGTGCAGCCAGCACGGAACGTCGCGACGCGTTCGCCACCGCCGCGTTTCCGGGCGCGACCACGACCGTGTCGTCGAACTCGACCAGCGCCTCGGGCGGTGCACGTTCGACGGCGGCGCCGGCGGCGGGGACCGTGCGAATCAGCCTCGCGTGTGCGGCGGCCGCCGCCGGGACGAGCAGTGTCACGAGGACGAGTGCGGCGAGGGCTCGCGCCAACGTCGGCGAGCGTACCCGCTGCTAGCCTTGCCGCTCCCATGCCCGTGTACGAGTACAAGTGCCCGAACGGGCATCTGTTCGAGGTGATTCACGGCATGACCGAGGAAGGGCCCGGCGTCTGTGAGGTCTGCGGCGAAGGGCCGCTGCGAATCGTCCTGCATCCCGTCGCCGTCCACTACAAGGGGAGCGGCTTCTACTCGACCGACTACGGTCGCAAGAAGAAGACCGCGGCCAAGGACGGCGCCTCGGCAGGGGACTCGTCCTCGGGCGACTCGTCTTCGGGTGACTCCTCCTCGGGTGACTCCGGCTCGGGATCGTCGGACTCGAAGGGCGGCGAGACGAAGAAGGCCGCCGAGGGTAGAAGCTCTCAGGGCGCGACCGAGGACGCGGCGGCGCGCCGCCGAGCGCGGCCGGGCGGCACAACTGCTCATTCTGTGAGAGCTTCTTAGTCGCCGCCGTTACTGCGGCAGCGTGTGGCCGACGACGCAGCCCGGGTCGAACTGCCCGGTCGGAGGCTGCGGAGCCGACTTCCCGAGGAACATCGCGATCGTCGTCGGGTTGTCCTCGCTGGGCGCGCCCGTTCCGCCACCCCCGAAGTCGCCCCCGAGCCGGCAGTGCACCGAGCTCGACTCGTCCGAGCGGAACTTCACCCAGCCGAGCTGAAGCAGCTGGCTCGTCGTCAGATCGGTGGTCAGCGGCTTGACGAACGACGACCCGGAGAACGGCATGCGGAAGAGCGTGCCGACGGACGTCAGCTTGGAGGCGACGGCGTTGATCACGGCCTGCTGGCGCGCCGTGCGGGTGAAGTCGGTCTCGGCCGGGTTGAGCTGGTTCTCGCGGATGCGCGAGTAGATCAGCGCGCGCTCGCCGTTCATGTGCTGCGTCCCCTTGGCGAAGCGCCAGCCGGGCCACTGGTCGCACCGCGCCTGCGTCGCGTACGGGCAGTCGAACCGGTTCGAACGGATCGCGCTCGGGACGTCGACCGTGACACCGCCGACTGCGTTGATGAGATCCTTGAAGTCGGCGAAGTTGACGACCACCACGTGGTTGATCGGCAGGCTCGTGAAGTCGTGGACCGTCCTGATCGCGAGGGCCGGGCCGCCGATCTGGAACGCGGCGTTGATCTTCTGCGTCCCCGCGCCGGGAATCGGGACGACCAGGTCGCGCGGGATCGACAGGTAATACAGACGGTGGTGCGAGGGATCGGTGCGCAGGAGCATGATCGAGTCCGAGTGCCGGTCACCCTCGCGGCCGCCGACCTGTGCGTTGTCCGTCCCCAGCAGCAGGACCGTGGTCGAGTGCGAGAGCAGCAGGCCGTTCTGGTGCTGGAGTGCGGACTTGGCGTTCGGGTCGAGTCGCGCGTTCGCATCGGAGACGCCGCTCGACACGGCGAACCAGCTCGCGATCGCCCACACGATCACCACGAGCAGGAGCACGAGCAGGATCAGGGCGATCAGGCGTCCGCGCCCGATTCGCCGCCGTTTCGGCGTCGCGCCCGGGCCGCGATAGTCGGTCGCCGCACGCGTGTCTCGACGAGGTCGGGCGGGCGCCGGAACCTTGCCCTTGACGCGACCGCCGCGATAGAGGCGATACGGCTTCGGGTCCGACGCCATTCGGCGGGTTAGGTTACCGAGCGGACATGAGGGCTGATCGTGTGATCGCCGTCGACCTTGGCGGAACGAAGATTCTCGCCGGCGTGGTCGACGGAGACGGGCGGGTCCACGAGACGGTCGAGCGAGCGACGGTGACGACCTCGCAGTCCGCGCTCCTCCACGAGCTGGCCGACGTCGTCCGCTCGCTCCCGCAGGAGGGCATCGGCGCCGTCGGCTTCGGCATCCCCTCGCGGATCGACCAGCTGACCGGCGTGGCGCTCGGGGCCGTCAACATCCCCCTTCGCGACGTCCCGTTCCGCGAGGAGATGGAGCAGCGGCTCGGGATGCCCGTCGGCGTCGAGAACGACGCGAGCTGCGCGGCGTACGCAGAGTTCCGGTACGGGGCGGGGCAGGGCGTGCAGAACTTCGTGATGCTGACCCTCGGGACGGGTGTCGGCGGCGGCGTGATCGTCAACGGCAGCCTCTTCCAGTCGTGGACCGAGCTCGGGCACATGGTGATCGTCGAGGACGGCGAGCCGTGTGCCGGTGCGTGCTCCGGCCGCGGCCACGTCGAGGCGTACTGTTCCGGGCGCGCAGCCGACAAGCTCGCGCGCGAGGTGCTCGGCCCCGCGGCGACCGCTCACGATCTCGTCCGGGAGCGGAATCCGGCGCTCGAGCACATCGGCCACCACCTGGGCGTCGCGATGGGCTCGCTCGTGAACATCTTCGGCGCCGAGCGGATCGTGATCGGCGGCGGGTTCGGCGTCGCCGCGTTCGAGCTGCTCCTGCCCGCCGCACGGCTCGCCGTCCTCACGGAGGCACTCGCGCCCGCGGGGCAGCAGCTCGAGATCGAGTCTGCCAACCTCGGGGCGTCGGCAGGCCTGATCGGCGCCGGGCTCGTGGCTTTCGAGTCGATCCCCTGACGCATCCGAGGAGTCCAATTGCCGCTCGCAGTGTGCGCGACGCCCATCGGCAACCTCGATGACGTCACGCTGCGCGTCCTTGCGGAGTTGCGCGAGGCCGATCTCGTGCTCGCCGAGGACACGCGCCACACCCGCGCGCTGCTCGAGCGTCACGGCATTCGCGCGAGCCTGCTCTCGTTCCACGAGCACAACGAGGTTGCGCGCACACAGGAGTTGCTGCCACGGCTCGAGGCGGGTGAGCGAATCGCGCTCGTCTCGGACGCCGGGCTTCCCGGCGTCTCCGATCCCGGGACGCGACTCGTTCGCGCGGCGCTCGACGCCGGCGTCGACGTCACGGTGCTGCCCGGAGCCTCGGCCGTGACCACGGCGCTGGTCGCGAGCGGCCTCGGCGGAACGCGCTTCGTCTTCGTCGGGTTCGTCCCGCGGAAGGACGGCGAGCGGCAGGCGCTCTGGCAGGCGCTCTCCGGTTGGGATGCCGCCGTCGTCGCGTTCGAGTCTCCGCGCCGGCTCCCGGCGACGCTGCGCTCGCTCGCGCTCCACGATGCCGATCGCCCGGTCGCAGTGTGTCGTGAGCTGACGAAACGGTTCGAGGAGGTCGTCCGCGGTTCGGCAGCCGAGCTCGCGGACCGCTTTGCGGAGCCGCCCAAAGGCGAGATCACGCTCGTGCTCGGACCGACGGTTTCGACACCCGACGACGGCGACGCCCTGCAGGCCGTGCGCGAGCTCGTCGCGGCCGGGACGCCGCACCGCACGGCCGCAGACGTCGTGGCGCGGCTCAGCGGCGTCGCCCGCAACGACCTCTACCGGCGGACCCTGTGACAACTTCGTCAATTCGCTTGACGCTCTGAGGCCCCCGCACCTACCGTTGTCGGACGTTTTCCGTTCTGACAACGAGTTCCCGGAGGTGCCGATGCAACGCGTTCTTCCGCTTGCTGTGCTGGTCGTGCTCTTGTTCGCCCCCGCCGCGGGTGCCTGGTCGTGGCCGGCGGGTGGTGACGTCGTGCAGCCGTTCACCTTCGACGCGGCTCACCCGTATGCCGCCGGACAGCATCGCGGCATCGACGTCGCCGGCGATCCCGGTACCACCGTGGTCGCGCCGGAGGGAGGATCGATCTCGTTCGCGGGAACGGTCCCCTCCTCCGGCAAGAGCGTCACCATCCTCACCGGCGACGGCTACGCCGTCACGCTCACGCACCTCGGCTCGATCGCGGTCGGAAAAGGTGCGGCTGTCTCCGAGGGAGACGCCGTCGGAACGATCGGACCGAGCGGCGACGCCGAGGTCGGCGTGCCCTACGTCCACCTCGGCGTGCGCATCGCCGCCGACGAGCAGGGGTACCTCGACCCGGCAACGCTGCTTCCGCCGCGGCCGTCGGCTTCCTCGCCGCCCGATCCAGCACCGGCTCCACCCACCTCGACTCCGGTGGCGGACGACGTCCCCGCCGCTCCGGCACCGCCTGCGGCCGCTCCGGCCGTGGCCACGGCGGCGCCGGCCGCACCCGCCGCGTCTCCGTCACCGCTCGACGTGCCTGCGCCCGCCGTTGCGCCGCCCGCCCCAACCCCGCGTCCGGCACTCCCAACCGCTGCTCCGGCGGCGAGGCCGCTCGCGACGACACCCCGTCACGAGCGGGCCGTATCCCACACCAACGCCGTCCCAGACGAGAACGCAGAGCCGCTCGCCACTCGTCCGAAGCTCGGGCAGAGCCGAGTCGCCGCGCCGTCACGGGCGGTGGACCGGCCGGCGACCCGGGCGGCCCGCCCGCGGCTCGTCAGTGCTCCGGTTCCGGCTCGTCCGGTCAAGACGCGCGTCCGTCCTGCGCGTGGGGCCGTGCCGGAGGCTCGTCAGGTGTCCGTCCACCCGGGGCGTGCCCCACGCGTCGGACGATCGCCGCAGGGGCACGCTCTCGTCGCCGCTGACCCGCGACGCACCGGCCGCTCCACGCGTGGCGGGTTGCGACCGTCGGTGGCGTGGGCGTCGCCTCACGACCATCCGGCGACCCGGCGCCGGCCGCTCACCGTCTTCGCGGTCGCCGCGCTGCTCGCCCTGGCCGTCATCGTGGGAGCCGTCGTCTTCGGCGTGCGTCGCGCTGGGCGTGCGAGGGCCGTTCGTATGATTGCCGCCAGTGTCGAGCGAGCGGAAGAAAGTGCTGGTGGCGCCTGCGTGGCCGTATGCGGCGGGACACCGCCACCTTGGCCACGTGGCGGGGTTCGGCGTTCCGTCCGACGCCTTCGCGCGCTACCACCGCCTCAAGGGGAACGACGTCCTCATGGTCAGCGGGACGGACGAGCACGGTACGCCGGTGATGGTGACCGCCGATCGCGAGGGGAAGTCCTACGCTGAGGTCGCCGACTACTACAACGCCTCGTTCCGCGAAGACTTCAGGCGACTCGGGCTCTCGTACGACCTCTTCTCGCGCACCACCACGCTGAACCACGAGCGCGTGACCCAGGATCTCTTCCGGACGCTGTACGAGCATGGCGCGATCATCGAGCGGTCGATGCTCGTGTCGTTCTCGCCGACGACCGGTCACACGCTTCCGGACCGCTACATCGAGGGGACGTGCCCGATCTGCGGCTACCCGGAGGCGCGTGGCGACCAGTGCGACAACTGCGGGAACCAGCTCGATCCGACCGACCTGATCAACCCGCGCTCGAAGATCGACGGCTCGGTCCCCGAGTTCCGCGAGACGAACCACCTGTTCCTCGACCTCCCGCAGTTCGCGGACGCCATCCGAACGTGGATCCAGGGCCACGGCGAGTGGCGGCCGAACGTCCGCAACTTCTCGCTCGGCCTGCTCGACGACATCCGGCCGCGACCGATCACCCGCGACCTCGACTGGGGCGTGCCGATCCCGATCCCCGGGTACGTGGAGGACCCGAACAAGCGGATCTACGTCTGGTTCGATGCGGTGATCGGCTACCTGTCGGCGAGCATCGAGTGGGCGTCGCTCGGCGGCGACCCCGATGCCTGGCGGAGCTGGTGGCAGAACGCGGAGTCCGAGCACGCCTACTTCCAGGGGAAGGACAACGTCGTCTTCCACACCGTGATCTGGCCGGCGATCCTGCTCGGCTACGGCACGGGTGGCGAGTACGGCGCGGGCATCGCTCCGCTCGAGCTTCCCGACAACGTGATCGCGTCCGAGTTCCTGACGATGGAGGGAAAGCAGTTCTCGACCAGCCGTCAGCATTCGATCTTCGTCGGCGACTTTCTCGACCGCTACGACCCCGACCCGCTGCGCTACTACCTCGTCGCGGCCGGCCCGGAGACGCAGGACACCGACTTCACATGGGCCGAATTCGTACGACGCAACAACGACGAGCTGCTCGCGAACTGGGGCAATCTCGTCAACCGCACGCTGACCAATGCGTATCGGAACTTCGGATCCGTCCCGGAGCCCGGCACGCTCGAGCACGCGGATACGGCTCTCCTGGCGGCGGTGGAGGGCGGCTTCGCGGCGGTGGGCGAGCACATCGAAGCCGGGCGGTTCCGCGCGGGCCTCGCCGAGGCGATGCGGCTGGCCTCGACCGTGAACCAGTACCTCTCGGATCAGGCGCCGTGGGCGCTCGTGAAGACCGACCGGCAGCGCGCCGGAACCGTCCTCAACGTGGCGCTACGGGCGGTGGACAGCCTGAAGACGATGTTCACACCGTTTCTGCCTCACACCTCACAGGTCGTGCACGAGCTCCTCGGCAACGAGGGCACGCTGGCGGGCCCGCTCGAGTTCCGCGAGGTCGCAGGAGGAGGGCGGGCGCACGCACGAGGTGCTCACCGGCGACTACGCCGACTGGGTCGGCAGCTGGGAGCCGAGCGCGCTCCGGGCCGGGCAAGAGCTCGCAGAGCCGCGGCCGCTCTTCCGCAAGCTCGACGAGTCGGTCGTCGAGGAGGAGCTGCGCCGGATGGCGGCCGGCGCCGCCGAAGCGTGATCGACACCCACGCGCACCTCGGCGACGACGCAGCCGAGGTGCTCGACCGGGCGCGGGCCGCCGGCGTCGCCCGCGTCGTCGCCGTCGCGACGACGGTTGCCGATGCGCACGCGCGCGCTCGCGCTCGCCGACGCCGAGGAAGGGGTCTATGCCGCGCTCGGCATCCATCCCCACGAGGCGGGCTCGACGGCGCCGGACGACCTCGACGAGCTGCGCAAGCTGCTCGCGCATCCGAAAGTGGTCGCCGTCGGCGAGACCGGGCTCGACTACTTCCGCGACTACGCACCACGCGACGCCCAGCGGCGGCTGTTCGAGCAACAGCTGGCGCTGGCGGTGGAAGCCCGCAAGCCGGTCGTCATCCACACGCGCGCTGCCGACGACGACACGCTCGAGCTGCTCGCATCGCACGACGGAGCGGTCGTGCTGCACTGCTTCTCCTCGCCGCCGCTTCTCGCCGAGGCGACGCGTCACGGCTGGTACGTCTCCTTCGCCGGGAACGTGACCTACAAGAACGCCTACGAGCTGCGGTCCGCCGCCAGGGCGGTGACCGCCGACCGCCTGCTCGCCGAGACCGACAGCCCGTATCTCGCGCCCCAGCCGGTCCGCGGCCGGCGGAACGAGCCTGCATTCGTCGTGCATACCTACCGCACGCTTGCCGAAGCGCGCGGCGTCGAGCCCGCCACGCTCGCGGCGCAGGTCGACGCGAACGCCGACGCCGTCTTCGGGCTGTGACCGTCCGCCCACGGAAGGCGCTCGGCCAGCATTTCCTCACCGACCCGAACATCCTCGGCGTGATCGACCGGCTCGCGGCGCTCGACGAGGGCGACGTGGTGCTCGAGGTCGGGCCGGGGCTCGGAGTGCTCACGCGTTACCTCGCCGAGCGGGTCGCGTTCGTGCACGCCGTCGAGGTCGACCGACGGCTCGAGCGCGAGCTCGCAGGGATCCCGCGCACGACCGTCCATTGGGGCGACGCGCTCGCGCTCGACCTCTCCTCCTTCGAGCCGCCTCCCGACAAGCTCGTTGCGAACCTGCCGTACAACATCGCGACCCCGCTGGTCGTCGAAAGCCTGGCGCTCGATGCGATCGGAGCGTGGTGCGTGATGGTGCAACGCGAGGTGGCCGACCGTTTCTTCGCCGAGCCGTCGACGAAGGCGTACGGCGCGGTCTCGGTGCTCGTTCAGCTGGCGACCGAGCGCACGGGCTTCCACCCGGTGTCGCGCGAGGTGTTCCGGCCGCGACCGAACGTCGATTCGGCGCTGGTCGCGTTCCGTCGCATCGCCCCGGCCGCGGCGACGAGCGTCAAGCGCCTCGTCGAGGCTGCCTTCTCGCACCGGCGCAAGACGCTCGCCAACGCCGTCACGCTGGCCGGTGCGTACTCGCGAGAGGCGGCCGTCGTGGCGCTGGCCGCGATCGGACGCAACCCCGAGGCGCGCGCGGAGGAGCTCACGCCGCCCGAGTTCGTCGCGCTCGCGGAGGCGCTGGCGTGACCGGTGCGGCGCACGCGAAGGTGAACCTCGCGCTCGTGGTCGGTCCGCTCCGTTCCGACGGGATGCACGATGTGCTCACGGTCTTCCAGCGCATCGGCCTGGCCGACACGGTCGTGGTCGAGCCGGCGGACGCGACGACCGTCGAGGGCTTTCCGCGATGACACGCTCGTCACCGCTGCGCTCGGATCGCTCGGTGCGCCGCACGGCTGGCGCGTCGTGATCGACAAGCAGATCCCGGTTGCCGCCGGGCTCGGCGGTGGAAGCTCGGACGCCGCGACCGCGCTTCGGCTCGCGAACGATCAACTCGACCGCCCGCTCGACGACCACGCGCTGCAGCGGATCGCGGCCTCGGTCGGCGCCGACGTGCCGTTCTTCCTGCGCGAAGGGCCGCAGCTCGGCAGCGGCACCGGCACGACGCTCGAGCCCGTCGAGGTTCCGCAGGAGTTCGCGGTCTGCCTGCTGCTTCCGTCCGGTGCGGCGAAGGATTCGACGGCGTCGGTGTACGCCGCGTTCGACGCTCGAAGCGGGGGGGAGGGGTACGACTCGCGGGTGTCCTCGCTCCGCGCAGCCCTTGACGCCGTCCGCTCGCCGCGCGACCTCGCCGCGCTGCCGCCGAACGACCTCGCGCGGTCGGAGCACGCGGACGCACTGCGGGCGGAGGGCGCGTTCCGCGCCGACGTCAGCGGCGCCGGGCCGGTGGTGTACGGGCTCTTCGACGACGGGACGTCCGCCCGGCGCGCGGCGAAGTCGTTGTCGCGTCTCGGTCGCTTCTGGGTCACCGATCCGGCCTGGTAGCGTGATTGCGCGATGTCGTACGCGATCGAGCACGGTTCGACACGCCTGGGTCGCTGGTTTCGCCTGCGCCGATTCCGCCTGACACTCGGCCTTGCGGCGGTCGAAGGGCTTCTCTATCTCGTCGGCGTCCTCGGCTGGTGGGAGGCGGCGCTGTTTGCGCTGATCGCCGGCGGCTTCTGGTGGTTCGCCGGCCGCTCGAACCGGTCGGACATCGTGCGCGAGCTGAGCTGGATCCTCGCCACGTCGCAATTGATCGTCCTGCTCGTCCCGCTGGCGCTCGGCATCGTCAAGGCGGTCGCGATCGCCGTGGTGGCGCTGCTCGCGATCGTCGCGCTCTTCTTCCTGTTCACGGACCGGCGCTAGCCCGACCGCTCATATACTCGGGTCGCAGTGGGGCGTAGCCAAGCGGTAAGGCAGCGGGTTTTGGTCCCGCGATCCCAGGTTCGAATCCTGGCGCCCCAGCCATCTCGCTGAGGCGACGACGCCATGTCCGATCCGCCGCTCGCAGCCCTGATCATGGCCGGAGGCCTCGGCACCCGGATGCGCTCCGCCGTGCCGAAGCACTTCCACCCGATCCTCGGGCGGCGGCTCGTCGACTGGGTGATCGTGAGCGCCGCGGCTTCCGGAGCGGATCCGGTCGTCGTCGTCGCCTCGCCCTCGGGTCGCGACCAGTTCGGCGATCAGCCCGTGACGGTCGCGGTCCAGGAGGAGCCGCTCGGAACCGGCGACGCGGCGCGTGCGGCGCAGGCTGCCCTCGCGGGCTACACGGGCGACGTGCTCGTGCTCTCGGGCGACACGCCTCTGCTGACGCCCGAGCTACTCGGCGCGCTGCTCGCGACGCACCGCTCCGAGGGCGCCGCAGCGACGATCCTGACCGCGAAGCCGGCCGACCCGCGGGTCTACGGCCGCATCGTCCGAGACGGCGACGGGTCGGTCGTGCGCATCGTCGAAGGCACCGACGCCTCGCCGGAGGAGCTCGCGATCGACGAGATCAACTCCTCGATCTACGCCTTCCGGTCGGACGCACTGTGGCCGGCCCTCGAACGGCTGCAGCCGAAGAACGTCCAGGGCGAGCTGTACCTGACCGACACGATCGCTGTGCTGGTCGACGCCGGCGAGCGGGTGGTGGCCCACGTCTCGCCCGATCCCGACGAGGCGGAGGGCGTGAACACCCGGGTCGAGCTCGCAAAGGCAACCGCCGTGCTCCGCGATCGGATCAACGAGCGGCACATGCTCGCCGGCGTGACCATCGTCGATCCGGCGACGGCCTGGATCGACCCGACCGTCGAGATCGCCGAGGACGTGACGATCAACCCGTTCACCGTGCTGCGCGGCCGGACGCGGATCGGCGAGGGCGCCGAGATCCACCCGCATACGGTCGCCGTCGACGCCGAGATCGGCAGGCGCGCGGTCGTCGGCCCCTTCTGTTACCTTCGCCCTGGAACGACCCTCGGCGCGTCCTCGAAGGCAGGCACCTACGTGGAGATCAAGAACTCGCGTATCGGCGACCGCACGAAGGTCCCTCATCTGTCGTACATCGGGGATGCCGACATCGGCGAGGACTCGAACATCGGGGCCGGCGCGATCACGGCGAACTACAGTCATCGCCCCGGCGAGCCGAAACAACGCACGACGATCGGCAGCAACGTCAGAACCGCGATCCACAATGGGTTCATCGCTCCAGTGGAGGTGGGTGACGGCGCATGGATCGCGGCCGGTTCGGTGATCACGATGGACGTACCGCCAGGCGCACTCGCGATCGCCCGGCAGCGGCAGGAGAACAAGGAGGGGTATGCAGCACGGCAGCGCGACGAGTGAGCTCGCACTCCCCGGCCTGGAGGCGCTCGAGCCGATGACGCAACCCGGTCCCGGCCACTGGCTCGAGCGTGGGCCCCAGAAGCGCCTGATGGTGTTCAGCGGCCGCTCGCATCCCGTGCTGGCCGAGCGCATCGTCGAGCAGTTCGGCGTCGAGCTCGGCGAGATCGATCTGGGCACCTTCGCGAACGGCGAGACCTACTGCCGCTACGACGAGTCGATTCGCGGCGCCGACGTCTTCCTCGTGCAGACCGGCTGCGAGCCGGTCGACCGCAACGTGATGGAGCTCGTCTTCATGATCCAGGCCGCGAAGCTCGCCTCGGCGAAACGCATCACCGCCGTGATCCCGCTGTTCCCGTACGCGCGCCAGGACCGCAAGGCGAAGCCGCGCGAGCCGATCTCGGCACGCCTGATCGCCGACATGCTCCAGCTGGCCGGTGCCGACCGTGTGCTCACGATGGATCTGCACGCCGGGCAGATCCAGGGGTTCTTCACGATCCCCGTCGACCACATGACCGCCCTGCCGTTGTTCGCACGTCACTTCCGCGATCTCGGGCTGACCGGGGAAGGCGTCGTCTCGGTCTCTCCGGATGCGGGCCGGGCGAAGATGGCCGTCCGGTTCGCGGAGATGCTCGACGCCGACTTCGCGCTGATGCACAAGACGCGCCCTGCACACGACGTCGCCGAGGTGACGGAGATCACCGGTCGCGTCCGCGGCAAGAAGGCGGTGCTCGGGGACGACGTGATCATGACCGGCGGCACGCTGCTCGCGAACGTCAACGCCCTGAAGGCGCACGGCGTCGAGGACGTCTGGGTCTTCGCGACCCACGGCCTCTTCTGCGGCAACGCGCTCGAGCGCTTCGCGGATGCCGACATCTCCGGCATCGTCGTCACCGACACGGTTCCGATCGACCCGATCGCGAAGCCCGACAACCTGACGGTGCTCACCGTCGCGCCGCTCCTCGCCGAGACGATCATGAACGTGTTCGCCGACGACTCGGTGAGCGCGATCTTCGGCGGCGAGAACCAGCTCTTTTAAGTCGGGGGAGAACCGACGGTCCTCCCTGACGGTTCGGCACCGTAAGGCGGACGCCCAACCTTCGCGGCCGGAGCCGGGCTTTGCCCGGCGGGAGGCCAAGAGCGCCGTGCAGGCGGGTGCGGCAAGGGAGAGAGGGGTTTGGGGAGAGAACCGTAGGTTCGCTTCCCAACTCTTCCCAAGCTAAGATGCGCGGCCGTGCCTTCCGAGCGCCACCAGCTCCTCGTCACCCAGCGCGACGTCCTCGGCTCCGCCGAGTCACGCCGTCTGCGCAGGCGCGGCCTCATTCCCGGGATCCTCTACGGGCGGGAGCGTCCGGTCGCGATCAGCGTCCCCGAGCGCGACCTCCGCGCCGCGCTGACGACGGACGGCGGGCTCAACGCCGTACTCGACGTCGTCGTCGACGACGCGGCCGGCAAGGTGCACCCGTCGGTGCTGAAGGAGTTCCAGCGCGACGTCGTGCGCGGCGTGATCACGCACGTCGACCTCCAGGAGGTACGGCTCGACCAGACGATCCATGCGACGGTGCCGGTGTCGCTGATCGGCGAGTCGGTGGGAGTCAAGGAGGGCGGCATTCTCTCGCAGGTGACGATCGAGGTCACCGTCGAGGCGCTGCCGATGGAGGTCCCGCAGCACCTCGACTTCGACGTCTCGGCGCTCGGGATCGGCGACGCCGCTCGCCTCGATGCGCTCCACGTCCCCGAGGGCGTCCGCCTGCTCGACGATCCGGACACCGTTCTCGTGAACGTCACCCACGCCACGCGCGCCGAGGAGATCGAGGGCGAAGCGCTCGCCGAGGGTGAGGCGGAGCCGGGCGAGGCAGAACCTGCCGCCGACGCGGAAGCCGCCGCCGACGGCGACGGCGACGCCGAGGGCTGATCGCGATGCGGCTCTGGCCGCGCCGACACGGCACCTCGCTCGACCTGCTCGTCGCCGGCCTCGGCAACCCTGGCCCCGAGTACGCGCGCAACCGTCACAACGTCGGCTGGCTCGTCGTCGACGAGCTCGCCCGGCGCCACGACGGTCAGTGGCGCGCGAAGTTCAACGGCCGGCTGGCCGAGATCCGGATCGACGGCCACAAGGTCGCGTCTGCTGAAGCCCGAGACGTACATGAACGACTCGGGGCGCGCCGTCCAGGCCGCCGCGCGGTTCTTCAAGCTCGAGCCGAACGAGGTGCTCGTCGTGCACGACGAGAGCGATCTCGACACCGGGCGGCTCCAGCTGCGCCGGGGCGGAGGGCTCGCCGGGCACAACGGCCTTCGTTCGGTCGCGTCGGGACTCGGTGGGCCCGACTTCCTGCGGCTTCGCGTCGGAGTGGGGCGGCCGGAGCGCGGCGATCCCCGCCCGCTCGCCGACTGGGTGCTGTCCGACTTCGCCGCCCACGACGACGCGGAGGCGATGGTGCAGCGGGCCGCCGATGCGGTCGAGGCGCTCGACGCCGAAGGCCTCGAGGCAGCGCAGCGGCGGGTCAATTGACCACCGTCGCCCCCACGATCCTCTCCGGCGCTCGTCGATCGCCTGCGTGCCGAGCCGCGGCTCCAGGACTACGCCGCGGCATTCCCGGAGCGCGCCCGCGTGTCGGAGTCGATCCTCCCACTCGTCCTCGCGGCGCTCTACGTGGAGCTCGACCGTGGCCTCGTCGTCCTTCTTCCCGAGGACGCCGATGCACGCGACGCGGCCGAGGCGGCCGGGTGGTTCCTCGGCGAGGACGCAGTCGCGCTCTTCCCGTCGCGCGGCGTCCACTTCGGCTCCGGGCTCGAGCCGCCGCCGCATCTCGTCGGCGAGCGAGCGCGGGCGCTCGAGGTGCTCGAGCGAGGCGGGCTCGTCTGCGCATCGGCCGCAGCGGTGGCGGAGGGCTTGCCGCCGGTCGCGCTCCGGCCCGCGCCGCTTCGAGTCGTTCGCGGCGACGAGCCCGGGCTCGACGCGCTGGTCGAGCAGCTGTCGTCGGCCGGCTACGAGCGCGTCGAGCGGGTCGAGGAGCGCGGGCAGTTCGCAGTGCGCGGCGGGCTCGTCGACGTCTTCGGCACCACGGGCCGCGAGCCGCTGCGCATCGAGCTGTTCGGCGACGAGGTCGAACAGGTCCGCGTCTTCTCGCCCTTCACGCAGCGCGCGCTCCGGCAGGTGGACGAGGCCGTCGTCTACCCGGCGGCCGAGCGGCGCCGCGAGGCGGTCGACATCGATCTCGGGCCGGAGGAGGACGAGGAGCAACGCACCGGCCGCGGTGCCCGACGATCTCGTTCCGCCGCTCCAGAGCGCGCCCGACGTCGTCTGGCAGATCGACGAGGTGCGGGCGCTGTGGGCGGAGGAGGGGCTCCGGCCCGATCGACCTCGGCGGTGCGGCCGAGCTCGGCTCGCTCCCGCAGGGACAGCGCTTCAGCTTCGACGCGCAGCGCCCGGCGCTCTCCGCCCGCGGCCTCTCCGAGGCCGAGAACGAGCTCGGTGGACTGCTGCGACAGGAGCTCGACGTCGTCGTCACGTTCCCGCACCGCGGCGAGGCGCTGCGCCAGCAGCAGCTCCTCCGCCGCGTCTCGGCGACGATGCTCGAGCCGGGCGACGGCCCGGACGGCCTGGTGTTCGCCGTCTCACCGGCACGCCGGGGCTTCGTCTGGCGCGACCTCGGCGTCGCGCTGCTGCCCGACACGCAGGTCTTCCGCAAGCGACCGTCTCGCGCCGCGACTGCTCCGGGCCGTGCGCTGCAGAGCTTCTCGGACCTCCGCACCCGCGACTACGTCGTGCACGAGGACCACGGCGTCGCCCAGTTGCTCGGCTTCGAGACGAAGGAGGTCGCGGGCGTCACGCGCGACTATCTCCTGCTCGCCTTCCGCGGCGACGACCGCGTCTACGTCCCCCACGAGCAGATCGGGAAGGTCAGCCGCTACATCGGCGCCGACGCGCGCGCACCGGCGCTGTCGAAGCTCGGAGGCAAGGCGTGGGACAACCTGAAGTCGCGGGCGCGCGAGCACCTTCGAGAGCTCGCGGGCGACCTGTTGCAGCTCTACGCACAGCGGCAGACGCAGCCGGGCATCGCGTACGACGTCGAGCACGAGTGGGTCGAGCAGCTCGAAGCCGAGTTTCCGTATCGCGAGACCGAGGATCAGCGCACGGCGATCGAGGCCGTCAAGGAGGATCTCGAGGCGCCACGCCCCATGGACCGTCTCGTCTGCGGCGACGTCGGCTTCGGCAAGACCGAGGTCGCGCTCCGCGCGGCATTCACCGTCGCTGTCTCCGGCAAGCAGGTCCTCATGCTCGTGCCGACGACCGTGCTCGCCCAGCAGCACTGGAACACGTTCAGGGAGCGCTACCGCGACTTCCCGGTCCGGGTCGAGATGGTCTCGCGCTTCCGCAGGCCGGCCGACGTGAAGCGCGTGCTGGCCGAGTTCGCCGACGGCAAGGTCGACGTGCTGATCGGGACGCACCGGGTGCTGTCGCGCGACGTGATCCCGAAGGAGCTCGGGCTCGTGATCGTCGACGAGGAGCAGCGCTTCGGCGTGGCCCAGAAGGAGTTGCTGCGCTCGTTGCGCCTCGAGGTGGACGTGCTGGCGCTCTCCGCGACGCCGATCCCGCGCACACTGCACATGTCGCTCTCGGGGCTGCGCGACATCTCCGTCATCGAGACGCCGCCGGAGGGCCGTCGCCCGATTCGCACCTACGTCGGCGAGCTCGACGACGACCTGATCAAGCAGGCGCTCGAGCGGGAGGTTGCGCGTGAGGGGCAGGCGTTCTACCTGCACAACCGCGTCGAGACGATCGACGAGGCGGCTGAAAAGCTGCGGCAGCTCTGCCCGGGGCTCCGCTTCCTCGTGGCGCACGGGCAGATGCGTGAGCGCGAGCTCGAGGACAAGATGCTCACGTTCCTCGCGGGCGACGCCGACGTGCTCGTCTCGACGACGATCATCGAGTCGGGCCTCGACATCCCGCAGGCGAACACGCTCGTGGTCGAGCGCGCCGACCTGCTCGGTCTCGCCCAGCTCTACCAGATCCGTGGCCGCGTCGGGCCGCAGCGACCGGCTCGCACACGCCTACCTCTTCTATCCCGACCAGTCCGAGCTGACGCCGGAGTCGCGCGCGCGCCTCGCGACGCTCGCCGACCACACCGAGCTCGGCGCAGGCTTTGCGATCGCGATGCGCGACCTCGAGATCCGTGGTGCCGGCGACCTGCTCGGCGCCGAGCAGTCCGGGCACGTGGCCGCGCTCGGGTTCGAGCTGTACGTCGAGATGCTCCACGAAGCCGTCGCCGAGCTGAGCGGGCAGCGACGCGTCGCGGCCCGGCCGGTGCGGGTCGATGTGCGCGTCGACGCCTACGTGCCGGCGGGATACATCGCGGCCGAGGCGCTCAAGATCGATCTGCATCGCCGCATCGCGTTGGCCGAGTCCGAGGACGAGCTGCACGAGCTGCGTGTCGCCACCGAGGACCGGTACGGGCCGGTGCCGGACCCCGTCTCGAACCTGTTCTCGATCCAGGAGGCGAAGCTGAAGCTCGCCACGCTCGGCGCCGACTACCTCGTCTTCCGCGGCGGGCGCGCGTCGGTCGGTCCGGTCGTTCTGGGGTCCGCCGAACTGCGCGAATTGCGTACCCTGATCGACACCGCGGTGTATTCGTCAGGGACGCGTGAAGTGTCATTAAGGCACGGTGAATTCAAGGCGGCGCTCGATTTGGTCGATGCTATGCTGGCGGCGCGCCGAGCGGCCTAGTGCGGCGCTTTTCTATGCAGAAGTACATTCTCAGACTCTCAATTCTGTTCGCCGGTGCAGCGTTGCTCGCGGCGTGCGGCAGCGGCGGCTCGAGCTCGTCGCTGTCGAGCGGCGACGTAGCTGTGGTGGGCAGCCAGCACATCACGCAGGCGCAGTTCGCCGCGCTGCTGCTCCAGGCCAAGCAGGCCTTCGCGCAGAACGGCAAACCCTTCCCCAAACAGGGAACGACCGACTACGAGGCGGTCAAGACCCAGGTCGTCAACCTCCTCGTCCAGCAGGCGGAGGAGGAGCAGAAGGCCGCCTCCGAAGGCATCACCATCACCGACAAGCAGATTTCGAGCCGGCTTGCCGCGATCAAGAAGCAGTACTTCGGCGGCAGCCAGAAGAAGTACCTCGCCCAGCTCAAGGCACAGAAGCTCACCGAGGCTCAGGTTCGCCAGGAGATCAAGCTGCAGCTGATCCAGACCGCGCTCGAGACCAAGGCGACGAAAGGCATGACCGTCTCGGACTCCGACGTGCACACGTACTACCAGCAGCACACCGCCGACTACAAGAAGGCGCAGTCGCGGAACGTGCGCTACATCCTCGTCAAGTCCCCGGCGACCGCGGCGCAGCTGTACAACCAGCTCCAGAGTGGCAACGCGAAGACCTGGTGCACGCTCGCGAAGAAGTACTCGCTCGACCCGAGCTCGAAGGACACGTGCGGGCAGGGGAGCTTCACCAAGGGCCAGACCGTTGCGGCATTCGACAAGGTCCTGTTCTCGGCGCCGACCAACAAGGTGCACGCTCCGATTCACGATTCGCAGTACGGCTGGTTCGTGATCGAGCCGACGTCGGGCATCAAGCCGAGCACGGTCACGCCCGAGAGCAAAGTCGCCGCAACGATCCGGCAGACGATCCTGCAGACGCGCAAGACCTCGGCGGTCAACGACTTCGCGACGTCGCTGACGAAGAGCTACTGCTCGGGCTCGAAGATCAAGTACCAGACCGGATACTCGCCGAGCCCGGATCCCTGCACGGCCACGACCACGAACGCAACGACCACCGGCTAAGTTCCGGGCGTGTCCCTCGCCGGCGCGCTCGTGGAGCTCCAGCAGCTGACTGAGCGTCTGCGCCGTGAGTGTCCCTGGGACCGCGAGCAGACGACACGAACGATCGTGCCGCACACGGTCGAGGAGGCCTACGAGGTCGCCGACGCTGCGTTCGCCGACGACGACTCGAAGCTGCTCGGCGAGCTCGGCGATCTGCTGTTCCAGTGCGTCTTCCTCGCGCTCCTCCTGGAGGAGCGCGGCCACGGCGATCTCGAGCAGGTGATCACACAGGTGCACGACGAAGCTCGTGCAGCGCCATCCGCACGTGTTCGGCGACGAGGCCCTGCGGTCGGCCGGCGGTGTGCGCACCCGCTGGGAGCAGCTGAAGGTCGAGCAGGAAGGCCGCGCGGGCATCTTCCACGACGTGCCCGAGAACCTGCCCGCGCTGTTGTACGCGCGAAAGGTGCAGCGGCGTGCAACGAGCGTCGGCTTCGAGTATCCGGATCTCGCCGGTGCGCTCGCCGATCTCGACGACGAGTTGCGCGAGCTGCGCGCGGAGCTGCCGGAGACCGAGCCGGCGGCGGAACGTGAGCCCGACCGCAGGGTCGCCGCCGAGCTCGGTGACGTGCTGTTCGCGCTCGTCAACGTCGCCCGGCGCGTGAACGTCGACCCCGAGCTCGAGCTCCGCGCGGCGACGAAGCGGTTCAGGGGCCGGGTCGAGGAGGCGGAGCAGATGGCCGCCGCCGACGGCGCCGACTGGAAGACCTTGCCGCTCGACGAACAGGACGGCTACTACGACAAAGCGAAGCTGAAGGAGGCGGGCGCGTGACGAGAATCGCAGCGGTCGTGGGTCGGCAGGTGCTCGACTCGCGCGGGAATCCGACGGTTGAAGTGGACGTTGTCCTCGAATCGGGCGCACGCGGCCGCGCGGCGGTGCCGTCGGGCGCGTCGACCGGCGCACACGAGGCCGTCGAGCTCCGCGACGGCGGGGCCGCGTGGGGCGGCAAAGGCGTCGGAGACGCCGTCGCGAACGTCAACTCCGAGATCGCCGCGGCGGTCCGCGGTGCGGACGTGCGGGACCAGGAGGCGCTCGACCGCAGGCTGATCGAGCTCGACGGCACGCCGAACAAGGGCAGGCTCGGCGCGAACGCGATCCTCGGAGTCTCGCTCGCCGCGGCGAAGGCGGCCGCTGCCGAGGCCGGGCAGCCGCTCTGGCGGCATCTCGGCGGCGAGCGTGCGGGGACGCTCCCGGTGCCGATGATGAACGTGATCAACGGCGGGGCGCATGCCGACAACTCGATCGACCTCCAGGAGTTCATGGTCGTCCCGGTCGGTGCGGACTCGTTCGCGGAGGGCCTGCGCGTCGGCGCAGAGGTCTACCACGCGCTGAAAAGCCTGCTGCACGAGCGAGGCCTGTCGACGGCGGTCGGCGACGAGGGCGGGTTCGCGCCCGACCTCGACTCGAGCGAAGCCGCGATCGAGGCGATCCTCGAGGCGTCCGAGCGAGCCGGACACCGCAGTCGGGTCGCGATCGCCCTCGATCCGGCGACGAGCGAGGTGTTCGAGGACGGCACGTACCGGTTCGAGGGCCGGACCGAGACCAGCGAGACGTTGCCGCGCTTCTGGGCGGAGATCGTCGACCGCTACCCGGTCGTGTCGATCGAGGACGGCTGTGCCGAGGACGACTGGGACGCGTGGGCCGCCCTCACGGCCGAGCTGGGCGGCCGCGTGCAGCTCGTCGGCGACGACGTGTTCGTCACCAATCCGGAGCGTCTGCGCGACGGGATCGCCCGCGGCGTCGCAAACTCGATCCTCGTCAAGGTCAATCAGATCGGGACGCTCACCGAGACCATGGACGCCGTGCGGCTCGCGCACGATGCGGGCTACACGGTGGTCATGTCACATCGCTCGGGCGAGACCGAGGACACGACGATCGCCGACCTCGCAGTCGCGCTCGGGACCGGCCAGATCAAGACGGGTGCGCCGGCGCGCTCGGATCGCGTCGCGAAGTACAACCAGCTGCTTCGGATCGAGGAGGAGCTCGGCGCGGACGCGCGCTACCCGGGCCGGGACGCGTTCCCGCGTACAGCGTCAGGCAGCTGAGCGCAGTCGCGTCGTCCCGAGCAGGCGCTCGAGCGAGGCCAGCGTCTCACGAGCTGCCCGGCGCAGTCCGACGTGGCGGACGACGCCGCCGGGGTCGACGATCATGGTGATCCGGCGGGTCTCCTCGACGCTCGTCAGGAACGGGAAGCGCGCCGGCTCGTCGCGATAGAGGCTCTCGGTCTCGTCCCAGTCGTGCGGCGTGGTCGCGAGGACGACCGCTCCGTCGGCCGCGAACGCCTCCTCGAGGTCGGCCAGCTCGCGCGCGTCGAAGCGGCGCACGCCGAACGCCACCACGGTCCATCCGCCCCGGTAGTCCCTGAGTGCGATCCTGCGACGTTGCTCGCCGCGTGCGAAGGCCTCGGCTTCGAGTGAGGGGGCCGCGCTTCCGATCGAGATGAGCATGGATCGGAGGCTAGTCGGGGGCGGCGGGAACGTCGTCGTCGGCGCGGACGATCTTGCGGTCGTCCACGAGGACGAGCGTCGGCTCGCGTTCATCTACTCTGGGTCGCGGATGGCGGTCGAGCGCCGAAGGACGAAGATCGTGGCCACGATCGGGCCCGTTTCGTCGACCCATGACGTGCTCCGGACGCTGGTCGACGCCGGTGTCGATGCGGTGCGCCTCAACCTCTCGCACGGGACGCACGTCGATCACGCCGCGAGCGCCGCGGTCGTCCGCGCCGTGCAGAGCGAGACCGGCAAGCCGCTGGCGGTGATCGCCGATCTCCAGGGGCCGAAGCTGCGCATCGGAGATCTGCCCGCGCCGCGCGTGCTCCTGAAGGACGAGGAGGTGGTGGTCGTCGGGGATCAGCGCGCCGTCGACGGCGAGCTTCCGGTCGCCCCGGCGGTGATCGGAGAGGTGCTGAGCCCCGGCCACGACGTGCTGATCGACGACGGCCTCGTCCGGCTCAGCGTGGAGGAGGTGTCGGGGGGCCGCGCCCGCTGCCGCGTGGTGGTCGGCGGCGAGGTGAAGTCGCACAAGGGCGTGAACCTGCCGGGAGTCCCGATCCCGATCCCCTCGCTGACGAAGAAGGACCTCGACGACCTCGAGTTCGCGCTGGGGCTGAACGTCGACTACGTCGCTCTCTCGTTCGTCCGCGCTGCCGCGGACGTCCGCGACCTGCACGAGATCATCCGCCAGCACGGCTCGGCGGCGCGGGTGATCGCAAAGATCGAGAAGGCGGAGGCGGTCGAGGTGCTCGACGAGGTCCTCCACGAAGCCGACGCGGTGATGGTCGCCCGCGGCGATCTCGGCGTCGAGATCGGTGCCGCGACGGTGCCGCTCTTGCAGAAGCGGATCATCCTGCGCTGTCTCGAGGCCGGGAAGCCGGTGATCACTGCGACGCAGATGCTCGAGTCGATGATCGAGCACGCGGAGCCGACGCGCGCCGAGGCCAGCGACGTCGCGAACGCCGTCCTCGACGGCACGTCCGCGGTGATGCTCTCCGCCGAGACGGCGACCGGCAACTACCCGGTCGAGGCGGTGCAGACGATGGATCGCATCGCGCGCGCGGTCGAGCCGTCGATGGGCTACCGCCACCAGATGCCGGAGCCGGGTGACGCGACGACCGTCGGCACGGCGATGTCGAACGCCGCGTGCGACCTCGCCGAGGCGCTCGGGGCCCGGGCGATCCTCGTCCCGACCTTCACGGGCCGCACTGCATCCGCGGTGGCGCGGCTTCGCCCGCGGCGGCCGATCGTCGCGCTGTCCCATCATCAGGTGTCGGTCCAGCAGATGGCGCTCGAGTGGGGGGTGACGCCGGTGCTGATGCCGCAGACGCACGACGTCGAGGATCTCTGGTCGCGCTCGATCGAGTCCGCACTCGCGTCCGGGACGGTCGACGCCGGCGACCGTATCGTCCTCACGGCCGGCACGGCCGTCAACCTGCCCGGGTCGACGAACGTGATCAAGGTCGACGTGGCGTAGGGATCGAGACGGCGGCGCCGAACCGGGACGCATGCTGCGTCTCGGCGGGATTCGGATGCTTGCGATCGGCGGGCTTGCGCTGGTCGCGTTCCTCTACTGGAAGCCGGCGCACGCCTACCTGCACGCCAAGCGTGAGCTCGAGAGCAGCCAGGCCGACGTGCGCTCGCTCAAGGCTGAGCGCGCTCGCCTGCAGCGCCGTATTGCACAGGCCGGCACGGGAGATCAGTTCGTCCGCGAGGCGAGGACACTCGGGCTCGTGAAGCCCGGCGAGCGGCTCTTCATCGTCAAGGGCATCGCCGCCTGGCGAAAGAAGCACTAACCTCGCGACGATGAGCGACCGGGAGCTCGTGGCGCGGCAGCTCGGCCGCGAGCCGCGGGCGTTCAAGTCCGTTGCCGTTCGCTGCCCGTTCGGGCGCCCGGCGGTGACCGAACAGCTCGCGTTCGACGAGGCGGGAAAGCCGTTCCCGACGCAGTTCTACGTCACGTGCCGAAGCCTCGTGGCGGCCATCTCGCGGCTGGAGGCGGCGGGGGGCGTCGAGCGCTTCACGCAGGCGGCCCGCGACTCGCCGCAGCTCGCCGCAAGCCTCGCCCGGGCGGACGCCGAGCAGCGGGCGATCAGGCCGGAGCTCGATGCGGGGATCGGTGGTTCGACGCGCAGCGGCAGCCTCAAGTGCCTGCACGCCCATGCCGCCTTCGCCCTCGCGCGGCCGGGCTACGCGCTCGGCGACCGGATCCTGGCCGAGCTGCCGTCGCCGCGGTGGCCGCCCGCCTGCTGTACTCCTTGACGATGGAACTCGACGTCTGTACTCGCTGACGATGGAACTCGACGTCGCACGGCAGCAGTGGGACGACGGCCGCCGGCGCATCGAGCAGACAGGGCGGGTCGACCGGCGTCGCTACGACGAGCTGATCGGCGAGGTCGAGGTGGTGCTCGGCGAGCTGCGGGGACGGGTCGGGCAGACGTTCACGCTCGCCGAGCTGGCCGACGCCTACGACGGCGCGGACGGGTGGGTCCGCGACCTGCTCGACGACGCCGACCCCGAGGGCGACCCGGTCACCGAGCCCGGGACGGTCGCCGACGCCGCCTTTCATCAGTACTCGCGCGGCGCCTCGGACTACCGTCCGTGAGCGCCGCCTCGGACCGTTCCAGCCGGCGAGCGCGCCGTCCGCGCCGTAGGCGCGTTCCCGCCTGGGTGCTCGTCGGCGTCGGCCTGGCAGTGGCGTTCGTGGTCGGGATCGCCGTCGGCGAGTCGCTGAACGACAACCCGAAGCCCGGTGGCACGCAGACGCTCGTCCGCACGTTGCAGCCGCTCCCGCTCGAGCCTGCCGCCGGCTCGACCGTCACGGTAACCGTGACCACGCCGTAACAGACGTTTAGGAAGCAGCAGCTTTGGTTACTTTTTCGAGATGGCTCCTTCCCAACCGAAACGCGGCGATCCGGACTGGCTGACCCTCGGCCAGGCCGCGAAGTTCCTCGGAGTCGCCCAGTCGACCATTCGCAAGTGGTCGGACCAGGGTCGCGTCCCTGCCTTCTACACGCCCGGCCGGCACCGTCGCTTCCTGCGCAGCGACCTCGAGGAGTTCGTCGATCGGTCGGGGCCGGGCGCGTCGGACAGCGGTCCGTGCGTCCTCGTCGTCGACGACAACCCTGAGCTCCGCGCGCTCGTACGCGCGAATCTCGAGCGCGAGGGCTACGAGGTGGTCGAGGCCGGCGGCGCGAACGAAGCGCTCGAAGCGGCCGCGGAGCGGACCCCGGAGCTCGTCCTGCTCGACGTCGTGCTTCCCGGCACGGACGGGTGGCAGCTGTTGAAACGCCTGCAGGAGCTCTACGGCGCAGTCCCGGTGATCATGTTCAGCGGCCAGGTGGAGGCGTCGAGCGCCGAGGTCCGGCAGCGAGGCGCCAAGGCGTTCGTGGGCAAGCCGTTCGACCCGCAGCAGCTGGTCGAGCGCGCCCGCCAGCTGCTTCCGGCCTAGTCAGAGCTCTTCGATTGCGCGCAGCAGGCCGCCGGCGATCACGCCGAGACCGGCGAGCAGCGCGATCCAGATGCCGATGCCCCGCCCGTCCGCAGGGAGCACGGAGTCGGGAATCGAGATCACGCGGATCAGGACGAAGACCGTCGCAAGGATCCCGAGTGCCGAGCACGACCAGGCTCTCCGGAATCGCCGGCGGCAGCTCGAAACCGAGCTCGCGGAGCGTCACGAGCACCAGCACGGCGACCCCGATGAAGAAGACGAGCTTCCCGAGGGTGCCGGTGTGCCAGCCGATCACGGCGAGCTTGATCCCGACCCCGGTGCCGGCATACCACCCCATGAACGACGAGAGTGCGAGCACCAGCCCGGCGACCCAGGTCACCCGGTCGCCCAGCGCGAACAACCCGCTCGGGGCCAGGTCGGGGCGCTCGCCCGGCGCCGGAGACCCGGATGCCGGCGGGTCGATGTCGAAGAAGTCGGGGGTCTCCACAGGTGGTGTCTAGACGCCGAAGAGGGACTGCACCTGCTGCCAGGCCGCGAGGATCACGACGGCGGCCAGGAAGACGAGGACGAGGATCGAGATCCAGAAGCGCAGCCCGGATCGTCGCGCGGCGTGGCGCCGCTCGATCCGCGCCCGCCGGCGGGCCCGCTCGCGCCGGTAGGCACGCTCGATCGCGAGCGGGTCGAGCGAAGGGCTGTCGTCGGTCGGGGCGGGGGCGGGTCCCCGTGCAGGCTCGGCCACGCGAGAAGTCTAAACGGTTCGATCCAGGCAGTATCAGCAGGGAGATGGCGGTCGAAGGGGGACGGAAGCCGGTCGAGGCGTTGGCCGAGGCTGCCGCCGGCGTCGCCGACGCGGCCGATCTGCACGCCGCCCTCGAGGTGCTGGCGCGCGCGACGTGCTCGGCCGTCGCTGCGGACACCGTCGTCCTGCGCGTCGTCGACGAGGACGGCCGGCTGGAGGCCAGGGCGTTCGCGCCGAGCGACTCGGCGCTGGGTGCCGAGCTCGCGGCCACGCGCGTTCCGGCCGACGACGTCGTTCGCGGCCTGCTCCCCGAGCCGACCAGACGGGCCGCGGAGCGCGTGCGCGCCGCCGGAACGCTCGCGCTGCCCGCGGTCGTTCGTGGCCGGGTTGTCGGCTCGCTCGAGGCCGTCCGCATCGGCTGGGCGTTCGACGAGCACGAACGGCTGCTCGCCGACCTCGCTGCGGCGTACCTCGCGCTCGCCGTGCGGAGCCACGCTGCCGACGGTGCGGCGGCGCCGACCTGGATGCGGGGTCGCATGCTCGGACTGGCCGGCGACGCCCTTGCCGCCGGCGGCGACGTGCAACGCGCGGCCACGCAGGCGGTGCGGATCGCCGTCGAGGCAGCGGGGGCACGCGCCGGCGCGCTGTGGCGGCGCGGCGCCGCCGACGCGCCGGAGCTCGGCTCGGCGCAGGGCCTGAACGAGCAGGCGATGGCGCGCGCGGCAGTGCTCGCGGAGGCATCGCTGCGCGAACGGCCGCCGCCGGCCGTCTTCGCCGACGCAGGGCTGCCGGCGGGGCTCCGTCAGGTTGCGGCGCTGCCGCTCGGCCAGCCGCCGATCGGCGTCCTCCAGCTCTTCTTTCCCGACGGCGGCGCGCCGTCGGTCGCCGAGCTCGCCGAGCTCGCTGCGTTCGCGGCCCGCTCCGCCCGGGCGCTCCGCGAGGGAGAGCGGTTCGAGGAGCAGGGGGGAGAGCTGGTGCGAACGCGCGCGCTGCTCCGCGTGGTCGGAGAGGCGAGCTCGAGGCTTTCGCTCGCGCACACGCTCGAGACCGCGGTCGAGCGAATCGCACAGCTGTTGCCGCTCGAACGACTGGGGCTCTACCTTCGCGACGACGACCGGCTGCGCGCGGCGGCGGGCCTCGCGCTCCCACTCGGCCATCTCGACGTGGCGAACGCCTTGCTCGAGTCGATGCTCGGCCCGCTGCGAGCACGTCCGTTCGTGGACGTCGTGAAAGACGGGGACGAGCCCGGAGCCGACCGACTGCGTGAGACGCTGCGGGCGACGGGCGAGCTCCGCCTCGTCGCCGTGCCGCTTCAGCTTCAGGACGACCTGATCGGGATGCTCGTCGCCTATCCCCGGGGCGGTGCGTTCGCCGACGCGGATGCTTCGCTGCTCGCGGCGCTCGCCGCGCAACTCGCCGTCGCCGTTCAGAACGCAGCGCTGCACGAGCAAGCGCAGCAGCTCTCGCACGAGCGGTCGAATGCGCTCCGCTCGGCCCGCGAGGCCGGCCGGCGGCTCGGTTCGCTCTACGACATCTCGAGCGCCTTCACACGCACGCTCTCGCTCGAGCGGACGGCGGAGGCGATCGCCGCGAGCATCGTCGAGGCGCTCGACGTCGATGCGGCCGTGATCCGCATGCCCGACGCGCGAGGCGACGTCCTCGTGCCTCGTGCTGTCCACATCGCAGACGAGCGGCTGCGGGAGGCGCTCGGAGCGGTGCTCGCACGACCTCAGCCCGCACGTGTGCGACGGCAGCCCGCACCGCAGCTGCTCGACGCCGGCACCGCACTCGGCCTCGGAGGTGCGCACGCACTTCTCGTGCCGTTTCTCCTCCAGGGCTCGACGGTCGCGCTGGTTCCGATCGCCGCCAAGGGCGAGCTTCTCGCCGAGGTGACGGTCGTCTCACTCGATCCGGCGGAGCCGATCGGCGCGGACGAGCTCGCAACGTGCCGGTCGCTCGCACAACAGGCCGCGCTCGCGCTCGAGAACGCCCGGCTGCACGAGCAGCTCACCCACTTCGCGGAGACGATGCGCCGGTCGCTGTTGCCGCAGGAGCCGCCCGCCGTTCCCGGTCTCGACGTCGGCGGTCGCTACGAGTCGGCGGCCCAAGTCGAGGTGGGGGGCGACGTCTTCGACTTCCTCGAGCTCCCCGACGGCCGGCTCGCGATCGTGCTCGGGGACGTGACAGGGCACGGGATCGACGCCGCCGCCGACATGGCGATGGGGAAGTTCGTCTTCAGGTCGCTGGCACGCCGCCACGTCGAGCCCGCCGACTTCCTCGCGCACGCCAACGACGTGGTCGTGGCCGAGATCGCGGCCGGCGCCTTCATCACGATGGCCTACCTCACCGCCGACTCTCACGGACGGATCGCCTGTGCGAGCGCCGGCCATCCACGGCCGCGACTGCTGCGGCCGGACGGGACGGTCGAGGAGCTCCAATCTCACGGTCTCGCGCTCGGGATCGCCGAAGGCCAGGTGTACGACGAAACGCGGATCGAGCTGGAGCCGGGCGAGGCGGTCGTCGTCTATACCGACGGTCTCGTCGAGGCTCGCCGCGACGGCGAGCTGTACGGCGTCGGCCGGCTCGACGCGGTGCTCGCATCGTCCGCGACACTCGGCGCACAGGAGCTGGCCGACGCGCTCGTGGCCGACTGCAGGGCATTCTCGGCAGGAGAGCTCGCGGACGACTGCGCGATCGTGGTGATCCGGCGACCGTGAACCTGAGGCGCGGGAGCGGCCCGCCGCTCGTCATCGGCCATCGCGGTGCCGCTGCACGCGCACCGGAGAACACGATGGCGTCGCTCGAAGCCGCGGTCGCCGCGCGCGTCGATCTGGTCGAGTTCGACGTCGGTCCCGACCTGCAGCTCGCACACTCCGCGGGGGAACGCCCCGACGAGGAGCTCTCCCTCGACGACGCGCTCGCGTTTCTCGCCGACGCGGGCGTCGGCGTCCACGTCGACGCGAAGGCTCCCGGGTACGAAGCAGCGCTGGTCGCCGCTCTCTCGGCGGCACGGGCTCGAGGAGCGTGCCGTCGTCTCGACCGCCTACGGCGTGACCACACGGCGCCTCGCCGAGCTGGCGCCGTCGCTCCCGCGCGCGATCGGCTATCCGAACGACCGCTACGGTGTCTCGCGCTTCCGGTGGCCCTCGCAGCTGACGCGGGCCGGTGCGTTCGCCCTCCGCCAGGCCATGCCGGTGCGGGTGCCGTTGCTCATCCGCCGGTCGCATGCCAACGCCCTCTCGCTGCATCACACGCTGTGTTCGAGTGCCGCGATCGCGGCGTCACACCGAGCCGGCGCGCCGGTTCTCGCCTGGACGGTCAACGACCCGGAGGGCGTCCGCCGCCTCGCGGCGCTCGGGGCCGACGCGATCGTCTCGGACGACCCGCAGATGGCTCGCGACGCTCTCGGTACACTGATCCGTCCGTGAAGCGGCTGCTTCTTCCTGCACTCTTCGTTGCCGGCTTCGTGGCCGCCGGCACGTTCACCGGGGTCGTCATCGCCGATTCCACGACGACCAGTGGCACGACCACGACTTCGACCACGACGGCGGCAACGACGACGACCGCCACCGAGACCGCGTCGACGCCCGCGACGACCACGCCGGCCGTCTCGAACGTCATCCCCTCTGGCGTCCGCGTGGCGGGCGTCAAGGTGGGCGGGCTCGAGCCCGCCGAGGCCGTCTCGGCGGTGCAGGCCGCCTTCGATCGTCCGCTCACCGTCGTCGTCAACCGCCGCACCGTGAAGCTCACTCCGGGAGAGGTCGCGTCGGCCTACGTCCCGACCGCCGTGGCGCGCGCGCGGATCTCGACACCCGGCGCCAATCAGCGACTGGTCGTCACCGTGCGTGGCGCTCCGCTCCGCGCCTGGGTGAGCGCACTCGCCAAGCGGTTCGAGCGGCCGGCGATCGATGCGACATTCGGCTTCCGCGACGGCCGGCCGCGGGTGACGAAGGAGCAGAACGGCCGCCGCCTCGACACGCAGGCCCTGACGGTTCGCATCGTCGCCGCCCTCGAGGCGAACTCGCGGCTGCCCTTGCGCGTGCACACGCGCGCTGTTCTTCCGAAGGTGACCGCGAAGTCGTTCGGGCCGGACATCGTGATCAACCGTGGTCAAAACACTCTGACCCTCTACGACGGCGCACGCTACGTGCGCTCGTTCCGGGTCGCGACCGGACAGGCGATCTATCCGACGCCCAGTGGCATCTTCCACATCGTCGTCAAGTGGGTGAACCCGTGGTGGTACCCGCCGACGCAGGACGCATGGGCACGCGGGCTGAAGCCCGTCCCGCCCGGGCCCGGCAACCCGCTCGGTACGCGCTGGATGGGGTTGTCCGCACCGGGCATCGGGATCCACGGCACCGACGAGCCGACCTCGATCGGCTACAGCGCCTCGCACGGCTGTATCCGGATGGAAGTGCCGGACGCCGAGTGGCTGTTCGCCCGCGTCGACATCGGCACGACGGTCGACATCCTCTGATGCGCCCGATCCGAGTCGTCGCCGTTGCCGCGGTGGCCGCTCTTCTCGGTCTGCTCGTCTGGGACGTCGCGCACCAGCAGAACAAGGGCATCGCGACCAAGGTCGACCGCGGTGAATCGGTCGCGGCTCCGACGCTCGACCTGCCGCGGATCGGCGGCGGCCGGAAGATCGATCTCGCCTCGTACCGCGGCAAGGTCGTCGTCGTGAACTTCTGGGCCTCGTGGTGCGTCGAGTGCAAGCTGGAGGCGAAGACGCTGCGCGACGCGGCCGCGCGCTGGCGCGGGAGAGCGGTCGTGATCGGGGTCGACACGAAGGATCTCGCCTCTGCCGCAGAGAGCTACATGTCGCACTACAAGGTCAACTACCACGTCGCTCGCGACGTCAGCGGGGACGAGAGCGATCGCTGGGGTGTCACCGGGTATCCGGAGACGTTCATCGTCGATCGCTCCGGCCAGGTGATCCCGCCACACGTGGACGGGCCGATCCCGCCGAGCCAGCTGAACGCAGCGATCCGGAACGCCATTCGCTCGTGAAGGCTCGCGTCGTCGTCCGGGCAGGAGCGGTCGTCGCGGTGGCCGCACTGGGCGCCGTCCTCGTCTGGCATCTCACCCACCAGCCGCCGTCGGTCGCACCGCAGGTCGCGCGGCACGAGGTCGTGGCCGCCCCCAACTTCGACCTCGCGCGCCTGAGCGGTCCCGGAAAGCTGTCGCTGTCGTCGCTCCGTGGCAAGGCAGTCGTGGTCAACTTCTGGGCGTCGGACTGTGGGCCGTGCAAGGAGGAGATGCCGCGGCTCGTCTCGTTCGCCGGCCGCTGGGCCGATCGGGACGTCGTGGTCGTCGGCATCGACGTGGACGAGCTCCGCAAAGGCCCGGCACAGGCGTTTGCACGCCGGTACAAGGCGACCTATCCGATGGTGTTCGATCCCAACGGCTCCACCGTCGATCCGTGGGGCGTCGGGGAAGGCACGCCGCAGACGTTCTTCGTCGACCGGCGCGGACGGATCGTCGACCACGTGCTCGGGCCGGTCTCGTCCGCTGCGTTGACGGCGGGTGCCGCTCACGCTTTGCGCTCGTGAAGCTCCTGGCCGGAACGCTGCTCGTGCTGGCGCTCGCTTCGCCGGCACTCGCCGCCTCGCGGCCGAGCGAGTCGGATCTCGAGACCAAGCTCGTCTGTCCCGTCTGCCACGAGACGCTCGACGAGTCGGACGCTCCCGTCGCCCAGCAGATGAAGCAGGAGATCCGCCGGCGGATCGCGCAGGGCTGGACCGAGAAGCAGATCCTCGACGAGATGGTCGCGAACTACGGGCCGGGCGTGCTTTCGACACCCGCGACGCACGGGTTCGACCTGCTCGCGTGGGTGCTGCCGCTGGGCGGGATCGCGGTCGGCGCGCTGGCGCTGGCGGGCGGTGCCTGGTACTGGTCGCGCAGCCGCACCGGTGGGTCTCCGGGCCCTCCACCTCCGCCGCTCCCGCCTGAGGACGAGGCGCGGCTCGACGCGGAGCTCGCGCGCTTCGATGCTTGAGAAGGTGCCCGTCGCGTTCCTGGCGGGGCTGCTCTCCGTCGCCACGCCCTGCGTCCTGCCGCTCGTACCGGGCTACCTCTCGGCGCTGTCGGCGGTCGACGTGACGAGGCTCGGCGAACGGAGCGTCGCGCGACGCGTCGTGGCGTCGAGCATCCCGTTCGTCTTCGGCTTCACGGTCATCTTCGTCGTGCTCGGCGCCGGCGCCGCGGCGGTGGGCAGCACCGTCGACCAGCGGTCACAGCTCGAGATCGCCGGCTTCGTCCTCATCGTGATCGGCCTCGGCTTCCTGCGGGTGCTGCCCTGGCCGGAGCGAGCCCTCGCCCCCGGGCTCACCCGGAACGCGCAAAGCTCGGGCTCGCAGGTCCTGCTCGGCGGGGCATTCGCCGTCTGTGCGGCGCCGTGCATCGGCACCGTGCTCGCCTCGATCCTGGTGCTCGCCTCCTCGTCGGGCACGATCCTGCGTGGCATCGTCCTGCTCGTCGCCTACTCGCTCGGGCTCGGCGCCGCCTTCATCGCTGCCGGCGTCGCCTTCGCGCACGCGATGCGGATCTTCCGCTGGACGCGCGACCACTACAACGTCCTGCGAATGACCTCCGGCGCCACCCTGGTCGTCCTCGGCCTCTTGCTCTTCTTCGACCGCGACTGGTGGTTGCGCGTCGCGCTCGACCAGCTGTTCACGCGGGTCGGGCTCGGCACGGTGTAACGCCGCCAGCAGCGCTTCGACGTCGAGCCCGCGATGCTCGGGCGCGAAGGCCTCGAGACGCCGCAGGGCCTTCAGACGCTGTCGCTCGGCTGCAACCGGCCGCTCGCGTCCGCGCTGGTAGGCAGAGACGACGACGTGCACGAGCCCCTGGAAGAAGTCTCGTTCGCCGGCGTCGCACGCACGCCACGCGAGCTCGAATGCCTCGTGCGCTTCGAAGAACTCGCCGGCCCGTGCGAGCCGCATTCCACGCTTGTATTCGGGTGAGACGATGCTAGATTCGTGATCGGGCATGGCGACGATCCTGTTGTGTGGGGTCGATCTGTTGATCAGGAGCAAGCTCGAGGCGCTCGTTCCCGACCACCGTTTCGAGACGTCCGACGGCGTGGACCCTCCCGATCTCGTGATCGCCGACGTTGCGCGTCTCGACCCGGACGACGTCGCCGACCGCTTCCCGGACGTGCCCATTCTGGGGTTCACCAACCACACCGACACCGCCGGGTTGCGCCGCGCTCACGCAGCCGGCTTCGACCAGGTGATCGCCAAGTCCGCACTCTTCGAACGGGGCCCCGAGGTGATCGATCGACTTCTGGCGTCGGTAGAGTAGGCGCCGATGACGTACATCATCGCGGAGCCGTGCATCGACATCAAAGATCGCTCGTGCGTCGACGTCTGCCCGGTCGACTGCATCCACGAGTTCGACCGAATCCTCGTGATCGACCCCGAGGAGTGCATCGACTGCGGGGCCTGCGAGCCCGAATGCCCGGTCGAGGCCATCTTCCCCGAGGATGCGCTCCCGGAGAAGTGGAACGCGTTCGTCCCCGTCAACTACGCGTTCGCCGAGGGTGCGGAGGCCGTGAACCGGCTGACGAACGATTACGCGACCGAGCACAACGTCCAGAACGAGCCGCTCGCGTAGCGAGCAGCGAACCGAGGACGCCGGCTTGGCGAATCCGGCTCGAGGATCTATGGCCGACAACCCGCACGAGCTTTCCGCCCTCTACGCGCTCGACGTCCTGGACGACGACGAGCGCTCACGCTACGAGCAGCACCTCGCCGACTGCGAGCGCTGTCAGGCCGATTTGCGGGGACTTCGCGAGGCCGCGGCGGGAGTCGGCTTCGTCGCGACCGGGCCGGCGCCTCCGGCTGCCCTCCGCGAACGCATCCTCCAGCAAGCGCGGGCCGAACCGAAAAACGTCACGCCCCTCCGCTCTCGACGCCCGTCGTTCACGACCTCGATTGCGGCCGTTGTCGCCGTCGCGGCCACCGCCGCAGCGGTCGCATTCGGCGTCTGGGCCGCGTCGCTGCACCATTCGCTCTCGCACGAACAGGCCACCGTGAGCGTGCTCGGCGATCCGCACGCGCGACACATCGCCGTGCAGGGAGCCAGCGGCTCGCTCGTCGTCGCGCCGTCCGGCAAAGCTGCGCTCGCGGTCGATCTCCCCACGCCGCCGACGGGCAAGACGTACGAAGCATGGGTGCTCGACTCGAGCCTTCACCGCGACACGTTGTTCGACGGACGGCCGACCGTGCTCGGCCGTCGCATCGGTCCCGGAACGACGGTGATGGTCACGCTCGAGCCGTCGGGTGGAGTCAACGCGCCGACGACCAAGCCGCTGCTTCGCGTGCGTGCCTGACCGTCCTCGAGGCGAACGAACTCGTCCGTTTTCCTTTTCAGCAACGAGCGAGCGATGTTTGTCGTCCGCATTGCACGTTACAAAGCTACGTGGTAGGGAATCGTGCACGCGGAATGCGAACAGGAGGTCATAGATGACCCAAGAGGATTGGAGCGGGACCGGATCGACGGGCGACACGTCGTCCGTCGACTCGTTCGGTGAGTCGATCAACACGGCAGTGGCGACTACCCCCGAGCCGACGTGGAACGACTCTGCGCTCGAAGAGCCGTCCATCGACGAGATCGCAGAACCGGCGCGCGCCGTTCCAGCGGTGACGCGTTCGTCTTCGCGATCCGGGACGCGCTCCAGTTCGCGTAGCGGTTCGAAGGCCAAGTCGGGAGCCAAGCGGAAAGCGGCTCCGAAGCGGAAGGCTGCGGCCAAGAAGGCAACGGCCCGCAAGACGACTGCTCGCAAGACGACGGCCCGCAAGACGACCGCGCGGAAGAAGACAGCAGCCCGCAAGACGGTGGCGCGCAAGAAGACCGCCGCCCGTAAGACGGTCGCGCGCAAGAAGACCGCGGCCCGCAAGACGGTCGCGCGGAAGAAGACGGCCGCCCGTAAGACGGTGGCTCGGAAGAAGACCGCGGCCCGTAAGACGGTGGCGCGCAAGAAGACCGCGGCCCGTAAGACGGTCGCGCGGAAGAAGACGGCCGCCCGTAAGACGGTGGCGCGCAAGAAGACCGCGGCCCGTAAGACGGTCGCGCGGAAGAAGACGGCCGCCCGCAAGACGGTCGCCCGTAAGACGACCGCGAGGAAGACGACCGCACGGAAGGCGGCTCCGAAGCGGAAGGCGGCGGCTCGTAAGACGACCGCACGGAAGACGACTGCGAAGAAGACGGCCGCTCGCAAGACGGCGACCCGTCGCCCCGCATCGCGTTCGCGTTCGTCCTCGCGCCGTACCTCGAGGTAACCGGCCGAGCCGGGCCCCGCGCTGAAACGGCGCGGGGCCCGGCAGCCGAACCCGCTTCGCTATCGTCGTGGCGTGCAGGCGAAGACCCTCGATCACGTCGCCTTCTGGGTCGCCGATCGTCATCGGATCGCAGGTTTCGCCGAGCGTCATCTCGGGATGCACGCGATCGTGACCGAGGAGACGTTCACGCTGCTCGGCAGCGACGCCCGCCGCGGCAAGTTGACCCTCTTCGACGCGGAAGGCCCGCGTGATCCCGGTCCGTTCCGGCACGTCGGCCTGCGCGTGAACGACCTGCCGGCGGCGCGGGCTGCGCTGCCTGCCGGGACTCCGGACGTGTTCGAGATCGGTGACGGGATCGCCGTCGTCCTCGTCGAGGCAGCGACGGAGGTCGACTACGACCTCGACCACGTCGCACTCTGGTCGTCCTCACCGGCGGGGACGGCCGCCGAGTACACGCGCTACGGCTTCGAGGCCGCCGGGCCTGGACGAGTCGAGGTCGGCGGGGCCTTCATCGAGCTCCACGAAGGGCCGGTGCCGAGCACGGACCGTCCGTTGCTCAACCATCTCGCAGTCCTCGTCGACTCGGCCGACGAGGTGATCGCCGACGCATCCGACCTCGCGATCGAGGTCGAGTCGGTGGTCGACGCCGCGAACACCTACGCAGCCTTCCTCGTCGGTCCCGAGCGCGTGCGGATCGAGTACGTCGAGCACAAGCCGACATTCAGCCTGACGTAACCATCGCGGGCGGCGGGATGGCCGGGCTCGTCGCCGCGGCCCGTCTGCGCGAGCTCGGCGTGCGCGCCGGTCGTCCACGAGAAAGGGGCACGGGTCGGGGGCTCGATGCTGCTCTCGTCGTGCGTGATCTGGCGACACCGTGAGTGGAGCGAGTTTCGCCGCGAGTGCCCCGCCGGACAGCCGCCCCTGCAGCGACTCGTGTGGAGCCGCCTCGACGAGGCGCTCCGGTGGCTCACCGATCAGGGTGCCGAGCCGGTCTCGGTCGACACCGGCAATCCGCTCACGACCGGCTGGCGGTTCGAGCCGGCGGCCCTGGTCGCGGCGCTCGCCGCGCGAGCAGGCGACGTCCGCCTCGGGGAGCCGGCGGCGTCGAACACGCGCCCGTTGATCCTTTGCACCGGCGGCTTCGGAGGGTCGACCGAGCTCGTCGCCCGGCATATCCGTCCGCGAGCCCCGCTGCGCCTGCGCGCGAACCCGTGGTCGCAGGGCGACGGGCTTGCGTGCCGGGCTCGAGCGCGGCGCCGCAACGAGCGCGGGCCTCGACGAGTTCTACGGCCGGAACATGCCCGACGCGCCGTGGCAGGAGTCGCAGTTCGTCACGCTGTCGCAGCTGTACGCGCGGTTCGCGCGCATCTACGACGAGGAGGGGGTCGAGTTCTTCCGTCGCGAGGACGTCACGTGGTCGGAGAACGACGTCGTCGCGGCAACGGCGCGCCGTCCCGGCGCACGCGCCTACTACCTCCTCGACGAGTGGGGTCTGGCGCAGACCGTGCGGGGGCGCACGGTGGCCGACATCGTGGCCGCGGCGCCGCCGGCAGCGCAGGTCGCCGCCGCGCGCCTTCCGTTCTCACCGCCCGTGGGGACCGTCGCTGCGATTCGCGTCGTCGCGGCGATCACGCACACGATCGGCGGCCTCCGGATCGACGATCGTGCGCGCGTCCTCGACGGAAGCGAAGCGCCGGTCGACGGACTGTGGGCCGCCGGTGTCGACGCCGGCGGGATCGCCACCGGCGGCTATGCGAGCGGGCTGGCCCAGGCGCTCGTGCTCGGCCTCGCCGCGGCCGAGGACGTCGCGAGCAGCGCGGCCTGAGTTCTCAGCTCTTGCCGACGGAGAAGGCGCAGGGCCGGCGGTCGCCCGGCAGCGGCGACGCACCGATCTTCGAGACGACGATCATGCGCCCGTCGTCCTCGAGCTCCTGCCCGACGCGCGGCAGCTCTCCGTGCGCTTCCCGCAGCGTGTATCCGGCCGGCGACCAGACGAACAGCAGGTAGTCGGTGCCGTCGAACGTCATCGCGTCATTTTACCGCCGGGTTGCGTACGGGGGCAGCGTCACGACGACGTGTGTCCCGCCTTCGGTCGACGCCTCGATCGCGACGATCCCGTGGAGCTGCTTCACACGCTCCTCGATCGCCTCGAAGGAGCGCCGGCGCCGCTCGGGCTCGGCATCGTCGGAGACGATTGTCGTGACACCGCCTCCGGGCGCCTCGGCCATCGCGACGCGGATGTGCGTCGGCGGCCCACGGCGCACGGCCTGGTCGAGGAGCTCGCGGATGATCGTGTAGACGGCGATCTGCGCCGACTCGCCGAGCCGATCGGCCTGCTCGACGTCGACGTCGATCCTGATCGCGTGCGCCTCGCCGACCTGGGAGGCGAGTGCCTGCAGCGCCGCGCCGAATCCCTGATCGCGGAGCACCACGGGCTCGAGCGCGAACGAGAGGTCACGCAGCTCGCGAATGGTCGCGCGCTGGCGTTCCGTCGCGCTCGTCAGGACGCGGGCGGCATCCTCGGGGCGGCCTGTCTGGATCGCGTCGAGCACCGCGTCGAGCATCAACGCGATGCCGGCGAGGTTCTGTACCGGCCCGTCGTGCAGGAACAGCGCGATTCGCCGCCGCTCATCCTGCTCGGCCGTGATCAGCCGGTCGAGCGTCTCGTTGCCGCCGACGGCGTCAGTCAATGATCGCTTCGCGAAGCGCGATCGCGACGGCGTGCGTGCGCGTGTCGGCCTCGAGCTTCGTGAGGATGTGCCGCACGTGGCTCTTCACGGTCTCGGCAGAGATGAACAGGCGAGCGGCGACGTCGGCGTTCGAGAGCCCGTCTGCGAGCAGCTGCAGGATCTCGCGCTCGCGCGCCGTCAGCATGTCGGTCGAGTCCTTGCCGGCGAGGAACGCGGGCATCAGCGCCGGGTCGACGTATCCCTCGCCGTTCGCGATCTTCTCGATCGCGCGCACGAGCGTCTGGTGCGGCGCCTCCTTGAGGATGTATCCCTTCGCGCCCGACTCGAGCCCGCGGCCGAGCAACGAGCGCTCCGAGTACGCGGTGAAGATCAACACCTTCGCGTCGGGGACCTTCTCGGTGAGGAGCTTCGTCGCCTCGAGCCCGTCCATACCGGGCATCCGGACGTCCATGATCACGACGTCGGGCTTGCGCCGTTCGGCGAGCTCGACGGCACTCGCACCGTCGGACGCCTCGCCGATCACACGGATGTGGGGCGCTCGGGACAGTGACAAACGGAGCCCTTCGCGGACGACTTCGTGGTCGTCGACGATCAGCGTCGTGATCTCGTCGGGCATGCGGAGGCCCATCCTATGCGGAAAGCAGCGAAAGCTGTTCGTGCCGCGCCGGAGGCGTGAGGGGCTCCGGGCGGCTGTCCCCGATCCGGTGCGAGCGGGCGAGTGCCCGGACGCGGTCGCGCACAGGATCGGCCTCGCCGGCGGGGAGGTATGCGCGTCCGTGGTCGTACAAGCTCTCGTAGCGGGGCAGCAGCTCCGGCCAATCGCGCGCGAGGCACTCGAGGAAGTGCTCCCGGGTCCCGGGCTTCAGGTGCAGCAGGTTCGCCCAGATGCCGGATGCACCGGCGGCGCGCGAAGCTTCGACGACCCGACGCAGCTGGTCGGGGCGGTCCGAAAGCCCGGGCAGGATCGGTGCCATGCCGACGGATGCCCGGATCCCGGCTCCGGCCAGCACCGACAACGCCCGCAGCCGTTGTCGCGGCGGTGCCGTTCCGGGCTCGGTCGTGCGCCAGACGTCATCGTCGAGCGTCGGCACGGAGAAGGTCACGGACACCGCAGCCTTGACGGCGGCCTCGGTGAGCACGTCGACGTCGCGCACGATCAGCGGTCCGCGCGTGATGATCGAGAACGGGTTGGCGAATGCGCCGAGCACCTCGATGCAGGCACGCGTCAGCCGGTACCGGCCCTCGGCCGGCTGGTAGGGGTCGGTTGCGGCGCCGATCACGACGTCGCTCGCGTCCCACGACGCGCGTGCGAGCTCGCGGCGCAAGACGTCGGCCACGTTGATCTTCACCCGGATCGAGCGGCCGTAGCGATCGTCCGACGGCCGGTCGGCTCGCCGCTCGAACGCCCGCACGTAACAGAAGGTGCAGCGGTGGACACAGCCCATGTAGGGGTTGAGCGACCAGGGGAACGGCATCCCGCGTACGCGGTTCAGCGCGCTCCGGCAGGGCTCCTCGCGGTAGTCGACCCGCATCCCGGCAGCATAGAACACCTGTTCGTGTCGCCGGAGGACGTCGCTATACTCGCTGCGCTGATTCGCGTGGACGACGATCTGCCGCCCAGTACGCGCGCGCCCTCGGGGCGCAGTTCGTGACCATCGCGCTCGAGTTGTTGGCCCTGTTCGGGCTGATCGCCGTGAATGCGTTCTTCGTCGCGGCCGAGTACGGGCTCGTCACCTCGCGTCGGACGCGGATCATGGAGCTCGAGCACCAGGGCAACCGGCGAGCTCGCAGAGTCCTCACGATCACCTCCGATCCGCCGCGCTTCATCGCCGCGATGCAGCTCGGGGTGACGATCGCCTCGCTCGCCATCGGCGCCCTGGGCGAACAGGTGCTCGCTCGTCGCTTCGACGCGGTGATGGCGTCGTTCCTCGCCGTGCTGCTCGCTCTGCTGATCGTCACCTACCTGCACGTCGTGATCGGCGAGCTGGTCCCGAAAGGGATCGCGCTCGGCCACCCCGAGCGGACGGCGCTCTGGGTGTCGGGGCCGGTGAGTGTGTTCTTCGTCGCGTTACGTCCGTTGATCTGGCTGCTCGAGCGCTCCTCCGAGCTGATCCTGCGCCTCCTCTCGCTCGAGCCGCCCGGGGCGGAGCACGAGGCCCACTCCGAGGCGGAGCTGCGAATGCTGCTCTCGAGCTCCGCCGCGCAGGGCGAGATCGAGCAGGGCGAGCGGGAGATGCTCTACAAGGTCTTCGACTTCGCCGACAAGGAGGTCGCCGACGTGATGGTGCCGCGGCCCGAGGTCGCCGCGATCGCCGTCTCGCTGCCGCCCGAGGAGGCGCTGCAGGCCGTGCTCGACTCGCCCTACACCAGGTATCCGGTCTACCGGGAGTCGCTCGACGACATCGTCGGCGTGCTCCACATCCGCGACCTCGTGGAGGCGATCTACGACCGCGGGCTCGCGGCGGTCGATCTCGCGCAGATCGTCCGCCCTGCGTACATGGTTCCCGAGACGAAGGACCTCGTTGCGCTCCTGACCGAGTTCCGCCGCACGAACCAGCACCTCGCGATCGTCATCGACGAGTACGGCTCGACCGACGGCATCGTCACGCTCGAAGACCTGCTCGAGGAGATCGTCGGCGAGATCGAGGACGAGTTCGACCTGCCGGACGAGACGGTCGAGCGCGTCGACGCCGACACGGTGCGTATCGACGGAACGTTCACGATCGACGATTTCAACGAGCGCTTCAAGGTCGAGCTGCCCGAGGAGGATTACCACACCGTCGCCGGCTTCGTGTTCGGCCGGCTGGGGCGAGCAGCCGTTCCGGGCGACGAGGTGGCGCACGACGGAGTCCGCTTCCGTGTCGAGTCCGTGGAGGGGCAGCGGATCGACCGCCTGCTCGTGACCTTCCAGCCCTCGCACCGGCAAGAGCCGGAGCCGGACGCCGCAGGCCAGGACGGCTAGATTGCACGGCGTGACCGAGCCGCTCGACCAGCTGCGCGCGAACGCTGAGAACCTGCCGCCCGCTCCCGCGGCGATGGCGGCTTATCTGGAGAAGGTGCGCGAGCGTGCGTACACGATCACGGACGCCGACGTCGAGGCCCTGAAGACGGCCGGCTGCTCCGAGGACGAGATCTTCGAGCAGACGGTCGGCGTCGCGATCCGCCAGGGCTTCCGCCGGCTCGACGCGGCGTTCGAGGTGATCGGATGATCCGCCTCGAGGTCCTGGACCACGGGCATGCTCCGGACGAGGCGGCGATCCTCGGGGTCATCCGCGAGCGGTCGGGGAACGAGCCGCTCGGGGTCGTCAAGACGCTGCTCTACCGGCCCGAGCTCTTCGGGACGCCGTTTTCCGAGGAGCTCGACCGGGTGATGCGTGGGCCGTCCGACTGGAGCGCGGGCGAACGCGAACTGTTCGCCGGCTTCACGTCGCTGCTCAACCAGTGTCCATTCTGAACGGGTTCCCACGGCGCAGTTGCGTCGTATGCCCTCGGTGAGGAAGTCTGGCAGGCGGTCGTCGACGACTGGCGGACCGCGCCGCTTCGGCCCGAGCTCGCCGCGACACTCGTCTTCCTCGAGAAGCAGACGCTCAGGCCCGACGAGCTCGAGTCGGCCGACGCCGACGCCGTTCGTGCGGCCGGCGTCTCCGACCAGGCGCTGCGCGACGCGGCAACCGTCTGCGGGCTCTTCAACATGATCGTGCGCCTCGCCGACTCGTTCGGCTGGGACGTCCCGACGTCGGAGCGGCTCGGCCAGCGCGCACCCGCCATGCTCGAGGGCGGCTACGTGCTGACCGCGATCGGCAAGCGGTAGCCGGCGCTCATCGGTCCTCCAGCGGCCTGAGGGCGGGATAGAGCTTCCGGTAGCCCTCGTAACCGTGCGCGTAGGCGTCGACCCAGGCGGCGTCGGGCTCGACGCGCCTGCTCACGCGCACGCAGCGTCCGACCGCGTCGGCGGCGTCGGCGAACACACCGGCCTTCACGCCGGCGAGCAGGGCCGCGCCGTAGGCCGATCCCTCCTCCGACTCGGTCAGCTCGAGCGGCAACCCGAGCACGGCAGAGACGATCTGCAGCCACAGCGTGCTGCGCGCGCCGCCGCCCGAGACGCGGCCGACCTCGGCCGCCACGCCGAGCGAGCGCAGCAGCTCCAACGAATCGCGCAGGCCGTAGGCGACGCCTTCGAGCGTGGCCCGCCAGATCGCCCCGCGATCGTGGCGGAGCGACAGACCGGTGAACGCGCCGCGCGCGTCCGGGTCGGCGTGGGGCGTCCGCTCGCCGGCGAGGTACGGAGCG
This sequence comes from uncultured Thermoleophilia bacterium, assembly GCA_963774355.1. Classification (GTDB taxonomy): domain Bacteria; phylum Actinomycetota; class Thermoleophilia; order Gaiellales; family Gaiellaceae; genus PALSA-600. The sequence goes on along the minus strand of CAVZER010000006.1, from coordinate 602,895 downwards.
AACAGGAGCCCCTCGGTCGTCGGCTCCCAGCGCGCCGCCTCCTCGTCGAGCGCGCCGAAGTCGGCTCCGAGCACGTGGCGGACCCAGGCTGCCGAGCCCGCCGCGCTCAGCATCACTCCCATCGCGTGCCACGTCGCCGGTACCGCGTGGCAGAACACGTGGACGCGCGCCTCGGGCTCGGCGGCGTACGACTCGAGCGCGGCGAACACGACGCCCGACGTCCCGAGCACCACGGAAACAGGCCCCGGCGACGCGATCCCGACGCCGAGGGCGGCGGCCGCCTGGTCGCCGGCGCCGGCGACCTCGGTCGATTCGTAGGCCGGGGGGAGCCACTCGGCGGGCAGGTCGAGCGCGTCCAGCACCTCGGCCGACCAGCGGCGGTGCGCGACGTCGAACAGCAGCGTGCCGGAGGCGTCGGCGGCGTCGATCAGACGCTCGCCCGTGAGCCGGAAGCGGACGTAGTCCTTCGGCAGCAGGACGTGCCGGATCTGTCCGTAGATCTCCGGCTCGTGCCTGCGGAGCCAGAGGAGCTTCGGTGCCGTGAAGCCGGTGAGCGCGCGGTTGCCCGTCAACTGGATCAGCCGCTCGAGGCCGATCCGCTTCTCGATCTCGGCGCACTCCGCGGCCGTCCGCTGGTCGTTCCACAGGATCGCCGGCCGCAGGACGCGATCGTCGGCGCCGAGGACGACGAGCCCGTGCATCTGGCCGGACAGGCCGACCGGCCCCGCCGGCAGCCGCGCGAGACAGGCCTCCGCTGCCTGCCACCAGTCCTCGGGATCCTGCTCGGCCCACCCGGGGCGGGGCGTCGACAGCCCGTAGCTTTCTTCGGCGCTCGCCAGCACCCGCCCGTCCTCGGAGATCGCAACGGCCTTGACGCCGGACGTGCCGACGTCGAGTCCGATGAAGGCCTGATCGACCGTCAAGCGCCGAGCGCGGCGTAGACGAGCTCGTAGGCGCGGACGGCGTTCTTCTCGTGCTGCGCTTTTCGGAGCTCTGCCTCGTCGATCCGCGAGGCGACACCGTCGATGAAGCGCCACTGCAGCACCGAGCGCGAGACGGCCCCGACGGCGTCCTCGGTGTACGGGTAGAGGTCGAAGCCGAGCCGCTCGCCGTGCTCCCCGTACCCGACGCGCCGGAGCTCGACCGCGAGCTCGAGCGTCTCCATGAACGCCGTGGCGCCGACCATGTTGTCGTCGTCGAAGGTGCCCCAGCCGGAGTTCGCGTGCTGGTGGCCGAGGAGCCCCTCGGCGGCGAGCAGCGCCGCGTACTCGGCGAGGTTCTCGCCGTTCATGATCAGGTGCTGCCAGTCCATGTTCACCTGGACGTTGTCGATGCCCTGGCCGCGGAGCGAGTGGATCACGTGCAGGGTCATCCCGATGTTGCGCATCAGGATCTTCATCGCCGGCTCGGAGTTCTTGTGCTCGAGGAAGACGGTGACGCCGCGGCCCCGCGCGTGCTCCGCCGCCTGGCCGATGCCGTCGATGAACCGCGCCCAGGACTCCTTGTACGGGGTCTGGAAGGGGTAGTTGTAGCCCTCGATCCCGGGCCAGATGATCATGTGGGCCTCGACCTCGGCGGCCAGGTCGATCGCCTCCCGGGTCAGTCGCAGCGCCTCGGCGCGGGTCGCGTCGTCCGGCGACGACATCCCGCCCTTGCCGAACCGCGGATCGAGGTGGAGGCCGCTCGCGACGCAGTAGATCCCGTGGCCGTCCAGCGCCTCTCTGACCTCGTCGAGATTGTCCGTCGAGAGCTCCTGTGGATAGTGGAATTCGTAGTCGTCGATCAGGTCGCCGAGGCCTCCGACGGCGGTGCGGACCTTGCTCACCGTCGAGATGCCCGCCAACTCCGGTTTGTACCCACCCGGGTTGAACCGGGTGGCCATGGCCCCAAAGGCCCAGATACCGAGGCTCGTCTTCATCGGCCGAGCCTAACCGCCTGCAGCAATCCGCGGGTCCCGGACTTGACTGTGGCATCATTATCCGCGAACTTGATCCGACCCTGACCCCCCTCCGTCAGTCGAATAGAGGAGACCATCTTGAAGAAAGCATTTAGCAGGCCTCTGGTCCTGCTGCTCATCGCCGTGATCGGCGTTTCCGCGGTGATCGCCACGACTGCCATGGCGAGCACGAAGTCGCACAAGGCCAACGTGCAGGTCTGCGTCCTGCTGCCGGACACGAAGTCGTCCGTCCGCTGGGTCGACTTCGACGCTCCGGACTTCGCGAAGGCGTTCAAGGCAGCCGGCGTCACGGCCTCGATCACGAACGCACTGAACGACCCGCAGAAGCAGAAGGCTCAGGCCCAGGCGTGCCTGGCCGCGGGCGCCAAGGTCGTCATCGAGACCGCCCTTGACAACGGGTCGGCGTCGGCGATCGAGAAGCTCTTCACCTCGAAGGGCGGCTTCGCGATCGACTACGACCGCCAGGTGATCGGCGGAACCGCGTCGGATTACGTCACGTTCGACGGCAAGGCCGTCGGCGAGGCGCAGGCCAACGGGATCATCGCCGCACTCAAGGCGCAGGGCAAGTACAGCAGCAAGCCGGTCGTCGCTGAGTTGTGGGGCGGTCAGACCGACCAGAACGCGTTCTGGTTCAAGAGCGGCAATGACGCCGTCCTGAACCCGCTCTTCAAGAGCGGCGCGCTCACGAAGGGCCCGCAGCAGTTCGTGCCGGGCTGGCTTGCGACGAACGCCGGGCCGATCTTCGCCCAGATGCTCGTCAAGACGGGCAACAAGATCGACGCGGCGATCGCGGCGAACGACAACATCGCCGGCGCTGTGATCGCCCAGGAGAAGGCGAAGCACCTGAAGCCGATCCCGCTCAGCGGCCAGGACACGACGGCCCAGGGCGTCCAGTACATCCTGGCGGGTTGGCAGTCGGGCACGGTCTACAAGTACGTGCCGAACGAGACGAACGCCGCGGCAGCCGCTGCGATCGCGCTCGTGAAGGGACAGAAGCCGAAGACGAACGGCTTCCGGCTGAACGGTTCGAAGCACGAGCCCACGCTCACGCTTCCCGTCCAGTGGATCACGAAGGCGAACTACAAGCAGCTGTTCACGCAGGGTTGGCTCAAGAAGAGCGACGTCTGCGTCGGCGTCTACAAGCAGTACTGCAAGTAAGAACGACAGGTGGGGGGCGCCGTCCGGCGCCCCCCACCTGCTCTTTCTGGTAGGAACCCGATCGTGACCGAGACGCCCCTCCTCGAGCTCCGGGACATCACCAAGTCGTTCGGCTCGGTCCAGGCGCTCGCCGACGTCGACTTCGAGGTGCGCAACGGAGAGGTCATGGCGCTCGTCGGCGACAACGGTGCGGGCAAGTCCACGCTCGTCAAGTGCATCGCGGGCACCCACACGTCCGGACAGCGGCCAGATCCTCTTCGAGGGCGAGGAGGTTCACATCCACGGGCCGAAGGACGCGGCTCGCCTCGGGATCGAAGTCGTCTATCAGGATCTCGCGCTCTGCGACAACCTCGACGTCGTCCAGAACATGTACCTGGGCCGCGAGGAGCACGATCGGCTGCAGCGCCTGAAGGAGCCGATCATGGAGCAACGGACGGCAGAGACGATGAAGTCGCTGGCCGTGACGACGATCCGCTCGATCAGACAGCCGGTCGCGACGCTCTCTGGAGGTCAGCGCCAGTCCGTCGCCGTCGCCCGCGCGGTGATGTGGAACTCGAAGCTGGTCATCCTGGACGAGCCCACCGCGGCGCTGGGCGTTGCCCAGACCGAGCAGGTGCTCGAGCTCGTGCGCCGGCTCGCACAGCAGGGCCTCGCAGTCGTGATCATCTCCCACAACCTGCACGACGTCTTCGAGACCGCGCACCGCGTCACCGTGCTGCGGCTCGGGCGGAACGTCGGTGTCTACGAGCTCGCGAAGACGACGCAGCAGGAGGTCGTCGCGGCGATCACCGCGGGTCTCCCGACGAAGGTCTCCGGGATCCCGAACACGGCCCAAGAAGCAGCCACGTGAGCACCGACGCCCAGATCGTCGGCCAGGACGCAGGCCCGCCACCGGAGGAGGCCGTCGCGGGTGGCGTCGGCGCCTTCGTCCAGCGCGGGATCGACAACCTGAGGAGCGGCAACCTCGGGATCCTGCCGATCGTCGTCGCGCTCGTCTTCATCGTCATCTTCTTCAGCTACCGCGCGACGAACTTCTTCACCGCCGAGAATTTCGGCAACATCATCATCCAGATGGCAGGAACGACGATGCTCGCCTACGGCGTCGTCTTCGTGCTCCTGCTGGGCGAGATCGATCTTTCGATCAGCTACGTCGCGGGGATCGGGGCCCTCACGGTCGCCGAGCTCCAACGGCCGGGCAGCGGGCCGGGGCTCTCGGGCCTGATCGCGATCCCGGTGGCCATCGTCGTCTGCGCGGTGATCGGGGTGGCGCAAGGGGGGATCGTCGCCAAGATCGGGGTCCCGTCGTTCGTCGTCACGCTCGCGGGCTTCCTGATCTGGCAGGGCGTCATCGTCTACCGGCTCGCCGTGCCCGGCTCGATCATCATCGAGGACCGGTGGATCAACTACACCGGCAGTTACTACTTCTCGCGCATCGCCGGCTGGGCCATCGCCGCCGTGGTCACCGCGCTCTACGCGGGCTCTGCTCTGAGCGGCGTGGTCGGGAACATACGTGCAGGCGTCTCCGTCCGCGACCCCTGGCTCGTCGGCGCGAAGATCCTCGGTGTCGCAGTCGCGTCCTTCGGCACGGTCGCGATCTGCAACAGCGCGTCGGTGCAGGGCACGCCGCTCGGCTTGCCGCTCGCCGCCGTCATCATCGTCTTCTTCCTCGTGATCCTGACGTTCCTGTCCAAGAGAACGACATTCGGGCGGCATGTGTACGCGGTCGGCGGGAACGCCGAGGCGGCGCGCCGTGCCGGCATCAACGTCCCGCGGATCCGGATCATCGTCTTCATGATCTCGAGCTCGATGGCCGCCATCGGCGGCATCATCTTGGCGGCGAACGTCAACTCGGTCGACACCAACTTCGGCGGCGGGACGCTCCTCCTCGACGCGATCTCCGCCGCGGTGATCGGCGGCACGAGCCTGTTCGGCGGACGCGGCGAGGTACGCAACGCATTCATCGGCGGCGCGGTGATCGCCACAGTGGCGAACGGCCTCAACACCGCGAACTACAACCCGGGGACGATCTACATGGTCACCGGGGCGATCCTGCTGCTCGCCGTCACGCTCGACACCGTCGTGCGCCGCCTGCAGGTTCGCTCCGGACGCTAGCCCCCGGTGTAGCGTCGCGCGTGCGACAGGGCGAGCTTCGCGACGTCGCTACCGAGCTTCTGGCCGGCGGTGACATCGGCGGGGACGTTGACCCCGTTCTCGATGCTCGACAGCCCCGCGCGCTCGGCCTGCCGATCGAACGAGGCGCCGGTAAGGGTGGTCAGCACCGCGTCGGCCGCGAAGGCGAACGTGCTCGACTCGGCCACCCAGCCTGGCGAGGCGGGAGTCGATGCCGGAGGTGTCCAGGCCGCTCCGAGCACCCATCGGCCGCCCGAGCGCACGGCGACCTGCCCGACGTCCGCCCGAAGCGCTGCGTGAGGCCGTCCCGGCGCGCTCGACGCGCGTGTGATCAGCTCGATCAGCCCCGGCACGAGCGGCAGACCCTCGGCGTTGTACGAGGGGGCCTTGCGATCGCTCGACTGTCCCTGGAATGCGAGGTAGCGGATCATCGAGATCGGGCGCGGCGACGAGTAGGTTCGCTTTGCGCCGAACGACGCGATCGCCGCATCCGAGAGGGCGCCGTTGAGCTTGAAGTAGAGGCGGACATCGCGCGCAAGCCGGACGACCGCGTCCGGCGAGACGGCAGGGAGCGAGGCGGCGAGTACGTTCCAAGCAGCGGGCGTCGTGAGCGCAGTGACCGGCCGGCTCCGCGCGGCGGTTGCGCGGATCACCGCAACTGCTGCCGCCTGGTATGCGCGCCCGGCCGGGAGACCGATGTGGGGTGGACCGGGATCGATCGGCAGGCCCCGGGCCGACGAGGGCAGCCCGAAGCCGCGAACGTGCCCCCACTGCGCGCCGACGAAGCTCTGCACCTCGGCGGGCACCGGTGACCCGCCCTTCTCCGCGACCTGGCCGAGCGCGAGCGGCTGCCAGAAGGTCGGGTCGTGCACGGTCGAGCCCGGCTGGGCGAGGACGAGCGGGGCGTTCTGGGGCAGGTAGCTCGAGTCGACGTAGTGCTGCGCCTCGAGCGAGCCGTCGTTCTGCCCGGCGGCGATCGCCGCTCTCGCGATGCGGTTGCCGAGCGCGGCCGGAGAGTCGCCGGTGGTGGCGGTGTAATCGGGCGAGTAGCAGAGCGAACGGAGCCTCTGCGTCAGCAGCGAGAACGTGCGGTCGAGGTTCGAGTCGAACGAGGCCCGCCAGAGGAGGAGGCGGTACGCCGCATAGCTGATCGCCGCCTGCCGTGCCTGCTCGACGTCCGCGGCGTGCGCCTTCTCCGTCACGAAGTACCCGGTCGCCTTCGGGTCGTACGCGGCCCACGCGTCCCACATCGCCGCCGAGACGTCGAAGAGGTCGCGCGCCTGGACGGGTTGCGAGGCGTTCCCGGCACGCAGCACCGCGATCGCGGTCCGGTTCCACGCGGTCGCGATCGACGCGTCGCCGAGGCCCGCCGGGGGACAGGAGGCGAGGCGGGCCGTGGCCGGCTTCGGGCTCGCGAGCGTCGTCCGGGCCGGCGGGGCGATCGGCACGATCTGGTCGACCGCGACGTCGTCGAGCCGGGTCGTGCCGCCCCACGGATAGCGGACGATCAGCTCCTTGACGGAAGTCGCGGCGCCGAGGCCGAAGTGGACGCGCGGGTCACCGGAGGAGAGGTAGCTGCTGCCGGCCTGGACTTGCTGCTCGAGCTGCCGGCCGTCCGGCAGGACGGCGGTGACGACGGCGCCGGGCGTGAACTTCGTCAGGCTGACGTCGAGCCAGTGGCCGCTCCGGCCCGTCGGCTGCAGGAGGACGAGCTTGCCGCCGATCGTGTTGATCGCGATCTCCATCCGGCCGTCGTTGTCGACGTCGGCCGCCGCGAGACCGCGCCCGTTCAGCCGCAACCCGTTCGGCCCGAGGATCCCGCGGGCGTTGCCGAACCGCTCGAGCGGCCCCTCGTTCGACGCCCGCGTGAGGACACGCACCGGCTCCGCGTCGGCCGCCAGGCTGGTGACCGGGATCGCGCCTGCGGTGAGGACGAGATCGGGGTTGCCGGAGTTGGCGAGGTCGACCCACGACGCGCCCCAGCCGGCGAAGTCGCTGCCGAGGGCCTGGTCGAACGAGGGCCTGGCGTCGGCGAAGGTCGGCGCGGCGGCACGCAGCTGGCGGTAGGCCGCCGACGGCTCGTGGCGCGAGTTGGTGACGAAGAGGCTCAGACCCCCGCTGGTGTCGGCCGACGCGACGCCCATGCCGGCGTACGGGTCGGCGACGCCGGCGGCGGTCCCGCGCTCCTCGAAGCGGAACCCGAGCCCTTCGGGATCGGCCTTGGCGCCGCCGGGCCAGGGGACGTTGACGTAGAGCTGGTTCGGGTCCTCGTCGTTCGCGACGTAGAGGTCGGGCCTGCCGTCGCCGTTGACGTCCAGGAACTGGGCGCCGAGGCCGTGGCGCGGGTCGGCGGACTCGAGGCCGGCCTGCACGCCCACCTCGCGGAAGCGGGCGTGGCCGTTCGCGTCGTTGCCCTCGTTGAGGTAGAGCAGGTCGCGGACGCCTTCGTAGTTCGTCGGGAAACCCGCGACCGAGTTCGGGACGGGCGTGTTCGGATCGGTGTAGCCGGCGACGAAGACGTCCGGGCGGCCGTCGCCGTTCACGTCCGCGACCGCGACGCCGGTGTACCAGCCGTGGGCGTCCATCCCGGCTCCCTGCGCGCCCTCGGTGAAGGTGCCGTTGCCGTTGTTCCAGAGCAGGTCGATGCCGGTCGTCGTCGTGACGATCAGGTCGGGCAGGCCGTCACCGTTGAGGTCGGCCGCGACGCAGCCGTCGCCCTGGACGGGCAGGTCGGCATGCGCCGCCTTGCTCACGTTGCGGAACGTGCCGCGGTCGTTCTCATAGAGCTGGGTGGTCGGTAGACCGCCGTGCGACTGCCAGCGGTCGGTGTCCGCGTCCGAGTACGAGTTGACGACGAACAGGTCCTCCCAGCCGTCAAGGTTGTAGTCGAGCCAGCAGACTCCGCCGCCCATCATCGCCTCGTAGTCGTTCGACATCCCGAACCGGAACGAGCCCTGGCGGAAGTCGAGCCCGATCTGGGGGGCGACGTTGCGCAGCCGCAGGTCGCCGGCGCTCGCCTCCAGGGCGCTCGTGGGGATGGTCGTCTCCGGCGTCGTCACCGGAGCGCTCGCGCCCGCCGCCGAGACGATCAGAAACCGGCTGCCGCTCTGCTGCAGCTGGAACGTGTGCGTGAAGCGCACGAGGGCGTCCTCGTGGACGGTCGTCGCGGGAAGCCCGCGTACGACCGTGCTCTGCAGGGTGCCGGACGCGTGCGCGATCACCGTCGGCGGCCCCTGGTCTTGCCCGGGCTGGAGCTGGAGGCTCAGGTGGTCGATCCGGTAGGTCGGCACCGTGACCGGCCGGGTGGCGGCGTCCGAGATCTGCTGCTGGAGGTCGGTCAGCATCGTGCTCTCGGCCGCCTGCGAGGCGAGGGCGGCGTCGTGCTGCCGCAGTGCGCGGGCCTGCAGGTCGAGATCGGCGGCGAGATCGCGCGCGATCGTGTCGGCCGTCGGTGTGTCGAGCTGGGTCGACACACCGGCCGAGTGCAGGATCGTGATCTGCGGCAGCGGGGCGTTGCTCGACGCGAGCGCAGCGGTCGCGACCCGCGACGGGCTCGCGACGACGAGCACGGCCGCGTAGACGGCGAGCCCGCCCGCCCCGGCGAGGACGAGCGTGCGGCGCGAGAGGCGCGGCAGCGGGCGGGGGAGCGCGGCCAGCACCACCTGGGCGATGCAGATGATCGCCAGCGAGGAGAGCAGCGCGACCTTCGACCAGTACTCGGTCCGCATCGGTGCGATCAGCATCGTCGAGACGATCCCGATCGAGACCGCGTAGATCACGCGGGCCGATCCGCCGCGCGGGGCCGTCTTCGGGTCGGTGATCATGAAGAAGAGGAAGACGAGGATCTCGGGCGAGGTGACCAGGAGCCACCAGAACGAGAAGCCGCCGATCGGTCCGAGGTGCCAGCGCGCCGTCATCTGGTGGCCGGCCAGGGCGAGGATCGCGATCCCGACGGCGAAGGTCGCCCAGAACGAGAGGGCGACGCGGAGGAGGGAGAGCCTCGAGAGGATCGTGAAGCCGCCGGCGAGGATCACGACCAGCGCCACCACGAGCCAGACCGACATCGGGCCCCACCAGAAGTCCAGCGGTTCCGCCTTCGTCACCGGCAGAAGCAGGAAGCAGACGACGAGCCCGATGTTCGAGGGGTTGAAGATGTGGTTGCCCCGGAACGTGATCACGTGCTTCGAGAGCAACGCGAAGGCGGCGGTGCCGGCGAAGATCCACCAGCCCCGCATCGACCACCAGTCGCCGTGGAGCGTGCCGGGAACACGCAGCACGAACGCCACGCCGTTCCCGGTCAGCATCGCGCTCGCGGGCCACAGGATCACGTGCTGCCGCCACATCGCGATCCCGATCTCCAGCACCGCGCAGGTGAGGATCGCGACCAGGATCTGGGCGATCGAGACGCGGAAGTGGAACCCCACCTGCCCGATCACCTGCAGCGAGATGATCGTCGCGGCGAGGTGGAGCCGCGGATCGCGGATCTTCGGCAACAGCACCGGATAGGTGCGACCGCCGATCGTCAGCGTCGGCGGCCCCGCCGGAGCCGGTACCGCCTGTGCTCCCATCAGGCCACCAGGGTAGCCGGGTAACGGCATTCTTTACGATCTCTCAATGCGTCTCGAACGGGCTCGGGCGATTGTCGATCAGATCGTCGTCGAGGCGGCCGGGCCCGTCTCGGTCTTCGTCGCCGACACACACGGCGAGCTCGTCGCCGCCGCGACGATGGACGGGGCGGCGCCGGACACCCGCCTGAACGCCCGGCGCAAGGCGTACACCGCGGCGCGAAGCGACGCCCGGTCGACGCGCGAGCTCGCCGAGAAGGTGCGGGACGACGCCGTCGAGCGAGCGAGCTTCGACCCCTTCTTCACGTTCTTCCTCGGCGGCGTGGCCGTGTTCGACGGCGACCGCCGCGTGGGAGCGGTGGGCGTCAGCGGCCTTCCCGGTGAAGAGGACGAGCGCCTGGCGCTGCTCGCTATCGAACGATCAGCGGGTCGGTGAAGACGTCGAGCTCGTCGCGGCTTCGCGTCGAGAACTCCGACACCACCGCGCCGTCGGGCCCGGCGCGGAACGAGTGCAGCGTGTTCGGCGGGACGATGCACTGCTCGCCTGGGTGCAGGGTGAGCTCGGGCGCGTCGCCGACGCGGACGTGGACGACGCCGCGCCGGCAGCGGAACGTCTCCTCCTTGCCCGGATCGTCGCCGACCGGCGGGTGGCGGTGCTCGGGGCAGGCCTGGCTGGGGAAGAGGACGAGCTCCTTTGCGCAGACACGCTCCGTGTTGACGTAGACCACGATCTGCAGGCCTTCCTCCTCGAGCCGGCCGAGCCCGAAGTCGGTGACCTCGATCTCGGCCCGCTCCGCGGCGGTCAGGACGACTCCCGCCTGCTCGAGCTCGGCTGCGGCGCGTTCGCGGGCCTCGGCCGCGGTCACAAGCTCACCGGCTGTCCGGTAGTCGCCGACGCATGCAACGCCTCGAGCGCCCGGGCCTGGGCGACCGCGTCGTCGCGGCCGAGCAGCAGGGCGGCCTCGCCGCGGATCGCGTCGCTCAGGTTCTCGAGCTCCAGCCGATACGGGTCGACGAAGTCGAGCTCGATCCGCTCGACCGCGTCCTCGCGCCTGAGCTCGATCCCCGGCTGCTCGCAGTGCCACGGGTCGTCGACGAAGAGCGAGCCCTCGCTGCCGATCGCCTCCAGCTCGTCTCGGTCGACCAGGGCCGTGCCGCAGTCGAAGATCGCCAGCACGTCGCCCGGGAACCGCAGGCTGCCCGTCAGCACCCAGTCGGTCCCGGTCGGGCCGAAGCGCGCCTGCGCGTAGGCCGTCCCGGGCTCGCCTGCCAGCAGTCGCGAGCCGCTGACGCAGTAGCAGCCGACGTCCATCAGCGCTCCGCCCTCGAGGTCCGGCCGCAGGCGGATGTTGTCCTCGTCGTAGAGCGAGTAGCTGAACGCCGAGCGCACGAGCCGGAGCTCGCCGATCGCGCCCTCGTCGACGAGCTCTTTCAGGCGCAGCGTCTGCGGGTTGTGTCGGTACATGAATGCCTCGCTCAGCAGGTAGCCCGTCCGCTCCGCCGCGTCGAAGGCGGCTTCGGCTTCGGCGACGTGTCGGGTCACCGGCTTCTCGCACAGCACGTGCTTTCCGGCCTCGAGCGCACGGATCGACCACTCGGAGTGAAGCGTGTTCGGCAGCGAGATGTACACCGCTTCGATCTCAGGGTCGGCGAGCAGCGCCTCGTAGCTGCCGTACGCGCGCTCGATCCCCCACTCCTTCGCGTACGCCTCGGCGCGCGCCCCGTCGCGGCTGGCGACCGCGACCAGGTCGACCTTCGGCGAGGCGTGCGCGCCCGGGATCAGCTTTCGGTTGATGTCGGCGGTCGAGACGATTCCCCACGTGACTGCTTTGCCCATGTGCGTACTATCGCGAAATGGCAGAGAGGGAGATCGGCGTTGGCATGCTGGGCTACGCGTTCATGGGCAAGGCCCACACGAACGCGTTCAAGAAGATCGCGTACATCACGTGGCCGCCGCCCCTCTCACCGCGGCTCGTCGGGATCGCCGGTCGCAACGAGCAGGCGGTCGAGGAGGCTGCGCAGCGGTACGGCTACGACTACGCGACCACCGACTGGCGCGACCTCGTCGCCGACGAGCGGATCGGCCTGTTCGACAACGGCGGCCCGAACTCCCTGCACGCAGAACCGACGATCGCGGCAGCCGAGGCCGGCAAGCACGTCGTGTGCGAGAAGCCGCTCGGGCGGGACGCGGCCGAGAGCTACGAGATCTGGCGACGCGTGGCCGCCACCGGCGTCAAGCACCTCTGCGGGTTCAACTACCGGTTCGTCCCGGCCGTCCGGCTCGCGCGCGAGCTGATCGACGCCGGCGAGCTCGGCGAGGTGCGCCATTTCCGCGGCCGGTACCTGCAGGACTGGGCCGACGACCCCGGTCTCGATACCTGGCGGTTCAACCCGGACGAGGCCGGCTCCGGCGCGCTCGGCGACCTCGGCACGCACGTGATCGACCTCGCGCGGTACCTGAACGGCGAGATCGCATCCGTGAGCGGCTTCCTGAAGACCTTCCTGCCCGGCCGCAAGGTCGACGACGCACTCGAGGCCGCCGTCGAGTTCGAGAACGGCTCCGTGGGGACGATCGAGTCCACGCGGCTCGCCCTGGGGCGGCGCAACGCGTTCCAGTGGGAGATCAACGGGTCGAAGGCATCGCTCGCGTTCGACATGGAGCGGCTGAACGAGCTGCAGGTCTTTCGCGCCGACGGCGACCGGGCCCGCGGCTTCAAGACGGTGCTCGTCTCGGAGGCCGATCATCCGTTCTGGCAGTACTGGTGGCCGCCCGGTCACATCATCGGCTGGGGCGACACGTTCGTGCACGAGCTGCATCACCTGCTCGCGGCGATCGCCACGGGCGGCGACGTCGCGCCGCACGGTGCGACGTTCGAGGACGGCTATCGCGCCGCCGAAGTGGCGGACGCGATCGTGCGCTCCGGCGAGGCCGGCGCGCGCGAGACCGTGACCTACCGCAGCTGACGGTCGTCGAGCACGAGCGTCGCCTTGCCGCCGTGGCCGGCGAGCGCCTCGTCGAAGCGGTCGAGCGGGACGCGCCGCGCGATCAGCGCATCGAGCGCGCCCGGCCAGCGCTCGCGGGCGCGGTCGAGGGCCGAGACGCCGTCGAGCCAGTCCGTGCGATGCGCATTGACGCTCCCGAAGACGACTCGGTTCTCGAGAACCATGTCGACGCCGAGCACGCGACCGTCGATGCTCACGTGCTGCTCGCGACCGTCGATTCCGAGCAGGCAGACGACGCCGCTGCGGCGGACGAGGGCGAGGCTGTCCGCCTGGAGCTGTGCGTTCCCGGCCGCCTCGATCACGAGGTCGAAGCCTCCGGTCTCGTCGCGCAGCGCGAGTGAGACCCGACGTCGCGATGGACACGTAGCGCGCGCCGCAGCTCTCGATCAGCTCGGCGCGAGGATCGTCCGCCGGCTCGAGCGAGGCCACCCAGACCTCGACGTCCGCCAGGCGCAAGAGCAGCGTCGACAGCGTGCCCACCGAGCCGGCGCCCGAGCACGAGGGCGCGTTGCAGCCGCCAGGGCTGGCGGTCGCCGATCGCTCGGACGTGGCGCAACGCGCGCGCGCAGATCGACGTCGGCTCGGCGAGCACGCCCGAGCGCCCGAGCGAGCGCGGGATCGCGACGAGCTGCTCCGCGTCCTCGGCCACCAGCTCGCGCGCGAAGCCGTCGAGCCGCGTGATGCCGCGCTCGCTGTAGTCGCCCGTCAGGCACGAGTCGGGCGCTCCTTCGGCGCACGCGATGCAGTGGCTGCAGGAACGGCGGACGGTCGCGGTGACGAGGTCGCCGCGCGTGAATCCGCAGCCGTCGTTCTCGACGACCGCCAGCAGCTCGTGGCCGAGGACGAGCGAGCCTCCGCCCTCGGGCGGGACGCCGAACAGCCCGTGGACGATCTCGCGGTCGGTCCCGCAGACGCCGACCTCGAGCACGCGCAGGAGCACCTCTCCCGGCCCCGCGGCGGCGGCCGGAATGTCGGCGACGTGCGCGGAGTGGGGGACGCCCGGCCGGGTGACGAGCGCCTGCACTGGCGTTCAGGCGGCGGTCAGTCCGCCGTCGCCGGGGCGGAGCACCGCGCCTTCGGACGCCGAGCCGACGAGCGCGCGGTAGCGGGCGAAGACGCCCCGGTCGTACGGCAGCGGCGGCAGCGTCCACGCGGCGAGCCTGCGCGCGAGCTCGTCCTCGGTGACCTCGAGCTCGAGGCGATTCGCGTCGACGTCGATCGAGATCGGATCGCCGTCGGCGACGACCGCGAGTGGGCCGCCGCGTGCCGCCTCGGGTGAGACGTGCCCGACCATCAGCCCGCGTGTCGCGCCCGAGAAGCGCCCGTCGGTCACGAGCGCGACGGACTCGCCGAGCCCGGCCCCGACGACGGAGGACGTCACGCTCAGCATCTCCCGCATCCCCGGTCCGCCTGCCGGGCCCTCGTAGCGCACGACGAGCACGTCCCCGGGGTCGACGTCGCCCGCGCGCACGGCCGAGGCGCAGGCTTCTTCGCTGTCGTACACGCGCGCCGGGCCGCGGTGGGAACGGCGGTCCCCGGTGAGCTTCACGAGGCTCCCGTGCGGCGCCAGGTTGCCGCGCAGCACGTGCAGCGCGCCGGTCTCCTTGACGGGGCGTTCGAGTGGGAAGAGCACGTCGCCGTCGGGCGGCTGGGCGTCTTGCGCCGCGTCTGCGAGCGTCACGCCTGACACGGTGGGCGCAGCGCCGTCCACGTGCCCGCCCCGGATCAGCTCGCGAACGAGCGTCGCCGTGCCGCCCGCGCGTTCGAGCTCCTCGGCGCTGTGGCGCCCTGCGGGCACGAGGCTGGCGAGCACGGGTGTCCGGCCGGCGATCGCTGCCAGCTCGTCGAGCGTCAGCTCGACCCCCGCCTCGCGGGCGATCGCGAGCAGGTGCAGGACGGCGTTCGTCGAGCCTCCGGTCGCGACCACGCCGGCCATCGCGTTCCGAAGCGCGCGGCCGTCGAGAAAACGGCCGGCCGTCGTGCCCTCGCGCGCGAGGCGGGTCGCGAGCGCGCCCGCGTGACGCGCGGCGGCCGCCTTGCGCTCGGTGTCGGCGGCGGGGATCAGCCCGTCGCCGGTGCGGGAGAGACCCAGCAGGTCGAGGGCGACCGCCATCGTCGTCGCGGTGAAGTTCCCGGCGCACGCGCCGGCGCCCGGGCACGCGTGGCGCTCGAGCTCGTCGAGCTCGTCTCGAGCAAGCAGTCCGCGCTCCTCCGCGCCCACGGCCTCCCAGACGTCCTGGATCGTGACTTGACGGTCTGCGACGCGGCCGGCGCGCATCGGGCCTCCGTAGAGCACGACGGCCGGCTTGTCGAGTCGCGCGAGCGCCATCAGCGCCGCCGGGGTCGTCTTGTCGCAGCCGACGAGGCAGACGAGCGCGTCGAAGTCGTGCGCATGCGCCATCAGCTCGATCGAGTCGGCGATCACCTCCCGCGAGATCAGCGACGCCCGCATGCCAGGCGTTCCCTGCGACTGGTTGTCCGAGACCGCGATCGTGTTGAACTCGAGCGCGACGCCGCCCGACTGCGTGACGCCGTCGGCGACGTGCGCGGCGAGCTCGCGCTGGTTCAGGTTGCACGGCATCGTCTGCGTCCACGTCGATGCGATGCCCACGATCGGGCCACCGAGCCGCGCGGGGTCGATTCCCATCGCCCGGAAGTGCGCGCGGGCCGGAGCCCGATCCGCCGCCGCTGCGAGCCCGTCGCGCGCCCGGCGGCGGAGCGACTCCTGCTCCGTCGGCGTCACGAGGCGAGTCTACGTCGGGCGTGAACCGGTCGTCTGACCGCGGTCAGACGACGGTCAGACACTCGTCTGACACACGGAAGCGTGACGACTTCGGGTCGAAACAGGTCCGCTCAGACCTTCTTGCCCGGGTTGAGCAGGCCCTTCGGGTCGAAGACCTGCTTCAGCCGCGTGTGCAGGTCGTAGCCGACGGGGCCGAGCTGTCGTTCGAGCTGGCCACGCTTGAGCCAGCCGATGCCATGCTCGCCCGTGACC
The DNA here is from genome assembly GCA_963774355.1 of uncultured Thermoleophilia bacterium. Lineage (GTDB taxonomy): Bacteria > Actinomycetota > Thermoleophilia > Gaiellales > Gaiellaceae > PALSA-600. The sequence goes on along the minus strand of CAVZER010000006.1, from coordinate 587,087 downwards.
GTCCCGCCGAGCTCCAGCGCGAGGTCGAAGAGGTCGTGGCAGGCATCGTCCGCCCGCTGCTCCTCGCCGGGCTCGTCCGGCGAGAAGAGAAATGTCGAGTGGATGTTGCCGTCACCGGCGTGGCCGAACGAGAGCGCCGGTACGTCGTGGCGGGCGCCGATGCGCTCCGTCTCGCGGGCGACGTCGCGCAGGCGGTCGAGGGGCACCGCGATGTCCTCGCTGAACGCCCCGCCGCGCTGCGCGAGGATCGCGAAGGCGACGCCTCCACGCCAGCGCCAGAGCGACGCCACCTCGTCGGCCGACTCGGGCGCATGCACGGCGACCGCGTCCTCCGCGAGCGCCTCCCGCAGCTCGCCCGCCACGCGGCGCGCCTCCGCGGCGGCGCCGTCGGCCTCGGTGATGACCATGAACGCGGCGCCGTCGGGGACGCCGAACGGGTAGGTGTCACCCGAGACGCGAAGCGTCACGCCGTCCATGTACTCGATCGCCGCAGGCACCACGCCCGACGCCAGCACGCGCTCGATCGCGCCGATCCCGCTGTCGGCGTCGGGATAGAGCCCGACCACCGGAAGCTCGGCCTCGGGCGCCGGAACCAGGCGCAGCCAGGCGGCGGTGACAAGGCCGAGCGTGCCTTCCGAGCCGACGAGCAGGCTCTTCAGATCGTAGGCGGCGACGTCCTTGCGCAACGGCCCGCCGAACGAGACGATCTCGCCCGGTGGGACGACCGCCTCGATCCCCGTCACCCAGTGTCCGGTGACGCCGTACTTGAAGGCATGCGGACCGCCGGCGTTGCACGCGATGTTGCCGCCGATCTGCGAGATCTCCGCCGCACCGGGGTCCGGGGGAAAGCGGAGGCCGTTCTCGCGTGCGAGCCGCTGGATGTCGCCGGTCGTGACGCCCGCCTCGACGTGAATCCGCCAGAGCAGGGGGTCGAACTGCCGGACACGGTTCAGGCGTTCGAACGCCATCACCACGCCGCCCTCGACCGGAATCGCGCCGCCCGCGAGGCCGGTGCCGCCGCCGCGCGCGGTCAGCGGGACGTCGTTCTCGTAGCACCAGCGCATCACGGCCGCGACCTCGTCGACCGTCGACGGCAGCACGACGGCGTCGGCCCGGCCGACGACCCCGCGCCCCATCAGGTCTGAGAGAAAGCGGCCTTGTGGCTCGAGTAGCGAGTCGGGCGAGACAATCGACGCGAGATCCACGTCCGCGAGCGTACCCTGTGCCCTGGCAGGGTCAACGTCAACGAACCGAGGAGATCCATTTGAGGATTCTGCTGCTTGCCGTGCTCTGCGCGGCCATTGCTGCGCCCGCGGCGCTCGCCAAGGCACCGACGCTGAACGGCACGGTCGGCCCGGGCTTCACCATCACGCTTACGCAGAACGGGAAGTCGGTGAAGACGCTGAAGGCCGGAAGCTACGTCTTCAAGATCAGCGACAAGTCGAACATCCACGACTTCCATCTCACAGGCCCCGGGGTCAACAAGTCGACCACGGTCGGCGGCACCGGAAACAAGACCTGGACGCTGACGCTCAAGAAGGGCACCTACAAGTACGTCTGCGACCCGCACAAGGCGATCATGCACGGGTCGTTCAAGGTCACCTGACGCCGGCGAGTGACGCCTGGCCGGCGGTGTTTCATGCGCCGGCCAGGTCGAATCTCCTCGACGCGGTCGCGCGAGATGCGCCACGCGCGCAACTCGTCGAACGCGAGCGAGTAGATCAGGAACGACCGCCCCGCCCAGAGCCCCGACAACTCGCGATCCGTTCGTGACGGCTCCGGCTTCGTCGCGGGATGCGAGTGGAACACCGCAAGCTCGTAGCCCTCGTCCTCGAGGAACCAGACGGACGGGTCGATCTCGAGCTCGTAGCGGTACGGCGACTCGAGCGCGTTGCGACCGCGCACGTAGCGGTCGGCGACGCCGTCCCTGAAGACGATCACACCGCAGCACTCGTTCGGTGCATCCTCCGACGCGTGGGCGCGGAGCTCGGCACGCACCGCGTCTCCGACTACCACCAGAGCACCCCCTCGTCGATCTCGTCCCCGCGCCAGAAGTCTGCGGACAGATACTTCCATCCGCCGTCGGCGAGGATGGCGACGACCACTGCCCCCTCGGGCAGCTCGTCGGCGATGCGGCGCGCCACGTGCACGACGGCGCCCGACGAGACCCCGGCGAACAGCCCTTCGCGATCGAGCAACGCGCGTGCGGCTGCGGCCGCCTCGGCGTTCGAGACGAGCAGTTTCCGGTCGAGCGCGGAGACGTCGAGGATCGGTGGGACGTAGCCGTCCTCGAGCGAGCGCAATCCCATCACCGGGTCGCCGGGCAGCGGCTCCGCCGCCACGACCTGGGCGCCCGGGAATGCCTCACGGATGCGCGCTCCCGCACCCATCAGCGTGCCGCCCGTGCCGAGGCCGGCAACCACCGCGTCGACCCGCGGCAGGTCGCGGGCGATCTCGGCGCCGGTGCCGTCGTAGTGCGCCCGGGGGTTCGCCTCGTTCGCATACTGGAAGAGCATCACGAACCGGTCGTCGCCGGCCGCGATCTCCTCGGCCAGGCGAACGGCGCCGTTCGAGCCCTCGTTGCCGGGCGACTCGACGATCGTCGCGCCGTACAGCTGGAGCAGCGCGCGTCGCTCGGGCGTCGCGTTTGCGGGCATCACACACGTGAGCCGGTGGCCCTTCAGCTTGGCGACCAGGGCCAGCGAGATGCCGGTGTTCCCGCTCGTCGGTTCGAGCAGCTCCTGTCCCGGCTCGAGCTGCGCCGCCTCGACCATCGCGAGCGCGACACGGTCCTTGATCGAACCGGTCGGATTCTGTCCTTCGAGCTTTGCGTAGAGCGTGCGGTCCGCCGGCGCGATGTTGCGCAGCTCGACCAGCGGCGTGTTGCCGATCAGGTCGAGCAGCGAACTAGCGACCACTACCGCCCGCCATGGCGGGCAGGAGGATGACCGTCGACCCGTTGGTCACGGGCGTGTCGAGCCCATCGCGTGTGCGCACGTCTTCGCCGTCGACGTAGACGTTGACGAAGGGCTGCAGCTCGCCGCCGGAGTAGACGCGTGTGCCGAGCGCGGGGATGCGGCGCGAAAGATCCTCCATCACTTCGCGCACCGTCGCGCCGTCGGCCTCGACCTCACGCACCCCACCCGCCTCGCTACGGAGGACCGGAGGAACACGCACTGTTGTCATCTCGCGCAGAACTCGACGTAATCGATGTACTCGGTGATCGTCGGATGGTCGCCGCAGACCGGGCAGTCCGGGTTGCGCTCGATGCGCACCTCGCTGAACTCGGTCGAGAGCGCGTCGAAGAGGAGCAGCCGGCCGATCAGCGGCTCGCCGATCTCCGCTGCGAGCTTGATCGCCTCGTTGGTCTGGAGCGAGCCGACGATGCCCGGCAGCACGCCGAGCACGCCGCCCTCGGCGCACGACGGCGCGAGCTCGGCCGGAGGCGGCTCGGGGAACAGGCAGCGATAGCACGGGCCGTTGTGGGGCGAGAAGACCGTGACCTGGCCCTCGAAGCGGTAGATCGAGCCGTGCACCACCGGGATGCCGTGCCACACCGACGCGTCGTTGACCAGGTAGCGCGTCGGGAAGTTGTCCGCACCGTCGACGATCAGATCCCAGCCGTCGCCGAGGATCCGCTCGACGTTCTCGGACGTGAGGCGCTCGCGGTAGGTGACGACGTCGACGTCGGGGTTGAGCGCCTGGATGGCGCGCTTCGCAGAGTCGACCTTCGGCGTGCCGAGCGTCTCCAGCGAGTGGGCGATCTGGCGTTGCAAGTTCGTCTCGTCGACGATGTCGGCGTCGACGATCCCGATCCGGCCGATGCCGGCAGCAGCGAGGTAGAGCGACGCGGGGGAGCCGAGGCCGCCGGCGCCGATCAGGAGCACCCTGCTGTCGAGCAGCTTCAGCTGGCCCTCTTCTCCGATCTCCGGGATGAGGATGTGGCGCGAGTAGCGCGTGCGGCGCTCCGGCGAGAGGGTGCGGGGCATGACGATCTCGCCGCCGTTCCGCTTCCAGTCGGTGAAGCCGCCGGCCAGCGAGTGGGCGTTCGAGTAGCCGAGCTCCTCGAGCGTCTTTGCCGCGAAAGCGGAGCGGTTCGCGGCAGCGCAGTAGAGGACGACGGGGGCGTCCTTGTCCGGAACGACACTCTCGATCCGCGATTCGAGGAACCCGCGCGGCACGTGGACCGCACCGGGAAGATGGCCCTCCTGCCACTCGTCGGCCTCGCGGATGTCGATCCAGATCGCCCCGTCGAGGGCCTCCGCGCCGCCGGCGTCAACCTCCGAGATCTCCGATTTCGTGCGCTGCAATAGCTCCCGATACGTGGTCATGACTCTTGAAACGGTAGCGGTACCCCGGTTCATTCCCGCTACGTTGGCGCCGTGTCGCCTGCCGCTCGGGTGCGTGTCGCCGCCGCGGTTGCCGTGGTCGCCGCAGCGGCGGTCGTCGTCGGGGTCGTCGAGGCGACGAGCCAGGACCCGCCTCAGCCGACCGCACGCTCCTGCTCGCCGCGGAAGCCGTACTTCGTCGACGGCGTCGCTTCGAAGAACGAGGCTGCGATCCGGCACGCCTTCTCGCTGAGGACCCGAGACGCGGCGATCGCCATGGAGCCCCTCGCACAGCATTCCCCGGGCGATCCCGCCGTGCAGTTCAACTATGGGCTCGCGCTCTACTGCGCCGGCTATCTGCCCCAGGCGGTCCAGGCGTTTCAGTCGGCGAAGACGACGGGGAGCAACACGTTCTACGAGATCCGTGCCGACTCGATCCTGCACCCACAGTTCTTCTCCCAGGGCTACCCGATCTTCGAGCCCGAGGGGCAGGTCGACGTGCTCCTCCAGGAGGGGATCGCCGCGCAGAAGGCCGGTCACCAGCACTCGGCGGAGCGGCTCTATGCGCGCGCCGCGCGGCTGCACCCGAGCGACGACCAGGCCCAGGTAGCGGCCGCGGTCGGCCGTTTCGACGAGTCGAACCTGTCGGCCTCCTTCTCCCGTCTCGGTCCACTCGTCGAGCGATTCCCGAAGAGTGTCTCGGTGCGGTTCCACCTCGGCCTACTGCTCGCCTGGACCGGCCAGGGCAAGCAGGCGGTGGTCGAGTTCCGTGAAGCGAAGCGGCTTGCGCCGACGAGCGCGCTCGGGCGGGAAGCGAATGCGTTCCTCCGGCGTCTTGTAAGCAGCAGGACCGATCGAACGCAAAGATGAGCCGGGCGGCCCTGGCGTCCGTCCGGCCCCGATGCGAGAGTTCCGCATCCGGCGAGGGGGAACGATGGGAACGAGGGGAACGAAGGTCCGCCAATCGGCGGAAAGCGACGAAGACCCACAGCTCGAAGAGGGCTCGGCCGAAGTTGAGGCCGACGACGCTGAGGGCGACGACACCGCCGAGCTCTACGCCGCGCTCGACGAGCTCGGCGCAGAGGAGCTCGACGAGGCGCCCGAGCTCGAGTTCGAGTTCACGACCGACTCGCTGCAGCTCTTCCTGAAGGACGTCGGCCGGGTCGACCTGCTCACCGCCGCGCAGGAGGTCGAGCTGGCGAAGCGCATCGAGCGGGGCGACCACGTTGCAAAGCAGGAGATGATCGAGGCGAACCTGCGCCTCGTCGTGTCGATCGCGAAGCGCTACCGCAACCAGGGGCTCCCGTTCCTCGACCTGATCCAGGAGGGGACGATCGGGCTCGTGCGCGCTGCCGAGAAGTTCGACTGGCGCAAGGGCTACAAGTTCTCGACCTATGCCACGTGGTGGATCCGCCAGGCGGTCGCGCGCGCACTGGCAGACAAGGCACGGACGATCAGGATGCCGGTCCACGTCGTCGAGAAGCTGAACAAGATCGTCCGCACCGAGCGGAAGCTGCGGGCGGAGCGTGGGCGCGAGCCCCTGAACGCCGAGATCGCCGCCGAGCTCGCGATGACGGTCGAGGAGGTCGACTCGATCCGCCGCACGTCTCAGGTGCCGGTGTCGCTCGAGAAGCCGGTCGGCGACGAGGAGGAGTCGGAGTTCGGCCACTTCATCGAGGACGACAGCGCGCCGCTGCCCGACGAGGCGGCGGACACTGCGTTCCGCATCGCCGCGCTCCAGAAGTGCCTCTCCGCGCTCTCGCAGCGCGAGCGGCGCGTGCTCGAGCTGCGGTACGGCCTGAACGGCGAGTCGCCCTGCACGCTCGACGAGGTGGGCCGGACGTTCCGGGTCACGCGCGAGCGCATCAGGCAGATCGAGAACCAGAGCCTCAAGAAGCTCCGCGCACTCGCCGACAGCGAGCAGCTCCGCGAAGTTGCTTGAGCTGTCGGGAGGGAAACCGTCCCGGTTTCCCTCCCGATGCCCTCCCTTCCCGGTCGCGCTACACGGCGGTGCGGCCTTGGCCTCCCGCCGGGCGGAGCCCGGCTCCGGCCTCGACGCGCGCTTGACCCTGACGGAGGAATCACGAGATCGCGCAGTCGTCGTCGTCGCTGGTCTCGACTGGGTAGGCTGCGGCGCGTGTCCGCGCCCTGGTTCGACGAGCTGGCCGAGTTCCTCCGCATTCCCTCGATCAGCGCCGACCCGCTGCACGCGAGCGACGTCCTGAAGGCGGGGCGCTGGGTCTGCGATTTCGTGACCGAGGCGGGCGGGACGTGCGAGCTCGTCGACTGGAAGGGCCAGCCGCTCGCGATCGGTGAGCTGAAGGCGTCGAACGGCGGCGACGCGCCGACCGTCCTCTGCTACGGCCACTTCGACGTTCAGCCCCCGGACCCGCTCGAGCTGTGGGACTCGCCCCCGTTCGAGCCCGAAGTGCGCGGCGAGTATCTCTACGGTCGGGGCACCGTCGACGACAAGGGCCTGCTCTACCTCCTGCTCTCCGGAGCGCGCGAGCTCGCGCGAGCGGGAGAGCTGCCGGTCAACGTGCGTTTCTGCTGCGACGGCGAGGAGGAGAGCGGCGGGCACTCGATCGTCGAGTTCCTCGAGAGCGACGAGCGTGGCGCCGACGCGGCGGTGATCTTCGACAGCGGGATGATCCGTCGCGACGTTCCCGCCTTCAACATCGCGACGCGCGGGATCGCGTACTTCCACGTGGTGGTCCGCACCGGCGATCGCGACCTTCACTCCGGCGTCTACGGCGGCGCCGCTCTCAACGCCGCGCACGCGCTGATGCAGGCGCTCGGTGGGCTGATCGCACACGACGGGACGTTGGCCGAGCCACTCCGCCGGGGGGTTGCCGCACCGAGCGCCGCCGAGCTCGAGAGCTGGACGACCCTGCCTTCCGGGACCGACGAGCTCGAGGCGGCGGGCGCGCGTGCGAAGGATCCACGCGCCGCCGAGGACTTCTACGTCCGCACGTTCGCCGAGCCGTCGGTCGACGTGAACGGGATCGTCAGCGGCTCGCCGAACCTCCAGAAGACCGTGCTCCCCGTCGAGGCGACGGCGAACGTCTCGATCAGGCTGGCGCCGGGTCAGCGCTCCGACGTGATCGCGCCCGAGTTCGAGCGGCTGCTTCGCGCCTCCGCTCCCGCCGGCGCCGACGTCTCCGTCGAGCATCTGTCGTCGGCCGAGCCCGGACTGGTCGGGTCCGACACGAAGGCGATCCAGCTCGGCCTCGACGCCTTCGAGCGGGCGCTCGGCCGCCGGCCCGTGCTCATCCGCTCGGGCGGCACGCTCCCGATCGTCCCGGCGCTCGTCGACAAGGGGATCCCGGTCGTGATCACCGGGTTCGGCCTGCCGGACTCGCAGATCCACTCGCCGAACGAGCGGCTGCTCGTCGAGTACGTCCCGCTCGGCATCGCCGCAGCGCGAGAGCTCTTCCTCGCGTTCGCAGCTCTTTGATCGACCTCCACAGCCACGTCCTGCCCGGGGTCGACGACGGCGCCGCCGATCTCGAGGAGGCGCTCGAGATCTGCCGCGCAGCGGCGGCCGACGGCATCGAGGCGCTGGCGGCCACGCCTCACGTTCGGCACGACCACCCGACCACGCCCGAGCAGATGGAGTCGTCGCTCGCGGTGGTTCGTGCCGCCGCCGGCGACACGATCGAGCTGCTGTCCGGCGGTGAGCTCGATCTGGCGGAGCTCGACCGACCACTGGACGAGCTGAGGCGCTTCGGGCTCGGGGGCAACCCGGCCTACCTGCTCGTCGAGACGCCCTACCACGGCTGGCCCCTCGACATCGCGGTGCGGTTCGACCGCCTGCTCGCGAACGGCGTGACCCCGGTGCTCGCGCATCCGGAACGAAGCCCGGATGTGCAACAGCGGCCGGAGCTGCTCGCAGGGCTGGTCGCGGCAGGCGCTCTCGTACAGGTGACCGCCGCGTCGGTCGACGGCCGCTTCGGGCGGGGGCCGCAGGGCTGCGTTCGCATGCTGCTCGACGAGCGGCTCGTGCACCTGATCGCGAGCGACGCGCACGCGGCTTCGGTGCGTGCGATCGGCCTCAGCGCGGCGGCACACGCGATCGGCGATGCGCGGCTCGCTCACTGGCTGACCGACGAGGTGCCGCGCGCCATCGTCGAGCGGCGGACCGTGCCGCCGCGGCCGCCCACTGGACGGCCGCGGCGCTGGTCGCTCCGGGGAGGTCGCGGTTAGTTCTGCGTTGCGGGGTCGCCCGGCTCGTGGTCGCCCACGTGGTTCGCCGGGGTGGCCTCGACCTGCGCGAGCGTCGAGGCGCGGGGCGCCCGGACGCGAATCGTGATCCGGTCGCCGGGCTGCAGGTGCGACGCGTCGATCACGGTCGGCACCTTGCCCTGCCAGAGCAGGAAGATCGTGCCGTCGTCGTAGGAGAACGTCTGGTCGAGCGGCTGGCCGAGCATCGACTGCAGGCCGCGCCAGTTGCCGCTCGCCACGTGCAGGGCGATGTGACCGCCGGACTGCGGGCCGGTCACCGTTCCGACGTAGAGGTACAGCGGGCGCGAGCCCGGGCTCGTAGCGGCCCCGTGGTCGCCGACGATCCCGGCGGCGGTTGCCTCGATCGTCGCGAGCGGCGATCCGTGCGGCGCGCGCACGTTCACCTGGACGTCGTCGCCGGTCCTGAGATCCGCGACCGTCCCGACGTGCGGCGTGCCGTGCGACCAGACGAGGATCTCGGTCGACGTGCCGATCGCGAACGTCTGATCCTGCGACTGGCCGATCAGGGCCTTGAGCGCGGCGTGGTTGCCACCGGTCACCTGGACCTGGACGTTGCTCGAGCTTGCATTGAGAACGTCGCCCCGGAACTGGTAGAGCTGGCCCCGCGGGCCGCCCGTCGCAGCTGCGGCCACCACGGCGCACGCGAGCGCGGCGAGCGAGAGAGAGAAGATCAGGCGGTGCTTCATCGTGGGTTCCTCCTGCTGGGTCGAAACGGGCTGACGCGTGGAACCTTCGTCCCGCCGCGCAAGCCGCCCGTTCTCGCCACGTAAGGCGGACGCAAAACCTCGGAGCCGCTACCAGGGAGGCGGATTGTGCACCCAGCGACCGCCGACCATGGTCGCCACGACCTGCGCCTCGAGGTCGTCCCAGGGGTCGCGATCGAGCACGACCAGGTCGGCCAGCAGTCCCGGGACGAGCCGTCCCCGCCGCCGCTCGTCGTGCGACAACCAGGCGGGGGCGACGCACGTCGCGCGGAATGCCTCGTCCACCGTGAGCGCCTGCTCCGGATGCCAGGCCGGGCGCCCGTCGATCGAGCGCCGGACACCGGCTCGGATGCCGGCGAGCGGATCGAGCTCCTCGATCGGCGCGTCGGAGCCGTTCGCAACCGTCGCGCCCGAGTCGAGCAGCGAGCGGAATGCGTACGCGCCGTCGGTCTTGCCGGCCCAGTTGCGGTCGGCGAGGTCGCGGTCGGACGGTGCGTGCGAGAACTGGACGGACGCAGCGACGCCGATCGCAGCGAAGCGGCCGACGTCCTCGGGTGCGAGCAGCTGCGCGTGCTCGATGCGCTGGCGCAGCCCGAGCGGTTGCCACTCGCCGCGCGTCTGCTCGAATGCATCGAGCGCTTCGCGGTTCGCGCGGTCGCCGATCGCGTGTACCGCTACTGGGAAGCCGCAAGCTGCGCCGCGCCGCACGATCTCGGCGAGCTCCTCGCCGCTCGTGATCCGGACGCCGCTGCCGTCGAGCATCCACGCCGTCTGCGAGCCGAGCGTTCCGTCCATGAAGACCTTGAGGTAGCCGAGAGCGAGCAGCGCGCTTCCGAGCCCCGAGCGTAGGCCGAGCTCCTCCGCGTGTCCGACTCGGTCGGCCGGAATCGACTGCCAGACGCGCAGCGGGAGGCCTGCGGCAGCCTCGAGCCGCTGCCAGAGACCCAGCGCGCCGAGCCAGCCGTCCTTGTCGTGGACCGCGGTCACGCCGCGGCTCGAGGCGAGCCGGACGCCGAGTCGCATCGCCTCGATGTACTCGTCGTCGCCGAGCGTCAGGTAGCGGTCCTTGAAACGCCAGGCGGCCTCTTCGCGCAGAACGCCGGTCGGCTCGCCGGCCTCGTCCCGCTCGACCACGCCGCCGGCCACGTCGAGGTCGCCGTTCGCGCGGCCGAGGGCGGCCGAGTTCAGCCAGAGCGAGTGGTAGTCCTTCGCGATCAATGCGGCCGGCGTCTCGCCGGTGATCCGATCGAGATCCTGCCGGGTCGGCTCGCGCGCCGGCAGCCAGTCGCCGCTGCGCCAGCCGAATCCGCGGAGCCAGCGCCCGGCGGGAGGACGTGGCGCCCCGCGCAGCCGCTCGAGCGCCTCGTCGAGCGACGTGCACCCGTCGAGCTTCACCTCCGTCTGCGCGACCGCCCAGGTTGGGAAATGGACGTGCGAGTCGGTCAGTCCCGGCACGACCGTGTATCCGCAGAGGTCGACGACGTCGGGCGACGGGAGCGCGGTCTCGTGCACGCCGACGCCTCCCGCCACGACGTCCCCGGCGATCGAGAGCGCACGCGCGGTCGGGATCTGCGGGTCGAGCGTGCGGACGAGCCCGTTTTCGAGACGCATCGACCGGAATCTACTGACCCGCGATGAGCAGCAACATCACGCCGGCGGCCGCGATCAGCGTCGCAAAGACGACGAGCAGCAGCATGCGGGCGGGAATTGCCACAGGCCGTTTATCGGCAGGCGCGGCCTTACACTAGAGCGTCTTGAGTGCGTTGGATCCGTTGTCGGTTGAGCAGCGTGAGGTTCGCGGGTTGGTGCGTGCGTTGGCGCGGGAGCGGATCGGGCCGCGGGCGGCTGAGATCGACCGGAGTGCGGAGTTTCCGTGGGATGTGGTGGAGCTGTTGCGGGAGAACGGCGTGTTCGGCGTGTTGTTCGACGAGGAGTTCGGCGGGGTCGGCGCGTCGGCGTTGACGGCGTTGGTGGTGGTGGAGGAGTTGTCGAAGGTGTGTGCCACGTCTGGGTTGATCGTGGCGGTGCAGGAGTTGGGGTCGTTGGGGATCAAGCTGGCGGGGTCGGAGGAGCAGAAGCGGCGGTTCTTGCCGCGGTTGGCGTCGGGGGAGTGGCTGGCGGCGTATGCGTTGACGGAGCCGGGGTCGGGGTCGGACAGTGCGGCGATGCGGACGTCGGCACGTCGCGACGGTGATGCGTATGTGCTGGACGGTGGGAAGCGGTTCATCACGAATGCGGGAGTGGCGTCGCTGTACGTGGTGTTCGCGAAGACGGATCCGCAGCTGGGGCATGCGGGGATCTCGGCGTTCGTGGTCGAGGCGGAGACGCCTGGGCTCGAGGTGGGGAGGATCGAGCCGAAGATGGGGATCAAGGGGTCGACGACGGGCGAGGTGTTCTTCGACGGCTGCCGGGTGCCGGTGGAGAATCTGCTCGGCGGGGAGGGTGAGGGATTTCGGATCGCGATGCGGATCCTCGACCGTTCGCGGCCGGGGATCGGGGCGCAGGGGTTGGGCCTGGCGCAGGGCGCGACCGACTATGCGCTCGACTATGCGCGGTCGCGGGAGACGATGGGCCGGCCGATCGCGGAGCATCAGCTGATCGCGGGGATGCTGGCCGACATGGAGACGCACTGCGAGGCTGCGCGCGGTCTGCTCTACAAGGTGGGTCGGATGATCGACGAGGGCGACACTGGTGCGGAGCTGACGAAGCTGTCGGCGATGGCGAAGTTGTATTGCACCGACGTTGCGATGCAGGTCACGACCGACGCCGTGCAGATCCTCGGCGGCTACGGCTACATCTCCGAGTTCCCGGTCGAGCGGATGATGCGGGACGCGAAGATCACCCAGATCTACGAGGGCACGAATCAGATCCAGCGGATCGTGATCGCCCGCGAGATGCTCAAGGAGAACCGATCCTCGCTCCTCGCCGGCGTCGCCTGAACCGAGTGCGGGCGTGAGCACCGAGGTCAAGCTCTCCAGCGCGGACCGCGTCCTCTTCCCCGGAGACGGGATCACGAAGGGCGACCTGTTCGAGTACTACGGCCAGGTCGCAGACGCGATCGTCCCGCATCTGCGCGACCGGCCGTTCACGATGAAGCGATGGCGCGAGGGGATCGCCGGCGACGCGTTCTTCCAGAAGCAGGCGCCGAAGGGGATCCCCGACTGGATCCCGACGCGCCAGTTCCGAACCTGGCCGCGCGGCGGGAAGGGCGAGTCGCGTCTCGTCGACTTCCCGCTCGTCGATTCGCGTGAGGCTCTCCTCTGGATGGTGCAGATGCACTGCATCGACATGAACGCCTGGTACTCGCGGATCGACAAGCCCGACCGTCCCGACTTCGTCCTCTTCGACCTCGATCCGCCGGACGATCCCGATGCGTTCGTGCTGTGCATCCGCGTCGCTCACTATGTGCACGCGGCACTCGATGCGCTCGAGCTCCGGTCGTACGTGAAGACGAGCGGCTCGGACGGGATTCACGTTCTCGTGCCGATCACGCGCCGTTCGACGTTCGAGGACACCTACGCGTTCGCCGAGCTGCTCTCCAGGCGGCTCGAGGCGGCACACCCCGGAGAGGTGACGACCGAGTGGCTGAAGAAGAAGCGCTCGGGCGTGCTCGTCGACCATCGCCAGAACGGGGCGGGCAAGACGATCGCGTCCGTGTACTCGGTGCGGCCGAAGCCCGGTGCTCCGGTGTCGACGCCGCTGCGCTGGGAGGAGCTGACGGACGAGGTGCGGCCGCGGGACTTCACGATGAAGGTCGCACTCGACCGCGTCGCGCGCAACGGCGACCTGTTCGAGCCGGTGCTGCGCGGCGGCCAGTCGCTTGCCCCGGCCCTGAGACAGTTGCGCGCGGATGCTGGCGACTGACTGGGTCACGGTCTCGTCGCTTGCGACGGCCGGGGCGACGCTCGTGCTCGCGTTCGCGACGTTCGCATCCGTCAAGTCGGCCAACCGTGCCGCGCGGACCGCCGAACGCTCGCTCCTCGCCGGGTTGCGCCCCGTGCTGATGCCGTCCCGACCGGAGGACCCGGCGCAGAAAGTGGGCTTCGCCGACAACCGCTGGTTCCAGGTGCCGGGCAGCCAGGCCGTGTGCGAGGTGGCGGACGACGCGATCTACCTCGCCGCCTCGTTGCGCAACGTCGGAAGCGGCATCGCCGTTCTGCACGGCTGGTACCTGCTTCCGGAGCAGCTGCGTGCGAGCATGACCGACCACGCACCACTCGAGGACTTCCACCGGCTGACGCGCGACCTCTACATCGCTCCGGGCGACGTCGGCTTCTGGCAGGGCGTCTTCCGCGACCCCTCGGAGCCGGGATTCGCTGCCGCACGTGCGGCGATCGAGGAGCCCCGGCGGATCGGCATCGAGATCCTCTACGGCGACCACGAGCTCGGCCGGCGGGCGATCAGCCTCTTCTCGTTGATCCCGCGGGAGAGCGGCGGCTGGTTCGTCTCGGTCGCGCGCCACTGGAACGTGGACGGCGCCGCGCCGCGTTAGCAAACCGGTGCCTGGCACCAGGGTGCCAGGCACCGAAATCAGGCGCTTCCGGCGCGTGCGCGGCGTTCCGCCTTGTGTGCCCGTTTGGCGGCCTGGTAGCGCTCGAGCGCCTCGGGCGAATCGACGTCGCCGAGTGTCGGGTGGCTCGGGACGAGGTCGCGGGCGACGCGAACGTCGAAGCGCTTGGCGAGGACGGAGCCGAGCGCGGTCACCTTCATCGGGCCGAACCCGGGCAGTGAGCCGATCCGCTTCTTGAGATCCGCACCGTCCTTCGCCTCGGTCCAGATGCGCGCCGCGTCGCCGCCGTAGTCCTCGCTCACGACGGCGGCGAGCTCGCGCACGCGCCCGGCCATCGCGCTCGGGAAGCGGTGGATCGCCGGACGCTCCGCGAAGAGCGGTGCCAGGTCGGTCGCTGCGAGCTTGCGGGGATCGAGGGTCTTCGCTCGCTGGCGCAGCACGAACGGGCCGGCAAACGCCTTCTGCACCGACACCTGCTGGTCGATCGCGAAGCCGACGAGGAGCGCGAACGGATTCTCGGCGAGCAGCCTGCACGCGTCGGGGTCGTCCGTGAACCAGAGCGCCTCGGGCACGCCGAGATCCTACGCGGTCAGGTGCGGTGGACGCCCATCGTGATCGACGCAGTCCATCCGGATTCGCTCCGCTTGAGCGCCAGCAGCGAACGCTTGCCGCCGTTGACGAAGATCGAGTCCTGCGCGTTGCGTGTGTCGCGGTTCGGTCGCGACGAGTACGGCGGGCGCTTGTACACGGCATCGGTGATCGCGTCCGAGAAGAAGAGCTGGCCCGTGTGCACGACGTTGCCGCCGGCGTGCACCTTCACGTGGATATGGACGGTCCGTCCCGTGTACCAGCCGGGATAGACGGTGATGAAGCTCGCGAGCCCGTTCGCATTCGTCGGCTGGATGCCGCGCATGAAGGTCCGGCTCGACGCGCCGGCGCCGAAGCCCGAATAGACGCCCGCCGCGTCGGCATGCCAGACGTCGACGGACGCGCCCTTGATCGGCCGGCACGTGGACGCATCGACGACGGTCAGGCGCAGTGCGAGCGGCGTCCCCGGATGGCCGTCGGTGATGTTGCGGCGCACCTTCTCGCCGGGGAGGTAGTACGGCCCCTCGGTGAGCTCCGGCGTGAGCACGCAGGTGACGAGGCCGGAGGACACGGCCGCCGGGCCTTCGCCCTCGGCTCGCGAAACGGCGACGCCACCGCCTGCCACGGCGGCGAGCAGGGTGCCGAGACGGGCAAGCGAGCCGCGGCGCGTGAAGCGTTCGTCGAGCGTCATGCCTCGAAGGTAGCGGCGTGATCTGTGAGAGCGCTGTGAGTCAGTACGCTGCGACGAGTGGATCCGCTCAGCGTCTTTTCACCCGTGACGCGGGCGTGGTTCGAGCGCACGTTCGCCGCGCCCACACCCGCCCAGCAGCTCGGCTGGCCCGCGATCGCGTCGGGCTCGCACGTGCTGATCCAGGCGCCGACGGGCTCCGGCAAGACGCTCACGGCGTTCCTGTTCGCGCTCGACCGTCTCGCCTCGACTCCGGGCGAGGGGCTCCGCGTGCTGTACGTCTCTCCGCTGAAGGCGCTCAACTACGACATCGAGCGCAACCTGCGCGGGCCGCTCGCCGGCCTCGAGTCGCAGGTCCGGGTGGCGGTGCGCACGGGCGACACGCCGGCGAAGGAGCGCAGGGAGCTCGTCGCGGAGCCACCGGACATCCTGATCACGACGCCGGAGTCGCTCTACCTGATGCTCACGTCGCAGGCTCGCGAGACCCTACGTGGCGTCGAGACGCTGATCCTCGACGAGGTGCACGCGGTCGCGGGCACGAAACGCGGATCGCACCTCGCGCTCAGCGTCGAGCGGCTCGACGCGTTGCTCGACACGCCGATGCAGCGTCTCGGTCTGTCGGCGACGCAACGTCCACTCGAGGAGATCGGCCGGTTCGTCTCCGGCGGCCGCCCGATCGAGCTCGTCGACGCGGGCACCCGGAAGGAGCTCGACCTCGAGGTCGTGATCCCGGTGGAGGATCTACGCGAGCTCGGATCGACCGGCGCGCTCTCGCATCCGGCGCCCGCGGACGGCCAGGAGATGGACATCGGCACCGAACGGGGCGCCCGCTCGATCTGGCCGTCGATCTACCCCGAGATCCTGCGCCTCGTCGAGCAGCATCGCTCGACCATCGTGTTCGTGAACAACCGGCGGCTCGCCGAGCGGCTCGCGCTGCGGCTCAACGAGCTGGCCGAGCGCGAGCTGGCGCGCGCCCACCACGGCTCGCTCGCGCGGGAGCAGCGTGTGCTCGTCGAGGAGGACCTCAAGGCGGGGCGGATCCCGTGCCTCGTCGCGACGTCGAGCCTCGAGCTCGGGATCGACATGGGCGCGGTCGACCTCGTCATCCAGGTCGAGTCGCCGAAGTCGGTCGCGCGTGGCCTGCAACGCATCGGCCGCGCCGGGCACGAGCTCGGTCAGGTGTCGAAGGGCCGGATCTTCCCGAAGTTCCGCGCCGACTTGCTGGAGAGCGCCGTCGTCGCGCGCGCGATGCGCGAAGGTGCGATCGAAGAGACGCGCATCCCGACGAATCCGCTCGACGTGCTCGCGCAGCAGATCGTCGCGATCGCGGTCGATACCGAGATCTCAGTCGACGACCTGCACGCGCTCGTGACGCGGGCGTATCCGTTCCGGGAGCTGTCGCGTCCGCAGCTCGAGAACGTGCTCGACATGCTGGCCGGCCGGTATCCGTCGGACGAGTTCGCGGAGCTGCGGCCGCGCATCGTGTGGGACCGGACCGGCGGCACGGTCAGGGCGCGGGACGGTGCGCGCCGGCTCGCCGTCACGAACGCGGGGACGATCCCGGACCGCGGCATGTTCGGCGTCTTCCTCGTCGACGGCGGTGGGAGAGTCGGCGAGCTCGACGAGGAGATGGTCTACGAGGCGCGCGCCGGGCAGACGTTCCTGCTCGGTGCGTCGACGTGGCGAATCGAGGAGATCACCCGCGACCGCGTGCTCGTCTCGCCCGCCCCCGGCGTGCCGGGTGCCGTGCCCTTCTGGAAGGGCGAAGGCGTCGGCAGGCCGTTCGAGCTCGGACAGAAGATCGGCGCCGCGTCGCGCGAGCTCTCGGCGCTGTCGGAGGCCGAGGCCGGCAAGAGGCTGCGCGGCGAGTACCACCTCGACGAGCGGGCAGCACGCAACCTGCTCACGTTCCTGCACGAGCAGCAGGATGCGACCGGCGCCGTCCCGTCCGACCGGACGATCGTGATCGAGCGGTTCCGCGACGAGATCGGCGACTGGCGCGTCTGCATCCTCACGCCGTTCGGCGGCCGCGTGCACGCGCCGTGGGCGATGGCGATCGCGGCGAAGCTTCGCGAGTCGCACGGCCTCGAGGCGCAGTCGATCTGGTCGGACGACGGGATCGCGCTGCATTTCCCCGAGACCGACGTGCCGCCGCCCGTCGAGGAGCTGGTCGTCGACCCGGGCGACGTCGAGGACCTGGTCGTCGCCGAGCTCGGCGACACGGCCCTCTTCGGCGCGCGTTTCCGCGAGAACGCGGCCCGTGCGCTGCTGATCCCGCGCCGGCGTCCCGGCGTCCGCACGCCGCTGTGGCAGCAGCGCCTGAAGGCGCAATCGCTGCTGCAGGTCGCGCGCCGCTACGGATCGTTCCCGGTCGTGCTGGAGACGTTCCGCGAATGCCTGCAGGACGTGTTCGACCTGCCCGCGCTGCGTGGGCTGCTGTCGGCACTGCAGACGCGCGAGATCGACCTCGTCGAGGTCGAGACGCAATCCGCGTCGCCGTACTCGGCGTCGCTGCTGTTCGACTACATCGCGACCTACATGTACGAGGACGACACGCCACCTGCCGAACGGCGCGCGCAGGCGCTGAGCCTCGACCGCGACCTGTTGCGCGAGCTGCTCGGCCAGGAGGAGCTCAGGGACCTCCTCGACGGCGACGCGGTCGAGGAGGTGGAACGCCAGCTCCGCGGAGATCCGGCGACGCCCGACCAGCTGCACGACCAGTTGCGAATCCGCGGCGACCGTCGGCCGGGCGAATACGACCCGCAGCTCGCCGCGCCGCTCGTCGACGACCGTCGGGCGATCGTCGTCCGCATCGCCGGAGAGGAGCGGCTGATCGCAGTCGAGGACGCCGGCCGTTATCGCGACGCGCTGGGTGTGATGCCGCCCTCCGGACTGCCGGATGTCTTCCTCGAGGGAGCTGCCGACGCCCTGCGTCAGCTCGTGCTCCGGTTCGCGAAGGGAAGAGGCCCGTTCACGACCGCGGATGCGAACGAGCGCTTTGGCCGTGACGTCTCCGACGAGCTTCACGAGCTGGAACGCGAAGAGCTGCTCGTTCGCGGTGAGCTGCGGCCCGGTGGCAGCGAGCGCGAGTGGTGCGATCCCGACGTGCTGCGCAGGCTCCGCCGCGCTTCGCTCGCCGCGTTGCGGCGAGAGGTGGAGCCGGTCGAGCAGGAGGCTCTCGCGCGTTTCCTGCCCGCGTGGCACGGCGTCGGCAGGCGCGCGACGCTGCGCGAGGCCCTGGTGCCGCTGCAGGCCCTGCCGTTGCCGGTCGCGCTCTGGGAGTCGCAGCTGTTGCCGCGCCGCGTGCCCGGCTACCGGCCCGAGCACCTCGATGCGCTGTGCGCCAGCGGCGAGGTCGTGTGGCTCGGCGCCGGCCCGGACCGCGTGGCGGTCTACTTTCGCGAGGATGCGGCGGCACTCGGCCGCGTTCCGGGAGCGCCGCGGCCCGAGGGGAGCGTCCACGATGCGCTCCGCGCGGTGCTCGGCCACGCCCTGCACTGGGACGAGCTGGTCGCCGAATGCGGGCTCGAAGAGGCCGAGGCGCTCCCCGCACTCTGGGATCTCGTCTGGGCGGGAGAGGCGACGAACGACGCGTGGGCGCCGCTACGCGCAACACGGCGGAACGGCCTGCCCGGCGCGGAGCGGCGTCCGCGCCGCTTCTCGCGGCGTCGCGCCGGTGTGACGACGGCGACGCAGGGGCGCTGGTCGCTGACGGAGCGCCTGTTCGCCGGGCCTCCTGACGGGCGTGCGCTCGCAGAGTTGCTGCTCGAGCGGCAAGGCATCGTCACGCGTGACGGCGTGCGCGCCGAGGGGATTCCCGGCGGCTACGGCGCGGTGTACGCGGAACTGCGTGCGCTCGAGACGCTCGGGCTGTGCCGGCGCGGCTACTTCGTCGAGGGGCTCGGCGGGGCGCAATTCGCACTTGGCGGCGCGGTCGAACGGCTGCGGGAAGTCCGTGAGCGGGGCGACACGGAGCCGATCGTGCTCGCCGCGTCCGACCCCGCGCAGCCGTACGGTGCGGTGCTTCCGTGGCCGAAGCGCGCCGGAGCCCGCGCCGCCCGCGTCGCGGGCGGGCTCGTGGTGCTCGAGGCAGGTGAGCCGCTGCTCTACGTCGAGCGCGGCGGCCGCTCGCTCGTCCCGCTGCGCGAGCCCGACGACGAGTGGCTGCGCCCCGCGCTCGCCGCGCTCGTCGCCCACGTGCGCTCGGGCGGGGCGAAGCGCCTCGCGGTCGAGCGCTTCGACGGCGAGCCGGTCGCAGAGACCGACGTTCTGACGCTGCTCGTCGAGGCGGGGTTCCTCGCTGGGCCGCGCCGCGCCGTGCTCCGGCCCTAACAGCCCTTCGCGTCCGCGGCGAGTAGCTCGACCAGCTCGCCTGCCGGCAGCTCGCGGGCGAGTCGGAACGACTCGCCCGCCCACAGGTTGATGCCGTCGGGATCGCCGGCCGCCCGTGCGGCAGCGCGGAGCGGCGCGGTCAGGTGGTGGACCTGCGGGTAGGCCGAAGGCGCTCCGGGGTGCGCCCGCATGAACTCGTTCACGATCCCGCGAGCCCGGCGGCCGGTGAATGCGCGTGTCACCGCCGTGGTCCCGCCGGCGTGGAGTGATCGCCGGTGAGCGATCGACGTTCCGGCTTCGGGACAGAGCAGAAACGCCGTTCCGAGCTGTGCGGCCCAGGCCCCCGCCTCGAGCACCGAGGCGATCCCGGCGCCGTCGCCGATCCCGCCGGCAGCGACGAGCGGGAGCCCGGTTGCCGCCGACGTGGCGCGGACCAGGTCGAGTGTCGGCAGCTCGCCGTCGCCGCTGTCGTCCCAGCTCGCTCTGTGTCCGCCCGCCTCGGAGCCCTGCAGGACGAGGGCATCGACACCCGACTCGACAGCGAGCTCGGCCTCGCGGAGGGAACCGACGGTCGCCCAGACCGACATGCCGGCGGCTTGCAGTCGAGCGACGATCGAGCGGGGCGGGCAACCGAACGTCGTCGACACGACCTGGACGTCGTGAGCGAGCACCACCTCGAGCTTCGCCTCCCACGCATCGTCGTCGAACACCGGCTCGCCGAGCCGAACCGAACGACGCCGCGCCTCCGGCTCGAGCTCGACCGCGTAGGCGGCGAGCGCGATCTCGTCGACGGGCCTGCGTCGGACGACGAAGACGTTGACGCCGATCGCGCCGGCGGTCAGCGTGCGTGTCTCGCGGATGCGCTCGGCGAGCGCGTCGGGGTCGAGGTACCCGCCGGCGACGAACCCGAGGCCGCCGGCGTTCGAGACCGCCGCGGCGAGTGCCGGCGTCGACGGGCCGCCGGCGAGCGGCGCGAGCACGATCGGATGACGGAGCCCGGGAATCTGCACGCACAGTCGATTCTGCCCGCCGGCGCTACGGTGGAACGATGCCCGAGGGCGACGCCGTCCACCATGCTGCGAGCAGGTTGCAGCCGCTCGTCGGCCAGCGGATCGCCGCCGTCGCGCCGCACCCGCGTGCCCGTGCCGCAGGTGTCGCAGAGCGCATCGACGGCCGACGGCTCGAGTCGGTCGACGCATTCGGCAAGAACATCGTGCTCCGGTTCGAGGGCGGAATCGTCGTGCGTTCGCACCTGCGCCTGAGCGGCCGCTGGAGCGTGCGGCCGAAAGGGGCTCCTGCCGCAGGCATGCCATGGCTCGTGCTCGCGGGCGACACGATTGAGGCCGTGCTCTGGAACGGCCCGGTGCTCGAGCTCCACCTCCGCGCGCTCGAGCGACTCGGCCCGGACATCCTCGAACGTCCGCCGCGCATAGACGCAATGCTCGGCCGACTCCGCGGCGCCGATCCGACGCGGACGCTCGGCGAGTCGCTGCTCGACCAGTCGCTCGTGTCCGGGATCGGGAACATGTGGTTGGCAGAGATCCTCTGGACCGTGCGGCTGTCGCCGTGGCTGCGTCTCGGCGATGTTGCCGAGGAGGGTCGGCGCTCGGTGCTCGTGACCGCCGCCGAGCTGATGACCGCGGCCCTCGAGCGGGGTCGCGACCGGGGGCGAAGCGCCTACCGGCGCGCCGGGATGCCGTGCCGGCGCTGCGGGACGCCGATCGCCTCCCGTGGCCAGGGCGACGCCAACCGGATCGCCTACTGGTGCCCTTCCTGCCAGCCCGGGTAGGAGAGCGGCCGTGCGGCGCGTAGTTAGGCCGCGTGGCGTTGCGAGCCCCGCACCTCTACGAATCTCTGCGCGCGTTCTGCCTCGCCGCGTTCGCCGCCGAGCGCGGCGCGCAGGTCCCGTTCGCCTTCGAGGAGCACGCCTCTCCGGGCGGCCCCTCGCTCTACGAGTACCGGCCGCTCGTGCGCGCGTTCGTCGACGAGCAGGCGCCGACGCTCCGCCGGCTTCCCGACACGCGCAACGCGATCGACGACTTGAAGCGTGAGCCCGCTGCGGCGATCTTCGCGCGCGCACACTCCGGGCTCTCCCAGACGGCCGACGATTCGCTCTTCCGCTCGATCTTGCTGCCGATGCTCACCTGGACCGCCGAGCGGTGCGGAGGGTTCGACTGGAACGACGAGGCATTCGACGCGGCGTATACGGACTTCGAGCTCTCGCTGTTCGGTACCGCACGTACGTATCTCGCGCTCGCACCCGTGGTCGGCATCTCCGCCGGCTCGGACGTCGACCTCGGAGGCGGGATCATGCTCCGCCCGACGGTGCCCGGCGAGCTGGCGCAGCTCTGGCCGGAGGCACAAGGGCTGCTGCCGCCCGAGTTCGGGCGTGACGTCGACCGCCTGCTCGTTCTGACCCTGGGTCGCGAGCTGCAGGCGGACGAGGACGCACCCGACGCGGCCGCCGAGCTCGCCGATGCCGTGACCGCGCTCCGTCTCGCCACCGGCGGCGCGATCGCTGCCGGGCCGGTCGTGTTCGAGCGGCTCGACTACCGTCCGCTCCGGATCGCACCGATCCTTCCGATCGCGGCGACGCAGCCGCCCGGCGAGGCAGTCCGGCTCGACCAGCTGCGGGCAAAGCTCGCGGCGGATCTGCGCGAGCGGCTGACCCTCGCCGATCAAGACCGCCGCCTCGGCGAGGCGCTCGACCGCTTCGAGCTGTCGCTCTTCGCCGAGGAGCCGTTCCGGTCGGCGCAGGTGCGCGAGAGCCTCGACTGCCTGCTCGGTGAGCACGGAGGCCCGTGGGCGTCGGCGATGCGGACGGCGGTTCTGCTGGCCGACAAGACGCGCGAGCGCAGCGAGCTCGTCGCGTCGCTGCACGCCGACCGGCTGCGGAGCGGCGCTCGAGACGCGGTACGCCGGACGCTCGTCGAAACGCTGCTGCACGGGAGCCGCGAAGAGCTGGTGGCGGCGCTCGACGACACGCTGCTCGGGCTGCGACCGCGGCCGGCGTCTGCTCTGCGCGTTGCCTGACCGCGACGCGTCGCAAAGGTTGCAGAGTCGGCGCGGAGGCGTCACTGCTTGGCGGCTACGGTCGACGCGATGGACGCCGCCGTCCGCGTGCTCGCCCGGCTCGACCGCCTCGAGCGGCTCGACGGCGCTGGGGCCACGCCGGGTGAGCTGCTCGCCGAGCTTCGAGCGTTGGCCGTCGAGGCAGAGAACTGGGCTCGCGAGGAGGGTGACGGCCGTGCGCTCGCGGCGGCCCTCGAACTTCGTCGCCGCACGGAAGGAATGTCCCGGTCCGACCCGAACCGATGAGCAGATGGGTCTCGCCCGCCTGCTTCCGCGTCCGAACGTGCGCCCCGCCAACGCGGGTGCGCCGGCGTCGACGCGGGTGATCGCGCTCGCGAACCAGAAGGGCGGCGTCGCGAAGACCACGACGACGCTCAACCTGGGGGTGGCCTTCGCCGAGCAGGGCTATCGCGTGCTCTTGATCGACCTCGACCCGCAGGGCAACCTGACGATGTCGCAGGGGCTGAACCCCGACACGATCGAGCACTCGATGTTCGACGTGCTCGTCCACCGTCTTCCGATGGAGCAGGTGATCCAAACCCGCGAGGTGGACGTCGCCGTCTCGTCGATCGATCTCGCCGGCGCCGACATGGCGTTGTCGAGCATGATCGGGCGGGAACGTGCCCTCGAGAAGGCGCTCGCGCCGGTGAAGGATCGCTACGACTACGTGCTCATCGACACACCGCCGTCGCTCGGCCTGCTCACGATCAACGCTTTCGTCGCCGCCGAAGGCGTGATCGTGCCCGTGCAGACCGAATATCTCTCGCTGCGCGGCCTCGTCCAGCTCGAGAACACGCTCGCCATGGTGCGCGAGAACCTGAATCCCGAGGTGCGGATCATCGGCATCGTCCCGACGATGTACGACCGCCGGCTCACGCACTCGCGCGAGGCGGACGAGATCCTGCGCGAGAACTTCGGCGATCTCGTCTACGCGACACGGATCCGGAAGACCGTCCGATTCGCCGAGGCGCCGGTCAAAGGCTCGTCGGTCCTCGCCTATGAGCCGAAGGGCGAGGCCGCTGAGATGTACCGTGACCTCGCGAAGGAGGTGCTGGATGGCCAGAAATCGCGCCAGTATGCGTGAAGGGCCGCTTGCGGATCTCTTCCGCGCGACCGAAGCCGCGAAGCGCGGCGCGAAGGAGGAGCCGGCCGGCCAGCAACAGCTGCCGACCGAGCCCGAGCCGGCCGTGAGCGAGCCCGAGCCGGCCCCGCTGCGAGTCGCGGCGTCGCTGATCATCGAGGACGACCCGTCCGAGCCGGAGCCCGTCGAACGGATCGTCCCGTCGCGTTGGCTCGACCCGCTTCCGGATCCGCCGGCACGGCTCGAGCGTGCACGCGACGCGAATTCGTACCTCGCGGTGATCCGGGTCGCCGGCGTGGGCGGCGCAGGCCTCAACGCGGTCGATCGGATGATCGACGCCGGCATCACGCAGGTCGACTTCGTCGCCGTCAATACCGACATCCAGCAGCTCCAGATGTGCGACGCGCCGACGAAGATCCACATCGGCAGCGAGCTCACCGAAGGCCTCGGCTCCGGCGCCGATCCGGAGGTCGGCCGCCACGCGGCCGAAGACGGCTACGACGCGATCAAGCGTGCGCTCCGCGGCTCCGACATGGTCTTCGTCACCGCCGGCGAAGGCGGCGGCACGGGCTCCGGCGCTGCGCCGATCGTGGCGCGGATCGCGCGCGAGCTTGGCGCGCTCACCGTCGGGATCGTCACGATGCCGTTCAAGTTCGAGGGGTCGCGACGGCGCAAGCAGGCCGACGACGGCGTCCAGGCGTTGCGTGAAGCGTGCGACACGCTGATCGTGATCCCGAACGACCGCCTGCTCGAGGTGCTCGACCGGTCGACGTCGATGCTCGAGGCGTTCCGGATCGCCGACGACGTGCTCCGGCACGGCGTGCAGGGGATCTGCGACCTGATCACCAATCCCGGTCTGATCAACCTCGACTTCGCGGACGTGCGCACGGTGATGAAGGACTCGGGCTCGGCGCTGATGGGCATCGGCTACGCCACGGGCGAGGGCCGCGCGAAGGAAGCCGCCGAGCGTGCCCTGCGGAGCCCGCTGATCGAGACCGAGATCGCCGGTGCGCGCGGGATCCTGCTGTCGATCGCCGGTGGGGACGACCTGACGCTGTACGAGGTCAACGAGGCGGCCGAGGCCGTCCGTGAGGCCGCGACCGACGACACGAACATCATCTTCGGCGCCACGATCGACGATCGGCTGGCCGGGCAGATGTGGATCACCGTCGTCGCGACGGGGTTCGGCGCCCAGAAAGGGTCGCGCCGCGGCACGTTCGTGACCGCGGCCTCCGGGACGAGCGGCGAGATCCTGGAGCCGCCGTCGTTCCTGCGCGAGCCCTGACCGGCCTTAGCGGTCCGTCAAGTCAGATCGATCACGTGCGCGCTGAGCAGCGCGGCGAAGGCGATCGACCCGCCGACCGTCGCGAGCCGGACCGTCCAACGGCGATAGGTCGGCCGTGACTGCGCGAGGTAGAGCACGCCCAGCGATCCTGCCGTGATCGAGACGACCGACTCCATCGCCTGCATCGCGATCCCGGTTCCGAGCGCCGCCGGCATGCCGATGCCGCGACCCGCGAGCGCGACGGCGACGGCGCCGCTCCCGACGCCGATCGCACCCGGGGTGATCGGGAAGGCGGAGGCGACGTCGAGGGCCGGCAGGATCACCAGCGCCGCGAGCACGGGGTGGGGCAGGCCGAGCGAGGCTGCGACGGCGATCGTGGCGCCGACGCGCGCCGCGGCCATGGCGAAGGTCCAGCCGAGCAGCGAACCGATCGCGCGCGGAGAGCGTTCGAGTGCCGCGAACCCTTCGATGAACTGGGCGACGCGGGGGTGGTGGTGGAGCCTCCCGGAGAGGGCGCCTGCGGCGGCGAGTACGCCCACGACGCCGCACAGCACGAGTACCGGCCACCATGGGAGCGCTCCCGTCGCCGCGGCGATGACGACGAGCGAGGCGAGCGCCAGGCAGCGTGCCGCGCTGATCGCCGCGTACACGCCCCCGGCCGTCCAGAGCCGCCCGGGAGCATCGATCGCGCGAGAGCACAGCGCCACCTTGACCGCATCGCCGAGCCGAGCCGGGGCGAAGGTGTTGACGAGCGACCCGATGCCGAGTCGCGATGCTGCCTGGCGGGGGCAGATGCGGCCGCCCGCAGAGCGGAACGCCGACGTCCAGGCACCGACGGTGCATGCGAATGCTGTTGCAAAGAAACCGGCGGCCAGTCCGAGCCAGCGCGGGTCGGCATGCCCGAGCGCTCCGACGGCTGCGGACAGGTGCCCCCGTGCAGGCCCCGGGAATGCCGCCGCGAGGGCGAACACGAGGATCGCGCCGGCGCAGAGCAGGAGTTGGGGGCGGGTGGGCTTCATCAACCGATGTTTCGGCACGTTGTACGCGGGACCTCGCATCGAGAACGTTGCGAAAGCGTGAAGATTCAGCGTTGATGGGAAGGTCCTCCCGCAACGTACTCGCGATGAAGATGAAGCAGGTATGAACGGCGCCGTCGCCGCCGGCCATCCGCTGACCGCCGCGGCGGGCGCGCGGATCCTCGCGGAAGGCGGAAACGCGGCGGACGCGTGTGTTGCCGCAGCGTTCGCCGCCTGGGTCACTGAGAGCCCGCTGACAGGCCCCGGCGCGGGCGGATTCGCCCTCGTCCGGCCCGCCGGCGGCAGAGCAGCTCGCCTCGCCGACTTCTTCGTCTCCGAGCCCGGTCTCGGGGCCGATCGCGGCGGCGGGGCCGAGATGGAGGCCGTCGACATCGGCTTCGGCGGGGGCGGCACCACCACGCAGGTCTTCCGGATCGGCGGGGCTTCGTGCGCCGTTCCCGGCGCGGGCGCCGGCCTCGAGGCGGTCCATCGCGCCTACGGTCGTCTGCCCTGGCGCGTCCTGCTCGAGCCCGCACTCGAGCTCGCATCGGACGGAGTCGAGCTGAACGGCGCCCAGGCGCACCTGCACGCGATCCTCGACCTGATCCTGCGTCACACCGCCGAAGGACGACGGCTGTACAGCCGCCCGGACGGCTCACGCCTGCTGCCCGGCGACGTCCTCCGCCTCCCCGATCTCGCGCAGACGCTCGAGCAGGTCGCGGCGGAGGGCGCTGAGTGCCTGTACCGCGGCGACCTCGCGCGCAGGATCGTCGCGACGGTCCGGGAGGAGGGCGGCACCCTGAGCGCGGCCGATCTCGACGCCTACCGCGTGACCTGGCGACGCCCAGTGGCGGCCCGCTTCCGCGGCCACGAGGTGCTCTCGAACCCGCCGCCGTCATCGGGTGGCGTGCTCATCGCCTACGGGCTGGCGCTGCTCGAGCGGCTGCCGGACGCGGAGGTCGGCACCGCTCCCGCCATCGTGGCGCTCGCCGGGGTGATGCGAGAACAGGCCCGGGTGCGATCGGAAGGCTTCGAGCGCGGGCTGCGGCGCGGCGGCCTGGCGCGGCAACTGATCGAGGCTGAAAGCCTCGAGCGGGCGGCCGAGCGCATCCGGGACGGAATGCCGGGCGCCCCCGAGCCGGCCCCGGCCTCCGGCACGACCCACGTCTCGGTGGTCGACGCAGACGGCAATGCGGCGTCCCTCTCGGCATCAACCGGGTCCGGGTCCGGCGTCATCGTCCCCGGCACGGCGGTGCACCTGAACAACATGCTGGGCGAGTACGACCTCGTCGCCGACGGTGCGGGGCGGCCCGGGCGGCGGCTCACCAGCATGATGGCCCCGACGATCGTCGTCGGAGCTGCGGCCCCCCGGCTCGTCGTCGGCAGCGCCGGGTCGGCCCGCCTTCGAGGAGCGATCCTGCAGGTGATCGTCAACGTGATCGCCCATTCACTCGGCGTCGCGGAGGCGATCGACCGGCCGCGCATTCACGTCGACGAACCGCACCTGCACTGCGAGGGCGGATTCGACTCGGCGGAGCTCGATCGGGTCGAGCAGCTCGGCTACGACCTCGTTCGCTGGCGGCGGCACAACCTGTTCTTCGGAGGGACGAACGCCGTCGAGGTGCTTGCCGACGGAACGGTCGCCGCGGCCGGCGATGCGCGGCGCGGCGGCGGCGGCATCGTAGTGTGATGATTTACGAAGACGAGACCTTGCCGTTGCGCCCGGCGAGCTCGCGCAGCTTGCGCTCGCGGCGAATCGCCTCGATCGACAGCTCGAGGAGCTCGACCAGCCGCGTCATCCGGGCACGAGGCGAGGTCGAGGCCAGCAGTTCCTGCTTGGCGTCGGTGCCGAAGTCGACGCGTGCGGCGAGCTCGAAGTCGAGCAGCTCGGAGTCGGACGGCGGGACGTCGACGTCGCTCTCTGCTTCCTTGGCGAGCTCGCGGAAGACCTCGAGTGCCCGGTTCGACGTGGCAGGCTCCACAGACTCGGGATCGTCCGTCACCGGCTCGACGAGGGCGGTCTTGAACGAGCGGCCGCCCTTCAGTTCGAGCAGCCGGAAGCGCGCGCGACCCTCGACGACGATGTTCAGGCGCCCATCCTCGAGCTCGAACAGCTCGAGCACGGCCGCACGGGTGCCGACCTCGTGGACCGCGCCGTCGCCGGTCGCGAGCACGAGCCCGAACTCCTCGTCCGACTCGTAGCACTCGGTGATCAGCTCCAGGTAGCGCGGCTCGAAGATGTGCAGGGGGATCCGCTCGGTGGGGACGAGGACGATCGGAAGCGGGAAGAGCCCGAGCTCGGCCACGACCGAAGCCTACGAGGTTCCCACCGGGTAAGGTCCGGCCCGATGAGCAGCGCGCCCGGGGACCTCGCCGAGCCGTTCTTCCGACGCGCCGTCGAAGGGCTGCGCCCCTACGAGCCTGGAACGCCCGTCGAAGAGGTGCAGCGTCGGCTCGGAATCGAACGTGTCGTCAAGCTGGCCTCGAACGAAGGCCCGTTGGGCCCGTTTCCCGCCGCGTTCGAGGCGATGCAACGGGCTGCGACGGAGCTGAACCGCTATCCGGACGGCGGCTCGTTTCGGCTGCACCATGCGCTCGCCGAGAGGCACGGCGTCGACGTCCGCGAGATCTGCGTCGGCGCCGGAGCAGACGGCTGCATCGACCTGCTCAGCCAGGCGATCCTCGACGCTGGCGACGAGATCGTCTGCGGCTGGCCGTCGTTCCCGAGCTATCTGATCTATGCCCGCAAGCAGGGGGCCGAGGTACGCACGGTGCCGCTCGTCGACCGGCGCTACGACCTGGACGCGCTGCTCGAGGCGGTCTCGCCGCGAACGAAGCTCGTCTACATCTGCCTCCCGAACAATCCGACGGGCACCATGAACACGGCGGACGAGCTCGACGACTACTTCGCCCGTGTGCCAGGTCACGTTCTGACGGTCGTCGATCAGGCGTACTTCGAGTACATCGACCGTGCCGATTACCCCGACGCGGTCGAGCGATACCTGCGGGCGGGCGCGCGTGTTGCGGTTCTGCGGACCTTTTCGAAGATCTACGGGCTCGCCGGGCTCCGGATCGGCTACGCGGTCGCCGCTCCGGACGTCTGTGGTGCGCTCGCGAAGGTGCGGCGGCCGTTCGACATCGTCTCGCCGGCGCAGGCAGCGGCTCTCGTGAGCATCGACGCGGTCGACGAGCTGACGCGCCGCCGTGCTGCCAACGCCGAGGGTCTCGCGCGGCTCGATTCGGTGTTGCGGGCACGCGGGCTCGACCCGGTCCCGTCCGTCGGGAACTTCCTCTACGTCGAGACCGGCGGAGAGGCCACCGAGCTCTACGACCGACTGCTGCAAGAAGGGATTGTCGTGCGGCCCCTTGCCGGCTTCGGTGCGCCGTCTGCGGTGCGCATCACGGTCGGCACCCCGGACGAGATCGACGCGCTCGCTCGAGCGCTCGACCGCGTGCTCGCGCCCGCGTGAGCTCCGCCGCCCACGCGGCAGCGCCACGCCATCAGCGCCTCGCGGTGCTGCACGGCGTCGAGTTCCGGCGGCTCTTCGTCGCCAACCTCACCTCGGGGGTGGGGACGTGGCTCGCGCTGCTGGCACTCCAGATCGAGGTGTACGACCGCACGCACTCCGGCTGGTGGGTCGGCGCTCTGCTCGCGGCGAACATCGTTCCGGCGATTGGGGTCGGGCTCCTGCTCGGGCCGCTGGTCGACCGGATGTCCCGGAAGGGCCTGATGGTCGCCTCGGATCTCGCCCGGCTGGCGGTGTTCGCGGCGTTGCCGTTCGTGCACAGCACCGAGGCCATCATCGCGCTGGCCTTCGTGGCCGGGATCGGCAACGCGTTCTTCCGCCCGGCCGTGCTCGCGGGCGTCCCGAATCTGGTCAGCGACGACGACCTGCCGGTTGCGAACGCGCTGCTCCAGTTCGTCGACTGGGGAACGGCGGTCATCGGCTCGCTCGCGGGCGGGGCGATCGTCGCCCTCTCGGGCACCAATGTCGCGTTCTGGGTGAACGCCGTCACGTTCGCGATCTCGGCGGCGTTCGTGGCGCGGATCCCGGCGCGCCTCCTGCAGAGTGAGCGGCCGATCGGACGCGGTCACTGGAGGGACGTCCGCGAGGGGTTCGACGCCGTGCTGCAGTCGCGCGAGCTGACGACCGTCCTCGTCGCATGGTCGATCGCGCAGATCGGGATCGGTGGGATCAACCTGGCGGAGATCTTCCTCGCACGCACCGAATACCACACCGGCAACTTCGGTTTCGGACTGATGGTCGCCGCGTCCGGGGTGGGGCTGGTGATCGGCGGCCTGTGGGCGCGATCCGCCGCGCAGCTCGTCGGCATGCGCTCGGCGTACCCGCGCGCCTTGCTCGTGTTCGCCGTCGGCACGCTCGGTGCCGCGGTCGCGCCGAACGTCTGGGTCGGTGCGATCGCGCTGTTCGTCTACGGCCTCGGCAACGGTGTCGCCGTCGTGCTCAACATCACTCTCGTCCAGCGGGGTGCACCGGATCGCGTCCGCGGCCGCGCGCTGACATCGATCATCGCGATCAACTACGGGGTGTTGCTCACGGTCTTCGTCGCCGTCGGGCCGCTGACCGATGCGGTCGGAGCCCGGGTCGTCTACGCGATCGCCGCCGGGGCGCTCGTCGTGGCAGCCGTCGCGGCCGTGCTCCTGCTTCCGCGACGCGAGGGCTCACGGTCGTGAGCTCGCGTCGAGACTGGACGCGCGAGGAGCTTGCGCGGGCCGTGCGCGCGGGTGACCGCCGTGCGCTCGCGCGCGCGATCACGCTGGTCGAGAACGGCGACCCGCTCGCGTACGAGGTCGTCGCAGACCTGTATCCGACCACCGGCCACGCGTACTCGGTCGGGCTCACCGGTCCTCCGGGCGTCGGCAAGTCGAGCCTCGTGTCGGCGCTCGTACGGCTCGCTCGGGCGTCCGGTGACAGCGTCGGCGTCATCTCCGTCGACCCCTCGAGCCCGTTCACCCAGGGTGCGCTGCTCGGCGACCGCATCCGGCTCACCGATCACTTCCTCGACCCGGAGGTGTTCATCCGCTCGATGGGCACGCGCGGGCATCTCGGCGGGCTCGCGGAAACGACCCTGCAGGCGTTGCTCGTGCTCGACGCCTCGGGCAAGGATGTCGTCTTCCTCGAGACCGTGGGCGCCGGTCAGAGCGAGGTCGGCGTGCTCTCGATCGCCGACACGGTCGTGCTCGCGCTCATGCCGGGCTCGGGCGACTCGATCCAGGCGCTGAAGGCTGGGATCATGGAGATCCCGGACGTGATCGCGATCAACAAGATGAACCATCCACTCGCGAAGACGATGCTCAGCGAAGTGCGTCAGGTGCTGTCGCTCGGCCCGCCCGGATCGCCGCGGCCGCCCGTCGTGCTGACCGAAGCCGTCACCGGCGAGGGCGTCGACACCCTGTGGGCGAAGATCGCCGACCATCGTGCCTGGCTCGAGTCGGAGGGCGAGCTCGAGCGCCGCCGTCGCCGCAACCTCGCACGAGAGGTGTTCCAGGTCGCGTCGATCCGGGCGCGGCGGCACCTCGAGGCCGCCGTGCAGGACGATCCCGCCCTGCGGCGGCTGCTCGACGACGTCCAGGAGCGCCGTCTCGATCCGCTGACCGCGGTTCGTGAGATCCTCGAGCAGGTGTTCGAGATTGAGTGACACGCTGACCGCGCCGACGCTCGCCGACATCGAGGCGGCGCGCGCCCGGATCGTCGACCGTATCCGGGTGACGCCGGTCTACGGCTCGGACGCGTTGACGACTCGCAGCGGACGGCGGGTGTGGTTGAAGGCCGAGAACCTCCAGCGCACCGGCTCGTTCAAGATCCGCGGGGCCTCGAACAAGCTCGCGATGCTCGGTGAGGCGGAGCGGGCCGCGGGCGTGGTCGCTGCGAGTGCCGGCAACCACGGCCAGGCGGTCGCGCGGGCGGCGCGCGAGCTCGGCGTCAAGGCGACGGTGTTCATGCCGCTCGACGCGCCCATGGCCAAGGTCGACGCCACGAGGTCGTACGGCGCCGAGACCGTGCTGGCCGGTGCCGGCTTCGACGAGGCGCTGGCCGAGGCCTTCGAACAGGCGCAGGAGACCGGCGCCACGTTCGTGCACGCCTTCGACGACGAGGCCGTGATCGCCGGCCAGGGGACGATCGGGCTCGAGCTCGCCGAGGAGCTTCCCGACGCCACCACGTTCGTCGTGCCGATCGGTGGCGGCGGGCTCGCCTCGGGCATAGCGATCGCGCTCCGCGCGATACGTCCCGACGCTCGCATCGTCGGCGTGCAGGCGGGACGCCGCGGACCGACGATCGCCGACGGGATCGCCGTCAAGTACCCGAGCGAGACGCTGCTCCGACTGCTCGACGACCTCCTCGACGATCGCGTCGACGTCTCGGACGACGAGATCGCCGATGCGATCACGCTGCTGCTCGAACGCGCCAAGCTCGTCGTCGAAGGTGCCGGTGCCGCAGCGGTGGCGGCGCTGCTGGCGGGAAAGGTCGGCGGGGAGGGCGGAGTGTGCACGCTCCTGTCCGGCGGCAACATCGACCCGACGCTCCTGATCTCGGTCATGCGACACGGGCTCGCTCTCGGCGGCCGCTACCTCGATCGTCCGTACGCTGATCGACGATCGCCCCGGCGCGCTCGTCGAGCTGCTCCAGCTCGTCGCGGCCGAGCGGGGCAACGTGCTCTCGGTCGAGCACCATCGCGAAGGCACCGACGTGCACGTTGCTCAAACCGGTGTCGAGCTGACGGTGATCACGCGCAACGAAGAACACTGCAGCCGGCTCTGCAGCGCTCTCGAGAGCCGCGGCTACATGCTCGACCGCTTGAGCTGACAGCGTTACCCTCGGGGTGATGATCGTCTGTCCGAGCTGCGGGCGCGAGAGCGCCGCCGACGCGCGGTTCTGCGCCGGCTGCGGCTCGTCCCTGGCCGTGGCACCTGCGTCTGCGCGCGAGGAGCGGAAGGTCGTCAGCGTCGTGTTCGTCGATCTCGTAGGACAGACGCGACGGGCCGAGTTGTCGGATCCGGAGGACGTGCGCGCGACACTGGCCCCGTATCACGCACGCGCGCGCGACGAGCTCGAGCACCACGGCGGGACGGTCGAGAAGTTCATCGGGGATGCCGTGATGGCCGTCTTCGGCGCTCCCGTCTCGCACGAGGACGATCCGGAGCGAGCCGTTCGGGCGGCGCTCGCCGTGCGCGACGCGATGGTCGAGGACGGGCTCGACGTCCGTGTCGCCGTCAACACCGGCGAGGCCCTTGTCGCGCTCGACGCCAGAGCGGCCGAGGGTGAGGCCCTCGTCGCCGGCGACGTCGTGAACACCGCGGCCCGCATGCAGTCCGCCGCACCCGTCAACGGCGTGCTCGTCGGGGCTGCGACTCATCGGGCGACCGACCGGACGATCGTCTACGAGGAGACACCGTCGATCGTCGCGAAGGGGAAGGCGGAGCCGGTGCCGGTCTGGCTCGCAGTTGGCCCTCGCGCGCGGTTCGGCATCGACGTCGGCCAGCACGGCGGCGCGCGCCTCGTCGGGCGCGACGTCGAGCTCAGGCTGTTGCGCGACGCGTTCGAGCGCGCCCGCCACGAGCGCGCGACCCAGCTCGTGACGCTCATCGGTGCGCCGGGCATGGGGAAGAGCCGGCTCGTCTGGGAGCTCTTCCGGCACACGGACGCCGAGCAGGAGCGCTCGACCTGGCGGCAAGGACGCGCGCTCGCCTACGGAGGCGGCCCGTTCGGCGCCGTGGCCGAAGCGCTGCGGGCGCACGTCGGTGTGCTCGAATCCGACACGCCGGCCGACATCGAGGCGAAGGTGATCGCGACGGTCGACGAGCTGTTCGCCGATCCGCGTGACCGGGAGTGGCTCGCCGGCCGCCTGCGTCCCCTCGTCGGGCTCGAGGCCGGGAGCTCGGGCGGCCGCGAGGAGTCCTTCGCGGCGTGGCAGCGCCTCATCGAGGCGATCGCGGACCGGGACCCGCTGATCCTGGTGCTCGAAGACCTGCACTGGGCGGACGACGGCACGCTCGACTTCGTCGAGCATCTCGTCGACTGGACGAGCGACGTTCCGCTCCTCGTTCTGTGCACGTCGCGCCCCGAGCTCGTCGAACGGCGTCCCGCGTGGGGTGGAGGCCGGCTCAACTCGCACACGATCGCGCTGTCGCCGCTCTCCGACGACGACACGTCGCAGCTGCTCGGCGACCTGCTCGAGGGCCCGGCGCTCGACGACGACGTTCGCAGCCGGCTGCTCCAGCAGACCGGCGGCAATCCGCTCTATGCAGAGGAGTACGCGCGGATGCTCGAAACCGCCGTCGGAGCCGAGTTGCCCGACTCGGTGCAGGGCATCATCGCCGCGCGACTCGATCTGCTCGATGCGCCCGAGAAGCAGCTGCTTGCAGGACGCCTCGGTGCTCGGCAAGGTCTTCTGGCGCGGGGGCGTCGAGGCGCTCGGTGCGAGCACCGCCGACGACCTTCTGCAACGGCTCGTGCGCAAGGAGTTCGTCCGGCGCGAGCGCTCGTCGTCCATGGCCGGAGATGCAGAGTTCGCGTTCCGCCATGCCCTCGTGCGCGATGTCGCCTACGCGCAACTTCCTCGTGCCGCGCGCGCGGAGAAGCACCGCCTGGCCGCGGAGTGGATCGCCGGTTCGGCCTCCCGTCCCGACCTGGTCGCCCATCACTACACCGAGGCGCTGGACCTCGCCGAGGCCGCGGGCATCGACTCCTCTTCGCTCCAGGGGCCTGCGCGCGCGGCGCTCCTGGCCGCGGGCGATCGGGCGCGCTCGCTCGGCGCCTACCAGGACGCCACGGCCCTCTACCGCCGCGCCCTTGCGCTGCAGCCCGAGCGAACCGGAGCGCCGCCACCTGCTTGTGGCCGTCGTCGGCACAGCGTCCGCCGCTCTCGACCCGGAGGCCGGGAGGTGGGCGGACGAGGCAGTCGCCGCGTGCGAGGCGGCAGGCGACTATGCAGGTGCGGCCGACGCCGAGACGGCGCTGTCGACGATCGCGTGGTATGCGGGAGAGGGAGCGCTCGCCGCGAGTCACGGCGAGCGTTCGGTCGCGTTCGCCGAGCGGAGCGGATCGGATCGGAGTCTCGCTCGCGCGCTCGCCGGACGCGCGCGCCACCTGATGCTTGCCGGCCACAGCGAGGAGTCGATCGTCGTCGGTGAACGCGCGATTCGGCTTGCCGAGGCCACCGGTCTCGCCGAGGTGGCGGTCGACTCGTCCGTGACGGTCGGCACCGCGCGCGGCAACATCGGCGCCGAGAACGCGATCGAGATCCTCGAGCACGCGCTCGAACGTGCGCGCGCGATCAATGCTCCGATTCCGATCTTCCGTGCGCTCAACAACCAGGTGTTCCTCATCAGGCGCCGCGACGGGCTGGCCGCCTCTCTGCCGATCCGCGCCCAGGTCGAGTTCGAGGTGCTCCGCCGGTACGGGATGCTCTCGACGCTCCGCTGGTTCGACTCGTGCTGTGCATGGGACTGCTACCAGGAGGGCAAGTGGGACGAGTCGCTCGAGCACGCGGCGTCGTTCTTCCGGCGATCGAGCCAGCCTCACTATCTCGATGTCGAGGTCTTGCTCTCACGCGCCGCGATTGCCCTCTACCGAGGCGACGAGCAGGCGGCGTTGGCGGACCTCGAGCGCAGCATGACGCGTGTTCGGGGCTCCTCCGACCCCCAGCACATGGGCCCGGCCTACGTCTACGGCGCACGGATTGCCTTTCTGTGCGGCCGTCTCGACGAAGCCGACCGATTTGCCGGCGAGCTCGAGGTCCTCGGGGCGACGGCGATCGCTCTCGCCGCCGATTGCACGACCGAGCTCGCCTGGCTCGCCGTCGACCTCGAGCACCGGTTCGAGCTCACCGCCTTCCCGTCCGTCTGGCGGGCGGCCAACATCGCCATCCTCGACAACCGGCTCGACGACGCGATCGCCATCCTCGACGCCACCGGGGTTCGCACCGAGGCTGCATACGCGCGGCTGCGCCGCGCGCGGGTCGAGCCGGGCCCCTGGCTCGACGAGGCCGAGGCGTTCTACCGCGAGGTGGGCGCGACGCGGTTCCTGGACGAGATCGCCGAGCTCCGCGGACGGGCTATGCCCCGCAGCGCCTGAACGACACGACGTCACCGTCGAACGTCGTGACGCCGCCCTCGGCGACCGCGCGCACGTCGAAACCGTCCCGTTGCAGAAGCGACGCTGCGATCGTGGCGCGCGTGCCGGATTCGCATACCGTGACCACCGGCTTCGAGCGCTCGAGCGCCCCCGGGCCGAGCTTGCGCAACAGCCGGTAGGGAATGCTCGTCGAGCCGGGGATGTAGCCGTCGTCGCGCTCCGACGATTCGCGAACGTCGACGAGCTGCACGTCGGGCCTCTCGAGCAAGCGCTTGAGCTCGGTGACTTCGACGACCGCCAGCGTCTCGGGGGCTTCGGCCTCGAGCAGGTAGCCGTCGAGCTCGAGGATGCCCACCGCCCACAGCTTGCGCGCAGCCGACAGTGCCTCCGCCTGCGTGCTCGCGTGGAGCACCACGCTCTCGCCCGCGTTCAGCACGAACCCAGCGTGGGTGCCGAACGACGCACCGGACTCCGGGACGTTGATCGAGCCCGTCAGATGCCCGGCGGCGTAGGCGGCGAATGGGCGGACGTCGAGCACGGTCGCGCCGGCCGGGTCGTCGACCTGGCGGAGTGCCTTGGGCTGCGCCAGCCACGGGCCGCGATTGATCTCGACCACGCGTTCGGTCGTCGGCGGCCGCGGTGCCGAGATCGACGCGGACGCGAGGACGAACTCCTGGACATCGGTGATGCGAAGCGCCGGATTCGTCGCCTGCTCGCGCGCGATCGTGGAGCAGCGGTCGGGGCTCATGTGGCCGCCGCACAGTGAGCCTGCGACGTGCCCCGGGTAGACCTCGACGTCGCCGCCGAGCGCGGCCAGCCGTTCGAGCGACCCGAACAGTGCGCGCGCACCGTCGCGAGCGGCGACCGCGAGGTCCGGGCGCGCAGCGTCTCCGACGAACAGCGAGTCGCCGGTCAGGGCGATCCTTTCGTCGACGACGAAGGAGCAGTGCTCGGGCCGGTGCCCCGGCGTGTGGAGCACCCGCACGCGGGAGTCGCCGATCGGAAGCTCATCGCCGTCGGAGAGCGGCTCGAACGCATATTCGGGCTCGGCGAGTGGGTGGATCGCGACCGGCAGTTCGTGCTCGAGCGCAAAGCGTCCGTGACCGGAGACGTGGTCGGCATGCGTATGGGTCTCGAGCACGCGCTCGACCCGAACGCCGTCCGCGGCTGCGCGCTCGAGGTACTGCTCGATCTGGAACGAGGGATCGACGACGACGGCCACGCCTGCGGCGGGGTCGCCGATCAGATACGAGGCGCAGCCCAGATCCTCGTCCACGAATTGCCGGAAGAGGAGCACCGGCTCCGAGCGTAACAGCCCGGCTGGCCGTTCTAAAGACCGAGGTGCTTCGCGATCACCATGCGCTGTACCTCGTTCGTTCCCTCGCCGATCTCGAGGATCTTCTGGTCGCGGTAGAGACGCGAGATCGGGTACTCGTCCATGAACCCGTAGCCCCCGTGGATCTGCAGGGCGAAGTTCGCGACGCGGTGCGACAGCTCGCCCGAATACAGCTTCGCCATCGCTGCTGTGCGGGCGAACGGGCGCTGCTGATCCTTCTCCCAGGCGGCCTTGTAGACCAGCAGGCGCGCCGCCTCGATCTCGGTTGCCATGTCGACGAGCTTCTCGGAGACGGCCTGGAAACGGGCGATCGGCTTCCCGAACTGTTCCCGCTCCTGCGCGTAGCGAAATGCGAGGTCGAAGCAGCCCTGGGCGAGGCCCACGCCCATCGCGGCGACCGAGATGCGCCCGCCGTCGAGGATCTGGAGGAACTGTCTGAAGCCCTCGCCGCGCGGCCCGAGCAGGTTCTCCGCCGGAACGCGCACGCCGTCGAATGCGAGCTCGCGCGTGTCGGAGGCGCGCCAGCCCAGCTTCTGCATCGGCGCCGAGATCGTGTAACCGGGCGTCCCGTTCGGGACGATCAGGTTCGAGATCTCGTCCGTGCCGGTGACGGCGGTGATCGTCACGCACGCGGTGATGTCGGTGCCCGCGTTCGTGATGAAGATCTTCGAGCCGTCGATCACCCATTCGTCGCCTTCGAACCGCGCGGTCGTTCGCGTCGCTCCGGCATCCGAGCCTGCGCCGGCCTCGGTCAGCCCGAATGCCGCGAGCTTCGCACCCGATGCGAGCGCGGGCAGCCACTGCCGCTTCTGCTCCTCGCTGCCGAAGAGATAGATCGGGAGCGTTCCGAGCGAATGGTGAGCGGCCACCGTGATCGCCACCGACGAATCGATGCGCGTCAGCTCCTCGATGCAGATCGCGTACGACAGCGTGTCGGCCCCCGCACCGCCGTAATCCTCGGGGATCGTCATGCCCATCAGGCCGAGCTCGGCGAGCTCCGCGACGATCTCGTACGGGAATCGCTTCTCGCGGTCGAGCTCCTCGGCGACCGGCGCGATCCTGTCCACCGCAAACCGGCGGACCGTCTCGCGGACGAGCTCGTGCTCGGGCCCGAGGTCGAAGTTCACGGCGAGCGAATGCCTGCGCGAGCTCGACGATCAGCCGGACGCCGTAGCCGGTGCCGCCCTCGTCGAGCAGATAGTCCGGCCGCTTGCGCTGGAGATAGCCCGGGCCGGCCATGTCGACGTGCGCCCACGGCCCGTCGCCTGCGAACTCCTGGAGGAACATCGCGGCGAGCACGGGCGCTCCTTCGCGGAGCTCGGAGGCGTTCTTCATGTCGGCGAACGTCGAGTCGATATAGCGGCGGTAGCGGTGGTGGAGCGGGAAGCGACAGCCGAGGTCGCCGCTCGACACGGTTGCGGCCTCGATCTGCTCGGCGAGGGTCTCGTCGTTGCAGAACCAGCCGGCGATCAGATCGCCGAGCGCGAGCGACATCG
The DNA here is from genome assembly GCA_963774355.1 of uncultured Thermoleophilia bacterium. Taxonomy (GTDB): domain Bacteria; phylum Actinomycetota; class Thermoleophilia; order Gaiellales; family Gaiellaceae; genus PALSA-600. The sequence continues at coordinate 548,309 of CAVZER010000006.1, read as the reverse complement.
CTCCGGTCAGCGTTGCGAAGTCGACCATGTGCGTCGCACCGTTCGTGCGCGCGTGGTGCAGCGCGTCGGCGAGGATCAGCCGTCCCTCGGCGTCGGTGTTGATCACCTCGATCGTCTTCCCGTTCGCCGCGCGGAGCACGTCGCCCGGCCGGTACGACGTGGCCGACTGCATGTTCTCGGCGGCCGCGATCACGGCGATCGTGCGCACCGGCAGACGCAGCTCGGCAACCGCGGCGATCCCTTCCAGCACCGCCGCACCGCCGGCCATGTCGCCCTTCATGTCCTGCATCCGCAGCGGGGGCTTCAACGAGACGCCGCCGGAGTCGAAGGTGATCGCCTTGCCCACGAGCCCGAGCACGACGTCTGCGACGGCATCCGGCGGGTCGTAGCGGATCACGATCAACTGCGGCTCCTCGCTGCTTCCGGCGGCGACCGCCGCGAACGAGCCCATCCCCTGGGCGGCGATCCAGTCGCGGCCGTGCCGCTCGGTCGTCAGGTGGTCGAGCGAGATGCCCACCGCATGGTCGGCGAGGGCATTCGGCGTCAGGTCGTTGGCAGGCTGGTTGACGAGGTCGCGGGCCGCTTCGACCCTCCGGGACACGGTCGCCTGGCGGATCGCCAGATCGTGGAGCTCCGGGGGGGCATCGAGGGCGAGCGAGACCTCTGCCCGTCCCGCGTAGCCCTCTTTCAGGAGGCCCGGGTCGTACGCGCCGTAGGCGGTTCCCTCGACGTATGCACGCACTTGCTCGTCCTGCGCGACCGCGAGCCCCGGCACGACCTGCCAGGCGACCGTCCCTCCGTCGCGCCGCAGGGCACGCGCAGCGGCCGCCGCCGCCGTCCGCAGCGTGTCGCCGTCGAGACGACCGCCGGTGCCGGCGTCGAGCCCACCTTCGCGGTTGCGAACCTCACCGGCGGCGAGCTCCGGGTCGAGGTTCACGGAATGGTCGCCGGCGGCGGCCGGTCTGAGCTCCACCCGCATCGCGGCGCGATGCTATCGAGTGGCGAGGAAGCAGGCCGATCGTGTCGAATCGGATCTCCGCGATGCCGACCGAGAGTGGCGACGACGTTTTCCGCGATACGGTCGAAAGCCTCGGTGAGGAGATCGGCCGCATCGTCGCCGATCGCCAGGCCCTGCGCGAGGCCGGGGCGGACAGCCAGGCGCTCGAGGAGAACCGGCGGCGGCTCGCGGCGGCGCAGAGCAGGCTCTCGCAGCTCCTGATCGAGCGCCATCTGCCCGAGCGCGGCGTTGCATAAGCTGCTCCTGACCTCGACGCAAGGAGCAACGGATGGCAGCAAAGGACTTCTTCGACAGCCTGCCCGGGCGCGCAGACGCGAACAAGCTGGCGGGCGTCAGCAACTCGTACCTCTTCGACATCGAGGGTGAAGGGCAATGGTTCGTCGACGTGCGCGACGGTGGGCTGACGGTGGCCGACGGTGGCGGGGCAGACCCCGACGTGACGATCACCACGTCGAGCGGCGTCTTCGCGGACATCGTCGACGGGAAGCAGAACCCGACGACGGCCTACATGACCGGCAAGCTGAAGATCAAGGGCGACATGGGCGCCGCCCTGAAGCTGCAGAAGCTCTTCTAAGAAGTTCTCACAGAATGACATTCGTCGATCCGGGTGCGATCGGCGAGTGCGATGCAAGGACGCAGGGAGCGCCAATAGCCAAGCTATTGGCGCGACCGAGGACGCTGCAGCGTGCCGCCGAGCGCGGCCGGGCGGCACAACTGCTCATTCTGTGAGAGCTTCTAAGCGGTAGGGCTCAGCTCGACGAGGATCGCACCGGCGGCGACGCGGTCGCCCTCGCGTACGTGGACCGCGTCGACGACGGCATCGTACGGCGAGCCGAGCGGCGTCTCCATCTTCATCGCCTCGAGGATCACGAGCGCGTCGCCCGCGGCGACTCGCTCGCCCTCGACGGCGAGGACGCGGATCACGGTGCCCGGCATCGGCGCGGCCACGCTCGACGTACCGCCGGGCCTGTGGGCGTGACTGGCAGTGGCCGCGTCGGCGTCGGGCGGCGGGCGCAGCTCCGGCGACGGGAGATTGAGCCGGAACGGGTCGCGCCACACCCTCTCGGGCAGCGCCGCAGGCGCCGGTGAGAGTGGCGGGTACTCGACGAGGAATGCCGTCGTCGTCTCGCCTGCGTGCAGCGCGGGGTGCGCGACGAGCCAGCGCAGGAACGGAAGGTTGGTCGTGACGCCGACGACGACGAGTCTCCGCCAGCGCTGCAGCGAGCCGGGCGAGCGCCTCCTCGCGCGTCGCGCCAGTGGCGATCAGCTTCGCGATCATCGGGTCGTAGCTCGTCGAGATCGCGTCGCCCTCCTCGACGCCGGCGTCCACGCGAACCGCCCCCGGGAGGACGAGCCGTTCGATCGTCCCCGCCTGCGGGAGAAACGAGCGGGGATCCTCCGCGTACAGGCGCACCTCGACCGCGTGGCCGCGCAGCTGCGGCTGGATGGCGAGAGGCTCGCCGTCCGCGATCCGGAGCTGCCAGTCGACGAGGTCGATGCCCGTCACGGCCTCGGTCACCGGATGCTCGACCTGGATGCGCCCGTTCAATTCCAGGAAGTAGAAGTCGCGGCCGTCGACCATGAACTCAGCTGTCCCGGCGCCGACGTAGCCGACCGCACGGGCAAAGCGAAGGGCGGCATCGCTCAACCGGGAACGGAGCTCCGGGTCGACGGCGACCGACGGCGATTCTTCGAGCACCTTCTGGTGGCGGCGCTGCACCGAGCATTCGCGCTCTCCCAGCGACACGACGTTGCCGTGGGTGTCGGCGAGGAGCTGGATCTCGATGTGGCGCGGGCGCTCGAGATAGCGCTCCAGGTAGATGCGGTCGTCGCCGAACGCCGCCTTCGCCTCTCGCCGTGCGGCGGCGATCGACTCCTCGAGCTCGGACGCATCGCGCACGATGCGCATGCCGCGGCCGCCGCCGCCTGCCGCAGCTTTCACGATCAGCGGCGGTGTCTCGACCTCGGGAACGACGGGCACGCCGGCCTCGCGCGCGATGCGCTTCGCAGCGACCTTGTCGCCACCCGCGCGGAGCGCCTCGGGCGGCGGCCCGATCCAGCGCAGCCCGGCCGCGCCCACCGCGGCCGCGAAGTCGGCGTTCTCGGCGAGAAAGCCGTACCCCGGATGGACGGCATCGGCGCCGGATTCTCGTGCCGCGCGAAGATGCTCGCCGGCATCGAGATACGACGCGATCTCGACGACGCGGTCGGCCGTGCGCGCATGCAGCGACCCGAGGTCGTCCGGCGCGGCGACGGCGACCGTCTCGAGCCCTCGGGCCCGTGCGGCGCGAAAGACACGCACGGCGATCTCTCCGCGGTTCGCCACGAGCACGCTCCTCACAGCCGTGACGGTAACCATCGGCGGAGGACGACCAGCGTCGCCAGGCACATCGCGACCAGCATGAGGTACGGGACCGCATCGCTCGTCGCGTGGGCGATCGCACCGCCGCCGGCGGCGCCCAGGGTCTGGCCCGGCGCCCAGGCGAGATTGATCAGCGCGAACGTGTACCCGTAGCCGAGCCCGCGCTCCTCCGACCGATGCGTGAGCATCGTCATCGCCGGCGTGAAGAGCGTCCCGAACGCGAGAGCGCCCAGCACGACGAGCGTTGCGAGCACGAGCCGACGGTCGGGCCACGGGAGCAGCGACGCGATGACCGCCGATACCGCGAGGCCCGCCACGATCGGGCGCAGCGTCCCGATGCGATCCGAGATGCGGCCGAGGGCGACGTTGTTGAGTGCCTCGAGCGCTGCCGAGCAGAGGAACGTCGCGCCGATCGCGACGGCGCCGAACCCGAGTGCCGACAGGCGCAACGGGGCGAGGACGGACAGCGTCCCGAAGAGCAGCGACGGCAGCACGACCAGCCAGCACCCGATGAGCATGCGGCGGTCGGCGAGCGCCGCAAGCAGGGCGCTCGGGCCTTGCGTCTCGGACGGCCGCCGGCCGGGCGTCGCGGCCGCCCACGCGACGAGCCCGAGCGAGAGCACGCCCACGACGGCGAAGGTCCAGCCGGTGCCGGCGATCGAGGCGATGCCTCCGAGAACCGGGCCGAACAACGCACCCCCGACCGCGGCGCCGAAGGCGGTGCCGATGAGCGTGCCGCGCCGGCCTGCCGGCGCCGCGCTGACGAGCCACGCCATCGAGCCCGTCCACGAGAACGCGCTCGCGAAGCCCTGGAGGAAGCGCGTGAGGTTCAGCTGCCAGGCGTGCTCGGCGACCCCGAACAGCACGGTGCAGGCGGCGACGACGGTCAGGCCCACGATCACCGTGGGCTTCGGCCCGACTCGCGCGGCGACGATGCCGCTCGGGATCGCCCCGAAGAGGGCGCCCGCGGGAAACGCGGCCGCCAGGATGCCCGCGCCCGTCTTGCCGAAGTCGAGCGTGCTCGTGTAGTGCGGGAGCAGCGGTGTGAGCGCCGCGAAGAACAGCGTGTCGAAGAAAACGATCGCACTCGTCAGCAGCAGTAGCCTGCGCACGATTTCGAGTCTACGATCGGTAGATGCACTTGCCGGCGGGCCGCCCCCCTGCCGCGTTCGCACTCAGGGTCTGTGTCGCAGCGTTGCTGACGCTTGCTGCACTGCCGTCGATTGCGAACGCGGGAACCGTGTTCCTCCTCGACGGCCGAGGCTGGGGGCACGGCGTCGGCCTGAGCCAGTGGGGCGCCGAAGGGTACGCGCGTCACGGTTACGCGTATCCACGCATCCTCGCCCATTACTACCCCGGCACGCAGCTGACTGCCGTCCAACCGCGGCACGTGCGCGTGCTGCTCGTGCGTGGTCAGACGTCGATCCGCATCAGCTCGCCGTCCCCGTTCCTGGTCGTCGACGCGCGCGGACAGAAGCTGCACCTCCCGGCGCGCGCTGTCGTCGTCGGCCGTCGCTTCATGCGGTTGCATCCGCATCTGCGCCAGCCGCTTCGCTTCGAGCCGGGCGTGCAGCCGCTGCAGGTGAATCTCCGTCCCTACCGAGGAGACGTCGTCGTGAAGCGGAGGAGCGACGGCCTGATGGCGGTGAACGTGCTCCCGCTCGACCGCTACCTGCGCGGCGTCGTTCCCTGGGAGGCGCCGACCGGCTGGCACGTCGCGACGTACGAGGCGCAGGCGGTCGCTGCACGTTCCTACACGCTGGCGACGCTGCACCCGGGCGAGGACTTCGATCTCTACCCGGATTCGCGCTCCCAGATGTACGGCGGCGTTCGTGCCGAGCGGCCGCAGACGAATCTCGCGATCGGTGCCACCGCCGGTCAGGTTCTCGAGTACGGCGGTCGCATCATCACGGCCTACTACTTCTCGAGCTCCGGAGGCCGAACGTCGGCGGTGCAAGATGCGTGGCCCGGGATGGCGCCCGAGCCCTACCTGGTCTCGGTTCCCGACCCGTACGACTACATCTCGCCGCATCACGTCTGGCCGACGCGCGTGCTGTCGGCCGAGCAAGTCGGGTCGGTGCTCGGGGTCCCGGATGTGCGCGACGCGCGGGTCATTCTCAACTCGTCCGAGCGCGCGAAGTCCGTGCGCGTCCTCGGCGCGAACGGCTGGAGGACGTTTCCAGCCGGCGCCGTGATCAACAAGTTCAAGCTCGGGTCGAACGACTTCGAACTGAGCGCGCTCACGCTCGACGCCGTGCCGGCGCCGGCACAGTTCGGCTCCAGCTTCCACGTGACGGGCTGGGTTCGAGGGCTCGGCAAGGCGCGCCTGCAGGAGCTGACTGCAGGAGGCTGGGAAACGGTGGCCCACATCCGTGCCGCACCCGACGGACGGTTTGCGGTACCGCTGCACGCGACGCGATCCGTCGAGCTCCGCCTCGCCTACAACGGCGTGGCGGGTGACACGGTGTCGTTCAGCGTGGTGCCGCGCGTGTCGCTCCACGCCGACGGGACGAGCCTGCACGTCTCGGTCGCGCCGCGGCTCCCGCTGCAGGTCGAACGGCTGACGAACAGCAGGTGGCGACCGGTCGCAAGCGGGAACGGGCTGTTCAACCGGACGCTACGGCCCGGCAGCTATCGCGTCGCTGTCCGCGGCAGCCAGGCGTACGTCGCCACGGTCTCCACGCCGGTCGGCCTGCACGCCTGAGGCGCGCTCGGCGGCGTCGTCGACTCGGCGTGTTCTCGCCCGTCACGGCGTCCACGGCGGCGCCCGCTTCTCGAGGAACGCACGAAGGCCTGCCTGGCCCTCGGCGCTCGTCCGGTGCTCGGCGATGCGCCGGGCGGTCTCGTCGGCTGAAAGCGCGGCGCGCGCAAGCTGTTTGGCGCTGCGTGCGGCCTCCGGGCCTGCTGAGAGGAGCTCGTTCACGATCCGGGCGATCGCTGCGTCGAGGTGGTCGGCGACCTCGTGCACCAGCCCGATCCGCAGCGCCACCTCGGCCGAGAAGCGCTCGCCCGACACGAACCAGCGCCGCGCGGCCGACGGCCCGATCTTCGCCAGCGCGAACGGCGAGATCACCGCCGGGACGATCCCGAGCCTCACCTCGCTGAACGCGAACTGCGCATCGGGCTCGGCGACCGCGATGTCGCAACAGGCCACCAGGCCGCAGCCGCCGCCGAGCGCGTGCCCCTGAACCCGGGCGACGACCGGAGCGGGGCAGCTGTCGATCGTGTCGAGCATCGCACGCAGGCGCAGCGCGTCGGCGATGTTGTCCTCGTACGAGAGGTCGATCGACGACCGCATCCACTCGACATCGGCACCCGCCGAGAACGACTGCCCGTCCCCACTCAGCAACACCGCACGTGCGTCTCCGACGTCCGCGAACGCATCCGTGAGCTCGGCGATCAGCGCGGCGTCGAACGCGTTCCGCCGCTCGGCGCGCGCCATCGCGATGTGCAGCAACGGCCCGTCGCGCTCGATCCGCAGTGCGCTCATTCGAATGCGAGACCGAGGTGTGCGAGCTCCGCCGCGGCCGAGACCGTCGCTTCGAGGTCGAAGATCTCCACGAGGTCCGGCTCCTTGCCGATCAGCTCGCGGGCTCGGGAGGGGAGCTCCTGCTCGGATGCGGCCAGGGACTCCCAGACGTAGACCGCGCCCCAGCGTTCGGTGATCTCGTCCGAGACCCAGGCCTTGAAGAGCAGGCCGGGCACGTCCTCGAACTGCTCCACCGACTCGTCGCGGAGGTAGCGGCGGAGCTCGCCCACGTTCGTGAGCGAGTCGGCGAGATTCCAGAGAACGAGCCGGACGATCACGGCGACGCGGCTAGAACGGGCCTCGCGCCTCGTAGCTGCCGCGCCGCGCGCCGACGGCAATCATCGTCACGCCGTCCGGCCCGGCCACGAGCTGGCGAGTGACCTCGGGGTCGAAGCGCACACAGGTCCCAGGGTGCACCGGTATCCGCTCGCCGTCGACGATGTAGATGCCGGAGCCGCTGACGATCACGTTGACCTCCTCCTGGGCGGATTCGGTCTCGTCGTGCTCGCGGCCCTCCATGCCCGGAGGAAGCTCGAACCAGTTGATCCCGAATGCCTCGCACTCGAGCTCGCGCCGCACGAACCTCACCGCTCCCCGGGGCCGGAGCCCTCGAGTGCGGCGACATCGACGATCGAATATCCCACGCGCCGGACCCTAACGGCTACATGCGGAAGATGCCGAAGCGCGTCTCCGCAATCGGCGCGTTCAACGCCGCCGAGATGCCGAGCGCGAGCACGCGCCTCGTGTCGAGCGGGTCGATGATCCCGTCGTCCCACAACCGTGCGGTCGAGTAGTACGGGTTGCCCTCCGCCTCGTACTTCGCGCGGATCTCGTCGCCGTCGGCGTCGCCGACCATCGTCAGGACGGTGGCCGCCTGTTCGCCGCCCATCACGGAGATGCGCGCGTTCGGCCACATCCACAGCTGGCGTGGGGAGTAGGCGCGGCCGCACATGCCGTAGTTCCCGGCGCCGAACGAGCCGCCGACCACACGGTGAACTTCGGCACCTCCGCGCACGCGACCGCCATCACGAGCTTCGCGCCGTCACGAGCGATCCCGCCGGCCTCGTATTCCTTGCCGACCATGAAGCCGGTGATGTTCTGCAGGAAGACGAGCGGAACGCGCCGCGCGCAGGCGAGCTCGATGAAGTGCGCGCCCTTCTGCGCGCTCTCCGCAAACAACACGCCGTTGTTCGCGAGGATGCCGACGGGATAGCCCTCGATACGCGCCCAGCCGCACACGAGCGTCTCGCCGTAGAGCGCCTTGAACTCGTCGAGGCGCGAGCCGTCGACGATCCGCGCGATCAGCTCGCGTGCGTCGAGCTGCGTGCGGTGGTCGTCGGGGATCAGCCCGTAGAGGTCGGATGGATCGACCGCGGGCGGCTCGGGCGGAAGTACCGACCACGGTGCCGTAGGCCTGAGCCAGTGGGCATCCGCGACGATACGGCGCGCGATCGCCAGGGCGTGCTCGTCGCTCGTCGCGAAGTGGTCCGCCACGCCCGACTTCCGCGTGTGCACATCTGCGCCGCCGAGCTCCTCCGCCGTCACGTCCTGCCCGGTCGCGGCCTTCACGAGCGGCGGGCCACCGATGAAGATCGTGCCGGTGCCCTGCACGATCACCGTCTCCTCGCTCATCGCGGGGACGTAGGCGCCCCCCGCCGTGGACGATCCCATCACGACGGCGATCTGCGGAATTCCCTGCGCCGACATGCGCGCCTGGTTGAAGAAGATGCGCCCGAAGTGATCGCGGTCGGGGAAGACCTCCGCCTGCAGCGGAAGAAACGCTCCGCCCGAGTCGACGAGGTAGATGCACGGAAGGCGGTTCTGCTCGGCGACCTCCTGCGCGCGCAAGTGCTTCTTGACGGTGAGCGGGAAGTACGTGCCGCCCTTCACCGTCGCGTCGTTCGCGACGATCACGCATTCGCGGCCCTCGACGACGCCGATGCCGGTGACGATGCCGGCGCTCGGAGCCTGGTTGTCGTAGACGTCGAGCGCGGCCAGCGCGTTCAGCTCGAGGAACGCGGTTCCGGGGTCGACCAGGCGGTCGATCCGATCGCGCGCCAGCAGCTTCCCTCGGGCCGTGTGGCGCTCGCGCGACCGCTCGCTCCCTCCGGCCGCGACCGACGCGGTGCGCGTGCGGAGCTCCGCGACGAGGGCCTCGAGCCGAGCGCGCCGGCGGGCGAAATCGTCCGTCCGCTCGACCCTGCTCTGCAGGAGCGCCATCGCCCGCACCCTAATGCGTGCGGGCGACGACGGAGCAGATCGTCCCCGCGATGAGGCATCCTGGGACCGATGAAGTCTCGGAGACTCCTGATCGTCGGGGCCGCGATCGGCGGAGCTGCCGTGCTCGCCGTTGTGCTGATCCTCGTCGCGTCGAGCGGCTCGTCGAAGACCGCGGCGACGACCACCACCGACGGCACCGGACCGAGCCCCACCAATCCGACCACGCTGTTCGCAGGCATCCCGCAAACCGGCACGACGCTCGGGAAGGCGGCCGCGCCGGCGACGATGCTGGTCTTCGAGGATCCGCAGTGTCCCTTCTGCCAGGAGTGGAATCTCGACACGCTCCCGACCGTGGTCAACCAGTTCGTCCGGACGGGGAAGCTGAAGCTCGTCTACCGCGGGATCGCGATCATCGGCCCGAACTCCATCAAGGGCCTGCGGGCCGTCTTCGCCGCCGGAAAACAGGACAAGCTGTGGAACTTCTCGGAGGCGATGTACGAGATCCAGGGTGAGGAGAACAGCGGCTGGATCACGGACCAGGCCATCCTGAGCGCCGCGAAGTCCGCCGGAGCCGACGGGGCGGCGATTCTCGCCGACTCCTCGTCGAAGACAGTGACAGCCCAGCTCGAGCTTGCGGACGCGGAGTCCAAGACATACCAGGTTCAGGGAACCCCGACGTTCGTGCTCGAGCAGCCTCCCGCCCTGCCCCAGCAGCTCAACGTGACGAGCCTCCAGCCCGGGCCGTTCGCCGCCGAGCTGCAGTCCGCGCTGCAGTGACCCGGCTTCGAACGGCGATCCTGGTGCTCGCGATCGTCGGCGCGGCGATCGCCGCCTACCTGACGTACGTCCACTACGCCGACGTAGCGCCGATCTGCACGACCGGCGGCTGCGAGAAGGTGCAGCGTTCGAGCTATGCGAAGATCGCAGGCATCCCGGTCGCCTTGCTCGGGCTGGTGGCGTACTGCGCGATCGCGCTCACGACGCTCCGGCGCGGTCTCGCCGCCGCGACCGCGGGCGTGGTGCTCGCGCTCGGCGGCGCCGCGTTCAGCGCCTACCTGCTGTGGGCGCAGCTCGGCCCGATCGGGGCGATCTGCCAGTGGTGCCTCGGGAACGACATCGTGATTGCGCTCGTTGCGGTGCTCTCGGTATGGCGACTCGCCACCGAGCCCGACTGACCGAGCAACCGATCACTCGAACGAGGGTTATCGGACTCTCGGCGGCGCCGATTCCTGCTCCGAGGGCAACACCGGAGCGGAACGACGAACTCGAAACTGTATGCGGCGCTTTTGACGGCCGTCGCGCTGATCGCGTCGGCGGGCGGTAGCGCGCGCGCCAGCCAGCTGCTCGGTGACCGCAATGTCGGCAACGCCTCGATCGCCGTCGACGCGCACGGCACCGCGGTCGTGACGTACACGACGGCGACGGGAGTCACGAGGCACGTTCTGGCGTGGGGCGCGATCAACGGCCTTGCCAATCCGTCGAGCCCATCCGACGTCCAGGTCGCCTTCCAGTTCGACTACTCGGGAGGCTGGAAGAGCCACAACGACTCCAACTACTGGAAGCAGCTCAAGAACGTGTGCACGTCCTACACGGGGCCGGCGCTGCCGTTCTTCGTCACTGGTTGTGACGCGCCCGACGGCAGCTTCTGGGCGCTGCAGAGCTGGCAGCGGAACCTCCCCATGCGCGGGTTCGCGCCCTGGACGGCAGCACAGAAGGCGGTCGAGCTCCACCTCTCGCACTGGAGTGGACCGCTGCCCGTGCTCGAGATCTATCAGCACTGGACCTACGGCGCGACCCTGCAGGGATTCTTCGGTCGGCTGACGTACGACGGCCAACCGGTGTACGGCACGCGCTCGGCGTCGGCGACGGTCGCGGATTCGTTCGCACGCAACATCTACATCGACGCCTACGACTCCGACTACGGGGCGGGGTGGAAGCACGACACCGCGATCTCCACGCATCCCGGCGACGGCGGCTTCTGTTACTCGTTCGTCCCACAGGCCCCGCCGTCCGGCTATCCGAGCACGAAGCCGAACGGCAACGGGCTCGGAACGAGCTACCGCGTCTCGGTGATTGGCCCCGGAGTGACGCCGATCGTGCAATGGGTGGGGCAGAAGCTCGGTCCGTACAACGCCGCGCAGAATGCGGTTGCAACACAGGAGTTCGACCAGATTCTCGGCGGCGACGCCCACTGCGCTCCAGAACGCTGATTGTCGTCACCGCGGAGGAGTTACCGCCCTGGGTCACGAACGGATCGGAGCGCGGCCACTGCCCTCCCCCCGGCCGCGCACAGGGGCCGTGCCCGGCGCCGCAAGCGGGTGCGGCCCCGCCCCTTTTCCGCGCAGCGCGCGGCGACGTAGAAGGCGAACGAGAGCGTGCTCACGAAGAAGCTCGTCGGCCACGGTTGCAGGAGCGACAGGAGGATCCCTCCCTCGGTCGAGACGAACGCGATCGCCACCGCGAGGGCGACTCCGAGGCCGGGTCGCCGGGTCAGCCGTTGCGCGGCTGCGGCGGGCGTGATCACGAGTGTGAGCACGAGCAGGACGCCGACGACCTGCACCGCGACGGCGGTCGTCAGGGCCAGCAGCGCGAAGAGCGCCACCGACAGAGATCGCACCGGCACCCCGCGTGCCGCGGCGACGTCCGGGTCGACGCTCGCGAAGTAGAGCGGCCGGTACAGGACGGCGAGGGCTCCGAGGACGATCGCGGTCACAGCGGCGAACAGGCGCAGCTGGCCGGCGTCGATGCCGACGATGCTGCCGAACAACAGGCTCGTCGCCTCGGTCGCGTAGCCCTGGTAGAGCGAGAGGAAGAGGACGCCCACGCCCAGCCCGAATGCGAGCACGGCGCCGATCGAGCTGTCGCGTCCCGCCGATCGCAGCGAGAGCACCCCGAGGGTCAGGCCGACGAGCAGCGAGCCGGCGACCATGCCGAGCGCCGCGTCGACCCCCAGGACGAGCGCTGCGGCGGCGCCGGTGAATCCCAGCTCCGAGATCGCGTGGACGGCAAAGCCGAGCGACCGGGCGACGACCAGCGTGCCGACGACGCCGGCGACGACCGAGACGAGTGCGCCGGCGACCAGGGCGGTCTGGACGAACTGCTCATGGAGAAGCTCCCAGAACGAGCTACGGCCCTCCGACGACCACGATCCGGCCGCGGACGTGCAGCACGTCGACCGGCGCGCCGTAGAGGCGCGAGAGCGTCTGTGACGTCATCACCTCGGCGACGTCGCCGATCGCCCAGCGTCCGTCGGCGAGGTAGAGGACGCGCGTCACCGTGTGCAGCACGGGATTCACGTCGTGCGTCACGAGCACGAGCGGCGCGAGCGTCTCCCGTCGATAGGCGTCGAGAAGATCGACGACGACGCGCTGCGAGCGGAGATCGAGCGACGAGAGCGGCTCGTCGGCGAGCACGAGGCGGGGCTCCGAGACGAGCGCTTGCGCGATGCGGAGTCGTTGCTGCTCTCCACCGGAGAGGCGTCCGACCGGCGCTCGTGCGTACGCCGACGCACCGACGGTCGCGAGGATGCGCTCTACGCGCTCGCGTTCGTCGCGGGACCTCCGCGTCAGCCCGTAGCGGTGCCCGTCGAGGCCGAGGCCGACGAGATCGACGCCGCGGAGCGGAAGCTGCTCGTCGAACGCGCGCTGTTGCGGGATGTAGCCGATCCGTGTGCCGTCGACGACCACGCGGCCGGCCGTGGGGCGGACGAGGCCGAGCAGCACGCGGAGCAGCGACGTCTTGCCGGCGCCGTTCGCACCGAGCACCGCGAGCAGCTCGCCGGGCTCGAGGCTGAACGAGAGCTCTTCCCAGAGGGTCCTGTCGCCGACGCGCAACGTGAGCCCGTCGACGAACGCGACAGGGTCGTCCGTCATCGGCCGAGGGCGCGCCCGAGCGCCCGAGCCTGGGCGAGCTGCCAGCGTTGGAAGGACTCGCCCGGCGGCAGTGTCTCCGAGACGGCGACCACGGGGATCCCGGCTGCCTGCGCGGCAGCCCTCATGCGAACCGTCACCGGTGAGACCGTCTGGTCGTTGTAGAGCAGCACGCGCACTCGATTCGCCGCGAGGAGGTGCAACATCGCCGCGACAGCCGCGGGAGCCGGTTCGGAGCCGTTCTCGATCGCGTGCGTGAACGACGTGGGAGCGAGGTTCACGAGCCCTGCGGCCGCGAGCAGATAGCCCGGCACGGGCTCGGTGTAGGCCACCGGATCGCCTGCGAAGGTGCCGCGCAGTGTCGCAACCTCCCGCTGGAGCGGATGCAGGCTCGCGTCGAAGCGGCGGAGCCCCGCGCGGTACGCCGTTGCGTGCCGGGCGTCGGCGCGCTCGAAGGTGGCTGCGATCGCAGCCGCGACGAGCGGAAGGCGGGGGACGTCGTACCAGAGGTGCGGGTTGGCGTCGTGGCCGTGCACGCCGAGGACCTGCGCGACGACGAGCAGCCGGCGCCGCCGGTTCGGGCTCGCACGCACGAGGCGGTCGACGAACGCGTCGTAGCCGAGCCCGTTCGCGATCACGACGCTCGCCCGGGCAACCGCGAGCCCGGTCGTGGTCCCCGGCTCGAAGAGATGCGGGTCGGCGTCGGGGTTCGTGAGAACCGACGTGACGGCGACGTGCGGCCCGCCGATCTGCCGGGCGATGTCCCCGTAGACGTTCTCGGCAGCGACGACCTGGAGCCGGCTCGAGCTTCGGCCCATGCCGCAGCCGGCGGTCAACAGCGCGGCGATGGCGATGAGAACGATTCTCGACACGAGCTCGAAGATGATAACCGTTCTCAGCTTGTTGTCGAGAACCGTTATCATCGTGGGCGTGTCGACCGCCTGGAAGGACGAGGCTCAGGCCCAGTTGCGGCGGGCCGGCCATCGCGCCGGTCCGGCCCGCGGGCGGCTGCTCGACGTGCTCGAGGAGCGGACGTGCTGTGCCTCGGCGGCCGAGCTGCACGCGGCGGTCGTCGGCTCGGGCGCCGTGATCGGGCTCGCGAGCGTCTATCGCGCCCTGGACGTTCTGCTCGAGAACGGCCTCCTGCAGCGCGTCGACGTGGGCGACGGCACCGCTCGGTTCGAGCCCGTTTCGTCTTCCGGCGCGCACCATCACCACCTCGTGTGCAACGACTGCGGCCGGATCGAGCCGTTCTTCGACGCGGTCCTCGAGCACTCGATCGAGCGGGTCGAGGCAGTGAGCGGCTACGACGTGAGCGCGCACGACGTCGTTCTGCGCGGGGCCTGCGGCGACTGTCGCGGCGCCGTCTTGTAGGGTCGGACGGGTTCGTGAGCCGTTTCTCCGACACCTTGAACGCCCAGATCGCGAGCGAGTTCGCGGCGTCGCAGCAGTACGTGGCGATCGCCGTGCACTACGACGCCGAGACGCTTCCGGCGCTCGCGTCGCACTTCTACCGGCAGGCGGTCGAAGAGCGGAATCACGCGATGATGATCGTGCAGTACCTGCTCGACGCCGGGGAGACGGTCTCCACGCCCGCCGTCACCGCGCCGCAGGTCTCGTTCGGCGACGATCGCGAGCCCGTGGTCCTGGCGCTCGCGCAGGAGAAGGCGGTGACCGAGCAGATTGTCCGGCTCGTCCAGATCGCCCGCGAGGACGCCGATCCCGTCGGCGAGCGCTTCCTCGGCTGGTTCCTGGACGAGCAGCGCGAGGAGGTCGCCAGCATGAGCTCGCTGCTCTCGGTGGTCGACCGCGCCGGCACCGAGAACATGCTCCTCGTCGAGGACTACCTCGCCCGCGGGAGCGTCATCGCCGGCGAGCCGTCGGCGCCGTCACCGCCCGCGGCCGGCGGCGCGCTCTAACTGCGGGTTGCCCGATGACGAGCGTGACGCTCCACCTCACGAACGGCGAGAACCAGACACTCGAGCTCACCCCTCCGTACGACGTCCGCACGATCCTCGACACGATCGAGAAGGGTCGCTGGATCAACGTCGACAACCGCAAGCACTTCCAGGGACGCCACGTGGTCTGGGTCGAGGTCCACGAGCCCGGCCCCGCCGAGCCCACGACGTCACGCTGACGACCCGTTCATTACGATCGGCTTCGGCCGGGCTAAATCGACAAGAGAAGCGATTCATTGGAGAGCAAGCGCAGGCGATCGATCGTCGGAACAGTCGGGTCCTACGCCAGGGAGCGTGGATGGTTCTTCGGACATTTCATGGACGAGCCGCTGCTCCAATCCGATCTCGTCGAGGTTGCATGGCAGAAGATCCCGAACCTCGCGCCATCGCCTGATCAGCGACATCTACACCGGCGTACCGTCGAGATCAACGTTGTTCTGAACGGCTCGGTGCGCCTGAGGATCGATGACGTTGCGCATGATCTCGGCAAAGGTGATTTCTACGTCGTTTGGCCAGAGACTGTCGTGAGCGACATAGAGACCGACGTGGACGCCGAGGTGCTCGTCGTCCGGGCGCCGAGTATGGCCGGCGATAAGTTCACTCTCACCCCGTAGCAGCGAGACGGCCGCTGGCTGGGGGGCCGACGCCTGCGGTGCCGCGAGGCCGACTCGAGCCGCCCACTGCTCGACCTGCTCGCGATGCTCGCTCGTCATGCAGGTTTGCGGGGCAGCCCTACCCCAACCCCGCAAAGGGCGGCGGCATCGGTTCCGAGGTGTCCACGTACTTGCCGCAGTCGCGGCACTCCTTGTAGGAACGGCCCTCCGTCTTCCGGAGCACGAAGCGATGGAGGCCGAGGTAGCAGCGAAGCTTCTTAGCCACCGAGATCCGACCTTAACGCCTTGGCGAGCGCGCGCCACTGCGCACCAGTTGCGCACCAGTCGACCCTCAGGACGGGGTGCTTTGTGGCCTCCACGGTGACGTGACGTCACGTCCCATTAGAAGCCGACACCCCGCATCGCTGCAGGGTTTCGGCTTGCTACCTGGGACAGGGGCGACAGGACTTGAACCTGCAACCCCCGGTTTTGGAGACCGGTGCTCTACCAATTGAGCTACGCCCCTCGGTTCGCGCGGCAAGTGTAGCCCCGACCCGTCAGTAGCATGGAGCGCCGTGCCGCTGGCGGTGTTGTTCACGGTGCTCACGGTCGCCTTTGGCGGGATCGCCGTCGGCAGCGCCACCGCCGGGCGCTGGGTGATCGCCTTCGCCGCCGCGGCTCTTGCCGCCTGGATGGGGACGTTCGCCTGGCAGGCACTGAGGAGAACGCGCTCCTAGGTCGTATTCTCCTGGGGTGGC
This sequence comes from uncultured Thermoleophilia bacterium, assembly GCA_963774355.1. GTDB lineage: Bacteria > Actinomycetota > Thermoleophilia > Gaiellales > Gaiellaceae > PALSA-600. Next base: position 532,002 of record CAVZER010000006.1, on the reverse strand, counting down.
AACGGGCTCCGACACGCAGTCGCTGTGGCTCGAATTCCGGCGAACGCACGACAAAGGGCTACGCGACCGGCTGATCCTGACGTACGCGCCGCTGGTCAAGTACGTGGCGGGGCGGCTCGGCTCGGGCCTGCCGGCGCACGTCGACGAGAGCGACCTCGTCTCGTACGGGCTGCTCGGCCTGATCAGCGCGATCGAGCGCTACGACCCGGAGCGCGACATCAAGTTCGAGACGTACGCGATGGCGCGGATCAAGGGCGCGATCATCGACGAGCTGCGGGCGCTCGACTGGGTGCCGCGGTCGGTCCGTTCCCGGGCGCGCGAGATCGAGCGCGCGATCGGCGAGCTCGAGTCGCGCCTCGGACGGGCGCCCACGGACGAGGAGATCGCCGCGAAGATCGGGATCTCCGTGGAGGAGCTCGAGGAATCGCTCACCGACATCTCGCGCTCGTCGATCGCTGCGCTCGACGAGCTCTGGACGGGAAGCGGGGAGGGCGACCAGGTCTCGCTGCTCGACACGATCGAGGACACGACCGGCCCTCGCCCCGCGGAGGCGCTCGACGAGACCGAGCTTCGGGAGGCGCTCGCGGACGCGATCGCGCGACTGCCGGAGCGGGAGAAGCTGGTCGTCACGCTCTATTACTACGAGGAGCTGACCCTGCGCGAGATCGGCGAGGTGCTGGGTGTGACCGAGTCTCGCGTCTCGCAGCTGCACACCAAGGCCGTGCTGCGCCTGAAGGCCCGCCTCGCCGGCGCGACAGCCCGCACTTAGAAGCCACTCACCGGATTCACAGGAAGAGCTAAGGATCGGCCGTCAGGCTTGATCCCGTGGAATCCTCCTCTCGGATCGCACGAGCCCGCCGCCGCGTCCGCGCCGCCAGATACGTGATCGGCGCTGTCGCGGTGGCGGGCTTTGCGGTCTTCGGAGCGGCCGCGCGCGACGCCCACCCGGCGACGCACCACGCTGTCCAGGCCTCCGACGACAGCCAGTCCGGCGATTCCTTCAGCTTCGGCACCGCATCGCTCGGAGACTCCGGCTCCTCGCAGCCCCAGATCCAGAGCTCGGGCTCATGAGCTCGTTCCGCTCGATGGGATGCACGGTGGAGCTCGCGGACGACGCCGCGGTCGCTCCCGTGAGGGCGCTGTTCGACGAGCGCGACCAGAGGTTCAGCCGCTTTCGCGACGATTCGGAGCTGTCGTGCCTCAACCGCACGCCCGCCGGCGCAGCGTTCGTCAGCGCCGAGTTCTCCGACATGCTCGGCCAGGCGCTGCGCGCGGCCAGAGCGACCGGCGGCCTCGTCACGCCCGCGGTGGGGGCGGCGGTCGTGGCGGCCGGATACGACACCGACTTCGATCGGCTCCGCGTCGACGGGCCACCCGTCCGGCCCGTCAGGGTCCCGCCGACGCAGGCGCTGTCGCTGCGCGGCCCCCTGCTCGTGCGCGCGGAGCCGATCGAGCTCGACCTCAACTGTGTCGTCAAGGGAGCGACCGTTGACGACGCACTCGCGCTGCTCGGCGGCGGCTTCGTGGCGGCCGGCGGCGACCTGGCGACCTCCGCGCCACTCGTCGTCGGGCTGCCCGGCGGCGACGTCGTCACCGTGCACGGGGGCGGCCTTGCCACGAGCAGCGTCACGAACCGCCGCTGGCGGCGCGGCGGCGTCGAGCAGCACCATCTCATCGACCCGGACACGGGTGCGCCGGCCCGCGTCCCGTGGCTCCAGGTCACGGTCGCCGCCGGGAGCTGCCTGGCCGCCGACGTGGCCGCCAAGGCGGCGCTCCTGCTCGGCAGCGCCGGGCCGTCGTGGCTCGACCGGCGCGCCCTGCCGGGCCGCTTCGTCGACGTCGAAGGCGACGTGCACGTCAACGAGAACTGGCGCCAGCTCGTCTCCGAGCGGATCGCAGCATGAACGGAGTCGTCTGGTACGCGGCGCGGTCGGCGGGGATCGTGGCGTATCTGCTGCTCTCGGCGTCGGTCGTGCTCGGCCTGCTCATGTCGACGCGCGCGAAACTCAGCTGGCCTCGTTTCGCGGTCGAGGAGGTGCACCGCTTCATCTCCAAGCTCACCGGGGTCTTCATCGTGATCCACGGCGGCGCCCTGCTGCTCGACCAGGTCGTCCCCTTCTCGCTCCGGCAGGAGCTGATCCCGTTCACCTCGTCCTACCGCCCGTTCGGCGTGGCCCTCGGCATCGTCTCGGCCGAGTTGCTCGGGGCGATCGCGATCACCAATGCGCTGCGGGGGCAGATTCCCTACCGCGTCTGGCGACGGGTGCACACGCTCTCGATCGTCGTGTGGGTCGGCACAACCGGCCACCTGTTGCTGGTCGGCACCGACCGCTCCGATCCGTGGCTGCTCGGGCTCTGCGCGGCCGCCGTGACGGCGGTCGGGCTCGCGCTCGCGCCGCGCGTCGTGCGTGCCGCGGCGCCGGCGAGCACGGCATAGGATTTCGGGGACACCGTTTACGCCGTCAGGAGGACTCGATGCCTATCGAAGCCGGGAAGATCCGCAACGTCGCCGTCGTCGGTCACCGCGGGACGGGCAAGACGTCGCTCGTCGAGGCACTCCTGTTCCAGGCCGAGGCGACGAACCGGCTCGGCTCGGTCGAGGCCGGTACGACGGTCTCGGACTGGGAGGAGGACGAGCAGCGGCGACAGATGTCGCTGTCGGCGACCCTGAGCTACTGCGAGTGGCAGGGCCGCAAGATCAACCTGATCGACACTCCGGGCGACTCGGGTTTCCAGGCGGACACGGTCGCGTCTCTCCGCGTCGTCGAGGGGGCGCTGGTCGTCGTATCCGGCGTGATGGGCGTGGAGGTGAACACCTCGCGCGTGTGGAACCGCGCCGAGGAGCTCGAGCTGTCACGAGTGATCTTCGTGAACATGCTCGACCGCGAGCGCGCCGACTTCTTCCGCGTCCTCGCAGCGCTCGGCGAGCAGGTCTCCGACCGCTGCGTCGCCATTCAGCTGCCGATCGGCTCAGAGCACGAGCTGCGAGGCGTCGTCGACCTGCTGCACAACTGCGCGTACCTCGACCCGGAGGGCGCCCGCGAGGGCGACCCGGTCGAGATACCTGCCGAGCTCGCCGACACCGTCGCGGAGTACCGCACCAAGCTGCTCGACGCAGTCGTCGAGACGGACGAGGCGTTGATGGAGCGCTACCTCGGCGGTGAGGACATCCCGCCGACGGACATCGCAGCTGCGCTGAAGAACGCGGTCACGCGTGACGAGATCTATCCGGTCGCCTGCGGGGTGGCGACGAAGAACCTGGGGTCGCACGCGCTGCTCGACCTGCTGGTCGAGGGCGTCCCGAGCCCCGCGAAGAAGGGCTCGCCGATCGAGACCGATGCGACGACGGCCGCGTTCGTGTTCAAGACGGTTGCGGATCCGTTCTCGGGGCGCATCTCGGTGTTCCGCGTGTACGCGGGTGACGTGAAGGCGGACACGACACTCGTCAACCATCGTGACCACTCGAAGGAGCGCCTGGGCAGCTTGATGACGCTCCAGGGGAAGGAGCACGAGAAGGCCGACGGGTTCGGCCCCGGCGACATCGGTGCGGTGGCGAAGCTCAAGGACGTGCAGACCGGAGACGTCCTCGTCGACGCCGAGCACGACCTCGAGCCGCCGGCGATCGGCTTCCCCGAGCCGGTGATGAGCTTCGCGGTCACGGCAAAGACGAAGGGCGACGAGGACAAGGTCGCCCAGGCGATCAGAAGGCTCGCCGAGGAGGATCCGACGCTGCGCCTTCGTCGCGATCCGCAGACGGGCGAGGAACTGCTCTCCGGGATGAGCCAGATTCACGTCGAGGTCGCAGTCGAGCGCGCGAAGCGCCGCTTCGGCGTCGAGATGGAGCTGCACCAGCCGCGCGTCCCGTACGTCGAGACGATCAAGGGATCGGCGCGGGCGCAGGGTCGCTACAAGAAGCAGACCGGCGGCCGCGGCCAGTTCGGCGACTGCCAGGTCCTCATCGAGCCGATCGACGGCCATGTCGGCTACGAGTTCGTCGACAAGATCGTGGGCGGGGTGATCCCACAGGGCTTCAGGCCGGCCGTCGACAAGGGCATCCAGGAGGCGATGCAGCACGGAGAGCTCGCCGGCGCGCCCGTGCAGGGCGTCCGGGTCTCGCTCGTCGACGGGTCGTACCACTCCGTCGACTCGTCGGAGATGGCGTTCAAGATCGCCGGGTCGATGGCGTTTCGCTCGGCGTACGAGAAGGCCGAGCCGGCGCTGCTCGAGCCGATCATGGAGCTCGAGGTGACGGTGCCCGACGAGTCTGTGGGCGCGATCAACGGCGATCTCAACTCACGGCGCGGTCGTCTGCACGGAATGGAGCCGAAGGCCGGTCTCACCACGATCAAGGCCGAGGTGCCGATGGCCGAGGTGCTCTCGTACTCCCAGGCGCTCACCTCGATGACCGGCGGGCGCGGCGACTACAGCATGCAGTTCCTGCGTTACGAGGAGGTTCCGGCGCACATCGCCCAGAAGCTGATCGAGGCGGCGAAGAAGGAAAAGGAGGCCGTTCCGGCCTGAAGAGCGGCAACCGCGCTACTCTCGGACCGCCAATGACGCGTGTCACCCGGGTTACGGTCGATCGTTCGTGCGCGATCTGCGAGCGCACGCTGCTGATGGGCGAGCGTGCCGTCCGGTTCTCGCCGAACGGCGGCAACGACTACGTCGACGTGTGTCCTCTGTGCCAGGACGCGGCATTCGAGCACGGCTGGATCCGCGAGGGTGCGCCGACGTCGCCGACGGTCGCCGCCGATCGGAGGCGGCGGCAGGGCGGAGGCTGGCTGTCGTCGTTCATCCGCCCGCGCCCGCGCCCGGAGGAGCAGATCGCCTCCGAGCCGATCCTGCGGCGGCTGTCGGAGCAGGAGCTCGCGATGGTCGAAGCGTCCGACCTGTTCAACGCGTCGCAGTACCGCCGGACGGTCGGTGGCATTGCGAAGTCGCTCGGCGATCCGACGGTCTCGGTGATCGTCCTCTCCGGCGTCAACGCGGAGGTGGTCGTCACCGTCGCCTGGGACATCTCCTGGTACCAGTACCGCGTCACGCCCGAATCCGAGAACCCGGTCCGGCTCGAGGGGCGAGGCCACGACCCGTCGGGGCTCGAGGCCGCGTTCACCGAATGGAACGCCCACATGGCCGAGGAAGGGCGCATCGTCCCCGACATCGCCCGGTTGTAGCGAGCCTGCCACAGCCTGCCGAGCCGAGTCCTAGACTGAGCCCGTGATCTACTGCGTCATCCCGCGCGAGCTCGAGGACGAGCTGTTCGACAAGATGGTCGAGTACTACAAGGACAACCCGAACGTGACGGTGATCCTCGACCGGCGCGACGGGCCCGACCGGCGCGGGGGCCAGGAGGACGGGTCGTTCAGGGAGCGTCGCGAGACTCGGGACCGGCGGCGGGCGCGGATGCCCGGCACGTTCCCGAGCACCGATCTGCCCGAAGACGAGGGGTAGGATCGCGGTCGTGCCCGGCGCGACCGCCACCTTCGAATCACGGAATCCCTCCACCGGCGAGGTGATCGAGGAGTTCCCGCGGTCGACGGCGGTCGACGTCGACCGCGCGGTCGCCGCTGCGCGCGACGCGTGGGAGCAGTGGCGTCTCGTTCCGGCGCCCGAGCGCGGCAGCATCCTGTTTCGCTTCGCACAGATCCTCGAGCGCTCGAAGCCGGAGCTGTCCGACCTCATGACCCGTGAGATGGGGAAGGTGAAGGCGGAGGCAGGCGGAGACGTCCAGGAAGCGATCGACATGAGCTATTACATGGGCGGCGAAGGGCGGCGGTTGTTCGGCCACACGACGCCGTCGGAGCTGCGCGACAAGTTCCAGATGAGCGTGCGCATGCCGGTCGGCGTGGTCGGCGCGATCACTCCCTGGAACTTCCCGATCGCGATCCCCGCCTGGAAGCTGACGCCGGCGCTCGTGTGCGGGAACACGGTCGTCCTCAAGCCTGCAGAGGACACGCCGCTGCTCGCGCAGCGATTCGTCGACCTGCTGCACGAGGCAGGCCTGCCCGAGAACGTCGTGCAGGTGGTTCACGGCTTCGGCGAGGAGGCGGGCGACGCGCTCGTCCGGCACCCCGACGTGCCGATCATCACCTTCACCGGCTCACGCGAGACGGGCATCGCCGTGACGAAGGCGGCCGCCGACCGGCTCAAGCACGTGCATCTCGAGCTCGGTGGGAAGAACGCCATCATCGTGCTGAACGACGCCGATGTCGACCTCGCCGTCGACGGCATCACCTGGTCGGCGTTCGGGACCGCGGGCCAGCGCTGTACCGCCGCCTCGCGGGTGATCGTGGAGCGCGGTGTCTACGACGAGCTGCAGAAGAAGCTCGTCGCGCGCGCCGAAGCGATGCGCATCGGCCCACCGTGGGAGGACGACACCGAGATCGGTCCGGTGATCAACGAGGCCGCGGTCGAGAAGATCCATGCCTACACCGGGGTCGGAGTCGACGAGGGGGCGAAGCTGCTCACCGGCGGCGAGCGGATCGAAGGCCACGGCTTCTACTACCGGCCGACCGTGTTCGCCGAGGTCGACCCGCAGATGCGGATCGCGCAGGAGGAGATCTTCGGGCCGACGACGGCGCTCATCCCCGTCGACTCGTTCGACGAGGCGATCCGCGCGGCGAACAGCGTCGAGTTCGGGCTCTCGTCGTCGATCTTCACGCGCGACGTGAACAAGGCGTTCCGCGCGATGCGCGACCTGCAAACGGGAATCATGTACGTCAACGCCGGCACGACGGGTGCCGAGGTGCACCTGCCCTTCGGCGGGATGAAGCAGACCGGCAACGGCCACCGCGAGGCTGGCCAGGCAGCGCTCGACGTCTTCACCGAGTGGAAGTCGGTGTATGTCGACTACAGCGGCAAGTTGCAGCGCGCGCAGATCGACAACGTCGAGTGACCCGGAAGCTCGTCGTGTTCGTCCCAGCCTCGGCGCTCGACGCCGTGCGCGACGCGCTGTTCTCGGCCGGCGCCGGGCGCATCGGTTCCTACGAGCGCTGCTCGTGGTACACGGAGGGCACAGGCACCTTCCTGGGCGGAGAGGGCACGAGCCCTGCGGTCGGGAAGGCGGGCCAGGAGGAGCGCGTGCCGGAGCTTCGGCTCGAGACGATCTATCCCGACGAGGCGCACGACTCGGTGCTCGCCGCGTTGCGGTCCGCGCACCCGTACGAAGAGCCCGCGTACGACGTCTACGCGCTCCTCTCGTGACGGCGCGTCTCTTCACAGACGGCGGCGCTCGTGGAAACCCCGGGCCGGCTGCGTACGCCTACGTGATCGAGGACGAGACGGGAGCTGTGGTCGCGCAGCACGGGGAGACGATCGGGGTCGCCACCAACAACGTCGCCGAGTACCGTGGCCTGATCGCCGGGCTCGTGAAGGCTGCCGAGCTTCAGGTCGACGGGCTCGAGGTGATCTCGGACTCCGAGCTGATGGTCAAGCAGATGCGGGGCGAGTACCGCGTCAAGAACGCAGCCCTGCAGAAGCTCCAGCAGGAGGCTGCGAGGAGTGCGCGTTCAGTTGGTGCGGTGTCGTACACGCACGTCCGTCGCGCCGACAACGAGCTCGCCGACCGGCTCGTCAACGAGGCGCTGGACGCCGCGTGACGGTGCATCCGTTTCGCACCGCGATCGAGGCCGACGATCACGAAGCGGCGTTCGCGACGCTTGCGCCGAACGTCGTTTTTCGCAGCCCGGCCGTGTACAAGCCGTACGAGGGCCGCGACGTCGTCGCCGCGCTACTCGCCGTCGTCGTCAAGACGTTCGAGAACTTCCGCTATACGAACGAATGGCACGACGGTGACACGACCATCCTTTTCTTCGAGGCGTCGATCGGCGATCGCGAGCTCCAGGGCATCGACATCCTCGAGCACGATGCCGACGATCTCGTCGCCCGCTTCACGGTGATGGTGCGCCCGCTCTCGGGCCTGCAGGCGCTGTCCGCGGCGGTCGCGGCGCGGGCCGGTCGCAGGTAGAAGCCGCGGCTATACTCAGCGCCGACCAGCGGATGTAGCTCAGTTGGCTAGAGCGTCTGCTTGCCATGCAGAAGGTCGTGGGTTCGAGTCCCATCATCCGCTCTCTGAAACGCCCCGCTCAAGCGGAGGTTTTTTTGCTCGACGAGCGGGTGTTCCGCTCACGCGGAGCGGAGAGTCAGCATTTAGTCAGCTTTGCCGAGCGGTTTGGGGAGGGGGTCGCTTACCCTGCCGTCCTCGCGCAACACTGGCAACGCGTTCTGGCGTGCGCGGGCGACGAACAGGACGCTCGGAGCCGTCGTCAACGCCAGTGAATGTCGCCCGGCCCGAAGCCGAGTGTTCGCTCGACCTCGTCGAAGACGCGCTCGGCCTCATCTTCTGAATCGAAGCTCGTCCATCGCTTGATGATGATCGACTGAACGAGTTCAACGTGCTGGTTCATGAACATGAGCAAGCGGCCAGCAGCGTCAACCCTGTAGCCGAGCCGCAGCCGACCGTGGGCGCCGAGGTCGGAGAGGATCGCTCGGGCGGCGGAGATGGACTCCCTTGCCCACTCGCGGAGGTCGACCGCGTCGAGCGAATCCTGCCGCCCCGCGTCCCGCTCGATCCTGGGGACCGTGCCACGGTAGAAGGTGATCCCGCCGCCTCGGGTGACAGCGACACCGGTGTGGAGATCGCCGACGAACGGGTCATCGGGCCGCACGAGACGTGTGACGCCCGCATAATCAGCGCCCCACGCAGGCCATCGACCTTCAGTCGACGGTTTCGGGTCGCCCCACGCCTCTCGCTCCAGCAGCCCGGTCGTAGCCGTATCGAACAGCCGGGCGTCGAAGTCGGCGGTTACGCCGGTCGCGGCAAGCGAGAGCACTTCACCTGCCTGGTCGAGGCCGTGCGCATGCGAGAGTGGCCGCGGCTCGAGTAGCTCGGCGGCGACCCGAGCATGCCTTCGCGAGCGACGGCCCGGTGACGTGCGCTTTGCGCTCGAAGAACAGCGTCTCGCGCTCGTCCCCGATCGCCGCAACGATCGCCCGCACATCGGCCAACTGCTAGAGCCTCAAACGGACGAGGCAGGAGCTCGGCTACCCGTCTCGCCACCTGCAATAGCCTAGATGGGCTCCGGCGCGCCCTCGCAACGCTATCCGGGCGTTACGTGCTTATAGCCCTTGTCGCCCAGGGGGTGACACTTCGAGAGTCGCGCCCGCGGCTGAGCGGCTCATTGGGCTCCGTGGTCGACCCTCCGCTTGCCCAAGGAGCCAGGGCGTCTCACAATCCGGCTGTGACTGAAGAACAGGAACTGCTTGCCGATCTCCTCGAGCCGATTCCGAGGAAGGCAATCGTTCCGGCCGTTGAGGCGGTGCTCGGGCTATCACGGCGGCAGACCGACAAAATCGTTCAGGCGTTCGACGACTTCGTCTCGAAGCCGATGGAGGCGAACCTCAAGAAGCTCCACGGTCGCGACCTCGCAAAACGCAACCCGATGATCTACATGGTGCGCGGCGTCGAAACCGTCGATGAGTGGGCTGCGAGTGTTCTCGCCGATCGAGAGACGTCTGCAATCGAGGGGCACATCGGAACCTTCCTCGAGGAGGTCGCCAGGATCATCAGCGGCGGGATCAAGCCGGGCAACGGAGTCGATCTCCAACTACAAGACGAGCAGGGCGTTACTCACCTATACGCGCTCCAGTCCGCCCCGACTACGAAGAACGCCGGCGCGCGCCGCTCAGACATCGAATCGCTCAAGCGCGCCGCGCGACCGCTTCGCGCCCATCGTCAACGGGTGGAGATGCACGTTGCCGTTCTCGGTGGGAGAGCCAAGACAACGATGCTGCGCGACGAGCCCGACATCGAGACCGTGGGGTCAGACGACTTCTGGGCGCGCATCTCAGGGATCGAGGACTTCCGAACACGGCTCATGCGTGCGTCCGTGATCCTCGCGTGGCTCATCAAGCAGCGCTCGTCCGACGAGATTGAGCGAATCAAGGGAGAGGCTCGGGAGCTGTTCGGTGACGACGAAGGACGCCTGAAGGTCGAGTCGCTCGCCAACCCGCCCGCCCTGCCAAGGAAGGCTCGCGCGAGCATAACCACCGTCGCGACGTGACGCCAGGCTGCTCGTCCCTGTACCGAGTTAGTTCACCCCTAAACGTGAAAGTTTGAGTTTCAAGACATCTGGGCGGCCGCCGCCGGCGGAGTCACGCTCCCCGGCGCGTGGCCAACCGGCGTGCTCATTCGAGGGCCTCGGCCGCGCCGGCGGCCTTGTCTTCGTCGGCGCCTTGCCAGTGGAACTGTCATCGGAGTAGCGTCCGGCCGGGGCAGGCACGAGGGGAGAAGGAGGTAGGTGATGGCTGGCTCGATTCCCTCGCCGAAGCTGCTTGTTACGGCGGCGGCGATGATCGTGCTCGCGCTGACTTTCGGAGGGTCGGCGCATGCCCTCTTCAATGGGACGCCTGACGGCAGCGGGCACCCCTATGTGGGGTCGAGGCATGCATCATGTCGCGCGTGCTGCCGCTAGAGGCGATCTCAACGAAGCGACTCGTTCTCGCGCCTCTGGTCAAGGCGCTCGCGCGGGCCGCTGCGGCTGGTGACTTCTCATCGCTGGAGACAGCAGATGGTTGGCCCCACGACGACACGCTCGATGCACTCCGGATGGCAACCGCACCGGGTAGTCGCACCCTCGTGTGGCTCGTAATGCTAGACGGGTTAGTCATCGGCGAATGTGGCACGGTTGGCGGTCTCAGCGACGGAGGCGATGTCGAAATCGGTTACGGTCTTGCGCCCGAGCACCGAGGCCGCGGGTACGGCAACGAGGTGGTGAAGGCGCTCTCACGCTGGCTGATGGCCCAACCCAACGTCGAGCGCGTGGTCGCGCGAGAGGTTCTCGCCGAGAACGCCGCATCACGGCGCGCGCTGGAGAACGCAGGCTTCGTGCTGGAACGTGAAGAGGACGGCCTGACGTGGTACGCGCTGCGCCGCGAGTAGGCAAACGTCGGGTGGGCGAGCGTTCCGGAATGACGCCTGAGCAGGGTGACTGGCTCGGCAGTGATCGTGCTTGTTGCGAGCGTGGCGATGTTGTTGTAGTTATTGGGAAATCGTGACCGCAGGGGAGGTGCGGTTCGGTGGTTAGGGGAGAGCAGAAGTTCGATGCGGTATCTGCATCATGCGGCCGCGCAGTGTGCGCTTTCTCCTCGTGACACAACAGACGAAGGGAGCAAGTATGAGGTTTCGTATCGCGCTCGGCACGGTGATGGTGGTGGCGCTGTCTGCGGTGGCCGCGACCGGTATCGCGAGCGCTGCCCCTGGCAACAACTATGTCTGCACCGGTGGTAATTGGACCGGTGATCCAGCCACGTCGACCTTTACCAGCATCCCGTCGGGGAACTACGCCAGTATCACGGTTGCGGGTGTGTGCAACATCGTGCCCGGTGCTGTGATCAACGTCACCGGCAACATCAACGTCGCCCCCGGGGCGCTGCTCGACGCGCAGAGCGTGACGTCGACGATCACCGTCGGACATGACGTGACTGCGGGCCCAGGCTCGCTGCTCCTGATGGGCTGTCAGCCGCCAACGACGATTGGCACACAGGCAGGAGTGCCGTGCAACGACAACCCGGACGGGCAGACGGTCATCACGGTCAATGGGAACATCACCGCCTGGCGCGCGAACACCGTCATCCTCAGGGGGCTGACGGTCAACGGGAACGTCTCGCTGTTCGGTGGAGGCGGCGACATCCCTTGGTCGATCAAGGGCAACACCATCGGCCAGAACCTCGCGATCCAGCAGGTGGCGGCCGACTGGCTCGGCGTGCAGTTCAATACGATCAGCGGCTACGCGGTGCTGATCAGTATTACGGCGCTAGACCCGGGTGACCCGGGCCGGACCGTCGCCGTCGTGGAGAACACGGTCGGGAACGACCTCCTCTGCGCCTGGCTCGAGCCAGGCGTGTCCCCAGGCTTCATCCCCGGCGAGACCAACCACGTCGGTGGCCAAGCGCTCGGTCAGTGCGCAGCGATCAGTACACCGCTCTGATCTGACCTCCAACACCAGTCCGTCTGCCACCCGCTTGAGCGCAGGGGGTGGCAGACGGACGCTTTAAGCAGTGGGTTCCGTCATGGGGCCAGGTGGATGCTCCGTTACCAACGCAGGCACCCCTCGGCTGCGCCAGTGTCCTTTCTCACCTGAGGGTTAGGCTGGCGTCAGTCGACCGGCCCCAGCGGGAGGACATTGACCGCGCAGGGCCATCCACGAGCGATCTTCGAGCGGGCGATTGAGCGCGGCAATCTGGTGGTCGCCGAGGTGACGCTACGCACAGAGATTCCCCGGCCGACGCTCGTCGATCTGCTGGAGCTGATGGCGTTGATTGCGCAGAAGGATTCGAAGCGGCACGCCCGCGTCGCTGCGCGCTGGCTGCAACGATGGTTGGGAGGCGTTCGACGAGGCGACGATCCACGACGTCCTCGCCGCCTCAGCGTTGCAGGCGGTCGGTAGTCGTCATCACAGTGACGCCATGTCGACCGTTCGGGCCATGGCCGAAGAAGCGACTGGTCGCGGACGCGCTCGCGGCGTAGGTTGAACGGTGGGCCGGGCAAAGTGACGAAGCCGGCATTCGGATCGCCGCCCGGCCCCGTTGCGACGCGGTGGCGACACGAGAACGCTCGGTCCAGACCCGAGACCGGCGTCGTCTGAGCTAGCTGCTTTTCCTCGTAGGCGAGCATCTTGCCTCCGCCGCGGCGATCGTGCTGAGGCTGTCGGCGGCTTCCTCGAGGCTGATGGTCCGCCCGCGCGTCCAGCTGTCGCTGCCTTCGAGCCGGGAGAGGTGCGTCTCGTAGCGCCGCCGTTCGCTGCTGAGCATCCGGAAGCCGAGTGCCTGCTCGGCATTGCAGACCGCACCCCAGAGCGCTGCTGCTTCGGTATCGCGTCCGGTGGCGGCGAGTGCGCTTCCGATGCCCGCGAGGCAATAGACGTGCAATCTGGCATCGGCTTCGTCGGCGTACACGGTGAGCGTGGTGTAGTAGAGGTCGATCGCCTTGGCATAGTCGCAGCGGTCGAGTGCGAGGTCGGCGAGACTGTGAGTGTTGTTGGCAAGGCCGCTGCCGTCGTCGACCTCGCGGTAGATCGAATCCGCGGCGCGCAGCCGCCGCTCGGCTTCATCGTATTCACCTATGTCGCGCCGCGGTTCTCCCAGTAGGTGCGAGGTGGCGGCGATCGCCAGTCGGTCTCCGCGCTCTTGGTGGAATGCCAGCAGTCGTTCGTGGGTCGCGATCGCCGTTTCGTCGTCGCCGAGCTCCCCGGCGACGGCGGCGCGCCGAAGGTCGAGCCAGGCGGCTTCGTCGGCAAGCTCGAGCTCGTTCGCAACCACCGCTGCTCGCGCCCAGAGCTCGTCGGCTTGTTTTGCGTCGGCTAGGACGAAGAACGCGATCAGACCTGCAACTTTGAGAACGCTCAGCTTCGTGGGCGGCGGGACGGCGTCGATCTTCGGCAGGGCGTTCTGGAGCCAGGCGGTTGCGTCGGGGAAGTAGCTGGCGCTAAGCCAGTAGCGACAGCAGCCGGTGCCGATTTCGACGGCCAGTTCGTCTTCTCGCGCGTTCCACGCCCAGCTGAGCGCGGCGCGGGCATTGTCGTAGTCGTCGCGGAAGAGCTCGGCCTCGCTGGTGCCTGCCGCGAGTTGATTACGTGCTCCAGGGATTCCAACCACCGCCACTGCTTGGTCGCGGTACCACTCGGCGTGACGTCGGTGCAGCTCGTTCCGGCCCGGAAGGAGATCGAGTCTCTCCAGCGCGTATTCACCGATGGTCGTCAGCATCCAGTAGCGCGGTCCGCTCTCCGAGTCGAGGCGACGCAAGAGGCTCTTGTCGAGCAGCGACTGCAGGCTGTCTGGATCGGCTCCGGCGATCGCATCCGCCGCTTCGTAGCTGCAGCCGTTGCTGATACCGGCCAGCGCGGCGAAAAGCTGCCGCTCCTCGGGCGACAGCAGCTCGTAAGACCAGTCGATCGTCGCGCGCAGGGTCAGCTGGCGCGGGTCGGCGTCGCGGTTGCCCTTGAGCAGGTCCAGGCGGTGAGCGAGCCGCTCGAGCAGCTGCGGCGGCGTGAAGACGACCGTGCGGGCAGCCGCCAGCTCAAGAGCGAGAGGCAACTCGTCCAGCCGAGCGCAGAGCTCTGAGACCGCTTCATCCCGGCGCAGCAGGACGCCGGCAGCACGTGCCCGGTCGAGAAACAACCGCTCGCCATCGGACCGTGAAAGCGGCGGAACAGGCACGGCGACTTCAGCCGCGAGTTGTAGACGCTCGCGGCTCGTCACCAGCAGCTGCACGCTCGGGCAGGCGGCAACGAACGCGGACAACTCGGCGGCAACCCCAGGCAGGAGGTGCTCGGCATTGTCGAACAGCAGCAGCATACGACGGCCCGCCGCGCGATCAGCGAGAAGGTCGAGCAGCGGTCGAGCCTGCTCCTCAACGACGCCCAACGTCTGCGCCACCGCGTGCAGTACCGAAGCGGCTTCCCGAATGAGCGCCAAGGATGTCCACCACACCCCGTCCGCATACGCATCGGAGACTTCCGCCGCAGCCTGCAACGCGAGCCGACTTTTCCCGATCCCGCCCGGCCCGGTCAACGTCAACAGGCGAACGTCGGCACGGCGCAGCAGCCCCACGACCTCGTCGAGCTCATCCTTGCGGCCGAGGAACGGCGTCGACGGCACCGGCAGGTTCGTTGCACCCAGGCTCCGCAGCGGCGGAAAGTCGCCATCTCCGAGCTGGAACAACCGCTCTGGACCCGACAGATCCTTCAGACGATGCTCGCCAAGGTCGTGGACAACGAACCCACCACCATGATCGCTCTGACGCTCGACGAGCGACCACGTTGCGGCCGACAACACCACTTGCCCTCCATGCGCCGCGGCCGCGATACGCGCGGCACGGTGAACGTCGATCCCGACATACCCGCTGTCGACCAGAAGCGGCGTGCCTGTGTGCAAACCGATCCGTACCAGCACCTGTTGATCCGCGAGAGCCTCCTGAATGGCGACGGCTGCCTTCAATGCGCCTGGTGCAGTTGGGAAGGCGATAAAGAACGCATCCCCCTCGGTGTCGACGATCACGCCACCGTGCTCACCGCACTCCGCAGTGACCGCGCACCGATGCTCCACCAACGCATTGGCGTACGCGTCATCTCCAACCCGCTCAAGGAACCGCGTCGAACCCTCAACATCGCTGAAGAGGAACGTGACGGTCCCACTCGGGAGCTCAGTCACAAATCAGGCCTACGCCTCCCCCGAGGCGCTGTCAAGTATGACGCCCGCGACACAGGCTGTGTCAAGCGCGCACAGATGCGCAAGACGCGGCCGGTGGGCTCCGTCTCCTGGTCATGACGGCAAACACCACCCGGCGAACACAGGAGGAAGCGAGATGACCCGCCACAATCGCAGAATCAGGAACTGGCTGGCAACCGCAGTCGCGATCGCCGCCCCGCTCGCGGCGGCCTCGAGCGCCGCGGCGTTTAAGGCGCCGCCCGAACCGAACCTTCCCGGAGGCACGATGCACCGCGTGCATGCTCGCGTTCTGCGCGTCAGCGGAGCGGCAAAGATCAACGCACTGACGGGTGTGGCGCTGAACCCGATCAGTGGGCTTGGCCCGGGCGCCGTCGACGTCGGCTGACGTTGTCCGGTCGTGCTGAGGGTCGTACGCTTCGGTTCCGGGCCGGGCGCGTCGTTCAACATGCCGTTCGACGCGTCTGGCGCGATCACGTCTTGTCGCGAAACCGAATGCCGCTCATTTCGGTGCCGGCAAGTCACGACAAAGGGCTGCCTGGTCGCTCGTTAAACCGGCGTGGCTCTGTGCAATTCGGTGGTTTCGGTCTAGGCTGGTTGTTCTCTAGCGAAGGGCCGTTGAGTGGCCGAGCTCCCGAGCGGGACTGTGACGTTCCTCTTCACCGATGTGGAGGGGTCGACTCGGCTCCTTAAGCAGCTTGGCCCCGGGTACGCGGAGCTTCTGTCCGAGCATCACCGGATTCTGCGTTCGGCGTTCGTCGCGCACGGCGGTAGCGAGGTCGACAATCAGGGGGATTCGTTCTTCGTCGCGTTCCAGACGGCGAAGGATGCGGTTGCGGCCGCTGTGGATGCGCAGCGTGACCTGTTCGCCCAGGTGTGGCCGGCGGGGGCGGAAGTGCGGGTGCGGATGGGGTTGCACACGGGTGAGCCGCGACGCGGCGTCGATCGCTATGTGGGGATTGGTGTGCATCGTGCTGCGCGGATCGGGGTTGCCGGCCACGGGGGCCAGGTGTTGTTGTCGTCGACGACGAAGGAGCTGGCGGAGGAGGATCTGCCTGGGGGCGTCTCGATCATTGATCTTGGTGAGCGGCGGTTGAAGGATCTCGACCAGGCGCAGCACCTGTACCAGTTGGTGATCGATGGTTTGCCGGGCGCGTTCGGGCCGCTGAAGACGCTCGATGTCGAGTTGCGGCGCAGGCGGCGGCGGATGTATGCGGGCGCTGCGCTGATCGGGGTTGTTGCGGCTGCGGTTGCGATCCCGGTGTTTGCGTTGGGGCAGGGGGGCTCGAGCGGGTCGATGGTGGTGGGCGGGAACGCGGTCGCGATTATCGACCCGGGTTCGAACAGGGTTAGCGGGCAGGTGCCGGTCGGCGTCGCGCCAGCGGCGCTCGCCGTCGGTGGAGGCGGCCTCTGGGTCGCGAACAGCAGCGACAAGACGGTCACGCACATCGACCTTGCCAGCGGCAGGTTTGTCGGCAACGTTCCGCTCGCCGGCGACGTTCCGCTCGATATGGCTGCGACCCCGAACGCGGTCTGGATTGTCAGTCACCAGCCCGACGGCGCTCCCGGGCTGGTCAAGATCGACCCGCACTTCGATACCGCCGGGCCGGCGCGCAAGCTGCCCGGCTCTGCCTACGGCGAGATGGGTATCGCGGTCGGCCGGGGCGATATCTGGGTGGTTTCCGAGGGCGGGCAGCTCGATCGGTTCGATTCGACCGGAAAGCAGGTCGGGAAGCCGATCGCTACGGACGCGAGCCCGTCCAGTGTCGCGGTCGGTGCGGGTGGGATCTGGGCCGCCGACAAGTTCGGCAACACCGTCTCCCGGATCGATCCCGAGACGAAGCTCTCAACCGCCACCCCGGTCGGGAACGACCCGACCGCGGTCGCCGTCGGCGCAGGTGCGGTGTGGGCGGCGGACGGGTTCGACGACAAGGTCGTGCGCATCGACCCGGCCACCGACTCGGTCACGACGTCGATCACGGTCGGGCAGGCCCCGGCCGGGATCGCCGTCGGCCTGGGCAGCGTGTGGGTGACCAACAGCGTCGACGGCACCGTCTCTCGGATCGACCCCCAAACCAACACCGTCGTGCAGACGATCCCGGTCGGCGGCAGCCCGCAGGCGATCGCGGTCGGCGGCGGCAAGGTTTGGGTCTCCGTCCAAAACGCGCTCGTCGATCCCGGCAAACAGGCGGGCCTGGTTGCACACGTGACCGAC
The DNA here is from genome assembly GCA_963774355.1 of uncultured Thermoleophilia bacterium. Classification (GTDB taxonomy): domain Bacteria; phylum Actinomycetota; class Thermoleophilia; order Gaiellales; family Gaiellaceae; genus PALSA-600. The sequence goes on along the minus strand of CAVZER010000006.1, from coordinate 514,565 downwards.
TCGGGCGACTCGATCAGCTCGCTCGACCCCGCAGGCCCCCCCGGTCCCGGTGCCGGCGCCTGGGAGATCGGGTATGCGACCTGCGCCAAGCTGTTCAACTACCCCGACCGGGTTGGACTGGCCGGGACACGGCTCGAGCCGGAAGTCGCCAAGACGATCCCCGCCCCCACCGACGGCGGCAAGACCTACACCTTCACGATCAGGCCCGGCTTTCGCTTCTCCCCGCCCTCGAACGCCCCCGTCACCGCCGAGACGTTCAAGTTCTCGATCGAGCGGACCCTCAGCAAGACGATGTACAGCAACAGCAACACCTACTACCTTGAAGACGTCGTCGGCGCCCCGGCCTACACGGCCGGGAAGGCGAAACATATCTCCGGTCTGAGCGCGCACGGCAACACGCTCACGATGCGGCTCACGCACCCCGACCCGCTGATCCCGACGCTGCTCACGTCCCCGTTCTTCTGTGCCGTCCCGACCGACACGCCGATCGTCGCGCAGGGCGTTCAGACCGTGCCCGCGGCCGGACCGTACTACGTCGCCTCCCTCCACCCGGGGCAGGGCGTCGTGCTAAAACGAAACCCCAACTACCACGGCTCACGGCCACACGCGCTCGACGAGATCGACTACTACCTCAACGTCGACCCCGCCCGGAGCGTGAAAGACATCGAAACCGGCACCTCAGACGTCACCGATTCCAGCATCTATCCTGCCGAGTCGGCGAGCCTCGACGCCCGCTACGGCCCCCACAGCACCGCCGCCCGCGCCGGCGACCAACGCTACTTCACCGGCTCGTCAGTCGGGGTCATCTGGCTTGCCCTGAACACGAGCCGGCCGCTGTTCAAGAACGCGAACCTCCGCCGGGCGGTCAACTACGCGCTCAACCGCCGACTGATCGCACAGGCCGCCGGGCAAAATGCGTGGCCCGGCCCTAGCCGGCCGACCGACCAGTACCTGCCACCGGCAATACCCGGCTACCACGCCATCCACGCCTACCCGAACACCCCCAACCTCGCACGCGCCAAACAACTCGCCCACGGCCACGGCGGCAAAGCCGTCTTCTACAACTGCGGGTGCCCCTTCGCCCATCAACTCGCACAACTCGTCAAGGCCGAACTCGCACCGATCGGGATCACCGTCGAGACCAAATACTTCAACTTCCCATTCACGGCCGAGGGCACACGCGGCGCCCCGTTCGACATCGGCTTCGGCGCCTACTCCGCGGACTACCCCGACCCGTCAGACTTTCTCGCCCTCCTCTTCGACGGCCGCACGATCCACGCCACCAACAACCTCGACTGGAGCTACTTCAACGACCCGGCCTACAACCGCCGACTCGACGCCGCAGCCAAACTCAGCGGCACCCGACGCTACCGCGCCTACCAGGCACTCGACGCCTACCTCACCCGCACCGCCGCACCCGGCGTACCCCTCTTCAACGGAACCCTCCCGCAACTTTTCTCCGCCCGCATCGCCGCCAACTGCAGAATCCAACAGCCGATCTACGGAATCGACTTCGCCGCGCTCTGCCTTAAATAACCGTCGCCAGCTCCGGCCAACACGAACAACTGAGGAGCCAAGACATGAAGCGCGTTGACGCACCGCCAGTCACGTATGCGGCCACGGGTCACGTTTCGGGCGTTAGAGAGCCACCCACCACCTAACCCCCCAAGCCTCTTACCACCGTGTAACCGGGCCGCTTGACACTGCAGACCGCCGGCCGAGACAAACACTCATGAGCAGCGCTTGCCGACACCGTCTCGCGGCTCGCCGACTTGCGCGGCTGCGATCTTCAGCTGCTGCATACTCGCGTCCGTGGCTACCGTGGACGCGGGTGATGGGGGAGAGCGGTGGCGGCGGCCGGCGCCGCGGCTCCTTTTGCTGCGTCGCCTTCAGTTGCTGGCCTTTACTGTCGGGCTGGTGCTTGTCGCGGTCGTGCTTGGGGCGTACGGAGGCGTTGTTGTCGGGTTCGTGTGCGCTGCTGTTGCGGTGGTCTTCGGGGTTGTGGTGGAGCGTTTGCTGCGCCGGCGTTTTTCCGCCTGGGGTTATGCGGAGCGTGAGGATGACTTGCTTGTCCGGCGCGGGGTCCTTTTTTCTCGGCTCTCGGTTGTGCCGTATGGGCGTATGCAGTTCATTGATGTGACGGCCGGTCCGCTCGAGCGATCCTTTGGCTTGGCGACAGTGCGGATGCATACGGCTGCGGCTGCGAGCGACGCGCGCATTCCCGGCCTCGAACGTGGGGAGGCGGCGCGTCTGCGGGATCGGCTTGCTGAGCTGGGGGAGGCTCAGGCAGCGGGGTTATGAGCGACGTGGACGGCTGGCGGCGTGTCCATCCTCTGTCGCCGCTCGTTCGCGGCGGGCGAGCCACGATTGCGGTCGCGATTGTGCTTTTACCCGCGTTGGTGAGAGGCGGGAATCTCAACGGCTCCTTCGTGCAGTTCGTGATCGCGGGCGTCCTCACGTGTCTCGGTTTCGTGTCGTGGCTCGTCACGCGCTGGCGGATCGACAGCGACGATCTGCAGATCGAGACGGGTCTGTTGCGCCGGCGCTCGCTGCGCTTCCCGCTTTCGCAGGTTCAGGCGGTCGACATCGTGCGGCCTGGCCTGGCACGACTCTTCCGCGTTGCGGAGCTGCGGCTTCGGATGGGGGGCGCGAGTGGCGCGACCGCTCGCCTGGCCTATCTGCCGGAGCGGGAAGTCGAGCCGCTCCGCGCCACCCTGCTCGCCCTCGCTGAAGGGGCACGCCTCGAGGAGCGCGTCACGGAGGCGGGTTCCCCGCTAGAACCGGTTGCGGAGGAACGCGTACTCACAACGGTACCGACGGCCCGGCTCGCCGGCTCGATCCTGATCAGCGACGTCGGCCTCTTTGCGGAAGCCGTCATTGCGGCTCTCGTCGTCACCGCCATCCTGGCCCCAGCGGTCGCTGCCGGCGTGGTCAGGTTCGGAGCCGTATGGATCTTCGGGGTCGTGATCGTCGTATGGCGGCGCTTCAACCAGGAGTACCGTCTGACCCTGGCCGAGGCGCCAGATGGTCTGCGTGTTCGGTCGGGACTGGTGGCTTTGACCGCGGAGACGATCCGGCCAGGCCGTGTCCAGGCTGTGCGGATGGTCGAGCCGCTGCTGTGGCGTCGGCTGGGCTGGTGTCGACTCGAGGTCGATCTTGCCGGGCGGCAGCGCTCGAAGGGCGAAGGCCAGGCGCAGCGCAGAGCGATACGGGCAGTGCTTCCGGTCGGAAGCCGAATGGTTGCCGAGGAGCTGCTCGAGCGCATCGTCCCGGACAGGCCGGCAGAACAGCTGCCGCCGCCGGCGCGCGCGCGGTGGAAGAGCCCGCTGCGGTATCGCATGCTCGCCTGGGGGCGCACCGACACGTGTGTCGCGACCACGAGCGGGCGACTTCGGCGCGTCACCTGTTGGGTACCTCTCGAGAAGGTGCAGAGCCTCCGTCGGGTGCAAGGACCTGTGCAGCGCCGGTTGAACCTGGCGAGTGTGCACGTCGACACAGCCGGCCGCAACGTCCACGCCACACTTCGCGACCGAGACGCCGCGGAGGCAGACCAGACCCTCGCGCGCCTCACCGACCTCGCCCGAGCGGCTCGACGTCGGCGGATGCTGCCACGCGCGACATGAACTGTACGCGGCTACCTCTCGTGGCATTAGCGGCGGGGCTCGCCTTGGGTCATGGCGATTCGGCGTTGCGCAATGACGCCGGAACCTTAGGATCGGCGTGTGAGTCCGAGCGCAGGCGCATACGTCGTCTTTCAGCAACGGGGCGAGGAGGATTGGCGGGTAATCGGCGAGGCCGACAGAAGACCAGGGCTACCTGCCCGGAAGTCTCGGGCACAGGCGATCCGCGACGTACTCGGACGAGAACCTTTCGACAATGAGGTATTCGCCGTCCTCCGCAGAAGTGAGTGGCGGCTCAGCCTCGATTGCTGAACCGGGCGGTATCGCCCTCAACTGCGCCAGTGTTGCTCCTATGTCAATGCTGGCTCGTTCTTGAGGGTGGTGTAGACGGTGCGGGCGAGTTGTCGTTTGAGGCAGCGGATCGCTTCGCGGTTGCTCTTGCCTTCGGCTTTCTTACGTTCGAGGTAGGCGCGTGCGGGCGGATGGACGCGTGCTTGGGTGATCGCGATGCGGTGGAGTGCGCAGTTGAGTTGGCGGTTGCCGCCACGGTCGAGCCGGTGGCGCTGTGTGCGGCCTGAGCTCGCCTCGAGCGGTGCGACGCCGCCGTGGCGGGCGAGCTGTGCGTCGCTGCCGAAGCGGTCGATCGGGCCGATCTCGGCGAGTAGTTTGGCGGCAGTGAGACCGCCGCAGCCAGGTAGTTGGAGCAGCTTCGGCGCGGTCTGTTCGCTCATCGCTGCGAGGTCTTTGTCGAGCTCGGCGATCGAGCGCGTCAGCTGGCGGCAGCGCGCGACGAGGTCGCGTGCGACGCGCACCTGGACTTCGGCTGGCCGGCGGCCGAGCCAACCTCTCGTCCCGTGAGCTAGGCCCCCGCTGTACCCCACTAACGAGGCACAGCGGGGGGCGAGTCTCTAGCCGCCTCCTTCAGGAGCCTTGGCAACCGCGGGCAGTCATGCGCAAGGCGGCGGCGTGTCGTCGATCCGGAAGACGGGCGGGTTGTCGTTGGGCACAACCAGCGTCGCGTAAGTCGTTGCCCCATCGACGCTCGTGACCTGCCCTGGGTCATCGCCGCTTTCGATGAACACCGCGCCGGCCGAAAGGCCCGGCCCGTACGTCGTCGTGCTGCAGTCTGACTCCCAGACGGTCACCGCACCCGACGCCACAGTGACGATCGCGATGCCTGGACGATGACGCCAGCCGCTGGAGCCGCCCGGACCGAAGACGACCTTCTGGACGCGGACGACGGTCGGATCTTTCGTCTGAAACTTGATCCGGTCGGTGTTCAGCTGCACGCTGTTGTCGAGGTTCCCGGTGGCGAGAACCGTCGTCGTGGAATTCACCGGCAACGATGCGAGAGCAACAGCTGCGAACGCTCCGATCACCGCAACTCCGACGACCGCGGCACTCCATCTCTTCCTCGAACGGGATACGCGCAAGACGTCCTCCTCTCCTGGAAGATGAATGGACTTCATGGCAGCGAGACGAACTGCCCGAGGAAAGCGCGTGCCGAGGGTGTGTCGAGTCGGTACTTCGGGTCGTTCGCGACACAGCTTTGGTCGCCGCCCTGGGTGACGATCCCCACCGCGACCTCGGTGCCGTTGACGTTGAGGTAGGCGGCGCTGCCGGAGTCGCCCACACAGACTCCGCCGTCGCCGGTGGCGTTCGTGTTCCCTTGCAGGCGCAGCACGTTCTGTTCGAGCGCCATGAACGGCGAGCTAGAGATTCTCCGGACAGCTGGCTGGAAGTTCACGAGCGTCGGCCGACCGCCGCCGAACGCATAGCCGGTTGCCCCGTAACCGACATTAGTGAACTCCTCGCCGCGCAGGCCGCCCTGGGCCGCCAGCTGGTCAAGGAGTCCGGCGGTCGGCAGGACGACAGGCGTCGCCGCAACCGGATACGCCAGCGTGATCACGCCGAGGTCGTGCAGGTCACCACGATCCTTGCCGAACAGCGGATCGACGGTCACCTTCGTCGCCGGAACGACGACTGATGTGTTCGGGTCGTAGGTCGAGTCGAACGTCACGCCGACCAGAGGCGAAGGGTCGCTGACCAGAAAGGCCGTGCAGTGTCCGGCGGTCAGGAACTGGGTCGGCGCGATCAGCTCGCCCGAGCACAGCCGTGTCGGGCCGGAGCCGAAGTTGACCACCATCACCCCGACGTTCGGGTGGCCGTTCCCATCGAGCTGGCCGTTCGTGATCGCACTCGCTGGCACAACTGCGAGCATCGCCACTACAACCGCAGCCGTAAGAAGCGTTAAGAGGCGCTTCGAGGACCCTTGCATGGGTCTTCTCCTTTCCTCGTTCCTTGGGGCGAGTTGCCTGCCCGGGGCGCAACGAGGGAAGACGAGCTGACGTCCAAAGGCCGACACGATCCCCCGGTCAGTCTGGGGGCGGGAGCGCGGCTTGGCTCGCTGGCCGCGTCGCAACCTACGCCGCTCAACGCACGATTGCAAACAGCAGTCACGAGGGCGGGCATCACACCCGGAACGCCGCGATGGGCCGGGCGGCGATCCGGATGCCGGCTTCGTCACTGTGCCCGCCCCGCCGTTCAACCTCCGTCGCGAGCGCGTCCTCGACTAGTCGCTTCTTCGGCCATGGCTCGATGGGTCGCCAGGGCGCGGCCACCTACCAGAGAGGTGTCGGGCGAGAGGACGCTGACCCAGGCAAAGGACATGTGATGCGAGGATGAGCCGGTGATCGTTAGGGAGCAGCTGGCCGACGATTACGAGGCGATTCGGCACGTCTACGCCGAGGCTTTTCGGCGGCCGCGTTTCCGGCGGCCGCAGAGCCCTGGTTCCGTCCCACCCGAGGTCGGTCTGTTCGAGGCGCTGTGGGAGGCGGGCGACGCCATTCCGGAGTTCTCGTTCACGGCGCTAACCGACGGCGGGGTGGTCGGCCACGTTACGGCGAGCCAGGCGACCGTCGGCACCGACCCAGTTGTTGCCGTGGGGCCGATTGGCGTCCTTCCGGATCGTCAAGGCACAGGCATCGGGAGCGCCCTCATGGACGCGCTTCTCGCCGCCGCTGATGCTGCGGGCGTGCCGTTGATCGGTCTGCTCGGCGCACCGCAGTACTACAGCCGCTTCGGGTTCCGTCCGGCCAACGAGTTGGGCGTGACACCTCCGGAGCCGGAATGGGGAGATGCCTTCCAAGCTCGACCTTTGACCGCGTACACAGAGTCACTCGCAGGACGGTTTCAATACGCGTCGGCCTTCTCGTCGTAGTCGCTCAGGGATCATTGCCGGACACTGGCCCACACCACGCTTCCGGGCCTGTGTCGCGGTCAGGTATCGGGCGAGATCGAGCGCTTTATCGCGGGCCTCCGTTCGCTACCGAGCCATCCTGCCCATGGTTACGTCACCACGGCGGCGCCCCGCCGCCACGAGCCTCCGCCCTTCCCTGCTCCGAGCCCAGGTAGGGACCGCCGCCCGGTCCGCCTCCACGAGTGTGTCGCATGGTTCCGCACGCACTGCAACTCGTCATGGTGTAGCCCTTTTCCACGGTCGTCTGCCAGCTGTGGCGGCCGACCCAGCAGGAAAGTTTCTTCATCGCGGGCCTCCCTTCGCTACCGACCCGGCGACTCTACGCCGCCAATTCACAAAGAGCCACAATCGGACCGCGGCGACGCGGCGTAGCGTGACCGTGGGCCGGGGTCGCATCGCTGGTCTCGCTGCCGATCTCTCGCCCGTCCGAGGCAGCCTCGATCGCGGGTGGCGAGGCGTTACTACGGACCGGACGGACCGGGGCGAAGTCGGCGAGAGGAGGCGGCGGGTCCTCTGGGAGTCTGACCTTCCCACACTCACTGCATTGCGTGTAGCGGTTGTCACACCCATCCCGTCAGGACTCTCGGCTCTCTGCGCGGCGGCGGCCCGCGACGCCGGGAGGTGGATTCCTCGGTGGCGGCGATTGCTAAAGAGTTCGAGGGGTTGACGGTCGCTCGGTGGGGGTTGACGATGGTTGTTGGTGGGGGCCTGGTGGCCCTCAGGCCTGGAGGAGTCTGTGGGCGAACTGCCGAGCGGGACTGTGACGTTGTTGTTCGCGGACGTGGAGGGCTCGACGCGGCTCGTGCAGCAGTTCGGGGCCGGTTATGGCGGGGTGTTGGGTGACCTGCGGCGGTTGCTTCGGCGGGCGGTGGCGGAGGCGGGCGGCGAGGAGGTCGACTGTCGGGCCGATGAGCTGTTCGCCGTGTTTCGGGGGGCGCGGGACGGGGTTGCGGCCGCGGTGGCGGCGCAGCGGCTGCTTGGGGCGCAGGCGTGGCCGGATGGGGCTCAGGTCCGGGTGCGGATCGGTCTGCATACGGGCGAGCCAGCGGTCGATGGGCGGCGCCTATCTCGGCGTCGACGTCAATCGTGCGGCGCGGATCTGTGCGGCCGGGCATGGCGGTGAGATCCTGTTGTCGCAGACGACGCGCGACCTGGTCGGCGATGGGGTCGAGCTGCGGGATCTGGGTGCCTTCGCTCTTGCGGGGCTGCCCAAGCCGGAGCGGATCTTCCGGATCGTCGTGCCAGGGTTGCGTTCGGACTTCCCGCGGCCTCGTGTTGAGGCGGCCGAAAGGCGCCGGCTGCGCCAGCGGCTGCCCAAGGGGCGCTCACGGAAGCCGACGTTCGAGGAGGCCGCCTGGCAGGTGCGTGCGTTGCTGCCCGGGGCGGCGCCGGTGCTGCAGGAGCCGCTGGCCAAGCTTGGCACCGAGCTGTTCGTCGCGCATCGAGCCCTCGTGGGGGCCGATGGCTTCCTGGCCCGGATCGATCGGAAACGGCTGGCGGCCCGGCTGGCCGCGCAGCGCGAGGTGACCCTCGTCTCGCCGCGAGCCCGGCAAGAGGCCGAATCGCTGGAAGCGAAGATCGCCTGTGTCGATCGGCTGCTCGACCGCCGACAAGCGCTCGCCGAACTGACGCCGGAGCTGTCACGTAGCGTCGTCGACTCGTCCGAGCAGATCGCCTCGCTTCGCGGACGGCTCACCAGGGCCACCGCCGAACTCGACGACGCGGTCATGAGGGCAGCCCGCGCACTCGACCCGACGAGCTTCAAGCTCGGCCGCACCCGCCACCGCGGTGTCTACCGCTCAGGCCGAAAGTACGTCGTCCCCTTCCTGGACAACCTCGGCGGCGAGCGCCGCCGCGAGTTCGAAACACTCACCGAAGCACACAACTTCAAGGACGGGCTCCGAATCGCAGAGAAGGCGCAAGTCGTCCGTCAGGATTACTGGGACTGGATAGGCCCTCCTCGGGAGGGGCCATGAACGGCCCCGGCTCATGTGCCGCCGACCAGCAGCGTAACGGGGACCCGCGAGCTGAAAAGTTCGCTGACGCGCGAGACCCTCCTCTCCGCGATTCGTGACCTGACACTTCAACACCGAGAGAGGAGTCGACCATGTTTCAGCAGCTACGAGCGAAGTGGCGGACGTGGCGGGAACACGAACGCCAATACAAGTTGGAGCGCGCCTTGACTAGGAATCGCCGGCGGGAGGACTGGCCGACCACTCATGGGCCGCACTCCGACCACGGCCCTGCCAAGGAAGTGGACGTCCATGACATAGGAGGTTACGGCGGAGGAGCAAGCGTTTAGCAGGAGCGTTGCAGCCGCTACCGGCGGCACGCCCGGCAAGCGGCGACGCACCAGTCGGTGAATCTCGGTCAAAGCGGCAGCCCGCGCTGACGTGACTCATGTGGTCTGCGAGGTGGTTGCGCGGCAGCCTTGAGAGTGGCGGGCCGCCCTGTCAGGCTTTCTTGGCGCGATGTGCGCTCTCGTGGCTCCCGGCACCGTCGTGGCCGGCTTTCGGGTCGAGTCGCTGATCGGCGAGGGCGCGATGGGCTCCGTGTACCTGGCCGAGAGCACCCACGGCGGGGACCACGTTGCCTTGAAGTTGCTCCTGCCCGAGCTGGCACGCGACGAGCGCTTCCGACAGCGGTTCCTGCGCGAATCTCAGATCGCGGCGAGTCTCGAGCACAGGCACATCGTCCGTACCCTCGAGTCCGGCGAGTACGACGGGCAGCTCTACCTGGCGATGGCATACGTCGACGGCCCGGACCTCCGGCAGCTGCTTCGGCGCGAGGGTCGGATCGAGCCCGGTCGGGCGGTCAAGCTGATCGAACAAGCCGCTGGAGCGCTCGATGCCGCTCACGCCGCCGGGCTCGTCCATCGCGACGTCAAGCCCGGCAACATCCTCGTCTCGACGGCGAACGGGCACGAGTCCGCGTACGTCTGCGATTTCGGTCTCGCGCGCCACGTCTCTTCTGTAGGCAGCTTGACCTCCGAGCGGGGCTTCGTGGGAACGATCGACTACGTCTCGCCCGAGCAGATCGAAGGCGCGCCGATCGACGGTCGAGCCGACGTCTACTCGCTCGGCTGCGTCCTCTACGAGTGCCTCGCTGGTGAGCGCCCGTTCGATCGCGAAACCGAGCTGTCGGTTCTGTTCGCCCATCTGAACGAGCGGCCGGCGCCTCTCTCGGACTTCAGACCTGAGCTCCCGGTGACGCTCGACGCCGTTTTCGAGAGGGCGCTCGCGAAAGCGCCGGACGACCGATACTTGACTTGCACCGATCTTGTGGCAGCAGCGCGGGCTGGCCTCGAAGGGAAGGTAGTCGCACGACGGAAGCACGGTCGACGCCCGATCGTCGCGGCTGCCGCCGTCGGGGTGGTCGCCCTCGCGGTAGCGGTCGGCATTGTGCTCGGTACGCGAGGAACGAGCGTGCACGCGCATACGGCTGCGACGCTCGACTTCGTCTCGCTGAGACCGAACGCACTGAGCTTGGTCAACACGCGTACGCGCCGCGTCGTCGCTCGAGTCGGGCTCGGCAAACAGGGTCAGTTCGGAACGACGCCGTGGGACGTCGCGTTCTTCGGCGGCTCGGCCTGGGTGCTCGCGGGAGGCGTGCGACGTCTCGAGCGAGTCGACGTGGCGATGCACAAGATCATCGGCGACGTGAACCTGCCTTGGGGTCCGGGTAGTCGCCTCGCCGTCGGTGACGGGTCCATCTGGCTCACACAGGACGGTGGCTCGGAGGTGATGCGGATCGATGCTCGGAGCGGCAAGGTGCTCAAGCGCTTCGCGGTCGGTGGTCAAGGCCCCGGGATCGCCTTCGGGGACGGCTCGCTCTGGCTGGCGCGTGGCCAGAGCGTCGCGCGCGTCGATCCCAGAAGCGGACGTCTTCTCCGCCGGATACTGCTGGCGGACGCGGTGAACTGGGTGGTCTACGGGGACGGGGCGATCTGGGCGGCGAGCGGTGGCAGCGGTGTCGTCGTGAGGATCGATCCGGTGGAGAACCGGATCACGGCGACACAGAGGTTGCGCGGCTGGCTCAGCGACCTGACCGTCGGCGGCGGCTTCGTCTGGGCGTCGATCGTCCCGGACGGGACCATATTCCAGCTGGGCGAGCAGGACCTGAGCGTGCAGAAGACATCCGCCTCCGGGCCTGACCCGGAGCGGATCTTCTTCGGCGGCGGACGCCTGTGGATTGCCAACAGCGAAGCCAATACGGTCTCGCGTCTCGATCCCGACACGGGGACACGATCCGAGCTGACGACCGGTTCGGCGCCGAGCGTCGTTCGCTACCGCAGCGGCCTGCTCTGGACAGGCACCGCTACGGCGCCGCTCCCACTGCCTCCGATCTCCGGCCAGGAGCTTCGAATCTCGATGCCGCAGATCTTCACGGACGCCGATCCATCAACGGCTCGCCCGACGCGCCAGAACGTACAGCTCTACTACGACACCTGCGCGAACCTGCTCGACTACCCCGACTCCGCGGGGGCCGGGGGCGCGCGGCTCCGTCCGGAGCTCGCGGCCGCGATGCCGAACCTCTCGGCGGACGGACGCACATACACGTTCCGGGTGCGGCCAGGTATCCGGTTCTCGCCGCCGTCGAACGAGCTCGTGACGGCGGCGACGTTCCGCTACACGATCGAACGGGCACTGTCACCGAAGCTCGAGGATCCATGGGGGTTGTCGTTCGCCTCCGACATCGTCGGGGTTTCCGCCTACCGACACGGGAAGGCTGCGCACATCTCCGGGATCTCGGCTCGCGGCAACCTCCTCTCGATCACGCTCCTTCGGCCGTCAGGGGACTTCCTCGACGGCATCTCGATGTTCTTCTTTTGTCCGGTTCCTCTGTCCGAGCCGGTCGTCCCCGGCGGGTTGACCGGCCCGATCCCGTCTCTCGGCCCCTACTACGTCAAGTCGATGACCGACAACCGCACCGTGCTGCTGCGAAACCCCAACTACGCAGGGACGCGGCCGCGACGCTCGGCCCGCATCGTCTACTCGTTCGGCACCCCGACGTCGCGGGCGGTCGCGCTGACCGACGCGGGCAAGATCGATCTGCTGCCGTACGACTTCGATCTCTACTCGCCGCTCGCTCCCGGCGGGATCCTCGACCGACTCTACGGTCCTGGAAGCGCGGCGGCGAAACGCGGGGCACAGCGGTACTTCCTCGAGCCGATGCCGGTCGTCGACGCGGTGGTCTTCAATACGAACCGCCCCTTGTTCCGGAATGCGCGCTTACGCCGCGCCGTCAGCTACGCGCTCGACCGTCCCGCGCTCGGGGCCGTCGTCAAACACGTTCCCGATGATCAGCTCATTCCGCCTGCCATCCGCGGATTTCCGGCGGGACGGATCTTTCCGCTGAACCGTATTGATCTCCGCATCGCCCGACTACTCGCAGGACACCGGACTCGACACGCAGTTCTCTACGCCGCAACGTGCAGCACCGGCACCTCGGACCTCGGCGGCGTACTCAGAACAGATCTGGGCAGGATCGGCATCACGGTATCGATCATCCACAGCGACGCCTGTCCGATCCGCTACAACAGGACAACCGACCGCGCCGATCTGCTCTTCTCCACCTATGGCGGCAACACGCTCGAGCTCGATCCCGAGCCCTTCTTCCACGAGGTGCTCGCGACGGGTGTCTACGGCTCGGCTCTAGGCCCGGGACTGTGGAGCAGCTCCTCCTTTCGCAAGCGGGTCGACCGTGCGGGAACGCTGCGTGGGCAGCCACGAATCGAAGCGTTTCGTGCCCTCGACGACGAGTTGATGCGTGCCGCGCCGATCGCCGTGTTCGCGAGTCGCGTCTACGGCGAGTACGTATCGCCGCGGGTCGGCTGCGAGGTCTCGCAGGGTCGGTATGGGCTCATCGACCTGGGCGCGCTGTGCGTGCACAAGCACTAACTCTCCAGCGACCAGGTGAAACGGGTGCGGCTGTCGCGGGGTGCAAGTCCGCCGGGCCGCGGGCCACGATGCGTCAGGAGGACCGGCAGCTTCGCGCGGATGAGCGCGCGGCGCATCGTGCCGATGCCGTCGGACCGCCAGCGCGGAGAGATGCCGACGACGACGAGTGCGGCGTCAGCGACAGCAGCCACGAGCGCATCTTCGGTCGGCTCGGCGAGGAGAGGCTCGGTGTCGACTTGAACAAGACGCTGGACGACGAGCGAAGCATCCGCCAGCAGACGGCTTGCGTCGCGCTGTCGCAGACGCGGCATGGCTCGCGTCCCGACAAGCCGGACCGGAACTCCTGCCGAGGACGCCAGCCACGCCGCGAGCTCGAGGGCCGCCCAGTCGTGCTCTCCGCCGCCGAAGGGTACGAAGAGGCCGTCCCCGGATCTCAAATCCGCAGCCGCGCCGGTCAGGATCGCGACGTCGGCAGGTGACCGTTCGAGGATCTCCGCGAGCACACGGGGCACGAGAGCGTCGTCGGGGTGAATCCGAGCGTCCAACAGCACCAGCTCGACGTCGTACGACGACGCCAGCCGCACGATGTCGCGAGCCGGTTCAGTCGAGATGAACGAGGCCGCGCGCGCGGGTGGCGAAAGTGTGCGCCGCCGAGCGTTAACGGCTGCTGTCGCCCGCGCAAGCTCGACCTCCTCGACGACGGGGCGGACGAGAATCAGCTCCTGCTTTGGGAGCTCGGCGATCGTCAGAAGCGCGTCGAGTCGAGCATCGTTCGAAGCGACGACAAGGACACTTCGAAGGTCTGATCGGGCTCGGGCGCGTCGCGGGAGCTCGAGCGACTCGCTGTGCGTCAGGATCGCCCGCTCGAGCTCCTGGAGTGCCGGGCCTGGCTCGATCCCGAGTTGTTCGACGAGGAAAGCACGCATGGCTCGGTAGACGTCCAGCGCCTCCGCCTGCCGCCCCGACCGATACAACGCGAGCATCAATTGAGCGCGAAAGCGCTCTCGCAGTGGAGACTCTGCCGCGAGCGTATGGAGCTCGCCAACGAGCGCCGCATGGTAACCGAGCGCGAGCTCGGCATCGATGCGGTCGGCGAGCGCGTTGATGCGCATGTCCTCGAGCCGCGCGATTGCCGCCTGCGCAAACGGTTCGCGGGCGAACTCGGCCAACGCCGGCCCGCGCCAGTGGTCGAGCGCGTCGCGAAGCCGGGCAGAAGCGTCCGCGAAGTCGTGTCGAGCCGACGAATCCGACGCCTCTGCGGTCAGGCGCTCGAACCGACGCAGATCCAGCTGCTCGGGACGGATCCGGATCAGATAGCCCGGCGGGCGAGTCTCGACGAGTGAGCCGGTGACTCCAGCGGAGAGATCAGGATCGAGCAACTTGCGGAGATGAGAGATGTGCGCCTGGATCTGCGTCAGGGCACTGGCGGGTATCGCGTCGCCGTAAAGCTCGTCGGCCAGTCGGTCAACCGGGACAACGTGGTTGGCGTTCAGCAGCAGGATCGCGAGGACCGCCCGCTGCTTCGGGCCTCCCAGTTGAAGTGGGCCGTTCTCCCCAACGACCTCGAGCGGTCCCAGGATCCGGAACTCGAGCAGACCCGGACCGTAGCCGCTTCATAGCGATCTCGTAGCGGTGTCGCTCACGATCGCCTGACGGCCATCCAAGGCACGTCGAACACGTCACGAAAGGACAGGCGATGAACACCACTTCCAGCAGCCATCTGCTGGTCGCGCTCCTTTCCGGGCTCGGTGCGCTCGCGGCGATCGTCTCATCGCCGTCGCGCGCCAGCCTGACCAGCCAGAACGGCCTGCTCGCCTACCAGGCGGCGGTGGGCGCCCACGCCGAGCTGTTCACGGTCAAGCCCGACGGCACCGGTACGCACCAGTTGACCACTTGGACCGACAGTGATGCGATCAACGCTGCATGGTCGCCCGACGGTAACCGGATCGCTTTCGTCCGCAACTGGAACAACGGGAACAAGCAGCAGGTGTACACGGTGAACGCCGACGGCAGCGGTCTTCGCTCGCTCGGCGGCAAGCTCCGCTCGACGGTGGCGTGGCTGTCGAACGGCAAGCTTCTCACCGTCCGGGCGCTTCGGTTCGTCATCATCAATGCCGACGGAACCGGGATTCGAGACGCAGCGATACCCGGAGTCCCGGGCGACAGCCCCTGCATGCTCCGCGGCACGAATCAGATCGCCGAACTCGTGTCGAGAAGCGACGGCGAAAGCACGATATTTCTCGGCCGGATCGGCGGCGGCCCCGGCAGCTTGAAGCGGCTCGTCCCGTGGGAGGGCATCAACCACATCGCGTGCTCGCCCGACGGCTCGCAGATCACGTTCAACATGCCCAACTACGAATCGTCGCCGCAGTCGTCGAACGTGTACACGATTAAGACCGACGGCAGCGGCCTGCGGAAGGTGACCCACAACGTCGGCGGCAAGATCGACAACATCCCCGACTCGTGGTCACCGGACGGTCGCAAGCTCGCCTTCATCTCCAACCGGACCGGCACCTTTGAGATCTACTCGATGAACACCGACGGCACCGCGGTGACGCAGATCACGCGCGGTCCGGAAGCTCACCTCGCAAGCTGGGGTAGCCATCCGTGAGCGACCGGAGAACCCACTGCAATCTCAGCATCCATACCAAAAGCGAAAGGAGAGTGCGATGCGCAAGCTGATCGTCCTGACATCGTTCGTCGCGATTGCCGTAGGTGCAGCGCTCACGGCGTTGCCCGCCGGCGCGAGTCCGCGTGGACTGAACGGCCAGATCGTCTTCGCTCGTTTTGACCCGGCGTTGGGCGACACGGTCTCCTACATGGTCAACCCGGACGGAACACACGAACAGCAGGTCGCCACACCGCAGGTAACTGCGGAGCTCCCGCGTTGGTCGCCGGACGGCACCAGACTCGCTCTGCTGTGTTGCGACTCAGTGGCGTTCATCCTCAACCCGGACACGGGCAGCAGCGTGTCGTTGCCGAACATTGATCCCGACCTGTTCTACGGCTGCAATACCTGGTCGCCGGACGGCTCACAGCTCGCGTGTGAGGCGGGTTTCATCGACCCGAGCCGCCAGGGGATCTACACGATCCGCTCCTCCGACGGCGGGGGCTTGACACAGATCACCTCGAACCCGGGCGGCGATGACCTTCCAGGCAGCTATTCGCCTGATGGGAAACGCCTTGCCTTCACGCGCCAGAGCCCGGACGGCAGTCAGACGCTCGACACGGTCAAGCTCGACGGGACCGGGCTGCGGCAGCTCACGCCGACCGGGATGGACATCGAGGCGGGCGGCGCCTGGTCGCCGCAGGGAAATGAGATCCTGTTCTCAGCCCATGCCACCGAGGGCGTTTATCGAACGCTCTGGATCGTCCACTCTGACGGCAGCGGGCTGCATCAGCTCTCTGTTGGCGGCTGCGGCGGCCCGTTCACAGACCCGAACGGCCGCGCCTGCCTCGACCCCACCTGGTCGCCCAACGGGCAGCAGATCGCGTTCAGCCTCTTCGACGCAGCGACGGGAGAACGGGACATCTACACCGCCAACGTGGACGGCACCGGCCTCTTCCAGGTCACACACGGTGATTCCGCAGTGCTCGGTGAAGGCGACGAAGCTCCGAACTGGGGCACGCATCCGCTGGCCCGGTAGCTGTTGCATCGAGTTCACCGGGTCGGCGATCGCACGAACGGAGTACGCAATGCGCAAGTTCAGACCAATGGTCGTTGCTGCAGGTTCGGCGGGGCGGATTCTCCCGCGGCGGGCCTACCGGGCCGTGCGACAGCGGTCAGTCCGTCAACCCCTGCACCGATTGGATCCCAAGGAGACTCACATGACTCGTAGATCGCTTATTCCTTGTCTTCCCGCGACGTTTCGTTCGTGGCTGGTGCTCGCCGGCCTCGTCTTTGCGAGCGTGCTCGCTTTCGCACCGGCTACCGCCGTCGCTGCGGTAACGGTGGTGAGCTGCGCACCGTTCGGGAACGATGATCTGCAGACGAGGATCGACGCGGCGGCTCCTGGGGACACGCTGATGATCAAGGGAACCTGTACGGGCGGCTTCTCGGCGAGCCAGAGTGTGACGTTGCAGGGGGCATCGCCGGGCGCGTCGCTGAACGGAGGTGGCGTGGCCGCCGTGCTGAGCGTCCGCGGAGAGACCGTCACGGTCAGGAACCTGACGTTGACCGGCGGCTCTACCGACGTCGGTGCGGCGCTGAAGATCTGGGACGGCTCGACTGTCAGTGTCGTCGACTCGGATCTGCGCGGCAACACGGCCAGCGTCGCCGGCGGCGGCGTCTACATCGAGAACTCGACCTTGCACGTCGTCGACTCGGTCGTCGAGCAGAACACGGCGACGTACAAGGGAGCCGGGATCGCTTCGTTCTTCGCGACGGTCACGGTCTAGGGTACGCGGCTTCTCGGCAACACGACGCTGAACACGGACGGTGACGGAAACGGGGCCGGCATCGAGCTGTACTCGTCGACTGGAACGCTGAACAATTCGTTCATAAGCGGCAACAGCGTCGGGAGCGCCGGCGGCGGCATCAACACCGAGGACGGAGCCGTGGTGACGCTCACCGGCACGACCGTCAGCGGCAACACCGCCTTCGTCGGCGGCGGCATCTCCAACGCCGGCCAGACCCTGACGCTCACCAACTCGAGCGTCGATCACAACGCGACGACGTTTGGGCCGGGAGGCGGCATCTTCAACGACTCGGCTGACGGGGACACGGCGCTCGTGATCAACAACTCGGCCGTCGCGTTCAACCGCTCGCTCGCGGCCGACGGACAGCCGTTCGGCGGCGGCGGGGGGATCTTCAACTTCGCGGAAAGCGGCAACACGGCCAGCCTGACGGCGACTCGTCTCGTGCTCGCCGGCAACTCGGCGCCGCAGGGTGAGGGCGGCGGCATCGACAACGTCAACCTGGACGGCAAGGCCGCGCTGGTCTCGATCTCGCAGTCCGTGATCGGGTCTCTCACCGGAGCGAGCCCGAATCAGGCGCAGTTCGGCGGCGGGATCTACAACGACGGCAGTACCGGTCCGGCCGCCGTCACGCTCGGAGCGGGCACCGTCGTCGTGCGCAACCAGGCCGTGATCGACGGGGGCGGTGTCTACAACACCGGCCCGGCAGCCAAGCTCGTGATCGGCCGGGGCGCCCTCTTCCTCTTCAACAGCCCCGACAACATCGGCGGCAGCTACTGAAGTAAGCCCGTGGCTGGGCCGCAACGACTGCGGCCCAGCCTGCTTCACGGCGCGGTGGGACTCGGCAAGCGGTTTCGCGTTGCGGCGGTGGCGGGGCCGCGGTCTATCAAACTCTCGGTCGTGTGTCTCCGGTACCCGGTTTCGGCACGGGTCAGCGACAGGTCAGTGAACTACTGGAACCAGCCGGGATGAGAGGGGAAAGACAGCAAGACGAAACGGCTTGATGGGGTCGGTTAGGTAATAGGGGCACACGCGGCGAGTTCTTGCCATGCAGAAGGTCGTGGGTTCGAGTCCCATCATCCGCTCCTCGCAAAGCCCCGCTCAGCGGTTGTCGCCGGCAGGATGGAGTCGTGAGCAAGGGTCGCCCGCGAACCAGTCGATCGACGCGGGGCTACCGTTGCAGCCGTGAGCCATCTGCGAGCACCCGACGGGACCGCGCTCTGTGAGCATGAGGGTGAACACGACGAGTTGCTCCATGAGGAAGTGGTCTTGCTGGACGGGCGGCTGGACGGTGACCTCGGCGATGAGAGTGATGAGCACGGCCACTCGCACGGCCTAGTCGACCGGTCGGTCCTGCGTTCCCGCGCAGGGGTGAAGGCAGTGGCCCTCAGCTTGGCCATCCTCGGCCTGACGGCCGGTGCTCAGGTCGCCATCTTCACCGTGTCGAACTCGGTCGCCCTGCTCGCGGATCTGATCCACAACTTCGGCGACGCGCTGACTGCGATCCCGCTCGGGATCGCATTCTTTCTCCGCAGCGTTCGCGGCGAGCGGCTCGCCGGGCTGGCAGTCGTGCTCGCGATCTTCGTCTCTGCTTGCGTCGCGCTGGTCGAGACGATCGTGCGGTTCATCCATCCCGAGCACTTGACCCATCTCTGGGTGCTTGCGGCAGCCGGACTGATCGGTTTCCTCGGAAACGAACTGGCAGCGCAGGTACGCCTCTCTGCGGGTCGCCGACTCGCAAGCGCGGCGATGACGGCCGACGGCAGACACGCTCGAATCGACGGCTTCGTTTCACTCGGGGTCGTGGTCAGCGCACTTCTCGTTGCGCTCGGAGCCCAGATCGCCGACCCGATCATCGGTCTGGCGATCACCATCGTGATCCTGAAGATCACCTGGGACTCCTGGCACACCGTTCGGAACGCCGACATCGACCTCGATCACATCGAAGAAGACCACGACCACCGACACGGTTGAGGGCCAAAATCAGTGCAGGCGCGACTCTCCGGCTGACGCGCTTGCGAGTCGACGAAATCCCTTAGACAGGGGATATCGGTCGAGATCCGACATCGCTTACCTGGGGGACAAAGGGGACCAGGAGTTTGCGGCTCGATCGCTCCTGGTTACTGAACTGCGGACTTGGGAGGACATGTGAGAGGTAGCGGTCTTCGCGCTGCGAGGAAAGGCTCCGCCTGGCACAAGGTGATCGTGCTCACGGCGGCTGTGATGGCGGCGCTCGGCGTCGTTGCGATCTCGTCGGCTCAGAGCAACAGAGCATCGGACAAGGGTCGCCGGCTGGCCGGCCCGTTTTGCGTCGGCAAGACGAACGCCGGGAAGAACGCAGGCGTCGTTCGCAGCATCGCTGTGACGCAGAAGTGTCGCTCGTATGAGATCCGCAAGCTGGGCATCGCAGTCCCGGACAAGGACGGGGATGCAGTTGGCGTTGCTGCAGGAGTGGCGGGTCAAACGGGGGCAGCCGGCCCGCAGGGGCCGAAGGGCGACACCGGAGCCACGGGCGCGGCAGGCGCACCGGGGGCGAAGGGCGACACCGGAGCCACGGGCGCCGCAGGCGCACCGGGGGCGAAGGGTGACAGCGGCGCGAAGGGTGACACCGGAGCTCAGGGGCCGCAGGGTCTGTCCGGCCCCGCTGGGCCGGCTGGCGCGAAGGGTGACACCGGCGCGAAGGGTGACACCGGAGCTCAGGGGCCGCAGGGTCCGTCCGGCCCCGCTGGGCCGACGGGCGCGAAGGGTGATACCGGTGCGACCGGTGCCACCGGCACGCCGGGGCCGCAGGGCGCAACTGGCCCTCAGGGGCCCGCTGGCCCCGCCGGGAAGGACGGCCTGGGGAACGGCACAATCCAGGTGTGCGTCTCCAATGGCGGCACGCTCCAGATGGACGTGAACGGCAAGCCTTGCGACAACCAGGGGCACCAGCCGATCACGCTCGTCGTAGTCGATCAGACCCCGTAAAGGCCCGCTCTACTGTCTGAACGAATGAAGGCCCGCTACCTGCGGGCCTTCATTCGTTCTCGCATCGATCGGTCGGCACGTAAGTGGCTGCGCGGGGCTCAAACTCGAGCTACCGAGGGCGCTCTTCGAAGTTGCCGGTTGGATGTGGCGGCACCGCGGCTTGGACGTTATGTGGCGCTTCGCCCCTTCTGGCACGGCGCACGTTTGACGCAGCTGCGTCATGTGACGCCTCGCGTCTCCTTGCTTGACTGAGGTTGTCGATTTTCGAGGCCGTGGTCGGCGGAGCTCCGTCTCATTGTCGAGCTGTTCGCAAGGCGCCCACGCGGGCGCGGACAACCCGACAACTCAATAGAGGAGCATGAATTGTCGAGCAAGACCGCAGTCATCGCGGGCGTGATCGTCGCGCTCGGAATCGTGGTCGGAATCGCGTCGGCGGCGCCCGGTCACAATGTCGGCGAACGACGGCTTTCGGGCCCGTTCTGCATCAACGTGCACACAGGCGTCGTTCGGAGCGTGGCTCGCACGCGGCCCTGTCGTCCCGGAGAGGTGCGGAAGTACGGCGTGCCCGTTTCGGGAGGCGTCGGGCTGAATGGACGCGAAGGCCAGCTCGGCCCGCAAGGCCCTGCCGGCTCGCAGGGGCCTGCCGGCCCCGGCCGGCGCGCAGGGTCAGAAGGGCGAGACCGGACCGCAGGGCGTCGTGGGCGAGCCGGGTGTAAAGGGTGACACCGGTGCGCCGGGCGACACGGGTGCACAGGGGCCTGCAGGCCCCGCCGGCGCAACCGGACCTGCCGGCCCGGCCGGCGCCACCGGCCAGAAGGGCGACACCGGCGCGACCGGACCGGCCGGCACGACGGGCGAGACCGGCGCAACCGGACCGGCCGGCCCTCCCGGCCCGGCTGGGACGCCCGGCGTCGGCAACGGCACGATCACGCTCTGCGTGAGCAACGGCAACGATGTCAAGTTCGGCGGCCAGCACGGCGAGTTGTGCGACGTTGGGCACGACACCGTCCTGACCGTCGTGGTCGTCAAGTAGCACGCGGTGCCCGGGGTGCGGCCTGCGCGGCCGTGCCCCGGGGATCTGCTTTCCCGTCACGGCGGATCGGCGATTCCGCTCCGGGTGCTCGTGCGCACCGGACGCGGCCCTCGCCAGTCGAGCTCGAAGAGGTAGCGCGAATTCGCGAGCGCCGGCACGTACGCGATCACGCGGTCGGTTCTCGTCGCGATGACGTTGCCGTCGTCGGCGACCCAGAGGTAGCGACCGTCAAGGCTGTGCTGCAGCCAACCTGCGCGTCCGCAATCGCCGCCGCAGGGATGCTCGGTGCCCTTCATCGAGTGAGTCAGGCGGATATTCGCGACGAGGCGCGGCGGCTGGTCGGGGACGCGCGAGACGTCGAAGACGTGGACGTAGCTGTTCGGAACGTCGATGACAGCGAGGCGGCGCCCGTTCGGTGACAACGAGATCCCGTGGCTCGGCGACCCGAGCGAGTGCCGCCACGCGAAGCGAATCGGAACCGTGTAGAGCAGCCTGCCGGTTCGCAGGCTCGAGACCTGGAACCCGAGGAAGCCGGTCGCGGTCGTGTACGCGAGACCGCGTCGCTCGTCGACGGTAAAGGGCCGGACGCCGGGCTTGAGCGGACCGACCCGCAGCACGACCCGGTCGGTGAGCGTGGATGCGACGACGAGGTAGCGCGAGTTCCGCGGTCCGAGATAAACGAGCTTCCCGTCGGGCGAGACGATCGTGTTGTGCGGTCCCGGCGCGGCGTGTATCTCGCGGGTCACCCGGCCGGTCGCCGCGGCAACCACGTACCAGACATCCCCATGGCTGCGCTCGCCTTCGGGCACGAAGAGGGTGCGTCCGTCGCGGGAGATCGCGAGGCTGTCGGTTCCGGTCGGAAACGCGCGCTGCCAGAGAACGCGGTTTCGACGCAAGTCGTAGGCGAGCAGGCCCCCGTCACCCGAGGGACCACCGTTTCCGCCGATGCTTGCATAGAGGGTCGCGTCCGCCGGGCTCACCGCGACGCCTCGCAGCGAGTGAAGTTGCGGCACGTGCACCCGTTCGACCAGCGTGAACGGGGGCTTAGCCTCGAAGACGTCGATCTCCCGATCCGGAAAGACGTATTCGAACGGGTGAACGCCGGCGCTTCCCGGCGCTCCGCCGCGTCGAACGAGCACCCGGGCCGGTTGGTCGACACGGACCGCCTGCGGAAGAAACGGTGCGCGCGGCGCCTCTCCAGCTGTCCCGCAGCCCGTGAGGAGCGCGGCGAGGACGACGGTCGTCAGGCGCACCCGCGTCATCCCGACAGGATGCAGCTTCCCATGGGATCGGACGTCGCGCTCCGAACCATGTCCGGTTAAGGTCAGCCAGTTGAGGACGACTGCGGCGGTGCTACTCGCGGCGAGCGCTGCTGCAGCAGTGCCGGCTGCGCCTGCCGGGGCATGAGGCTCGGCGTCCTGCTCGTCGTGGTATTCGTCGCGCTCGTCGGGACGCGGGTCGCGACACCGTCCACGAGCACGATCTTCCGGATCGATCACGTCGCAGACGGAGACACGGTCGACCTCACGAACGGAGCGAAGATCCGGCTCGTTCAGATCGACACACCAGAGGTGTACTTCTCTCCGGAGTGCTACGGGAAGCAGGCATCGGCGATCACCAAGCGCCTGCTGCCGGCGGGCACGACGGTGAGGCTCACCGTCGAAGCTGCCACGGATCGAGTCGACGAGTACGGGCGGCTGCTCCGGTACGTGGTTCGGGCACAGGACGGACTCAACGTCAACCTTTACCTCGTGCGCGTCGGCGCCGCGGCCCCGTACTTCTACGACGGCCGGCGTGGCCGCTACGCGGCGTTGCTCGAGCGGCTTGCGCGCCAGGCACGTGCCAGGCACCTGGGCCTGTGGGGTGCATGCCCGCGAACGCCGTACGATCCTGACCGCGGTGTCGCGACCGGCCCGGTTCGCTGAGTCGTACTCCGATAGCTCTGGAGCTTCCTATGCTCGCGGCGTGAGCGACTCCACCGCCCGGCGCTATCTCCGGCTCGGGCTGCGGCTCGGACGCCACGTCGAGGGGATCGTCGATGCGTACTTCGGCCCTCCCGAGCTGGTCGTCGCCGTCGATTCTGAGCCCCTGGCAGATCCTCAGGCGCTCGTCGGGGACGCGGAGAGGCTGCTCGGGGAGCTCGACGACGGTTGGCTGCGCGACCAGGTCGTCGGCCTACGTACCTATGCCGGCGTGTTGGCCGGCGAATCGCGGTCGTATTCCGACGAGGTCGAGGGCTGCTTCGGCGTCAGGCCGGCCCACACGGACGAGAGCGTGTTCGCGGCCGCGCACCGACGGCTCGAAGAGGCTCCTGCCGGGGAACGGGGCGCTGGCCCAGCGGCTCCGACGCTTCGAGGACTCGATCCGGATTCCCGCCGACCGGGTCGAACGCACGGCGGCGGCCGTGATCGAGGAGAGCGCGTGCCGCGACGCGGCGAGCTCGTCGAGCTGCCCGACGGTGAGGGGGTCTCGCTGGAGATCGTGCGTGGCGAGCCGTGGCTGGCCTTCTGCCTCTACCTCGGCCGGCTCCGGAGCCACATCTCCGTCAACGTCGATCTTCCGATCTCGGCGATCGAGCTGCTCGTCCTCGTCATGCACGAGACGTATCCGGGCCACCATGCGGAGCGCTGCGTCAAGGAACACCAACTCGTGCGCGGGAAGGGACGAGTGGAGGAGACGATCGTGCTCGTGCCGACGCCGCAATCGCTCGTCTCGGAGGGAATTGCGACGCTGGCGCCCTTCGTACTGCTCGAAAGCAAGCACGGGCCGGCGCTCGCCGCGCTCACGCAGGAAGCCGGCATCGAACTCGACCTCGAGCGGGCGCTCGCGATCGAACACGCGCGTGAGCCGCTGCGCTTCGCCGAGCTCAATGCCGCGCTGATGCTGCACGAGGACGGGGCGACCGTGAGCGAGACGATCGCGTATCTCGAGGGATGGGCGTTGATGAGCGAGGACCTCGCGGCTCACATGATCCGCTTCTTCAACGAGCCGACCTCGCGGACGTACGCGATCACCTATCCGGCCGGGCGCAGGCTCTGCCGCGCGTATGTGGGCGGCGATCCGAACCGCTTCCATCGCCTGCTCACCGAGCAGGTGCGTGTCCAAGACTTGCTCGAGGCGCTCGACACAGGCGGCGCCTCAACGGGCTGACGACGTCCTGCAGCGACGACTCCCAGCGAGCGCCCCCGCCCAGGCGTTACGGTCTTGTGGCGAAACGATCACGAATGCGTGAACGGCAAGCTCGAAGGACCACAGGAAGGGGACGCAATGAGCTCGACCAAGACCGAACCGGAGACCACGCCCCAGGCGGGAGCGACCAAGCCGGCCGAGTCGGTTCAACACTTGACCGTCGCGGAGCGGGAGGCACGCGGCAAGGCCGTTCGGGCCGATGTACCGCGGAGCGCTCACAGCACCTGGGAGCCGGCCGCAGATCGCCGCGACCCCGTCTCGCTGCTCGAGGAGCAAGCGGAGTCCCGTGTTGCCGAGCTCGTCCCGATCAGGTACGGCCGGATGCTCGTCTCGCCGTTCACGTTCTATCGCGGCGCCGCGTACCTCATGGCCTCCGATCTCGCCGGCGGGCCGCGGACGAGCCTGCACGCCCAGCTGTGCGGCGACGCGCACCTCTCGAACTTCGGCGGCTACGCCGCTCCCGACCGGCGGCTCGTCTTCGACATGAACGACTTCGACGAGACGCTGCCGGGCCCGTTCGAGTGGGACGTGAAACGGCTCGTCGCGAGCTTCGCCGTCGCCGGACGCAGTCGCGGCTTCGACGCGGGCCAACGAGAGGCGATCAACCGTAACGTCGTACGGGCGTATCGCGAGTCGCTCGCGTCGTTCGCGGCGATGCGCACCTTCGACCTCTGGTACTCGCGCGTCGACATCGACGAGGTGACCCGACTGGCGGCGAGCCTCTCAGCCTCGGCGATCAAGCGCTTCGAGAAGAACGTCGCGAAGGCCCGCTCCAAGGACAGCCTGTCGGCATCGACCAAGCTCACCCACGTCGTCGACGGGAAGCCGCGCTTCGTCAGCAACCCACCCCTGATCGTTCCCGTGGAAGAGCTGTTCGCCACGACCTCCGAGCAGGTCATCGAGAACGTTCGCGGCGTGATCCGCTCGTACCGTCGCACGCTGCAAGGTGATCGCCGGCACCTGCTCGAGCGTTTCAGCTTCGTCGATCTCGCCCGCAAGGTCGTCGGCGTCGGCAGCGTCGGGACCCGTGCCTGGATCGCGCTCTTCGTCGGGCGCGACAACGAGGATCCGCTGGTCCTTCAGATCAAGGAAGCACAGGCATCGGTGCTCGAGCCGTTCGTCGGCGCGAGCAAGTTCGCCAACCACGGCCAGCGCGTCGTCGAAGGCCAGCGGCTCGTGCAGGCCGCGAGCGACCTGATGCTCGGCTGGATCCGGACCGAGGGGTACGACGGCATCAAGCGCGATTTCTACATCCGGCAGCTCTGGGACTCGAAGGCCTCCGCACTGGTCGACGTGATGGACACGCGGACGATGACGCTCTACGCGAGGCTCTGCGGCCAGACGCTCGCCCGCGCGCACGCGCGTTCGGGCGACGCGGTCGCGATCGCGAGCTACCTCGGATCGAGCAACACCTTCGACCGGGCGCTCGCCACCTTTGCGGAGGCCTACGCCGACCAGAACGAGAGCGACTACGAGGCGCTGAAGGTCGCGGCAGAGTCGGGGAGGATCACGGTTGAGTCGGGTTTGTAGATGCCCGGAGCGCAGCGTCTGCGTTCCGTACCCCCGAATGCGAAGGAGCTGAGTCGTGGACGAGCCGCTGAAGCGTGCGGAAGTGGGTGTCCTGGGTTGGATCGACCGGGACATCACGGAGCCGATGGCCAACTTCCAGGATCCGAGCCAGGAGTGGCGGCGGCTGTTCTCGGAGCTCTACGGCACGTTCCTGCTCGTGATCGTGGCTGCGGGCGGCGGGATGATGGGGGAGGCGTTCCCGAACACGATCACGCGGACCGCGGCGGTGGTCGCGCCGGGGTTGATGGTGATGGGGATCATCATGTTCATGGGCAAGGTTTCGGGTGCGCACCTGAACCCTGCGGTCAGCGTCGCTTTTTCCTTGCGCGGCGACTTTCCGTGGCGCCGTGTGCCCGGCTACGTCGTCGTGCAGCTGATCGGTGCGTCGCTCGCCGCGCTGTTCCTGCACGAGGTGATCAAGGTCTCGGCGAAGTTCGGCTCCAACTACCCGGCCAGCGGGTTCTCGGGATGGCAGGCATATCTGATGGAGGCGCTGCTGACGCTGGGTCTTGTGAGCGTGATTCTCGGGACGGCGTCGGGTGCGCAGAACATCGGGATCTTCGGCGCCATCGGCGTCGGCGCATACATCGCTCTGGCCGGTCTCTGGGGGAGCCCGATCTCCGGCGCGTCGATGAACCCGGCGCGCACCTTCGGCCCGGACCTGGTCGGCCGCGACTTCGGAAGCTACTGGGTGTACGTCGCTGGGCCGCTGACGGGCGCGGCGATCGCCGTCGGTTTCGCGTACGTGTTGCGCGGCTCGGGCGGCGGCAAATCCGGGTCGGGCGCGGCCCAGGGCGATCTCTTCACCGAGGTGGAGAAGCCGACGAAGGGCTGAACGCAGCCCGCGCGCAAGGGCACGGCTCGCGGCTACCCTCCCGGGCCGTGCCGCGCGCAACCGACTTTGCCAGCCGCGACGACCTGCGGAACGTCGCAATCGTCGCCCACGTCGACCACGGGAAGACGACACTCGTCGACGCGATGCTGTGGCAGTCGGGCTCGTTCCGCGAGAACCAGGATGTCGGGGAGCGCGTCCTCGATTCGACCGACCTCGAGCGTGAGAAGGGCATCACCATCCTGGCCAAGAACACGGCGGTTCGGCTCGGAGGCACGAAGATCAACATCGTCGACACGCCCGGCCATGCCGACTTCGGCGGCGAGGTGGAGCGCGGGCTGACGATGGTCGACGGTGTGCTGCTGCTGGTCGACGCGTCGGAAGGGCCGCTTCCGCAGACCCGCTTCGTGCTGCGAAAGGCGCTCGAGGCCCGGCTGCCGGTCGTGCTCGTCGTCAACAAGGTCGACCGCCCGGATGCCCGGCCGAAAGAAGTGGTCGACGAGGTGTACGAGCTGTTTCTCGACCTGGGCGCGGACGAGACGCAGATCGAGTTCCCGATCCTCTATGCCAACGCGCGCACCGGGCAGGCAGGCACGGCCGTGGATGAGCTCGCCCCCGACCTCGGGCCACTCTTCGACACGCTGCTCGAGACGATCCCGCCGCCGTCGTACGACCCGGTTCATCCGCTGCAGGCGCTCGTCACGAACCTCGATGCGAGCCCGTACGTCGGACGGCTCGCGCTGCTCCGGGTGCACCACGGAACGATCCGGAAGGGCGCGCGGATCGCGTGGTGCAGGGCCGACGGCACGATCGAGTTCGCCCGCGTGACCGAGCTCTACACGACCGAGGCGCTCGATCGCGTTCCGACGCTCGAGGCGGGGCCGGGGGAGATCGTCGCCCTGGCCGGTCTGCCCGAGGTGACGATCGGCGAGACGATCGCCGATCCCGACGATCCGCGGCCGTTGCCGGTGACAACCGTGGACGAGCCGAGCCTCTCGGTGACGATCGGCATCAACACGAGCGTGCTGGCGGGCACCGAGGGCGATCGCCTGACGGCGAGTCAGATCAAGAACCGGCTCGACTCCGAGCTCGTCGGCAACGTGTCGTTGCGCGTGCTGCCCACGTCCAGGCCCGACGCGTGGGAGGTGCAGGGCCGCGGCGAGTTGCAGCTCGCGGTGCTCGTCGAGCTGATGCGTCGTGAGGGCTTCGAGTTGACGGTGGGCAAGCCCGAGGTGCTCACGAAGACGATCGACGGTGTGCTTTCAGAGCCGGTGGAGCGCGTGGCGATCGACGTTCCCGAGGAGTACGTCGGTGTCGTCACGCAGTTGCTCGCGTTGCGCAAGGGCCGGCTGCAGCAGATGGTCAACCACGGCACCGGCTGGGCCCGCATGGAATACGTCGTTCCGGCCCGCGGGCTGATCGGCTTTCGCACCG
This sequence comes from uncultured Thermoleophilia bacterium, assembly GCA_963774355.1. Lineage (GTDB taxonomy): Bacteria > Actinomycetota > Thermoleophilia > Gaiellales > Gaiellaceae > PALSA-600. The sequence continues at coordinate 486,346 of CAVZER010000006.1, read as the reverse complement.
AGTTCCTGACCGAGACGCGCGGGACGGGAATCCTCCACCACGTCTTCGAGGGCTGGGAGCCGTGGCACGGCGAGCTCCGCACGCGGCCGACGGGCAGCCTCGTCGCCGACCGGCGCGGGCAGGCGACGGATTACGCGATCCAGGCGCTCCAGGAGCGCGGTTCCCTGTTCGTCGAGCCGGGGGACGAGCTCTACGAGGGAATGGTCGTCGGCGAGAACTCGCGCTCCGAGGACCTCGACGTCAACGCGTCGAAGCCGAAGAAACTGACGAATGTCCGCGCCGCGTCCGCCGAGGTCTACGTTCGCCTGATCCCGGCACGCGTCCTGTCACTCGAGCAGGCGCTCGAGTTCATCCGTGACGACGAGGCCGTCGAGGTGACGCCACGGTCGATCCGGCTGCGCAAGGTCGAGCTGTCGACCTCGAAGCGGCAGACGATGGCGTCGCGTCGCAAGCGGGAGCGGCTCGTCACGGCGGAGTGACGGGCCTGGCGCGGTCGAACGACCCGTAGGCGTCGTGCATGAAGTGCGCGGTCGCCATCATCTGAACGTTCAGTGTCCGGGTGGTGCTCTTCTCGATCGCCACCTCGAACCATGCCAGGGATCGTCGGGTCGAAGAACGAGACGATCCAGACGGGCCGTCCTCGGACGACGCCGCTCCCGAGCAGATGAGCGTTCGAGACCGACGTCCAGAACGGAACGGGCTGCGTGAGCGGAGCCGACTGCGTCGATTCCACCCAGCGGCCGCCGGGCGCCCGGTCCCATCTGCGGTCGCCGACCACGATCCCGGCGTAACCGCCGAGCACCTGGTAGGCGACGCGATCGGGAGCGCCGATCCGCCACACGCTCGTGATCGCATGCTGAGGGTCCGACGCAAGATGCTCGACGTACGCGAGCGACTGCAGCGAACGCCAGACGCGCCCTGCGTGCTCGACGAGGGCCGTGGCGTCGGGAGCGGGCCACACGGCGGGGAGCCGTTGGGTCCAGACCGTGTCGAGGCCGCCGCCGCGAAGCGTCACGCCGACCGATCCCGGCTGCGCCGGCGCGGGCAGCGAGGCCCGGTAGCAGCCTGCGCCGCACGCGGCGGCGTTCACGCTTCGACCCTCCCCCGAGAAGGCGACGCGCAGTCCGCTCGTCCCTTTTCCGGTGGGCCCGAGCGCCGAGAGCTGGAGCCGCAGCCCGTCGGGGCCCGGCGTCACGGCGAGCGCCAGTACCGTTCCCACGTCCTGCCGGGCGAAGACGACCGCGGACGGAGGCGGTGCCGGGAAGCCGTGTGAAGTGCCCGTCGCCGCGGGACGGACCGGCGCCGCGGCAGCGGCCGATGTGCTCCCCGTCGAGACGGGTCCGGGCGTGCGATGGAGCAGCACGGCGACGATCGCGATTCCGGCGACGCCGCCGCAGAGGGCTGCGACGCTGGCGAGCAACCGGACAGTCACGGTCGATTCAGGGTAGCCACCCCCGGCCGGGGGATTGCCGCGACGTCTGCCGCAGATGACGCTGGGATTGCCCGCGCGCCGAGGTGAGCGGGCAGCACTGCGGCTATGTGGAAAGGCGAAAAGACAAAGCGTCTCGTCCGGGCGTTCATCATCGTCGGCGTACTCGCGGGCGTCATGGTCGCGGCGGCCGGCGCGGTGGGTGCGGTCTCCGCCTGGCGCCGCGACGTCAACCGGACCGAGCTCGAAGGGCGGATCGCGGACGCACGGAACGCGGCGAGCAAGGAGCGTGCGGCGATCACGAACACCGGTGACCTCAGCCTCGCTGCGACACGCCGCAGGGTCGCGGCGACGTTCGGCGTCGCCGCCGCCGAACAGTCGGGACGGCTTGCTCGGCTGATCCAGCTCAGCCCGGTGGGTCGCGACCGCGACCTGATCGCGGCGGATCAGCTGCACGACCAGGCGGTCGCGCTGGTGTCGCGAGGCGTAGCGCCCCGGGCTGCATCCGGAACGCGCTCGCGTGAACTGGCGCAGGCGCGAGGGCTGCTGCGCTCGATCGATGCTCGGCTGCGCGAGGAGAGCGTCGCGGTGTCGGTCGAGCCGTGGCCTGCCGGCACGGTCGAGCGGCTCGAGGCGATCGCGCTCGCGATCATCGCGGCGATGGGTTTCTGGCGATTCGTGCAGATCGCACGTCGCCTCGCCGGCCTGCGGCTCGCGATCGAGAACCCGCGTGAGATCGAACGGCTCCACGACGCCGCGCACACCGACAGCCTCACGGGCCTCGGAAACCACCGCACCTTCTACAGTCACCTCGCGCGGGAGATCAAACAGCGGGCCAAGGTCGGGTCGACGTTCAGCCTGCTCGCGATCGACCTCGACGGGCTCAAGCGCGTCAACGACGAGCAGGGCCACCTTGCCGGAGACGAGTACATCAAGACGGTCGCTCGCGCGATTCGCATGGAGGTCGACCGCATCGGGTCGATCTACCGGACCGGCGGCGACGAGTTCATGGCGTTGCTGCCGAACCGTCGTGCCTGGAGCGCGCTCGCGGTCGCGCACAACATCCAGCGCGCCGCGACGGAGGCAACCGGCCAGCGCGCGCTCAGCGTGGGCGTGACGGAGTCGGCGAACACCGAGAGCGCGCGGGCGCTGATCAGCCAGGCCGACATCGCACTGTACGAGGCGAAGCGCAACAAGCTCCTGGCCGTGATCTACCGGCCGGCTCTCGACCCCTCGAGCGTGGAGGGCGGGGACGCATCGCTGCCCACTCCGAATCAACGGACGCTCGCAGCCGCCCTCGCCCACGCGATCGACGCCAAGGACAGCGGCGAGCGGAACCACTGCGAGACGGTGGCTGAGCTCTCGGTCGGCATCGGCCGGCGCGTGGGGATCTCGGCCGCACAGCTCGAGCGGCTGCAGCTTGCGGGGCTCGTCCACGACGTCGGGAAGATCGGGATCCCGGACGTGATCCTGCAGAAGCCGGGTGCCCTCGAGTCGGCCGAGAGGACCGAGCTCGAGCAGCACGTGACGATCGGCCACGCCATCCTGCTGGCGGCGGATCTCGACACGGAGGCGGAGTGGGTGCTGCACCATCACGAGCGCTACGACGGTGCCGGCTATCCCGCGGGCCTGGCCGGTGAGGAGATACCGCTCGCCTCGCGTGTGCTGGCGGTTGCCGACGCGTTCGAGACGATGACGGGCGGCCGGCCGTACCGCAGCCGCCTGACCATCGAAGCGGCGCTGGCGGAGCTTCGACGAGCACGCCGGCGCACAGTTCGACCCGGACTGCGTCGAGGCACTCGCCGACCTGCTCGGTCACGTCGGCGCGCGGGTGTCCGTGCCGGTCACGTAGGGGCCTTTCCGCGGCCGGTCCGTAGGATGGCGTGCGTGGTCATCGACGGACACAACGACCTCGTGCTCCGCCGGTGGTGCGGCGAGCCCTCGCCGCACATGGATCTCGAGGCAGGCCGGGCGAGTGGGTTCGCGGGCGGCTTCTTCGCCATGTTCGTGCCGTCCCCGCATCCGCCGCAGATGCCGAAGATCCCGTACGCGATGCCGCTGGCCGACCCGATCGCGCAGGAGGAGGCGGCGCAGGTCGCCGACGAGCTGTACGCGACGCTGTGCGAGCTTCCCGTCCGGCGCGCCGTGTCGGTGGACGACTTCCGCGACGGTGAGATTGCCGCGATCGTCCATCTCGAAGGTGCCGACCCGCTGGCGCCCGACCTCTCCGACCTCGAGTCCTGGTACGAGCGCGGGCTTCGCTCGATCGGCCTCGTGTGGTCGCGGCCGAACGCGTTCGCGGAAGGCGTGCCGTTCGTCTTCCCCGGGGTGCCCGACACCGGGCCCGGCCTGACGGAAGCCGGGCGCGCGCTGGTCGGCGCCTGCAACCGGCTCGGCATTCTCGTCGACCTCTCGCACCTGAACGAGGCCGGCTTCTGGGACGTCGCGGCGATCTCGGACGCCCCGCTCGTCGCGACGCATTCGAACGCGCACGCGCTCTGCCCGTCGTCACGCAACCTCACCGACCGGCAGCTCGACGCCGTTCGCGATTCCCGCGGCATCGTCGGCGTCAACTTCGCCGTCACCTTCCTGCGCGAGGACGGTGACGAGAACCGCGACACGCCGATCGAGGAGATCGTGCGGCACATCGATTACCTGGCAGAGCGCATGGGCATCGAGCACGTCGCGTTCGGCTCGGATTTCGACGGAGCCGTCGTGCCCGACGCCGTCGGCGGCGTCGCAGGATTCCCGCTGATCGTGGATGCGCTCGCCGCCGCCGGCTACGGAGACGAGTCGATCGCGAAGATCACGCACGAAAACTGGCTACGAGTGCTCGGCGAGACGTGGGGTCGATGAAGACGCGGAAGCTCGGCCCGCTCGAGGTCACCGTCGTCGGCCTCGGGTGCAACAACTTCGGCGGGCGGATCGACGAGGCCGCAACGCGAGCCGTGATCGACGCTGCGCTCGACGCCGGCGTCACCTTCTTCGACACCGCCGACATCTACGGGAACGCGGGTGGCAGCGAGACGCTGATCGGGAGGATCCTCGAGGGTCGCCGCGACCAGGTCGTCCTGGCCACCAAGTTCGGCAAGCCGATGGGAGACGGGGCGTCCCGGCGTGGGTCGGCGTCCTACGTCCGTGCCGCGCTCGACGCGTCGCTGCGCCGGCTGCGCACCGACCACGTCGATCTCTATCAGCATCACGAGGAGGATCGGGAGACTCCGCTCGAGGAGACGCTGGGCGTGATCGCGGAGCTCGTGGCGGAGGGAAAGGTGCGCGCGTTCGGGACGTCGAACTACGCACCGGAGACGCTCGAGCGCGCATCGGCGCTGGCCCGGACCCTGCAGCTTCCGTACGTCTGCGAGCAGAGCCAGTACTCGTGGCTCGAGCGCGGCGCCGAGCGCGATCTGCTCCCGGCCTGCGAGCGGCTCGGGCTCGGGTTCATCCCGTTCTTCCCGTTGGCCAGCGGGCTGCTCACGGGCAAGGTGACGCGCGACCGTCCACCGCAGCCCGGGACGCGCCTCCACGGCCGCGAGATCGACGAAGCTGCGCTCGACGAGGTCGAGCGCCTGAGCGCGTGGGCAGAGGCGCACGGCGTCTCGCTGCTCGAGGTTGCGATCGGCGGCCTCGCCGCCGTCCCACCGGTCGCGTCCGTGATCGCGGGCGCCACCAAGCCGGAGCAGGTGCGCGCGAACGCCGAGGCCGGCCAGTGGGAGCCGACCGCCGACGAGCTCGCCGAGCTGCTCGCCCTCTAACCAAAGGATTGGTGCCTGGCACCAAGGTGCCAGGCACCAGCTTCACGCCCTAGTCCAGCTTGGCGACGACGTGCTTGATCTGGGTGTACTCCTCCATGGAGTACGCCGACATGTCCTTGCCGTAGCCGGAGCTCTTGTAGCCGCCGTGCGGCATCTCCGACGTGATCGGCACGAGGTGGTCGTTGATCCACACCGTCCCGAACTGCAGCTTCCGCGCCGCGCTGAGGGCGCGGCCCACGTCACGCGTCCACACCGAGGCCGCGAGCCCGTAGCGGACGCCGTTCGCCCAGGCGATCGCCTCGGCGTCGTCGCTGAACCGCTGGACGGTGACCACCGGGCCGAAGACCTCCTTCTGCACGATCTCGTCGTCCTGCGACACGTCGGTGACGATGGTCGGCTGCACGAAGTAGCCGCGGTCGCCGTTCGTGCCGCCCCCGGTCAGCACGGTCGCCCCGTCGGCACGCTCGAGGAAGCCGAGGATGCGGTCCTGCTGGTCCTTCGAGATCACGGGGCCCATCTCGATGTCCTCGCCGTCGGCGGGGTTTCCGACCTTGAGCGACTCGACAGCCGGGACGAGCGCCTCGAGCAGCGCGTCGTAGATCTTCGGGCCGGCGATGACGCGTGAACCGGCGGTGCAGTCCTGCCCGGAGTTCGCGTAGCCGGCGATCTTGATCCCCTCGGCCACGGCGGCCGGATCGGCGTCGTCGAAGACGACCATCGGAGCCTTGCCGCCGAGCTCGAGGTGCACGCGCTTGAGTGTGTCGGCGGCGTTCTTCGCGATCAGCTTGCCGGTGGCGATGTCGCCGGTGAGCGAGACGAGGCCGATGTCGGGATGCTCGACCAGCCGCTGGCCGGTCGGCACGCCGTCGCCGGTGACGACCTGCAGCACGCCCTCCGGGATCACGTCCTTCGCAAGCTCGACGAACCGCAGGAGCGACAGCGGCGTCTGTTCGGACGGCTTGAGGATCTGCACGTTGCCGCCGGCGAGTGCCGGGCCCATCTTCCACACGGCCATCATCAGCGGGTAGTTCCACGGGCAGATGCCCGCGACGATCCCGATCGGCTCGCGACGGATCATCGACGTGTAGCCCTTGATGTACTCGCCCGTCGACTTGCCCTCCAGAATGCGCGCGGATCCGGCGAAGAACCGCAGGTTGTCGGCCGCGAACGGCATCTCCTCGCGCGCGAGGCTGATCGGCTTGCCGACGTTCCGCGATTCGATCTGCGCAAGCTCCTCTGCATTGTCGGAGATCACGTCGGCCAGCTTCAGGAGCAGCTCGGACCGTTCGCCCGGCGTTGCGTCCAGCCACTCCGGGAGCACCGCCTTGGCCCGCTCGACCGCTTCGTCGACGTCGTCGGCGCTCGCGTTCGGCACCTCGCCGATCGATTCGCCGGTCGCAGGGTTGAGGACGTCGATGGTCGCTTCGATCGTTGCCATGAGCTCGAACCTCCTATTCGGTGCGAAGGATCCCAGTTTCGCGCGTCAGCCGCTGGGCGACTGCTACGGGGATGATCGTCAGCAGGATCACGACGAGCGCGACGACGTTGACGATGGGCAGTTCCTGGCCCTGCCGCAGGTTGTCGAGGATGAAGATCGGGAGGGTCGTCTGGGCTCCCGCCGTGAACGTCGTCACGATCACCTCGTCGAAGGAGAGCGCAAAGGCGAGCAGGGCTCCGGAGACGAGTGCCGTCGACAGCACCGGCCAGGTCACGTAGCGGAACGTCTGCCAACCGTCGGCGCCCAGGTCCATCGACGCCTCGTAGAGCGACGGGGAGGTGCGCCGGAGCCGGGCGAGCACGTTGTTGTAGACGACCACGACACAGAACGTCGCATGGCCGATCACGATCGTCCAGATCGAGAAGCCGATGCCGGCGAACACGTAGAACGAGTTCAACGCCATCCCCGTGATGATGCCCGGCAGCGCGATCGGCAGGATGAGCAGAAACGACACCGACTCGCGGCCGAAGAACCTGAAGCGGTGGATCGCGAAGGCGGCCATCGAGCCGAGCGCCAGGGCGATCGCGGTTGCGATCAGCCCGACTTCGAGCGACAGCCGCATCGAGTTGCGCACGTCGGGATCCGACCAGGCGACCCGGAACCAGTGTGTCGTCCAGCCGGGAATCGGCCAGCTCTGGACGTTCGACTTGTTGAACGCGTAGACCCCGATCAGGATCAGGGGAATCCAGAGGAACGCGACCACGAACGCGGTCCAGATCCAGAGGCCGATGCGGGTGCCGCGACTCTCCATCACAACGCGTCGAAGGCGCCGAGCCGGCGTGCGATCACGAGGTACACGGCCATGACGCAGACCGGGATCGTCGCCAGTGCGGCCGCGAAGGGGATGTTCGCGTTGATGCCGATGTTCTCGTAGACGACGTTGCCGATGAACGTCGAGTTCGTGCCGCCGATCAGGAGTGGCGTGATGAAGTCGCCGAGCGTCAGCGAGAACGTGAAGATCGATCCGGCGATCACCCCGGGCAGCGCGAGCGGGAGGATCACCGAGCGAAACGTGCGCGAGCCGCGGGCGCCGAGGTCGCGCGAGGCCTCGATGTAGGAGTGGGGGATCCGCTCGAGCGCCCCGTAGACGGGCAGGATCATGAACGGCAGCCACACGTACGAGAAGACCAGCCACATCGCCCAGTTCGAGTAGGCGATGTTCGCGGCCGGGAGGCCGGCCTTGCGCATCGACCAGTCGAGCGCGCCGCCGCCGGAGAGGATCGTCTGCCAGGCGTAGATGCGGACGAGATAGCTGGACCAGAGCGGCAGGACGACTGCGATGAAGAGGATGCCTCGAAGTCGCGTCGGGGCGACGCGGGCCATGAAGTAGCCGAGCGGGAAGGCGAGAACGGCGTCGGTGATCGTCACCGCCGCCGCGATCCCGATCGTCCGCCCGGCGATCCGCAGGTACGTCGGATCGGAGAGCGAGAAGATGATCCGGTAGTTCTCGAGCGTCCACTGGTGGACGAGCTTGCCGGTGAACGCATTGACCGTCCAGAACGACGAGACGAGCAGCACCGACAGGGCGCCGACGTAGACGATGCAAAAGGCGAATGCCGGTGGGCCGAGCAGGCCGAGGCCCTTGAGCCACGGCCGCCGCCAGATTGTCGCGCCGACCCGGAGGCGGGCCCGCCGAACCGGCGAGCCCGCCCCCGAAGCTGCCTGGACGTCGACCGTCACCGGCTAGCCGGTGACCTCGGTCCAGGCGCGCTGCCAGGCGTTGTAGTCCATGCAGTTGTTGCCGGGCTGCCAGCCGCACTGCGCGACGGGCGTCTTCCAGAACTTGATCTTGCTGTAGTACGCCGCCGGCTCGTTCAGGTGGTACTGCGCACACGAGCCCTTCTGCAGCTTGTCCATGTACGAGCAGGCCTTCGGATTGACCGGCGTCTCGCCGAACACGATCGCCTGCTTCGCCTCGACCTGCGGCGTCGTCACGTATTTCATCCACATGTACGCGCAGTTCGGATGCGGCGCCTTCTTGGCGAGCATCCACGTATCGGCCCAGCCGGTCGTCGGCAGCGGCACGATCTCCTTGATCGGCGCCTTGGCTGCCTGCAGGGCGAGGGTCTGGTACGGCCAGCCCGCTCCCATCCACACGTCGGCGCTCTTGAACGACGTGATCTCGTCCGCCGCGTAGTTCCAGTACCGCTTCAGCAGCGGCTTCTGCTGCTTGAGCAGCGAGACCGTCGCGTCGAGCTGGGACTTCGTCAGTTCGTACGGGTCCTTGATCCCCAGGCTCGGCTTCGTCTGCTCGAGGTAGAGCGCCGCGTCCGCGATCTGGATCGGGTTGTTCGGCACGGTCAGCTTGCCCTTGTACTTGCCGCTGTAGATCGAGCTCCATCCGGTCGGAGCGGGCTTCACCTTCTGCGTGTTGTAGAGCAGCGTGTTCGGGCCCCACTGCACCGAGACGCCGTAGTGCACGCCCTTGACGGTGTTGTGGGCCGGCGATTTGAACGCGGGCAGGAAGTTCTTCCACGACGGGATCAGGTTGACGTTGACCGGCTGGACGTCACCGCCGTAGATCAGCCTCAGGCTGGCATCCCCCGACGCCGACACGAGGTCGTACTGCCCGCCGCCGCCCCCGCCGCCTGTGCGCATGAGCGCCACCATCTCGTTGGAGGTGCCCGCGTCCTTGCGGTGGATGGTGCAACCTGTCTCCTTCTCGAACTTTGTCGCGAAGCTCGGGTCGCTGTACAGCGGCCACTCGATCAGGTTGAGCGAGCCCTCGCCCTTCCCGATCTTCGTGGGCATGTTCGTTCCGTCGCCGCGCGAGACGCCGGCGGCGGGCACGAGCAACGCCACTACGACGGCGAGAGCGAACACGTGGATCTTGCGGATCCGTCTCACTATGGTTGTCCTCCTTGCAGGGGGGTCGCCGATTCTTTGTCGATCTCGAAGGTGTGCTCGGGAAGCCACGTCAGCCGCACCCGCGTCCCGCGCTGTTCGAGGGCCTCGGCCGACGAGGTCTCGAGGTTCTGCCGCAGGGCTACGAGCTCTCCGCCGGCGTCCAGTCGGACGACGTAACGGGTGACGGCGCCCAAGTAGACGACATCACGAATCCGGCCGGGCTCGCCTTCGTCGCCCTCGCCCTCGAGCATGCGCACCTTCTCCGGGCGGACCGTGAAGCGGCGGCCGTCACGCTCGAGGATGTTCGACGTGCCGACAAAGCCGGCGACGAACTCGGTCGCGGGGCGCTCGTAGACCTCGGCCGGTGAACCGCTCTGCTCGATCCGCCCCTCGTTGAAGACCGCCAGGTGGTCGCTCATCGTCAGCGCCTCCTCCTGGTCGTGCGTGACGTACAGGAAGGTCATGCCGAGCTCCTGTTGGAGCGCCTTCAGGAACACCTGCATCTCCTGGCGCAGCTTCAGGTCGAGCGCGCCGAGGGGCTCGTCGAGCAGGAGCACCTTCGGCTGGTTCACGATCGACCGGGCGAGCGCGACACGCTGTCGCTGACCGCCCGACAGCTGAACCGGCTTGCGCGGACCGAACCCGTCGAGACGCACCATCCGCAGCACCTCCTCGACCTTCGACGCGCGTTCTCGCCGGCCGACGCCCTTCACCTTCAGCCCGTAGCCGACGTTCTCCGCCACGGTCATGTGCGGGAACAGCGCGTAGTCCTGGAAGACGGTGTTCACGTCCCGGGCGTAGGGCGGACGGTGCGTGATGTCCTCGCCGCCGAGCGTGATCGTCCCGGTGTCGGGTTGCTCGAAACCGGCGATCATGCGCAGGGTCGTCGTCTTGCCCGAGCCCGACGGCCCGAGCAGCGTGAAGAACTCCCCTTCGGCGACCTCGAGGTCGACGCTGTCGACCGCAACGACGTCCCCGTACGTCTTGCGCGCCCGTTCGACGCGAACGTCAGCCGCCAAGGCACTCCTGGAGGATGTCGAGGCCGCGGTCGAGCTCTGCGTCGGTGACGGTGAACGGGACGAGGATCCGGATCACGTTGCCGTAGATGCCGCACGAGAGGAGGATGAGCCCGCGCTCGCGCGCGGCCGCCGTGATCCGCCCAGTCTCCTCGCTCGTCTGCGCGGGCAGCTCGAGGGCGAGCATCGGCCCGAGCCCGCGGACGTTGGCGCCCTCGGGCGCCATCGCGGTCAGCCGGTCGCGCACGTGGCGGCCGACCTCCTCGGCCCGCGGCCGGAGGCCGGGCAGTGCGTCGAGCACGGCGATCGCCGCGGCGCACGAGACCGGGTTGCCGGTGAACGTCCCGCCGAGCCCGCCGGGCGGGACGGCGTCCATCACCTCGGCGCGGCCGGTCACGGCCGCGAGCGGGAGACCGCCGCCGAGCGTCTTGCCGCTGACGAGCAGGTCGGGCTCGATGTCGTAGTGCTCGATCGCCCACACGGGACCTGTGCGGCCGCAGCCCGACTGGACCTCGTCGTTCACGTAGAGGATGCCGTGGCCGTCGAGCACCTCCTGCAGGCGCTTCGGGAAGTCCGGCGGCATGGGGATGAAGCCGCCCTCGCCCTGGACGGGCTCGAGCACCGCGCACGCGACCGACTCCGGATCGACGTCGCCCTTGAAGAGATGCTTCAGGGCCGCGATCGCGTCGTCCGAGGTCACGCCGCGGTACGGATACGGCGCCGGAGTCCGGTAGACCTCGGGCGCGAACGGCCCGAAGCCCTTCTTGTACGGGACCACCTTCGAGGTCATCGTCATGGCGAGCAGCGTCCGGCCGTGGAAGGCGTTGTCGAAGACGATGACCGCCGGACGCCCGGTCGCGACGCGCGCGATCTTGACGGCGTTCTCGATCGCTTCCGCGCCCGAGTTCAGGAGCAAGGATTTCTGGTCGGCGCCTCGGCAGGGCGAGAGCTCGGCGAGCCGGCGGCAGACCTCGATGTACGGCTCGTACATCCCGACCATCGCGCACTGGTGCAGATAGCGGTCGACCTGCTCGTGCACGGCCTTGACGACGGCCGGCGGCGAGTGGCCGACGTTGGCACAGCCGATCCCCCCGGCGAAGTCGATGTACTCGCGCCCGTCGACGTCCCACACTCGGGCGCCTTCGGCTCGGTCGACGAAGATCGGCTGCGTCGAGATCCCTCGTGCGACGTAGCGCTCGCGCGCCTCCTGGAGGCGCCCTGTGGCTGTCCGCTCCTGCAGCGACACGGCAAGGGCGACTGTATACGGCGCTCCCGCAAGGAGCCAGTGATCCCGCCGAGGCGCCGATACGATGGCCGACTCCGGGCGCCTTGGCCGAGTGGTTAGGCAGCGGCCTGCAAAGCCGTTTACAGCGGTTCGAATCCGCTAGGCGCCTCTCGAGGCTTCGTTGTGCGGTTCGGGGTGGGCCTTAGCGCGCCGCGGCCTCGATCAAGGCATGCGCTCCGCCACCTCGGCGGGGTCGATCTGCACGTGAAGGTCGGAGGTAGGCCGATCTTTGCCGTGCCCGTTTCGCCCTGACTACTCTTCCCTGAGCAAACTCCTTCGGACCGGGCGGGCGGCCAGAGACGGGAGAGGGACCGTGAGCCAACAAAGCGGGGTGGGCGAGCCTGTTCGGCTGCCATCTCTACTGATGACGAAGCTGCATCCTCCGCCGTCGCGGACGGAGACGCTGACCCGCGACCGTCTCGTCGCGGCTTCGCGTGCGCCCGGGCACGAAGGTCGCGCTCGTCGCCGCTCCGGCGGGGTACGGCAAGACGACGCTGACTGACTCGAACCAAGTGGCGACTGGTGGACCCGGAACTTTCCGCATGACGCCCCGGTAGACCCCGTTACGCGAGGGCCGGATGCGTACTCACCACTTGTTTATTCGGTCACCCGCTGGATGAGGTGCCGCTCTCGAGGATGCTGACGATGGAGTAGAGCGAGAAGCAGATCGCTCCCAGCCCGACTAGCACTCGCGCAGGTATGAACACATTCGAGTTGGCCACCGCTGCCTGGAAGACGAACGCTGCCAGGAAGAGACAGGTGAGCGCAGTGAGGATCGGGAGCAGGGGCACCCGGTTGGCAAGCGCGAACGTCTGGCGCCAGACGAGGGCGAGCAGGCCCACCTTGCTGAGGATGCTGAAGCAGACGAGTCCCAACCCGATCATCACGAAGCCCGGCGTCAGGTAGTAGGACTCATTGTCGAGGGCGAGCACGACGATCCCCCAGATCAAACTGATGGATCCGGTGACGATGTCATCGCCAAGTTGGCGATCGAGAACGACCAGGCGACGATCGCCAGCACGACAGGGATGGCGCCGATCGCCAGCACGGCAGCCTGAGGGAAGGCCGTCGGGGGAACCTGCCGGTCTCCTTCGGCTGCCCGCGAGTTCTCCGGAATCAGCGAGAACTTGGTCGAGGCCCTCGCCACCGTCGCGACGCAACCGCTGATCAATCCGAGTCCGAAGACGACGTGACCGGCCACGTAGTGCGCGTCCAGGCCGCTGCTCGATGCTCCGGCGAATAGGTACGCGCCGTACGCCGCCGTTCCCGCCGCCACGTACCCGACCGTCGGGTAGAGGATCCGATCAACAGTGTTGTAGCGGCCGATCAACTGACGAATGATCGTCGCCGCGGTGCAGAAAAGGCACAAACAGATCGCACCGAGAAACGTGACCACCCGGCCGGCGACGAAGTTCCCGGAGGTGTCTGCTGCTGTCCAGACGTACAGACCAAAGCCGATACAGACGGCCATCATGGCGAGTGGAATCGCCCGGAAGATGACGCTCACCGTGTAGTTCACGGGACTAGAAACTTAGTACCTTTGAACCATCCAGGTCAGCCCTGGAGACTCGTTTCTGGTGACTAGCTGAAGTTGTTGTCGAACGACACGCCATCTTCGCGAACGCGCAGTGGCGGTATGGTGCGGTGCTTCAGCCAGGGTGGACGCAGACGGGCTCCGGTGTCAGCTCGCTATCTCCAGCACTCCGCGGAGGATCAGAGCGACGCCGATCACCGTCAGGGCGATCACGAGCACCTTTCCGCCATGTGTGCCGATCCAGCTCTTGAAGCGCTCGATCGCGCGCGGCGTCCACTCCGGCGCGACAGCGAAACAGAGGAGCGGCACTTCGAGCAGGACAAGCATCACCGCGGTTACGGCCAGGATGGTCAGCACGTCGCCCGCTAGCCCAAAGTTCTGCTTGTCGATCCCCGTGAGGGCGGCGAGGTATGAAGCTCCGGGGAAGCTCAGCAACAGCCCAATCACAAAGGTTGTTCTGGCCGTGCCGCCGCTGAGCGCTTCTTGCCAGCGCGGCGTCTTCTTCACCTTGCCCGCACGTTTCTCAGCGCGACGCTCGCGCGCGCGAGCGGCTCGTCCGCTCTGAATCACAAAGGCTGCGAGGAGCGCGATCACCCCCAGGGCAACGTCGATCCCAGGCGCCACCGAATGCCTCGTCGTGCCCACGACACCCGAGCTGTGCAGCCACTCCACGATCGCGATTCCGACGATCACACTTGTCGTCACGGCGCCCGCCAAGTACCCGAGCATCAGACGCTTCGGGCTCGGAAGCAACAGCATCACCGTCGTCGCGGTCAGAAGCGTCGGGTTCAACGCCGCGGTGAGCGAAAACAAGAAGATCCGGCCGATCGTCCAACCTCCCTCGTCACATCGTCGCAGAGGAGCATCGGGCATGCCGTACGCCGCAGCGAACGGCACGGTCAGGTCCGCTCCGACGGCACGTGGATCCGGCGTCGGAAGCGCGGGTGTTGGAGAGACTGCGTGCGGGAACCAAGGAGTCACATTTTCATCGAAGCCATCGGCCGAAGAGCAACCAACGCGCGAACGAGGACCGGCACCAGCAGGAACCGCACGTACAGGTTGGCGTGCGGCCGGTAGGAGACGCGACCGGCGAAGCGAACGCGGTCCGCATGGCGAACGAGACTCCCCTGGAGCGCTGGCTCGACCGCGCCCTTGCGCGCGCCCAAACGCCTCGCGGCGGTGCCACTGTCATCGCCACGGTCACGACCGTCGCGACGGTCGGCTTCGGCCTGCTCATGAGGTCGATCGACCACAAGAACTTCACCACCGTCGGCCAGGGGCTCTGGTGGTCCGTCCAGACGGTCACCACGGTGGGTTATGGCGACGTTGTCCCGACCACCACCACCGGACGGCTCGTGGCCGCGCTCGTGATGCTGCTCGGACTCGCCTTCCTGGCGGTGATCACGGCCGCTATCACGAGCTCCTTCGTGGCGCGGGCCACCGAGGCGGCGGCGAGGCGTACCGGGGGCGGTGCCGCCCCGGCGACTGCCGACGACGTGCGCGAGATCAACAAGCGGCTCGACCGCATGGAGGCCCTGCTGCGGGAACGGTCTTAGTCGACGAGGGCGTCGTTTCACTCGATCCGCCGACCTTCCAACATCGCCGCCGCCGCGAGGCACTCGTCCGGGCTGCACGAAGGCGGTTCAATCAGTCCGGCACGGGAAGCCCACAGCCGTCGGGCGTTGCGCAGACTCCGCCTGGTGTACTCCATCTGGCTCGTCGGATCGCGCCCGATCCGCTCGGCGCCTTCTCGTCTGGTTCTGCGAGCGGCACAGTCCTTCGTTTTGTAGTAAGCCACGCTCAGCGAACGGGGGGACTGAGCAGCTGAACCAACGCGTTGCGCAGATCGTCGGGCGCGAGCCCGAGCTCGCCGCCGTCGGCGCGTTCCTCGACGCGGAACCGCCGGGCGGGGCGCTGGTGCTGGTCGGCGGCCCGGGGGCCGGCAAGACGACCTTGTGGGAAGCGGGGGTCGACCGGTGCGTGCGCCGGGGGCTGCGCGTCCTCGCTGCGCGACCGAGCGGCGCCGACGCCAAGCTGTCGTTCGCGGGCTTGATCGACCTGCTCGACGGAATCGACTTCGATCACCTGGACGGCCTGCCGTCGCCGCAGCGCCGAGCGCTCGAGGCGGCGCTCCTCCGAGACGACCCGGATGGGGCACCCGCCGAGACGCACGCGATCAGGATCGCGTTCCTGAATGTCCTACGCGGACTGGCGCAGCGCGAGGCCGTCGTCGTCGCCGTCGACGACCTCCAGTGGCTCGACGCGCCGTCTGCTGACGCGCTCGTGTTCGCCGCGCGCCGTCTCGACCCCACGGCGGCATTCCTGCTCGCGAGGCGCCCGGGACAAGCGTCACAGCTCGAGCGTGTGCTCGAGGACGTGAGCTCGACGGTCGCGGTCGGGCCCCTGAGTTTCGGTGCGATTCGCAGCATGCTCTCCGAGCGCCTCGGCCTCACGCTGCCGCGACCGGTGCTGCGCCGGATCGTGGAGACCACGCTCGGCAATCCGCTTTTCGCACTCGAGCTCGGGCGGTCGTTCCTCGAGCGTGGCGTTCCGGTGTCCGCCGACGAGATCGCCGTACCTGAGGAGGTCGAGGCCGTCCTCGGGACGCGGGTGGCACGGTTGCCGGCTGCGTTGCGCGGACTGCTGCTCGCCGTGGCCCTGAGCGGTGACCCGCGTGTGTCGGAGCTCGCCCTGATCGGCGGAGCTTCCGCGATCGACGAGGCCGTGGCCCGCGGGCTTCTGGTCGTCGACGGTGACCGGGTACGTGCGACGCATCCGCTGCTGCCTGCGACGGCGCGAAGCCGTGCACGCCCACGTGAGCGCCGCGAGATGCACGAGCGACTCGCCGGAGTCGTCGGCGACTCGGAGCTGCGGGCGCTTCATCTGGCCCTCGCGACCGAGCAGCCGGACGCCGCGCTCGCCGACACGGTCGGGGCGGCTGCAACGGCAGCAGCGGCGCGCGGCGCCACCCAGGAGGCGGTGGTACTCGCCGAGCATGCGCTTCGCATCACGGAGCCCGGCTCGGCCGAGCGCAGCGACCGTCTGCTGCTGCTCGCGGGCTACCTTCAGGTCGCCGGCGAGCTGCAGCGCGTCTCGGACTTGCTCCTGCCCGAGCTCGCGTCGCTTCCCCCGGGTGCACCGCGCGTCCAGGCGCTCGTGCTGCTGAGCGACGGTGGCGCGAACGAGAGCAACGACGACTGCATCCGCTACCTCGAGCAGGCACTGGCCGAGAGCGAAGGCGCGCCGCTCGAGCGTGCAGCGGTGCTCGCCAAGCTTGCGAGCAACTGGTCGGCCGTGCGCGTCGAGCGAGTCGCCGATGCGGAAGCCTGGGCGGAGGAAGCCGCGGCTGCGGCACGCAACGGCGAGCCCGGCCTGGAGCGGCTCGCACTCGAGAGCCTGAGCTGGGCTCGCAGCCTCCGAGGACGCACGGTCGACGATCTCTGCGACAGATTCCTCACCGTGTCCGACGCTGCGTTCCATCTCGCGGTAACGCCGGAGCGGGTCGCCGCGCAGCGGCTGATGTGGCGCGGCGAGATCGGGCAGGCCAGGACGCTGCTCGACAGGATGCTCCTGTTGGCGGACGAGCGGGGCGAGCAGGTGTCGTTTGCCCTCCTTCGCTTCCATCTCTGCGAGGTCGAGATTCGCGCCGGCGGATTCCGCGTAGCGTCGCTCCTGCTCGACGAATGGGCGGAATCTGTCGACGACGAGCTGCTCCTCTGGCCGATGTACGAGCGCTGCCGCGCGCTGCTGGCGGTCGGGGTCGGTGCGGCGGTCGAGGCGGAACGCTGGTGCGAGGCGGCCGTGGCGAAGGCGGACGCGACGGGCGTCCGCTGGGACCGGCTCGAGGCGCGACGCGCAGCCGGGATCGCCTCGCTCCTGACGAACGAGCCTGCGCGGGCCCTCGACGACCTCCGTGCCGTCTACGACCACACGCGCGACGAAGGCGTCGAGGAGCCTGGCGCCTTTCCCGTCGCGCCGGACCTCGTCGAGGCGCTCGTCGAGCTCGGGGAGGTCGGCGAGGCTTCGGCAGTGACGGCGCGGCTCCGCCTGCAGGCCGTCGAGCAGGACCACCCGTGGGCGCGAGCGACGACGAAGCGCTGCGCCTCGATGATCGAGCTCGCGTCGGGCGGCTATCGCGACCAGGCGGCAGCGGGTCTCGAACATGCGGTGGCGGAGTATGAGCGCCTCGGCCTCGAGTTCGACCGCGCCCGCTCGCTGCTCAGCCTCGGGCGGGCACGTCGTCGCGCCCGGAAGTGGGGCGCAGCGCGCGAGTCGCTCGAACAGGCCGCGTCGCTGTTCGACGCGATGGGCTCCGCCGGTTGGGCCGACCGGGCTCGCTCCGAGCTCTCCCGCGTCGGCGCGCGCAAGCCGAGCCCACGGGGCGAGCTGACGCCGACGGAACATCGCGTGGCCGAGCTCGCGATCGAGGGGATGTCCAACAAGGAGATCGCGCAGGCGCTCTTCGTCACCGTGAACACGGTCGAGGCGCACCTGTCGCACGCATACGCGAAGCTCGGCGTCCGCTCGCGCGCGCAGCTCGCGCGCATGTTCGCCGAGGCTCGATAACCGCGCCCACGTCTGTACGGCGCCTACGTTTTGTAGTAAGTCACGGTCAGCGAACGGGGGGTCGAGAGCTGAACCAGCACGTCGCGCAGATCGTCGGGCGTGAGCCCGAGCTCGCCGAGCTCGCCGCGTTCCTCGACACGGACCCGCCGGGCGGGGCGCTGGTGCTCGTCGGCGGACCGGGGGTGGGCAAGACGACCCTGTGGGAGGCCGGGCTCGACAGCTGTCGCGCGAAGGGATGCTGCGTCCTCTCGGTGCGACCGAGCGGCGCTGACGCCCAGCTGGCGTTCAGCGGCCTGATCGACTTGCTGGACGGCGTCGAATTCGATCGGCTGGACGGTCTGCCTGTACCGCAACGACGCGCACTCGAATCGGCGCTGCTCCGCGACGATCCGGACGACGTGCCCGCGGAGCCGCACGCGATCCGGCTCGCGCTGCTCAACGTCCTGCGCGCATTGACGCGCGAGCGTCCGGTCGTCGTGGCCGTCGACGACGTGCAATGGCTCGACGGGCCGTCGGCGGACGCACTCGCGTTCGTCGCACGCCGACTCGACGCCGGTCAGGCCGTCTTCCTGCTCGCCCGGCGCCCGGGGGCGCCCGGGGTGCTCGAGCGGGCACTCGAGGGTGGTCGCGCTGTCTGGCTCGCCGTCGGGCCATTGAGCTTCGGCGCGATTCGCAGGATGCTCTCCGAGCGCCTGGGGCTGACCTTGCACCGGCAGGTGCTGCGTCGAGTCGTCGAGACGACCCTCGGCAACCCGCTGTTCGCGCTCGAGATCGGACGTTCGTTCCTCGACCAGGGGATCCCGGTCTCGCCGGAGGAGATCGCCGTTCCCGAGGTGGTCGAAGAGGTGCTCGGCACTCGCGTCGCAAGGCTCACACCGGCGCTCCGCCGACTGCTCCTGGCGGTGGCGCTGAGCGAGGGCCTTCGCGCCGCGCAGATTGCGGCGATCGGCGGCCCGTTCGCGCTCGACGACGCCGTCGACGCGGGCCTGCTGGCCCTGGACGGAGATCGCGTGCGCGCCTCGCACCCGCTGCTCGCCGCTGCGGCGCGAAGTCGCGCCGGCTCCCGTGAACGGCGCGAGCTGCACCTGGAGCTCGCTCGAGTCGTCGAAGACGAGGAGCTGCGAGCTCTGCACCTGGCGCTCGCCGCCGACGCGCCCGACGCCCAGCTCTCCGCCACCCTCTCCGCGGCCGCCGCTGCAGCTGCGGCTCGCGGTGCTGCGCAGGAGGCGGTCTCGTTCGCAGGCCATGCGCTTCGCGTCACCGCCTCCGACGCGACCGAGCGCAGCGACCGGGTGCTTCAGTTTGCGCAGTATCTCGAGGTCGCGGGCGACCTTCAGGGCCTCTCTGCCTTTCTCGAAGGTGAGCTCGACTCACTCCCCTCCGGCGCGCATCGAGCGCGGGCGTTGCTGCTGCTCAGCGAAGGCGGGGCCAACGTCAGCAACGAGGACGGACTTCGCTACCTCGAGCGGGCGCTCGTCGAAAGCGGCAACGATCCACTGCTTCGTGCGCCCGTGCTCGCCAAGCTCTCGAGCAACTCGTCGGCGATCAGGGTTCGCCGGCTCCGTGACGCGGAGGCGTGGGCAGAGGAGGCGCTCGCCGCGGCGCGCGACGACCCGGAGGTCGAGCGCGCGGCGCTCGGGAGCCTGAGCTGGGCGCGCAGCCTGCGCGGCAAGCAGATCGACGATCTGTGCGAACGTTTCCTCGCCGCCTCGGACACGGTCCCCTACCTCGTCGGATCGCCGGATCGCGTCGCCGCCCAGCGCCTCGTCTGGCGAGGCGAGGTGGGTCCGGCCCGCGCGCTCCTGACCGAGATGCGACGGGTCGCCGGCGACCGGGGCGAGCCGGTCTCGTACGCACTGTTCCGCCTTCACCTCTGCGAGCTCGAGCTGCGCGCCGGACGATGGGCTGCGGCGGAAGAGCTGCTCGACGAGTGGGCCGAGTCGTCGGACGACGAGCTGCTGTTCTGGCCGATGTACGAGCGCTGCCAGGCCCTCCTCGCCGCCGGCCGCGGACTTCCCGAGGCCGCGAACTCGTGGGGCGCGCAGGCGATCGCGCGCGCCGAGGCGACAGGCGTGGAGTGGGATCGACTGGAGGCACTTCGCGCGATTGCGATCGCAGCATTGCTGGAGCACGAACCTGCGCGCGCCGCCGACGGTCTCCGCGCCATCTCGGAGCACACCGTCCGCGAGCACGTCGACGAGCCGGGCGTCTTCCCGTTCGCACCCGACCTGGTCGAGGCGCTGACCGAGCTTGGCGCGTTCGCCGAGGCTGCCGCCGTCACCGAGCGGCTCGGCCGCCTCGCCGCCGCACAACGCCATCCCTGGGCGCTCGCAGCCGCTCGTCGCTGCGCCGCCGTCATCGAGCTTGCATCCGGGCCGTACGACGAGCTGCACGCAGAGCAGATCGAAACGGCGGCGGCCGACTTCGCCGCGCTCGGCCTCGCAGTTCGACCACGCCCGGACCCTGCTCGGCCTGGGGCGGGCGCGTCGTCGAGCCAGGAAGTGGGGAGCGGCCCGCCGCACGCTCGAGCAGGCTGCGTCCCTGTTCGACGAGCTGGGCTCGCCGGGGTGGGCCGACCGGGCTCGCTCCGAGCTCGCCCGCATCGGAGCACGGAAGCCGCAGCCGACGGGCGAGCTGACGCCGACCGAGCAACGCGTCGCCGAGCTCGCGGTCGAGGGGATGTCCAACAAGGAGATCGCGCAGGCGCTCTTCGTCACCGTGAACACGGTCGAGGCGCACCTGTCGCACGCATACGCGAAGCTCGGCATCCGCTCGCGCGCGCAACTCGCTCGTGCATTCGCCGAGCACCGGTAGGCGACTCAATAGTTTCAGGGTTTCCGCGATTTCGCGCCGGCGGGGGCGGGCGTACCGTCGAGCCATGACCGCGTATCTGGTCGAGCTCTACGTCTCACAGAGGGACGCGACCGCCGTACAGGAGGGGGCCGAGCGGACGCGCCTCGCGGCGGAGGAGCTGACGCGCGAGGGAACGCCGGTCCGGTACGTCCGCTCGATTTTCGTGCCCGAGGACGAGACCTGCTTCCACCTGTGCGAAGCGGGCTCGGCCCGGGCGGTCCATGAGGTCGTGCGCCGCGCCGCGCTCCGGTTCGAGCGCGTGACAGAGGTGGTCGCAGAGCCTCGAGACGACGAGCAAGGGGGACAAAGAGATGACACGTGAGACCGAACGCAGGATCAGCCGCCGGGGCTTCCTCGGCACGATGGGGGCGGGGGCGGGAGCCCTGGCGCTGAACCCTGCGGCAGCGCTCGCTGCGCCCGGCGCGGCGGCGCCGGCGCACGGAGCGGAGCGGAGCGATCACTTCGGACGGATCTTCGAGCTGCCGCCCTTCGCGGCCCAGACGCCGGCGGTCGAGGCCGCGTTGGTCGAGCTCGGGAAGCCCGGCGGCCTGCTCGATGCCGCCGACCCGTTGTCCGCCGGGGCGAAAGCCCTGATCGTCGACCTCTCGCTGAGCGCGAACAACCCGAACAACCCGACGCACACGGCCGGCACGACGTTCTTCGGCCAGTTCCTCGACCACGACATGACGTTCGACGCCGGTTCGAGACTGGCGCAGGCGACCAAGCCCGAGAACGCGCGGAACTTCCGCACGCCGGCGCTCGATCTCGACTCGGTCTACGGCGCGGGGCACGTCGCGCAGCAGGAGCTGTACGACCCCGAGGACCACATCAAGCTGAAGGTCGAGAGCGGCGGGCTGTTCGAGGATCTGCCGCGGCGCGCCGACAACACGGCCGTGATCGCCGACCCGCGGAACGACGAGAACCTGATGGTCGCCGGCCTGCACTGCGCGTTCCTGCTCTTCCACAACAACGCGGTCGACAACGTGCGCGCGAAGGGCCACCTCAGCGATCCGTCGGCGATCTTCGCCGAGGCGCGCCGCCTGACCACGTGGCACTACCAGTGGCTGGTCGTGCACGAGTTCCTGCCGCAGATCGTCGGCCAGGCCATGGTCGACGACGTCCTCCGCCGTGGCCGGCGCTACTACAAGCCGGCTCCGGGCGAGGCGTTCACGCCTGTCGAGTTCCAGACCGGCACCTACCGGATGGGGCACAGCATGGTGCGTCCGTCGTATCGCGCAAACCTCGCGGGTGACAACAGGCAACCGTTCTTCGCGCTCGTCTTCGATCCGTCGCAACAGGGCAACCCGGACCCCGACGACTTCCGTGGCGGCGCTCGCGCGCCCCGGCGGTTCATCGGCTGGCAGACGTTCTTCGACTTCGGCGATGGGCAGGTGAAGCCGAACAAGAAGATCGACACGAAGCTCTCGACGCCGCTGTTCAACCTGCCGCTTGGAGCGATCGCCAGCCACGACACGCCCACGTCGCTGCCGCAGCGGAACCTGCTTCGGCACCTGACCTGGCAGCTCCCTGCGGGGCAGCGGGTCGCGCGGGCCATGGGTGTCGACCAGCTCGCTGCGGCCGACCTGCAGGAGCTCGCGCCGCTCGGCGTCGGCTTCGAGCAGAGCACGCCCCTCTGGTACTACGTCCTCAAGGAAGCCGAGGTGATGGCGGACGGGCTCCATCTCGGCCCGGTCGGAGGCCGCATCGTCGCCGAGGTCTTCATCGGCCTGCTGCAATCCGATCCCGGTGCGTACCTCGCCGCAAAGCCAGCCTGGACGCCGTCCCTGCCGAGCAAGACCGGTCAGTTCGAGATGACCGACTTCCTCACCTTCGCCGGCGTCGATCCGGCCTCACGGGGTCAGTGAGTCAGTCGCGAGCGAAGACCGAGCTCTCGACCACGTAGAAGAGGGCGATCAGCGCGTAGAGCACGACGGCCAGGACCGCCGACACGAGCGCGCTCAGGGTGGCGCTCGCGTAGATCAACGTGCCCGGACGGAACGAGCGCGAGATGCCGGACACCATCCGCTGGTCGGCAGACGCCGCGATCAGCCGGCGCCCGTGGGCCGCGTAGAACCAGAGCCCGCTGTAGCAGAGCGCCATCGTCGTATAGGTGAGCCCGTAGAAGACCGCCGCCGCCTTCGACTGCTCGCGGAGGTTGTCGGCGAGCACCCGCGTCGGGAACGGCGTGAACGCGACGACCATGAGGAAGAGCACGTTGATGAACAGGAACGTGCGGTCGACCTTGTCGATCTGGGTGAAGACCGTGTGGTGGTTGACCCAGACGATTCCGAGGGTCGCGAACGAGATGCCGTACGCCGCGTACGAGGGCCACGTCTGGACGAGCTGATGGGCGACCGAGCCTTTCCCGCTCAGGGTGACGTCGAGGATGAGGAGTGTCGCCGCGATCGCGAAGATGCCGTCGCTGAACGTCTCGAGTCGCGCGGTCTCGCTCACTCCGGCCAGTTTAGGATCAGACCGTGTCGTTCTCGGGCGCGATGATCCAGAACGCGATCTACATCGCGCAGCAGCCGCCCGAGTGGCCGATCAGCGCCGACGACTGGGAGCGCGCAGCCGCGTCGAGGCTCGATCCCGGCGCGTACGGCTACATCGCCGGGGCGGCCGGATCCGAATCGACCGCGCGGGCGAATCTCGAGGCGTTCGATCGACACCGCATCCGGCCGCGGATGCTGTCGGGGAACGTCTCGCGCGACCTGTCGATCGACGTGCTCGGGCTGCACTCGCCGGCGCCGTTCCTGTTCGCGCCGATCGGTGTGCTCTCGATCGCGCACCAGGACGCCGAGCCTGCGGTCGGCCGCGCCAGCGCCTCGTCCGGGGTGCCGATGGTGCTCTCCGGAGCGGCGACGCACCCGCTCGAGGAGGTCGCGGAGACCGGGTGTCCACGCTGGTACCAGCTCTACTGGCCGAACGATCGCGAGCTCTGCGCAAGCTTCGTCGCTCGTGCAGAGGCCGCCGGCTACTCGGCGATCGTCGTGACGCTCGACACGCTGACGCTCGGCTGGCGGCCGCGCGACCTGCGGTCCGCGTATCTGCCGTTCCTGCGCGGGGAGGGCTGCGGCGTCTACTTCAGCGATCCGGTGTTCCTGTCGCGCCTTGCCAAGCCACCGAGCGAGGACATGCTCACCGCCGCGGCGACGATGCTCACGCACTTCCCGAATCTCGGGCTCGCCTGGGACGACCTCGACTGGCTGCGCGGACAGACGTCGCTGCCGCTGCTCGTCAAGGGCATCCTGCGAGCAGACGACGCGCGCCTCGCGCTCGAGCACGGGATTGACGGGGTGATCGTCTCCAATCACGGCGGCCGGCAGGTCGACGGGGCGATCCCCGCGCTCGACGCGTTGATCGAGGTGCGCGACGCGCTTCCGCAGGGCGTCGTGCTGATGGACGGCGGCATTCGCTGCGGCGCCGACATCGTCAAGGCGCTCGCCCTCGGCGCGGACGCCGTTCTGCTCGGACGGCCGTACGCCTATGCGCTCGCCGTCGGGGGGCAGCGCGGCGTCGAGGAGCTGATCCAGAACCTGATGGCCGAGCTCGACCTGACGCTGGCTCTCGCCGGCGTCTCGTCGGTGCGCGAGCTCGACCGCACCTGGCTCTCGTCGGTCGATGGCTGACACCGGCGTCGTCCTTGTCGCCCCGGGCCGCGTCGCGCTCGAGGAGATCCGCGTCGACGAGCCGCAGGCCGGGGAGGTGCTCGTCCGGATCGAAGCGACGGGCGTCTGCCACAGCGACCAGCACGTGATCGACGAGGACGGTTGGGGGCATCCGCTCCCCGTCCTGCTCGGCCACGAGGGCGCGGGGACGGTGGAGAGCGTCGGCCCCGGAGTCGAGACGCTCGCGCCCGGCGACCGGGTCGTCCTCGGCTGGAAGGCCGCGTGCGGCTCGTGCGCGGCATGCCTGCGCGGGGCGCCCCGGCGATGCAGGAAGCCGCCCGCCGCGATCGGACGGCTGCACCGGTCCGACGGCACAGTTCTCAGCCCGGTCCTGCGCACCGGCACGTTGGCCACGCACACCGTCGTCCCGGCGGCTGCCGCGGTGCGCGTCACGGACGAGCTTCGGCCGGAACAGGCGTGTCTGATCGGCTGTGCGGTCGCCACCGGCGTGATGTCGGTGCTCGAGACGGCGAAGGTCTGGGCTGGCGCGCGGGTCGCCGTGATCGGCTGCGGCGCCGTCGGTCTCTCGGCCATCCAGGGCGCGCGGATCGCACGGGCGTCGGAGATCCGTGCGATCGACCTCGACGAGCGCAAGCTCGAGCAGTCGCTTCGCTTCGGGGCCACGCACGTCGAGCCGGGCCCCGTCGACTTCGTCTTCGACGTGGTCGGACGGCGATCGACGTTCGACCAGGGGCTCTCGCTCCTCGTCTCCGGCGGGACGTACGTGCTGGTCGGGCTGTCACCGGCCGGCGAGCGTGCCGAGATCGACCTGCCGGCGCTGTTCGCGAAGCGGTCCTCGATCGTCGTCTCGCACGGCGGCGACTACCTGCCGCAGGAGGACTTCCCCCGCCTGGCGCGCCTCGCCCTCGACGGCGAGCTCGACCTGGCGGGAATGGTGACGCGCACCGCACCGCTCGACGCCTGGCAGGACGCGCTCGACGCGATGCGCGACGGCGACGTGATCCGCACGGTGCTCGTGCCGTGACGCATCTAGAGCACCTGCGGAAGATCGTCTCGGGCGAGGAGCAGGGCGCGCTCGTCGCCGATCTGATCGGGATGCGGATGGTCGAGGTCGAGCCCGGTCGCGTCACGTTCGAGCTCGACGTGGGGCCCCAGCACTCGAGCCCGCCCGGCACGTTGCACGGCGGGATCCTGTGCGATCTCGCCGACGCCGCCATGGGCTGCGCCAACCTGACGCGGCTCGAGCCGGACGAGCTGTTCACCACCGTCGAGCTGAAGATCAACTTCCTGAAGCCGGTCTGGGAAGGGCGGCTCACCGCCGTCGGGTCGGTGATCAAAGGGGGCCGGACGATCGGGCTCACCGAGTGCCGGGTGACCGACGAGGAAGGATCGCTCGTCGCGTACGCGACGTCGACCTGCATGACGCTCCGAAGCTAGGATCGCGGCGTGGAGCTGCGCGATACGCCGGAAGAGGCCGCGTTCCGCGCCGAGATCCGCGCGTTCATCCAGGAGAACCTTCCCGCCGGTTCGAGGGAACGCAGCGCCCGGCGGTTCGAGGACGACGACCGCAAGTGGAGCCGCTCGCTCGGCGAGGCCGGGTACGCCGGTCTGACGTGGCCGAAGGAGTTCGGCGGCGCCGGCGCACCGTACAGCCACCAGGCGATCTACCTCGAGGAGCTCGCGCGCGCGGAGGCGCCGTCGCACCTCGGCGTGATCGGGCTCGGGATGGCCGGGCCGACGATCATCGCGTGGGGGACCGACACGCAGAAGGACCGCTACCTGGCGAAGATCCTGAACGCCGAGGAGATCTGGTGTCAGGGCTTCTCGGAGCCCGACGCCGGCAGCGATCTCGCCGCAGCCCGCACGCGGATCGAGGATCGCGGCGACCACTTCCTCGTCAACGGCCAGAAGGTGTGGTCGTCGTTCGCGCATATCGCCGACTTCTGCATCCTCGTCGGGCTGGGCCTGCCCGAGGAGCCGCGCTACAAGAACCTGACGTACGTGATCGCCGACATGCACGCGCCCGGCGTCGAGGTTCGTCCGCTCGTCCAGATCACGGGGCAGCCCGAGTTCAACGAGATCTTCTTCACCGACGTGGAGGTGCCGAAGGAGAACCTGCTCGGCGAGATCGGCGGCGGCTGGCAGGTCGCGATGACGACACTCCTGCACGAGCGCGGCACGCTCGGCTTCGCGCTTGCGGCGACCCTCGACGTCGCCGTGCGCAAGCTGATCACGCTCGCGAAGGAACGCAACGTGACCGATCCGATCCTGCGCGACCGCATCGCACGGGAGTGGGTCGAGCTCCAGGCGCTGCGGTACACGAACTACCGCGCCCTGACGACGCTGCAGAAGACGGGCATCCCGGGCCCGGAAGGATCGGCGTCGAAGCTCGTGTGGTCGGAGAACAACCAGCGCCTGACGAAGCTCGCGCTCGAGATCCTCGGCTCGCACGCCCAGCTCACCGACGGCGGCGGCTACGCCGACGGGTACTGGCAGTACCAGCAGCTGCGCTCGCGCGGCAACACGATCGAAGCCGGCACGAGCGAGATCCTGCGCAACATCGTCGCCGAGCGTGTGCTCGGCCTTCCCCGGAGCCGATAGGAGCGCCGTGGACTTTTCCTTCAGCCCTGAGCAGGACGACCTTCGGCGCGAAGCGCGCGCGTTCCTCGAGGCGAATCCGTCGCCCTCGCTCGAACAGCTCGAGTCGCTCGGCTGGGTCGGCATCCTGCGGAATGACGACTTCACCTTCCTCGACGCGGCCGTGCTCTTCGAGGAGCTCGGCCGGGTGCTCTACGACGGGCCGTACGTCCTCAACGAGGTCGCCGGCCAGGCGGGCGACGACGTGTGGTCGATCGAGATCGACGGCTTCGTTCCGCATCTCGACCAGGTCGACCGCGTGTTGACGCCGGACATGCGCGGGCGGCCGGCTCGAGGCGAGCAGGTCGCGACGGTCGACGAGACGCTGCAGCTGGGAAGGCTCACGGCCGACGGCGCCGAGCCGGCGGCGGGAGCGTGGGAGGACGTGCGCCGTCGCCTGCTTGCGGCGCTCGCGCTCGAGGCGGTCGGGATCGGATCGAAGGCGGTCGACCTCGCGGTCGCGTACGCCGGCTCGCGCGAGCAGTTCGGCAAGAAGATCGGCACGTACCAGGCGATCTCGCATCCGCTCGTCGACGCGTACGTGGCGGTCGAGCTCTCGCGCTCGCTCGCCTACTGGGCCGCGTGGGCGGTCGCAGAGGCAGACGAGCAAGCCGACCTCGCCGTCGCGGCTGCGAAGTCGCAGGCCTCCGAGGCTGCCGTGCTCGCGTGCGAACGGTCGATCCAGGCGCACGGAGGGATCGGCTTCACCTGGGAGCATCCGCTCCATCGGTACTACAAGCGCGCGCTGTGGCTCGAGGGTGCGCTCGGGTACGGCCGCGAGCTGCGCGCCGGGGTGGCCGAGTCCCTGCTTGCCTCGTAACCGGCGCCTCGACGGGCATCGGGCGGGCGACCGTGGAGCGGTTGCTTCGCCGCGGCTGGACCGTCCACGCGTCCGTCCGGAGCGCCGGCGAAGCGCCGCCGGGCTCCGAGGAGCTGATCTTCGACGTCACCGACCCGGCGGCGATCGAACAGGCGGCCGCGCGTGTCGAGTCGCTCGACGGGCTCGTCGAGAACGCCGGCATCGCGATCGCCTCCCCTCTCGAATTCCTGCCGCCCGACGAGCTGACGCGACAGCTCGACGTCAACGTCGTGGGCCAGCTGCGCGTGTTGCAGGCGTTCCTGCCCGCACTCCGGGCGCGGCGAGGTCGAGTCGTGATCGTGGGCTCGATCGCGGGACGGTCTGCGCTGCCGTTCCTCGGCGCCTACGCGATGAGCAAGTTTGCGCTCGAGGCGATGGCCGACTCGCTGCGCGTCGAGTTGCAACCGTGGGGCATGCACGTGGCGATCATCGAGCCGGGGACGATCGCAACCGCGATCTGGACGAAGCCGCAACAGACGGCCGAGAGCCTGCCGCCGCGCGCCGGGGAGCTGTACGGGACGCGGCTCGCGCAGTTCCGCCGGCTCGCCGCCGCGCGCTCCGCCGGGCACGCCGTTCCGGCAGGCGCCGTGGCGCAGGCGATCGACGACGCGCTGACCTCCGCCAGGCCTCGTGCCCGTTACGTCGTCGGCCCCGACGCGAAGAAGCGCGCGTTGGTCCAACACCTTCCCGACCGCGCGCGCGACCGGGTGCTGACACGGTTCCTGTTCGGATCGCCGGAGTCGTAGGATCAGCCCATGGGCTACTCGGTGAGCTCGCTCGACGCCCTCGGTGAGGGCTACGGCTTCCGCAAGATCCGCAAGGAGCTCGGTGTGAGCGCGTTCGGCGTCAATGCGCTCGTCTTCCCGCCCGGCTACGACGGGCCGGCGCACTTCCACGACCTGCAGGACGAGCTGTACTTCGTGCACCGCGGAACCGCGACGTTCCAGATCGAAGGGAACGAGCACGTCGTCGAGGAGGGCGGGCTCGTGCACGTCGAGTCGACGACGCAACGCCGGGTGTGCAACCGCGGCTCCAGCGACCTCGTGCTGCTGATCGTCGGCGGGAAGGACGGCTACGTGGAACGCGACGGGAACCTCGTCGACCCGGTCCGCGACCTCGAGCGCCGCCAGGCCCTCGCGCGAGGAGACCTCTGATGGACGGCCTGATGATGGACTACCAGCTGACGCTGCCGACGCTGCTCCGTCGCGCCGAGGCGTACTCCGCCGGCGCTGAGCTCGTGACGCGGCTGCCGGACCGGAGCTTCCAACGGACGACCTACGGCGAATCGTGCCGCCGGGCACGCGCGCTCGGGGTCGGGTTGAAGGAGCTCGGCCTCGAACGCGGTGACCGCGTCGCGACGCTCTGCTGGAACCACCTCGTGCACCACGAGGCCTACCTGGGCATCCCGTGCGGCGGCTTCGTCCTGCACACGCTGAACCTGCGGTTGCATCCGAACGACCTCGCGTACATCGCGACGCACGCGAACGACCGCGCGGTCATCGTCGACCGCAGCCTCATCCCGCTGCTCGACCAGTTCCGGGAGCGCACGAACATCGAGCACGTGCTCGTCGTGGAGGACGGGTACGAGGAGCTGCTCGCCGGAGCCGACCCGGACGCCTGGGAGGACCCCGAGCTCGACGAGAACGAAGCGGCAGCGATGTGCTACACGAGCGGCACCACCGGCCTGCCCAAGGGCGTGCTCTACTCGCACCGCTCGACGATGCTCCACACGCTCGGCGTCGCCGCCGGCAACCCGATGGGCCTCGGCATCTCGGAGCAGGACGTGATCCTGCCCGTCGTTCCGATGTTCCATGCGAACGCCTGGGGCTACCCGTACCTCGCGACGATGCTCGGCGCGAAGCTCGTCTACCCGGGGCCCTTCCTCGACCCGGAGAGCCTGCTCGACGCGTTCGTATCCGAGGGCGTGACGTGGACCGCCGGCGTGCCGACGATCTGGCTCGGCATCCTCCAGCTGCTCGACGCAAATCCCGGACGCTGGGACCTCTCGCGCATGAAGGGGATGCTCGTCGGCGGCTCGGCCGCCCCGCGCGCGATGATCGCCGGGTTCAAGGAACGCCACGGTCTCGACGTCGTGCACGGCTGGGGCATGACCGAGACCTCGCCCGTCGCGTCGACGGCCCAGCTGCCGGGTGAGCTCGCCCGGGCCGATCCCGACACCCGCTACGACATCCTCGCGATGCAGGGCCGGCCGTTGCCGCTCGTCGAGCTTCGGCACCGCGATGCGGAGGGAAACGTGCTGCCCTGGGACGGCGAGGCGATGGGGGAGCTCGAGACCCGCGGCCCGTGGGTCGCGGCCGCCTACTACGAGACCCCCGATCAGGTCGACCGGTGGACGGACGACGGCTGGTTCAGGACCGGCGACGTCGTCACCATCGACCGGCTCGGCTTCATCCAGATCAAGGACCGCTCCAAGGACGTGATCAAGTCGGGTGGCGAGTGGATCTCGTCGGTCGAGCTCGAGAACGCGCTGATGGCACACCCGGCGGTCGCGGAGGCGGCCGTGATCGCCGTCCCCGATCCGAAGTGGGACGAACGGCCGCTCGCCGCGATCGTCTTCAAGGAAGGGCAGACGGCGACGGGCGATGAGCTGCGCGCGTTCCTGGCGCCCGACTTCGCGAAGTGGTGGCTCCCGGACCGGTTCGAGTTCATCGCGGAGATCCCGAAGACGAGCGTGGGCAAGTTCCGCAAGACCGAGCTCCGCGAGATGTTCGCGACCGATCCGGCGACCGCGATCGCGCCTGCGTCGTGATCAAGACCGTCTGGCTCGACAACCCGCCGGTGAACGCGGTCGACCGTGGGATCATCGACACGCTGTGGAGCGCACTCGAGCAGCTCGACGACGACGTGCACGCGGTGGTGCTGCGCGGGAAGGGCGATCGGGCGTTCTCGGCCGGCGCCGACATCGCAGGGTTCCAGGGCGAGGGTGACGCGAGCGGCCGGCCGGGCGGGATCCAGCCTGTCGCCGACCTGATCGAGAGCGCACCCGTACCGGTCGTGGCGGCGATCCACGGTTACTGCCTCGGGGGTGGGCTCGAAATCGCGCTCGCCTGCGATCTCCGCATCGCACACGCCGACGCGCAGCTCGGCTTCCCGGAGGTGAATCTCGGCCTGCTCCCGGGCGGTGGCGGCACGCAGCGTGCGCCTCGGCTGATCTCGCCGGGCCGCGCGCGGTGGCTCGTCATGTCCGGTGAGCGCATCCCGGCGCGCACGGCCGAGGCGTGGGGGCTGGTCGAGTTCGTCGTCGACGACCTGGACGAGGGAATCGCGCGCTACGTCGAGCCGCTCGCGAAGCAGTCGCCTCACGCGCTCAGGCAGATCAAGTCGTTGCTGCACGACACGCGTGACGAGCGCAGCGACGAGCGCGAGGTGATCGCGTTCGCGGCCTGCCTCGAGTCCGAGGACGGCCAGGAGGGCGTCGCCGCGTTCCTCGAGAAGCGCGAAGCTCGCTGGGTGGGGCGGTGAAGGCCGCCGTCCTCCATGAGGTGGGCGGTGACCTCGAGATCGAGGAGGTCGCAGAGCCCGAGGGCGACGCCGTCGTCGCCGTCCGTGCGGCGGGCGTCAACTTCGCCGACCTGCTGATCCGGCAAGGCCTGTACCCGCAGATGCCCGATTTGCCGTACGTGCTCGGCTCGGAGGTTGCCGGGGAGCTCGACGGACGCCGCGTCGTCGCATTCACGCGCGTCAACGGCGGTGGTTACGCCGAGCGGGTCGCCGTCGACCTCGATTGGACGTTCGCGCTTCCCGACGACGCGACGTTCGCGGCCGGCGCGTCGTTCTTGCTGACGTACCTCACCGCCTACATCCCGTTGCACCGGCAGACGCGTGTCACGCCGGCCAGCACGGTGCTCGTGCATGCGGCCTCGGGCGGCGTCGGCAGCGCCGCCGTTCAGCTGGCGAAGAACCTGGGCGCACGCGTGATCGCGACCGCGAGCACCCCCGAGAAGCGCGCGGCTGCCCGCGACAACGGCGCCGACGAGGCTCTCGGCTACGACGAGCTCGACGACGTCCGTGCCGACGTCGTGATCGACCCCGTCGGCGGCGACGTCTTCACGCGCTCACTCTCGCTGCTCGAACCGCTCGGCGTGATCGTCGCGATCGGCTTCGCCGACGGCTTGTGGCAGGACCCGAGCGTCCAGTGGCTCGTCGGCCGCAACGCGGGGGTCGTCGGCATCTACCTCGCGCGCCTGATGAAGCTGCAGCCGGGCTATGTTCGCGAGTGTGCCGTCGAGCTGCTCGGGATGTGGGCCCGCGGCGAGATCGACCCCGTGGTCGGTGCGCGCTTCGCCCTCGCCGACGCGGGCGCCGCGCACGCCCTGATCGCCGAGCGGAAGCACGTGGGGAAGGTCGTCCTCGAGCCGTGAAGGCCCTCGTCACGGGGGGCGCCGGCGGCATCGGGCGGGCGATCGTCGCGCGGCTCGAAGCCGAGGGATACGCCGTCGAGTCGCTCGACCTCGTCGACGGCTTCGACGTCACCTCCGAAGCGGCATGGTCGGAGGTCGGGCCGGTCGACATCGCGTGCCTCAACGCGGGCGTGCTCACCGGCGAGACGAACATCAGGGCGCTCACCGACGCGGAGTACCGCCACGCTCTCGGCGTCAACGTCGACGGAGTCGTGTTCGGAGTGCGCCGTCTCGCGCAGGTGATGAGCGGTGGGGCAATCGTCGTGACGGCGTCGCTCGCCGGCCTCACCGGAATGCCCTCGGATGCGATCTACTCGCTCACCAAGCACGCGCTCGTCGGCTTCGTGCGGAGCGTTGCGCCTCAGCTCGCGCCGGTCACGATCAACGCCGTCTGCCCGGGCATCGCCGACACGCCGATGATCGACGGGCAGCGTGAGGCGTTCGCAGCCGCAGGGTTTCCGCTGGTCGCGCCCGAGACCGTCGCCGATGCCGTCTGGCAGGCGGCGACGAGCCGTGCGACCGGCGAGGCGTGGTTCGTCCAGCCCGGGCGGGAGCCGGCGCCGTTTCGCTTCCCGATGCTCCCCGGCCCACGGTCGGGCGGCGAGCGGGTGGGGCTGCCGCCGCTCAGTTGAGGTGCGGGTCGAACGGCATGTTCTTCATCAGGGACAGTGACCCGCCGGCGCGCTGCACCGCCTCGCGCCAGAGCGTCTCGGGATCGTCGACGAACGGGTCGTCGCTTTCGGCCGGCACGACGATCCAGGCAGGCTCGGCGAGCTCGGCCTCGAGCTGGCCCGCACCCCAGCCGGCGTAGCCGGCGAACAAGCGGACGCGCCGGATCGACAGGGTCTCCGGCTCCGCGTCGGCGCTCACGAACCCGACGTGGTCGAAGATCGGCGCCGCTGCGTCCTCGACGTCGGCGAACTCGGCAAGTGCCATGAACGCCTGCGGCTGGACCGGGCCGCCGACGAAGACCGGCCCGTCCGCCCCCGGAATGCCGTCGAGCGACGGGATCGCCTCGGTGGCGGCGACGTCCGAGGGCCTGCTGAGCACGAGGCCGAGAGCTCCGTCGTCGTCGTGGTGAGCGATCAGGACGACGGTCTTGCGGAAGTTCGGGTCGACGAGCGACGGCGACGAGACCAGGAGCTTTCCCCGCAGCGACTCCACGTCAATGAAAGTCCCACCCATCGCCGTTTGCAAACGTCTTCAGGACACGGCGGGCCACGACCATGCGATGCACCTCGTCCGGCCCGTCGTAGATCCGGCCGGCGCGGGCCGACGTGAGCATGTGCCCGAGCGGCGTTTCGTCGGTGAGGCCGCGGGCGCCGTGCACCTGGACCGCGCGGTCGACCACGTCCTCGAGCGCCTGGGCTGCGAAGAACTTGATCGCCGAGATCTCGACGCGGGCCTCGTCGCCGCCGTCGATCTTGTGCGCCGCGTCGAGGGTCATCAGCCGGCACGCATGGATCTGCGCATAGCTGTCTGCGATCCAGTTCTGCACCGTCTGCTTCTCGGCGAGCGGGCCGCCGAACGCCTCGCGCTGGAGCGCGTAGGAGCACATGAGCGAGAACGCGCGCTCCATCTGCCCGAGCCAGCGCATGACGTGGTGGATGCGGCCCGGGCCGAGCCGCTTCTGCGCGATCCGGAAGCCCGACCCCTCCCCGCCGAGCGTGTTCGTGGACGGGACGCGAACGTTCGTGTAGCGCACCTCGCAATGCGTCGTCCAGCCGCGGCCCGCGTGACCGAGCACGACGATCGGGCGCACGACGTCGACGCCGGGAGTGTCCGCGGGGACGATGATCTGCGTCGCGCGGGCGTGCGGCGCGGCGTCGGGATCGGTCACCGCCATCACGATCCCGAACGCGGCGCCCTCGGCGCCCGACGAGAACCACTTGTGGCCGTCGATCACCCACTCGTCTCCGTCGCGCACCGCCCGCGTGCGGAGCGTGGTCGGGTCGGAGCCGGGAACCTCGGGCTCGGTCATCGAGAAGAACGACCGGATCTCGCCGGCGACGAGCGGGTGCAGCCACCGTTCCTTCTGCTCATCGGTGCCGAAGAGATGCAGGATCTCGGCATTGCCCGCGTCCGGGGCCTGGCAGCCGAAGACGAGCTGGCCCCACAGCGAGCGGCCGATGTGCTCGTTCAGGTACGCATAGTCGAGGAAGCCGGTGCCGGTGCCGCCCGCCTCGGGCGGCACGTGCGGGGCCCACAGGCCCAGGTCGCGGACCTCGTCGCGGAGCCGGCGGACGAGCTCGTCCGCGTCGTCGTCCTCGCGGTCGAAGATGGGCTCGTTCGGCAGCACCCGCTCGTCCATGAACGCGCGCGTCCGTTCGAGCCGTTCGGTGGGTGGAGCCCAGTGCGTGACCGTCATACCTCTAGCATCGCACCAACGTGAAGCTCGGGTTCTACATGGGGTACGCCCAGCCGGGCACGAGCCCGCTCGAGCTGATCGAGCTCGCGCGGACGGCGGAACGGCTCGGGTACGACTCGGCGTGGGCGGCGGAGGCGTGGGGTGTCGACGCGATCACGCCGCTCGCCTGGCTCGGCGCACTGACGGAGCGGATCTCACTCGGGACGGCGATCATGCAGCTCCCGGGGAGGTCGCCGGCGAACGCGGCGATGACGGCTGCGACGCTCGATCTGATGTCGGGTGGTCGCTTCCTGATGGGCCTCGGCACCTCCGGGCCGCAGGTCGTCGAGGGCTGGCACGGCCAGGAGTGGGGGAAGCCGCTCGGGAAGACGCGCGAGTACGTCGAGATCGTGCGGGCGGCGCTCGCGCGGGAACGGCTCGAGCATCACGGCGACCACTACGACATCCCGGTCCGTGGTGGGACCGGTCTCGGCAAGCCGTTGCGGCTGATGGTGCGGCCGTTGCGGGCGGAGATCCCGATCTACCTCGCGGCGATCGGCCCGAAGTCGGTGGAGCTCGCGTTCGAGATCGGTGACGGCTGGCTGCCGATCTTCTGGTCGCCGGAGCAGGCGCGGTCGGTGTTCCCGCTCGAGCGCGCGCGGCCGGGATTCGAGGTCGCGCCGTGCGTGCCGGCGGTGCTGACCGACGACGTCGAGTCGGGACGCGCCGTGCTCAAGGAGTACTACGGCTTCTACATCGGCGGCATGGGAGCGCGGGGGAAGAACTTCTACAACGATCTTTTTGCGCGGTACGGCTACGAGGCCGAGGCGCGCGAGATCCAGGAGCTGTTCCTCGACGGGCAGCAGCGCGATGCCGCGGCGAAGGTGCCCGATGCGTTCGTCGACGAGGTGGCGCTCGTCGGTTCGAAGGAGCGGATTGCAGACCGCCTCGCCGCGTGGCGCGAGTCGGGCGCGACGACGGTGCTCGTCTCGACGCGCGACGAGGCAACGCTGCGCGCGGTCGCCGAGGCGGCCGCGTGACCCTCGTGGTCTGACCGCGGTCAGACGAGGGTCTGACCGCGACGGTCTCACGTCGGCCTCGATTTGTCCGATCGCCGTGTCGTCCCGCGCGGACAAGGCATGCCACCGATGCGGAGTGCCCGATGTGCAGGTGAATCGTCGCGCTCGTGCAGGTTTCGGCGCGCAATCGTCACGGTCGCGTGTGTCAGACGAGCGTCTGACCGCGGTCTGACCCCGGGGTTACGCCGCGAGTGCCTCCCGCGCGGCGGCCGCAAGGGCGGGGACGCCCTGTTCGAAGAGCCCGGCGCGCGTGTCCTCGGCGCCCAGCTCGCCGCGCACGTACCGGCCGTAGATCGCCTCGCAGAACACGGCCGCCTTCCAGAGCGCGAGCGCCTCGAACCACGCGAGCGGGCCCAACTCGCGGCCGCTCGCCCGCGCATAGCGCGCGACGAGCTCGTCGCGCGACGGGAACCCCTCGCTCGCCGTCACCGGCGACGAGCCGAGCGCGCTTTGGCGCCCGCCCGGCTCGCTGTACGTCGCGAGCAGGTAGCCGACGTCGGCGCGAGGATCTCCGATCGCGCCCATCTCCCAGTCGAGTGCGGCCTCGATACGCGACGGCTGCTCACGCGAGACCATCATGTTGCCGAGCCGGAAGTCGCCGTGGACGACGGTCGGCGGCAAGGGCTCCGGCAGCTCCTCCGCGAGCAGCCGACCCACCTCGTCGACGTCCGGCACCGGCCTCGTTCGATTCACCTCCCACAGCTGCGTGAACCGGCGAACCTGCCGCTCGGCGTAGCTCCCGGGCCGGGCGAACGCAGCCAGCGCAGGAACCGAGACGTCGGCCGCGTGAATCTCGACCAGCGTGTCCACGAGGTCGTCGCCGAGCCGTCGCCGTGCAGCGGCCGTCTCGAGGCCGGCGGGCAACGACTGGGTGATCACGTGACCGTCGAGGAACCGCATCACGTAGAACGGAACGCCGAGCACCGTCTCGTCGTCGCAGACCGCGACGATCTCCGGGAGGCGGGCGAACCCGCCGGCGCGCACCGCGAGCTGCAGGCCCGCCTCGCGCACCATGTCGTGCGCCGACGGCGGCAGCGGCGGTCTCGGCGGCCGGCGCAGCACGAACCGCTCGGAGCCGCGCTCGAGCAGGAACGTGAAGTTCGAGCCCCCGCCGTCACCGATGCGGGTTGCGGTCAGTGGCCCGCTGCCGAGGCCTTGCTCGTCGAGAAAGCCTTCGACGCGGTCGACGACGATCAGCGGCTCCACAGGTCGATGGTAAGTGCTCCTATGAGCCCGCGATCACCGCGACGCCGCCCAGCGCGAGTGCGACGCCGAGCCTCTGCGTCCGCGTCAGGCGCTCCCCGAGCAGGACGTGCGCGAGCAGGACGGTGACGACCGGATACAAGGACCCGAGCACCGAGACGAGCGCCAGCAGCCCGTGGTCGCTGGCCACCGCGAAGAGCGCGTTCGCCGAGACGTCGGCGAGCCCCACCGCCGCGACCGCAGCGATCGACGCGCGCGGGATCCGCACCGGCGCGCGGAGCAGCGCCGCGACGACGACCAGCACAGCGAGCGAGCCGACGCGCGCGCCGAACAGCGTCGACAGCGGGTCGCCCTCGCGGCTGCCGAGCCCGAGAAAGTAGACGAAGAGGCCGAGGGCGAACGCTGCCGCGACCGCGAGCACGACCGCGCGCGCCCGGCCGGGCGACTCCGACGCCGCGCGCCGCTCCTCGAGCGAGGCGAGCACGGCGCCCGCGAGCGCCGCCACGGCGCCGGCGAGCGCGATGGCGGCCGGCCGCTCGCCCGTCGCCAGCGAGAGCCCGAACGGCACGAGCGCTCCGCAGGCGACGATCGGCGAGATGACGCTCATCGTCCCGAGCGACAGCGCACGGTAGAAGGCCGCCAGCCCGATGCCGCCGCCGACGCCTGCCGCGAGCCCGAGCGCGAACGACCGCGCGCCGACGTCGCCCCGGACGGCCACGGCTACGAGCAGTGCGAGGAAGCCTGCTGCCTGCGAGACGATCGTGACGCCGAGCACGGGCAGCCGCCGCGAGAGCGAGCCGCCCGCGAAGTCGGCGGCCCCCCAGACGACGGACGAACCGAGGGCGAGGAAGAGCGCGAGCGCGCCCACGCTCGACGCGAAGCTAGATGCGCTCGACGAGCATCGCCATGCCCTGACCGCCGCCGACGCACATCGTCTCGAGCCCGATCGTCGCGTCGAGCGTGTCGAGGTCGTTCAGCAGCGTGTTCATGATCCGCGCGCCCGTCATGCCGTACGGGTGGCCGAGGGCGATCGCGCCGCCGTGCGGATTGAGCTTCTCGCCGAACGGATCGATTCCGAGCTCGCGGCAGACCGGGATCACCTGTGCGGCGAACGCCTCATTCAGCTCGACGACGTCGATGTCGTCGATCGTCATCCCGCCCTGCGCGAGCACCTTCCGCACCGCCTCGATCGGCCCGACCCCCATGATCTCCGGCGCGATGCCGGACACGCTCGAGGCGATGATGCGCGCACGCGGCGTGATCCCGAGCTCGCTCGCGCGCTGCTCCGACATGACGACGACGGCCGCGGCGCCGTCGTTGAGCGGGCACGAGTTGCCGGCGGTCACCTTGCCACCCGGCTTGAACGACGGCTCGAGCGCAGCAAGCTTCTCCACCGTCGACGACCGACGCGGCCCGTCGTCCGCCTCCACACCTTCGTAGGGCGTCAGCTCGCGGGCGAAGAAACCCGAGTCCTGTGCAGCAACCGCGCGCTCCTGCGACCGCTGTGCGAAGCGGTCCATCTCCTCGCGCGAGACACCGAAGCGCTCGGCGACGTTCTCGGCCGTCAGGCCCATCGGGATGTAGACGTTCGCGATCGGCGCGTCGTCGCCGAACAGCGCGGGGTGGAGCTCTTCGTGCGACTTCGGGTAGCCGTCGACCTGCGAGATCGACTCGACGCCCGCGGCGACGAACGCCTCGCCTTCACCCGCCTTGATCGCATGGAACGCCATGCGGATCGTCTGCAGGCTCGACGCACAGAACCGGTTGACGGTGGTGCCCGGCACGCTCTCCGGAAGACCGGCGAGCAGGGCCACGCGCCGGCCGAGGTTCATCCCCTGCCTGTCCTGGGGAAAGCCGCAGCCGACCATCACGTCGACGATCTCCTCGCGGGGCAGCTCCGGGACGCGCTCGAGGGCCGTCCGGACGGCGAAAGCGCAGAGGTCGTCGGGTCTGGCGTCGACGAGCGACCCCTTGCCGGCACGGCCGATCGGCGTGCGCGCGGTGGAGACGATGACGGCCTCTGGCACGACCCAATATTGACCGACGAGTCAAATCGAGGTTGACTTGACCGGCTTTCATGGGGTCGCTGCTTGCACTCCGCGACGTCGATGCTCGCTACGGGCAGGTGCAAGCCCTGCGAAGCCTGTCGCTGACCGTCGACGAAGGGGAGATCGTTGCCATCCTGGGCGCCAACGGCGCAGGCAAGACGACGACGTTGCGCGCGATCTCGCACACGGTGACGCGAACCGGCGCGCTCGAGTTCGCCGGCCGGTCGCTCGGCCGGAAGGGGCCGGAGGCGACCGTGCGTCTCGGCATCGCCCACGTCCCGGAGGGTCGCGGAACGTTCTCCGAGCTGACGGTGGCCGAGAACCTGCGACTCGGCGCGTACGCGCGGCGCGGGTCGCTCCGCGACGATTTCCGCCGCGTCTACGAATACTTCCCGTGGCTCGAGCGGCGCGGGTCGCAGGAGGCAGGCACGCTGTCGGGAGGCGAGCAGCAGATGCTCGCCATCGCGCGCGCGCTCATGCAACGGCCGAAGCTCCTGCTCCTCGACGAGCCGTCGCTCGGCCTCGCCCCGCTCGTCGTCGCCGAGGTGTTCAGGATCGTCAAGGAGCTGAACCAGCGCGAGGGAACGGCCGTACTCCTCGTCGAGCAGAACGCGCGCATCTCCCTCGCCACGGCGACCCGTGCCTACGTGCTCGAGGTCGGCAGCGTCGTGTTCGAGGGACCGAGCGACGAGCTCGCGTCACGGGACACGATTCGCCAGAGCTACCTCGGATACTGATGACAACGATCTCCCTCTTCCAGCGCACCACCTTGCGGCCGGGCACCTCGTGGATCGTTCCCGGGGTCATCCTCGCGGGATGCGTGTTCCTCGTCATCGGCTCGCTCCGAAGCTCGCTGTTCGCGCAACAGACCGTCTCGGGTCTCGCCAACGGCGGGATCTATGCGAGCCTCGCCGTCGCGCTCGTCCTCATCTATCGCGCGACCGAGGTGATCAATTTCGCGCAGGGCGCGCTCGCCACGTTCTCGACGTACATCGCGTGGCAGCTGATCGACTGGGGCCTCACCTACTGGGTCGCGTTCGCCTGCACGCTCGCGATCTCGTTCGTCGGCGGATATGGGGTCGAGCTGGCGGCGATCCGGCCGGTCGAGCGGCGGGGCAACCAGCTGACCGTGGTGATCGCGTCGATCGGCCTGCTGATCCTCGTCGAGGGCGCGATCGGGCGGATCTGGGGGAACGAGATCAAGTTCATGCCCGCTCCGTTCCCGGCCCGGATCTACCACGTCGGCGGTGTCGGGTTCTCGCTGCAGGACCTCGGGACGATCGCGATCTCGATCGCCTCCGTGTTCGTGCTCTGGCTCTTCTTCCAGTTCACGAAGGTCGGCCTCGCCATGCGGGCAGCGGCCGTCCGTCCCGCGGCAGCGAGGCTGGTCGGGATCCGCGTCAGCTGGATGCTCTCCCTCGGGTGGGGCCTCGCGGCGATGCTCGGCGCCGTCGCCGGCATGCTGGCCGCAGCCAGCCCGAGCGTGCTCCTCCAGCCTTCGATGATGGACGGAATCCTGATCTACGCCTTCGCGGCGGCGGTCGTCGGCGGCCTCGAGAGCCCGGCCGGCGCCGTGATCGGCGCGCTCGCGATCGGGGTGCTCCTGAACCTGCTCGGGAGCTACGTCAGCTGGGTGACGCCCCAGCTCCTGCTCCCGGCCGCGTTCGTGCTCATGCTGGCCGTCCTGCTCGTGAAACCGTCCGGGCTCTTCGGCCGAACGAGGACCAGGAGAGTATGAGGATCTCGAGGTCGACGGCGTTCGGGATCGGGGCGGCGCTCGTCGTGGCCGTGGTGATCGCGCTGCTCCCGCTGACCCTCTCCGACTACCACCTCTCGACCGGGGCGTCGGTCGGCGTGTTCTTCGTGGCGATCCTCTCGCTCAACATCGTCACCGGCTATACGGGCCAGATCTCGATCGGCCAGGGCGCGTTCATGGCCATCGGCGGCTACACGACCGCGATCCTGACGCACAACCACGGTTGGAACGACGTCGCCACGCTCCCCGTCGCGGCGCTCGTCGGCTTCGGAGCCGGCGTGATCGTCGGGCTGCCCGCCCTCCGGTTGCAGGGCGTCTATCTGGCCCTGACGACGTTCGCCGTCGCGCTCGCGGTGCCGCAGATCGCGAAGAACTATCCGAACTTCACCGGCGGGACGGAAGGGCTCGCGCTCCCGACCCACAGCGGGCTCTGGCTCTACCGGACGGCCTGGATCGTCGCCGGCATCTGCTTCGTCCTCAGCTACTTCCTGCTCCGCGGGCGCACCGGACGGGCCTTCCGGGCGGTGCGGGACAGCGAGATCGCGGCCGCCTCCTCCGGGGTCGCGCTCCCGATCTACAAGACCCTCGCCTTCGGCATCTCGGCGGCCATGGCGGGCGTCGCCGGCTCGGTGTTCGTGCTCGTGAACAACTTCGTCAACCCGGACGTGTTCGCCCTCTCGCTCTCCCTCTACATCCTGATCGGGGCCGTCGTCGGCGGTCTCGGCTCGCTCTGGGGGGTGATCGTCGGGGCCGCCTTCGTCGAACTGCTCCCGATCGGCCTAACCGACTCGGGCATCAGTTCGTCGCAGTCGGTACCAGTGATCTTCGGAGTCGTTGTCATCGTCGTGATGGCGGTCGTCCCCCTGGGGGCGGCAGACCTGCTCCGCAGGCTCTTGCAATTTGGTTCCAGCACCGACGAAAGTCCAAAAAGTCCCCTAGGCACGGAGGCCCGATGACCAGAAGGATGAAAGGAGCGCTTGCCGTCTTGGCGCTCGCAGCTACGGCAGTCCTCGTCTCCGCAGCGTTCGCCGCTTCCACGGCGACCCCGGGCGTCACGAAGACGACGATCACGATCGGCGGCACGTTCCCCCTGACGGGCCCCGCCGCGCTCTACGGCGTGATCCCGAAGGCCGAGAACGCGTACTTCCAGTACGTGAACGCGCACGGTGGCGTCAACGGCCGCAAGATCGTCGACAAGGTCTACGACGACATGTACAACCCGGCGAACACCGTTCCGCTGACCAAGAAGCTGGTCGAGCAGGACCACGTGTTCGCGGTCTACGGCAGCCTCGGCACCGCGCCGACGCTCGCAACCCGCGGCTACCTGAACCAGAAGGGCGTCCCGCAGGTTCTGGTCGCGACGGGGGACTCCTACTGGGGCGCGCAGTACAAGAAGTACCCGTGGACGATCGGGTACCAGCCCGATTACCCCGGTGAATCCCGCGTCTATGGCCAGTTCATCGCCAGCAAGGTCCCGCAGGCCAAGATCGGCGTCCTCATGCAGGACGACGCCTACGGCCAGAACTACTACGACGGCCTTGTCCAGGGACTCGGGGACGCGAAGTCGAAGATCGTCGACGTCGAGAAGTACGACGCGACGCAGACCGACGTCAGCCAGCAGGTCGTCAAGCTG
Source organism: uncultured Thermoleophilia bacterium (assembly GCA_963774355.1). Classification (GTDB taxonomy): domain Bacteria; phylum Actinomycetota; class Thermoleophilia; order Gaiellales; family Gaiellaceae; genus PALSA-600. The sequence continues at coordinate 443,951 of CAVZER010000006.1, read as the reverse complement.
AAGGCAGCGGGCGCGAACGTCTTCGCGCTCTTCGCACTGCCGTCGCAGACGATCGACGCGCTCGTCGTCGCGACGAAGATCGGCTGGAAGCCGACGACGTTCATCAACAACGTCTCTGCCTCCCCGACCTTCATGGGCCTCGCCGTGAAGAGCGGAGCCAACGTCGACGGCGACATCTCGGCGACGTACCTGTACGACGTGTGGAACAACCCGAACACGGCGACCGCGAAGCTGTACAAGTCGATCCTGTCGCAGTACGACAGCGGCGCCGACCCGCTCGACGCGAACAACCTCTACGGTGTCGCGAGCGCGTGGACGATGGTGCAGGCGCTGAAGCAGGCCGGGCCGAACCTGACCCGGGCCGGACTGATGAACGCCCTCACCAACCTGAACACGGTGAACCCGTTCGACTACCCGGGCGTGAAGCTGCACACCACGCCGACTGAGCGGTTCCCGATCGACCAGCAGATCCTCGAGCAGTGGAAGAGCGGCGGCTGGCATCCGTTCGGCCACATCTTCTCGAAGGCTCGCTGAGCACTTGCGCGAACGGTGGCGGCGCTGCATGGCGCCGCCACCGTTAGCGTCCTCCGTATGGTCGAGCTCGAGGAAGGGATCCGGCGGATCACGTTTCCGCTGCCGTTCGCGCTCGACCACGTTCACTGCTACCTGCTGCGCACGAGCGGCGGCTTCACGCTCGTCGACACCGGTCTGGGCACGCCGGACCCCGAGGCACGATGGCGGCCGATCCTCGACGGGCTCGACGAGCCGCTCGAGCGCATCGTCGTCACGCACATGCACCCGGACCACGTCGGCGGGGCCGGCGACATCGCGCTGCTGGCCGGCGCGCCCGTGACACAGGGCCGGGAGGACTTCGAGCAGTGCCTCGACGCGTGGGGCCCGCGGCGGTCGCCGGAGCGGCTGGCAGCCCACTGGGTGGCGAACGGGATGCCGCCGTCCGAGGTCGAGAGCGTGGTCAACGAGACGACCCGGCTCGCGCAGATGATCCACTGGGCGGAGGCGCCCGAGCTCGTCGACGCCGGCGACGAGATCGACGGCTGGTCGGTCGAGGTGCTTCGTGGTCACGCCGACGGCCACATCGTCCTCGTGCGGGACGGCGTGCTGATCGCAGGCGACACGATCCTGAGCGGGATCACGCCGGCGATCGGCCTCTACCCGAAAGCGCGGCCCGATCCGCTCGGCGACTACCTCGAGACGCTCGACCGGATCGAGAAGCTCGCGCCGCGCGTCGCGTACGCCGGCCACAAGGACGTGATCACCGATCCTGCCGGGCGTGCACGGGAGATCCGCGCCCACCACGAGGAGCGGCTCGAAGCGACGATCGCCGCGCTGAACGGGGACCCGCGGAGCGCGTATGACGTGTCGCTCGTCCTCTTCTCACAGACCCTCTCCCCGGTCGAGCGCCGGTTCGCCGTCGCGGAGTCGCTCGCCCACCTCGAGCGGCTCGTCGGAAGCGGCCTCGCGGTGCGTGCCGACGGGGGATACGTGCGGGTTTGACCCGATACCATCGAGGACGTGAAGCCGCTTCGGATCGGCGTTCTCGCCCTGCAGGGCAACTTCCGCGAGCACGTCCAGATGCTGCGCTCCCTGGGCGCCGAGACGACCGAGGTGCGCAAGCCGGAGGAGCTCGACGGCCTCGACGGGCTCGTGATCCCGGGGGGCGAGTCGACGACGTTCATGCGCCTGATGCGCCTGTACGGGCTGGACGACGCGATCAAGGCGTTCCCAGGCGCCGTGTTCGGCACGTGCGCCGGGATGATCGTGCTCGACGGCAACCACCTCGGGCTGATCGACCTCAAGGTCCGCCGCAACGCCTTCGGGCGCCAGGTGGCGTCGTTCGAGTCCGACCTGGCCGTCGTGGGCGAGGAGCGGCCCGTCCACGCGGTGTTCATCCGCGCCCCCTGGATCGAGGAGGCCGGCCCCGGGGTCGAGGTGCTGTCCGAGCTGGACGGACGACCCGTGCTCGCCCGCGAGGGCCGGTTCCTCGTCGCCTCGTTCCATCCCGAGCTGACCGGCGACACGCGGCTGCACGAACGGTTCCTGGAGCTGGCGAAGGAGGAGCAGCTTGTCCGGGCATAGCAAGTGGTCGTCGATCAAGCACAAGAAGGGAGCGGCCGACGCCAAGCGCGGCCAGTTGTTCTCCAAGCTCTCGCGCGCGATCCTCGTCGCGGCGAAGGAGGGCGGCGGCGACCCGGCGAACAACCTGGCGCTGCAGAACGCGATCGAGAAGGCGCGCTCGTACTCGATGCCGAAGGAGAACATCGACCGCGCGATCGCGAAGGGCTCGGGTGCCGACGCCGACGCGAATGCGTTCGAGACGATCGTGTACGAGGGCTATGGGCCCGAGGGTGTCGCACTGATCGTCGAGGCGCTCACCGACAACAAGAATCGCACCGCCGCCGACGTGCGCCATCTGTTCGCGAAGCACGGCGGCAATCTCGGCGCCACCGGCGCGGTCGCCTGGCAGTTCGAGCGGCTGGGCGTCGTGGTCGTCGCGGCCGACGGAGCCGACGAGGAGGAGCTCCTCCTCGTCGCCGCCGACGCCGGGGCAGACGACGTGCAGCCCGACGGCTCCTCGTTCCAGGTGACGTCGGCGCCCGAGGCGCTCGCCGCCGTGCGCGCCGCGGTCGAGGAGGCGGGGTTCTCGGTCGAGTCGGCCGAGCTGCAGCTCGTGCCGAAGACGACCGTGTCGATCGAGGACGAGGCGAAGGCCCGCCAGGTGATGAGGCTCGTCGACGCGCTGGAGGAGAACGACGACGTACAGGACGTCTACGCGAACTTCGACATCCCCGAGCGCGTGCTGGAGGCCGTCGCCGGCTGACGCACCGCTACCCCGGCGGGCAGGAACCGTCCGGGGCGATGCCTAACCTCTCTTCGTGAAGGTACTCGGCATCGACCCAGGGACGGCTGCTTGCGGGTACGGGATCGTCCACGGAAGCGACGGGCGCCTCCGGGCCACCTGCCACGGGTGGTGGCGAACGCCGGCGCGGGAGCGAACCGAGGCCCGGCTGCTCACGATCTTCACGGGCGTCCAGGCGCTGATCGCCGAGCACGCGCCGGATGCCGTCGCCCTGGAGGAATCGTTCGTCGGCGCCGACGCCCGCATCGCGCTCTCCGTCGGCCAGGCACGGGGAGCCGTCCTCGTCGCCGCGTCGTCCGCCGGCGTCGTGTGCGCCGAATACGCGCCCGCGCGCGTCAAACAGGCGGTCTGCGGCTACGGACGGGCCGACAAGGCCCAGGTCGGCAGGATGGTGCGGGCGATCCTCGCGCTCGACGAGGTCCCGACGCCGGATCACGCCGCCGATGCGCTCGCCGTCGCGATCTGCCACGCGACCGCGCCTCCGCTGCTTCGCGCCGCGTCGTAGAGCGCGAAGGATTCGCGCGCAGCTCTGCGAAGAACCCTCCGAGCAGAACCGATCGCCTTGGAGGTGGCAGGCACATGAAGCAGTGGCAGACGTACCTCGCGGAGATGCTGGGCACGTTCGTGCTCGTCTTTGCCGGCACGACGTCGATCGTGGGCGCAGCGCGATCGGGCGGCCTGCCGCCATTGCTGATCGCGCCGTTCGCCTTCGGTCTCGCGCTTCTCGCCGGCCTGTACGCGTTCGCCGAGGTCTCCGGCGGGCACTTCAATCCTGCGGTGTCGATCGGGCTCTTCTTGGATCGTCGTATCGACGCGATCGATCTCGGCGGCTATCTCGTGATGCAGTTCGTGGGCGCGACGCTCGCCTCGCTCGTCCTCCTGGCCGCGACGTCGAAGCACGACGTCGCGCTGACCGCGACGACCCCGGTGGCGGGGAACGGAACGGCGTTCGTGATCGAGCTCGTGTTCACGGCGATCTTCGTGACGGTGATCCTCCAGTCCTCGAAGAGCGAACGGTTCGGCGGCACCGCGCTCATCGCGATCCCGCTCACCCTGCTCGCGATTCATTTCGCGGCGATCCCGTTCAGCGGCTCGTCGGTCAACCCGGCGCGGACATTCGGTCCTGACCTCGTCGGCGGCGTCTGGACGGGAGTCTGGATCTACATGATCGCCCCGCCGCTCGGCGCGGTGATCGCATGGATCGTCCATACAGTCGTCGTCGAGGGCGAGACGAACCTCGGCGCGAATCTGTCCTCCGGCGACGGGGAGGCCGAGGGCGCGGCCTGACCGTCCGACACAGGTGCGGGAACGTCCGTTCGCGCCCGTAACCTCCTCGGCATGATCGCGCGCTTGCGAGGCCGGATCGCCGGTCGGACCGGGGCCGGCCTGATCGTCGACGTCAACGGCGTCGGGTACCTCGTCCACTCGTCGCCGTCGGTGCAGCGGCTCGGCGGCGGCGAGATCACGATCGAGGTGCACACGATCGTCCGCGAGGACGCGCTCCAGCTCTACGGCTTCGCGACGAGCGAGGAGCGTGAGTTGTTCGAGCTCCTGCTCGGCGTCTCCGGCGTCGGTCCCAAGGTTGCGCTCGCGATCGTCTCGGGCTCGACGCCGGCCGAGCTGCGCAGGGCGATCGCACGCGACGACGTGAAGCGCTTCCAGGCAATCCCCGGCGTCGGGTTGAAGACCGCGCAACGGGTCGTGCTCGACCTGAAGGAGAAGCTGAGCGCCGCCGACGCGCTCTCGCCGGAGGCGAGCGAGTCGACGCTCGCGCGCGACGCGCTGGTGAATCTCGGTTGGTCGCTGCTCGACGCCGAACGCGCGCTCGCGTCCGTCGACGCCGCACTGCCCGTCGAGGAGCAGGTGCGCGAGGCGCTGCGGGCCGCGGCATGAGCCGAGGCTCGACGGAGGCTCCCAGGAGCGGAGGTGGCGGCTTTGCCGCCGCTGGAGCGGAAGCTGACGCATTCCTGGCGCCCGTGCTCGAGGAGGCCGACGAGGAGGTCGAGCGGTCGCTTCGCCCGCGCACCCTGGCGGACTTCGTCGGCCAGGAGCGCGTGAAGGAGCAGCTCGAGATCGCGCTCGAGGCGGCGCGAGCGCGCAGCGAGGCGCTCGACCACGTGTTGCTCGCGGGGCCGCCGGGTCTCGGCAAGACCTCGCTGGCGCAGATCGTCCGCAACGAGCTCGGCGTCGGGATCAGGCAGATCGCGGGGCCCGGTCTCGAGCGCAAGGACATTGCGGCGATCCTCACCTCGCTCGAGCCGCGCGACGTCCTCTTCATCGACGAGATCCATCGCATGAGCCGGGCGGCCGAAGAGATCCTCTATCCGGCGCTCGAGGACTTCCGGCTCGACATCGTCGTCGGCCAGGGGCCGGCGGCGCGGACGCTCACGCTCGACCTGCCGCCGTTCACGCTCGTGGGGGCGACGACGCGAACCGGCCTGTTGACGACGCCGCTACGCGACCGCTTCGGCCTCACCTTCCGGCTCGACCTGTACGCGCCGCCGGAGCTCGCCGCGATCGTCCGACGGTCGGCTCGCATCCTCGGCGTCGAGGTGGCCGACGAGGCCGCCGAGCTGATCTCCGCCCGGTCGCGGGGAACGCCGCGCGTCGCGAACCGCATCCTGCGGCGCGTGCGCGACGTTGCCGAGGTCAGGCACGAGGGCGTCGTCACCACACAGGTCGCCGAGGAGGCGCTTGCGCTGCTCGAGGTCGACCAGGCGGGGCTCGAGCGGTTCGACCGCGAACTGCTGCGCGCGCTCGTGGACAAGTTCGGCGGCGGCCCCGTCGGGCTCTCGACGCTCGCCGTCTCACTCGGCGAGGAGCCCGAGACGATCGAAGACGTCTACGAGCCGTATCTGCTGCAGCTCGGCTTCCTGCAGCGAACGCCGCGCGGCCGCATCGTCACCGCGCTCGGACGGGAGCACCTGGGGGCTCGACGCGAGGGCGACACGCTCTTCTGACGCATAGAGTTCGGCGCACGCATGGCCTGTCCGAGTTGCGGCGCAGACAACCCCGAAGGCGCCAAGTTCTGCAACGAGTGCGGGGCTTCGCTCCTCCGCGTCTGCTCGGCGTGTAGCACGAGCAACGCGCCGGGCGCGAAGTTCTGCAGCGAGTGTGGCGCCAATCTCGAGGTCGCTGTCGTCCGAACGGCGACACCCACGCCGCCGGGGGTGCCTGCCGCCGAACGACGGCTCGTCACCGTGCTGTTCGCGGACCTCGTCGGCTTCACCTCGCTCTCCGAGAGCAGGGATGCCGAGGAGACGCGCGATCTCCTCTCTCGCTACTTCGAGCTCTCGAGCACGCTGATCGGCCGCTACGGCGGAACGGTGGAGAAGTTCATCGGCGACGCGGTGATGGCCGTGTGGGGTGCGCCCGTCGCGACGGAGGACGACGCCGAGCGGGCGGTGCGGGCGGCCCTCGACCTCGTCGGGTCGATCCCGGGCCTCGACGCGGCGCTCCAGGCACGAGCGGGCGTCCTGACCGGCGAGGCGGCGGTGACGGTCGGCGCCGAAGGTCAGGGGATGGTCGCCGGCGATCTGGTGAACACCGCGTCGCGGATCCAGGGTGCGGCCGAGCCCGGGACGGTGTTGGTCGGAGACACCACCCGCCGCTCGACCGAGCAGGCGGTCGCGTACGAGGACGCCGGTGGGCATGAGCTGAAGGGCAAGGCGGAGGCCGTGCATCTGTTCCGCGCGTTGCGGGTGGTCTCGGGAGTGGGCGGGATGCTCAAGTCGGCCGGTCTCGAAGCGCCGTTCATCGGCCGCGAGCGCGAGCTCAAGCTGATCAAGGACCTCTTCCACGGGGCGGCGTCCGAAAGGCGCGCGCATCTCGTCTCGGTGACCGGGATCGCCGGCATCGGCAAGTCGCGGCTCGCGTGGGAGTTCTACAAGTACTTCGACGGAATCGTCGACCAGGTCTACTGGCACCGCGGGCGGTGCCTCCCGTACGGCGAGGGTGTCGCGTACTGGGCGCTCGCCGACATGGTGCGGATGCGCTGCCGCATCGGCGAGGACGAACCGGTCGACTCGGCGCGCCGGAAGCTCGAGCAGACGCTCGAGGAGCACCTGCACGACCCGGGCGAGCGCTCGTTCGTGGCACCGCGCATCGCGCATCTCATCGGGCTCGACGAGGCGGCTACTGGTGATCGCGCCGACCTGTTCGCAGCGTGGCGCCTGTTCTTCGAGCGCCTCGCCGACGTGTTCCCGACGGTGCTCGCATTCGAGGACATGCAGTGGGCCGACGAGTCGCTGCTCGACTTCGTCGAGTACCTGCTCGACTGGTCGCGCGACTTTCCGCTCTACGTGATCACGCTCTCGCGTCCGGAGCTGCTCGACAAGCGGGCGAGCTGGGGCGCGGGACAGCGCAATTTCACGTCGCTCTTCCTCGAGCCGCTCCCCGAGAGCTCGATGCTCGAGCTGCTCGAAGGGCTCGTCCCGGGCCTCCCCGTCGACCTGCGCACGCAGATCATGGCGCGGGCCCAGGGCGTGCCGTTGTACGCCGTCGAGACCGTGCGCATGCTGCTCGACCGCGGGCTGCTCGCGCGCGAAGGGGCGGTGTACCACCCGACCGGCGAGATCGAGACCCTGGAGGTGCCGGAGACCCTGCACGCCCTGATCGCGGCGCGGCTCGACGGCGTGTCGCCGGAGGAGCGGCGGCTCCTGCAGGACGGCGCCGTGCTCGGCAAGACGTTCACCTCGCGGGCGCTCGAGGCGCTCGGCGGCCGGTCGCGCGACGAACTCGAGCCGTTGCTCGCGAGCCTCGTGCGCAAGGAGGTGCTCGGTGTCCAGTCCGATCCCCGCTCGCCCGAGCGCGGCCAGTACGGGTTCTTGCAGGACCTTGTGCGCCACGTCGCCTACGAGACGCTGTCGAAGCGCGAGCGCAAAGCGCGCCACCTCGCGGCGGCCGACCATCTCCGCCAGGCGTTCCCCGACGAGGACGAGGTGGCCGAGGTGTTGGCGGCGCACTACCTCGCAGCCGTGGAGGCCGCGCCCGAGGCCGACGACGCAGCCGAGATCCGGCGTCGTGGCGGTGAGATGCTCGCTCGCGCGGGAGCGCGGGCGGCGTCGCTCGGCGCGACCGACGAGGCGCGGCGCTGCTACGACCAGGCCGCGGCGCTGGCCGACGACACCGGGCTCGAGGCCGAGCTGCTGCTCGAAGCGGGGCGGCTCTCGATCCGCACAATCCGCTCGGCCGACGCACGCGAGCGGCTGCAGCGTGCGAGTGAGCTCTTCACGGCAGCCGGCGATCCGAAGGGCGCCGCGCGCGCGGCGATCGCGTTGGCGGACGTCGAGGTCGGGGAAGGCCGCCTGGAAGCGGCGATCGTGCGTTTCGGTGAGGCCGTCGCCGAGCTCGAGCAGGGGCCTCCGAGCGCCGAGCTCGCTGCTGCGTTGGCCCAGCTCGGGCGGATCCACGTGCTCGCCGGCCACGGCGACAGCGCGCTCGAGCCGCTCGAACGGGCGCTCACGATCGCCGGCCGGCTCCAGCTGCCGGAGGTATTCGTCGAGGCCCTGACGAGCAAGGCGCTCGTGCTCGTCGTCCACGGCCGCCTCGACGAGGCGCGCATCCTGCTCGAGGCAGCGGTCGCGCGCGCCTACGCCGAGGAGATCTACACGAGCGCGCTACGGGCCGAGAACAACCTCGCCGTCGTGCTGCAGTCGCGGGATCAATTCGCCGACGGGCTCGAGGTGGCGCGCCGGTGCGCGATCCTCGCGCGCCGCCGCGGCGATCGCCGCTGGGAGGCGACGATGCGCATCGGCTCGATCATCTTCCTCTACCTACTGGCGCGGTGGGACGAAGTGGCCGCGGTCGCGCAGGAGGTCCCGAGTGAGCTGAGCGAGGTCAGCCGGGCCGAGTACATGACGCTGGTGCTGCTCCACTGCGGCCGTGGGGATATCGTCACGGCGCGCGCGATCGTCGACGACTCCGTCGCGCTGAAGCAGAGCGACAACCCGCAGGCGGCGGCCGCCTTCGAGCTGTTCGACGCGGTCGTCTGCCGGGCTGAGGGCCGCTACGCGGATGCGCTGGCAGCGGCCGAGCGCGCCTTCGCCTTCCGCCACGACCTGTCGATCGTCGACACGGGGGTGAAGCTGAGCCTGATCGAGGCGATCGAGGCCGCACTCGCCCTCGGCGACCTCGAGAAGGCGGCCGGGCTGCTGGCGATTCCCGAGTCGCTCGACCCCGGGGACATGACGCCGCTGCTCGAAGCCAACGCGCTCCGCCTCCGGGCGCGGCTCGAAGCGGCGCGCGAAGGCGACGGCGAGGTCGACTCGAGGTTCCGGGCTGCTGCCGCGCGCTGCATCGAGTTCGACCTCCCGGTCGCGCTGGCGCTCACCCAGCTCGAGCACGGGGAGTGGCTCGCCGCTCAGGATCGCGCGGAGGAGGCGGACGCGGTGCTCTCGGAAGCCGGTGCGACGTTCGAGCGGCTCGGTGCCGCGCCGTGGCTCGAGCGCAGCCGGCGGGCGAGGTCAGGCTTCGCCGTTTTGTGAGGCGAACAGCTTCCAGTGCCCCTCGGAGACAACGTCGACGTTGCCGTCGACCACTTTGATGGCAGTGTCGTCGTCGATCGCGTATGCCGGATTCGAGAGGCCGGCGGCCCACTGTTCTGCGGCTGCCATGGTGTTCTCCGGCAGATCCGGATGATCCACGTGCGGGAAGATCGAGAAGTCGACGATTCCCAGTGCTGCGTCCCCACCGTCGGGCGGGTTCCAGACCTTGAAGTCCTCGCCGATCCGAGGGGTCATCACCATGCTTCCGGCGCTCAAGCCGACCCAGACCGCGCTCAGCGAGGGCAAGAGGTCGGCCAATCCCGACTCGCGCATGTGGTGGGCCAGGTACAGGGAGTCGCCGCCGTTCACGAGCAGGACGTCGATCTCCTCGACCAGGGGGACCCAAAGCTCGCGTTCGAGCGTGGGCAGTGCCGTGAGCTCGAGCACTCCCAGGGACTTCCACCCCAGTTCGCACATGGGTGTCGTGGCTTGTCCGGTGATGAACCGGTATGCCCCGTGAATGCCGCGCGGGGCGTGCCCGTACGACGCGGTGGGAATGCAGAGCGCGTCGCAGTCGCCAATCGGCTTCCCGAGCAGCTCGAGCATCGCGTCGTTGATCGTCGGGTTCTTGATGCCGGCCGAGGTGAGAAGAAACCTCACGGTGCTCCTTCGCTCGCGGTGTAGGTGGTTCGTCCTCCGTGAGACTCCGCGGAAGCGCGGGAGTCATCGTTCGGTGCGCGGCTCAATCGTCGGGTGGGGGCGAGGATGTACGGCGCGACCAGCATCGCCATCACGTCGAACCACACATAGCCCGAGGCGACACCTGACGGAGGGTTGCCGTCGGGGATGCCGAGGCCGGGGAGGCGTACGGCCCAGCGCCACGTGCCGATCGAGGTGCCGTAGAGCTCGAGCGCGGCCACGACGAGGAAGACGGCGGCGTAGATAGCCCGGTTGCGGCTGCGCAGGAGGAACACGAGCAGCAGCGGCACGCCGATCGCCCCCGCCACGTCCTCGCGCGGCAGCACGGCGAGGCCGAGCAGTCCCCAGGTCGCTGCCGCGATCGCAGCGGTCGCGACGAGCGCGCGCGTGTGCCGGCGGAGCGCGACGGCGAGCGACAGCGCAGTGAGGTAGACGAGCCCATGGGCCGGCGGGATGAACAGCGGCAGGTTGTGCAGCCGGTAGTGGTAGACGCCCCAGACGAGCGACCCGGTCACCTCGCCGATCGTCGCGAAGAGCACGACGGCGAGCGTCTGAGCGCGCCTCGTGGCCGACACGCGCGAGAGTGCGCCGAACAGCACCCCCCAGGTGAGCACGCCGAGCGAGAGCTGCTCGGGATAGCTCGCGTAGTGGTCGACGGCGAGCAGCGCGGCGAGGTACGCCCCGCCGGCCGCTGCTGCTACGGCCGGAACTGGAGCTCGTGCCAACTTGGCACCGGTGCGAGCTCGAGGAGCGGCCGGCCTCCGCCGCCCGGGTGCTGATACGCGAACTCGGCGTCGCTCTCGTCCCAGACGACCTCGAGCGCGCCGCGCTTCACCTGATGATCGAGCCACGCGCCGCGGAAGATCAGCTTGCGCAGCCAGTAGACGAGCGACTCGTCGTCGACGAGCGAGATTCGCTCCCAGTGACGGACGAGGTAGCGGCCGAGCTGCGAGAACGGCTCTTCGACCACCCCGGATGCGGCCAGCGCGACGAGATCCGCGGTCTCGTCTTCGTCCAGTTCGGGCGACGGCACGACCCCGAGCTTGACCGCCGCCGCGATCACCCGCCCCTCGAAGTCGACGGAGCTGAAGGCGAAACGGTAACCGAGGAACTCGACGATGTAGTCGTTCCCGGAGCTGTAGTTCGCGTCAGGGACGGGCAGCGCGTCAGGCACGATCTCATGGTAGTGAACCTTCTGGCGGCCGCATCGGTATGGGAGCGCGTGATCATCCTCGCGCCTGCGCTCGTGATCGGCGGGGGCATCGTGCTCGGCGTAATGATCCTGCTCGGCCGTGCCTTCATGGCGACGGTGCGCGAATCCGGGCATCCCCGGGTCCTGTGGGGCAGCGTCGCCGTGATCGTCGGGCTCGTCCTCCTGCTGACGTGGCTCGGCGTGAACCTGCCTAAAGAATGACGACCGGCGTGCCGACCGCGACGCGTTCGAAGAGCCATTCCGCGTCGGGCACCTGCATGCGGATGCAGCCGTGTGAGGCGCTGTAGCCGATCGACGTCGGCGCGTCCGTGCCGTGGATGCCGACACCGGGGGCGTTGAGGCCCATCCAGCGCGTCCCGAGCGGGTTCGACGGGCCCGGCGGCACCGGCTTGAGACCCTTCGCCCAGGCGTCGTATGTCGGTGGGTACCACCACGGGTCCCGCTGCTTGTCCATGATGTGCCAGAGACCCGCCGGAGTCGGGTAGATCGCCTGGCCCGTGGCGACGGGGAACCGGCGAACGAGCCTCGTGCCGTCGTAGAGCGTCAACGTGTTCGTGGCGCGGACGATCACGATCACGGGCCCGAAGCTCTCGGCCGTGCGCTTCGGCACGAGTGCATGCTCGACCAGGGCGATCGGGCGCCGGTCGCTCGAATGGAGCGCCTGGACGAGTGCAACGCGCATCGCGTGCGCGTCGACCGCGGTTCCCGCCTTCGCGGGGGTGAAGACCGGCCCGTCGCCGGTCGCGCCGGTCACGGACGCGTTGACGGGCGCGCGGTCGTACCGGTTGGCGAGCCGGTCGACGATGCCGGCGATCCGAGCCGCCGAGAGGCGAAGCGGGAGCATGATGCGGCTTCCGGGCGTCGCGGCGAGCGCCGAGGACACGGCTGCACTGATCGCCGAGCTCTCTCCGGCCTCCGCGGGGGTCACCCGGACGAGCCCTCCGGGCGTCGTGACCGTCACCGGACGTGCGAACGCGGTCTCGACCCGGGCGCGGGCCGGCTCCGCCGACAGGCCCCCGATCCGCACGCCCGACACGCTGACGCCGGGGGCGATCAGCGGGGTCGGGGCCGACGCGGGAGCGGCGGCGCAGGCCAGCCCGGTTGCGGCGACGATCGCAGCCAGCGTCCTCAGCACGGGACCGCATTGAAACAGGTTTTCGCTGCTTTTTCGAGTATTCCGTCCGGCCCGGGCCGTACCGTGGCATGCCCTCATGGCGACCGCGACCTGGCAGCTCGATCCCTGTTCGCACGAGCGAGTGCAGAGCCTCGCATCCGACCTGTCGCTCGACGAGGTGACGGCGTCGGTGCTCGTGCGTCGCGGTTACGGTGACGCCGGGGAGGCCCGGGTCTTCCTCGAGGGTGCGTTTCCGGGTCATGACCCGTTCGCGCTCGGCGACATGCACGAGGCGGTTGCCACGATCCGCACCGCCGTGGAGGCCGGGGCGCGAATCTGCGTCCACGGCGACTACGACGCGGACGGCATCTGCGCGACGGCGCTCGCCGTGCTCCTGCTGCGTGAGCTCGGCGCGGATGTCGCGTGGCACCTGCCGTCACGGTTCGAGGAGGGCTACGGGCTGAACGAGCAGACGCTGACGCGCCTCGCCGAGGAGGGGTTCGACCTCGTGCTGACCGTCGACTGCGGCATCACCGCCGTCGCGGAAGTGGAACACGCCCGAGCGCTGGGCCTCGACGTCGTCGTCACCGACCATCACCGCCCGGCCGATGCGTTCCCCGCCTGTCCGGTCGTCGCCACGCTCAAGGGCGCGTATCCGTTTCCGGGGCTGTGTGGCACCGGTGTGGTCTGGAAGCTGGCCGAGGCGCTGCTCGGCGCCGGTCATCCGTTCCTCGAGCGCCATCTCGACCTGGTCGCGCTCGCGACGGTCGCGGACGTCGTGCCACTGCTCGACGAGAACCGCGCGATCGCCCGCGCCGGCATGCGGCGTCTCGCGCAGACCGGCAAGCCCGGCCTTCGCGCGCTGATGCGCGTCGCGCACGTGGATCCCGCGACGGTCGACGAGTCGGCGATCGGCTTCCGCCTCGCGCCGCGGATCAACGCGTCGGGTCGCCTGTGCCGTCCGGAGGCGGCGCTCGCACTGCTGCTCACCGAGGATGCGGAGGAGGCGACCCGCCTCGCCGACGAGCTCGAGGGGCTGAACCGTGAGCGGCAGGTGATCGAGGAGCGGATCCTGCGCGCCGCCGTGGAGCAGATCGAGTCGTGGCCGCAGTCGCGGCGCAACCAGCGGGGCTACGTCGCGGCCGGTGCGGAGTGGCACGAGGGAGTGATCGGCATCGTCGCCTCGCGGCTCGTCGAGCGCTACAACCGGCCGGTGGTGCTGATCGCCGGCGGCGACGGAAACTGGAAGGGCTCGGGCCGGTCGGTGGCAGCGTTCGATCTGCACGCCGCGCTGGGCGCGTGTGCGTCGGACCTCGAGCGGTACGGAGGCCACCGTGCGGCAGCAGGGCTCTCGATCCGGCCGGAGCGCGTCGAGGCGTTCGCTGCGGCGTTCGCCGCCTACGCCGACGACGCGCTGGCCGACGACGACCTCGTGGCGGCGACCCGCGTCGACGCGATCGTGCCCGGAGCCAAGCTGACGCTTGGGCTCTGCGCAGAGCTTGCGCGGCTCGCGCCGTTCGGGCTCGGCAATCCGGGTGTGACGCTGCTCGTCGACGGGTGCGAGCTCGCCGACCTGCAGACGGTGGGCGACGGCAAGCACCTGCGCTTCCGGGTGCGTCAGCGAGGGCGCGACGCCGGCTCGGCGATCGCCTTCGGCAAGGGAGCCGAGCTCGACAGGCTGAGACGTCCGGGGCGGTACGACGTCGCCTTCAGGCTGCAGGAGAACCGCTGGAACGGCGTCACCTCACCGCAGCTCGTGGTGCGGCGCGTGTTCGACGCCGACGATCGCTACGACGACCTGCGCGAATGGCTGGCGGCGGAGTGGCGTGCGGGCGAGACGGCGTGGTCCGCCGAGGCGCGCGCCATCTTCACCGAGCTCGACCTCACGGCGAGCGGCCTTCGGCGGAGCCTGCTCGAATCGCCGACCTTTCGGACGATGCTCGAGGCGCCGCAGCCGCTTGCCGACGCGGCGTAGAGCTAGGCGGCCTTCCCGATCGCGACACGGCTGCGGCGTTGCTTCACCGCGGGCCGGGTCGAGACGGCGTCGAGCTCACGCAGGACGCGCGCGATCTGGTTGAGCTTCTTTGTCTGTCTTCGTCTCGCGAACATGGGCTTCCCAAATTCATCGTCGAAGGCGATGTTCCTTCGCATCCCACGGGCGGGGGATGGAGCGCAGAACACCGGGGGTACACTGGTTTCATGGCAGTCCTCGAACGGCATCAGGACCTCGTCGAGGAGCTGGTCGCCGAGGTCGAGGCGTACAAGGTCGACGTCAACCGGGAGTTGCTCGCGCGGGCCTTCGACTTCGCGGCGCGCGCTCACGCCGGGCAGGTGCGCCAGTCGGGGCAGGAGTTCATCTTCCACCCGTGGGGCGTCGCGAAGATCCTGGCCGGCCTCCAGCTCGACGAGCCGACGCTCGCGGCAGCGCTCCTGCACGACGTCGTGGAGGACACGGGCACCGACATCGACGAGGTGCGCGCCGAGTTCGGCGACGAGATCGCCCGGCTCGTCGAGGGCGTCACGAAGCTCACGCGCGTCCAGTTCCAGAGCCGCGAGCATGCGGAGGCCGAGAACTACCGCAAGTTGATCGTGGCGATGGCGGAGGACGTCCGCGTCATCCTGATCAAGCTGGCGGACCGGCTCCACAACCTGCGCACGATCGAGTATCTCGGCAAGCAGAAGCAGGTGCAGAAAGCGCGCGAGACGCTCGAGGTCTACGCGCCGCTCGCACACAGGCTGGGTATCCACGCGCTCAAGTGGGAGCTCGAGGATCTCTCCTTCCAGACGCTGCATCCGCGCAAGTACGAGGAGATCAAGCAGATGGTCGCCGAGCGGCGCGCCGACCGCGAGGAGCACGTCCGCGAAGCGGCCATCGTGCTGCAGAAGGAGCTCGACAAGGTCGACATCCCCGCCGAGATCTCGGGACGCGCGAAGCACTTCTACTCGATCTACGACAAGATGGCGAAGAAGGGTCGCGAGTTCAACGAGATCTACGACCTGACGGCGATGCGCGTGATCGTCGAGCGCGGGGGAGACGAGGGGACGCGCGACTGCTACGGCGCGCTCGGTCTCATCCATTCGCTCTGGAAGCCGATGCCGGGGCGGTTCAAGGACTTCATCGCGATGCCGAAGTTCAACGGCTACCGGGCCTTGCACACGACGGTGATCGGTCCGCAGGGGCGGCCACTCGAGATCCAGGTGCGGACGCGTGAGATGCACGAGACGGCCGAGTTCGGCGTCGCCGCGCACTGGTTGTACAAGCGCGGCGCCAAGCAGAAGGACGCCGAATGGGTCGCGTGGGTGAAGCAGCTGATGGACGAGGGCACCGCCGACGAGGCCGACCCTCGCGAGTTCATGAAGGCGTTCCGGACCGACCTGTTCGACGAGGAGGTGCACGTCTTCACGCCCAAGGGGCAGGTGAAGACGCTGCCGGCCGGCGCGACGCCGATCGACTTCGCCTACGCGGTGCACACCGACGTCGGCCACCGCACCGTGGGTGCGAAGATCAACGGCCGCATCGTCCCGCTGCACTACCAGCTGAAGAACGGTGACTTCGTCGAGATCCTGACGTCGAAGCAGGGTCGTGGCCCGTCCCGCGACTGGCTCTCGGTGGCGAAGAGCTCGCGCGCGCGAAACAAGATTCGGCAGTGGTACTCGCGCGAGACGCGCGAGGAGACCGAGCAGAAGGGCCGCGACGCGCTCGAGCATGCGTTGAAGGCGCAGAACCTCCCCTACGCGAAGCTTCGTGGCTCGCCGACGCTCGCGCAGGTGATTCGCGAAGTGGGCTTCAAGAAGGCGGACGACTTCTACGTTGCGCTCGGGTCCGGGAAGCTCCAGCCGGGCTCGATCGTCAACAAGGTGATCCAGCGGCTGAAGACCGAGCAGGTCGTCGAAGAGGCGCCCGTCGTCAGGAAGGCCGCGAAATCACGCACGGTGCAAGGAGCCGAGATGGGGGTCTCGGTGCCGGGCGTCGAGGACGTCCTCGTGCGCCTCGCCAAATGCTGCACGCCCGTGCCGGGCGACGAGATCATCGGCTACATCTCGCTCGGAAAGGGCATCACGATCCATCGCGGCGACTGTCCGAACGTCCGTGCGCTCCGGCGCAATCCCGAGCGGCTGACGGAGGTGGCGTGGGACGGCGCGACCGCGGCGAAGAGCTTCCGCGTCCAGATCGCCGTCGACTCGTGGGATCGCGCGAGGCTGCTCGAAGACGTGGCGCGCACGTTCGCCGAGCACGGGGCGAACATCGTCAGCTACGTCGGCGTCGTCGAGGACCAGCTCGCCAAGAATCGCTACACCGTCGAGGTCGGCGACGTGCAGAGCCTGCGGACGCTTCTGAACTCGCTGCGCAACCTCGACGCGGTGTTCGACGCGTATCGCGTGACGCCCTCGTAGTGGAAGGCGTCCACCCGGTTGCCGCAGCGGGCTTCAGCGCGTCGGCCGACCTGTACGAGCGCGCTCGGCCGAGCTACCCGCCGGAGGCGGTCGCGTGGCTCGCGGAACGGGTCGAGCTTCGCCCGGGCCGGACGGTCGTCGACGTTGGAGCCGGGACCGGGAAGCTGACGCGCCTGCTCGTGCCGACCGGGGCGCGCGTCATCGCCGTCGAACCGTTGCCGGCGATGCTCGAGAAGTTGACCGAAGCAGCGCCGGCGGCAGAGGCGATCCTCGGTACCGCCGAGCAGCTGCCGCTGCCGGACGCCTGCGCCGACGTGATCACGGTCGCGCAGGCGCTGCACTGGTTCGACCAGGAGCTCGCACTGCCGGAGTTCCGGCGTGTGCTGCGGCCAGGGGGCCGCGTTGCGCTCGTGTGGAACAGCCGCGACCTCGAGGATCCGCTGCAGATGGCGCTCGGGCGGCTGCTGGAGCCGGCGCGGGACCGGGTCCCGGCACAGCGGGACAACGTGTGGCGGGCGCCGTTCGAGCGTTCGCCGCTCTTCGGGCCGCTCGAGGTGCGCCGGTTCCCGTTCGAGCAGCAGTTCACGGCCGACGACCTGTGCGACCGGGTCGGCTCGACCTCGTTCGTGGCGGCGATGGAGCCCGGCGAGCGCGAGAGCCTCCTCGCCTCGGTGCGTGCGCTGGTCGACGGCGTCCCGGAGCCGTTTCCGTTCCGCTACGTGTCCGAGATCTTCGTCGCCGAGGCCGCGGATCGTGCCGGGCTCGGTGCCAGGCGTCAGCCCTAAAGCCGCGAGCGCTGGAAGTCGCCGATCTGCTCCCGGAACGCGTCGGGGACAGGGACGGGTCGTCGGCCGACAAGGTCGATGAGCACGAGCGTCTGCTTTGCGGTGGCCATCAGGACGTCGCCGTTCGTGTCGCCGTCGTCGTCGTTCAACCGGTACGCAGCGTGGTCGTAGGTGATGCTCGTCGTCCCGATGCGCTCGACTCGCACGAAGACCTCGAGCAGGTCGTCGAACCGCGCCGGCGCGTGGTATTCGACGATCGAGGCGCGCATCGCGAAGTCGTTCGGTCCCAGGTTGGCCCGGCCCAGGTGGCGATGAAACTCGGTGCGCGCGAGGTCGAAGTACGGCATGTAACGGCCGTAGTAGACGACGCCCTGCGCGTCGGTCTCGGAGAACCCGACTCGCAGGTGGGCCGCGTAGCGAAACGGCGGCCGACGGTCCGTCACGTGGCCGAGCTCGATCACGCGGCGATCCTAGCGTCGGTGCCAGGCGCCGTTACGAAAGTGCGACAAAACGATTCACAGGCCGCAAAGGGACGATGCGTTCGGCCGAACGCCTAGCAGCGGCCGCGAGCAGCTGTGGCGCTTCGTTCGCGAAGGGATGGCGACGACCCCGGTGCCAGGCACCGATGAACGACGGGCCCTCAGACGCGGATGACCGCGAGCACTTCGTCGCGCTTGGCGTCCATGAGCTCCCGCGAGCGCGCCTCGAGGTTCAGCCGGAGCAGCGGTTCCGTGTTCGACGGCCGTACGTTGAAGTGCCAGGCGTCAGCCACGACCGACAGCCCGTCGAGGTGAGACACCTCGCCCTCGGTGCCGAACCGCTTCTCGAGCCGCTCCAGCGTCGATGCGACGTCGTCGACCGGCGTGTTGATCTCGCCGGTGATGAAGTAGCGGTCGCGGAAGGGCTGCAGGACCTCGCCGAGTGAGCCCCGGCGCGAGACGAGCTCGCACATCAGCAGGAACGGAATCACACCCGAATCGGCCTGGGAGAAGTCGCGGAAGTAGTAGTGCGCCGACACCTCGCCTGCGAAGACCGCTCCGACCTCCCGCATCCGCTGCTTGATGTACGCATGGCCGACGCGGTTGATGAGCGGCACGCCCCCTGCGGCCTCGATCGCCTCCGGAACGGCCCAGGACGCCCGCACGTCGTAGATCACCTTCCCGCCCGGTTCGCGCGCGAGGATCGACTCCGCGAACAGCGCCGTCGTGAAGTCGCCCGGCACGAACTCGCCCGTGTCGTCGACGAAGAAGCAACGGTCGGCATCGCCGTCGAACGCGACGCCGAAGTCGGCGCCCTCGCTCGTCGTCTTCTCGATCACGAACTCGCGGTTCTCCGGCAGCAGCGGGTTCGGCTCGTGGTTCGGGAACGTTCCGTCGGGCTCGAAGTAACACCGTACGACGTCGAGCATCGGCAGATGCTCGAGCACAGGGCGCAGCATCGTGCCGGCCATTCCGTTCGCCGCGTCGATGACGATCCGAAGCGGCCTCAACGAGTCGACATCGACGAACGACAGCACCCGCGTGACGAACGCGTCCCAGATGTCCGTCTCGTGAATCTCACCGCGCTCGGCGTCACTCCACGTTCCCAGGAGCGCACGGTCGCGCACGTCGAGCAGCCCCGAGTCGCCGCCGACGGGCAGCGCCCCGGCGCGGACGATCTTCATCCCCGCGTACTGCTTCGGGTTGTGTGAGGCCGTGACCGCGATCCCGCCGTCGAGGCCCAGCTCGCCGACCGCGAAGTAGAGCATCTCCGTCCCCACCAGACCGAGGTCGAACACATCGGCTCCCGCGTCCGCTGCACCTTCGCGCACCGACCCGGCGATCGACGGCGACGAGACGCGCATGTCGCGTCCGACCGCCACTCGCTTCGCGTCGAATTGCTCGACGTATGCGCGGCCGATCGCGTACGCGCCTGCTTCGTCGATCTGCGTGGGATAGAGGCCGCGTACGTCATACGCCTTGAAGATCTCCGGAGCGAGCACGCGCTTGACGATAACCGCATCGAGCGGGGAGGGCTTGTGACGACCGCCGCGAACCTGCAAACTGACCTTGCTGACGCCATCACGCTGAAGGGACGCTCACGTGGACAAGATCAACGAACTCTCGCTCGGCAGGAAGCTGATCCTCGGTGCCGGCATCCTGCTGTTCATCGACATGTTCCTGCACTGGCAGTCGGTCGACGTCGGCCCGTTCACGGTCGGGCGCAACGGCATCCACGGCTTCTGGGGCGTCTTCCTGCTCCTGATGACGATCGCGATCGTCGCGCTGGTCGGTGCGCGCGCGTTCGGGGTCGAGCTGCCCGAGGGGCTGCCCGAAGGGCTGATCTCGCTCGTGCTCGGCGTCCTGATCCTCCTCTTCGCGGTGATCAAGAACATCGCCGACGACTACTCGGCGTGGCCGAGCTACGTCGGCATCGTCCTGGCCGCGTTGGTCGCGTACGGCGGCTGGCTCGTGCACCAGGACAGCGGCGAGACGATCCCGCGGCTCGCGACCTCCGGGCCGAGCGGCGACGAGGCACCCGCTGCTCCGGCGACGGACCCCGCTCCGCCGGAAGAGCCGAGCGCCTAGACCGGCTCGGCCTCCAGAATCGAGCGGATCGCCTCGGTCGAGGACGCGTCCGGCGACTCCGAGATGACGGTCGCCGGCCGCTCGATTCTGGCGAGCGCGTCGCGCAACGGCTCTGCTCTGAGCGTCCCCTCACCGTAGGGCAGGTGCTTCGTCTCGTTGCGGTTCGCGAACTGGATGTCCGAGAAGTGGATGTGAAACGGCGCCTGGGGCTCGAGGACGGCGTCCACCTGCTCGAGAGCAGCAGTGAACGGCTCGGCGGTCGTGAAGGCGCCGTCGGAGGTCGCATGCATGTGAGCGAAGTCGAGCACCGGGCGCACCCACTCGACGCGTGAGGCGATCTCGACGACGTCGTCGAGAGAACCGAGCTCGCGGACGCGGCCCATCACCTCGATACCGAACGGAACGGCGCGGCCCTTTCCCTCGAGCCTCACGCGCAGCTCACCGAGCTGCTCGCAGACCGCGTCGATGGCGGCCTCTCGCGTACGGCCGAGCAGGAAGCCCGGGTGAAAGACGACCAGCTCGGCACCTGCGGCGACGGCGATGCCGGCCGAGTGGTCGAGCATGCCGACGGCCATGTTGAGCTTCTTGCCGCGCTCGGCGTGGCCCATGAACCCGGCGATCGGCGCGTGGACGCTGAGGACGATGTCGTGCTCGCGGCAGAGAGCACCGAACGTCTCGGCGAACTCGTAATCCATCCAAAAGCGGCCTTCGAAGTCGATCTCGCAGGCCGAATGGCCGTGCTCGAGGAGGGCGGCCACCGCGGTCTCCGGGGAGTCACGGGCCGGAACTCTCGCTGGGCCGAAGTGAAGGCGGCGTGGCATCGGCGCGGCGCCAGCGTAACGGCCGAAGTCCGTCCGACCCCGTTCCTACCCTTCGACCCATGCCCATGCACCCGTCTCGTATCGATCTGCTCGAGCTCGACATCGACCTGCGTCTCACCGACCTCTGGCGGGAGGCTGCGGGCATCAGCGAATGGACGCTGGACGTGGTGGCCGCCTTCATGCGGGCCGCGTACGGCAAGGGGTACTGCGACGCGCTGACCGAGGAATCTCCCGGCTCGCTGTGCGCGGAGCACGGCTACCGGGTGCCGGGACGCCGACCTCAGCATGCCCCGGCGGACGCGTAGCTAGACTCACCGCGTGACCACGCGCAGCCCTGCGCGGCTTATCGTCGCCCTCGCAGTTGCGGCCGTTCTGGCGATCTTCCTGCTCTACACGGCGATCGCCGGAAAGTCGACGCCCGAGCTGAGCCCGAGCCAGCTCAAGGGACACCCGGGGACCGCTTCGGTCGTCGGCATCGTCGTCGGCCCGGTCTCGGGCGATTCGCACACCGCCGGTGGTCTGCGGTTCGGACTGCGCGACCGTGGCACCAGCAAGGGCGCCGTGGTCCCGGTCGTCTACCACGGAGACAGTCCACCGCCCTTGTTTCAGGCGACACGCGAGGTCGTCGTCACCGGCACCTACGCGGGTGGGCGCGTCGACGGCACGGCGATCCTGACCAAGTGCCCGTCGAAGTACACGGCCGCGCAGCCGAAGGCGTAGCGCCGGCGCATGGCTGACCTCGGTCGCGCAGCGCTCGTCGTCAGCTTCGGACTCGCGGTCTACGCGCTCGTCGTCGGGGCGGTCGCCGCTCACCTGAACCGCCGCCGCCTCGCCGATTCGGCGCGCAACGCTCTCATCGCGTGCTTCGCGTCGACACTGGTCGCCTCGGGCGTGCTCGCGAGCGCTCTGCTTCGTCACGACTTCTCGTTCGTCTACGTCGCGCAACATACGAATCGAACGCTGTCGCCGATCTACTCGTTGAGCGCCTTCTGGGGCGGACAGGAGGGATCGCTGCTCCTCTGGCTGCTCGTGCTGACGGGATACGGCGCGCTCGCCGTCGCCGTGAACCGCCGGCTGCTGCGCGACCTCGTGGCGTGGGTCGTACCCGTGCTCGGGGGGATCGCGACGTTCTTCGCCTTCATGCTCGTCGCCGTCGCGAGCCCGTTCCACACGCAGACGGCTCCCGTCGACGGCGCGGGGCTGACACCGAGCCTGCAGAACCCCTACATGGTCGCGCACCCGCCCATGCTCTACCTCGGCTATGTCGGCCTTTCGATCCCGTTCGCGTTCGCAGCCGGGGCGATGCTCTCCGGCCGCCTCGACGAGCGCTGGATCGTTGCAACGCGGCGCTGGACGCTCGCCGCGTGGACGTTCCTCGGCTTCGGGCAGCTGCTCGGTGCGCACTGGGCGTATGTCGAGGTCGGCTGGGGCGGCTACTACGCGTGGGACCCGGTCGAGAATGCAGCGCTGATGCCGTGGCTCGCCGCCACCGCCTTCCTGCACTCCGTGATGATCCAGGAGCGCAAGGGGATGTTGAAGGTCTGGAACATGGTGCTGGTCGCGCTGGCGTTCGAGCTCTCTGTCTTCGGCACGTTCCTGACGCGCTCGGGTGTCGTGAACTCGATCCACTCGTTCGCCCAGAGCTCGGTCGGAGGGTGGTTCCTCGCATTCGTCGTCATCTCGTCCGTCTTCTCGGTTGCACTCATCATCTGGCGCTTGCCCCTGCTGCAGGCGAGGACGAAGCTCGAGTCGGCTCTCTCGCGCGAGGCGACGTTCCTCTACAACAACCTCCTGCTCGTCGCGCTCTGCCTGACGATTCTCTGGGGCGTGCTCTTCCCGATCCTCACCGAGCTGGTCAAGGGCGAGGCGCGGACGATCGGACGGCCGTACTACGACTTCTTCCTGCGCGCGTTCGGCCTGCCGCTCCTCCTGCTGATGGGGATCGGCCCCTTGATCGCCTGGCGCCGCACCAGCGCTCGCGCCCTTGCCCGCAGCCTCATCTGGCCGATCGTCGCGGCGCTCGTCACGGGTGTCGTGCTGATCGTCGAGGGCGCCGGGTCGTCACGGCCGGGGCTCGTCGCATACTCGTTCTCGGCGTTCGTGATCGCCGCGATCGTGGTCGAGCTCGTTCGCGGCACGCGTGCGACCGGTTCGCTGTTCAGGCTCATCGGACGAAACCGCCGGCGCTACGGCGGTTACATCGTCCATTTCGCGATCGTGCTGCTCGCCATCGGGATCGCCGGCTCGAGCGCCTATGGAACCAACGTCGAGCGGCAGCTGCGCCCGGGACAGTCGACCACCGTCGGCGGCTACCACCTGACCTACCAGGGCGTCGACCCGATCCGGAACGATCCGAACCGCGTGGGGCAGTACGCGGTGTTACGCGTATCCGGTGACTGGAGTGGAACGCTGCGGACCGGCGACGTGACGTACACGGGCTTCAACGAGACGGACCGCGACGTCGGCATCAAGACCGACTGGATGCGGGCGCAGGATCTCTACGTGATCGCCGACTTTCAGAAGAACTCCAACGTCGTCTTCTTCAACGTGCTCGTCAAACCGCTCGTGAACCTGATCTGGGCCGCAGGCATCGTCTTCCTCTTGGGTGCTCTCGTCGCGATGTGGCCGGACGCCCGAGAGCAGCGCCGCCTCGTCCTGCGCCTCGCGCCTGCGCGGGCGTGACCGCACTCACACTCGTTCTCGTCGTCGCGCTCGCGGCGGCAGCAGTGCTGATCGTGTGCCTGCCGTTTCTCCGGGAGCCCGAGGTCGAGGACGACCGCCTCGACGCTCCGACCGCCGAGGACGAGCGGCGGCTCACGCTGGCCGAGGAGCGTGACCGGGCGCTCGCGGCGCTCAAGGAGCTCGAATTCGACCATCGCACCGGCAAGGTCGGCGACGAGGAGTACCGGGAGTTGGTCGGGCCGCTGCGACAGTCGGCGGCCGAGGCCTTGCGCGCACTCGACCGGGCGACGCAGGACGGCGATGCCTAGAGGACGAGCGTCTCCAGGAGCAGGAACGTGTTGAGCGCGATGATCACGGCGGCGATCACGATCGCAGCGGCCGTCGTCGCCCGCTTGTTCACGAGCAATCCCATCAGGTCGCGGCGCGCCGTGAAGCTGACGAGCGGGACGAGCGCAAACGGGATCCCGAACGAGAGCACCACCTGGGAGACGACGAGCGTGCGGGACGGATCGAGCCCGAGCGCGATCACGATGAATGCGGGCGCCATCGTGATCAGCCGGCGCACGGCGATCGGGATCTGCCTGCGGACGAAGCCCTGCATCACGACCTGCCCCGACAGCGTCCCGACGGCGGAGCTCGAGAGGCCGGAGGCCACGAGCGCCAGGGCGAAGAGCGTGCCCGAGGCGCTGCCGAGCACCGGCTCCAACGTCCGGTGAGCGCGTTCGAGCGAGTCGACATCGCGGTGACCGGTGCCGTAGAACGTGCTGGCCGCCATCACCAGCATCGCCACGTTGATCAGGCCGGCGACGGTCATCGCGATCAGGACGTCGATGCGTGTGAAGTGGAAGAGGGTGCGTGCGTCCTTGTCGGTCTCGGGGACGAGCCGGTCCTGCGTCAGGGCCGAGTGCAGGTAGATCACGTGCGGCATGACCGTCGCGCCGATGATCCCGACCGCGAGCAGCAGCCCTTCCGAGCCCTTGAACCCGGGAACGATCGCGTGCCGACCGACCTGAGCCAGGTCGGGGTTGGAGAAGATGAGCTCGGCGATGTAGCAGACGCCGATCACTCCGACGATCGCGGCGATCACCGCTTCGAGCAGGCGCACGCCGAATCGCTGGAGCCCGAGGATCCCGAAGGCCGCGATGCCGGTGAGGATCGCCGACGGGAACAGGCCGAAGCCGAAGAGGAGCTGGAACCCGACCGCGGCGCCGAGGAACTCGGCGAGGTCCGTCGCCATCGCGATCGCCTCGGCCTGGAGCCAGAGGCCGCGGGACACGCGGCGCGAGTAGCGCTCGCGGCAGACCTCGGCCAGATTCTGGCCCGTGGCGATGCCGAGCTTCGCGGAGAGCGTCTGGATCAGCATCGCCATCAGGCTCGAGGCGACGACGACCCAGACGAGCGTGTAGCCGAACTTCGACCCCGCCGCGATGTTGGTCGCGAAGTTGCCCGGGTCGATGTACGCCACGCAGGCGATGAACGCGGGGCCGAGGAACGGGAGGATGCGGAAGCGCGTCCGGTGGAGCGCCTCGTCGACGGTCTGGAGCCCCTCGGGAAGCACGTCGGGGCGGGTGGCGATCACGCCCCTATGTTAGCCATGCCTAAAATTTGGGCGCGAACCGCACCCTCACGCAGCGCGCACGAAGCGGAGGTCGGGCAGGTTGCGGTACTGCTCGTCGAGGTCGAAGCCGTACCCGACGAAGAACTCGTCCGGGATCGTGAAGCCGATGTAGCGCACCGGGAGGTCGTCGACGAGCCGGCGGTAGGGGCGGTCGAAGAGCGTCGCGACGTTCAGCGAGGCGGGGTTGCGGAGCGCGAGCGAGCCGACCAGGTAGTTCATCGTCAGACCGGTGTCGATCACCTCGTCGACGAGCACGACGTGGCGGCCGTCGATCTCCTCGTTGAGATCCTTGAGGAAGCGCACGCCTTCGTGGGCTCCCTCGTGCCCGTAGCCGGCCAACTCGACGAAGTCGAGCGCGTGCAGGATCGGGAGCGCGCGCGACAGGTCGCAGATGAACGGGATCGAGGCCTTCAACGAACCGACGAGCATCGGTTCGAGCCCTGCATAGTCGTGTGCGAGCTCCGCGCCGATCTCCCGCACCCGTGCGGCCAGTTCGGCGGCTTCGAGGAACACCTCCCCGACGCGGGGATCGTGGACGCTCGGCTCGGTCAGGACGCCTTCTGGAGCCCGAAGCGCGCGGCGAGCCGCTCGAAGTCGCGCTCGTAGAACAGCTTGATCTTGATGTGGGGATAGAGCTCGCGCAGTCGGCGAAGCTTGCGATTCTTGCGTGTGACGAGCGACTGCTTCATCACGGTGACCTCGAGGTAGAGATCCTGATCCGGCAGGTAGAAGTCGGGTGTGAACGCCTCGATCACGCGCCCCTCCTCGTCGCGCGCGAGCACGAAGGTCCGCGGCTCGTACTGCCAGCGCACGCCGTACCAGTCGAGCATCTTGGCGTACTCGAGCTCCGCCGGATTCGCGAAGCGCGGCGGTTCAGTCCCGCAATATGCCTGGAAAACAGGGGTTTCCGGCAGCACTACGATCAGGGTAGCAGCAGCCCCGGATGCTCGAGCAGCCCCGTTTGCGCCAATTCCGGTCGTCGCTTTCCTGCCTTAGAGTCCGTTGAAATGGAGTTGACGCTCGCCCACGTCTCCGACATTCACTGCGGCGATCCGCATTTCGTCCCGGACCTGATGGAACGCGCGATCGCCGAGATCAACGACCTCGATCCGGACATCGTGGTCTGCTCGGGCGATCTGACGACCTTCGGGTTCAAGGAGGAGTTCGCTCGAGCCAGGCGCTACCTCGACCGTTTCACCTGCGAGGCGCTGGTGACCGTGCCGGGCAACCACGACTCGCGCAACGTCGGCTACGTCCACTTCGAGGAGTTGATCGGAGAGCGCAACTCGGTGGTGCGGAAGGCCGGCGCGACGGTCGTCGCCGTCGATTCGACAGAGCCGGACCTCGATCACGGCCACATCGGCCGCGGCGTGTACGGCTGGATCGAGCAGCAGTTCGCGGAGCCGTCGGAGCCCTCGGAGCTTCGGGTCTTCGTGCTCCACCACCATTTGCTGCCGATCCCCGGCACCGGTCGCGAGCGCAACGTCGTGTACGACGCCGGCGACGCCATCGAATGCCTCCAGCGCGCCGGCGTGCAGCTCGTGCTCTCGGGGCACAAGCATGTTCCGTACGCGTGGAAGCTCGAGGATCTGTTCGTCGTCAACACAGGCACCGTGTCGACGCTGCGTCTGCGCGGGAACACGCGACCCTGTTACAACGTCGTGCAGGTCGAGGGCTCGCACGTCGCGGTATGGCGTCGCTACCCGTTCCACGGCCAGGAGCTGATCATCCAATTCGATCTGCGGACGGGCGAGTACGAGAAGTACACGGGACGGATCGAGCGCGAGGTGAGCGCGAGGCGGTGAGCACGGTGCGCGCGGTCGCCCTGGTCGACGGCGAGCACTATCCCGACGTGGTGCGGGAGGCGCTCGAAGCGCTTCCGTACGAGTGGGTGGGGGTGATCCTCGTCGGTGGCACGGAGAAGCTGCGCTCGACTCCCGAGTACGGCGTACCGATCGTCGACGGGTTCGAACACGCCGAGGTTGTCGTCGACCTGTCGGACGAACCCGTGCTCGGGCCCGCCGCGCGGCTCCGCTGGGCGTCGCGTGCACTCGCCGAGGGCCTGCCGTACATCGGGGCGGACTTCCGCTTCGACCCGCCGGCGCTCGAGCCCTTCGAGCTGCCGTCGGTGTCGGTGATCGGCACCGGCAAGCGCGTCGGCAAGACGGCGGTCACCGGACATCTCGCGCGTCTGCTCTCCCGTGACCGCGACGTGGTCGTGGTGGCGATGGGCCGTGGCGGACCGCCCGAGCCGGAGATCGTGGCGGTGCCACCTACGGTCGAGGAGCTCGTGGCGCGCTCGCGGGCAGGGCGCCACGCCGCCTCCGACCATCTCGAGACGGCGGCGACGTGCGGCGTGCCGACGATCGGGTGCCGCCGCGCGGGCGGCGGGCTGGCCGGCGCCGTCTTCAGGTCGAACGTCGCGGACGGAGCTCGCCTGGCGGCCGAGCGGAACCCGGACGTCGTGATCTTCGACGGCAGTGGGGCTGCCATTCCACCGATCGCGACCGACCGGCGCATCCTCGTCGTCGGCCCGGAGCAGGACGTAGACGCGTACCTCAACACCTATCGCCGTCTGATCTCCGATCTCGTGATCGCGGTCAACTGCGAGGTCGACGGCGCCGTGCCCGTCACGCTGCGGCTGCGGCCCGCCGGACCGCTCACCGGACGGGTCGCCGTGTTCACGGCCGGCGGTTCCGATGTCTCCCATCTCGACGCAGACGTCGTATCGGTGTCGACGAGCCTCGCCGATCGCGCCGCGCTCGCGCGTGAGCTCGCGAGCGTCGATGCCGACACGTATCTCGTCGAGGTGAAGGCCGCGGCGATCGATGTCGTCGCCGAGCACGCGCTGGCGCACGATCGGCGGATCGTTCTCGCCTCGAATGACGTCGTCTCGCGCGACCGCGACCTCGACGCGGCCCTGCTCGACCTCGTTCCGGCGAAGGTCGGGACGAGATGAACCAGCGCCGGCACGGCGATCCGCTCCCACTCGGCGACGCCCAGCTCCCGTATTCGAAAGGGATGATGGCGCGCGCCCTGATCGCCGTCGGGGTCTCTGCAGACCGCGCCTACAACCTGGCACGACGAATCGAGGTCGATCTCGCCGAGCGCAGAGAGCGCACCGTCGATCTGGAGCGACTCGAAGAGCTGGCACGCGAGACGCTCGGTGACATCGAGGGCGAGCGTGCGGTCAAGCGGCTCCGCCGGCTCTCCGACCTGCAGGCGCTCGACGTCCCCCTGATCGTGCTGATCGGAGGTTCGACCGGCACGGGCAAGTCGACGATCGCCGCCGAGGTCGCACATCGCCTCGGCATCACGCGCGTCACGTCCACCGACTTCATCCGGCAGACGATGCGTGCGTTCTTCTCCGAGGAGTTCATGCCGACGATCCACCGCTCGAGCTTCGCGGCGGGAGAGGCGGTGGTCGGGGACGTCAAGGGCGACCCGACCGTGGCCGGCTTCATGGAGCAGTCGCGGCTCGTGAGCGTCGGAATCGACGCTGCGATCCGGCGTGCGCTGACCGAGGGGTGGTCGATCGTCCTCGAAGGAGTCCACCTCGTCCCCGGGCTCATTCCGCGAGAGGTGGAGGGGGCGCTCGTCGTGCACGTGATCGTCGCGATCCCCGACGAGGAGACGCACCGGCTGCACTTCCACGTCCGCGACGTGGCGACGGGCGGCATCCGCGCGATGGACAAGTACCTCGACCACCTCGACGCGATCCGGACGGTGCAGACTCACCTCGTCGAGCGCGCGATCCGCGAGGGCATGCCGGTGGTCGAGAACGCGAACGTCGAGCGGACGATCGACGAGGTCGTCGAGCTCGTCCTGCTGGCCGCCGACCGCGTCCGCCAGGCGGTGTGAGCTAGCCTCAGGGCATGCCGAACAACGAAGAGGTCGTCGAGGCGCTGCGCCAGGTCGAGGATCCCGAGCTCGGGATGGACATCGTCGAGCTCGGGCTCTTCTACGGGGCCGAGGTGGAAGGTGAGACGGTGAAGGTGACCTACACGCTCACGTCGATGGGCTGCCCGGCGGGCGCGATGATCCAGGAGGACATCGAGCGCGTCGTCAGCGAAATCCCGGGGGTCGGTCGCGTGGAGAGTGACCTCACGTTCGACCCGCCCTGGACGCCGGACCGCATGTCCGAGGATGCGAAGTTCATTCTTGGCTTCGGCTGAGAGGTACTAGAGCGTCCAAGAGTCGATGCAGCGGTTCGACCTGAGTCGATTGCCGCTGCTACAGCTGATCAAGCACTTCGACGGCGCTCATGCCGGCGCGCAAGGCGTACCGTTGCGACGTGGCAGCGATCATGTGTCCGGCGTGCCTGAAGTTCGTGCTCTACGAGCAGATGTTGCTCGCAGACACGGCAGCTTCGTTTCCGAAGCTCGGCCGCCGGCGAACTGCGATGACTCCGAGCACGTTGTACCTCCAGGTGATGACCTGCCCGGGTGACGGCAAGTCCTTCGCGCGGTGGTTTGATCGGCCGGACGATCCATTGCGCCGGTTCGATCCCAAGAACGTGGTCTGGCTCGACTAAGCACGACGACGAGGAATTCACGACGGCGGCCACGGATGGGCCGTCGGACGAGAATGCCCGGCCGGAAGAGAGGGAGGAATCCTCCGGCCGAGCCCGTTCTCGCTCGTGCGCCCTACTTGGAACCTGAGGGCAAGCTCCCAGTAGGAACTGGTGGGGTTCTCGGGCTTCCGGGGGAGAGGGGAAGCCAGATCGCCCCGTTGATGCCTAGGGTGATTCGGTGGGCGAATCCAGGTCCGGGTCGTTCACGGGCTCACGGCTTCCGGAGTAGACGGCGTGGAGCAAGTTGACCCAGCCGGCGGAATAGAACCGCTGGCCGTCGATGATCCGCACACCGGGTTCGTTCGGCGGTCGGACGATGACGGTTGGGCTGTGGTCAGCTCGTTCGATCCTGTCGAGCTCGTCGTCTTCGATCAACCAGCCAAGTTCGCTCAATGGGTTTGTTGTTCTCGGCATGTGGTTGTCAGGTTGCCGTCCGCGCCGAGCGTGGGCAATGACTCATCAGCGTCAATACCGCCCGGCATGATCGCGGCCTCGGTGTTTCGAGAACCGCCCGATGGGTATCGACGAACAGCGCGGGGCTTTTCGGAACCTTCTGGTGAACATTCGGGTCGCCGACGGCCACCGTGCAGCACAATCCCGACGCCACCTTGCCGCCGCAGACGGTGGTGTCGGGGCGTTCGATCCCGGCGGCCCGCAGGGGCGAAGCTAGGCCTCGGAGCCGATTGCGCGTAGGTCGGAGAGCTCTGCCGGGGTGAGCCGCTCGAGCAGATCGATCGCGGCGACGTTCTCCGCGAGCTGCTCGGGCGTCGTCGCGCCGAAGAGCACCGAGGCGACGTTCGGGCCTCCTGCAGCGAAGGCGATCGCCAGCGCGGCAGGCTTGGCGTCGAGTCGGTCCGCGAGTGCACGAAGGTCATTCGCCGCCCGCAACGCACGCCTCGGAATGCGCATCGTCGAGTTCGCCGCTCATCCGGCCCGCAGCCGAGCGGTCGGTGTACTTGCCGCTGAGGATGCCGCCGGAGAGCGCGAACGACGCCACGACGGCCACTCCCGCGGCCTGGATCGCCTCGACGGCCTCAGGCCCGTCGACGTGCTCCCGCACCGTCAGGCTGTACGGGAGCTGTGCCGCGCACGGTGGCGGCACTCCCTCGCGTCGCGCGATCTCAGCCGCCTCCGCGAGCCGGTCCGGCCGCCAGTTGCAGACTCCCCAGGCGCGCGCCTTGCCGGACGCGATCAACCCGCCGACTGCCTCGACGACCTCTTCGACAGGCGGCTCGTTCGAGCTGGGGCACGAGTACACGAGGTCGAGATGGTCGAAGCCCATCCGCTCGAGCGAGCCGTCGATCTCCTCGACGGCGGACTGCGAGGGCCAGAACTCCCACCACAGCTTGTTCGAGACCACGACGTCGTCGCGCCTCCAGCCTGACGCGCGGAAGATCTCGCCGAACACGACCTCCGAGTAGCCCGTACGGATCGGCGCCGTGCCCGTCTCGTCGTCGTAGCGTGCATCGTCGAGGAAGTCGATGCCGTGCTCTCGGGCGGCGCGCATCACCGCGACGCCCTGGTCGCGCGGAATCCGCTCGTACGTGCGCCACGATCCGAGGGCGAGCCTCGAGACGCTCATGCCCGACGTGCCGAGTGGGCGATGCGGCAGATCGCTCAAGTCGCAGCGGCAGGCTCCGGCTCGGGCGCCGCATCCGCATGGAACAGGTCGGCCACGTTCGAGTCGATGTCCTCGACGACGTCGTTCGTCGAGCCGAGCGCCTTCGCGAGTGCCTTGGCGGTGTCGACCGCGTCGCTCGCGATCTCGACGACGACGGCCGAGTGCCCCGGGCCGAGCGACGTGCCGAGCTGCTCGAGCTGATCGTTCTTGAAGCCGGAGTCGCGCAGCTTGGCCGCGAGAGCGCCGATGCTGCCGCCGGCGATGATGCCGAGCGGGCCTCCGAGAATGCCGATCGCGCCCCCGATGAGGGCGCCGCGGCCGGCTCCCCAGTCCTTCGACTCGGTGAACTTCGGCGTCCCGTCCGGCCGCACGACCAGAACGGCGGTGTTCCCGACCTGGCCGGCCAGGCCTCCGGCGATCGCTCCCGCGGCGCGCGAACCTCCGTCCGCAGAGGCGAAGCTGGCGGCGAAGATGATCCGATTCTGGTCGGCCATGGCGTGTGCTCCTTCGATCGACGGCTGTCCCGGCGATGATAGGTGCGACCTCGCGGCTCGCAGTCGGCTATTAGTTGGCGATGGCCGATCCACCTCCCGAGCTCGCGGCACTGCGCGCCGAGATCGCCGCGGTCGATCGAACGCTCCTCGACGGGCTCAATCGCAGACTCGAGCTGGTGTCCGACGTTCGGGCTCACAAGGACGCGACGAACGTCCGGTTCGTCGACGCCGAGCGAGAGTCCGCACTCCTGCGCGAGCTCGCGAGTGTGAACCGCGGCCCGCTCTCGGAGCGGGGCGTGAACGCGATCTTCTCGGCCGTGCTGGACGTCATGAAGCAGGAACTGCAGATCGAACGGCCAGCGGCGCCCGCCGCTCGGCCGCAGGCGGTCGGCATCGAGCGGCTCGCGATCATCGGCACCGGTCTCGTCGGCACGTCGGTAGGGCTCGCGGCCGCTCGTGCGGGCGTCACGTCGGTCGCCGCGTACGACGCCGACTCGGCCCGGCTGCGTCAGGCCTCCGCGCGCGCGGCGCTCGACGCCCGGTCGTCGATCGCGGAGGCGGTGCGCGACGCACAGCTCGTCGTGGCCGCCGTCCCCGTCGGCTCGGCCGTCGCGACGATCCGTGACGTGCTCGCTGCAGCGCCCGACGACGTCACCGTGACCGACGTCGCCTCGACCAAGCGCACGCTCGCCGAGTCGCTCGACGATTCGCGCTTCGTCCCCGGACACCCCGTCGCCGGCGGAGAGACCAGCGGCCCCGATCGGGCGACGGCAGAGCTGTTCGACGGCGCGACCTGGTTCCTGACGCCCGGCGCCTCCGCCGACCCGGCACGGGTCGAGCTGCTCGAGCGGTTCGTCACCGCGCTCGGTGCTCGCCCGATTCGGCGGGACGCAGCCGAGCACGACCGGCTGCTCGCGCTGACGAGCCACCTGCCGCACGCGCTTGCCAACGCCCTCATGCGCGTCGCAGCAGGACAGGCGGGAGCGCTCGAATCCGCGGGTGCGTCGTTCCGCGAGATGACACGCGTCGCGGGCGCGAACACCGCCGTGTGGACCGACATCTTCCTCGAGAACGGCGACCTGATTGCCGGCGCCGTCGCCGAGCTGCGGGCCGAGCTCGAGTCGCTGGAGCGCGCGCTCGCAGGCGCCGATCGTCCCTACCTGGAGCAGTCGATCGCCGATGCGCAGGACGGCCGAAACGAGCTGCTGACGTACGCCTATCAGGCCGAGGCGGGGCAGCTGCACCGCATCAGGATCCGTGTGCCGGACCGGCCCGGCGTCCTGGCGCGGATCACGCAGATCCTCGGGGCCGCCTCGGTCAACATCGAGGACTTCGAGCTGCGCCACGTCTCGCCCGAGTACGGCGGCGTGCTCGTCATCCTCGTGATGGGCGCCGAGACCGCGGAGCTCGCCCGCACGCTGCTGCGCAGCGAGGGCTACGCGGCGGCGTAGTAGATCAGCCCGGGATCCGCAGGACGATCTTGCCGAGCTGCGCGCCGGCTTCGAGCCGCTCGTGTGCGATCGCGATCTCGGCGAGCGGAAACACGCGGTCGACGCACCGGGCGCGCCTTCCCGGCGACGACCAGGTCGTAGGCGCCCCTGAAGTCCTCCGGCGAGCCCATGGTCGAGCCGAGGATCGAGAGCTGCTTCCACCAGACCCGGTGCAGTGCGGCCGGAGGGTTGGGGCCGGTCGTGGCGCCGCACACGACGATGCGCCCTTCCGGACGCGCTGCATCGAGCGATCGCCTCCAGGTCGCCTCGCCGACGTCGTCGACGACCACGTGCGCGCCGCCTCCGGTGATCTCCTTCACCGTGGCGACGACGTCGTCCGTCGCGTGGTTGACGCCCGCGTCCGCGCCGAGCTCGACGGCGCGGGCGAGCTTCTCGTCGCTGGACGACGTGACGACGACCTTTGCGCCCAGGGCCTTCGCCAGTGCGAGAGCGGCGGTCGCGACGCCGCCGCCGATGCCCCAGACGAGCACCCACTCGCCCGCTGTCAGCTTCGCCCGCGTCACCAGCATCCGATACGCCGTCTCGAACGTGAGCGGAAACGCGGCCGCCTCTTCGAACGCGAGGTCGTCCGGGATCGGATGGACGAAGTCGCGCGGAACCGCGATCAGCTCGGCATGCGTCCCGTCGGTGTTCTCGCCGAGGATTCGCATCCGCCCTTCCCGCACGATCGCAGGGTTGATGACGATCCGCTCGGCCGTGCCCGCGATCACCCCCGCGCCGTCGGCACCGAGGATGCGGGGCTTCGGCACCGACGGGAGACCCTTGCGGATCCAGACGTCGAGGTGATTGAGCGACGCAGCGCGGAGCTCTACGAGCACCTCGCCCTCGGCAGGCACCGGATCGTCGACGTCCTCGTAGCGCAAGACGTCGGGGCCGCCGTCCTCATGGATCCGCACCGCCTTCATGAGGGCATGATCCTTGCATGAACGTCGACGATCTTCGCCGGCATGCGGATGAGCTGGGGCTCGATGCGATCGGAGTCGCTCGGGCGGAGGCCTACACCGAGACGGAGCGTCACATCCGCGAGCGACGCGAGCGTGGCTTGTTCGCGGAGATGCGCTTCACGATGGCGCAGCCCGAGCGCTCGTGTCATCCTGAGACGCTGCTCGACGGCGCGCGGAGCGTGATCTCGGCGGCTCTCTGCTACTGGGCTCCCGAGCCTCCGCTCGAGCCGGCGGAAGGGCGGCTGGCGCGCTACACGTGGCACGACACCTACGCGGAGCTGCGCGAGAAGCTCACGCGACTCGGCGAGCAGCTCGGCGGGCGCTTCCGCGTGCTCGTCGACGCGAATCAGCACGTCGATCGCGAAGCCGCGGCGCGGAGCGGGGTCGGCTTCTACGGAAAGAACACGCTGCTGATCACGAAACGCCACGGCTCATGGGTCGTGCTCGGCACGCTCGTCACGGCGGTCGAGCTCGAGGCAACACCGCCGCTTCTCACCGACTGCGGCGAGTGCCGCATCTGCATCGACGCCTGCCCGACCGGTGCGCTCGACGAACCGGGCGTGCTCGACTCGACGAAATGCCTCTCGTACTGGACACAGGCGCCGGCGGCGATCCCGGAGCCGTTTCGTGCTCCGCTCGGCGCGCAGGTCTACGGCTGCGACATCTGCCAGGACGTCTGCCCCTGGAACCGAGGCGTCGCGAAGCGGCGGGACGACGATCGCGAAGACCCCTCCGGCCATGTCGACCTGGTGGGTTGGCTCGAGCAGGACGGCCGCGCGCTCCGGGACGCCTACGACCGTCTCTACGTTCCTCGCAACGAGCCGCGCTGGCTGCAACGAAATGCGCTCGTCGCTCTCGGGAACACCGGGGGCGCGGGACAGCGCGTGCTGCTCGAGCGGTATGCGGCCGGTGAAGACGAGCTGCTCGCCGAGCACGCACGCTGGGCGCTTGCCCAGGTTGAGAGCACGTGACTGGTTACGCGATCAGGTCTTCGCGCGCGACGGCCGCAGCTCCGCCGCGAGCTCGCGCGCCCGCTCCGCGACGCGTGCGCGAAGATCGTGCGGCTCGAGGACGATCGCCTCGCCGCGGTACGACACGACCTCGCCGACGAGCCATTCCGCGCTGCCGACCGCCTTCTCGGAGAGTGCAGAGCCGTCGACGAGCGGCGTCGCGCCCTTCTCCACCTCCCAGCGCGCCACCACCGGCGAGTACCAGATCTTCGCGGTCGTCGCCCGTTTCAGCTCGGACGGATCGAACCCCTCGCGGGGCGTGAACGACTTGCGCAGGAGCTTCGCCTTGCGCATGCGGTCGAGCCGGTACGAACGGGGCTGATCGCGCTCGACGTCCCACGTGTGCACGTACCAGTGCGGGAGCCGCCGTTCGATCGCGTACGGCTCGACCGTGCGCGTCACGACCTCCTGCTCCTCCGGCTTCAGATACTCGATCTCGACGAGACGATGCGTGTCGATGCCCGTGGTCAGCGTGCCGACGAGATCCTCTTCCTCGCCGGCGTGCGGCTCCGGCGTCTGCGACAGCTCGAACTGCCCGAAGGTGTCCTCGAGCTTGGCGCGGACGCGGTCGAGCGGCGAATGGGCGCCTGCCGCGATCATCGGCCCGACGAACTCGAGCGCGAGCCTGATCGCCCGCGCCTCGAGCGGTGTCAGGCGCGGCGGGCGGCGGAAGGTGTCGCCGAAGAGCTCTTTGTCGACGTGGACCTCCGCGCCGCGCAGCTCGGCGTAGACGGCGTAGCAGCCGCCGCCGAAGTTGACGAGGTTGAGCAGCGACAGATGCTCCTCGAGCTGTTCCGCCGGGATCGCGAAGCGCTCGACGAGATCCGCCGCAGGAATGACGCCGCTCCGCTCCTCACCGCAGGCGGTGAGCAGGTAGGCGAGCAGCGACTGGAGGACGCCGAATCGCTCCGGTGCGACCGGGCCGGCCGGCCGGTCGGCCGCCGCTGCCACCACGCCGGGCTCCGCCGGGCCTGCCGGGGTCGGGGGCACGCCTTCGTGCGCCCCGCGGGCGGCACGCGCACCCTCGACGACGAGCCGCCGTAGCTCGGACGGCTCGAGCGGAATCGCGCGACCGTCCTGGCGCAGGATCCAGCGCGCCAGGAGCTCGGACGAGGCGTATCGCGTCGAGAACACGTCGCCGACGACATCG
Source organism: uncultured Thermoleophilia bacterium (assembly GCA_963774355.1). GTDB lineage: Bacteria > Actinomycetota > Thermoleophilia > Gaiellales > Gaiellaceae > PALSA-600. Next base: position 407,391 of record CAVZER010000006.1, on the reverse strand, counting down.
TTGCGGGCGCCGCCGTACGCGCGCTCCACCCACCAGGCGGTGTCGGGTGCGACCTCGATCCTCGCCTCGCCCACGTCGTCGCCGAATTGCCACTCGGCGCGGCCGCGGTACACCTCGACGTCGAACTCGGGCGGCAACCTGAAGTCGCGCTCGCGGCGCGTCGCGAAGCGAATGTCCGAGCGGATGCGCGAGACGCGGAACGTGCGGATGTCCTGGCGATCGAGATCGTTCCCGATCACGTACCACGAGCCGTTCTCGGGCAGCAGCGCGTACGGGTTCAGCGTCCGCTCCTGCTCGCTGTCGCGGTAGATCGACCAGTAACGGAACTTCACGGTTCGCTGCTTCGAGATCGCGCCCTCGAGCTTCCCGAGCCGGCCCTGCAGCTCGGGCGAGTAGTCGGGATCGCGGACGAGCGCGCGCACCGCCGTGTCCGTCGGCGGCGCCGCGAGGCTGCCGGCCGAGCGGCCGAGCGCGAGGTTCTGCAGGGCGAGCCGCAGCGGTTCGGCGTATGCGAACCGCCCCTCGAGGAGGTAGAAGCACGTTTGGAGGGCGGCGAGCTCCTCGTCGTCGAGCTCGAGCTCCGGCAGGAAGTAGCGCTCCGAGCGCAGGGTGTAGAGCTCCTCACCGGTGAACTCGTCGCGCTGGCTGTCGAGCGGCACGCCGAGCGCGACGAGCTCCGCGCGGTCGGAGTAGAAGCGTCGCGCGAACGCCTCGTCGCTCATCTCCTGGTAGCCCTCGACGTTCGACTTGATGTCGCGTGCGGTCAGCGGTCGCCGTTCGGCCATCAGGAACGCGACAAGCGAGAGCTGCCGGATCAGCTTGTCGGTGTCGTGACTCACGTGCGTCCGAGCCTATCGGCCGGACGGCTTCAGTGCGCGTCAGGCGGCGACGCGACTGCGTTCGAGGTGCTGGTGCGACGGGCAGTAGTCGCGTTCGGGGAGCGGCGTGCGCTGGCACGGCTTGCCCTTGCGCGTCGTCGCACGGCAGCGAGCGACGCCGCCGTCGAACGCGCCGGCCTCGATCTGCCCCTCCACGAAGCCGACAGCCGCGTTGACGCCTTCCGAGACGGCCCAGGCCACCTGCGCCTGAACGGTGATCGGGAAGTAGCGTCGAATATCGCCGAACAGTGCCTTGTCCGGCTTCGCGAAGTAGTGCGGGTCGGCTGCGAGGCGCTCCATCGTGCCCTCGCAGGCGAACAGCACCTCACGGCGGTACTCGAGTCGAGTGCCCGGGTCGGCGTAGGGGTCGATCAGGTCTCGGATCGAGCGGTAAATCGCCCGTGAGTACTGATACATGCAGTGCTGGATATGCAGGATCCGCTCGTCCATAGGCGCCGGGTGATCTCCTTCAGACTAGAGCTGCGGCCCTTTGCAGGCGTCAAATTTGGTCACATTCGCGACGTTCCGAAGCGACCCGATCGCCACTCTACACACTCCTCGGCGCTGTTACAAATGTTTTCAGCCGGGAAAACGGATCATCGTGCGATCTGTCGCGAGTACGCGCCGGCGAAACCGGCGGCTCGTACCGTCAGAACAGCTGTCTGCGCATCCGCCTCCGAGCCGTAGATACCAGCAAACACCACGAAATACCCGGGTTGCAGACTCGCGAAACCGCTGGAATCGAGCACGCCGACCTGGGCGAGGCCGGCTTTCGCCGCCGCCGTCGCCTTGTCGAGCGCCTCGATGCGACCCGTCGTCTTCGGATAGGAGACCAGCACGATCGTCCACCCGTTGGCGTTCTTCGGCCAGGTCGTGCGTCCGGCCGGCGCGGCGCTTCGCTCGGGCGCTTTCGGCAGCTTTCCGGCCCCGACGCGCGCGCGCAGGCCTTTCGGCGGCTCCGCGGCCGGCGCCCGGACTGCGACGCCGGCCGTCGCCGCGTCGAACGAACGTGGGGCGTCGCCTGCACGCCGCTCGCTGACGACGATCGCGAGTGCGGCGCCGGCCATCGCGACGAGCAGCGCCAGCAGAGCCGCCCACACGAAGTCGCCTGGATACCAGCCGAAGATGCGGAGCCAACGGCGCCGAAGGGCCGGGACCGTGCCGCCGACGGTCGGCAGCAAGAGGCCGCAGTCGAGGCAGTACTGCTGGTCCGGGGTCCTGCGCGCACCACAGCGCGGGCAGCTCTCGTCGGTTCCGGCGATCGCGGCACGGCGCTCGCCCGAACGCGTTTCAGGCCCGGCGGACATGCCCGTCAGGCGTCGTGGTGCGACGCGAGCACGGTGTCCTCGGACGGCACGTCCGGACCAGCCTTCGCGTCGCCGTCGAGCGTCCGGCCGCAGTTCGGGCAGAAGTGCGAGCCGCGAAGGACGGGTGCGCCGCATTCGCAGCGTGGCAGGTGGCGCCGGGCGTGCAGCAGGTCCTCGATCTCGGCCAGACGGGCGTCGATCCCGACCACCGCAGCGCAGCGCTCGGCGAGCAGATCCTCGCGGAACCCGCCGCGGCGGTACATCTCGACGAGCAGTCCGCCGAGCTCGCCCAGCGCCTCGGCGCGCGCCTTCTGCAGCAGCCGGCGCTCCCGGCGCAGCACCCCTGGGTTCGGGCGCCGCGGCGCAAACCCCTCTGCGTCGGACCCCCGACGATGAAGCGGCGACATGCGCGAGGAAGTCTAGAGGTCGATGACGACGAGACGCTCTTCGGTCATCTCGTGCACCGTCCAGGCCGGGCCTTCCTTCGTGTTGCCCGACGCCTTCACGCCGCCGTACGGCATCTGGTCGGCGCGGAAGGTCGGCGCCTCGTTCACCGTGACCCCGCCGAACTCGAGCCGCCGCGCTGCGTCGAGACACGACCGCAGGTCGCGCGAGAAGACGGCCGCCTGAAGTCCGTAGCGGGTCGAGTTGGCCAGCGTGATCGCCTCGTCGAGACTGTTCGTACGCGTCAGCGTCACGACCGGCCCGAACACCTCCTCGCACTGCACCTTGTCGTCCGCCGCGGGCGCCGCGATCACCGTCGGTGAGAGCAGGCCGTCGGGGGTCCGGGTGCCACCGGTGAGCACCTCGCCCCGCGACTCGCTCACCCACTCGGCGACACGATCGCGCTCGTTCGACGAGATCAACGGCCCGACGTCGGTGTCGTCGTCGGCGGGGTCGCCGACCTTGAGCGCTCGGACCGCGGGCACGAACTCGGCGACGAACCCGTCCCACGCCTCGGCGGCGACGTAGATGCGCTGTACCGAGATGCAGCTCTGGCCGGCGAATGAGAAGGCGTTCGCGGCGAGCTTCGCGGCCGTGCCGTCGGGTGCGTCGGCGCACACGATCGCGGGAGTCGCGTTGCCGAGCTCGAGCTTCACGCGCTTCCGGTGCGCGCGCTCGGCGAGCCCCCAGCCGACCGCTCCCGAGCCGGTGAACGTGATCAGCTTCACGCGCTCGTCGTCGACCAGTTCGTCTCCGATCGGCGCCGCCGGACCCGCGACGACGTTCAGCCACCCGGGCGGAAGCCCGGCCTCTTCGGCGAGGCCGGCGAGGAACAGCGCAGAGAGCGGAGTCACGCCGGCGGGCTTGAGGACGACCGGGCAGCCCGCAGCCAGGGCAGGCGCGATCTTGTGTGCGACCAGGTTGAGCGGGAAGTTGAACGGCGAGATCGCGCCGACGATCCCGATCGGCAGCCGCAGCGTGAAGGCGAGCTTTCCTTCGCCTGCCGCCGAGGCGTCCATCGGTACGACCTGACCGGCGAGCTTTCGCGCCTCGACTGCCGCGAACGTGTAGGTCGAGGTTGCGCGGGCAGCCTCGACGCGTGCCGCCTTCATCGGTTTCCCCGCCTCTGCCGAGATCGTGCGCGCGGCTTCCTCGCTTCGCGCGCGGAGCAGCGTCGCGATCGCATCGAGGAACCTCGCCCGCTCGTGCGCAGGCAGCGGACGGTGAAGGGCCTCGTCCGCTGCGTCGAGCGCGCGGCGCGCTTCGACAGCACCGCCGGCGGCGACGCGGCCGACGACGTCGCCGGAGTACGGGGAGCGCACCTCGAGCCACGAGCCGGTGTCGATTCGCTCGCCGCCAATCGGCAGCAGGTACTCGGAGACGGTGGTCGCCATGCCTACCGAAGACTAAATGTGAGAATGCCCGCCGTGAGCGCCGTGCGGATAGGGGCGCCGGTGGCGTGGGGGATGGCGACGGTCTTGCTCGTCGCCGGCTTCGGCGTCCCCACGTCCCGAGAGCTGGTGCTGATGTGGGTGCTGGCGGGGATGATCGCGTTCTCGGCCACGAATCTCCGCCACCGCCTCCCTCGCCTGCTCGTGGACTGGGCGCCGTTCATCGCTCTGCTGCTCGTCTACGACGTCCTGCGCGGGGTCGCCGATGGCCTTATCTTCCCCGCGCACGAGTTCCCTCAGATCAGGCTCGAGACCGCCATCTTCGGCACGCCCGCGCCGACGGTCTGGCTCCAGTCGCACCTCTGGCACGGCCCTCACGACCTCCGCTGGTGGGACTACTTCTCCTGGTTCGTCTACCTGACGCACTTCGTCGTCACGCTGGTCGCGGCGGCGGCCTTGTGGACGTTCGCCCACGAGCGGTTCCGGCGCTACGCCTGGATGGTCTGCACGCTCACGATCGCGGGCTTCGCGACGTACGTCGTCTATCCGGCGGTTCCGCCGTGGATGGCGGCGCAGCAGGGGAACCTCGGCGAAGCGAACCGGATCATCCCGATCGTCTGGAATCAGGTGCCGATCGCGCATTTCAACGCGCTGTTCGAGCACGGAGTCCGTTACGCCAACAACGTCGCCGCGATGCCGTCGCTCCACGCGGCCTACGCGATGCTGTTCACGCTGTTCTTCTGGTCGATCGTGCCCTGGTGGGTTCGGCCGCTGCTCGCCGCGTATCCGTGCGCGATGGCATTCGCGCTCGTGTACACCGGTGAGCACTTCGTCGTGGACTGCCTGGCGGGTTGGGTGTACGCCGCCGCGGCGTTCGTGGTCGTGAATGCCTTCTTCGATCGCCGCGAACGTGTCGCCGTCGTCGAGGGTGCATACGCGGACTGATGGAGATCACTCCGCTCCATTTCTGCGACGTGACGGTCGAAGGCGAGGTGTGGCCGGTCTACGGCTGGGCGATCCAGCGTCCAGGCGGGTCGATCCTGGTCGACACTGGGATGATCGACTCGACGCCGGAGCTCGACCGCGAATGGGCTCCGGCCCTCCGTCCGTGGCCGGAGCTGGAGAACGTCGTGGCGGTGATCAACACGCACCTTCACTTCGATCACTGCGGCGGCAACCGGCGCTTCGCGGGAACGCCGACGTTCGTGCAGCGCGAGGAGCTCGGCGCAGCCGTCGCACCCGACTACCTCGAGGAATGGGTGCGGTTCCCGGGGGCGACGTACGTCGAGGTCGACGGCGACGCCGAGCTGTTCGACGGCGTCTCGGTGCTGTTCACGCCGGGCCATTCGCCGGGCCACCAGGCCGTCGTCGTCGAGACGGAGAGAGGAACGGTCGTCCTCGGCGGCGACGTCACGCATTCGATGCGCGAGCTGATCGACGGGGCATCGCCCTCGATTCGCCGCATCCACTCGCTCCGGCCGGCGCAGGTCTTCCTCGCACACGACGAGCAGCCCTGGGTGCCCGTCTACAGTTGACCCCGATGGACGCGTACATCGTCGATGCCGTCCGCTCTCCGATCGGTCGCAGAAACGGGACGCTGGCCGGGGTGCGCGGCGACGACCTGGCTGCACAGATCCTGAACGCGCTCGTCGAGCGGGCGGGCCTCGATCCGGCGGCGGTCGAGGACGTGCAGATGGGTTGCGTCACGCAGATCGGGGAGCAGGGCTGGAACATCGGTCGCATGGCCGTGCTCGCCGCCGGCTGGCCCGTCGAGGTCTCGGGGACGACGGTCGACCGGCAGTGCGGATCGTCGATGCAGACGAACTTCAACGCCGCCGCTGCTGTCGCCGCGGGTCAGCTCGAAGTCGTCGTCTCGGCGGGCGTCGAGATGATGTCGCGGGTGCCGATGGGCTCGAATGGGGGAGACCTCTCGAGCCTGGTCACCGACCGGTACGAGATCGTCCCGCAGGGCATCTCCGCCGAGCTGATCGCCGACGAGTGGAACCTGAGCCGCGAGGAGCTGGACGCGTATTCGCTGACGTCCCACCACCGCGCGATCGCCGCGATCGACGGCGGGCGGTTCGAGCGCGAGATCGTCCCGGTCGAGCTGGCCGGTCCGTCCCAGGGCCGGGGTGCAGGTGACAGTCTGTTACGAGGTGAAGGGGGCGCCGTCGCCGCGCCCGCGGTGTTCGCGGTCGATGAGACGCCGCGCCGGGACACGTCCGCCGAGGCGCTCGCCGCGCTCTCGCCGGCGTTTCGCCCGGACGGCGTCGTCACGGCAGGGAATGCCTCCCAGATCGTCGACGGCGCCGCAGCCGTCCTCGTCGCCGGCGAAGCTGCCTGCCACCGCCTCGGCCTCGAGCCGCGCGCCCGCTTCGCCGGGTTCGGCCTGGCCGGCGTCGACCCGACGCGAATGCTCCACGGAAACCCGCAGGCGATCCGCAAGGCGATCGCGCGTGCGGGGATCTCACTCGACGACGTCGCCGTCTTCGAGGTGAACGAGGCGTTCGCGTCGGTCGTGCTCCAGACCGTCGCCGACCTCGACCTCCAGGATCGTCTCGACGACGTGAATCCGAACGGCGGAGGGATCTCGCTCGGTCATCCGCTCGGGGCCACCGGTGCACGCGTGACGGCCACCCTCGTCAACGAGCTCGAGCGGCGCGGCGCGCGCTACGGCGTCGCCTCCATGTGCGTCGGCTTCGGCATGGCGATCGCCGGCGTCGTCGAACGCGTGTAAGAAGCTAAGACTGGCGGCGCATGTCGACGCCGAGGCGTCTCGCCGCGAACGGGATCGTGCTCCCTTGCACCACGACCGAGGCGAGCACCACGACGAAGACGACCTGGTAGATCCGCCGTGCGTCGTGGACGTTCGCAGCCACGGCGAACGCGGCGAGCAGGATCGGCACAGCTCCTTTCAGGCCGCCCCAGATCACGAACAGGCGCTCGCCCGCGCTCAGTTTCACCGGGAGGAGGAGGCTCCCGGCCACGAGCGGGCGCGCGAGCAGCGCCAGGAACGCCACGACGGCAAGTCCTTCCCCGAACCGGGCGAGCCCGATCGAGGAGATGCCGATCGTCAACCCGAGCGCGACGAAGACGACGATCTCCGCGAGCGCAGCGAGGCCCTCCTCGAAGACGTCGACCTCGTGCTTGAACGGCACCTCCAGGTCGCCGACGATCACGCCGGCGACGAACACGGCGAGGAAGCCGGAGCCGTGGGCGACCGCGGTCACGCCGTACACCACCCCTGCCAGCGCGAGCGTGCGCAGCGTGTAGAGGCCGGGCGACGGCAGCGCGATCCGCGGCATCAGATAGGTCGCCGCCAGGCCGCCTGCGATGCCGAAGGCGATCCCGATCGCCATCTGCTCGGAGAAGACGCGGACGACGATCCAGAAGCTCGCGTTCGCGTGGGTCGCGAGCTCGATCAGGCCGATCATCAGCGCGATCCCGACCGGGTCGTTCGCCCCCGATTCGCCCTCGAGGATCGTCCCGGTGCGGCCCTGGATCTCGATGTCGCCGAGCACCGAGAACATCACCGCCGGGTCGGTGGGCGCCACCGCCGCCCCGAGCAAGCCGGAGGTCAGCCAGCCGAGCCCGAAGGCAACGTGGGCGAAGGCGGCGATCAGCCCGGCACAGGCGAACGTTCCGAGCACGCCGAGCGAGGCGATCGGGATCGCGGAAGGCCGGAAGCGCCGCAGGCCGATCGAGGAGCCGCCCTGGAAGAGGATCACGATCAGGGCGACCGTCGCGATGCGCTCCACGGTCTCGACGCGCACGACGAGCGACGGGAAGAGCGCCGACGCCGCGGCGGCGACGAGCAGGAACACCGCCCCCGACGGCACCGCCAGCCGGGCGCTCAGCTTGGCGAGGAAGAGCGCCGCCAGCAGGGCTCCGGAGACGAGGAGAACAGCCAGGCCGAAGCTCGTCAGACCGTGCACGGCGACCGCGACGCTACAAGCTCCCACAGCGTCCACCGCTCGAAAGGCACAAGCAAACTCCTTACAAGTCCCTCACTACCGGCATAATCGCTGCAGAAACACTTGTTCTGTCGATGCGCCGGCTTCTCCTCATCCTGCTCGCAGGTCTCGTCGTCGTCCCTGCTGCCCTCGCGGCGACGGGCGCGGCGGGCGACGGCGCGCTCGAGCTCAATGCCGTGTACGGGAACGTCACGATCGGTGGATCGGGAGTGCTCTGGGGCCAGATGGACAAAGGGGGGCTGATCGTCAGCGATCCCAATCCGAACGACGGTGACGTCTACGTCACCGGCTCCGACAAGGCTCCGAAGACGCTGGCAGACGGCTCGACGCTCTACTCCGGTCGTGACCTGACGTTTCGCATCACCGGCGGTTCGTACAAGCTCCAGTTCGTGAACGGCAACGGGATCGACCTGACGACGGTAGGCGTCGGCAGGGCGACGATTGTGCCGTCGCTGACGGTCGTCGACGACGGCAACTACGCGCTCGACGGCGGCAAGTGGAAGCCGGTTCCGATCCTGGATCCGCTCAGCGTCCGGTTCCCGGCAGCGAAGTCGACGACGACGGGTCCCTGACGGTGAGCAGTCCGAACGCGAACATCCTCGTGGTCGAGGACGAAGGTTCGATCGCATCCTTCGTCTCTCTCTACCTGAAGAACGCGGGCTACGGCGTTCGCACCGCCGCGACCGGCAGCGATGCGCTCGCCAAGGTCGCAGAGGAGCTGCCGTCGCTGATCGTGCTCGACCTGATGCTCCCCGACATCGACGGGATCGAGGTCTGCCGTCGGATCAGGCAGTCGAGCGACGTCCCGATCCTGATGCTGACTGCGCGCGACGAGGACGTCGACAAGATCATCGGGCTCGAGGTCGGCGCCGACGACTACCTCACCAAGCCGTTCAACCCGCGGGAGCTCGTTGCGCGCGTCAAGTCCGTCCTGCGCCGCGCCGCCCCGGAGCGCCGTGAGCGCGAGACCGAGGTGATCGTGCACGGCGACCTTCGTGTCGACTCGGGTCGCCGCGAGGTCACTGTCGGTGAGGAGGAGATTCAGCTCGCGCCGAAGGAGTTCGACCTGCTCTGGGAGTTGCTCGACCACCGAGGTCTCGTGCTCACGCGTGACCAGCTGCTCGAGCGCGTCTGGGGCTACACGTTCGCCGGCGACACGCGCACGGTCGACGTGCACGTGCGCCAGTTGCGGCGCAAGCTCGGTGACGCCTCGCCGATCGTCACTGTCTGGGGCGTCGGCTACAAAGTCTCGCCTGCGAAGGACGCGCGCAAGGAGAAGACGAAAACCTAGAGCGATGTTCAGGTCTCTGAGGTCGCTGCGGGTCCAGCTGCCGCTCATCTTCCTTGCGGGAATCGTGCTGGCCGGCGTCGTCACGACCGCGATCTCGGTGCGGCTCTTTCAACAGTTCGCACACGACCAGGCGGTCTCACAGTTGAGCCGCGAGGCGCACGGGATCGCAGCGCTCTACACGAACGCGATCAAAGAGGGCTACGGAAACAAAGCCGGAGACCGCAAGGCGCCGACGTTCGCGGCCGCCAACCTCCGGCTCGCGACGGGGGCCAAGCTCTACTGGATCGGCCCGAACCAGCCGTTCCCGGGGCAGCAGGCGAACCTCGGGCTACCGCGGCTACCTGAGAAGACGATCGACTGGACCTCCGGCAAGTCGCTTGCCTTCGAGTTCACCCCGCCGGGCGCCAACCGCCAGTACATCGCCGTCGCGAACCCACTGATCATTCGCTCGACCTCGGTCGGGGCGGTGGTCGTCGCGCAGCCGAAGACCGACATCAGCAAGCGCGTCCACTCGCTGATCGAACGGCTCGCCCTTGCAGGTCTGCTCGGCCTGGCGGTCGCCGGGCTGCTCGCCTGGTATCTGTCGCGGCGGATCGTGCGTCCGGTGCTGCAGCTGTCGCGCGCCGCCGACGACGTTGCGGCCGGCAACTACGACGTGCGCGTGCCCCCGAACGCGCCGGGCGAGCTGGGCCACCTCTCCGAGCGGTTCGACGAGATGGCGCATCGCCTCGCCGAGGTCGAGGCGATGGAGCGGAACTTCCTGATGTCGGTGTCGCACGAGTTGCGGACGCCGCTCACCGCGATCCGGGGGCACGTCGCCGCGCTCCTCGAGGGTGTCGTCTCCGACGCGGAGCTCGAGCAGCAGTCCCTCGAGACCGTCGAGCACGAGGCGCAGCGGCTCGAGCGTCTCGTCGGTGACATCCTCGACCTTGCGAAGCTCGACACGCACCGCTTCGCCGTGATGCGGGAGGAGGTCGACATGGGGGAGCTGTTGTCGCAGGCGTACGATCGCTACCGCGACGAGGCGCAGCGGCGCAAGATCGACTACCGCTGCGAGCTGCGCGATCGTCCGGTGATCGAGTCGGACGGCGACCGCGTCCTGCAGGTCGTCGGAAACCTGCTCTCGAACGCGTTCAAGGCGACGCCGGACGGCGGCCGCATCTCCCTCGGGCTCGCGCAGACGAACGGCACGGTGCACGTCACGGTCGAGGACTCGGGGCCGGGCATCGCCGCGGCGAGCCGCGAGCGCATCTTCCGCCCGTTCGTCTCGCACGTCGGGGGCGGGACGGGGCTCGGGCTGCCGATCGCGCGTGAGCTCTCCGGCGCGCTCGGCGGTCGCCTCGATCTGGACAGCGAGGTCGGCCGAGGCTCTCGCTTCGAGCTCGTCCTCCCGGTTCGAGCCTCGTAGTCGGCCCGGCGTCAGGCGCTCTCGCGCAGCCGGACGATCGTCGCCGTGTTCCCGGCGAGTGCTGCCTCGATCCGGTCGAGGCGGGCGTTCATCGCCCGCCACCCCTCGGTCAGCAGATCCACCATGAGCGCGAGGTCGTCGACCCGCGCGAGCCGCTCGGCGTCGAGCGTCGATTCGATCCGCTCGAGCCTGCGAGTGGCGTTGTTCGAGAGCCCTTTGACTTCCGCAAGCCGCCGCGCGATCGGCGCCGCCTCTTCGCGCAACCCGTCGCGGAGAGCGTCACGCAACTCATCCATGGAGCCCGACGCTAGCGTCCGCACCGGATGGACAGTCGTGAGCTCGAGTACGACCTGCCGCGCGAGCTGATCGCTCAGCGGCCGGCCGAGCGGCGCGACGAGTCGCGGCTCCTCGTCTACGACCGTTCGTCCGGGGCGGTGCGCGACCGCACCTTCCGCGATCTGCACGACGAGCTCGCGCCGGGAACGCTCGTGGTCGTCAACGACACGCGTGTGATCGCGGCGCGCATCCCGATCGACTCGCCGCGCGGAGAGGTGCTCCTGCTCGAGCAGCGCGACGGCGATGTCTGGGAGGCGCTCGCGCGGCCGACGCGCCGGCTGCGGCCCGGTCTCCGCGTCGGGCCGGTCGAGCTCCTCGAGCATCTCGGCGAGGGCCGCTGGCTCGTGCGGCTGCACGGCGAGCCGGCCGGCGCGGTTCCGCTGCCGCCGTACATCACCGAGCCGCTCGCCGATCCGGAGCGCTATCAGACGGTCTATGCGCGCGAGCGCGGATCCGCTGCTGCCCCGACCGCCGGCCTCCACTTCACGCCCGGCGTGCTCGCGGGGCTGGACGTGGAGCGGGTGACGCTGCACGTCGGCCTCGACACGTTTCGGCCGCTGCAGGCCGAGGTGGTGGAGGAGCACCACATTCACGGTGAGCGGTACGCGGTGCAGGAGGCCGCGTGGGAGCGGATCCGGTCGGCGGGGCGTGTGCTGGCGGTCGGGACGACGACCGTGCGAGTGCTCGAGACGCTGGCCCGGGGCGGCCCGCTCTCCGGCAGGACGGAACTGTTCATCACTCCGGGATTCCGCTTCGAGCGTGTCGACGCGCTGCTGACGAACTTCCACCTGCCGCGGTCGACCCTGCTCGCGCTGGTGATGGCGTTCGGCGGCGTCGACGAGGTGCGCGGCGTGTACCGGCACGCGATCGCGGAGCGATATCGCTTCTACTCGTTCGGCGATGCGATGCTGATCCTGTGAGCGTGTTGCACTTCCGTCACCCTCGCCTGGCGACGAGCCATGTCCCTCCCGCGGAGAGCGTTCCGCGCTGAGAGCGGCGTAGAGCTTCCTGTGGATGAGTTGTCACACATTCGTCACCCTGGTCAGGCGACAGGACCGGTCCCCGGCGGACGTGTCTTCGAGGTGCTGGCTGTGGACGGGCGCGCGCGGGCCGGCGTCCTGCGCACGCTCCACGGGGAGATCGAGACGCCGGCCTTCATGCCCGTCGGCACGAAGGCGACGGTCAAGACCCTCGATCCGGACGAGCTGCGCGGCGTCGGCGCGCAGGTCGTCCTCGGCAACACGTACCACCTGCACTTCCGGCCCGGCGACTCGCTGATCGCCGAGCTCGGCGGCCTGCACCGTTTCATGGCGTGGGACGGACCGATCCTCACCGACTCCGGAGGGTTCCAGGTCTTCTCGCTCCGAGACACGATCGCGCGCGTCGACGACGAGGGCGTGACGTTCCGCAACGTCTACGACGGCAGCGCGGCGCACTTCACGCCCGAGCTCGCCGTCCGCATCCAGGAGAACCTCGGCAGCGACATCGCGATGTGCCTCGACCAGGTGCCGCCGGCGAACGTGTCCCGCCGCGAGCTCGCGGAAGCCGTCCGGCGAACGACGCTGTGGGCGGCGCAGCAAGCATCGATACCTCGCGCCGACGGTCGGCTCCGCTTCGGCATCAACCAGGGCGGCACCGACGACGAGCTCCGCCGGCGCTCGATCGAGGAGATCGCCGAGCTCGGCTTCGACGGCAACGCGATCGGCGGCCTCGCGATCGGCGAGGACCGCGCAGCGACGTTCGCGACCACGGACTGGGCGACCGCGCTCCTCCCGGCCGATCGCCCGCGCTACTTCATGGGGATCGGCGACGCCGAGGGCATCCTCGAAGTGGTCGAAGCCGGCGTCGACCTCTTCGACTGCGTGCTACCCACGCGCACCGCCCGCACGGGGAGTGCCCTCACCGCGTCCGGCAGGATCAACCTGCGCGGCGCCCGCTTCGCGCGCGACGAGCGCCCGCTCGAAGAGGGCTGCGACTGCGCCGCCTGTTCGCGCTTCACGCGCGCCTACATTCGCCACCTGGTGAACCAGAACGAGCTCCTCGGCTTGCGCCTGCTCTCGCTCCACAATCTACGATTCGTCCTCGCGTTGACCCGCGGCGCCCGGGAAGCGATCCAACGCGGGACGTTCGATGCCTACAAGCGCGACCGACTCGAAAGGCTGACGTGAGCGGATTCCTGATCCTCATCGTGATCCTCGGCGCGCTCTGGGTGCTGTTCATCGTTCCGTCGCGCCGCCGGCGGCGATCTCATTCGAACATGCAGGACTCGGTCGACGTCGGCGACGAGATCATCACCGCGGGAGGGCTCCACGGGACCGTCAAGGAGCTCGGCGAGAGCGAGCTGCAGCTCGAGATCGCGCCCGGAGTGGTCGTCACGCTCGACCGGAGGGCGATCGCCGCGGTGGCCCGTGAGGTGGAGGTCGAGGTAGAACCGAACGGGGAGGAGAAACGCCCCGATTGGGCTAACGAGGCCGACGAGAAGCCGCGCTAACCTGTGCCGACGTGTCCTCGAGACGCTCTCATCTGACCCTGATCGTGCTGATCCTGGCGGCCCTGGCCGGGGTCGTCCTGATCGGCTGGTCGGGGTCTCCGTTCCATAAGCCTTTGCAGAAGGGTCTCGACCTGCAGGGCGGGCTCGAGGTGGTGCTGAAGGCGCAGCCGCCGAAGGGCCACCAGCTGACCTCGTCGGACCTCGACCGGTCGGTCACGATCATGCGGAACCGCGTCGACAAGCTCGGCGTCTCGGAGCCCCACATCCAGAAGCAGGGGTCGAACGAGATCGTGATCCAGCTCGCGGGCATTCACGACCCGGCGGCGGCGGCGAAGCTGATCGGGTCGACGGCCAAGCTCGAGCTGTACGACCTCGAGCCGGCGCTGGTGCCGCCGTCCGTGTCGGCGACCGGCACGCCGGTGGCGACGACGAGCCTGTACGACCTGCTTTCGCGTGTCCAGGCGTCGGCGCAGAAGGGCACGCCGAGCCAGTACGCGCTGTTCAAGAAGACGACCACGACGACGGGCGCGGGGAAGAACAAGAAGACGACGACGACGTGGCACCGGATCGGCGGTCCGACGGCCACGCTGCACCGCGATCCGACGACCGGCAACCCGGGTCTGCTCGATCCGTACCACGGCAAGGTGCCGAAGGACGGGAAGGTGCTGCCGGTGCCGGCGAAGACCGTCGTGATCACGTGCTCTGCGGCGTCGACGTCGGTGTGCCCGGGGGACGTCAACGGTCTTCCGCCTGCAGGCCAGACGGACTACTACCTGTTCAAGAACGGCTCGTATCCGAACGATCGGTATGCGACCGACGGGAAGTACCCGAACATGGACGGCGATCAGCTGAGCCTGTCCGGGACGCGTCAGGACTTCGACCCGACGAGCGGCCAGCCGATCGTGTTGATGCAGTTCAAGAGCAAGGGCAACAAGATCTTCACGCAGGTGACGAAGAACGAGGCGGTTCGCGGCTCGATCCAGCAGACGCCGCAGCACTTCGCGATCGTGCTCGACAACGAGATCCGTTCGTGGCCGCAGATCGACTACACCCAGTATCCGCAGGGGATCAACCCTACGGGGACGGGCGCGCAGATCACGGGCCTGCAGAGCCTGAAGGAGGCGCAGAATCTGGCGCTCGTCCTGCAGACGGGCGCGCTGCCGGTGAACTTCATCACGCTCGAGCGCACCGACGTGTCGGCGACGCTCGGTAAGGACTCGCTCAAGCAGGCGCGCAACGCGGCGATCGGCGGCCTGATCGCGGTGATGCTGTTCCTGCTGATCGCCTACCGGTTCCTCGGCCTGGTCGCGGTGTTCGGTCTCGGCATCTATGCCGCGCTGATGTACGGGGCGATCCTGCTGGTGCCGGTCACGCTGACGCTGCCGGGCTTCGCCGGCCTGATCCTGACGATCGGCGTCGCGGCCGACGCGAACATCGTGGTCTTCGAACGCATCAAGGAAGAGGTGCGCCTCGGGAAGACCATGCGCAAGGCGATCGCCGACGGTTATGCGAAGGGATTCCGCACGATCATCGACGCGAACGTGGTCACGGTGATCACGGCGCTGATCCTGTTCGCGGTCGCCTCCGCGGAGGTCAAGGGTTTCGCGCTGATGCTGCTGATCGGCACCGTGGTCTCGCTGGTCACCGCGGTGGCGGCGACGCGCGCGATGCTCGGCCTGCTCTCCGGCTTCAAGTGGTTCAACAACCCGAGTTTCATGGGGGCCGCGGGCCAGCAGGGCCTCAAGTTCCTGCAGATCGACTTCATGCGCCGCCGCAATCTGTGGTTCGCGATCTCCGGCGTCGTGATCCTGATCAGCATCGGTTCGCTCGCGGTGCGCGGCCTCAACCTCGGCATCGACTTCCGCGGCGGCGTGCAGATCGCGTTCACCACGCCGCAGTACACGTCGCTGTCGACGGTGCGCGCGCAGACCGCGGCCGTCGGCCACAGCGACGCGATCGTCCAGGGGCGCGGCCCCTCGACGAACGGCGGCGAGAACTACAAGAGCTTCCAGATCCAGCTGAAGAAGCTGAACAGCACCGACCAGAACAAGCTGACGGAGCTGCTGCAGACGAAAGCGAACGCCAAGACACCCAGCACCAAGAACGTGTCGTCGAGCTTCGGCAAACAAATCGCCCGCGCGGCGATCATCGCGATCATCTTCTCGCTGCTGATGGTGACGCTGTACATCACCATCCGCTTCCACGGAATCGCGTTCGCGATCCCGGTGATCGCGGCGATGATCCACGACGTCATCATCACCGTCGGCGTCTACTCGGTCACAGGACGCGAGGTGACCGAATCGACGGTCGCCGCGGTCCTGACGGTGCTCGGGTACTCGATCTACGACACGATCATCATCTTCGACCGCATCCGCGAGAACATTCCGATCCTCCGGCGTGCGTCGTTCGCGACGATCGCCAACATCTCGCTCTGGGAGACGATCCGCCGCTCGCTGGCAACGACGTTCATCACCCTGTTGCCGGTCGCAGCGCTCTTCTTCTTCGGCGGAGCGACGCTCAAGGACTTCGCGTTCGCGCTGCTCATCGGCATCACCTCCGGCGCCTATTCGTCGATCTTCATCGCCGCACCGCTGCTCACGATGTGGAAGGAGCGCGAGCCCGAGTACGCGAAGCGCAAAGGCCAGGACACGCTGCCGGAGGGCGCCGCCGGCGACCGCCAACTCCGCGAGGCCGAGCAGGAGCTGATGGAGGAGCCGACGCCCGCGACCCCGATGGACGTCGTCGAGTCGGGTGTCGGCGCGATCGTCGACCGCCCCGCCGACGACGACAGCAAGCGCGCCCGACGCCGCCAACGCAGACAGTCGCGGCCCCATGGACGCGCCCGGTAACAGCCCGTCCGAGGGCGAGACACTCGAGCGCATCATCGCGCTGCTCGGTCCGCGCATCGAAGATGCGCGATCCCTCCTCGAAGACGCGACTGCCCGCTGGCGCGGTGATGCGGTGCGCGCCGGCGAGGGGACCCGGCGTCGCGTTCGCGATCTCGCGCGCGAGCTCGGCCTCGTGACGCGCGACGAGTGGGACGACCTCGAGCTTCGCGTCGCGCAGCTCGAACACCGACTCCGCCTGCTCGAAGACTGAGCTGCCGACCGGCACGCCTGCTACCTTGCAAGTGACGGAGTGCGGATAGGCCGTGCTCCCGTGAGGTCGCGTCTCCTTCTTCGGACACGGGATCTCGACGTCCGAAGGAGTTGAGACAACTGACAGGTTTTCGTTCACTCGGTGCATCCGAGGCCGTCTGCGAGATGCTCGCGGCGCGAGGCATCGACATGCCGTTCCACATCCAGTCGCTCGTGATCCCCGAGGCGCTCCGCGGTGGAGATGTCCTCGCGAGGAGCCCGACGGGCTCCGGCAAGACGCTCGCATTCGCAATTCCGATCGTCGAGCGGCTGGACCCCTCTGCCCGCCGGCCAGCAGCGCTCATCCTCGTCCCGACGCGGGAGCTCTGCGCTCAGGTGACGGAGGAGCTCGAGCTCGTCGCCGGCGGCGGCATCAAGGTCGCGTCGGTCTACGGCGGTGTGCCGCTGAAGGCTCAGGCGAGCTTTCGCGCAGGATGCGCACGTGATCGTCGCGACGCCCGGCAGGCTGCAGGACCTCGTCGATCGCAAGCTCCTGTCGCTCGATGCGGTCACCGTGCTGGTGCTGGACGAGGCGGATCGCATGCTCGACATGGGCTTCAAGCCTCAGGTCGACCGGATCGTGCGGCTGCTCCCGGCCGAGCGCCAGACGATGTTCTTCTCGGCGACGCTCGACGGGGAAGTCGGCGAGCTCGCGCGGCGCTACACGCACTTCCCAGCGCGGTTCGAGGGCGAGTTGCCGGCGGAGCGCCGGAGCGGCGAAGTCGACCATCGCTTCGTCCCGGTGACCGCCGAGACGAAGGTGCCGACGCTCGTCGACTTGCTCCGCGAGGAGGATCGTGGGCTCGCGCTCGTGTTCGTCCGGACGAAAGCGGGCGCCGACCGGCTGGTCGAGAAGCTCCATCGCCACGACGTCGACGCGGTCGCGATCCACGGCGACAAGGGCCAGGCGCAGCGAGAGCGCGCACTGTCGCGCTTCGACGCCGGCAAGGTGCGCACGCTCGTCGCGACCGACGTCGCGGCCCGCGGCCTCGACGTCGAACAGGTGACGCACGTGATCAACTACGACCCACCCGAAGATCCAGACGTCTACACACATCGCGTCGGCCGGACCGGTCGCGCGGGCCGTGGCGGCATCGGGATCACGCTGGTCCTTCCCGAGCAGCAGGCAGACGTCTCGCGTGTCGCGCGACTTCAGGGTCACGTCGATCGGTTCGAGGAGTCCGGGATGACCGTCGCCCGGCCGCGTGTCGTCTATACATCGCGCCGTGGGAGGTCCTCGAAGTGGTAGAGCGCAGTGAGCGGTTGACCGCCAAGCAGGCAGCGGCATTGCACGAGGAGCTGGCGACGCTCGAGGGTCCGCGGCGCGCGGAGGTGGTCGCAGCGATCAAGAAGGCGCGCGAGTTCGGCGATCTCTCCGAGAACTTCGAGTACCACGCGGCGAAGAACGAGCAGGGCCTGCTGGAGGCGCGCATTCGAACGTTGCATTCGCGCCTCGACGGCGCCGAGATCGTCGAGGACGCGTCCTCGGACGAGGTGGGGATCGGCTCGGTCGTGGACGTCGAGACCGACAGTGGCGAGACGATGACCGTCGAGATCAGCGCGGTCGGCGGCGCCGGGACGGTTTCTCCGACCTCGCCGCTCGGCGTCGCGCTGCTCGGGCGCACGATCGGCGACACGGTCGACGTCCAGGCTCCGCGTGGTGCCTGGCGCGCGACGATCCACCACATTCACTAGCGGGGCCTTCACGGGCGGAGGGGCGCTCGCCCGGGCCGACTGCAAGACTAGGCAGGTGGCTGCCCCTTCGAAGCAGCGCAATCTCAGCCGCATGAGCGAGATCGCGCAGGTCGCGGTTCGGCACGGCTTCGGCTACTTCGTCGACGGACGGCGGAGGGGGGATCTGAACGGCTCGACCCCGCGCGGCCGCCACCTTCGAGAGATGCTCGACGAGTTGGGCCCGACGTTCGTCAAGTTCGGGCAACTGCTCTCGACGCGACCCGATGTCGTTCCGCCCGACATCATCGTAGAGCTCCGGAGCCTGCAGGACGATGTTCGCCCGTTCCCGTTCGCGGACGTCGAGCGCACGATCGTGGCCGAGCTCGGCCAGCCGGTGGAGCGCCTGTTTCTCGAGTTCGAGGAGACGCCGCTCGCAGCGGCCTCCATCGGCCAGGTCCACGGCGCGGTGCTCCCGAACGGGAAGCGTGTCGTGGTCAAGGTGCAGCGGCCGAACGCGCCGCGGCAGATCGAGGCGGACCTCGCGCTGATGTACCAGGCTGCGCGGCTCGCGAGGGAGCGGATCCGAGCGCTCGACTTCATCGATGCGAACGAGATCGTGGACGAGTTCGCCCGATCGATCCGGCAGGAGCTCGACTACCGGCTCGAGGGGCGCAACGCGGATGTCTTCCACCGCAATTTCGCCGGGCACCCGCACGTCGCGGTGCCGCGTGTGTACTGGTCGTACTCGCGGGCGCGCGTGCTCACGCTCGAACGGCTCGACGGTGTGCAGCTCGCGGACATCGACCTCGACCACTGGGCGCTCGATCAGCGGCGCCGGCTGGCGTACCTGATCGCCGAGACCTGGATGACGATGATCTTTCGCCACGGGTTCTTCCACGGCGACCCGCACCCGGCGAACATCCTCGTGCTGTCTCCCGAGCGCATCGGGCTCGTCGACTTCGGTCTGAGCGGGAAGCTCACCGAGGACGACCTCTCGAAGCTGACACGGCTCTTCATCGACGCTGCGTCGGAGAACATCGAGTTGCTGCCGAAGCGGCTTTCCGATCTCGGCGTGCGGTATCCGAAGGAGCGCGAAGAGGAGTTCGTCGCCGAGCTCCGCGAGCTGTATCACCGCTACTACGGCGCGAGCCTCCAGGAGATCGATCCGATCCAGGTCATCCGGGAGGGCTTCGCGCTGATCTACTCGATGAACCTGCGCCTGCCCACGCGCTTCGTGATGATGGACAAGGCGATTGCGACGCTCGGGTCGGTCGGGGTGGAGCTGTACCCCGAGTTCAACGTCTTCGAAGTCGCGAAGCCGTACGCGCGCGCGCTGATGGTCGAGCGATTCACGCCGCGTCGGGTCGCTGCACGGGCGCGACGCGAAGGCTGGAAGTTCAGCCAGACCGTCGCCGAGCTTCCGTATCTCGTCCACGACACGCTCGAGCTGGTGCGCGACGGCCAGGTCGAGGTCGGATTCGTCCACAAGGGGCTCGACGTGTTCATGGCCAAGCTCGACGTGCTCTTCAACCGTCTGGTGATCGCTCTGATCGTGACGGGCGGCCTGATCGGCTCGAGCCTGATCGGCAGCTTCGCGAAGACGGGCCCGCATGTGCTCGGGCTGAACGTGATCTCGGTGGTCGGCTTCGCGCTCTCGACCGTGCTCGGCATCTGGCTGCTCTGGAGCGTGATCCGGTCCGGACGCCTTTAGCTGGTTGGCGCCGCGTCCGTAGCTGGTTGGCGCCGCGTCCGGCGCGGACGGCTGAGGAACGATCGACACAGAATTGCGCCGATGGACGACTACCGGCCGGATGACGTCGTGGCTACGGTCGGTTCATGTCGCCCGCCACCTCGCTCCTCGTCGCCGACACCGAGCCTGAGACGCACCGCTTCCTGACGCGCCAGCTTCCGCAGGACGGCTTCAGGCTCGTCGGCGCCAAGGGCTGCCCCGACCTCGTGCTGGCGGGCGACGTCGCGAGCGTCGAGCAGTGGGCGGAACGAGCGCCCGTGATCGTCCTCGGCCGCGAGCAGTCGGATCCCGTCGACCGGATCAGGGCGTTCCGGCGGGGTTGCGACGACTACGTCGCGCCGCCCTTCGAGTACCAGGAGCTCGTCGAGCGGATTCGCGCGGTGCTACGGCGGGTCCATCCACCAGCGCCCTTGATCGTCGATGCGCCGCCGGTTCGAATCGACACCCGAACGCGTGACGCCCGCGTGGGCGCGCACCGGCTGAAGCTGTCGCAGAAGGAGTACGAGCTCCTGCTGACGCTCGCGCGCGAGCCGGACCGCGTGTTCACCAAGGCCGAGCTGCTCCGCGACGTGTGGGGTTACCGCGTGATGGGCCGGACTCGAACGCTCGACTCCCACGCGTCGAGGCTCCGCCGCAAGCTGCTCGCCGCCTGGGGCGAGGCCGGCCTCGTCGACAACGTGTGGGGCGTGGGGTATCGGCTCCACGGGATGCTGAACGATGGATAGCGTCCCGGTGTGGGGACCGCCGAGAAAGCCACGCTGTTTCGGAGCCTGCACCGCCCGCCGCCGCTGCTCGTCCTTCCGAATGCGTGGGACGTCGAGAGCGCGCGCGTCCTCGCGGCGCTGCCGGGCTGCCGGGCGCTCGCCACCACGAGCGTCGGCGTCGCCAGGTCACTCGGGTTCGAGGACGGCGAGCGGGCGCCGGCGGCGGTGATGATCCGCGCGGCGGGGCGGATCGCCGAAGCGGTCGACCTGCCCGTCACCGGCGACCTCGAGCGCGGCTACGGCGACCCAGCCGGTACGGCCCGTGCGGCCTGGGAGGCCGGAGTGGTGGGGATCAACTTCGAAGACTCCACGGCGGGCGCGATGGTGGCCGTCGACGAGCAGGCATCGGCGATCGCCGAGATCCGCGCGGCTGTCCCCGAGCTGGTCGTCAACGGACGGATCGACGTGTTCCTGCGGGACGCCGGCGGCGTCGAGGAGGCCGTGGAACGGGGGAACGCGTACCTGGCGGCCGGTGCCGACTGCGTGTACCCGATCTTCTGCCCGGCGAGCGTGATCGAAGAGCTCGTGAACCGGATCGCCGGGCCGATCAACGTCGCCGCGACCCCCGGGACGCCTGCGCCGGCCGAGCTCGAGCGGCTCGGGGTCGCACGCCTGACGTTCGGCGGCGGGCTCGCGGCCGCCGCGTACGCCGAGGCGGCCCGGATCGCCGGCGGTGCGCTCGGCCGCGGGTAACTCGAGAGCTCAAAGCTCGCGGCGGTCGATCAGTCGTGCCCCGCGATTGCGCGTCACGTACGAGAACGCCCAGCGGACGAGCACCAGCAGGCGGTTCTCGAAACCGATCAGGTACGTGATGTGGACGGAGAGCCAGATCGCCCAGGCCGGAAAGCCGCTGAGTCGGATGCCCTTGATGTCGGCGACCGCGCGCGAGCGTCCGATCGTCGCGAGGTTGCCCTTGTCGCGATACCGGAACGGGCCATCGACGCGACCGCGGATGGCGCGTGCCGCGTAGCGTCCCTGCTGCATGGCGACGGGCGCCACGCCCGGCAGTTCGAGCGTCCCGCCGGCGCCGGTACCGGCGTCGATCACGACCATGTCGCCGAGCGCGCGCACCTCGGGGTGACCGGCGATCGTCAGATCGGGCTGGACGTGGATCCTGCCGACGCGGTCGACGTCGACCCCGGCGGCCGCCGCCAGCGCGGATGCGAGCGGCGATGCCGTCACGCCCGCGGCCCACACCGCCGTTCGGCAGGGCACGTCCTCGGCGGTGCCGTCCGCCCGTCCGAGCGTGACGTGACCGGCGTCCACTCCGACGACCGGCGTGCCGAGCACCACGGTCACCCCGAGCTTGGCGAGGGCGCGCTCGGCCCGATGCGACAGCGACTCCGGAAACGCGCTCAGGACGCGCGGGCCGGCCTCGACCAGCAGCACCTGTGCGCCGCGCGTGTCGACTTCGCGGAGCTCGCGATGCAGGGCGTCACGTGCGAGCTCCGCGATCTGCCCTGCCATCTCGACCCCGGTCGGGCCGGCTCCGACCACGACGAACGTCAGCCAGGCGCTCCGCCGCGCTTCGTCGCGCTCGACCTCGGCGGCCTCGAAGGCGTTCAGGATTCGCGACCGGAGCCCGAGGGCGCCCGCGAGGGACTTCAGCTCGGGCGCGTGGGACGCCCAGTCGTCGTGCCCGAAGTAGGAGTACGCGGAGCCCCCGGCGACGATGAGCTCGTCGTAGTCGAGCAGGACTCCATCGGCGCCGTTCGGCAGCTGATCGAGCCGCACCTGCCGCCGCTCGAGATCGAACGACGTCACCTCTGCCATCAGGACACGCGCGTTTCGCTGGCGACGCAGCACACGCCGCAGCGGCGTCGCGATCTCAGGCGCCGAGAGCCCACCGGTTGCCACCTGGTAGGCGAGCGGCTGGAAGAGGTGGTAGTTCTGGCGGTCGACGAGCGTCACCTCGACGTCGGCCCGTCGCAGCCCTTTCACCGCGAGCAGGCCGCCGAATCCGCCGCCCACGACGACGACCCGCTTCGTTGCCGCTGCCACGCGGCAAGCATTGCTGGAACTAGAGGGGCAGCGTCGCGCCTTCGAGACGCAGCAGCCGGCGCTTGGTATCGAGCCCGCCGGCGTAGCCGGTGAGCGATCCGTTGGCACCGATCACCCGGTGGCACGGGAGCACGATCGGGATCGGGTTTCGGTTCATGACCGTGCCGACCGCCCGGGCGGCCGTCGGGTGCCCGACCTCACGGGCGAGCGTGCCGTAGGTCGTCGTGAGCCCATAGGGAACCCGCGCGAGCGCTTCGAGCACCTCTTCATTGAACGGAGCGACGCGGAGGTCGAGCGGGAGGTCGAAGTCGCGACGCACGCCGTCGAAGTACTCGTCGAGCTCACGGCGCACGTCGTCGAGCGGCGACCGGAGGACGCGTACACCGAAGACGCGCGACAACTCGTCGTCGAACCCGTCGACGCCATACGAGATACGGCACAGGCCACGGTCGGTCGCCGCGATCGCAAGCTCGCCGACAGGCGAGTCAATCACGTCGAAGCGAACATCGACCAGCCGCTCGCGGAGTGCGGCGGCGCGGAAACGTGCGTCGAGCTGGTCGTCGACGGTCATTGGCTCCTCCTCAGTCTGCGGACGCCGGACGATGCGGCCGCGCGGGCCGCCTCCTCGGACGAGCCGAGGGCGGCGGCGATGTCGTCGTAGGGAAGGTCGTAGCCGTACCGGAGCACGACGGCTGCCCGTTCGGTCGGTGGGAGCTCGTTCGTCAGGTGCTCGATCTGGCGGAACGCGTCACGGCGAAGCTCGACCGCCGGCTCGGCGTCTATGGGCGACGTCGGCTTGGCGCGGAGCTCGTCCATTGCGACCCTCGTCGCGATCGTGAACACCCACGCGCGGAGATGCCTGCCGTGCTCGAGGCGGTCGTAGGCGCGGAGGGCTCGCAGGAACGTCTCCTGCCAGGCGTCTTCTGCCCGCTGGCCGAGCAGCCGCCGCAGGTATGCGAGTACCTCGTCGCGATGAGTCATGTAGAAGCGCTCGAACGGCGGAATCCCCGGGGGTTGCGCCATGGCCACCATCATCGACTGAAACGTGGGAGGGTGCGACAACGTGAGATGCGCCGTCGTGGGACACGTCGAGTGGGTCGAATTCGTCCGTGTGCCGGCGGTACCGCCGGCGGGTCAGATCGTCCAGGGCGAGCGCCGGATCGAAGAGCCGGCCGGTGGTGGAGGGGTAATCGCACGGCAGCTGGCACGGCTCGCCGGGCGCTGCGAGTTCTTCACCGTCCTCGGTGATGACGAGCTCGGCCGCCGCGCCGAGCGCCGGTTCGCCGAGCTCGGCGTCGATGTCCATGCACAGCGCTTCGGGACGACCCGGCGCGCCTGGGTGCACGTCGATGCGCATGGCGAGCGAACGATCACCCTGCTCACCGAGAAGCTCCGCCCGCGCGGACCGCTGCCCCTCGACGGGTATGACGCCGTCTTCTTCGTCTCGGGGGACGCCGAGGCGCTGCGATCGGCCCGCCGCGCACCGTTCGTCGCAGCGACGGCGCGAGAGCTGCCGACGCTGAAGGAGGCCGGTGTCCCGCTCGATCTGCTCGTCGGCAGCGCGCGTGACCCCGGCGAACGGTACGACGGCTCGCTGGACGCACGCACGGTCGTTCTGACGGAGGGGCCGCACGGAGGCACTGCGAACGGAGAGCGATACGACGCAGCGCCGCTCCCCGGGCCGCTGGTCGACACGTACGGCGCGGGCGACTCGTTCTCGGCGGCCCTGTGCTTCGCGCTCGCACGTGGCGATGCGCTCATGGATGCGCTCGCGCTCGCCGCACGCGCCGGTGCGGCCGTCGTGACAGGAGAGGGGCCGTACAGCTCGCAGCTAACGTTGTGAGCATGACGGCGCGCGTCTCCTGGATCTCGCTGACGCCGGTCAAAGGGCTCGCGCTGCACCTTGTCGACGAAACCGAACTGCTCGAGTCGGGGTTGAAAGGCGACCGGTGCTTCTTCCTCGTCGACGAGACGAATCGACTCGTCAACGACAAGCGGCACGGGCCGCTGCAGACCGTGCTCGCCGACTACGACGAGGAGGCGCGCACGCTCACGATGACGCTGCCCGGTGGTTTGACGCTGGCGGCTCCGGTCGAGAGCGGAGACGAGATCGCCACGTCGTTTCACGGAACGTCGAAGCGGGCGCGCCTCGTGCCCGGGCCGTGGGACGAGGCGCTCTCCGACGTCGCCGGTACGTCGGTGCGCCTGGTGGAGCCCGACCGGCCGGCACCGGACCGCGGGCGGAGCGGCGCGGCGACGCTCCTCGGCGAGGGGTCGCTCGCTGCGATCGCCGACGTGCTCGGGATCGAGACGATCGATTCGCGCCGCTTTCGCATGAACTTCGGGGTCGGCGGCCTCGAGCCGCACGCCGAGGACGGTTGGATCGGCCGGCGCGTGCGTGTGGGCGAGGCGATGGTCGTTCCGGCTGGAAACGTCGGCCGCTGCGCGATCACCACGCAGGATCCGAACACGGGCGTCCGGGATCTCGACACGCTGGCAGCGATCGCCGACTACCGCGCCGAGATCGGGACAACCGAACCGCTTCCCTTCGGTGTCCACGCCGCCGTCGCCACGCCCGGCCTCGTTCGCCGCGGTGACGTGGTGGAGCTCGTCTAGCGACCGGAAGCAGGCGACCAGATGTACGGCGTCGTCGTCGTCACCGCGACGAAGCCGAGCCGCTCCAGGATCGGCCGGCTGTCGTCCGACGCGTCGACCTCGACGTAGCGATAGCCGCGTTCCAGCGCCAGCTTCGCCCGGTGGGCGACGAGGGCCCGGTAGATCCCGCGTCGGCGCCAGGCCGCGAGTGTGGCGCCGCCCCAGAACGTCGCGAACTCGGTGTCCGGAGGGAAGCGCACCCAGGCTGCGCAGACCACGGTGTCGCCGGCCTCCGCAACGACGATCGCGAGCGCGCCCGGGTCGACGGCGCGTTCGGCGTCGAGCATGTCGACGACGTGGCTCTCTTCCTGCCAGACCTCTCGCTCGAGCGCCGCGATCCGTTCGAGGTCTGCGCGGCTCACGACCTCGCGGAGCGACACTCCGTCCGGCAGGCGCGGCTCGCCGGCGATGTCGGCCGCGGGCGCGATCACGACCGTCTCCGTGTCCTCGGGCACGAAGCCCGCGGCGCGGAGCCGGGCGGGAAGGTCGGACGGGAGGTCGTGCTCGTGGAGCTTCCACTCGAACGGCTCCTCGAGCTCCCCGAACGCCGCCACCTGTCGGGCGATCAGCTCGTCGACGGCCGGCCCGTCGAGCCCGCCCAGGTCTCGGTAGTCGATGAACCCTCCGCCGGCGAGCCCGTGGTACCGGAGCAGCGGCCCGTCGCGCTCGACCCGGACGCCGGCCGGCAACGGCCCCGGCGATCGCCCGCGCAACTGCCTGTCGTAGATCTCCAGCAGCTCGGCAGCACGCTTGTCCGGCATGTCTCCGCGTCAGCGACGAAACCAGTGCTTGACCCGGGTGGTGAGCGATTCCCGCGGCAGAGTCAGGGCCTGCTGCGGCGGCGCCTCGCTGTACGGGGAAAGCCCGGCGCCCTGCGCTGCAGTGATCCTCAACTCGATCCGCTCCGGATAGATCGTGGCCACGACCTCGCCCGGGACGTACACGAGCCCCGTCGAGCCCGGGATCTGGACGGCGAGGCCGTCGAAGATGTCGTCCTCCTTCGATCCAGCGACCTGGGCGACCGTGCCGAGCGCCTGGCCGTCGGCGGTGAGGACGCTCCAGCCCGGCTCGATCTGGAGCCACGAGACCGGGTCGACGGCGCTCCGATTCTCGGCGGCCTTTCCACCCGGCGGTTCCTGGAACGCGTCGAAGCCTGTATCGCTCACGACGCGGATCATAGGTGTGGCAGAAGACGCGTACTTGACGCACGTCTCGTCTCTCGGCAGCGTACGTCGTCGTGGGGATCCCGACGGAGCCGATCGGAAGCATCCCGAGGCCGCTCTCGCTCCTGGAAGGCATGGAGGCGTCGGCCGCGGGGGAGATCTCGGCCGCCGAGCTCGACGAGCTCTACGACGATGCCGTCCGCGACACGCTCGAGCAGTTCGAGGCGACCGGTTCGCCGATCGTCACCGACGGCGAGCAGCGCAAGCCGAGCTTCGCGACGTATCCGATCGCAGGGCTGCGGACGCTGGCGCCCGACGGCGTCCCGATCACGTTCGCCGACGGCCACGTCCGGCAACTGCCCGTGATCACCGCAGGCCCGTTCCGCTACGGGACGCATGCCGACGCCTATCTCGAGCTCGCGCGGCCCTTCACGGACCGACCGCTGAAGCAGGCGGTCATCTCCGCGTCTGCGTTGAGCCTGCTCTATCCGTCTGACGGGATCGAGGGCTATTCGCGCGAGGCCTTCCTCGACGATCTCGTCGGTGAGGCGGAGCTGGACATTCGCCGGTCCCTGGAGCGTGGTGCGGACAGCGTCCAGGTCGACTTCACCGAGGGCCGCCTCGCGGTCAAGCTCGATCCGTCGAAGGGCCTCCTCTCCGACTTCATCGGGCTGAACAATCGCGTGCTCGAACGCTTCAACGCCGATGAGCGGAGGCGAATCGGCGTGCACACGTGCCCCGGCGGCGACCAGGACTCGACACACAGCGCCGACGTCGACTACGTCGAGCTGCTCCCGCTCCTGTTCACGCTGAAGGCCGGGCGGTTCTACATCCAGCTCGCGAGCGAGACCGACCGGCCGCGGGTGCTCGCGGCGATCGCCGAGCACTCGCGTGACGACCAGCAGATCTTCGTCGGCGTCACCGACCCGATCGACCCGAAGGTCGAGACTCCCGAACAGGTCCGGGATCGAGTGCTCGAGGCGGCCGAGCACATCCCGGTGGCGCGGCTCGGCAGCACGGACGACTGCGGTTTCGCGCCGTTCGGCGACGACACCTCGACGGCGCGCGAGACCGCGTTCGCCAAGATCCGCGCACGGGTCGAGGGCACGGCGCTCGCCGCCGAGGCGCTCGGTCTCTCCTAGGCCCTGAGCCGCCGTCCGGGCGAAGCGAGGGCTCTGCGTCCGCATGGACCAACAGGGGTAGACAGGTGGGTAAGAGTGGGCTAGAGTGGGGCCAAGTGGACCGATGCTGCTCGGCGAACACGACCATTCCCTCGACGAGAAGAACCGCCTCACGCTGCCGGCGAAGCTGCGCGGGCCCTTCGAGGACGGCGTCGTCGTGACCAGGGGCCTCGACGGCTGCCTGGAGGCCTACCCTCGCCCGACCTGGCAGGAGCTCGCCGACCGCATCGGTGGGCTCGACTCGCTGTCGGCGGACTCGCGGCTGCTCAAGCGCCGCGTGTTCTCGGGCGCCTCGCACGGCGAGCTCGACCGGCAGGGACGGCTCGTGCTCCCCGCCAAGCTGATCGAGAAGGCGGACATCACGCGCGAGGTCGCCGTGATCGGCGTCCACGACCACCTGGAGATCTGGGATCGCAGCACCTGGCAGCTGAAGCAGCAAGAGGCCGAAGGGAGAGCGGAAGATGTTGCCGAGCGTCTTGCCAACCGAGACTGACCACGTTCCCGTCCTCGCCGGTGAGGTCGTCGCCGGCCTCGCACCGGCGCCGGGAGACACGATCGTCGACTGCACGTTCGGCGCCGGCGGCCACGCGGCACTGCTCGCGAACCGTCTGCGCGGCGACGGCAAGGTGATCGCGATCGATCGCGACGAGACCGTCTCACCGTTCTTCGAGCGGTTCCGGCGCGAGAGCGGCGTGAAGGCCCGCCTGCTCCACGGGGAGTTCTCGTCCGTGCTCGCGCAGCTCGCCGGCAACGGTGTGCGCGCGGACGCCGTTCTCCTCGACCTGGGCGTGTCGTCGATGCAGCTCGATCGTCCCGAGCGCGGTTTCTCGTACGCGGTCGATGCCCCGCTCGACATGCGCATGGATCCGAGCTCCGAGTACTCGGCGCGCGAGCTCGTCAACGAGGCCTCGGAGCGCGATCTCGCCGACATCTTCCGCCGCTACGGCGAGGAGCGCTACGCGCGCCCGATCGCCCGATCGATCGTCCGGCAGCGCACGCAGCAGCCGTACGAGCGGACCGGCGAGCTCGTGCAGACGATCAAGTCCGCGATTCCTGCTCCCGCCCGGTTCGGCGAAGGCCATCCGGCGAAGCGCGTGTTCCAGGCGCTGCGGATCGAGGTCAACGACGAGCTCGGCGCCCTCGAGCGCGCGCTGCCGGCGGTGCTCGAGCTGCTGCGCCCCGGTGGCCGTCTGGCGGTGATCTCCTTCCACTCGCTCGAGGACCGGATCGTCAAGCAGTTCCTGCGGGCGCAGGAGCACGGTTGCACCTGCCCGCCCGACTTCCCGAAGTGCGTCTGCGGGAAAGAGCCGACGTTACGGGCGACACCGCGCCGGGCGATCCGTCCGTCGGCGGAGGAGATCGCCCGGAACCCGCGCGCGCAGTCCGCTCGCCTGAGGGTGGCGACGAAGGTTGGCTAGCGTCGCTCATGCGCGGGCGGGTGCCGTCGCCGAGCCGCTGCCCCGCGTCAGGAAGCCCCGCTCGCGCTCTCGCGCCCGGAGTCGTGCCCGCGCCAGGGGCGGCGTCCTCTGGATCGCGATCAGCGGGATTCTGCTCACGGGCGTCGTATTCGTGAACGTGGCGGTCTTGCGGCTCAACCTCGCCCTCGACTCGACGAACGCCGAGCGCGTGAAGCTGCACGCTCAGGATGCGGCCCTGCAGTCGCAGCTCTCGAGCACGCTCGCCTCGCCGCGTATCCAAGCCCAGGCCGCCAAGCAGTACGGCCTGGTCTACGCCGACCCGTCGCAATACGGCTACGTCAACCTCGCGCCGTAGCGGCCCGGGCATGAGGGAGAAGCAGGCCAACCGCCGCATCCGCCTTCTCCTCGTCATCTTCGTCCTCATCTTCGGCGCGACCCTCGCCCGCGCCGTCTGGCTGCAGGGCGTCCGGGCGGCATCACTGAGCAGGCTCGCCGAGCACCAGCATCGCGAGGTCGTGACGATTCCGGCCGACCGGGGGACGATCTACGACCGCACGGGTGTCCAGCTCGCGATCGGCGAGCAGATGACGACGCTGTACGCCGACCCGCGCCAGGTGACGAACCCGCAGGCGATCTCTGTCGCCGCGCACAAGCTGTTCGGCGTCGATCCGAACACGCTCTACCCCGAGCTCAAGAACAAGAAGAGCCAGTTCGTCTACGTGCAGCGGTTCGCGGACCCGAAGCAGGCGGCGATCTTCCTCAAGCGCGGCTTCACGGGCATCGGCTCCTATCCCGAGGAGAAGCGGATCTACCCGCAGGGCTCGGTCGCCGCTCAGGTGGTCGGATACGCCGGCACCGACAACCAGGGTCTCGGCCGGGCTCGAGGTGCAGTACAACAAGCTCCTCGCGGGACACCCCGGGAAGCAGACCGTCGTCCGCGACCCGTTCGGCCGGGCGATCGACGTGATCGGCGGCACGAGCGAGCGAGACGGCCAGGCGATCGTGACCACGCTCGACCACGTGATCCAGTCGAACGCCGAGGCGGTCCTCCGCGAGACGGTGGCGCGCTGGCATGCGAACTCCGCCGAGGCGGTCATCCTCGATCCGCGCACCGGGGACGTGCTCGCGCTCGCCCAGGCACCCGGTTACAACGCCAACGACGCCAACCGCGTCCCCTTCGCGGTCCAGCGCAACCGGTCGGTCACCGACATGTACGAGCCGGGCTCGGTGTTCAAGCTCGTGACGATCGCCGGCGCCCTGTCGCAGCGAATCGTCACGCCGCGCTCGACCTTCCGCCTGCCGTACTCGATCCATGTCGCCGACCGAGTCGTCCACGACGCCGAGTACCGCCCGACCGAGACGATGAGCGTCGCGCAGATCCTCTCGCACTCGTCGAACGTCGGCGCGGTCACGATTGCAGAGCGCCTCGGCGCGCCCGAGCTGATGAACTGGATCAAGCGGTTCGGGTTCGGACAGAAGACCGGCATCGACTTCCCGGGCGAGAGCCCGGGCGCCGTGCTCCCGCTGAACGAATGGTCGGGCTCGACGATCGGCAACGTCCCGATCGGCCAGGGCGTGGACGTGACCCCGATCCAGATGGCCGCCGCCTACGCGGCCGTGGCCAACAACGGCGTCTGGATCCAGCCGCATCTGATCGAGCGCATCGGGGAACGGCAGGTGGCGCCGCCGAAGCGGCGCCGCGTCGTCTCGCCGAGCGTGAACCGCGAGCTCAAGGCGATGCTCACCGGCGTCGTCGACGAGCACGGGGCCACGGGAACCGCCGCCGCGATCCCCGGGTACACCGTGGCCGGCAAGACCGGCACCGCGCAGGTCCCTGGCCCGAACGGGTACACGACCGGCCAGTACGTCGCCTCGTTCGTCGGGATGGTGCCCGTCGCCAAGCCGCGCCTGCTCGTGCTCGTCGTCGTCAACGAGCCGCGGAGCAACATCTTCGGTGGAGTCGTGGCCGCGCCCGCGTTCGAGCAGATCGCGAAGTTCGACCTCCAGTACCTCGCGGTGCCTCCGAACGTGCCCGTCTCGTCACAGCGCTAGCGTTTCCGGGGACATGGAGCTCGACCGTCTCACTGCGGCTCTCGAGCCGAGTCAGGTTGTGAACGCGGCGGCGGTGGAGGTGAACGACCTCGCCTACGACACGCGCGCCGTCACCGCGGGCGCGCTCTTCTTCTGCGTGCCCGGTCTCAGAGTGGACGGCCACGAGCTCGCCGACCGCGCGGTCGCCGGTGGAGCCGTCGCGCTCGTCGTCGAGCGACCCGTGGCCGTCGATGTTCCGCAGCTCGTGGTGCCGAGCGTCCGCGCTGCCATGCCGCCCGCGGCGAACACCTTCTTCGGCGCGCCGTCGCGCGAGCTCGAGGTCGCCGGCGTGACGGGCACGAACGGCAAGACCACGACCGCGTTCCTGCTGCACGCGATCCTCGACGCTGCGGGCCGGCGGCCGGGGCTGCTGACGAACATCGACCGGCGTGTGGGGGGCGAGAGCGTCCCGATCGGCCTCAACACGCCGGAGGCGATCGACCTGCAGCGGCTGCTGCGCGCGATGCTGACCGCCGGCGATCGTTCGTGCGCGATGGAGGCGACGTCGATCGCAGCGAGTCACGGCCGGCTGGACGGAACGCGCTTCGCGGTCCTCGTCTTCACGAACCTGACGCAGGATCATCTCGACTTCCACGGCACGATGGAGGACTACTTCTCAGCGAAGCGCATGCTCTTCGACCAGGCCGAGCGGGTCGTCGTGAACGTCGGCGACGAGTGGGGCCGGCGGCTCGCAGCCGAGCTGCCCGAGGCTCGCACCTTCTGGCCCGACGACGACCTGCCCGACGTCGGGCTGCGGCTCGCCGGCCGCTTCAACCGGACGAACGCGCTCGGTGCGATCTGGGCGGCCCGGGAGCTCGGGATCGACGAGGAGTCGATCCGGACGGGCGTCGCGAGCCTGGCCTCCGTCCCGGGGCGCTTCGAGACGGTCGACGAAGGGCAACCCTTCGCGGTGATCGTCGACTACGCCCACACCCCGGACTCGCTCGCGAACATCCTGCAGGCCGCGCGCGGGCTCGGCCGGGGGCGGCTGTACGTCGTCTTCGGCGCGGGCGGCGACCGCGACCGCGACAAGCGGCCGCTCATGGGCCACGTCGCAGGAGAGCTGGCCGATCGGGCGATCGTCACCACCGACAACCCGCGGTCGGAGGATCCTGCGGCGATCGCACGAGCAGGTCGCGGCCGGCTCGCTCGAGATCGTCCTCGACCGCCGCGACGCGATCGAGGCTGCGATCGCCGAGGCACGTCCGGGCGACGTGATCGTGATCGCAGGAAAGGGCGCGGACCGCGAGATGGAGCTTGCGGACGGGAAGGTGCCGTTCGACGACCGCGAGGTCGCGCGCGCAGCACTCCGACGCGCCGGAGCGACCGCGTGATCCCGCTCTCGCTCGAGCTCGTCGAACCGCTCGGCCGGCTGATCGCGCGACCATGGGCCGGCGAGGTGACCGGCCTGCAGGTCGACTCGCGGCGCATCGAAGAGGGCGATCTGTTCGTCGCCGTCGGCGGCGGCCGCGACTTCGTCGAGCACGCGCTCGCGCGGGGTGCCGCGGCCGCGCTGGTGCCGGACGACCACGCGGCGGCGCTCGCGGCGATCGCGGGCGCAGTTCGCCGGCTCTCCAAGGCGCAGGTCGTGGCCATCACGGGGTCGACGGGCAAGACCTCGACCAAGGACATCCTGTTCGCGATCTGCGCGCCGAGCCTGAGGACGATCGCGAACGAGGGTAACTTCAACAACGAGATCGGCGTGCCGCTGACGCTGTGCAGGCTCGAAGCCGAGACCGAGCTCCTGATCGCCGAGATGGGGATGCGCGGCCTCGGCCAGATCGCATGGCTGGCGTCCTTCACGGAGCCCGACATCGCGGTGATCACCAACGTCGGGCCGGTCCACCTCGAGCTGGTCGAGACGATCGAGAACGTCGCACGAGCGAAGGCGGAGCTGATCGCCGCACTCCGTCCCGGCGGCGTCGCCGTGGTGCCGGCCCACGAACCGCTGCTCGAGCCGTATCTGACTCGTGACGACATCACGGTCGACCGTGTTCCGTCCGATTCCGCGCTTCCGTTCACCGCGAGCTTCGGTGCCCGTCACCAGCTTGCGAACGCGCGCACCGCGGTCGCGGTCGCGCAACACGTCGGCGTGCCGCTGCCGAGCGAGCTCACGGTCGAGTTCTCCGAGCTGCGCGACGAGGAACGCCCGCTGGCGGGCGGAGGGCTCCTGCTGAACGACTGCTACAACGCGAATCCGGTCTCGATGCGTGCAGCCCTCGAGCATCTGGTGGAGCGCGGCCGTGGCCGCCGGCGAATCGCCGTGCTCGGCCAGATGGCCGAGCTCGGGCGTGACGCCGATGCGTACCACCGGGAGATCGGCGAGCTCGTGCATCGCCTCGGCATCGAGCGCGTGATCGGCGTCGGCGAGCACGCGCAGGCGTACGGCGGCGACTGGGTCCCGTCGGCCTCCGAGGCCGCGGCGCGGCTCCAGGATGCGCTCCGTCCCGGAGACGTCGTCCTCGTCAAGGGGTCGCGCTCGGTGGGACTCGAGACGGTCGCGGAGAACCTGGTCGCGTAGTGGCGAAAGTCCTGATCGCGGCGCTGGTCGCGATGATCCTGGCGATTCTCGCCGGCCCGAGGTTCATCGCGTTCATGCGCAAGAACGAGTTCGGCCAGCACATCCGCGAGGAGGGGCCGAACCACGCGGAGAAGCAGGGGACGCCGACGATGGGCGGCCTG
The DNA here is from genome assembly GCA_963774355.1 of uncultured Thermoleophilia bacterium. Classification (GTDB taxonomy): domain Bacteria; phylum Actinomycetota; class Thermoleophilia; order Gaiellales; family Gaiellaceae; genus PALSA-600. Next base: position 373,355 of record CAVZER010000006.1, on the reverse strand, counting down.
CTGATCATCGCGGCGGCTTCGATCGCCTTCCTCGCCGTCTCGAGGTTCACGCTGCCGGCGCTGACGATCTTCGGGACGATGCTCGCGTGCGGCGCGATCGGCTTCCTCGACGACTTCACGAAGCTGCGGCATTCGCGGTCGCTCGGGCTCTCCGGTCGCTGGAAGATGCTGCTCCTGCTGGCGATCACGATCGCGGTCGGATTCGCCGCGCACCACCAACAGCTCCGCCACGACGTCTACATCCCGATCATCGACACGTGGGTGCCGCTCGGCCCGTTCTGGTACGTCCTCCTCTTCCTGATCATCGCCGGCTTCGCGAACGGCGTGAACCTGACCGATGGTCTCGACGGTCTCGCGGCAGGGACGGGGATCATCGCGCTCGCCACGCTGACGGCGATCGCGGTGACGATCTTCGTCCGCTCGAGCACGCCGACGCACGGGCGGATCGAGAACCGCCTCGACGTCGCCTACATCGGGGCGGCGCTCGTCGGCGGGTGCATCGGTTTCCTCTGGTTCAACGCGTTCCCGGCCGAGGTGTTCATGGGCGATACCGGCTCGATGGCGATCGGCGGCGCGATCGCCGCGATGGCGATCATGATGAAGGTGGAGTTCCTGCTGCTGTTCATCGGCGGGATCTTCGTCGTCGTGGCGGTCTCGGTGATCCTCCAGGTGCTCTCGTTCAAGTGGTGGGGGCGGCGCATCTTCCTGATGGCGCCGTTGCAGCACCACTTCGAGATGAAGGCGTGGTCCGAGACGAAGATCATGCTCCGCTTCTGGATCGTCACGGGGATCCTGTGCGGAGTCGGCTTCGCGCTCTTCTACAAGTACTACCTGCCCGCGTTCCGGTGAAGGCGATCGTCTACGGCCAGGCGCGGTCGGGCCGGTCCGCGGCGGAGCGCCTCCGCGAGTCGGGCGACGAGGTGGTGGTCGTCGACCGCGCGCTCGGGAACGAGGACGACCTCTCGGTGCTCGACGGGGCCGGCCTGCTCGTGAAGTCTCCGGGCGTTCCGGGCGAGGCGGCACTGGTGGTGGCCGCACGCGAGCAAGGGATCCCGGTGTGGTCCGAGGTCGAGCTCGGCTATCGGCTGCTCGGCGGTGCCCGGCTGATCGGCGTCACCGGGACCAACGGCAAGACGACCACGACGGAGCTTCTGGGCGCGATCCTGCGGGCCGACGGTCGCGATGTGGCGGTGGCCGGCAACGTCGGGACGCCGCTGTCGAGCGTTCGAGGCGCGGCCTGGGTCGTCTGCGAGCTCTCGAGCTTCCAGCTCGAGGACGTGCACCAGCTGGCATGCGACGTCGCCGTCCTGCTCAACCTCGAGGCGGACCACCTCGATCGCCATGGCACGTTCGACGCGTACCGCGACGCAAAGCTGCGCATCTTCGAGCGGGCTCGAGCAGCTGTCGTCCCGCGGGGGTTCGAGCTTGTCGAGGCCGACCCGTCCGTCACCGTCGTCGAGTTCGACGCACGGGACGAGCTGCCGGCCGAGCCGCTGATCCGCGGCGCGCACAACCGCGAGAACGCGGCAGCGGCGACCGCCGCCGCCCGCGCGGCCGGTGTCGGCGACGATGCCATCGCCGAGGCGCTCCGCTCGTTTCCCGGCGTGCCGCACCGGCTCGAGCAGGTCGGCGAGCGCGACGGCGTGCGGTACGTCAACGACTCGAAGGCGACCAATGTCGCGGCGGCGCGTCGCGCGCTCACCGCGTACGCCGACGAGCCCGTGCGGCTGATCCTCGGTGGCTCGCTGAAGGGCGAGGACTTCGCCCCGCTCGCAGCTGGGATCGGGCCGAACGTCCGCTCGATCCACCTGATCGGGGAGGCAGCTCCGTCGCTCGCGGCCGCCTTGTCCCGGCGCGAGCCGTTCACGGACGGAGACCTGGCCCACGCCGTGGCCCACGCGTCCGAGCTCGCGTCGGCCGGCGACGTGATCCTGCTCAGCCCCGCCTGCGCGAGCTACGACCAGTTCGACAACTTCGAGCGTCGCGGCGAGGCTTTCCGGGAGCTCGCGACGAGGCCCTAGGAATCCGGCAGTCGCCCGCGAAGCAGACCGGTGGAGTGAAGCGGGGAGAGCTCGACTCGAGGTTGTTGATCCTGGTCACGATGGCGCTTGTCGCCTTCGGCCTCGTGATGGTCTACAGCGCCACGTCGGCCGCGGCGGCCGTCGGCGGCAAGGATCCGAGCTACTACCTGAAGCGGCAGGGCATGTACGCCGCGCTCGGGATCGTGCTGATGGTGCTCGCGCAGCGCTGGGACTACCGGCGCCTGCGCATGCTGGCCCCGTTGCTCGTCGGCGTCTCGCTCGTACTGCTCGCGGCCGTGCTGGTGATCGGACCGCCGGTGAACGGCGCGCGTCGCTGGATCTCGTTCGGTCCGGCCGTCTTCCAGCCTTCGGAGTTCGCGAAGCTCGCACTGTGCGTGTGGGCGGCTGCCTATCTTGCGCGACGCCCGGCGCCGCGGACGTTGAAGGAGCTGTGGCGGCCGGTCGGCGCGCTCGCGAGCGTGTTCTGCGTCCTGCTCATCCTCGAGCCCGACCTCGGCACCGCCATCGCCCTCGTCGTGATGCTCGCCGGCATGCTGCTCGTCGCGGGCACGCCGGGTCGCACGCTTGGTGTCGCGATGGCGATCGCAACGGCGCTCGGCACCGCCGCGATCTGGATCGAGCCCTACCGTCGCGCCCGCTTCTTCGCGTTCCTGCACCCGTGGCACGACGCCCAGGGCACCGGCTTCCAGATCGTGCAGGCGATGATCGGGATGGGGTCGGGCCACATCTTCGGCGTCGGCCTCGGCCAGGGCGTGCAGAAGATCTTCTATCTCCCCGAGGCGCACACCGACATGATGCTCGCCAACATCGGCGAGGAGCTCGGTCTGGTCGGCGTCACGGCGGTGATCGGCGCGTATGCCCTCTTCGCCTATGCGGGGCTCGACGTGGCCGCACGCTGCCGCGATCCGTTCGGAAAGCGACTCGCCGCCGGGCTGACCGTGCTCGTCTGCGGCCAGGCCGCGGTCAACATCGCAGCGGTCCTCGGGATCGCCCCGCTCACCGGCATTCCCCTGCCCTTCCTCTCCTACGGCGGCTCGAGCATCGTCGTACTGCTCGCAGGGGTCGGCATCCTCCTTAACATCGCTCAGCGTGGAGGCACGGTCGCAGCTTCGGTGTCTGATCGCAGCCGGCGGGACGGCGGGACACGTCCTGCCCGCGCTGGCAGTGGCGGACGCGCTGAAGACGCGCGACGTGCACGTGACGTTCGCCGGGTCGCCCGAGCGCGTCGAAGCGCGGCTGGTTCCTGAGGCCGGATACGAGCTGGACACGTTCGAGATCAGCGGCTTCCCCCGCTCGCCGTCGCCTGCGCTCCTCCACGCGCTCGTCCAGGCGGGGACTGCACCGCGCGCCTGCCGGGCGATCCTGAAGCGCCGCCGGCCCGACGTCGTGCTCGGTGGCGGCGGCTACGTGGCCGGCCCGATGGTGCTGGCGGCCAGATCGCTCGGGATCCCTGCCGCGCTCTCGGAGGCGGACGCCCATCTCGGCCTCGCCAACCGGATGGCGGCGCCGTTCGCCAGGCGCGTGTTCCTCGCGTATCCGATGAACGGTCGTAGCAGCGCCAAGTATCGAGTGATCGGTCGTCCGATTCCGGCGCGCTCGCGTCCGATCGACCGCGACGCTGCGCGGGAGATCTTCGAGCTCGACCCCGACGACCGCATCCTGGGCGTCTTCGGCGCGCTCGCGGGAGCCAAGGCGCTGAACGAGTTCGTCGTCGACACCTGGGGACACACCGGACCGGCGATCCTCCATCTCACGGGCAAGCGCGACTACGACCTCGTCCGCCGCAGGGTGGCGCGCCCCGACTACCGCGTGCTCGCGGAGACCGACCGATTTGGTGCTGCACTTTCGGCCGTCGACCTGGTGCTCGCGCGCTCCGGCTCGTCGGTCTGGGAGATCGCAGCTGCGGGCAAGCCCGCGATCCTCGTGCCCTATCCCTTCGCGACGAACGACCACCAGGCGCTGAACGCGATGCATTTCGTTCGGGCCGGCGGCGCGATCATGGTGCGCGAGCTCGATCTCGACGACGTTCCCGAGCTCGCCCGCTCGCTCCTCGACGATCCGGTCCGGTGCGCGCGCATGGGGGCGGCGATGCTCGCTGCCGCGAAGCCGGAGGCGGCCGACGAGATCGCCGACGAGCTCGTCGTGCTCGCGGGCCGGTGACGGGAACGCGCTCCTTCGCCGGGCGCAGGCTGTGGTTCGTCGGCATCGGCGGGGCCGGGCTGAGTGCGTACGCACAGCTCGCGAAGGCGTGGGGCGCCGAGGTCGGTGGGTGGGACCGGGTGGAGACGCCGTACCTCGAGCCACTCGCGGGGATCCGGGTCGAGATCTCCTCCGAGCCGTTCGTGCCCGACGGCTTCGAGGCCGTCGTCTCGTCGGCTTACCCCGATGTCCCGGGGCTTGCCCGGCGGGACTTCCTGCGCGAGCTGGTCGCAGACCGCCGCTCGATCGTCGTCGCCGGAACGCACGGCAAGGGAACGACGGCCGCCATGATCGCGTTCGTGCTCCGCGAGACCGGGCGCGACCCCGCCTGGCTGATCGGCGCACAGGTCCCCCAGCTCGGCACGAATGCCGGCACCGGGACGGGGTTTCTCGTCGTCGAAGGCGACGAGTCCGACCGCACCGTGTTCTCGCTGCCGGCGGAGATCGCCGTCGTGACGAACGTCGAGCTCGACCATCACAGCGAGTTCGCGTCGCTGGCCGAGCTCGACGCCGCTTTCGAAGCATGGCTCGCGACCGCCGGATCGGTGGTGCGCGACGCCGAGCCCTACCGCGGCGAGCTCGCGCTGCCGGGAGAGCTGAACCGGCTGAACGCCGGCTCGGCGCTCGCGGCGCTCGAAGCGGCAGGCGTCCCGCAGCAGGAGGCCGCGACGGCGATCGCGCGCTTCACGGGCACCGGACGGCGGTTCGAGGTTCATGAACGCGACGGCTTCACCGTCGTCGACGACTACGGCCATCATCCGACCGAGATCGCGAGGACGATCGAGGCCGTGCGTGAGCGCTTTCCCGGCAGCACGCTGCGGGTCCTCTTCCAGCCCCACCTCTATTCACGGACGCGGCATCTCGCCGGCGAGCTTGCCGACGCGCTCGCGGAGGCCGACGACGTGACGGTGACGGACGTCTACGCGGCCAGAGAGCAGCCGGTCGACGGCGTGACCGGGAAGCTCGTCGTCGACGCGCTGTCCGATCGCGGGGTGCTCGCGGCCTGGGCCCCGAGCGTGGACGAGGGTGCGGCGCGGTTGCGCCGTCGAGCGCGGGCGGGAGACGTGCTGCTGGTGGTCGGGGCAGGGGACGTCGATCGAGCGGTCGGACTGCTGGTCGGTGCCGTCGATGGATGAGCACGCGCCGCTGGCCCGGTTCACGACGATCGGGACCGGTGGCCCGGCGCGCTGGCTGGCACGTCCCGAGTCGCTCGGAGAGCTCCAGGAGGTTCTCGGCTGGGCTGCGAGCGAAGGCGTGCGCGTCGAGACGATCGGTCTCGGTTCGAACGTGCTCGCTCATGACGAGGGCGTCGATGCGCTCATCGTCAAGCTCGCGGGAGAGCTTGCCACCGTACGCATCGAGGGAGAGGCGGTCGTGGCCGGCGGCGGCGCGCCCAACGCGGTCTGCCTCCATCGCGCGCGAGCGGCCGGTCTGGGCGGCTTCGAGTTCGCCTCTGCGATTCCCGGCACCACGGGCGGCGGCGTGCGGATGAACGCAGGCGCGTACGGACGCGACTTTCGCGACGTGCTGGTCGAAGCGGTCGTGGTCGACGCCCGGGGCGTCCGCACGGTGACGGCCGCCGAGCTCGAACTGAGTTACCGCCACTCGAACCTGCAGCCCGGCGAGGTGGTCGCGCAGGTGCGGCTCCGGCTCGAGCCGTCGTCACCCGCCGCGGTCAAGGCGCTCACCGCCGAATTGCTCGCCCGGCGCAAGGCGACCCAGCCGACCAACAAGCGGACGTTCGGGAGCGTGTTCAAGAACCCCGAGGGCTCTCCGGGTGCGGGCCGGATGATCGAGGACTGCAAGCTCAAGGGATACGCGGTCGGCGGAGCGGTCATCTCGAGCCGGCACGCGAACTTCATCGAGAACACCGGCGCAGGGACGACCGGGGAGTGTCTCGAGCTGATGGCGGAGGCGCGCCGTCGCGTGGCCGAGCGGTTCGGCTACGAGCTCGAGCACGAGGTGCGGTTTCTGGGCCCGTTGGCGCTTCCGGAGCTGTAGGGAAGCCGCCTCCCGCGGCGAAGTGGGCTTCCGTGGGAGCCCCGACGAGGCCGAGTGCAGAGGCAGCGGCCCCGAGAGCGCGGACCGTCGGCACGCCTTCGCTCGTCCGCTACCTGCCCTCGGCGCGTTCGATCCTCGCCGGCGTCGCGATCGCCGTCGTCGCGATCGGTGCCTATTTCGGCGCCCGCGACTCGTCGGTGTTCGCCGTTCACAAGCTGGACGTACGAGGAGGCAACGCAGCCACGCGCGCTCAGGTGCGCTCCGCCTTGGCGGGCGAGCTGGGCACGAGCCTCATGAGGATCGATCGTGCGACGATCGCCGCCAAGCTTGCAGCCGTCTCGAGTGTCCGCAGCTTCACGTACGACCGCGCGTTCCCGAACACGTTGCGCGTCGTCGTTCGTCGCGAGTACCCGGTGCTCGTGCTGCGGCAGAGCACCTACGCGTTTCTGGTGGCTGCCAGCGGACGTGTGCTCAAGCAGCTTCCGCACCCGCTGCTCTCGCACCTGCCCCGCCTGTGGGTCAAGAGCGGCGTACAAGTCGTGCTGGGGGAGAGGCTGCCGCCGACGGAGGCGGCAGCGGCGCACGCGCTCGCCGCGGCGAACGGCGCCGAGCTGCCGGGGGGCGTGCGTTCGATCGTCCAGTCACACGGGTCGTTCGCGCTCGAGCTCGGCCGGGGCTTCGAGCTGCGGTTGGGGCAGCCGACAGACGTCCTGCTCAAGCTCGCGATCGCCAAGAAGATCCTGCGCGCGACGGGTGCCGCAGGCGGCTCCGGCTACCTCGACGTCAGCGTGCTGGAGCGCCCGGTGCTCTCGGTAAACTCTCAAGTCGGAGGTTGAGCTTGACGGTTAGGCTGATCGAGGCTCCGGCAACAGCCGTTGACACGGCAGGAAACCGGCCCTACCCTCCCGAAGGAAGGAGACGCTCGACAGCCCCACCCTGCACTCGAGCTTGAGGTCGAGCACAATCGAGATGAGAGAACGCTCCGGTAACTACCTCGCAGTGATCAAGGTCGTCGGCGTCGGCGGCGGCGGCACGAACGCCGTCAACCGCATGGTCGACGCCGGTCTGACCGGCGTCGAGTTCGTCGCCGTCAACACGGACGCGCAGGCGCTCTTGATGTGCGACGCCGACGTGAAGATCCACATCGGCGCGAAGGCGACGCGCGGGCTCGGCGCCGGCGCCGACCCCACGGTGGGACGCGAGGCGGCGGCCGAATCGCGCGACGAGTTGAAGGAGGCGCTGAAAGGCGCCGACATGATCTTCGTCACGGCCGGTGAAGGGGGCGGTACCGGCACAGGCGGCGCGCCCGTGATCGCAGAGCTCGGGCGCGAGCTCGAGGCGCTGACGGTCGGCGTGGTGACGCGCCCGTTCAATTTCGAGGGGCGCCGTCGATCGCAGCAGGCGGAGCAGGGGATCGCCGAGCTCGCCGACAAGGTCGACACGCTGATCGTGATCGAGAACGACCGGCTGCTCCAGGTCGTCGAGAAGAAGACGCCGCTCTCCGAGGCGTTCAAGCTGGCCGACGACGTCCTCCGCCAGGGCGTCCAGGGCATCACCGACCTGATCACGGTGCCGGGGATCGTCAATCTCGATTTCGCCGACGTCCGCACGATCATGCGCGACGCCGGCTCGGCGCTCATGGGCATCGGCATCGGGCAGGGCGAGAACCGGGCCGCCGAGGCCGCGCGCACGGCCGTGTCGTCACCGCTGCTCGAGTCGTCGATCGACGGCGCGACCGGGATCCTGCTCAACATCACCGGGCCGACCGATCTTGGTCTGTTCGAGGTGAACGAGGCCGCCGAGGTGGTCACCGGCGCCGCCGACCAGAACGCGAACGTCATCTTCGGCGCCGTGATCGACGACCAGGCGGGAGCCGAGGTGCGGGTGACCGTCATCGCCACCGGCTTCGGGGCCCAGCGCCGGCGCAAGCTTCGCAACCAGCAGACGGACTCAGCCTCGCCGCTCGGCGGCCGCACGCCCGAGTTCGATCCGGGCGACACGCTCGACGTGCCGTCGTTCCTGCGCGACGGATAGCCCGGCGGATCGCAGGGCGGCTCGGCCGCGGTGCCGACTAGCATCGCGCGGGGATGCAGACGCTCCGCCGCACGCCTCTCTACGACAGACACGTCGCGCTCGGCGCACGGCTGGTGCCGTTCGCGGGCTGGGAGATGCCGGTCCAGTACGAGGGCGTCATCGCCGAGCACATGGCTGTCCGCACCGACGCGGGCGTCTTCGACGTCTCGCACATGGGTGAGCTCGAGGTCGAGGGCCCGACCGCGCGTGACCTGCTGCAGGCGACGCTCTCGAACGACATCGACCGGCTTGCGCCGGGCGACGCGCAGTACACCCTCCTCACGACCGAGTCGGGCGGGATCGTGGACGACCTGATCGTCTACCGGCTCGATGCGCACCGCTACCTCCTCGTGGTCAACGCCTCGAACCGGGAAGCGGCGTTCCGCTGGCTGCAGGAGCGGGAGCTCCGCGGTTCGGACGTGCGCGACGTGTCGGACGACTACGCGCTGCTGGCGGTGCAAGGGCCGCGAGCGCTCGAACGGATCGGGATCGCGCCGGGCAAGCCGTTCACCTGGGAGATGGGGGAGGTCGGCGGAGTCGAGGTGATGGTCAATCGCACCGGCTACACGGGCGAGGAGGGAGTCGAGCTTGCGTGCATGGAGGACGAAGCAGGCGCGCTCTGGGATGCGATCATCGCGGCCGGCGTCACCCCGTGCGGGCTCGGGGCGCGCGACACGCTTCGCCTGGAGGTCTGCTACCCGCTGCACGGGAACGACATCGGGCCGCAGTGGGATGCGATCTCGTCTGGGCTCGGCTGGGCGTGCGCGCTCGACACCGGCTTCACCGGCGCCGACAGCCTGCGCGCCGTCAAGGCTGCCGGGCCGGCGGAGAAGCTCGTGGCGCTGCGCATGACGGAGCGCGCGATCCCAAGGCGAGGGATGCCGATCGAGGGCGGCGGCGAGGTCACCTCGGGCTCGCATTCGCCGATGCTGGACGTCGGGATCGCGCTCGGCTATCTGCCGTCCGCGCGCGCGATCGTGGGCACCGACGTGATGATCGACGTGCGCGGGAAACCGCGCGGGGCGCGAGTCGTGAAGAAGCCGTTCTACACGCGAGAGGAGAAGTCGTAGTGGCCGCAGGCGAGTCGTATCCCGAAGATCTCTCGTATCACCCGGAGCACGACTGGGCGCGATTCGAAGGCGATGAGGCGGTGCTGGGCGTGACGTGGTTCGCGCAGGACTCGCTCGGCGAGCTGGTCCACTACGAGCCTCCCGACGAGGGCGCGGTCGTCGTCAAGGACGAGAGCTACGGAGAGGTCGAGTCGGTCAAGGCGGTCTCCGACCTCATCTCTCCGCTCTCGGGTGAGGTGATCGAGGTCAACCGCGGCGTGGTCGACGCGCCCGAGACGGTGAACGAGGATCCCTACGGCGAGGGCTGGCTGATCCGGATCAGGATGACGAACCCGAGCGAACGGGCTCAGCTGCTCGACGCCGCCGCCTACCGTAGGTTGCTAGAGGCGTGAGCTATCTCTCTCTGACCGACGCCGATCGCGAGGCGATGTTGTCGGCGATCGGCGTCGAGACGGTCGAGGAGCTCTTCCGGGACATCCCCGCGGGCATGCGGTTGCAGCGCGAGCTCGAGCTCGCGCCGGCGCTCTCGGAGGCGGAGTTGCAGCGGCATCTCGGTGAGCTCGCGTTGCGCAACGTCGCCGACGACGTCTGCTTTCTCGGTGCGGGGGTCTACGACCACCACGTTCCCGCGGTCGTGGATGCGATCCTCCAGCGCGGCGAGTTCCTGACTGCGTACACGCCCTACCAACCCGAGATGAGCCAGGGCGTCCTGCAGGCGATCTTCGAATATCAGACCGCGATCTGCGAGCTGACGGGCATGGATGTCTCGAACGCATCCGGGTACGACGGTACGACCGTCGCCGCCGATGCCTGCTTCGTCGCGAAGCACGTAACCGGCCGGACGCGCATCGTGATCACCGAGGCGACGAACCCGCAGGTGAGGCAGGTTGTGAAGACCTACGCGCCCGGCTTCGGCCTCGACGTGGTCGAGGTCCCGCACGAAGGAGGCGTGACGGATCCGGATCGAGTCCGTGAGGCGGCGGGCGACGCAGCAGCGGTGATCTTCCAGCACCCGAACTTCTTCGGCTGCCTCGAGCCGGCGGCGGAGCTGGCCGAGGCCGCCAACGAGTGCGGCGCGCTGCCGGTGGCGCATGTCGACCTGGTGTCGCTCGGCGTACTCGAGCCGCCCGGTGCCTACGGCTGTGCGCTCGCGATCGGCGAGGGTCAGTCGGCGGGCAATGCGATGAGCTACGGCGGCCCGCACTACGGCTTCTTCGCGTCGCGCGCCGATCTCGTTCGACGCCTTCCCGGCCGTATCGTCGGCGAGACCGTCGACGTCGACGGCGAGCGCGGCTTCGTGCTCACGCTCCAGACGCGCGAGCAGCACATCCGCCGCGAGAAGGCGACCTCGAACATCACGACGAACCAGACGCTGCTCGCGCTCGCCGGGCTCGTGCATCTCAGCCTGCTCGGGCCACAGGGCTTGCGCGAGCTGGGGGAGACCTGTCTCGCGCTCGCCGACTACGCGAAGTCCCGCCTGGTCGACGCCGGGCTCGAGCTCGCGTTCCCGGAGCAGCACACGTTCAAGGAGTTCGTGGTCCGGACCGGGCGCGACGCGCGCGAGGCGCTGCAGGCAGCACGCACCAACGGCATCTATGCCGGATATCCGCTCGGCCGCGACTACGCGGGGCTCGGCGACTCGCTGCTCGTGGCCGTCACCGAGAAGCGAACCGTCGCCGAGATCGACCGGCTCGCCGAGGCGCTCAGCTCGTGAAGCTGATCTTCGAGAAGTCGCAGACGGGCCGCCGCGGCCTCGCCATCCCGAGGCCGGACCTGCCGGTACCGGAGCTGCCGGGCAACCAGCGGCGCTCGGTGCCCCCGCGGCTGCCCGAGCTCGCGGAGCCGGAGGTGCTGCGGCACTTCACCGAGCTCTCGACGCGCAACTTCGGTATCGACACCGGCTTCTATCCGCTCGGCTCGTGCACGATGAAGTACAACCCGCGGATCAACGAGCGGCTCGTCGGGCTCCCCGGGTTCGCGAACCTTCATCCCCTCGTGGAGGACGACGCCGCACAGGGCGCGCTCGAGCTCGAATGGGAGCTGCAACAGATCCTGCTCGAGCTGACCGGTCTGGATGCGGTCAGCCTTCAGCCCGCGGCCGGCAGCCAGGGCGAGCTCACCGGCCTGATGCTGTTCCGCGCCTTCTTCGCCGAGCGTGGCGAGGATGGCGTGCGGCGGAAGATCGTGATCCCGGACACCGCACACGGCACCAACCCGGCCAGCGTGACGATGGCCGGCTACGAGCTGACGCCGGTCAAGACGGACGCACGCGGCAACATCGATCTCGACGACCTGCGCGGCAAGGTCGACGGCAGCACGGCGGGGTTGATGCTCACCAATCCGTCCACGCTCGGGCTCTTCGACGAGAACATCGAGGAGATCGCCCGCACGTTCCACAGCGCGGGCGCGCTCATGTACTACGACGGCGCGAATCTGAACGCCGTTTGCGGCATCTCACGGCCCGGTGACATGGGCTTCGACGTCGTGCACTTCAACCTGCACAAGACCTTCTCCCAGCCGCACGGCGGCGGAGGCCCCGGCGGCGGCCCGATCGCCGTGCGCGCGTCCCTCGAGCCGTTCCTCCCGGTGCCGGTCGTGACGCGCCAGGGATCGACGTTCCGGCTCGACTACGACCGGCCGAAGTCGATCGGCCGCGTCCGGGCGTTCAGCGGGCCGTTCGGCGTCTTCGTCCGCGCCTACGCGTTCATGCGCTCGTACGGCCCCGCGCTCAGGGAGATGAGCGAGGTCGCGGTGCTGAACGCGAACTACCTGCTCGCACGCCTGAAGGATGCGTACGACCTCCCGTTCGACCGTCTGTGCATGCACGAGTTCGTCCTCAGCGCGCGAACGCTCAAACGGGAGCACGGCATCACCGCCCTCGACGTCGCGAAGCGCCTGATGGACTACGGGTTCCACCCCCCGACCGTCTACTTCCCCCTCGTCGTCCCGGAGGCGCTGATGATCGAGCCCACGGAGACCGAGGCGAAGGAGACGCTCGACGCCTTCATCGAGGCGATGGTCGCGATCGTGCGGGAGGCGGCGGAGGAGCCCGAGCTGCTCCGGGAGGCGCCCCACGACCGGCCCGTCCGTCGCCTCGACGAGGTCCGCGCCGCCCGGGAGCCGATTCTGCGCCACCGGTTCGATGTAACGAATGGGGGTGCTCCCGAGTCGGTAGGAGCGACACTCAATGACGAAAGGGAGATTGCTTGACCAACAAGGTTGAGAAGAGCAACGCCGAGTGGAAGGCGGAACTGAGCCCCGAGGCCTACCGCGTGCTGCGTGAGAAGGGCACCGAGCGGCCGTTCAGCGGCGAGTACGACCACGTCTTCGAGCCCGGCACGTACCACTGCGCAGGCTGCGGCGCGGAGCTGTTCCAGTCGGAGTCGAAGTACGACTCGGGCTGCGGTTGGCCCGCGTTCTCGGCACCTGCCGGGGCCGCCGCCGTCGACGAGGAGACCGACACGACGCACGGCATGGTGCGCACCGAGGTGATGTGTGCGGCCTGCGGCGGTCATCTCGGTCACGTGTTCGAGGACGGCCCGCAGCCGACCGGGTTGCGCTACTGCATCAACTCGGCCGCGCTGAACCTCGAGGAGCGTTAAGAAGCTCTCACAGGATGACATTCGTCGATCCGGGTGCGATCGGCGAGTGCGCTGCAAGGACGCAGGGAGCCCCAATAGCCAAGGCTATTGGGGCGACCGAGGACGCGGCAGCGTGCCGCCGAGCGCGGCCGGGCGGCACAACTGCTCATTCTGTGTGAGCTACTTAGGCTAAAGACAACTGCCCGGGCAGCCGATGATGTTGACCGGAATGTCAACGGTCGACTATCGGCTGCTCGAGCGCTGGGAAGCAGCCCAGCGCTGGCGCCGCCGTGCCCGCGAGCACGACGCGGAGAACGACGGGATGGAGGAGCTTCTCGCCAGGGCGCTCCGCCACCTCGACCGGCGCCGGGCCGAGGCCACGCAGCCGTCGGCACTTCGGCAGCTCGAGCTCGACGACCGCTAACCAGTCGCGGCGAGCTGTCCGCAGGCGGCGGCGATGTCGCGGCCGCGCGTGAGCCGCACCGTCGCGGGCAGGCGCGCCCGGTCGAGAACCGACTTGAACGCGGCGATACGGTCGCGCGGCGACCCGTCGAACATGCCCGTCGGGTTGTAGGGGATCAGGTTGACCTTGAAGACGTTGCGGTCGAGGACGCCGGCGAGTGCGGCGGCGTGCTCGTCCGAGTCGTTCACCCCGTCGAGCATGACGTACTCGACGAAGACCTTCCGCCGGCGAAGGTCGTGGTAGCGGCGGCATTCCGCGAGGACGTCGTCGAGCGGGAAACGGTCGTTCACGGGCATCAGCTCGCTGCGCAGCGCGTCGGGCGCCGCGTGCAGGCTCAACGCGAGCCGGATCGGCTCGGTGACCTCGTCGACGAAGCGCGTCAGCCCAGGGAGCCAGCCGACCGTCGAGATCGTCGTGCGGCGGTGCGTCACGCCGATGTCGGGAAGCCGGCGCGCCGCTCCGAGGACGGCGTCGAGGTTGAGCATCGGTTCGCCCATGCCCATGAAGACGACGTGATCGACCGGCTCCAGGCGGCGGAAATGCAGCGCCTGGTCGAGGATCTCCCAGGTGTCGAGGTTGCGGCGAAAGCGCATCTGCCCGGTGGCGCAGAACGTGCACGTCAACGGGCAGCCGGATTGGGAGGAGACGCACACCGAACGGCGCCCGTCGCGGTAGCGCATCAGCACCGCCTCGAGCGGATGCCCGTCGTGGGTGTGGAAGAGCGCCTTCACCGTGCCGTCGCGTGAGCGCGCCTCGTGCGTGAGCGTGAGCGTCGAGAACGGCGCGCGCTCGGCGAGACGGGCGCGCGCCGGGGTGGGGAGGTTCGTCATCTCGTCGTACGACGAGACGCCCCGAGCGACCCACTCCCATACCTGGCGAACGCGATAGTCGGGCTCGCCGGCGAGTGCCTCGGCGACCCGGTCGAGGTTCACCGCTCCCTCAGCCAGGCGACGACGTCGCCCGCGTTGCGATCGGGCGGGAACACCGGGTAGAACGCCTTCACCACCGTGCCGCGCTCGGCGACGAGCGCCAGACGCTTGTACAAGGTCATCCCCGCGATCGCGAACGTCGGGAGCCCGAGGGAATCACGGAGCGAGAGCTGCGGATCCGCGAGCACCGGATATGGCATGTGTGTCCGTTCGGCGAACCCCACCTGCTCGAGGAGCGTCTGCGCCGACAGGCCCGCAACGCCCGCGCCGAGCGAGCGCAGCTCCTCCGCGTGGTCGCGGAACCCACACGACTGAGGCGTGCAGCCGCGCGCTCCGGGATAGGCATCCCAGCCCTCGGGCGGGTCGACCCCCGGGGTCCCCGTACGCGGGTACACGTAGAGAACGAGCCGCTCGGCGGCGAGCTCGGCGAGGTCGACCGGTCCCTGCGTCGAGTCGAGGCGCACGGCCGGGATCGCCGACCCTGGGAGATGGTCGGCCCCACCGTCGTCGACCGGCGCCGGCAGGTCGGAGGGAAGTGCATATGGGTCAAAGGCCATTCCGGCGATCCAGTGAACCACGTCCGAGGCCGCCGCCGCTCGTCCGAGCAGCGGCCCGTTAGATTCCGGTCAGGTGATCGACCTTCGCTCCGATACCCAGACGCAGCCGTCGCAGGGCATGCGCGAGGCGATGGCGTGGGCGGAGGTAGGCGACGAGCAAGAGCGGGAGGATCCCACCGTGCTCGAGCTCGAGCGGCGCGTCGCGGAGCTGCTCGGGCACGAGGAGGCCGTCTACCTCCCGACGGCGACGATGGGGAACCAGATCGCACTCGCGATCCTGGGCGAGCGCGGAACCGAGCTGGTGGTGGAGGAGAAGGCGCACATCATGGTCTCCGAGCTCGGCGGAGCCGCCGCCTTCTCCGGCCTCCAGACGCGTGGGCTCGCCGGCTATCGCGGGCGGTTGACGCCGGAGCAGGTGCGGGCGACGACACATGCGGACGGCAGCTTCCATACGCCGAGGACGTCGGTCGTCGCGCTGGAGGACACGCACAACACGGCGGGAGGGACCGTGTGGCCGCTCGACGAGCTCCGGGCCGTCGTCGAGACTGCGCGCGAGCTCGGGATCCGGCCTCATCTCGACGGTGCGCGGCTCCTGAACGCCGCAGTCGCGCAAGGGATCGCGCCGTCGGAGCTCGCTGGCCAATTCGACACCGCCACGCTCTGCCTCTCGAAGGGGCTCGGCTGTCCGCTGGGCGCGCTGATCGTCGGGTCGTCGGAGCTGATGCACCGGGCGCGGCGCGAGAAGCATCGGTTCGGCGGGGCGATGCGCCAGGCGGGGATCCCCGCCGCCGCCGGTCTCTACGCGCTCGAGCACAACGTCGAGCGGCTCGCCGACGACCACGCGCGGGCTCTTCGCCTCGCCGAGGGCTGGGCGGCCGCGGGCCTCCCGGTCGACCTTGCGCTGGTGCGAGACGAACTTCGTGCAGGTCGACGTCGGGTCGCTCGGGCTCGGCGAATGGGACGCCGTCGCCCTCCTCCGTGACGCGGGTGTCCTCCTTTCGCGGACGATGAAGCCGGGCGTGCTCCGTGCGGTCACGCACCTCGACATCGACGACGAGGACGTCGCACACGCCCTGCAGCTCGTGCCGGAAGCCCTCGGGACCGGTGTCCGCGCAGCCTGACGCCCTCGCACCGGCGCTCGAACGCCTGATCGCCGAACGGCAGGCCGATCGGCTGCCGTCGGTCGCGGCCGCCGTTGTTCGCAAGGGCGAGCAAGTGTGGTCGGGCGCGGTCGGGACCGCGAGCTACGAGGACGACCGCGCGGCGACCGCCGACACCCAGTACCGCATCGGCTCGATCACGAAGACGTTCACCGCGACGGCGATCATGCAGCTCCGCGATGCCGGGAAGCTCGACCTCGACGACCGGCTCGAGCGCTACGTCGAGGGTGTCACGACCGGCACGCCGACGCTGCGACGTCTCCTTTCCCACCTGTCCGGGCTCCAGCGTGAGGCGGGGGAGATGTTCGTGAACGGCGAGTCGCCGACGGAGGAGCAGTTGATCGAGTCGATGCGGTCGGTGCAGTTCGTGCTCCCTCCGGCCGAGGCGCACCACTACTCGAACCTCGCGTTCGCGCTCCTCGGACAGGTCGTCGCGCGCGTCAGCGGCGAGCCCTACACCCGGTACGTCGACGAACGGATCATTCGCCCGCTCGGTCTCACGCGGACGACGTGGACGCCGGGAGCGCCGAAGGCTCAGGGCTACCTCGTCGACGAGTACGCGCGCACCGTCTGGCGCGAGCCGGAGCTCGACCTCGGAGCGACTGCGCCGGCCGGCCAGCTCTGGTCGACGGCGCAGGATCTCGGACGCTGGGCCACGTTCCTCGCGCAGGGGGCCGACGGCGTGCTCGATGGCTCGACACTCGAGCAGATGTGCTTCCCGCAGGTCATGTACTTCCCCGACCGGTGGGTGCTCGCCTGGGGGCTCGGTTTGATGCTGTTCAACGAAGAAGGCGTGGTCTATGCAGGGCACGGCGGCGCGATGGCAGGCCACCTGTCCGGCGTCTATGTGAACCGCAAGACGCAGATCGGTGCGGCGGCTGTGACCAACTCGGGCACCCGCGCCGACATGGACATGACCGCGATCCGGCTCGCCGCGACGACCGCCGAGCTCTGGTCCGAGCCGGTCGAGGCGTGGCGGCCGGAGGCCGATCCCGGGGCGACACGCGAGCTGCTCGGACGCTGGTGGTCGGAAGGCACCGCGTTCGTGTTCTGGTGGGAGGGCGGAACCCTCAAGGCGCGGGTCGACGGGGCCCCCGCCGGCCGCGGCGAGACGACGTTCGAACGCGACGGCGACGGCTGGATAGCCGCGTCGGGACGCGAGCGCGGCGAGCGCCTGCGCGTCGACGGCGACCGCCTGATCTGGGCCGGCTACGAGTTCACGCGCAAGCAGCAGCCGTTCCCGGGGGGCGGTCAGACGAGTGCGTACACGATGACGACGCAGCCGTAGAGAGCGACCAGCAGAAAGCCCTCCCGGCGCTTCGACCTCCCGTCCCAGATTACAAGGGTCGCGACGGCCGCGGCCAGCGCCATCGTCGACAGCTCGACGACCCGGAACGACAGCGGCAGCCCGCGTCCGACGAGCGGCGAGAGCAGCGCCACAGCCGGCGTGACGAAGACGGCGACCTGCATCGACGAGCTGATCGCGATCTCGGTCGCGAGCTTGATGTTCCCACGATGTGCGATCACGACTGCGCCGCCGTGCTCAGCTGCGTTCCCGACGATCGCCACGATCACGGTGGCGATGAAGAACTCGCTCAGCCCGAGTGACTGGCCGAATCCGCGCAACGAGTGCACGAGGATCTCGGAGATCGCGGCGGTTGCCAGGGTTGCGATCGCGAGCAGGAGCAGCGACCGGCGAATCGACCACGCTCCGGCGCGCGGCACGTGTTTTTCTGCTTCGCGGTGGATGCGCAGGTTGCGCACCGTGATCACGAGATACGCCGCAAGCAGCACGATCGAGACGGGGATCGTGATCAGGTACAGCCCCTCGTGGTGCAGCGAGCCCCGCCAGGCGGGTACCGAGGGGACCAAGAGCAGCGCCACGGCGCCGAGCACGGTCACGAGTTGGAGGCGCAGCGAGCGCGTATCGAGGGCACCGTCGCCGCCGGCGATCATCGCGGCGCCGAGCACGAGCAGCATGTTCGAGACCACCGACCCGGTGAGCGAGCCGCGTACGACCTCGGGCAGTCCGTCGGCGATCGCGAACAGAGCGATGATCAGCTCGGGGGCGTTGCCGAAGCTCGCGTTGAGGAATCCGCCGACTCCCGCGCCCGTGTGCTCCGCGGCCTGGTCGGTCGCCTCACCGATCAGCCATGCGAGCGGGATCAGCGCCAGCCCGGAGAGCAGGAACAGCGTCGTCGCGTTCGCGTGACCGATGTAGCGAGCGAGAATTGCGATCGGCGCGAGCACGAGGGACGACCACAGGATCCGCCGCGCCACGCGGGGTAGCGTAGTGGCTCTTGTTGCGCGCAGTCCTCTTCGACTGGAACAACACGCTGGTTCGCTTCGAGTGGGACGAGGATCGCGTCGCTGCGGGACACCGCGCCGCTCTGGGCGTCGACGATCCCGATTTCACCGACCGGTGGCGAGCCGTCGTGCTCGGCGAGCATCGCTACCGGCCGTACACGGAACTGCTCGCCGGCCTCGGTGTCGAGGACCCCGATGCGTTCATCGATGCCGAGCACGAGGTGTGGCGCCCGGCGCACGAGGTGCTGGCATCGGCGCAGGCGCTGCTCGACTCGCTCAGGTCGCTCGGACTGAAGACCGGGATCGTCGCGAACTCGTGGCCCGACCCGGGTCGCGTCCTCCGCGCCGACATCGACCGCTTCGGGCTCGCAGATCGCATCGACGCGATCGCGATCAGCGAGGAGGTCGGCGTGCGCAAGCCGGACCCGCAGATCTTCATCCACTGCTGCCGTCAGCTGGGCGTCGCACCGTCCGAGGCGATGCACGTCGGCGACAACCTGGAGGCGGATGTCGCCGGTGCGCATGGAGCGGGGATCACCACCGTCCAGGCGCTCTGGTTCGTCGCCGACGAGCAGCCTGCCGCCGTCGAGCCGGACTTCCGCGCGTTTACACCGATGGACGTCCTGAACACCGCCCGGCGACTAGCGCTCGCGGCGCAGTAAGTCAAGTCTTGCGGGTGTCCGGCGGCGTTCGGACAATGCACATATGACGCCCCAGCAGATCGCGGCACCCGCGCTGCCCCTGCATCCGCAGGACGAGATGGAGTGCCGCCGCTGCGGCGTCCACTGCGACAAGGTCGTCTACCCGGCCGCCTGCCTCGAGCGGACGTGTCCGTTCGTCTACTCCTACGAGGCGTGGGGGCACACGTACGTCGGTTGCATGCAGAAGGTGTTCGACGTCGAGATCGACCTGGACATGCTCCGTGCGGCCGAGCGGCGCCGGCCCGGGTTCGGCGCGATTCGCGCGGTGCGCCGTCCGCTGCCGATGTGCCAGGCCGAGATCGAGCAGACCTACGAGTCGCGGCTCGACGAGCTCGGCTGCATCAACCCTGAGTTCTCGGAGCTGCCGGTGGGCGAGCCGACGTTCCGGGTGTTCGCCCAGATCACGGCCGGCTGAGGAGCGCGTCGACGCGGCGCCGGCGCACGGCGCGCACCACGAGGAACACCAGCGCGCCGAGGATCAAGAGCGGCAGGCCGAACGCGACCGCGTAGACGGCGCCGATGCCGGTCCAGTAGGCGGCGACGCCGATCCCGTGCAGCGGGCCGTGCCCCTGGTGAACCGGCGCCGGAGGCGCCGCGGTGGCGACGTGCAGGCGCACGGTCGCGAGCTGCGCGCTGCGGAGCGTCGCCGCCTGGCCGCGCTGCAGCCGTTCGATCCGGGTCGTGAGCGCTGCGATCGTGGCGTCTCGCTGCGGCGTCTCCGGCTCCGCGCGAAGCGTCGCGAGCTGCTTCTGGAGGCGCGCGATCGTGCGGTCGGTGGTGTCGATACCGGCCTGGAGGTCCTGGATGTCGACCTGTTCGGAGGTGATCGTCCCGAGCTGCGACAGCCGGGTCACGGCCTCCTGCACATGCCGTCGGGGAATGCGGAGCACGAGATCGGCGGTGCCGGACTTCCCGGATGCCGACGCGTGGACGGACGTCGGATGGCCGCCGAGCAGGGTGGTGATGCGCAGGGCGTCCTTGACCGCGTCCGAGACGGCGCGTGGCGACGCGACGCGCAGCCCGATCGTGGCGCCGTAGCGCTGGGCGCGGGTGGGGGACGGGGCGGGCGTGAACGCCTTCGGGACGGCGGCCGTGGAGCCCGCGGCCGTCCCTGCGTTCAGCGCCGCGTTCGGCACCGTGGCAGCACCGTGGACGATCGCCCGAGCTGGAGGTCTGCCGGCGGAGAGCTCTTGCTGGCGTGGGTTGCCGCCGCGGTTCGTCAGAACGACGGCTCCGGCGATCGCGGCGGCGATCGGCACGAGCAGGACGAGCGAACGGCGGCGCAGGAAGCGGCGGGGCGGGGCCGGTTCGGCGCCCGCCGCGATCAGGCGCACGCGCTCGCGCAACTCGGCCGGCGCGGTCGTCTGAACCGCGCGCAGCTCGGCGACCAGATCACGCTGCGACATCGAGTGCCTCCTCGAGCTTCTTGAGCGCCCGGTTGAGGCGCGTCGTGCAGTTCGTCTCCGAGATCCCAAGGACGCGCGATGCGGTGCCGGCGTCGAGGTCGAGTGCGACCCGGAGCGCGACCACCTCGCGCTCGCCGGCGGTGAGCCGCCGCAGTGCCGCCTCGAGCTCGGGCGAGAGCCCTTCGGCGAAGCGCGCGTCGAACCGCTCGTGCGGAGCGGCGAGCTGCTCACGGCGGCTGCGTCGGCGTTCGGAGCGGAAGTGGTCGAGCGCAACGGTGCGCGCGACCTGGCAGAGCCACGTGCGGACGGAGCCGCGCTCGGGGTCGAACCGGTGCCAGAGCCGCAGCGCGCGCTCGAACGTCTCGCCGGTCAGGTCCTCCGCGACCGCGCGGTCGGAGGTGAACCAGGCGAGGTAGCCGTAGACGTCGTCGAGGTGCCGCTCGGCTGCCTGGGCGAAGGTCATTCCACCCTCATTTACGCCGCTCGAGCGGCCGGCGTCACACTTTCGTGTGTCAGACGCTCGTCTGACCGCGGTCAGACCGCGGTCAGACCACGAATCCGCACCGAGCGGGCCTTTTCGAGCTCTTCCGCGGTCACGCCGCTCCGGTTGACGCCCGGAACCTCGAGATAGGCGTCCAGGTCCTGAAAGGCGGGGTGGGCGAGGAAGACGCCGAGGCCCTCGCCGATCTCGCCCTCGAGGATGTTGGCGTGGCGGTCGCGATTCGATCCGAGAGGCATCGCGCTGTCGTTGACGTGGAGCGCCCGCAGGCGGTCGAGCCCCATGCCCCGCGTCGATCTCCGCCACGAGGTCGTCGACCACCGCCCGGTCGGTGATGTCGTAGCCCGACGCGTAGAGGTGGCAGGTGTCGAGGCAGATGCCGAGCCGCGGGTGTCCGCCGAGGCGGTCGAACAGCGTCTGCAGCTCACCGAGCGAGCGCCCGATCGTCCCGCCCGTGCCGGCCGAGTTCTCCATGCACAGCCACGTGTCGCCCATCGGCCGCGCGAGCACCTGCTCGAGGGCGTCGACGGTTCGGTCGAGCCCGGCCTCGAAGCCGGCGCCGAGATGCGAGCCGACGTGGAAGATCACGGCGTCCGCACCGATCGCCTCCGCCGCGTCGAGCGTGAACCCGAGCGTGTCGATCGACTTGCGGTGGATCTCGTCGTCCGGCGCGGCGAGATTGACGAGGTACAGCGCATGGCACACGACCCCGATGACGTTGGCCTCCACGCGCCGCTCGCGGAAGCGGGCGACCGCCTCGGGCTTGTGGTTCGTCGGCCGCCACATGCGGGGCGACTGCGTGAACACCTGCACGCACTCGCCGCCGATCTTCTCGACCCGGTCGATCGCGGTGTCGATCCCACCGCTCGCTGACACATGAGCCCCGAACCGCACGCGCGCCTACGATAGACGGGTCGTGAGCATCCGAGTCCGCATGGCACCGAGCCCGACCGGGTTCCTTCACATCGGAGGCGTGCGGACGTTCCTCTTCAACTGGCTCTTCGCCCGCCGGCACGGCGGCGAGATCCTGCTCCGGATCGAGAACACCGACACGAGCCGCGAGGTCGCCGAGGCGACCGAGCAGATCCAGTCGTCGCTGCGCTGGCTCGGCATCGACTGGGACGGCCCCGTCCGGTTCCAGCTCGACACCGCCGACCGGGCCCGCGAGCTCGCGCGCAAGCTCGTCGACGAAGGTCACGCCTACGAGGACGAGGGAGCGATCCGGTTCCGGCAGCCGCGCGAAGGCACGGTGTCGTGGGTCGACGCCGTTCGCGGGCACATCGAGTTCAGCAACGATCAGCTCAACGATCTCGTGATCGTGCGCTCGGACGGCCGGCCGACGTACAACTTCGTGTCACCCGTCGACGACGTGCAGGACGGGATCACCCACGTGATCCGCGGCGAGGATCACGTGTCGAACACGCCCTCGCAGATCAACATCCTGCGCGCGCTCGGCGTGGACCTGCCCGTCTACGCGCACGTGCCGAACATCCTCGGCGACGACGGCCGGAAGCTGTCGAAGCGGCGTCAGGCCATTGCGCTCGACGACTTTCGCGCCCAGGGCTACTACGCACCGGCACTGATGAACTTCCTCGCCCTGCTCGGCTGGAGCTACGACGATCACACGACGGTGATGTCGCGCCACGAGCTCGTCGAGCGATTCTCGCTCGAGCGCGTCGGGCCGAGCCCGGCGACGCTCGACGTCAAGAAGCTCGACTGGATGAACGGCGTCTACCTGCGCAACCTCCAGCCGGACGAGTACGCGCTGCAGCTCTGCCATTGGCTCGACGAACAGGGGATCGACTGGCCACGCGACCTCGTTCATGCGACGGCGCCGCTGGTGCAAGAGAAGATCGAGCGGTTCGACCAGTACCCGGACTACGTGAGGTTCTTCTTCGAGCCCGTGTCACCGGACGGCGCGGATCCCGCTGTCTGCGAGGCAGCGCGCGCGAAGCTCGCCGGGATAGAACCGTGGGTCGCCGACTCGATCGAGGAGGCGCTCCGTTCGCTCGCGGACGAGTTGGGCGAGAAGCCGCGCGTCGCGTTCCAGCCGATTCGCCTCGCGGTCACGGGCTCGAAGGTGTCGCCGGGCCTGTTCGAGAGCCTCGAGCTGCTCGGGCGCGACGAGACCCTGAACCGTCTCGCCGCCGCCGGTCAGGGCCGGTAGGCGAGCACGGCCGCAGCCGTCGCGAGCAGCCCTGCCGACCAGACGGGCCAGAGCCCGAGCGTGGCGCCGGCGACGAAGGCGAGCGCTCCTGCGAGCGCGAGCCCGACCGCGAGCAGCGCGGGGGCGAGGGCGGCGGGTGCAGGCTCCGGGGCTTGCTGCCGCTTGGCGGCCGGGGTGGCGAGCCGTAGCCGTGCGAGGCGGACGCGGAAGAGCGCGCCGCGCCATTCGGGCAGGAGCGGTTCGACCCCGTCGGCGCCCCAGGTGTTCGCTGCTTCGGCGACCTCGGCGGTCGCGTCGCGGGCACAGACGAGGGCGTCTGCGAGCTCCGCGTGCGCGCTCGCCGCCCCGGGCGGCGGCTGGATGCCGTGCAGGTGCTCGCCGGCGACGTGCAGGGCGTACTGCAGGCGACGGAGCGCCGAGGGCGCGTCTTCGTCGTCGAGGCCTTCGGGCTCGCCTGCGAGCAGGTCGAGATGCGACAACGTCGAGGCGAGGCCCGGCCAGAGCTCGCCCATCGCGACGTCGTACCGCTCCCCAGTCCCGATCCTCGTCGCCAACCGTCAGATCGTACCGTTACTATCGCGCCCGGATGAATCCTCCGATGAGGGCGCTGGTCGTCGACGACGATCCGGCGTTGCGGCTTCTCTGCCGGGTCAACCTCGAACACGCGGGCTTCGTGGTCGACGAGGCGGGAACGCTGGCCGAAGCCGAGACCGCGCTCGCCGACCCGCCGGACGTGGTGCTGCTCGACGTCCACCTCGGCGGCGACGAGTCGACGGGCCTGCTGGCGCGCATCCACGAGGCCGGCATTCCGGTCGCCGTCGTCACCGGGTCGGTCGACGTGTCCGAGTACCGCGGGCTCGCCGACGCCGTGCTCTCCAAGCCGTTCCTGCCGGCGAAGCTCGTCGAGATCGCGTTACGCCTCGCTAGGGTTGCCGAATGAGCACGTCCCAGGTTCTCAGTCCGACCGAGTTCGAGTCCAGGCTCGAGCGGTACCTGTACGAGCGATCCGAAGAGGGTCGCGCCGTGCGCGTCGGGGAGAAGGAGGTCTCGGAGCAGGCTGCGATCGTGCGTCGCTACGCGGATCTCTTCTCGCGTGAGCAGCTCGAGGCGCTTGCCGAAGCCGAGGACGGCTCGACCGGCGAGGAGCGTGAGCTGTTCTTCCGTCTCCGGAAGACCTGCGAAGGCGGTCTGATCGCGAACGAGCTGACCGAGGCCGAGGACGAGCTCGAGAACCGGCTGCTCGCCGACGCGCGTGTCGTTCGGCGGCGAGGAGCTGCCGCTGCGAACGGCCCAGGCGAAGCTGGCCGTGCTGCAGTCGTACGACGACCGTGAGACGCTCGGGAAGATCCAGGCCGAGGCGAGCGAGGGGTTCAACGCCGACCGACTCGAGTTGCTCCGGCGCGGCGACGCGCTCGCCGCCGAGCTCTCGGGGATCCCGGGCGCCGTCGAGCGGAACGAGGACGAGAAGGGCATCTCGCTGCGCGAGCTGTCGGCCGCGCTCGAGCGCGCGAGCATCGCGCTCACCGATCGCTACGACGAGCTTCGCGAGAAGTGGTTCGACCGGCTGCTCGGCGCGGAGCGCGCGCCGGTGCCCTCGAGCGCGCATGCCGCGTACGTGCGCCGGCTCTCACCGCTCGAGGCGACGTACACGAAGGAACGTGCGACCCAGGTGTGCCTCGAGACGCTGCAGGAGCTCGGCTTCGATCTCGCGGCTCAACCCAACATCCGGCTCGACCTCGACGACCGGCCGCAGAAGTCGCCGCGCGCGTGTGTCATCGCGAGCGACCCGCCGAAGGTGGTGCACCTCATCACCCGTGCGCAGGGCGGTCTGCACGACTACCAGGCGTTCCTGCACGAAGCCGGCCATGCGCTGCACTACGGAGGCTGCGATCCGTCGCTTCCGTACACGTTCAGGCGAATCGCGCGCGATCACGCGCTCACCGAGATCTACTCGTACATCGTCGAGGCGATTTCACAGGAGCCGGGCTGGCACGAGCGCTACTTCGAGCTCTCCGCGAGTCAGGCCGCCGAGAACGCCGAGGCGACCATCTTCCTCGAGGCCCTCCTGTTCCGCCGCTATGAAGCGAAGTTGCGCTTCGAGCTCGACTTCTGGACGCGCTTCGCGATCGACGGCGGCACGTCCGCGGGCTACGCGGATCGGCTCACCGCGGCGACGGGGTACCAGTACCGGCGCGAGGGACACCTCGGCGACATGGACGAGGGGTTCTACTCGGCCGACTACCTCCGCGCGTGGATCCGCTCTGCGCAACTGCGCTCGCACCTCCTCTCGGAGGTCGGCGACGACTGGTGGTGCAACCCGGCCACCGGTGACCTCCTTCGCGCGCTGTTCCTCGAGGGCACGAAGCCGACGAGCGAGGAGATAGCGGCTCGGCTCGGCTTCGACGCGCTCGACACGACGCCGCTGCTCCACGAGCTCGCCGCCTGAGCGGTCGACGCAAGTCGGGCGAAGACGCGTTCGGTAGACTGCGCGCGCTTAGACGGCCCATTCGTCTAGTGGCCTAGGACACCGCCCTCTCACGGCGGCGGCACGGGTTCGAATCCCGTATGGGCCTTCCAGGCCTCGCAGCGAGCGCGAGGCCTTGGTTTCACTCCGAGCTCGACTTCGCGCTAATGGCGTCGGGGTCGTCAAACCGCGTCCGTACGTTGACAACTCGGCGGCGCCGATTACGTTGAGCCCGTGGTGAGATTCCGGACGGCGGCGGTCTTGGCGGTCGCCGTATTTGCGATCGGCGCAGTCGTGACAGGCTCGTCGCTCGCCGACGGGACGATGACGATCTCCTTCGGCTCGAACGCGAAGATCGTCTCGAAGACGGAGGCAGACCTCCCGATCAGCGTCTCGTGCGCCGCACTCCCGAACCAGACGACCGGCTCCGTCGACGTCAGCGTAAGTCAGACGGCTGGTTCGAACACGACGACCGCGACGGGCTCGAGTGCGATCACGTGCGATGGGCAGACGCACGACTATGTCGTCGCGCTCGTCACGACTAAACGGTCGCTGGCACAACGGGACGGCGGAGGTCTCAGCGAGCGGTGAGGCTGAGGGCTACTACACCGTCACGTCGTGCGGCCCCGACGGCAACGGCGGCCAGAAATGCACGATCACGACGTCGGACGTGCGCGACGAGGGAAGCGCCGGCCCCTCGGTGGTCACGCTCGAGAACGGCTGACCACCCGCTCGAGCGATCCCCTGATGTCTCGTGTCGGCGAAGACGTTCGTCGGCGTGAAGGTCTTGGGTAAGCCGTAGAAACCTGCATGTCCGTGCTATAACACGCAGGTGCTGACGGCTGAACGCCGACAGGCGATCCTCGAGCGGGTCGAGCGCGAAGGCAGGGTCGTCGCCTCGGAGCTGGTGACCAGCCTCGGCGTGTCCGAGGACACCGTCCGCCGCGACCTGCGGGACCTCGCCGAGCAAGGCCTGCTGCATCGCGTTCACGGCGGCGCGCTGGCCTCCGCGCCGCCGACCGGTTCGTTCACGCACCGGCTCGAGGTCTCACACGAGGAGAAGGCTGCACTCGCCGAGGCGGCCGTGTCGCTGCTCGTCGGCGCACGCGTGATCGTCCTCGACGGCGGCACGACGACGCTGGAGCTCGCCCGCCGTCTCCCCCTGCTCTACGACGGCACCGTCGTCACCAACTCGCCGCCGGTTGCGTCGGCGCTGGCGAACCACCCGAAGGCCCAGGTCATTCTCGTCGGCGGCCGGCTGCTGAAGGACCAGCAGGTCGCGGTCGGGGCGGCCGCCGTCGAGGCGTTCCACACGGTTCGGGCGGACATCTGCGTGCTCGGCATCTGTTCGCTGCATCCCGACGTCGGCGTCACGACGCCCGACGACGAAGAGGCGTACGTGAAGCGCGCCATGGTGGCCTCCGCCGGTGAGGTGATCGCGCTCGCGACGGGGGACAAGCTCCGCACCGCGAGCCCATGGGTCGTCGCGCAACTCGCGGACATCGACCACCTGGTCACCGACGGTAGCGGCGAGCTGACACGCCCGTATACGAGCGCCGGCATCGACGTCGTGGCCGTATGACGCCGCGCCTGGCGACGTTCACGGTCTTCGCGATCAACGGCGCGATGATGGGAACCTGGGTCGCGCACATCCCGTGGCTGCAGGACCACCTCGGGATCTCGAAGGCGACGCTCGGGTTGTGTCTGCTGTGCATCGCCGCGGGCGCGCTCGTCTCGATGCCGCTGACCGGCCACATCCTCAACGGCCGCTCAAGCGCCTCGGTGACGCGTGCCACCACGCTGATCTTCTGCCTGATGTTGCCGCTGCCGCTGCTGGCGACGAGCCCGATCACGCTCGCCGCGATCCTGTTCGTCTTCGGGGCGAGCGGCGGGGCGATGGACGTCTCGATGAACGCTCACGGTGTCGCCGTCGAACGCGAACTGGGCAGGCCGATCATGTCGTCGCTGCACGGTGGCTGGAGCGTGGGCGGGTTCCTCTCGGCAGGTCTGGTCGCGATCGCCGCCGCGGCGGGCGTCGACCCGCGGCTGGAGAGCCTGCTCGTCGGGGTTGCGCTATGGGTGGGCGCGCTGTGGATCACCAGGCGGCTGGGGAGGGGCTCGGCCCGTTCCGAGGCGGGGAGCGGGTTCGCGCGGCCCTCGCGCGCCGTGCTCCTGATCGGCGGACTGTGCTTCCTGGCGATGATGACGGAGGGCGCGATCGGCGACTGGAGCGGGATCTACCTCCGTCATGACGCCGGCGCGAGCGCTGCTGCGGCAGCGACGGCGTTCACCGGCTTCTCCCTCGGGATGGCCGTCGCGCGCCTCGGCGGCGATCTGCTCAATGAGCGGCTCGGCGCCGCGACGCTGATGCGCGGCGGCATGGCGCTGGTCGCGGTCGCGCTCGGAGGCGTGCTGCTGATCGGCGAGACCGTGCCCGCCGTGATCGGCTTCGCGGTCTGCGGCCTCGGCATCGCGAACGCCGTGCCGCTGCTCTTCAGCGCGGCGGGGCGGCTCGATCCGCCCGGTCCTTCACTGGCCGCCACCTTCACGATCGGCTACACGGGCTTCATCGTCGGTCCGCCGCTGATCGGTCTTGTCGCCGATCGGGTCGGGCTGCCAACGACGCTCGCGCTGCTCGTGATGGCAGCGCTCGCCGTAGCTGCGTTGGGCGGCCGCGCCACGGCGACCAAGCCGACGATGAGCTCTCCCGCTGGCGATCTGCCAACCGTTGTCCCGGAACTAGACGCTGCGATCCACTAGAGCTCGGCGAACGCGGGCTTCGCGCCGAACACGCAGGGGCAAAATCGGCGTAAACACTCTGTTGTCCCCGTTTGCCGGGCTCGGCGAGCGGAGAACAAAGCCGCGGCTCCCTCGTTGTGGCGTGGGAGCCATTGATCGCCAGCGGCCGGCCCTGGACCGCCATGGAAGAGGGAGCGGTTCCGGGGCCGGCGCGGCGACGTCGGGGTGGCTGCCACCAGCCACACGGCGACGTTAACAACGTGCGTCTCAATAAATGCTTAGGGCGCCGAGTCGGTCGTGCCAACGCCGATCTACAATCAAGCCGTGAAACAGTTCGCGACCGTTCGTATCACCCAGGCGGCCGCGAAGTACGGCGAGAACGCACCGCTCGCAACAGCCTGCTGCAACGCCTGCCGTACCTGTGTGCAGACGAACCTGATCGGGATCGCGCTCGGGGCGTTCGCAACAGCTGGTGTCGCTGTTCGCCGACGCTTCGTGAAGCACGACTAACGCGCGTCGGGATAGAGCCTTCGGACTGACGTGACTTGGACAACGGCGAGTTCGACGGAATCTAGGAGGTTGAACCGCTGGAACCACACCTTCGGGCGGTTCCAGACACGGCGAAGGCACCTACGGTTGGCCTAGTGGGGAGCCGATGCGGCTCGCGGGCGTGTCAGGGACGTTCGCGAGCCGCACGACAGCCCTCGACAACCGCGGCTGAGGCCCCTACGCGCCTTTAGTGCTGTTCGCAGGCGATACCGTCATGGTCACGGTCGAGACCACGGTTGTACGACGTCGCAACCTCGTACAGCCAGGTGGAGTGGACGAAGTCGGTGACCGGCACGCCTGCCGTCTTGTCATGGGCGCCGAACCGTCCTACTCCATGCGGGTAACGCTTGTTGAACTCGCTGCAGCGACTGAAGAGCTTCGGGATCTTGGCAGGAGCTGCCGATGCGACCGTTGGCGCGGCAACCAGGAAGGCGAGCACGATCAGCAAGACGAACCGCACGGTCGGCTAATCCTAGGCGTCTGACGTTCAGCAACGCGCTTGCGGTCTTCAAGACGCAGCCCTGCTAGCACGAGGACGGTAGAACAGAACGGGCGAAGCGGGTTGCTCGCCCGCTCCGCCCGTTCGCTGGAACTCTGTCGGGTGGTTCGTCTACTTCGTCTTGGTCGTCGCCGCGACGCACTTGCCGAAGGCGTTCTTGCCTTTTCCGTACTTGGTCGCGAATGCAGCCGGGTCGGCCTTCATCGCAGCCTTGCAAGTCTTCGCTGCCGACAGCGTGGCGCTCGACTGCGCCTGCGACGACTGCTTTGCGAGCGCGGACACACACTTGCCGTAGGCGTTGCTGTCCGCACCGTTGCCCTTGCCGGCATTCGCCCCGTAGAACTGGTCGAATGTCTTGCCGCCGTGGGCCGCCGCGAACCCGGGGTCGGCCTGCTGCGCCTTGCACGTCTTCGCCGCATTGGAGACGTCCTGCTGGGCGCCGGCCGCGTTCTTGGAGACGCACTTTCCGAACGCGTTGGCCTTCGAGCCGTTCGTTCCATAGGTCGCGGCGAAGGTCGCCGCGCCCATCGAGTTGAGCTGCTGCTTGCACATGCTGTTTGCGACGGATGACGCCGTCGGCGTCCCGCCGTCAGCAAGCGCTGCCAGCGGCACGAGCAGCGCCGCCGCGGCCGCGATCGCGATCCACTTCAACATCCGGGAACCTCTCTCTCTGGGGGATACGTCGTCTGCGTCTGCACAACGAAGTGTTTCCATGGATGTCAGACGGGGATTCCGCGAATGTAAAGCCGACGCAATCTGTCCGATCGGCGAAGAGGCGCGGGCGAACCTCGACCGGGTCACTCTCAAGAATCCTGCGCCGACCGATGTTTTCTCTTCGTGCGGCGACGTCTACTCAGTATCGAACGAGGAGTTACGACATCGGAGCCGGAAGGGGATGGTCGAAAGAATGAGGAACGTCGTTCTGTTCATGCACATGTCGCTCGATGGGTACGTCAAGGGTCTGGGAAAAGATCAGACGGGGAAAGACAAGACCGTCACTGCGGAGGGCGAGGATCCGGGCGCCTTGGAGTCAGTCGTCCCGGAGCTCATCCGAGACGCGGACACCCTTCTACTCGGACGTGTCGTGGCGGACGAGTTGCTCGGGTACTGGCTGAACGCCGAGGCGAGTGACCCCAACCTGTCCGCGGGTGGAATTGCGTACGCCCGCTGGGCGACGGGCGCGCACAAGGCCGTCTTTTCGAACACTCCCGAGACGCTGCCATGGTCGGACAGCGAGCTCCTGCTGGTCAGAACCGACGGGGACATGGTGCAAGCTGTCTCGACACTCAAGCGGCAACCCGGCAAGAACATCGTGTTCCACGGCGGCGTGCGGACTGCCCAAGCACTCGCCAGGCTCGACCTCGTCGACGAGTACCAGCTCGTCGTCCCTCCGGTGGCGCTCGGTGATGGCGAACCACTGTTCAGGAACCTGCCCGACCGGCTGAAGCTAGAGCGCTTGCAAGTGGTCGAGCTAGAAGCCGGAGGTGTCTTCCTCCGCTACAAGCGCGCGAGGAGCGGTTGTGTGAGCGATCGGCTTGCGCGCGCTCCGGGAAAGGATCGTCCGAGCTCGGATTAGACTTGGCCTCTCGTCGTGTCCGCCAGTTCTGAGTCCGAGGTGCTCGCTCAGCAGCTGAGAGCGCTCAGCGTCCGGCTCGAAGCGCTCGAGTCACGGTTGGCCGACGTCGATCGGGTGATCGGCGGATTGGAGGGCGCCGCGCTGACGACCGCTCGGGCCTTGCAAGAGATCTCCGTTCATTGGGACAGCGTTTATGAAGCGATGCGGCGAATCGAGGATTCCGACGTTGGCCAGTTTGAGAGCGGGGCGGAGAGATCCTGATGCAACGTCCGGGAGAGTTCGGCCGGAGGAGAATCGCCCGGCCGGCGCGAATCGGACGACCCTCCTGTTAGCGGGAACGCGTCCCGTTCACCGTCCGCCTTACATGCTCGCGAGGATCTTCTGCTTTTGAGCGTCGAACTCGGCCTGCGTGAGGACGCCCGTGTCGAGCAGCCCCTTCAGCTTCGTCAGCTCCTCCATGTTCTCGTCAGCCGAGGGTGCGGCCGGAGTGGGATCCGCCGCAGGCTGCTCCTGAGGGAGCGGCGCCTCCGCCGTGGCGTCCTGGTCAGCCGGTTCGGCCGCCGAGTTGGCACCTGCCTTGCCGGCCGTGTAGGCGACCCCGCCCACGACTGCTGCACGCGCCAGTCGCCGTCTTCTGAACATATTCGTACCTCCCTCTCGGTTGTCTCGTGGGGCTCGAGCAATGCCTCCCACGAGTCGAAGCGCCGGCGCCGACTCCGTTTCGTTCGAGGTCGGTCGAGCTACTGCTCCAACCCGTCGGCTTTAGGGCCGGTACCTTCTCCGCCGGGTCATTTGAGCTTATGCCCGCGGGCGCCACGATTCGCGGCGCCTGTATGCGCCGCTTGAAACGAAGACGCTAGCACCGCAGCCTGCGCGGCGCGAAGCGCCGCCCTGGCGCCAAAGCGCTTTAGATCTGGAAGCAACCGCTGTAACGTCCGATACTCGGTGTCACCGAGGTGGGCTTCGTGCGGGTGTCGCGACGATCACGGCTCAGCCGCTCGATTCTGCCGTCTCGGCGGCGAGAAGACCGATCGCAACCAGGTCTCTCGGGTGAATCCACTCGTCGGCGAGCGTGAAGCCGCCGGCCCTCACCACGGCGTCGCGGAGCGGGATCGCCCAGCGATGCTCGAGGAGGGCAATCGCAGTCGCCGTTCCCACCGGAATGGCGTCCGCGGCGTACCAGATCTCGTCGTCGTCGAAGACCTTGCCGTCCTCCATCGCCGCGGCTCCGGCGGCGGCGCCGACGGCCATGCCGTCCTCGCCGTCCATCCCGAGCCCGATCAGCGCGCCGACGATCGCACCGAACTCCTGTGCTTCGTCGTCGCTCAGGTCGCTCGTCTGGAGGATGTCGACGCTCGAGTCTTCGTTCTTCTTCACCACGACGGCATCGATGACGCGGACGATGTCCGCGTCCCTCAGTCGCTTCAGCTCGTCGAGGATCTCACCTCTGAACTGAGGGTCGTCGAAGCCGAGCATGAGCAGCTGTACAGGTCCGATCGGCATTTGCTCCTCCTCACATCCCCTGCAGGATCTTCTGCTTCTGGACTTCGAACTCGGCGTCGGTCAGCACACCCTGCTGATGCAGGTCGGCGAGCTGCTTCAACTTCTCGATCCCGTCGTCGCTCATCCCTCCGGACGCCTGGGGCGCCGGGGCTGCCGCCTGCTGCGGCTGCGACTCGAGCTGATCGATGCGCGCGTTCTGGTCGGATTCCTGCTGCGCGTTCTGCGCCCCTCTCCTGCCCGCGTAATACGCAGCCCCGCCGACGACGGCCGCTCGAGCGAGCGGACGCCGCCGCATGAAGATCGACACCACCATCAACGGATAGAACACGAACATTGCTCGTTCTCCTTTGCTCGATCGACGTAGACGCTATGCAAGAGCCTTCTGCTTCAGCGAATCGAACTCGGCCTGGGTGATCGCGCCGGAGTCGAGAAGCTCCTTCGCCTTTGCGATCTCGCCGGCGCTTCCGCCCGAACCCGCAGCCTGCCGGACGTAGTCGTTGAACTGCGACTGCGCCTGGTTCGCACGGTCGATGTTGCGTTGTGCCATCCCCTTGCTCTCGGCAATCAGATAGATGAAGACGCCCAGGAACGGGAGGATGATGACGAAGATCAGCCAGGCCGTCTTGCCCCAGCCCGAGATGTCGTGCCGCCGGAAGACGTCGGCGAACACGGTGAACAGCAGCCAGAACCACAGCACCCAGACAAAGAACACCAACATCGTCCACATCACATCTGCGAACGGATAAGACGAGCCCAGCATCAAGGTCCACCTCTTGTTCGTCGTTGGAGATTGTCGTCCCGAACTATCTCAGTTCGGGGCCAACCGCCAACGCACCGCCGCGAGCGGCTAGAGCGACTAGCTCTGCCGGAGCCGGTCGGCGAGCGTCTCGTCCAGCGAGGGTGGCGGCGGCGCGGGGAGCTTGGCGTCGACGAGCGCCGTCAGATCGGCGGCAAACGCCTGCGTCTGATGCGCAAGCTGGCGCTTCAACGACTCGAGCCGGACGAGCTCGTCCTTGGCGGCGGCGATCGCGATGTTCGATTCGTTCGTGACCTTCTGCAATGCCCACCGGCCTTCGGCGATGCGCAGCTCCAGCTCCGCCCGCACGACGGCGAGCACCCGCGCGCCCGCGCTCAGCGCCGCGTCGATGACGATCTTCGAGTCGTGTGCCGCGAGCTGGGCGCGTAGATCCTCGTTCTCGCGCTTCAGCCGCTCGACTTCGGCGGCGAGGTCGACGCGGTCGTCGTTTCGGCGCAGGCGGCGCTGCGGCCGCGCAAACGGCGTCACGACGCCACGCCTGGCGCCTTCAGATCCTTCTGCCGCAGTCACCTTCCCGAAACTCAAATCCCGCCGCTGACTCTAAGTCAGTCGCGCCGGGAATGCCAGTGCAACGCTACGAACGCTTGCGCAGAGCCGCTTCGGCATCGGCGACGGCATCGGCGGCCCGCCGAGCTGCAGCATGGCTCGCATCCGCTTCGGAGCGGAGAGCGGCGGCGGCGCGCTCGGCGGTGCTCGCCGCCCGGTCGGCAGATCGCGCGGCGGCTGCAAGCTTGCGGGCTTCCTCGCGCAGCGCCTTGAGCCGGGCACGCGCCGCCTGGGCGACCTCGTCCGTCCGCCGCGCGCGAGCCGGCCGCGTCTCGAGGCCGTCGAGCGCCTCGAAGCCGGCCGCCTGCACCTCGTTCGTCAGCCGGCCGCGTTCGAGCAGCGCACTCGTCGCCGGGCTCGATGCGGCGGCGCGAAGCGTCTGGCCCAGTCGATCGAGGGCGGCGCCCGAGACAGGGGGATCGAGCCGCGTCTGGGCTGCGCTCACGAGCTCGTCGACCGCCTCGCGCTCGGCCGCCTGCGCCTCGCCGACCTCCGCGTGCCCGGCGCGACCCGCCAGGGCCCGCTTCTGCGCCGTCCGGACACTCGCCGAGGCGGCGAGTAGCCGGCCGACGGCACCCGACTCCTCGCGGGCGAGCCGGTTGGCAGCCCACGCGACCGAAACGGGCTTCTTCAGCTTCGCGACTGTCGCGGCCGCCTCCGCCTGATGTGCTTGACGCAGGCGTGCGGCGAGCGCGTCCCGCTCCGCGATGAACTGGTCGAACGGCACTCCGTAGAGCCGGTCGAGCTCCTGCTCGAGGTCGGGGACGGAGGCGAGGCGAGCCATCCGCTCCGGATCGTCTCAGATCTCGGTCCGGAGACGGCCCGGGGAGGGCTCGCGCCCTCCCCGAAGCCGTGCCTGCGGGGTCCCGGACTTAAGCCGCCTTGATGAGCGACTTGGGCGGCGTGATCACCTTGAAGGTCGGGGCGGCGTTGCCCTTCACCTTGTAGATGGTCACGGGGTTCGAGGTCACGTCGCCGTTCGAGTTGAAGGACACGTTCCCGAGGATCGAGTTCTTCAGGTCAACCTTGAACACCTGCTTCGTGACGTCGGCCCTGGTGCCGTTCGACTGCGCGATCGCCTGGATCATCACCAGCGCTGCCTGGGCCGCGTACACCGCGTACGGGTCAGGAACGCCGACTGCCTTGGTGAAACCGGCGACGAACTGCTTACCAGCGCCCTTGAGGGCGGAGTTCGGCAGGCCTGCGACCGAGATGGTCGCACCCTGAGCCGCGCCTCCGGCCTCCTTGATCGTGGCGGAAGCCGGCGTGAAGCCGTCCGGCATCATGATCTTGACACTGGACGCAACCCCCGCCCGGATGTCCTTGATCAGCTTTCCGCCGTTCTCGCAGACCAGGCCGCCGAGGAACACGCCCTGCGCGCCCGACGCCTTGATCTTGACCGCCAGCGCCTGGTAGGACGTTGCCTTGCCGTCCCACGCGGTGAAGCCGACCGTCTTGATGCCCAGCTTGGTCGCCGCGTTGCGGAAGTTCGACGCGACGCCCAGGCCATAGGCCTCCTTGTCGTTCAGGATGAAGACCTTCTTCACTCCGAGCGACTGCGCGAGGAGAGCGTCAGCGGCGCCCTGGTAGTCGTCGGCAGCGACGACACGGGCGTAGTTGCGCTTTCCCGTCGGGTAGTACTTGCCCGGCTCGCCGGCAACCGTGCCGGGCCCGCCGTGCGTCAGACCGACGTACGTGTTCGCCGGGCTGACCATTGCCACCGGACCGTTGGGAGCACGGTTGAGCACCGGGATCTCGATCTCGGCGGCGCCCGAGTTGAACGTTCCGAGCACGCCGATCACGCTCGAGTCCTGGGCGTAGGCGTTGGCGTTGGTCGACGCCTTACCCGAGTCCCACTTTCCGGCCTGGGCGGTCGAATCGTCGCAGCTCTGGTAGGCGAGGGTGTACTTGCCCGCCTTCCAGCCGTGCTGCTTGAGGATGTACGCGATCGCCTTCGTCATCTGGACGGTCTGGCTACGACCAGATCCCTGGAGCGGGAGATCGGAGGCAATCAGGTACTGCCCGTTCGGATTCTGAATCGCCGAGCACGACGACGCGGGTAGCGGCGTCGCTCCGCTCGAATGGGCAATTGCCACGCCGACTGTTACAGCGAGCGCAACAGCCGCAATACCCACGGACGCTCCCACGCCCGCGTAAATTCGCTTCTTCACTCGTCCTCCTGTCTGGGGGGTCAGGGGGTTGTGGCGGAAGTGTAGAGAGCGCGGAGGAACGAACCAAACCGGATTCTCACGACCGGTAGCGGTACCCGAAGCCGCGCAGCGTCTCGATCGGCGCATCGCCCGGGGCGTCCGGCACGAGCTTGCGCCGGAGGTAGCCGACGTACAGCTTGACCTGGTCGCCGGAGACGCCGTAGGGGTCGCTCCACACGAGCTTGAGCAGCTGCTCGCGCGACAGGACCATGTTGCGGTTCTGGACGAAGGTCACGAGCAGCTTGAACTCGAGCGGCGTCAGGCGCACCTCGCGGTCGGCGACGGTGACCCGCCGCTCCCCGTAGTCGATCGCGAGGAAGTCGTCTGCGTACGCCTCGTGCACCGCCGCGGTGCCTCCCGAGCGACGAAGCTGCGCCTGGACGCGCGCCAGCAGCTCCTGCCGGCCGAAGGGCTTCGCGACGTAGTCGTCGGCCCCGGCGGTGAGGCCCCGGACCTTCTCCAGCTCGCGCGCCCGGGCAGTCAGCATGATCACGGGAACCTCGGACAGGTCACGGATGCGCTCGAGCGTCTGGTAGCCGTCCAGATCCGGCATCGACACGTCGAGCAGAACGAGGGCGGGCGGCGAGGCGTTGAGGGAGCGCAGCGCGGCGCGACCGCTGTCGGCCTCCTCCACGTCGAAGCTCGCGCGTTCGAGGAGCTCCCTCAGCAGGAGGCGGATATCGGCGTCGTCGTCGACGACCAGGATCCTGACCGTCTCGCTCATACCGTTGTCATACCTGTTTCCGGTGCGTGAACATCGTGCCTCGGCCCGGTTCGGGCTCTGGCCGCTTTGATTCAAATCGATAACGTGGCTAACGAATTGAGCTGGGAGCCGTCTGATTTTCCGATGCTGATCGAAAGCCGTCTCTGCTCCCGCGCCCGGTTCTGGGTGTCGCTTCGCCTCGACGAGCAGCTCTCCGAGCTCGAGGGGGCGATGCTCGACGCCCATCTCGCCGGCTGCCCAGCCTGCCGGGCCTTCGCCGACGCGTCTGCGACGACGACCGACGAGCTGCGGAGCGCACGGCCCGAGGTTCACGCGTCCGTGTCGGTCAGGACGTCGCGCCGTCGGTCGGCGCGTCCGATCACGGTGGCCCTCACGGCCGCGCTGCTGGCCGGGGCCGCGGTCGCGGGCGGCCTCGTCCGCAATGTGCTTGCACCC
This sequence comes from uncultured Thermoleophilia bacterium, assembly GCA_963774355.1. Classification (GTDB taxonomy): domain Bacteria; phylum Actinomycetota; class Thermoleophilia; order Gaiellales; family Gaiellaceae; genus PALSA-600. The sequence continues at coordinate 336,138 of CAVZER010000006.1, read as the reverse complement.
GCCTCCGAGTCCGCTCCCGCACCACGTCCGGTTGCGGTCGTGGCGAGCACGTTCGAGCTCAACGACCAGGCACGACGGCTCTGGTCGGCATCGCTCGACAAGAAGCCGAACTCACACGGCTTCTCGGTCTAGCAGCGCTCGTCAGCGAAGGACCGCGGCGAGCGCGGCCGCAAACGCGGCGAGCGTCACGACTGCTGCGCGCTGGATCGTCATGGGTCGGTTATCGGCCGGAAGGCGGGTCGACTGGAGGCTCATCTCCGTCGCCCGGCCTCAGGAGGCTCTGCGGCCAGAGTCGCCTCGCGGCCACGACGTTGACCTCGGCGCCGAGCAGCGTGACGTGGACTGCCAGGTAGATGAAGGAGAGCAGCCCGATCACGAGCGCGAAGGTCCCGTAGACGTTGGCGGCGTTCTCGAGCACGCGCCCGATGTAGTAGCCGCCGAGCAGCTGCAGGGCTTCGTAGCCGACCGCGGCCGTGAGGGCTCCGGCCCAGAGGTTCGACCACGGGATGTCGAGCGTTGCGAGGACCTTGAAGGCGATCCAGAACAGCACGAAGTCGAGCGCGATCGAGAGGAGGGTCGACGCGAGCTTCCATTCCAGGCCGTAGCGGGCTCCGGCGGTGCCCGCGCCGGAGAGCGCCGTCGTCGCGAGCAGGCCGCCGCCGATCACGGCGAGGAGCAGTAGCGCGCGCAGGCGGGCGTGGACGAAGCTCGGCCGGCGCGCAGGCGGCAGCCCCCAGATGCGATCGATCGCGTAGCCCGCCGCGAGCACGGCGCCCATCCCGGCCCACAGAGCGGCGACCAGGCCGACGACGAGCGCGACGGTGCTGCCGGTGAGCGAGCCCGACTTGAGCTCGGTACCGACAATCGGGAACTGCCCGAGCGCCGAGTCGACGATCTCCTGCTGGAGGTGCGGGTTCCCGTGGAAGACGAATCCGAGGATCGTCGTCAACACGAGCAGCAGCGGAAAGATCGAGAAGAAGCCGTAGTAGGTGACCGTCGCCGTGAGGTAACCGCCCCGGTCGTCCGAGTACTTCCGGTTGACGGCCAGCGGGAAGCCGAGCACCGGATGCGACTGCTGGAAGCGGTCGAGCCATTCGAGCGTCCTGCGCATTCGTCCAACCGTCATCGCGGGCTTGCCTCAGCTGTCTCGCGCATCGCCGATCGGTATCTGTCCAACCTTCGTCTCGTCATCGCGTCTTAGATAAACGCTGCCTGCGGGAATGCTCCGCGAGTGGTGGAGCGGGCGGTCCGAGCAACGCACGCCGGGCTTGTCTCGGGCCGCCCGTCTTAGCAACGACGGGCCAAGGGGCACTCGCGCTTTCAACGCAGCGCCCCCTCTTGGTCCACGCCGTCCGCTGGTGAGTCACCTGCGCCGCGTCGAACCGCGGGGCTACTGACGAGCCCTCGCCCGAGTCCGTCACGTCGTCAGCTGCGGGGCAAGGACTCGAACCTTGACTACCTGATCCAGAGTCAGGCGTCCTACCATTAGACGACCCCGCAGGGCGGCCGCATTGTAGCCCGGGTTCGGCCGGGCGAAATCATCAGAGCTCGAGGCGATAGAGGGGAACGAGCCGCTTTTCGTCCTCGGTGTCGATGTGCGCGATCACCTCGACGTACGGCTCGAGTCCCGACCCGACGAGCTTCGCCTTCAGCAGTCCGTCGACCTGGTAGATGCCCGATGAGTTGTTCATGGTGATCGAGATTCGGATCGGCTTCTCCTCGCCGTCGGTGATCTCGACCTCCTCGATCGCAGCGGCCGACAGCGAGTGGATGCCGACGTGCCCGCGCTCGAAGGCGATGCGGGAGCGTCCCTGCTCCATGTCGAGCGCGTCGGCGACGCGGAGGATGCCGGCCTCGAGCGTGAGCGGTTCACCGTCGGCGCGGTGGCTGATGATCCCCTGCAGCACCTCGGAGACGACGACGGTCAGCTCCGGCTCCTCGTACATGCCCGTCAGCAACTCGCGGAGCTTCGGCTGGGCGAGGAAGAGGCTGAAATCCTCGTGTCCCTTGCGATGGACCGACATGCCGATGCAGTGAGTCAGCGCCGTCAGCGCGACCACGACCTCTGCGTCGTCGCGGGTCATGCTGTAGTCGGTGACCATCGCGGGCTCGATCCCGTGCTTCGTCAGTTGGCGGAGCAGCTTCAGCGCGATGTTGGTGACGATCTGGATGTGCACCCACGAGTGATCGTTGATCGCCATGCGCGCGACGGCGTTCACGTTCGCGACGTGCCACCAGCCCTTCAGCTCGTCGTCGCGGTTGACCCGCTCGATGACCTGTCGGAGCTTGCGGTTGGCCCGCTCCGGGACGCGGATGCGCATCTGCCGGACCGCCTCGGCCGGAGTCAGTCGCGCCTCGCGAACAGCCTCCTGCGACACGGGCGCGTCGATCCGCTCGCGCATCTCCGCGCCGAGCTCTCCGTGGTCGTCCGACACGGCTGACACCATACGCCGCAACGTGCTCGACGAGGCGCAGAGCGGGCTCGGCGGGCCGCCTGCAGGATTCTGGCGGCGCTTCGCCGCGACGTTCATCGACGGCATCGTGCTCGGCATCGTCGACACGATCCTGCGTCTCGTCCTCGGCAACGCGACAGGCGAGCTGCTCGGCATCGTGACCGGGTTCGGTTACTTCACGTACTTCCACGGCCGCACGGGGCAGACGCCGGGTGATGCCGCGCTCAGCATCCGCGTCGTCGATGTTCGCGACAATCCCGGGCAGCCGATCGGCTATCCGCGGGCCTTCGGTCGGGCCGTGGTCGCGATCCTCTCTGCTCTCGTGTTCTTCATCGGCTACCTCTGGATGCTCTGGGACGCGAACAAGCAGACGTGGCACGACAAGGCCGTCGGCTCCGTGCCCGTGTACCTCCGCGGCTGACGCCGCAACCGGACGTCAGAGCCGCGCGAGCGCTGCAGCGACGAGCGCGAGGGCGTCGTCGAGCCGCGCCCGATTTGCCGGCGCGTTGAGCCAGCTGCTCGCACCCGACGGATGCGGCAGCGGAACGGCAATCGCATCCGCGACGTCGTAGCTCGATCCGACAAAGTCGGTGACGCGTTCGAGCCCGAGCAGCTCGCGGGCCGCCAGGCCACCGACGGTGACGATCAATCTCGGCCGCAGGACCGCGAGCTCCGCCTCACGCCAGCGGCGACAGAGCCGGCGCTCGTTGGGCGACGGCGTGCGGTCGCCCCGTCCCGACGCGGCGCGACCCGGATAGCACCGCGTCACCGAAGCGCAGTAGAAGGTCGAGTAGAACGCGTCCTCGTCCAGCTCGAGCCAGCGGCGCAGCGTCTGGCCGGCGCGGCCGCGCCAGGGTCGGCGCTCGGCACCTTCGACGGCGCCCGGCGCCTGGCCGAACATGTACGCACGCTGCCCCGAGCCCGGTACGGCAACGGGAAGAGACTCGAGCGGGTGCCCTGCCTCGACGCACAGACGGCACGTCGCGAGATCGCGCTCGAGCGCCCTGAGTGAGCGATAGCGCCGTCGGCCTGGGGCGGTCACGGCTCCCTAGAGTACGGCTCGTGTTGCCGCTCGAGTCGGTGCCGAACTTCAGCGAGGGGCGCGACCTGGCGACGATCGGCGCGATCGGAGACGCACTCGGCTCGTTTGCGCGTTTGCTCGACGTGCATGCAGACGAGGATCACAACCGATCCGTGTTCACGATCGTCGGCGACGACGATGCGCTCGTCGATGCGCTGCTCGCCGCTGTTCGCGTCGCCGTCGAGCGCATCGACCTGCGCGAGCACGAAGGCGTTCATCCGCGTGTCGGCGCAGCCGACGTCGTGCCGTTCGTGCCGCTTCGTCCCGACGACTTTCCGCGGGCCCGCGCCGCTGCTGAGCGATTCGCGCGTTTGGCCGCCGACGAGCTGGACATCCCGGTCTTCCTCTATGCCCCACCCGGGCGCGGGCCTGCGTTCTACCGGCGCGGTGGCACAGACGGGCTTCAGCGTCGAGTCGGTGAGGGTGAGCTCGCGCCGGACTTCGGGCCTTCGCAGCTCCACCAGACCGCCGGCGGCGTGATCGCCGGTGCGCGTGCGCCGCTGATCGCCTTCAACGTCAACCTGCGCGGCACGCTCGAGGCCGCACGGGAGATCGCCGGGATCGTCCGCGAACGCGGCGGCGGCTTCCGCGGCGTGCGCGCGTTGGGCGTCGAGCTGCGGCGAGCGGGTCTCGTGCAGGTCTCGATGAACGTCGAGGACTGGGAGGCGTCGCCGCTCCTCGAGATCGTCGCCCGGATTGCCGTCGAGGCCGGGTCGCGCGGCGCCGAGGTCGTCGGCTCGGAGGTCGTCGGGCTGATGCCCGCGGGTGCGGCCGCCGCGGCCGCCGGGGCAGCCCTCCGGATCGACGGCTTCGATGCCTCACGCGTTCTCGAAGTCAGGCTGCTGGACGACTGATCGCCGCCTACACTCGGCGCTGTGCCGGTGACGGGCGAGCTGACAGGGAGCGATCTGACGCTCGAGGATGTCTGGGCGATCGCGGTCGAGCGGCGCGGCGAGATCGGGATCTCGGCGGACGCCCAGGAGCGGATGCTCGCCGCACGCCGCGTCGTCGAGCGGGCTGCGCAGGGCTCGCGCGAGCACACCTACGGCGTCAACACGGGCTTCGGCCGGTTCGTGTCGATGCAGATTCCCGAAGAGCTCACCGAGGAGCTGCAGGTTCGGCTGCTGCGGTCGCACGCGTGTGGCGTCGGCGAGCCGTACCCGGACGACGTCGTCCGCGCCGCGATGTTGCTACGAGCCAACACGCTGGCGAAGGGCAACTCGGGAGCCAGGATCGAAACCGTGGACCTCCTGCTCGGCTGTCTCAATCGCGACGTGCTGCCGGAGGTGCCGGCGCGTGGGTCGGTCGGTGCGTCCGGAGACCTCGCTCCGCTTGCTCACCTCGCGCTTCCGCTCATCGGCGAGGGCCGGGCGTGGTTCGACGGCGAGCTGCTCAACGGGGCGGCAGGCGCTCGCTCGCGCAGGTCTCGAACCGGTGCGGCTCGTCGCCAAGGAAGGGCTGTCGCTCATCAACGGCACGCAGTTCATGACGGCGCAGGGCGCCCTCAGTCTCGTGCGCGCACGGCGCCTCGCGCAGGCCGGCGACTGCGCGTGCGCGATGTCGCTGGAGTCGCTGCAGGGCTCGCGCAACTCGTTCATGCCGCAGGTGCACGCGTTGCGGCCGCTGCGGGGGCAGGCGGCGGTGGCGCGCAACGTGCTGCGCCTGCTCGACGGGTCGGCGATCATCGAGTCGCACCGGTGGTGCGACCGGGTCCAGGACGCGTATTCGTTGCGTTGCGCACCGCAGGTGCACGGTGCGTCGCGCGACCTGCTCGACTACGTCGACTACACGATCAGCACCGAGCTGAACGCCGCGACCGACAACCCGCTCGTGCTTGCCGACGACGATCTCCTCGTGTCCGCCGGCAACTTTCACGGACAGCCGCTGGCGTTCGCGCTCGATGCGCTCGGGATGGCGGTCTCGGAGCTCGCGAGCATCTCGGAGCGCCGGCTCGAACGCCTCGTGAACCCGAATCTCAGCGAGGGGCTGCCGGCGTTTCTCACCACCGACGGCGGTCTCAACTCCGGGTTCATGATTCCCCAGTACGTGGCTGCTGCGCTCGTCTCCGAGAACAAGTCTCTGTGCCATCCGGCATCGGTCGACTCGATCCCGACGAGTGCCGGCCAGGAGGACCACGTCTCGATGGGGAACGCTTCGGGGCTGAAGGCGTGGCAGGTGGTTGCGAATGCCGAGCGGGCCGTCGCGATCGAGTTGCTCGCGGGCGCTCAAGCGGTGGAGTTCCTCGCGCCGCTCGAGCCGGGCCGGGGCGTGCGCGCCGTGCACGACGCCGTGCGGCTCCGCTCGCCCCGTCTGCGTGACGACCGGCCACTCGGGCCTGACATCGAGGCCGTGGCGGCGGCGATCCGCGACGGCTCCCTCGTCGCGGCGGTCGAGACGGTCGTGGGTGAGCTGGAGTGAGCTCGCCCCGTCGCCTGAGGTGGGGCGGTCCTGAGCGATCGGCGGTGAGGCACCCCTATCGCGACACTGCGCTCGTCTACGGGGGCCTTGCGGTGATCGTCGTCCTCGTCGCCTGGGCGTCCGGAGGCGGGCTCGTGAAGGGACTGATCGTTGCGGCGGTGTTCTTCGGGGTCGCGGTCGGCTGGAGCTTCTATCGTCTGCGCAGGCGATTGCGAGCGACGCCGGGCACCCTGCCCGTGGACCAGGTGCGGCCGTGACCGTCGCTGCCTCGCTGGACGCTCGGGTCGAGGCTCTGTGCGGTGACCTGTCGTCGATACGCGCGCCGCGTGGAACCGAGCTCAACGCCCGTTCGTGGGCAGCGGAGGCTCCACTGCGGATGCTGCTCAACAACCTCGACCGCGAGGTGGCGGAGAAGCCCGAGGAGCTCGTCGTCTACGGCGGCTCCGGCAAGGCCGCCCGTTCGCACGAGGCGCTCCGCGCGATCGTGCGCACGCTGCTCTCACTCGACGACGACGAGACGCTGCTCGTCCAGTCGGGCAAGCCGGTCGCGGTCTTCCGTACGACGCCGTCCGCGCCGCGTGTGTTGATCGCCAACTCGCTGCTCGTGCCCCACTGGGCGACCTGGGACGAGTTCCGGCGCCTCGAAGCAGAGGGGCTGACGATGTTCGGCCAGATGACGGCCGGCTCGTGGATCTACATCGGCACGCAGGGGATCCTGCAGGGGACGTACCAGACGTTCGCCGCCGCCGGCGAGAAGCACTTCGGCTCACCGTCGTTGTCCGGGCGCACGATCCTCACCGCCGGCCTCGGCGGGATGGGCGGCGCACAGCCTTTGGCGGCCACGCTGGCCGGCGCGGCGGCGCTCTGCGTCGAGGTCGATCCCGTGCGGATCGAGCGTCGTCTCGAGCTCCGCTACCTCGACGAGGCGACCGATTCCCTCGACGACGCGCTCGCGCGCGTCCGTGCGGCCGCCGGCGAGGGTCGGCCGCTGTCCGTGGGCCTGCTCGGCAACGCGGCCGACGTCGTTCCCGAGCTCGCCCGTCGCGGCGAGAGCTTCGACCTCGTCACCGACCAGACCGCCGCGCACGACCCGCTCACCGGCTACGTGCCGCAGGGGCTCGACGTCGAGACCGCGGCGTCGCTCCGTGCGTCCGATCCCGAGGAGTACGTGCGCCGGGCGCGTTCCTCGATCGCCGTGCACGTCGAGGGCCTGCTCGAGTTCGTCCGGGCCGGCAGCTATGTTTTCGATTATGGCAACAACCTACGAGGTGAGGCCGAAGCAGCAGGCGTAACGGACGCATTCACATACCCGGGATTCGTCCCGGCCTATATCCGGCCGCTCTTCTGCCGCGGGATCGGGCCGTTCCGTTGGGCCGCGCTGTCGGGCGAGGCGAACGACATCGCCGTGATCGACGAGACACTCCTCGCTCTGTTCCCCGACGACGTGCTGCTTCAGCGCTGGCTCGAGTTGGCGCCGAGACGGGTCGCGTTCCAGGGTCTGCCGGCCCGGATCTGCTGGCTCGGCTACGGCGACCGGGCGCGGGCGGGGCTCGCGATCAACGACCTCGTGCGCTCCGGACGCGTCAAGGCACCGATCGTGATCGGTCGCGACCATCTCGACGCCGGGTCGGTCGCCTCGCCGTACCGCGAGACCGAGGCGATGCGAGACGGCTCCGACGCGATCGCCGACTGGCCGATCCTGAACGCGCTCGTCAACGTCGCCGCCGGCGCGAGCTGGGTGAGCGTCCATCACGGGGGCGGCGTCGGGATCGGCAACTCGATCCACGCCGGGATGGTGGTCGTCGCCGACGGGAGCGACGAGATGGCCGAACGGCTCGAGCGGGTCCTGACCACGGACCCGGGGATGGGCGTCGTGCGACACCTCGACGCCGGCTATCCGGAGGCCGAAGCCGCCGCCCGGGAGCACGGGCTCACCCGGCCGGGCGCCGAGTAGGGAGACCGTTGCCGGCGCGGCTCCTCGTGCGCGATCTCGCACAGGTCGCATCGCCGAACCCACGCTCGGTTCCGGCGCGCGGTGACGACCTCGCCGCGGTCGAGGTGCTCGAGGACGCCTTCGTGCTCTGCGTCGAAGGCACGATCGAGGCCGTCGGGCGCATGCGCGATCTGCCGGCGCTCGACGGCGAGATCGAGGAGCTCGACGGCCGCGGGCTGAGCGCGGTGCCCGGTCTCGTCGACTGCCACACCCATCCGGCCTTCGGTGGCGACAGGGTCGACGAATTCTCGCGTCGGGCCGGCGGCGCGACGTACGAGGAGCTCCACGCTGCCGGCGGCGGGATCCTCTCGACCGTCGCAGCCACCCGGAATCTCGACGAGAGCGAGCTTGCAGCCCGCGTCGAACAGCACGCCGGCTGGATGCTCCGCCACGGCACGACGACGTGGGAGGGCAAGTCGGGCTACGGCCTCGATCGCGACACGGAGCTGGCATCGCTACGCGCGATCCGCGGCGCGGGCGGGTCGCCGACCTGGCTCGGCGCCCATGCAGTGCCACCCGAGCGGCCCGACGCCGACGCGTACCTCGACTGGGCGATCGCCGAGGTGTTGCCCGCCGCCGCGCCGCTCGCCGATGCTGCAGACGTCTTCCTCGAGCGCGGCGCCTTCGACGCCGCCCAGGCGCGCCGCTACCTCGAGGCGTGTCGTGCGGCAGGGCTCGCGCTTCGGCTCCACGGCGACCAGTTCACCGAGCAGGGGGCGGTCCCGCTCGCCGTCGAGCTCGGTGCGCGCTCGGTCGACCATCTCGAAGCGACCGGCGCGGACGGAATCGCCGAGCTCGGCCGGAGCGATGTCGCCGCGGTGCTGCTCCCGGCGAGCGCGCTCTTCCTCGATCGCCCACAGGCCCCGGCGAGAGAGCTCGTCGCGGCCGGCGCGGTCGTCGCGCTGGCGACCGACTTCAACCCGGGGAGCTCCTTCACGACGAGCATCCCACTCGTGTGCTCGCTCGCCTGCACCCAGCTCCATCTCGGGCCGGCGGAGGCCCTGAACGCGGTCACGGTGAACGCGGCGCACGTCCTCGGCCGCGCCGGCCGGGTCGGACGGATCGCGCCGGGGTTCCGCGGCGACCTCGTCCTTCTCGACGCGCCTGACTGGCGCTACCTCGCGTACTCCCTGGGCGGTGACGTCGTCGCGCGCGTGATCATCGCGGGGCGGGTCGCCCACCGGCGCTAACCTGCACGAGGATGCCGACTCGGAAGCAGCGCCGCCGTCGGGAGAAGTCGTTCCGGCACGAGTACGAGACCGTGCTCCTCGAGGCCGACGGCACCGAGCGCCCGCTCGACGAAGACGAGCTGGCGAACGAGCGCGAGGCGCGCGCACAGTCCAAGTCGCCGGCGAAGGCATCTCCCGCGCGCGGGGCGAAGCGAGGCTGCGACGCGACCGATTCGAGAGGTGCCACCGCCGTCGTGGCATCGCGCGTTCCGCCGAGGCGGCCTCATGGGCGGCCTGATGCTCCTCGCGTTCGTGTTTCTGTTCAAGAGCTCTCCGCTCGGAGTCCGGCTTGCGTGGGGAGCGTTGTACGCGGTCGCCTTCGTTCCGCTGACGTACTGGGTCGATCGGACCACGTATCGCGCCTACCAGCGTCGCGTCGCCAAACAGACGCCGTCCGGCAAGAAGTAGGTCGGCTACGCGCTCGGGTAGTGGCCCTCGCCCGGCCACGGCGCGAGCAGGAGCAGGACGCGCGCACCGGCGGGGCTCGTCAGCGCGTGCCGCTCGCCCGCCTCGAACCGTGTGAGGCTTCCGCTCTCGGCGACGATCGGCGGGCCCTCGCCGGACGTGAACTGCACCGTGCCCTCGAGGACGACGACCCATGAGTTCTCCCGCACCTGGTGGTCGCCGAGCGTCTGGCCGGGAGCCAGCACGATCAGTACGGCCCGCGCGCCGTCGTCCGAGTGGAGCACGATCGGATCGCGCGTCCCGGCCGGCGCGTCGAGCTCGAGAAGATCCCAGCGCTGCATCGGAGACAAGCAGTGTTTCACAGCGCCGATAGACTCAAACGCCCTCGCATGTCACTCGTCGTCGACACGTTCGTGATGGGCCCCTTCAGCAGCAACTGCTACGTCGTTCGCGGCGAGCGCGGCGCTGCCGAGGCGGCCGTCATCGATCCCGGCGACGATCCGACGCCGCTCCGGCTCGAGCTCGCGCGGATCGGCGCCCGGACCGGCGGGCATCCTCGTCACCCACACCGACGTCGATCACATCGGCGGGGTCGCCGAGCTCGCCGAGGGCACGGGCAGCGAGGTCTGGGCGCCTGCGGTCGAGGTCGAGGCGCTGCGGACGGGCGAGACCCGCGGCGGGCTTCGTGTTGCCGCCGCACGACCCGGCCCACACCGTCTCCGGTGGCGACCAGGTCACGGTCGCGGGGATCACGTTCGAGGTGATCGACGTCCCGGGGCATTCCGCCGGCCACGTCGCGTTCCTCGTCGGGTGACCAGCTGTTCTCGGGCGACCTCCTCTTCGCCGGCTCGGTCGGCCGCGTCGACCTGGAAGGCGGCGACTGGGACACCCTGCTCACCTCGGTGAAGGGCCTCCTCGACCGGCTGCCGGCCGACACCGTCGTCTACCCGGGACACGGGCAGACGACGACGCTCGGGCGGGAGCTTGCAGACGAACCCGTTCCTGCGCGAGCTGCGCGCGCAGCCGTGAGCTCGCGGTTTCAGGCCCCGCGCGGGACGCACGACGTCCTGCCCACCGACGCTGCGTGGTGGCACGTCGTGCGCACGATGGAGGAGGTCACCGCGCTGTACGGCTGGGGGCGCATCCAGACGCCGGGCTTCGAGGACACGAGCGCTCTTCGAGCGCACGTCCGGGGCGGCGTCCGACGTCGTGAACAAGGAGATGTACACGTTCACCGACCGCAGCGACCGGTCGCTGACGCTCCGCCCCGAAGGCACCGCGCCGATCGCACGCGCCTACCTCGAGCACGGGCTGCACCGCGAGCCGCAGCCGGTCAAGGCGTACACGATCGCGCCGATGTACCGCTACGGCGCGCCGGGCCGCGGACGCTATCCGCGAGCACTACCAGCTGTCGGTCGAGGCGATCGGCTCGGCCGAGCCCGTCGATCGACGCCGAGGTGATCCAGCTCTACACCGAGCTGCTGCGCCGCCTGGGCGTCACGAAGTGGGAGCTGCAGCTGAACTCGATCGGCGACGCCGCCTGCCGCCCGCAGTACGTCGCGCGAGCTGAACGAGTGGCTCGACGCGCACGCCGACGTGCTCGACGAGGACGCACGCCACAAGCGCGCGACGAGCCCGTTGCAGGTGTTCGACGTGAAGGACGAGCGCGTGCGCGCGGCGCTCGCAGACGCGCCGAAGATCGGCGAGTCGCTGTGCGACGCGTGCCGAGAGCACTTCGACAGCCGTGCGGCGCACCTCGACGCCGTACGGCGTGCCGTACGTGCTCGACGCCGACGCTCGTGCGCGGCCTCGACTACTACACGCGGACGACGTTCGAGTTCGTCGGCCCGTTCGAGAACGCGAACTCGACGATCTGCGGCGGCGGCCGCTACGACGGGCTCGTCGAGGCGATCGGCGGCCCGCCGACGCCCGGCATCGGGTTCGGAGCCGGGATCGAACGCCTGCTGCTCGCGCTCGAGAACGAGGGCATCGCGTTCGAGCCCGCGCCGCTCGACGTGTTCGTCGTGCTCGGCGAGGGCGCCGACCGCGTCGTGGCCTGCCGCCTGCTCGTCGATCTCCGGCGCGCCGGGCTGTCGACGCGACACCGACTACGCGGGCCGCTCGTTCAAGGGGCAGATGACGCAGGCGGGACGGACGCGGCGCGCAGACGGTCGTGATCGTCGGCAGCGACGCGGCCACGATCAGGCGCCGCGGCCGGGAAGAGCAGCCGATCGCGCTCGACGAGGTCGTCGCTACCCTCATCAACCCATGACCTGGCGTGATTCGATCGGCAGCAAGCTCACGACCGGACGACGTGGGGCGGACGGTCACGCTGGCCGGCTGGGTCGCCCGGCGGCGCGATCACGGCGGTCTGATCTTCGTCGACCTGCGCGACGAGAGCGGTGTCGTCCAGCTCGTGATCAACCCCGAGCGCTCGTCGGGCGGCGCCGAGGCAGCGCACGATCTGCGCAACGAGTTCGTCGTGCAGGCGCGCGGAGAGGTGGTGCGCCGCAGCCCGGAGACCGTGAACCCGCGCATGGCGACGGGCGAGATCGAGGTGCAGGTCGACGCGCTCGAGGTGATCAGCCGCTCGACGCCGCTGCCGTTCCAGCTCGACGAGGAAGGCGTCGACGAGACGCTGCGCATCCGCTACCGGTGGCTCGACCTGCGGCGCGAGCGTCTGCAGCGAAACATCCGCACGCGCGCCAAGGCGGTGTCGATCATCCGTCAGGAGATGGAGGCCGCCGGGTTCGTCGACATCGAGACGCCGATCATGGGCAAGCCGACACCCGAGGGCGCGCGCGACTTCCTGATCCCGACGCGGCTGCAGCCCGGGCGCTTCTTCGCTCTCCCGCAGAGCCCGCAGATCTACAAGCAGCTGCTCGTGATCTCCGGCTTCGAGCGCTACTACCAGATCGCCCGCTGCTTCCGGGACGAGGATCTGCGCGCCGACCGGCTCCAGGAGCTGACCCAGCTCGACGTCGAGACGGCGTTCCCCGACCAGGACGCGCTGTTCGCGCTGATCGAGCGGATCGTCGCCCGCATCTGGAAGGAGTGCCGCGGCGTCGACCTGGAGACGCCGTTCCCGCGCATGGAGTGGGAGGAGGCCGATCGACGCTACGGATCCGACAAGCCCGATCTCCGCTTCGGGCTCGAGATCGAGGACGCGACCGCGATCACCCGCGACGCCGAGTTCGGCGTGTTCGCGAACGCGGCCGCGGTGCGGTACCTCCGGGTCGAGCAGGAGCTGTCGCGCGGCGAGATCGCGAAGCTCGAGGAGCTCGTCAAGGGCTGGGGCGCCAAGGGCCTCGCGTACATCGTCTTCCGCTCCGACGGCGAGGTGAGCTCGCCGATCGCGAAGTACCTCTCGGCCGAGGTCCTCGAGGCGCTCGGCCGCCCGGGCACGACGGTGCTCTTCGGCGCCGGCGACCGGGCAGAGGTCTCGCGCGTGCTCGGCTTCCTGCGGCTGCACCTCGGTCGTGAGCTCGGGCTCGTCGACGAGAGTGCCTGGCGTTTCACGTGGATCACCGACTTCCCGATGTTCAAGTGGGACGCGGAGCTCGAGCGGTGGGACGCCGAGCACCATCCGTTCACCCGCCCGAATCCCGAGTCGCTGGCGCTCCTCGACTCCGACCCGGGCGCCGCGAAGGCGATCGCGTACGACCTCGTCGGCAACGGACTCGAGCTCGCGGGCGGCTCGTTCCGGATCCACGAGCCCGAGCTGCAGGAGAAGGTGTTCGACCTGCTGCGGATCTCTCCCGAGGAACAGCGGTCGAAGTTCGGGTTCCTGCTCGACGCTCTCTCCATGGGCGCGCCTCCGCACGGTGGGATCGCGTCCGGAATCGACCGGCTGTGCATGGCGTTGCTCGACGAGCCGTTCATCCGCGACACGATTGCCTTCCCGAAGAACCAGGCCGGCGTCGACCCGATGTCGGGTGCGCCGACCACGGTGACCGCGGAGCAGCTCGCCGAGCTCGGCATCGACGTGACGGTCGAAAGCGAGCAGGTCACCGACAGCTCCTAGCGAAGGAAGAAGCTGAGTGCTCGACCGCCAGGGATCGCGATTCGCCCTCGAAGTTCTCTTCCTCGCCGCCCTCGCGACGGGGCTGGCGCTCGCCAAGCTCCGGCCGATCGAGATCGTCGGCGTGATGGTGCTCGGATGGCTCGTCGTCGCGCTGCTCGAGTGGGCCGCGTGGCGTGGGGAGCCTCACTACGGCTCGGGATTGCCTCCGCGCTACTACGTCCCGAGCACGAGCCTGCCTCCGCCGCAGCCGCTCGAACAGGTCTACGCGGGCTACCCCGATCCGCAGCGCGAAGAGGCGCCGACGTGGATCGCATCCGCCGCTCTGCGGTCGGAGCTGCTCGGCGACTGGCCGGTGACGGCACCATCCGAAGCCGAGGAGGACGAGGACGACATCGAGCCCGTCCAGCTGCCGCCGGCCCGGACGCCGACACCTGCATCCGCGGTGCCGCCCGCTGCGCCGCCGGCACCGCTTCCCGTTCTCCCGGTCGCCGTCGTCGTCCACGGGTCGGGGACCGCGAGCCACCAGCTCGAGCCGTTCGGGCTGCAGCCCCCCCGGCGCCGACTCGGGCGCCGCACCGTCGTCGAGACATTCGTCGTCGAGGTGCCGGCCCGGATCGTGCCGCCGGTGCCGCCGAGGCAGACGGCCGAGGGATGAGCTCGCGCCTCGCCGAGCGGCAGGTCGCGCTCGCCGCAGTCGCGATCCTCGCCGCGGTGTGCGCCGTGGCGGTGTCTGCCGCAACGCGCTCCCAGCATTCGACCGCTCCGCATCCGGAAGGAGCGTTCACGGCCCTCGCCGGGTCGGCCGGGCCGGCCGTCTTCGGCCGCCACACGGCGTGCGGCACGATCCTCGGCCCCGACACCGAGGGCATCGCGCATCCGACGCTGCCGTGCGGCGCACGGATCTTCGTCACCTACGACGGCAAGACCGTGCTCACCCAGGTCGTCGACCGCGGGCCGTACTCGGCCGGTCGCCAGTTCGACCTGACGGACGCTCTGGCGCGGCGGCTCGGGCTTCGCGGCGTGCAGCTCGTGCACTGGGCGTACGCCGCGCGAGGCGACTGAGCGCGGGTACAGTCCTGCGGTTGCCCGACGCCGTTCGCGACGCCGCGTATCCATGTAGAACCAACACCATGTGAAAGGGAGCCCGGGTCGGGCGCGGGGCGCCTAGCGTTCCTCCGCCCGCACGGCACCCACCTGGCTTGTCCAGGTTCACACGGACGTGGCAGGGTCGGCGGCGTCAGAGCATGACGGAGGGGGCCTTCGGGCTCCCTCCGTGCTTTGCCCGCCAGTACGCTGGCTCGACGATGCGCGAGCTCGTCGGAGACTCGGCCCGCGGGGCCGACTGGGCGCTCGTCCGCCTGCGGGTCGAGGGCGTCACGATCGTCGATGCGGACGCCGCGGGCGTCGCCGAGGACCTCCGCGGCCTCTCGCTGCTCGAGGCGGCGGCCGTCGGCGGGGAGCTGCTGCCGGTCGACGCGCTCGCGAACGCGCTTGCACCGGCGGTGCGCGCGGCAGCGGATCCGCGCCGCGTGGCCGTGGCGATGAGCGGCGGTGTCGACAGCGCCGTGACGCTGCTTCGTGCCGGGCCTCGGGCCGTCGGCGTCACCTTGCGCCTCTGGGCCGATCCGAAGGGGCCCGACACCGAGCGCGCATGCTGCTCGCCGAGCGCCGTGCTCGCTGCCCGCGAGGCCTGTCACGCGCGCGGCCTTCCGCACGTGACGCTCGACCGTCGCGAGCGGTTCAGACGGGCGGTCGTGACGCCGTTCGTTCGCGGCTACGCGCGCGGAGAGACGCCCAACCCGTGCGTTCGGTGCAACGGTGGCTTCCGTTTCGCAGAGCTGCTCGCCTTCGCCCGCCGCGTCGGCGCAGCGCGACTTGCGACCGGTCACTACGCGCGCATCGTCGAACGCGACGGGAGACTGCTCCTCGCGCGCGCGGTCGACCAGCAGAAGGACCAGAGCTACATGCTCGCCCGCCTCGAGCCGCGTCTGCTCGATCGTGTCTGGTTTCCGCTCGGAGACCAACTGAAGGACGAGACCCGCGCCGAGGCGGAGCGGGCGGGGCTCGCTGCGGCGCGCCGGCCGGAGTCGCAGGAGGCGTGCTTCCTCGCCGGCGACGACTACCGGTCGTTCCTCGCCCGGCACGGCGTCGAGCAGCGGCCCGGCCCGATCGTCGACGAGCGCGGAACGGTGATCGGGGCGCACCGCGGACACTGGACGTTCACCCCCGGCCAGCGGCGGGGGCTCGGCGTCGCCGCCGCCGAGCCGCTCTACGCGATCGGCACCGACGCGCGCACGAACACGGTGGTGGCGGGCCCTCACGCCGCGCTCGCCCGTCGGCACGTCTCCGCGCGCGGCCGGCTGTTCGTGCCGGTCGACAGGGTCACCGCGAAGCTCCGCTACCGCTCTCCGGCGGTCGCAGCGGTCGTGGAGGCGACCGCGCGCGGGTTCCGGCTGTCGCTGGAGGAGCCGGCGTACGGCGTCGCCCGCGGGCAGGCGGCCGTGTTGTACGACGGCGACGTGGTCGTCGGTGCCGGCTTGGTCACCGCCTCGACGACCGACTAGTCTCCTCGGGTGCTCGCCTTCTCGGCAGGAGACGCGGCGTACGTCGGGCTGGCCGTCTTTCTCGTCGCCGTCGGCCTCGCCGGCGCATGGGCGTTGCTTCGGCTCGCCACCACCTTCGATCGGCTTTCGTCGCTGATCCGTGGCACCGAACGCGACCTGCTGCCGGTCGCCACGAAGCTCGGAGGTACCGTCGATCGCGTGAACGCCCAGCTCGACAAGCTCGATCCTGCGACCGACAGCGCCGTCGACGCCGTCGTTGCCGCCGATCACGCGGTCCGGACGCTCAACTTCGCGATCTCGCGCCCGGTGCAAAAGCTCACCGGGTTCTCCGCAGGCGTGTCGCACGGCTTCGCGTCACTGCGCGCCCGGAACGGCTGGCACCAGGCCGTCGCCGAGGGCAGGGATGCGGCCGCGCGGCGCGAACGCGACTTCGAAGAGGAGCTGAAGAAGCCGCATGGCTGACGAGATCACGCTCACGATTCCACGTCAGCCGGAGTACAGGCGCGTGGCGTCTTTCGTGCTCGGCGGTCTCGCCGCAAGGCTCAACCTGACGATCGAAAGCCTCGAGGACATCCAGCTCGCGCTCGACGCGCTGCTCGCGCGCCTCGAGGGGCCGGGCGGAGAGGTGACCGTCCGGATGATCGTGCGCGACGACGCGCTCGTCACCCGCGTCGGCCCGCTCGAGACCAGTGTGCTGGACGAGCTCGAACGCGACGCCGGCGACTGGCTCGGCGTGCGCCGGGTGCTCGACTCGACCGTCGACGACGTGCTGGTCGACGGCGACTGGGCCGTGCTGACGAAGGCGGTGAGCGTCGCGCGATGAGCGCCGAGAGCGACAAGGCACTGCTTCGCCGCTACCACGAGCAGGGCGACGTGCATGCGCGTGAGCAGCTGATCGAGCGGCACATGTCGCTCGTCCGCTCGCTCGCCCGCCGCTACAGCTACCGCGGCGAGCAGCTCGACGACCTCATCCAGATCGGCGCGATCGGCCTGATCAAGGCGATCGACCGTTTCGACGTCAATCGCGGCGTCGAGCTGACGACGTACGCGACGCCGAACATCATCGGCGAGATCAAGCGCCACTTCCGCGACAAGGGCTGGTCGGTGCGGGTTCCCCGCGGCCTGCAGGAGCTGAACGTCCAGCTGTCCAAGATCGTCGAGCAGCTGACCGTCGAGCTCGGACGGTCGCCGACGATCCCGGAGCTCGCCGAGAGCGCGGGCGTCGACGAGGAGGACGTCCTCGAGGCGCTCGAATCCGGCCGTGCCTACAGCGCGCTCTCGCTCTCGCAGGGATCGACGTCGGAGGGCGGGGAGGAGCTCGATCCGCTCGAGACGCTCGGCTCGATCGAGCACGAGTACGAGGTGTCGGAGGATCGGGCGGTGCTCGCGCCCGGGTTCAAGGCCCTCGACGAGCGCGAGCGCCTGATCCTGCATCTGCGCTTCTTCGAAGGCCAGACGCAGTCGCAGATCGCGCGTCAGGTGGGCATTTCGCAGATGCACGTCTCCCGGCTGATTCGACGCGCGATCGCGAAGATCAGGACGGAGATCGGGACGGACGGGCCCGCCGAGCCGCGAATCGCCAAAAACAGCTGAGCGACTGCTCCGTACACTGTTCGCCGTGTCGATGACGACGGCCGAGCTGCGCGAGCGCTTCCAGGCGTTCTACGAGGAGCGCGGGCATCTCCGCGTGCCGGGGCACTCGCTGATCCCGCCCGACGACGACCGTTCGACCCTCTTCATCGTCGCCGGAATGCAGCAGTTCAAGCCGTACTTCCTGCGCACGAAGGAGCCGCCTCGGGACCGCGTCGTAAGCGTCCAACCGTGCCTGCGGGCCGGCGGCAAGGACACCGACCTCGACGACGTCGGGCGGACCGAGCGGCACTGTTCGTTTTTCGAGATGCTCGGCAACTTCTCGTTCGGCGACTACTTCAAGGACGAAGCGGTCGACTATGCGTGGGAGTTCGTCACGCAGGTGATGGCCCTCGACCCCGAGCGGCTGTGGGCCACCGTCCACGAGGGCGACCCGGTGTTCTCGCTCGACGAGGATGCCGTTGCAATTGCAGCATGGGAGCGCGTCGGGATCCCGCCGGAGCGGATCGTGCGGCTCGGCAAGGACAACTTCTGGCAGGCCGCGGAGACCGGTCCGTGCGGGCAGTCCTCCGAGATCTTCTACGACCGGGGTGACCGCTACGCCTGCGGCGATCCTGCGTGCGGACCTGGGCACTGCGACCGCTACATGGAGATCTACAACCTCGTCTTCATGGAGTACGACCTGCGGCCGGGAAACGTGCTCGAGCGGCTGCCCACCCAGAACGTCGATACGGGCCTCGGCCTCGAGCGCACGATGTGCGTCGTCCAGGGGGTCGACTCGGTCTTCGACACGGACGGCTTCCGCGTGATCATGGACTGGATTGCCGAGCAGTCAGGCGTCGCCTACCGCGACAGCGATGTGTCGCTGCGTGCGCATCGCGTGCTCGCCGACCACCTGCGGGCCGTCACGTTCCTCGTCGCCGAGGGCGTGGTGCCGTCGAACGAGGGACGCGGGTACATCTGCCGGCGCCTCCTGCGGCGCGCGATCCAGCAGGCGCAACGGATCGGGCTCGACCGCGTCTACCGGCTCCCGTCGGTGGTGATCGAGCAGATGGGCGACGCGTATCCCAGACTCAAGGAGCATGCGGACCAGATCGAGCGCGTCGTGCGCGACGAGGAGTCGCGCTTCACGCGAGACGCTCGAGCGTGGGCTCAAGGAGCTCGACGCGCTCGCCGGCAAGCCGGCGATCGACGCCGAGGAGGCCTTCAAGCTGGCGACGACGTTCGGCTTCCCGATCGAGCTCACGCAGGAGCTCGCCGAGGAGCGCGGACAGGCGGTCGACGTCGACGGCTTCCGCGAGCTGATGGAGCAGCATCGCGAGATCTCGCGCGCCGGCGGTGACGCGACGACGGAACAGATCGCGGCGCAGCTGGTCGAGCCGGGCCACCCCGTGACCGAGTTCGTCGGCTACGCGAGGACGGACGTCCTCACGGCGGTCGTCGACGCTGCTCCTGCCGGCGGGACGCGGCAGTTGGTCAAGCTCGAGCGGTCGCCCTTCTACGCCTCGAGCGGCGGCCAGGTGAGCGACCAGGGGTACCTCGTCGTCGACGGCGAGAAGCAGCGGCTCGAGGTGGTCGACGTCCTCAAGTTCGGCGACGATCAGGTGCTCGTGCTCGAGCTCGAGGGCCGAGCCTCGCTCTCGCCCGGTACGCGCGTCGAGGCCGTCGTAAGCTGGTCGGAGCGTTTCCCGACGATGACCAACCACACCGCGACGCACCTGCTGCACGCAGCGCTGCGCGCGGTGCTCGGCGACCACGTCCACCAGGCCGGCTCGGCGGTGCGGCCCGACAAGCTCCGGTTCGACTTCACGCACCAGCAGGCGCTGACGCCGGAGGAGCTCGAGCGTGTCGAGCGGCTCGTGAACGAGAAGGTGTTCGAGGCGATCCCGGTGCGGACGTTCGTGACGTCGATCGACGAGGCGCGTTCGCTCGGGGCGATGATGCTCTTCGGCGAGAAGTACGGGGACGAGGTGCGCGTCGTCGAGATCGACGACTTCTCGCGCGAGCTCTGCGGCGGCACCCACGTGCGCTCGACCGCGGAGATCGGACCGTTCGTCCTGCTCTCCGAGACCTCGGTCGGAGCAGGCGCCCGTCGCATCGAGGCGGTCACGGCGGGTGAGGGCTGGTCGGTGCTCCACGGGCGTTCGCGCGAGCTGGAGGCGGTGCGGGTCGAGCTCGACCAGGTGAGGCGCGAGGCGAAGAAGCCGAAGGCTCCATCGGCCGGGCCGGACATCGTCTGGCAGGACCGCGTCGACGGCGTCTTCGTCGCCGAGGTGAAGGGCGCGCGAGGGGGGGACCTGCGCGATCTGTCCGACCAGCTGCGGCAGCGCGAGTCGGCCGTCGCGGTCGTGCTCGCCTCGGCGGACGACGGCAAGGTCGCGCTCGTGGTCAACCTCGACCGGTCGGTGGAACGGGTCGACGCGGTCGCGGTCGTCCGGCAGCTCGGCCCGATCATCGGCGGCGGTGGCGGGGGACGGCCGACGCTTGCCGAGGCGGGTGGCAAGAACGTCGGCGCGGTGCGCGAGGCCCTCGTGGCGGGTCGAGATGCCCTCGCCGCTGCGCTCCGGTGAAGGTGCTCGCGCTCGACTACGGCTCGGCGAGGACCGGCGTCGCCGTGTCGGATCCCACCGGCACGCTCGCCCGGCCGGCGGGGGCGGTGGAGCGTGCGGCCACGGAAACCGGCTTTCGGCGGCTCGTGGACGTGATCGGCGCGGAGCAGCCGGAGCTCGTCGTCGTCGGCATGCCGTTGACGTTGCGCGGCGAGCACGGCGAGCAGGCGCGCGAGACCGCCGCGTTCGTGGAGCGGCTGCGGAACGCGCTCGACGTCCCGGTCGAGACGTACGACGAGCGCTTCACGTCCGTTCTCGCCGGCGGCGACGATGCGCGGGCAGCCGCGCATCTGCTGTCGAGCTACCTCGAGTGGCAGAGCGCGGGCCGCTGAGCAACGATCGCCCTTCCCGCGAGCAGGTTCGCCGCCGCCGCACCGTCGCGCTCGTCTGTCTCGCCGTAGCGGCGCTCTTGATCGTCGTCGCCGTGCGGGCGGCACTGCCGCATCTGCACCGCCACGAGGCCGCGCCGCCTCCGCCGCCACCACCGCCGAAGCCGTTTCGCGTGGTGTTCCCGGAGGGCTTCACGCGCGCACAGATGGCCGAGCGGGTCGGTGTCGTCGCGCACATCGCAGAACGCAAGCGTGGTCGCCCGGTGAAGCTGTCGAGCACCACGTACGAGCGAACGACCCGACGCCTTGCAGTTCCCTGCTTCTCGCCCCGTCTGCGAACCACCACAGAGGGTTTCCTCTTCCCGGCGACGTACGACTTCGTGGCGGCCACGACGTCGGCGCAGCTGGCCCGCGATCAGGTGCAGGCGTTCTGTCGCAACTGGTCGACGCTCGACCTGCGGTACGCGCGCTCGAAGAACCTGACGCCGTACGACGTGCTCACGATCGCCTCGATGGTCGAGAAGGAGGCCGAGGCACCCGCGGAACGTCCGCTGATCGCCGCGGTGATCTACAACCGGTTGCGCGAGCAGATGCCGCTCGGCATCGACGCAACTCTGCGCTACGGCTTGAACATCTCGCCGGAACAGTCGATCACGGAGTCCCAGCTCCAGAGTCAGAGCCCGTACAACACGCGCATCAAGCTCGGCCTGCCGCCGACCCCGATCGCCAACCCGGGCCTCGCGTCGCTGCGCGCAGCGGCGCATCCGGCGAACGTCGACTATCTCTACTTCGTGCGCAAGCCCGACAAGGTGCATCACTTCTTCACCGCGAGCGCGACGCAGTTCCAGCAGTACGAGTGCGCGCACGGGTACGGATGCTGACCAAGGTCGCGCTCATCGGCCGGCCGGTCGCCCAGTCGCTGTCGCCGCGGATGCAGAACGCGGCGTTCGCTGCGCTCGGCCTCGACTGGACGTACCTCGCGTTCGACGTCGGCGACCCGGTCGCGGCCGTGGACGCGTTGCGAACGCTCGGCTTCGCAGGGGCCAACGTGACCATTCCTCACAAGGGCGCCGTCGTCGCCGCCTGCGACGAGGCTGACGGCGAAGCGGTCAACACACTCGTCTTCCGCGACGGCCGCGTGCTCGGTTTCAACACCGACCGCGAGATCCTCGCCGGCATCGTTGCGACGCGCGCCTGCCTGATCGGCGCCGGCGGCGCCGCGCAGGCGCTGCTTCCCGCGCTCCCAAAGGACACACGCATCTACGCGCGCTCCGGCAGCTGGCCGCCGGACGCGTCCGACTGCGACCTGATCGTGAACGCCACACCGGTGCGCGACGAGCTGCTGGTCGAGCCGGCCGCGGGCCAGGTCGTCGTCGATCTCGCCTACGGCCCACAGGAGACCGCGCTCGTCGCGGCGGCGCGCCGGGCCGGGTGCGAGGTCGTCGACGGCCGCGAGGCGCTCGTACGGCAGGGCGCCGCCTCGTTCCGCATCTGGACGGGGCTCGAGCCGCCGGTCGACGTGATGCGGCGCGCGGTCTCGTAGTGTCTGGGCGATGACGCTTCGCATCGTCAGCGCCGGGGAGTCGCACGGACCGGCCCTCGTCGCCATCCTCACCGGGCTCCCGGCCGGCCTGACGCTCGACCGCGACGCGGTCGACGCCGACCTGCGCCGGCGGCAGGAGGGATACGGCCGCTCGCCGCGCCAGAAGATCGAGCAGGACCGCGTCGATGTCCTCGCAGGCCTTCGCCACGGGCGGACGCTCGGCACGCCGCTCGCGCTCGTCGTCCGGAATCGCGATCACGAGAACTGGTTGTGGGGGATGGCGCCGTGGCCGCCCGAGGGCGACCCGTCGGGCAAGGGGACGAAGCCGGTGACGCTGCCCCGCCCGGGCCACGCCGACCTGGCCGGCGTTCTCAAGTACGGCCACGCCGACGTCCGCGATGCTCTCGAGCGCGCCTCGGCTCGTCACACGGCGGTGCACGTCGCGGCCGGCTCGGTGGCGAAGGCGCTCCTCGCGGCGATCGGGATCCGCGTCGAGGGCGTCGCCGTCGACGAGCCCGGGTTGCAGGCGCGCATCGACGAGGCGCGGGCCGACCGAGACACGGTCGGCGGGATCGTCGAGGTTCGAGCGACCGGCGTTCCGCCGGGCCTCGGGTCGTATGCGTCGAAGGAGGACCGCCTCGACGCGCGTTTGGCCGCCGCGGTGATGGGCATCCAGGCGGTCAAGGGCGTCGAGATCGGCGACGGCTTTGCGCTCGCCGCACTGCGAGGCTCCGAGGCTCACGACGAGATCGGCCCGGACCGGCGACGTTCGACGAATCACGCCGGCGGGATCGAGGCCGGCATGTCGAACGGCGAGGAGATCGTCGTGCGCGCAGCGATGAAGCCGCTCCCGACGTTGATGAAGCCGCTCGCCTCGGTCGATCTGGTCAGCGGCGAGCCCGGCCAGGCGCTCGTCGAGCGCTCCGACGTCGCGGCCGTGGAGGCGCTCGCCGTGGTCGCCGAGGCATCCGTCGCCTGGGAGCTCGCGATCGCCGCCCGTGAGAAGTTCGGGGGCGACGCCCTCGCTGACTTCGTCGCGGCACACCGCGCGTACGTCGAACGCATCCAGTGGGCGTAGGCTTGACGGAGCCCACCAAAGAGCGGAGGTGCCGGCTTGGCCGGCGCCGGAGCGGGCATTGGGCGTGACCCCGTGGCGCTGAACGCGCTCGATCGCCATCTCGCGCTGGTCGGCTTCATGGGCGCGGGGAAGACGACGATCGCCCCCGACGTCGCAGGCCTCCTGGGACGGCAGGTCGTGGAGGCCGACCGGACGATCGAGGGGCGCACCCAGCTCCGGATCGGGGAGTTCTTCGCCCAGCGCGGCGAGACCGAGTTCAGGGTCGTCGAGGCTGCGCTGCTGCGTCACCTGCTCGACTCGCGCACCCCAGCGGTGCTCGATCTCGGCGGCGGTGTCGTGAAGACGCCGACCGCCCGAGAAGCCCTGGCGTCAGGCGCGTTCTGCATCGCCCTCGACGTCGACGCCGACACCGCCTGGCAGCGCGTCAGGGGGACTGACCGGCCACTCGCAGGGGACGAGGACGCCTTCCGGAGGCTGCACGAGGAGCGGACGCCGCTCTACCTCGGCGTGGCGGATGCCGTCGTCCGAAGCGGCGACGTGGACGGCGTGCTGCTCGCAGCCGCCGGGGCCCACTTCCAGCCCGGATCGCTCGACTCGCTCGGCGAGCTCGTGCCCGGCGACGGGCAAGTCGCGCTCGTCGGCGACGAGCTCGTGCTCGAGCTCTACGGCGATCAGGCTCGAGCGGCGCTCGGCGACCGGCTCGACAACGACGCACGCGCTGCCGTCGGGCGAGCAGGCGAAGCAGCTGGGCGTCGTCGACCGGCTCTGGCGGGAGCTGACCCTCGACCGGGCCGGGACCGTGGTCGCGCTCGGCGGGGGCACGACGACAGATGTCGCCGGCTTCGCAGCCGCCACCTACCTGCGCGGCGTGCCGTGGGTCTCGGTTCCGACGACGCTCGTCGGCCAGGTCGACGCGGCGATCGGCGGCAAGACGGGCGTCGACACGGTGCACGGCAAGAACCTCGCCGGTGCCTTTCACTGGCCGGCCCGCGTCGTGATCGACGACGCGCTGCTCGCGACGCTCCCGGAACGCGAGCGGCGAAACGGCGAAGCGGAGCGGTTGA
This sequence comes from uncultured Thermoleophilia bacterium, assembly GCA_963774355.1. Lineage (GTDB taxonomy): Bacteria > Actinomycetota > Thermoleophilia > Gaiellales > Gaiellaceae > PALSA-600. The sequence continues at coordinate 311,758 of CAVZER010000006.1, read as the reverse complement.
AGACGGAGCTGCTCGCCGGCCGGCCGCTCGACCCCCGCGGAGCCGCCGCCTACAAGTGCGCCGTCTGCCTGCGCGATCCGCACGACCGCGGCGATCGGCGCTGGCTCAACCTCGGCCACACGTTCGGGCATGCCCTCGAGGCGGCCGCGGACTTCGAGATGCCGCACGGCGAAGCCGTCGCTCTCGGCCTGCTCGCGGCGCTCCGCCTGAGCGGCCGTGACACCTCACCGGTCGAGGCCGCGCTCGATCCTCAGCCCGTGCGCGTCGATCGACAGCGTGCCTGGGAAGCGCTCCAGCGCGACAAGAAACGGGCGGGCGGCGAGATCAACCTCGTGCTGCTCGGCGACGACGGGCCGACCGTCGAGGCGCGACCTGCAGACGAAGTACGAGCCGCCCTCGATAGCCTCATCTGCTGAGCCCATGCAGATCCTCGTCCTGAACGGCGTCAACCTGGACGCCCTGAGCCGGCGCGACCCGAAGATCTACGGCGGGCTCAGCCTGAACGAGCTCGAGAGCCGCATCTACGCCTGGGCGCACGAGCTCGACATCAACGCACGCTGCCGCCAGACGAACAACGAGGGCGAGTTCATCGACTGGGTGCACGACGCCTACGACAACGTCGACGGCGTGATCGTCAATCCGGGTGCGTGGAGCCACTACAGCTACGCCATCCACGACGCGCTCGAGCTCGTCGACGTACCGATCGTCGAGGTGCACCTGTCGGACATCGAGCACCGCGAGGAGTGGCGGAGGTACAGCATCGTGGCCGACCTGGCCGCGCATCGTGTGATCGGCAAGGGCCCGGACGGCTATCGCGAGGCGCTCGAGTTCCTCGCGGGAAGGGAGAGTGGATGACCTCGCGCCTGGAGGATCTCGCTGGGCAGCTCAAGCTGCCGCTGCTCGTCACGAACCTGATCAACATCCGCTATCTCACCGGGTTCGACAGCTCGAATGCCGCACTGCTCGTGCGACCGAAGGGCGAAGTGACGCTCTACACGGACTTCCGCTACATCGAGACGGCGAGACAGGTCGCAGGCGTCGACGTGCAGCTCAGCAGGCGGTCGCTGATCGAGGATCTCGCGGGGAAGCTCTCGGGCCGGATCCAGTTCGAGTCCGACGTGTTGCCGCACCTCGAGTGGGAGCGGCTCGGCGCCGGCAAGGTCAATCCGGTGCCGACCGTGGGGCTCGTCGAGGCGCTGCGCGCGGTGAAGGACGACCAGGAGATCGGAGCCGTTGCGCGGGCGGCGCGTGTCGCCGACCGTGCTTTCGAGGCGCTCACGGCCGAGACATGGGTCGGCCGCAGCGAGAAGGAGGTCGCGTGGCGACTGCGCGAGCTGCTTGCACGCGCACGGCGCGGACGACGAGAGCTTCGGTGCGATCGTCGCGTGGGGCCCGAACGGCGCCCGGCCGCACGCGACGCCGGGTGACACGATCCTCGAGCCGCGGTCGCTCGTGGTGGTCGACTGGGGCGCGACGATCGACGGCTACTCGAGCGACTGCACCCGCACGCTCTCCACCGGTAGCCCGCCCGAGCGTCTGCGCGAGGCCTACGAGGTCTGCCGCGCTGCGCAGGTGCGGGCGTGCGAGGGAATCAAGCCCGGGCTGACCGGCGTCGAGGCCGATCTGCTGGCGCGAGAGCCCATCACCGAGGCGGGCTTCGGCGACGAGTTCGGCCACGGGCTCGGCCACGGCGTCGGGCTCGAGGTGCACGAAGCGCCTCGTCTCTCCACGGAGTCGAGCGACGTGCTGGCGGCGGGCAACGTGGTGACGATCGAGCCCGGCATCTACCTGGAAGGTCTCGGCGGGATCCGCATCGAGGATCTCGCCGTCGTTCGCGATAATGGCGTCGAGCTGCTGACATCGTTCCCGAAGGAGCTGATCGAGGTCGAATGAGCACCGTCGCTGATAGGACTGCAACGTCCGAGACGTTGAGCGTCGTCGACAATCGCACCGGCCGTGAGTACACGCTGACGATCGAGGACGGCGCGATCCGCGCGACCGATCTCGGCCAGATGGGGCTGCTTTCGTTCGATCCTGCGTTTCTGAACACGGCTGCGTGCCGGAGCGCGATCACGTACATCGACGGCGATGCCGGGATCCTGCGTTATCGGGGCTATCCGATCGAGCAGCTTGCCGAGGAGGCGGGCTTTCTCGAGACCGCGTACCTCTTGTCCGAGGGCGAGCTGCCGTCGTTCGAGCAGCTGCGGCGCTGGGAGGAGGACGTGCGTTCGCACACCTATGTGCACACGAACGTGACGAAGTTCCTCGAGGGGTTCCGGTACGACGCGCATCCGATGGGGATGCTGCTCGGAGCGGTCGGCGCCCTTTCGACCTTCTACCCGGATGCGAAGCACGTCTCGGACCCGGAGAACCGGTATCTGCAGCGCCTCCGTCTGATCGCGAAGCTGCCGACGATCGCGGCGTACATCTTCCGGCACTCGCGCGGCCTGCCGTACGTGCTGCCGCGGAACGACCTCGGCTACATCGGGAACTTCGTGAACATGACATTCGAGATCGGCGGACGCCATGAGGCGAATCCGGTGCTGCAGAGGGCCCTCGAGATCCTGCTCATCCTGCACGCGGATCACGAGCAGAACTGCTCGACGAACGCGGTGCGAGGAGTCGGCTCGTCCCAGGTCGATCCGTTTTCGGCGGTCTCGGCCGGCATCGCCGCCTTGTACGGGCCGTTGCACGGTGGTGCGAACGAAGCCGTCTTGCGGATGCTCGACGAGATCGGCGACAAGAAGAACGTGCCGGCGTTCATCGAGCAGGTGAAGGCCGGCCACGGCCGTCTGATGGGCTTCGGACACCGTGTCTACAAGAGCTATGACCCGCGCGCGAAGCTGATCAAGCGCGTGGCCGACTCGGTGTTCGCCGAGACGGGCCTGAACCCGAAGCTGGAGATCGCGCTCGAGCTCGAGCGGATCGCGCTCGAGGACGAGTATTTCGTCTCGCGCCGGCTCTATCCGAACGTCGACTTCTACTCGGGCCTGATCTACCAGGCGATGGGCTACTCGACCGACTACTTCACCGTGCTGTTCGCGCTCGGCCGACTCCCCGGCTGGATCGCGCAATGGGAGGAGATGCTCACCGATCCGGAGCAGAAGATCGCGCGCCCGCGCCAGCTGTACATCGGCGCCGGCGAGCGCTCGTACGTTCCGATCGGCGAGAGATAACGGTCAGCTACCCTGCTGCGCCGATGGCCGAGGTCGTCTCCACCAACCAGTTTCGCAACGGCATGCACATCGAGCTCGATGGGCAGACGTGGCGCATCGTCGAGTTCCAGCACGTGAAGCCGGGCAAGGGCGGAGCCTTCGTCCGCACGAAGCTGAAGGGGCTTGCAAGCGGGTCGGTCGTCGACAAGACGTTCAGGGCGGGCGAGAAGTTCCCGCGCGTGCGCACCGAGCAGAAGAACATGCAGTACCTGTACGACTCGGGCGACGAGGTCGTGTTCATGGACGAGGAGACGTACGACCAGCTCTCATTGCCGCACGCGGATGTCGAGGACGAGCTGCCGTTCATGCAGCCGTCGTCGTCGGTGCAGGTGATGTTCGTGGGCGGCAGTCCGACGGGGATCGACCTGCCAGCGTCGGTGGTGCTCGAAGTGACGGACACCGAGCCGGGTGTCAAGGGCGACACCGTTTCGAACGTCACCAAGCCGGCCACGCTCGAGACGGGCGCTGTCGTCCAGGTGCCGCTGTTCGTGAACGTCGGCGACCGGATCAAGGTCGACCCGCGCGAGAAGCGCTACATCGCCAGGTCGAACTAGAACGTTGTGTTGGTAATCGCCGCGATCCAGCGCTGAATTTCTTCACCATCGCGCGAGAACCGCCACGGGCGCACGACTCTTTCGGGTTCGGTGCTGTGGTGCGGGTCAGTGGTGTCTACGCGCTTTGCGCGCAAGACTGCCGAGATGGGAGTACCTGCCTCACCGAGGTAGACCTTTCCTGTCCTTATTGGACGGAGTTGAAATGAAGAAGACCATGATGGTCTTTGGCGTGCTCGTTCTCGTGCTCGCCGTTAGTGGCGGTGCGTTCGCGGCCAAGGGGCTGCTGACCGGTGCCGACATCAAGAACGGCTCGCTGACCGGTGCCGACATCAAGACACATTCGCTCAGCGTCAGGTTGTTCAGCGGCGCGACCCTTACCGCGATTCGCAACGGCACCAATGGAGGACCGGCTGGTGCCACCGGCGCCAACGGCACGAAGGGTGACACCGGCGTGACTGGTGCTGCTGGCTCGGCGGGTACGAAGGGCAACACGGGCGCGCAAGGCGCGCAGGGTCCCGCAGGGCCGGCTGGTTCGCAGGGCTCGAAGGGTGACAAGGGTGATTCCGGCGCGAGCAGTCCGCTCGTGTTCGGCCCCTACGCGTCAGGCTCGACCGACTCGTCTGTCTGCGGCAACGACTGGGCGACCGACACCTACACCCGGACCTACGTCGTTGCCCCTGGCTCCGATGGCAGTTTCGAAGTCACCGAGTTGTGCAACGGCAGCTTCGTCACGCTTGCTGGGCTGTCGCCCGGTAGCTGTTCCATTACGCTTCCGGCCGGAATCACCGGCAAGTTCTACGGCGACTATGCAGTGAAGGTACCCGCGGGAGCGGACTTCAACTTCACGGCAACCTGCGCTTCGGGTTGTACGACCAGCCAGTTCTTCACCACGTTCTTTGGCAAGGACAGCTCGTTCATGGATACCGCGACCTACGGCTGGCAGTTCCACTACGCCACCACCGGACACGGTTCGTGGGACAACACCAATCATGGGAACAGCGGGAACATCACTCCGTAAAGTTCGGTGGTCGCACGGATGTCGAAGCCCTTCCCAGCGGGGAGGGCTTCGGCGACGGGCCTAGAGCTCGGGCCCGGTCCTGGGAGCCGGCTCGATCTGCTTGCTCTCGACGGTGGTGCTCTCGACGGCGGCCGGCGTCGGGCTCATGTCGGTGATCCCGGTCACGGAGTCTTTGAACTCGCGCATTCCCTTGCCGAGGCCACGGCCCATCTCGGGCAGGCGCTTCGGCCCGAAGAGCAGGAGCGCGACCAGTCCGAGCAGGAGCAGCTCCGGTACACCGATGAATCCAGGCATGACGTCCTTTCGGTTTCGGGTGGGCGAATCGCCCCGTCGAGAGTCCTTCGCGTTTCGCAGGCACCCGGTTCGGACCAGCGCCAATCAGGCCGGTGCCGCTCCGGCCTGATTCGGCGCGCTCCCGGGAAACCCGGGAGGTACCTAGAGGGACGAGTCGAAGCGCGCCGCGAGCCGCAGGGCCGTGGTCGGTTCGTAGCCACGGTCGATCAGCTTCCGCAGGCGCGTCGCCAGCACCTGCTCGGCTGCGTCGACCGACAACAGCTCGAACTCCTCACGGGTCCACTGCCGTTCGGGCTCCCACGCCTCGAACTCGTCCCAAGTGATTTGAACCGCAGACATCAGGACCAGATGTTTCGGCCGCCACTCCTGCCTTCTTGAGTAGCGGGACGGTATGAACGGCCCACGGTAAGGTCCCCGCGATGCCGCGTCTGGTCGATACGACGATCCGCGTCCTCGGCCAGGAGCCTCTGGCAGGGCTGGTCCCCACCGCGGACGTCCTCCGCCTCGCCGAGGTGCTCGACGCCGCCGGCTTCGCCTATCTCGAGGTGTCGGGCGGAGGCGTGTTCGACAGCGCCGTCCACCGGGGCGTCGAGAGCCCCTGGGCCCGCATCCGCGCGCTCAAGGCGCGGGTGGAGACGCCGCTGGCGCTGGCGCTGCGCGGGCGCTTCCTCGTCGGCTCGCGTCCGGTCGGCGGTGATTTCGCCCGCCGTTTCGTCGCATGTGCCGCCGAGAGCGGGATCGACGTGTTCCGCCTCCACGACCCGCTGAACGACGTCGACAACCTGCGCGAGGCTGCGGAAGCGATCGTCGACGCCGGCCGCGAGTTCGACGCCGGCCTGCTGTACGGGAGCGGCCGCCACGAGGCACTCGTCGCAGCGGCGCAGAGGCTCCCCGAGCTCGGCGCCGCGCGCATCCTCCTGCACGACCCCGCGGCGCTCCTGCAGCCGCACCGCGCCGGCGAGCTGACCGCCGAGCTGCGCGAGGTCTCGGGCCTGCCCGTCGGCCTCTACGCGCAGGGGGCGGCCGGCAACGCGCTCGCAGCCGCGCTCGAAGCGGCCCGCGCGGGCGCCGACCTGATCGGAACGGCCGTGTACCCCGTCGCCCTGTCGCTGCATCGCGTGTCCGCCGAGGCGGCGGCGCTCGCATTTGCCGGGCTCGGCCTGGACACCGGCGTCGACATCGACCGCCTGTGGGAGGCAGCCGACCTCGTCGACGAGCACATCGGCGACGAGCCCGTCGCGCCGCTCGCGCCGCGGATCGCGGTCCGCGCCGCGCAGAACAAGCTGCCGGTCGGGCTCGTCGCGGCCCTCGAGATGCAGCTGCGCGGGCAGGCAGCCGGCGACCGGCTCGACGAGGTGCTCGTCGAGGTCCACCGGGTGCGCCGCGAGATCGGATCGCCGCCGCTCGCCGCCCCCATCGGGCAGATCGTCGCGACGCAAGCGCTGCTCAACGTGCTCAGCGCGAATCGCTACTCGACGACGGTCGACGAGCTCCGCGATCTCGTGCTGGGCCGGTTCGGGCGGACGCCAGGGCCTGTCGACCCGGCGCTCACCCGGGCGGCTGAGCTCTTCGACCATGCCGCCGTGGCGGAACCGGTCGATCTCGACGTGCTTCGCGAAGAGGCGGACGGACTGGCCTCGAGCGAGGAGGAGCTGCTCCTGCTCGCGCTCTTCGGCGAAGAGGCCGAACCGCTCCTGCACGCGATCAGGCAGCGTTCGAGCGGTGACGAGTCGCTGGCCGCCGGCGGCGTCGACCGCGTTCGTGCCGAGCGCATCCGCGAGGTGGTGCGCATCGTCCAGGAGACGGGCGTCGGCGAGATCACGATCGAAGAGGACGGCATGCGGGTGAGCGTCCGGCGCTCGGTCGACGCGCCGACGCCGGCTGCATCGCCCGAGAACGGGCTCGCCGGCGAGCTCGATCTGCCGCCGCCCAGTCCAGCCGAGGACGACGTCGTGCGCGTCGAGAGCCCGATGGTCGGCACCTTCTACCGGGCCCCCGCGCCGGGGGCGGCGCCGTACGTGATCGAAGGCGACCCGGTCGAGGCCGGCCAGACCCTGTGCATCCTCGAGGCGATGAAGCTGATGAACGAGGTCAAGGCCGACGTCGAGGGCATCGTGCGCGCGATCCACGCCCAGAACGCCGAGCCCGTCGAGTACGGCCAGCTGCTGTTCGAGCTCGAGCCCGTCAACGGCCGGCCGCTCGACGCCGTTTAGGGAGTGCCGATGTTCACACGCGTCCTCGTGGCGAATCGCGGCGAGATCGCCGTCCGCGTGATCCGGTCGCTGCACGAGCTCGGGATCGAGGCGATTGCGATCTACTCGACTGCCGACCGCGACTCGCTGCACGTGCGGATGGCGGACCATGCGATCTGCGTCGGGCCGCCGGCCGCCGGCGACAGTTACCTGAGCATCCCGAGCGTCGTCGCCGCCGGGACCACCACGGGCTGCCAGGCGGTCCACCCGGGGTACGGCTTCCTCTCCGAGAACCCGGCGTTCGTGTCGGCGTGCGTCGACAGCGACCTCGTCTTCGTCGGGCCGCCCGCGGACGTGATGGCGACGATGGGGGACAAGATCGCGGCGAAGCAGGCGATGCGTGCCGCCGACGTCCCGATCGTGCCGGGGACGGAGGGCGCGACGTCGATCTCCGCCGCGCGCAGCGCCGCCGACGCGATCGGCTATCCGGTCCTCCTGAAGGCGAGCGCAGGCGGAGGCGGCAAGGGGATGCGGCTCGTCCACGCAGGCGAGGACCTGGAGGACGCCTTCGGTACCGCGGCCTCCGAGGCGGAGGCCGCGTTTGGCGACTCGACGCTCTACGTCGAGAAGGCACTCGTCCCGGCCCGGCATGTCGAGATCCAGGTCCTCTGCGACGACCAGGGCAACGTCCTCACGCTCGGCGAGCGCGAGTGCTCGATCCAGCGACGACACCAGAAGCTGATCGAGGAGTCGCCGTCGGCAGCGCTGACGCACGAGCTGCGCGCGGAGATGGAGTCGGCGGCCGAGCGTGCGTGTCGCGCCGTCGGGTACCGCAACGCCGGGACGTTCGAGTTCCTCCTCGGCCCCGACGGGAGCTTCTACTTCATCGAGCTGAATGCACGGCTTCAGGTCGAGCATCCGGTGACGGAGCTGGTCACCGGCGTCGACCTCGTGCGCGAGCAGCTGCGCATCGCGGCCGGCCAGGCGCTCAAGGCGAGCGGGCGCGCGCCCCGCGAAGGCCACGCGATCGAGATTCGCCTGAACGCCGAGGATCCGGACGCCGGCTTCCGGCCTGCGCCGGGTCTGGTGAAGACGTTCCGGCCGCCGCTCGGCCCGGGTGTGCGCGTCGACACGTTCGTCGAGTCCGGCTCGACGATCTCGCCGTACTACGACTCGTTGCTCGCGAAGCTCATCGTCTGGGACGTCGACCGCCCGTCGGCGATCGCCCGCGCCGAACGGGCGCTTCGGGAGACCGGTGTCGAGGGCATCCCGACGACGCGCGAGGTCGCCCTCGAGGTGCTCGCGAGCGAGGCGTTCCGAACGGGCGACTACTCGACCTCGACGCTCGAGGCGCTGCGGGCGGTCGCCGTATGACCGGCATCTCCCGGCGCCAGGCGCGCAGGCAGGCGCTCTTCCTGCTCTATCAGTGGGATCTCTCGGGGCAGGAGATCGGCTCGCAGTACGCAGGGGAGATCGATCCGTGGGCCCGTGACGTCGCCGAGACCGTGGCCGCCCGCGCGCCGGCGCTCGACACGCGCATCACGGCCGCGGCCGACGGCTGGACTGCCGACAGGCTCGGCGTGGTCGAGCGCAGTGCGCTGCGAGTCGCCGTGCACGAGCTCGAGACGGGCGACGTGCCCGCGGAGGTTGCGATCAACGAGGCCGTTGCGTTCGCCAAGCGCTACGCGTCCGACGACGCTGCGAAGCTCGTGAACGGCATCCTGGGTCGAATCCAACGGGAGGAGGCGGCATGACGTCAGAGGAGTCGCTCGCGAACGCCGAGAACCTGCTGGCGCGTCTCGAGGCGGCGCGCACCCAGCTCGAGCACACGGACGATCCCGAGCATGCGATCTCCATCCTCCAGGAGCTCGCCGACCTCGCGAAGGAGGTCGAGGCCGAGCTCCAGCGCGCGAAGCGCGCGGCCGAGACGGAGGCTGCCGCGCCACCCGGGCCGCCGGATGTCCCTGCGGCCTGATCAGCTTCGAGCGCTCGTCGAGAACTACCTCGACGAGCTGAGCCTGACGCCGGAGCTCGGGGGGCTCGCAGGTCCGGTGCGCTATGCGATCGGCGGCAAGCGCGTCCGTCCCGTCGTGTGTCTCGCGACGGGAGACGCGCTCGGGCTGACGATCGAGAACCTGCTGCCCGCCGCTGCGGCCGTCGAGCTGGTCCACTCGTTCTCGCTCGTCCACGACGACCTGCCGGCGCTGGACGACGATCGCGAACGCCGCGGCGAGCCCTCTGTCTGGGCGGAGTTCGGAGAAGCGGAGGCCATCCTCGCCGGCGACGCGCTCCTCGCCGAAGCATTTCGGCTCGCGCTCACCTACCCCGCCGCGGACGTGGCACGGGAGCTCGTCGGCGCGACGCTGCACATGATCGGCGGCCAGTGGCTCGACCTGCGAGGCGAGGGTGATCGCGACGAACTGCACCGGTTGAAGACGGGAGCGCTCTTCTCCGCTGCGGTCGGCTGTGCCCTCGCCGCGGGCGAGGTACCGAGGGCCGAGCGCGAGCCGTGGCGCGCGTTCGCGGCCGAGCTCGGTCTGCTCTTCCAGGTCGTCGACGACCTGCTCGACGGCGACGGGTACGTCCTCGACGTGGGTGAGGACGGCGCCCGCCGCCTCGCGGACGAGGCGGCGGAGCGGGCCCATGCACGGCTCGGGCCGATCGACGCGGACACGGATGTGCTTGCCGAGATCGTGGACGATCTCGCCGCCCGGACCAGTTAGGCCGCCGCCGACGTCCGGCGCAAGATGCTGCGGCCGAGCGCGACCAGCGCGAGCACGATCAGCGCGAGCACGACCGGTCTGGTCCGCCCCGGCGAATAGTTTTCCGGCGTGGAGTTCCGCGGCCGTCTAGGAGCGCTGGCCGAGCGCAACTTTCGCCTGGTCTTCTCGAGCACGTCGATCTCGGCGCTCGGCGACGGCGTCACGACGGTCGCGCTCGCATTTGCAGTGCTCCACATCGGCGGCTCGGCGACGTCGCTCGGGCTCGTCATTGCCGCGAGGCAGGCGGCAGCCGCCGCGATCACGGTCGCCGCCGGCGTGTGGGCCGATCGGCTGCCGCGACACCTCGTGCTCGTCGCCGCGGCGACGGCGCAGGGGATCGTGCAGGCGATCGCCGGGACGCTCGTCATCACGGGGCGCGCCGAGGTCTGGATGCTCATCGTGCTCGGCTCTCGGCTACGGCCTCGCCGACGGCTTCGTGATCCCGACGTCGCAGGGCTTGATCCCGGCTGTCGTCAGCTCGACGCGGCTCCAGCAGGCAAACGCGCTGCTCGGGCTGAGCCGGTCGATTCTCGGCGTGCTCGGTCCCGCGATCGGAGGCTTGCTCGTCGCGGCCGGAGACCCGGGAGGCGCACTGCTCGTCGACGCCGCCAGCTTTGGCGTGGCAGCGGTTCTCCTGATGCGCGTGTCGATACCGAAACGCGCCGACTCGGTCGTGCCGGAGCCCTTCCTCGCGGAGCTGCGGAAGGGTTGGAACGAGTTCCGGCGGCAGACGTGGATCTGGACGACCATCGTCTTCTTCGGGATCGGCAACTGCGCGGCGATGTCGCTGTACGTGCTCGGACCGCTGGTCGCCGAACAGCACTACTCCGGCGGAAGAACGTGGGCCTGGTTCGTCAGCTCGTTCGCGGCCGGGACGATCGTGGGCGGCGTCGTCGCGCTCCGCGTTCGGCCGAGCCGACCGCTGGCCGCATCGTGCCTCGCGACCGTTCCGTGGATCCTCCAGCCTCTTGCGTTCGGGCTGCGCGCCCCGGTGCAGGTTCTCGTCGCGATCGCGGTGGTCGCAGGCATCGGCCTCGCAATTCACCTGGCGCTCTGGTTCACCGTCTTCCAGCAGCACGTCCCGGAGGAGTCTCGGTCGCGGGTGAGCTCCTACGACGCGCTCGGCTCGTTCGTGCTGGTGCCGATCGGATCGGCGATCGCCGGCCCGGTCTCGGCCGTGATCGGGATCCCGGCGACGCTGGTCGGCGCCTTTGTCATCGAGGCGCTGTGCTTCATCGCCATCATCACTCAGCGAAGCGTGTGGGCGATCAGGAGCGGCTCAGGTGGTGGATGGGAGGCGAATGCCCAAGCAGCGGCTTGACGTCGTGCTCGTCGCGCGCGGCCTGGCCGAGTCGCGGGCGCAGGCGCAGGCGCTCGTGCTCGCAGGGCTCGTTCCCGGACATTCGAAGCCGGGGGAGCAGGTGGCCGCCGACGTCGAGCTCGAGGTCGTCGCGCCGCCGCCGTACGTCTCGCGTGCCGGTCACAAGCTCGCGCACGCGCTCGACGCGTTCGACATCGACGTCGCAGGGCTCGACTGCCTCGACGTCGGCGCCTCGACCGGGGGGTTCAGCGACGTTCTTCTGCAGCGAGGCGCCGCACGGGTGATCGCGCTCGACGTCGGGTACGGGCAGCTCCACGACCGGATCCGTCGCGATCCGCGCGTGACCGTGCTCGAGCGCACGAACGCGCGCGCGATCACCGAGCTGCCGTTCGCGCCGCAGCTGGTCACGTGCGACGTCTCGTTCATCTCGGCCCGTCTCGTCCTGCCGCCCGCTCTGCGGCTCGCGGCCCCCGGCTGGCAGGCGCTCGTGCTCGTCAAGCCGCAGTTCGAGGCCGGGCGCGCCGAGGCGCCGAAGGGCGTCGTCCGCGACGCGGGCGTGCAGGCGCGCGTCGTGCGCGAGGTAGCGGACGCGCTTGTCGCCGTCGGAGCGCGAGCCGCGCGGGGTCGTAGACTCCGGCCTTCCCGGACCGAAGGGAAACCGTGAGTTCGTCCTCCACCTCGTCGACCGACCCCACGCCGCCATCCCGGCCGAGCTCGACCGCTGGATCGCCGATGCCGTCGGTTAGGACGGCCGCAGTCGTCACCAACGGCCAGAACGGCGTGGTCGCAGACGCGCTCGCACGGCTCGAGCCGGTCGCCGCCGCGAGCGGGGTCGAGCTGCTCCTGGACGAGGCGGGAGACGTGCGGCCCGACATCGCGATCGTGCTCGGCGGCGACGGGACGATGCTGCGAGGGCTCACACGCTTCCTCGGCACCGGCGTGCCGGTGATCGGCGTCAACTACGGACGCGTCGGCTTCCTGACCACGATCCGCGCCGACCGCCTCGAGGACGGCGCGCGGAGGGTGTTCGCGGGCGAGTACCAGGTGGTCGAGCTGTCGACCCTCGAGGTGTCGCTGGGCGAGCAGAAGCGGGTTGCGGTCAACGATGTCGTCGTCGCCGGGGGCACACTCGGCCGTATGGTCGAGCTCGGGTACGCGATCGGCGGCGAGGACCTCGGCGTGCAGCCCTGCGACGGCCTGATCTGCGCGTCCCCCGGCGGGTCGACCGCGTACAACCTGTCGAACGGCGGCCCGGTGCTCGTGTGGGGGATCGACGCGATGGTGCTGACGTTCGTGGCGCCGCACACCCTGCACATCCGGCCGCTCGTCGTGCCGCGCGGGACCGAGCTCGTGATCACGAACCGGACGCGCGGGCTCGAGGCGAAGGTGCTCGCGGACGGACAGCCGGTCGGGCCGCTGCCGGAGGGCGCCAGCGTGACGGTGCACGTCGGCCCCGAGCGGAGCCTGCTCGGCACGCTGCCCGAGGTCACGTTCTTCAGCCGCTATGCCGCCACCTTCGGCCGATGACCGCCGGCAGACCTCGGCCGTAGCATTGGACTGATGCTTCGCCGCCTGCGGATCTCGAACCTGGTGCTGATCGAGGACGCCGAGCTCGAGCTCCACGACGGCCTGAACGCCATCACGGGTGAGACCGGTGCCGGCAAGACGATCCTGGCCGGAGCATTCGGCCTGTTGCTCGGCGCCCGGGGCGATGTCGCGCTGATCGGAGCTGCCGGCGACGAGGCGTACGTCGAGGCGGAGTTCGACGGTGCCGGGGACGAGGTGCTTGGTTCGCTGGCCGACCTTCGCCCCGAGGGAGAGGAGGGGATCGTGCTCGCGCGGCGCGTCTTCGCCGACGGGCGGACACGCGCGTACGCGTGGGGCCGAGCGGCTGCGCGGGAGGATGTCGCGGCCGTCGCCGAGGCGCTGATCGCGATGAGCGGGCAGTTCGAACAGCGGCGTCTCGCGCGGCCTGCATACCGGCTCGATGCGCTCGACCGGTTCGCGCAGCTCGACACGAACGACGCGCGCGCCGTTTGGAGACGCGCCCAGGCGGCGCGCAAGCACTACGAGGCGCTGACCCACGATGCGGCGGCTGCCGAGGCCCGGCTCGACGAGCTGCGCGCGCTCGCGGAGGACACCGACGGGCTCGACCCGAGAGCGGAGGACGACCTCCGCGCAGAGCGTGAGCGGCTGCGCCACGTCACCGAGCTCGTTGCCGGTACAGCCGAGGCGTCTTCGGCCCTCGCGCCCGACGACGGTGACGGCGCGTCCGATCTCGTCGCGGCGGCCGAGCGCGCGATCCAGCCGCTCGAGCGGCTGGCGCCGGAGCTGCAGTCCGCGGGAGACGCGCTACGGCAAGCCGAACTGCAGCTGCGCGAGACCGCGTCCGAGCTGCGGAGCTTCCTGGAGTCGCTCGATGCGGAGCCGGGCCGGCTCGAGCACGTCGAAGCCGAGCTCGACCGCTTCGCCGACCTCCGTAGGCGGTTCCGGGCCGAGACGTTCGCGGAGCTGATCGAGCGTGGTGGCGCTGCGCGGGCCGAGCTCGCGGCGCTCGACGACGGCCACGATCCGGCTGAGGCCGCGGCGGCCGAGCTCGAGGCAGCCGAGCACGATCTCGTCCGGACCCATGATCGGCTCAGCGCACTGAGGCAGGCGGCGTCCACCGGCTTCGCCGACGCCGTAGCCGCCGAGCTCGCCGGGCTCGGCCTCGGCGACGGCGAGTTCCGCGTCGAGGTGCAAGCGCGCGAGCCCGGGCCGACTGGCGCCGACGAGGCCGTCTTCCTGATTCGCCCGAACGCTGGGCTGCCGTTCGCGCCGGTCTCCGAGACGGCATCCGGAGGCGAGCTCTCGCGCATCGCGCTCGCTCTGGCAGCCGTCGCCGGGGGCGAGACGCTCGTGTTCGACGAGATCGATGCGGGCGTCGGAGGCACGACCGCGCTCGCGGTCGCCGACACCCTGCGGCGGCTCGCAGAACGCGCCCAGGTCGTCACGATCACGCACCTGCCACCGATCGCGAGCGCTGCCGACCGGCACTTCCGCGTCGAGAAGGCGGTCGGCGACCCGACGCGGACGCGCATCGACGTGCTCGACGCGCCCGAGCGGCGCGACGAGCTCGAGCGGATGCTCGGCGGGGCCGAGTTCCTAGCCTCGCTCGAGCGCTAGCAGCCTGTGAGGACGGCTTCCCGCGAGCTGCTCGCCTCACGAGCCGACGTGTGGGCGTTCATCGCCGAGCCGTACCACCTGTCCGACTGGTGGCCGGAGATCACCGGCGTCGAGCCCGATCGGCGTGGGTTCTCCGCCGGGGCGCGCTGGAAGGTGATCACGGCCTCGCGGAACTGGTTCGTCGGAACGCGGCGGAAGGAGACCACATTGCTCGTGCGCGTGGTCGATCCGTACGAGCGGTTCGCGTGGCACCTGCTCTCGTCGAAGCTCGATGCGGAGGTCTCGCTGGTGGCGGTACGACCCGACCGCACCCGGGTGACGGTGTCCGTGAGCCGTGGCTCGCCCGAGCCAGCGCTGCGACGCCTCTACGACCTCGTCCAGACAGCTGCAACGCTGTAGGGCCGCTTCCGCCGCCCTCCGCTCGACGCGGCGCCCCTCGCGGTCGCTGTCCTGATCGCTCCCTACGATCTCCGCGAGATGGCGATGCTCGGAGATGCGAGAGCGAACGCGCTGGGCGCGCTGCTAGGCTCATGTTCCGTGAGTCGTTTCACGGGCGGACGGGGTTGGCCGGCGATCGGAGTGCTCGCCGCCGTCACCGCTCTCGGTGGGCGTCTGTCGCTCGGAGGGTCATGAGCGCGAAGTTCGTCTTCGTCACGGGCGGTGTCGTCTCGTCGCTCGGCAAGGGCATCACCGCCGCGTCGCTCGGACGGCTGCTGAAGTCGCGCGGGCTCAAGGTGCAGGTGCAGAAGTTCGACCCGTACATCAACGTCGATCCGGGGACGATGAGCCCGTTCCAGCACGGCGAGGTGTTCGTGACGGAGGACGGCGCCGAGACCGATCTCGACATCGGCCACTATGAGCGCTTCATCGACGAAAACCTCTCGCGCGCTGCGAACCACACCTCGGGTGCCGTCTGGGATCGCGTGCTGCGCAAGGAACGGAAGGGCGAGTACCTCGGCTCGACCGTGCAGGTGATCCCGCACATCACGAACGAGATCAAGGCGCGCATCCGCTCGGTGGCCGAGGCGACCGACACGGATGTCGTGATCACGGAGATCGGCGGGACGGTGGGCGACATCGAGTCGCTGCCGTTCCTCGAGGCGATCCGCCAGTTCCGGCGCGAAGTCGGCCCCGAGAACGTGCTCTACCTCCATGTCACGCTCGTTCCCTTCATCGAGACCGCGGGTGAGCTCAAGACCAAGCCCACCCAGCACTCGGTCAACGAGCTGCGGCGCATCGGCATCCATCCCGACGTGCTCGTGTGCCGCTCGACCGAGCCGCTGCAACGTGAGATCCGCGAGAAGATCGCGCTGTTCGCCGACGTCGACGTCGACGCGGTGATCACCAACCCGGACGTGCCCGACGTCTACCTCGTGCCGATCGCTTTGCATGAGCAAGGGCTCGACGAGCTCGTCTGTCGCAAGCTCTCGATCGACGCGCCGCCACCCGACCTCGACGAGTGGCTCGAGCTGACGGAACGCATCAACGAGCGCGACGCGCTCGTCGAGATCGCGCTCGTCGGCAAGTACGTCAAGCTGCACGACGCGTATCTGTCGGTGCACGAGGCGCTCAAGCACGCGGGGATCGCGACCGGCTGTCGCGTCAACGTGCGTTGGGTCGACGCCGAGGAGATGACGATCGACGAGGCGCGCGCCGAGCTCGCCGACGTCGACGGTGTGCTGGTTCCCGGCGGGTTCGGCTCCCGCGGGTGGGAGGGGAAGGTGCTCGCCTGCCGGGTCGCTCGGGAGGACCAGATCCCGTACCTCGGGATCTGCCTCGGCATGCACGTCGCCGTCTCCGACTTCGCGCGCCACGTCGCGGGCCTCGACGGTGCCAACTCGACCGAGATGGATCCCGAGACGCCGCACCCGGTGATCGACCTGCTGCCCGAGCAGAAGGAGATCGAGGATCTCGGCGGCACGATGAGGCTCGGCGCGCAGGCGGTCGAGCTTGCCGAAGGATCGCGGGCGCGGGACGTGTACGGCGACGAGGAGATGATCGCCGAGCGGCACCGCCACCGGTACGAGGTCAACAACGCCTACCGGCAGCAGCTCGTCGACAGTGGCCTTCAGATCAGCGGGACGTTCCAGGAGGGCCGTCTCGTCGAGATCGTCGAGCTCCCCGAGCATCCGTGGTTCGTCGCCTCCCAGTTCCATCCCGAGTTCAAGTCGCGCCCGACACGCCCGGCGCCGTTGTTCTTCGGATTCGTCTCAGCGGCTCACGACCGCGCCCGGGCACGCACGCACGCCGAAGTGGCGTAGCGCCCGTGCCCTCCGACGTCCTCGGCCTCTTCACGGAGCTCGCAGCCGTGCCGAGCCCACCGGGCGACGAGCGGGCGGTCGCCGACCTGGTGCTCCGGTACCTGAGCGACTGCGGGCTGCAGGCGGACGAGGACGACGTCGGCCCGGCGATCGGCTCGAACGCCGGCAACATCTACGCGCGACTCGAGCCCACTGCGGCCGGGGAGCCGTTGCTCTTCTGCGCGCATCTCGACACCGTGCCCCCGACCGCGGCGATCGAGCCGGTGGTGGAGGACGGGATCGTTCGCAACGCCGCCGGAACGATCCTCGGTGCCGACGACAAGTCGGCGGTGGCAGCGATGCTCGACGCGGCGCGGAGCGTCCTCGCCGAGAGCCGTCCTCATGCCGGGATCGAGCTGCTGTTCACGCCGCGGGAGGAGGTCGGTCTGGAGGGCGCGGCGGCCTTCGATCACGAGCGCCTCCAGGCCCGCATCGGCTACGTCTACGACCAGGCGGCCCCGATCGGCACCGTGATCCTCGGTGCGCCCTTCTCCCAGTCGCTCGAGGTGACGTTCCACGGGCGTGCGTCGCACTCGGGCATGCATCCCGACGAGGGCCGCTCGGCGATCGCCGCGGCCGCGCGTGCGATCTCCGAGATGCGTCTCGGCCGGGTCGACGACATCTCGACCGCCAACGTGGGCACGATCGCCGGCGGGACTGCGACCAACATCGTCCCTGAGTGGTGCACGTTCGTCGCCGAGGCGCGTTCACACGACGAACGGCGACTTGCCGATCTCGTGCAGGAGATGCAGGACGCCGTGACCTTCGCCGCCGGCGTCGCCGAATGCGAGGCGACCACGGTCGCCCGGAAGAGCTATCGGGGCTACCGCTTCGGCCGCACCGATCGCCCGGTCGCGCTGGCTGCGGCAGCGCTCGAGCGCTGCGGCCATCCGGTGCGGTACGAGTTGTCAGGGGGTGCGGCAGATGCCAACGTGTTCAACGACCGCGGCTTCCAGGTCGTGAACCTCGCCAACGGCATGACCGACATCCACACGCCGGCCGAACGCATCGCTGTCTCCGACCTGGAGGCGATGGTCGACGTGACGCTGGCACTGGTCGAAGCCGCTCTCGCCTAGGCGCAACGGTAGGCTTGCGGGCCGTGCGGATCGGCGTCGCGAAAGAGATCAAGCAGGACGAGTACCGCGTCGCGCTGACGCCGGCCGGTGCGCTCGAGTTGATCAACCACGGCCACGACGTGACGATCGAGACCGGCGCCGGCGCAGGCAGCGCGTTCGCAGACGAGCAGTACGAGCGCGTCGGCGCGCGGATCGGGACGGTCGACGACGTCTGGGGCGCGAGCGACCTCTTGCTCAAGGTGAAGGAGCCGATCCAGTCGGAGTACGCGCGGCTGCGCGAAGGGCTGATCCTGTTCACCTACCTGCACATCGCTGCGGACGAGCCGCTGACTCGAGCGTTGATCCAGTCGGGGATCACGGCGGTCGCCTACGAGACGGTCGAAGTCGGCCGCTCGCTTCCGCTGCTCGCGCCGATGTCCGAGGTTGCAGGCCGCCTCGCGCCGCAAGCGGGTGCGCACTTCCTGGAGAAGCCGCTCGGTGGTCGCGGGTTGCTGCTCGGTGCGGTGCCGGGTGTCGCGCCGGGTCGCGTCGTGATCGTCGGCGGAGGCGTCGTCGGCTACAACGCGGCCGTGATCGCGCTGGGGCTCGGAGCGCAGGTGACGATCCTCGAGCGATCGATCGACCGCATGCGGCATCTCGAAGAGGTGCTCTCCGGGCGGGTCACCCTGCTGATGAGCTCGAGTCTCGAGGTGAGCGACGCGGTCGCCCAGGCCGACCTCGTGATCGGCGCCGTCCTGATTCCGGGCGCGCTCGCGCCGAAGCTCGTGACGCGAGCGATGATCGCGTCGATGCGGCCCGGCGCGGTCGTCGTCGACGTCGCGATCGACCAGGGCGGTTGCTTCGAGACGTCACACGCGACGACCCACGCCGACCCGGTCTACCTCGTCGACGAGGTCATCCACTATTGCGTCGCGAACATGCCCGGCGCCGTGCCGATCACGTCGACCCATGCGCTCACCAATGCGACACTGCCGTACGTCGAGGCGATCGCGAACCACGGGCTCCGCGATGCCGTCGCAGCGGACGCGTGCCTCGCGAAGGGCGTGAACGTGATCGACCGGAAAGTCACGTACGAGGCGGTCGCCGAGGCGCACGGTCTCGACTACACACCGCTGTCCGCGGTGCTGCCGCTCCAGGCGGTCTAGTCGCTGGTCGGCGAGGTCTTCTTCGCCGGGAAGAGCTTCACGACGACCCAGGTGACGCCTGCGGCGAGGGCGATGATGAACGTCACGAAAGCCGCGATCCCGATGAGTCCGAGCACAGTCGCCACGGAAGTAGGATAGCTCGGTGCCGCGCGCGTGCGTCATTGTGCTGGACGCCGTCGGAGCGGGCGCGTTGCCGGATGCCGCCGAATTCGGCGACGAAGGCTCGAACACCCTCGCAAACGTCGCCCGGGCCGTCGGCGGCCTCGACCTGCCGACGCTCGAGGCGCTCGGGCTCGGCAACGTCGAGCCGCTCGAGGGCTGTGCGCCGCAGCCGGGCGCGCCGGCGGTTGCAGGGCGCTTGCTCGAGCGCTCCAAGGGCAAGGACACGACGACGGGCCACTGGGAGCTCATGGGTGTCGTCACGCCGCACGCCATGCCGACGTATCCGCTCGGCTTCCCCGACGACGTGATCGACCCGTTCATGAACCGGACGGGCCGCGGTGTCCTCGGCAACCGGCCTGCGAGCGGCACCGAGATCATCCAGGAGCTCGGCGAGGAGCATCAGAAGACGGGCAAGTGGATCGTCTACACGAGCGCGGACTCGGTGTTCCAGATCGCGGCTCACGAGGACACGATTCCGCTCGAGGAGTTGTACGACGGGTGCCGCGTCGCGCGTGAGATCCTCACCGGCAAGCACGCGGTTGGCCGCGTCATCGCGCGGCCGTTCACCGGTGAGCCCGGGTCGTACGAGCGGACGGCGAACCGTCGCGACTTCTCGCTCGAGCCGAGGCGGCCGAACTACCTCTCGCAAGTGCGCGCCGCAGGCCACAGGGTGTACGGCGTCGGCAAGATCCCGGACATCTTCGCGCACGTCGACATCGACGAAGAGCACCCGACGAAGTCGAACGTCGAAGGCATCCAGAAGACGGAGGAGCTGCTGCGCACGGTCGACGAGGGCGGCTTCGTGTTCACGAATCTCGTCGAGACCGACACGCTCTGGGGGCACCGCAACGATCCGGTCAACTTCCACCGCTGCCTGCAGGACTTCGACCGGCGCCTTCCCGACCTGCTCGACGCTCTGCGGCCCGGGGACCTGCTGATCGTGACCTCCGACCACGGCTGCGATCCCACGACGCCGTCGACCGACCACTCGCGCGAGTACGCACTGTTGCTGGCCTATGTCGAGGGCCGGAATGCCGCCGGGCGCATCCACGAGGACGGCGAGTTCGCCGACGTCGGCGCCACCGTCAACGCGTGGCTCCGCGGCGGCGGTTCCCCTCGCGGCGTTCCGGGTCGGCCGATCGTCGACCCCTGATGCGGCTCGACGATCCGGACCTCGTCGCAGCCGAGTACGCAGACGACGCGCGTCTCCGGCGGCGCGCTGCCGCCTACACCGGCCTCGGGACCGTGGTCGACGCGCGGACGGCAATCGTGGCCGCCGTCGCAGCGGCCCGGCCGTCGAGCGTTCTCGAAGTCGGCTGCGGGTGGGGCGAGCTCGCGCAGAGGATCGTCGTCGAGGTCGACACGACGGTCGTCGCGACCGATCTGTCGCCGCACATGGTCCAGCTCGCGCGCTCCGCGGGCGTCGACGCCCAGCTCGCAGACGTCCAGGACCTGCCCTTCGCCGACGCGACGTTCGACGTCGCCGTGGCCGCATGGATGCTCTACCACGTCCGCGATCTCGATAAAGGCCTGCGCGAGCTCGCCCGCGTCCTTCGCCCCGGGGGCAGACTGGTCGCGGTCACGAACTCGGTCTTCCATCTGTGCGAGCTGCGCGAGCTCGTCGGGAGCGGCCGGTCGACGATCGCCTTCTCGCGGGAGAGTGGCGGTGAGCTCCTGGCGCGTCACTTCGCGCGGGTCGAGCGCGAGGACATCGACGGCGAGCTCGAGTTCGCGGACCGCGCGGCGGTCGAGGAGTACGTGCGGGCCTCGATCGCGATGTCGCCGTTCGTCGCGAATCTGCCGGCCGAGATCGAGGAGCCATTCCGCGCCCGACGCGCGAACTCGATCTTCGTGGCGGAGAAAGCGGCATGAGACGCCTGGACGATCCGGCGCTCGTCGCCCAGCAGTACGCCTGCGAGCAGAACCTGCAGGCGCGGCAGTCGATCTACGCGCAGCACGAGGGGCGAGACGCGCGAGCCGCGGTGTTCGACGCGGTCGAGGCGACCACGCCGCGCCGGGTCCTCGAGGTCGGAGGCGGGCAGGGGGAGCTGGCAGAGCGGATCGTGCGCGAGCTCCGCGCGGAGGTCACGCTGGTCGACCAGTCCGTTCGCATGGTCGAGCTCGCCGCCGCGCGCGGCATCGATGCGCGGGTCGGCGATGTTCAGCAGCTGCCGTTCGCGGACGGGTCGTTCGACGTCGCCGTCGCCGCCTGGATGCTGTATCACGTCCCCGATCTGGACCGCGGATTGGGCGAGCTCGCCCGCGTGCTCGAACCGGGGGGCCGCCTCGTCGCCGTGACGAACGGGGAGGGCCACATCGCCGAGCTGCGCGACGTGATCGGCTCGCCCCCGATGACGGGCTTCAGCCGCGAGAACGGTGCCGACGCGTTGCTGCGGCACTTCGACGCCGTCGAGCAGATCGACCTCGACGGCGTCGCGACGATCACCGACGCAGCCGCCGTACACGGCTACCGCGACTCGATGATGACGTCGGACGCGTCGCGGGAGCTCGTCTTCGAACTGCCCTTGCGTGTGCGTACCTCCGTGACCATCTTCGTCGCGACTCGATGATCCGCGCCGCCGAGCTCATCCAGCGGAAGCGAGACGGGGAGGAGCTTCCCGACGAGGAGCTCGCCGAGCTGATCCTCGGCTACGCCAGAGGCGAGGTCCCCGATTACCAGATGGCAGCGTTCTGCATGGCCGTGTTCTTCCGCGGTCTCTCCGCACGCGAGACGTACGTGCTCACCGACGCCATGATCCGGAGCGGCGAGACGATCGACCTCGGCGGCGAGCTCGGCCGTAAGGTCGTGGACAAGCACTCGACCGGAGGGGTCGGCGACAAGACGTCGCTTGCCGTCGGTCCCATCGTGGCGGCGTGCGGCGTGCCGTTCGGGAAGATGAGCGGCCGCGGCCTCGGGCACACCGGCGGGACGCTCGACAAGCTCGAGTCGATTCCCGGCTATCGAACCGAGCTCGGTCTCGAGGAGTTCGTCTCTCAGGTTCGCGACGTCGGCCTTGCGATCATCGGCCAGACCGGCGACCTCGTGCCGGCCGACAAGCTCCTGTACGGGCTGCGCGATGTGACGGCGACCGTCGACCAGCTGTCGCTGATCGCTGCGTCGATCATGTCGAAGAAGATCGCCGCCGGTGCCCAGGCGATCGTGCTCGACGTGAAGGTCGGTGACGGTGCCTTCATGAAGACGATCGAAGACGCGCGGTTGCTCGCGGAGGCCATGCTGTCGCTGGGCCACCGGGCCGGGCGCGAGGTCGTGTGCCTGCTCACGGACATGGACCAGCCGCTCGGGTCCGCGGTCGGCAATGCGGTCGAGGTGCGCGAAGCGCTCGACACCGTGCGCGGCCGCGGCCCTGCCGACCTCGCCGAGCTCGTGCTCGACGCCTGTGCACGCCTGCTCGCCCTGTCTGACCTCGGCATCGACGAGGCCGAGGGTCGCCGTCGGGCTGAGGCCGCCGTCGCGGACGGGACGGCGGAAGCGGCGTGGCGACGCTGGATCGAGGCGCAGGGCGGGACCTCCGCGGAGGACATGCTCCCAGCGGCGCCGGTCGAGCTCGAGCTCCGAGCGTCGGCGGCCGGCTTCGTCCGCCGCGTCGGGGCCGTCGCGGTCGGGAACGCCGCGGTCCACCTCGGCGCCGGGCGCCGGACGAAGGAGGACACGATCGACCATGCCGTCGGCGTGCTCTGCCTTGCGAAGCGCGGCGACGCCGTCGAGCAGGGGCAGCCACTGGCGCGGGTGCTGGCGCGGGACGACGCGTCGGCGGCGACCGCCGTCGCGGAGCTGTTCGCGGCCTACGAGATCGCCTCAGAGCCACCGCCGGAGCGGCCGGTGCTGCTCGAGGTCGTCGACTGACGGCAACGCCCGGTCGCCCCGGGGGCGGCGTCGGACAGGTGACCACGCCCGGCTAGCGTGGAGGAATGCCCGAGCTCCCCGAGGTCGAGTCGGTTCGTCGTCAGCTCGCTCCGCGTCTAGAGGGTCGCCGCTTCGACAGCGTGGCGATCTCGGACGCCCGGCTCACCAGGCCGGTCGAGCCGCTCGTGGTCGCGGTCGAGCTGGAAGGCGAGCGTGTCGCTGCGCTCGAGCGTCGCGGCAAGTATCTGATTGTCCGGTTCGACTCTGGTCGCGGTCTCCTGATCCACCTCCGGATGACGGGGTCGTTGCGCCACGGCGAGGGAGGATCGCTGCCGGACGATCCGTATCGCCGCGCTGTTGTCAGATTAGACGACGGGTCGGACGTCGCCTACCGCGACGTCCGCCGATTCGGAACGTGGCTGCTGCTCGAGCCGGACGAGCTCGAGCCATACCTCGACGCCCGGGTCGGCCCAGAGCCGCTGCTCGACTCCTATCGAGCGCGCGACCTTGCCGAACGACTGGCGCACCGCAAGGCTCCGGTCAAGGCGGCGATCCTCGATCAGCGCACCGTGGCGGGCGTCGGGAACATCTACGCGGACGAAGCTCTCTGGCGCGCGCACATCCACCCGTTGACACCGGCGGCGTCGCTCGAGCCCGACCAGGTGAGGGCGCTGCACCGGGGCATCCGCCGTGCGCTGCAACAGGGGATCGCCCGTCAGGGGTCGACGCTTCGCGACTACGCGCTCCCCGACGGCGGAAGCGGATCGATGCAGGACGAGTTCAAGGTCTACGGCCGGGGCGGCGAGCCGTGCGAGCGGTGCGGCACGCCGATCGACAAGACGAGGGCGGCAGGGCGCGGAACGTGGTACTGCCCGAGCTGCCAGCGCCTGCCTGTCGCGGTCGCGGGCCGGACACGCCCCTAGACTGGCCCGAATGGCCGGGCGTACATCGAAGACCGACGCGATCGTGCTCAGGTCGATGCGCTACGGCGAAGCCGATCGCATCCTGCACCTGTACACGGCCGACCGCGGACGGGTCGGGGCGATCGCCAAGGGCGTCCGGAAGACCAAGTCGCGGTTCGGCGGCCGGCTCGAGCCGCTGTCACACGTCGAGCTGCTCCTTCACCAGGGCGGGGGTGAGCTGCTGACGATCACCGGCGTCGACCTCAAGCGTTCGCACCACGAGATCCGCGAGGAGCCGTACCGTCTGAACGTCGGCCTGATCGGCGCCGAGGCGATGCTGCGCCTCTACGGCGAGCCCGAGCCGAACGAGCGTGCGTTCGTCGCGCTCGAGCGGTTCCTCGATGCGCTCGACGATGCCCCCGCGGCGGAGTCGAAGCCCGCTGTCGACCCGCTGGTTCTGTCGTTCCAGCTGAAGCTGCTCTGGCTCTCCGGCTACCTCCCGCACCTCACGAGCTGCGTCGAGTGCGGTGGGAACGAGGAGCTCGTCGCGTTCTCGGCCCGTGCCGGCGGTGCCGTCTGCCGGGCGCACGCCGGAGGGGCGATCGCGCTCTCCGCGGACGGGCTCGCCGCGATCGAGCAACTGCTCTCGACGCCGCTCGCCGATGCAATCGGCAGCACGCTCTCCGATCGAGCGCGTCGCGATGCGCTGTCGGTCGTCACCTCGTCGTACGAGGAGCACGGAGGGTTCCGGCTGAGGACGCTGTCGGCGTGAAGCGCGCTCTCGGCGACGGGCTCGAGCTGGACGATGCGAAGGAGCGAGTCGACCTCGACGAGGTCCACCGGTTCCTGTCGGAGGTCAGCTACTGGGCGAAGGGCCGTCCGTGGGCCGTGCAGGAGCGTCTCGTCCGGGAGGCGGCACGCGTCGTCGGCCTCTACGACGGCGACCGCCAGGTGGGGTTCTGCCGGGCAGCTTCGGACGGGACGTCGTTTGTCTACCTCGCGGACGTCTACGTCCTCGAGGAGTATCGCGGCCGCGGGCTCGGCGAGGAGCTCGTCCGCGAGATGGTCGAGCGCGGACCGCTCGCCGGTGTGCGCTGGCTGCTGCATACGACGAACATGCACCGGCTGTACCGCAAGTTCGGCTTCGCGGAGCCCGACTTCAAGGTGATGGAGCGGCCGGCCGACTACGCAAGCCGCTCGACGAGCCAGCTGAGCGCAAGGGGGTAGCGCCACTCGATGCCGCTGTGTCGCCCCTCGAACAGCTCGAAGTGGACGGCGTCGTCGGCGACGCCGGTCTCGGTGAGCGTGTTGCGGAAGGCCGTTGCGCCGAGATCGAGGTAGTACTCGTCGTTCCGACCGGAGTCGATCCAGATCCCTCGCAGTCCGCGGAGCGTGTCGGCATGCGACGGGTCGCGCGCCATTCGCACCGGGTCCCACGCGAGCCAGCGGTCGAACACCTCGGGCACGAGCTCGCCGGTCGAGACGTCGAAGGCCAGGTCGATGCTGCCGTCGTCGTTCGCCGAATAGGCCGCCGCCATCGCGTAGGTGTTGACGAGCAACGCGTCGTCTTTGTCGTCGAGCACCGGACGGCCCGAACGGAAGTCGCGCCAGAAGGCGTCGAACGAGCCGTCGTACTTCTCTCGGAGCGCCCGCGCCGCGGGGGCGAACTCCCCCTGGTAGCAGAGCTCGAACGCCGCATCGCCCGCGTGCGTGGCCAGCGCGCCGAAGAGGTCGGGCCGAAGCAGCGGCGTGATCATCGCGCCGTAACCGCCTGACGACTTCCCCTGGATGCCGCGGTGTCCCGCTCCTGCGAGCGTCGGGAACCGCGCGTCGACGAACGGGACGATCTCGTCGCACAGATACGTGTGGTAGCGCCCGATGCCGGCGGAGTCGAGGTACTGCGATCCGCCGACGGACGTGAACGCGTCGACGAGCACGACGACGGCGTCGGGCGCGAGCCGTTCGATCGCATCCGGGTACGACTCCGTCCACGCGCGAACGTTGAACCACTGGTCGACGACGCCGCCCATCCCCTGGATCACGTACACCGACGGGTAACGCCGCGTGGCGTCGGCCGGCGACCAGACCCAGAGGGTGCGCTCGTTCGGGTCGCCGAGCGGGTTGCCGGCGAGCGCCTCGGAGGTGACTGACAGGCGTTGCCACCGGTCCGTACGATTGGCGGTCATGGCCACGCGAACGTACCAGGACATGATCCTCGCGCTCGAGCGCTACTGGGCCGACCAGGGGTGCGTGCTGCTGACGCCGTACCACACGGAGCTCGCGGCCGGGACGATGAACCCGGCGACGTTCCTGCGCAGCCTCGGGCCGAGCCCGTGGCGGACGGCCTACCTCGAGCCGGTGATCCGGCCGCTCGACGGACGGTACGGCGAGAACCCGATGCGGTTCCAGCACTACTTCCAGTACCAGGTGATCCTGAAGCCGAATCCGCCCGACGTGCTCGATCTCTATCTCGCGTCGCTGTCCGAGATCGGCCTCGACAGGGAGCGGCACGACATCCGCTTCGTCGAGGACGACTGGGAGCAGCCCACCGTCGGCGCCTGGGGCCTCGGCTGGGAGGTCTGGTGCGACGGCATGGAGATCACGCAGTTCACGTACTTCCAGCAGCTCGGCGGCCTCGATCTCGACCTCGTGCCGGCCGAGATCACGTACGGCCTCGACCGGCTCGCGATGCTCGTCCAGGAGAAGCCCACCGTCTTCGACCTGGTGTGGGCAGACGGCGTGACGTGGGAGGACGTCTACCGCGAGAACGAACGCCAGTGGTCGCGGTACAACTTCGAGGTCGCTCCGGTCGACACGCTGACGCGCAGGTTCGGCGAATACGAGGAGGAGACGCGCGCGCTCGTCGAGCTGGGACTGCCGCTGCCGGCCTACGACCAGGTGCTGAAGGCGAACCACGCGTTCAACCTGCTCGACGCCCGAGGTGCGGTCTCGGTCGCCGAGCGCGCGGCGTACATCGCGCGCATTCGCGACCTCGTCCGCGACGTCGCGCGGCTCTACCTCGCGCAACAGGAGGGGCATGCCGAAGCTGCTGCTTGAGATCGGCTGCGAGGAGCTGCCCGCCGCTGCGTGCATGGAGGCCGGACTGCAGCTGCCGGGGCTGGCGCAGGAGCACCTCGGCGTCGTCCCCGACGAGCTTTGGATCGGGCCGCGTCGTCTCGCGTTCCCGGCGACCGTGCCGGAGCGGACGGAGGACGCATGGCTGCAGGGCCCGCCCGAGAGCCTCCGCGACCAGGCTGCGGCAGGGTTCGCGCGCAGGCACGGCGTCGGCGTCGACGCGCTCACCGTGCGCGACGGCTTCCTCGGCCTCGAGGTGCCCGGTGTGTCGATCGAGGACGCGTTGCCCGAGCGCCTCGCGGCGATCGTCACCGGTCTCCAGTTCGCGAAGTCGATGTCGTGGGGAGCCGGTTTTCGATTCGCGCGGCCGGTGCGATGGGTGTGCGCGAAGCTCGACGCGCGCACGATCGACGTCGCGCTGGACGGCGTGGAGACCGGTGGGCGATCGTATGGGCACAGGCTCACGAGCCCCGGTCGCTCGAGATCGCGAGTGCGCACGAGTACCTCGCGACGCTGCGCGGCGCCGGAGTCGAGCCGGACCGTGCCGTGCGGTACGAGCGGATCGTGTCCGGGCTCGACGAGCTCGGCCCGTGGAGCGATCCGGGGGGAAAGCTCGACGAGGTCGTCTACCTCGTCGAGCAGGCGCGCGTGCAGGAGGGCTCGTTCGACGCGCGCTTCCTCGAGTTGCCCGAGCGCGTCGTGACCACGACGATGCAGTCGCACCAGCGGTACTTCCCGCTCGGGGGCAACCGCTTCGCGTTCGTCGCCAACGGCGGCGACCCGGACGTCGTCCGCACCGGAAACGAGTTCGTCCTGCGCGGTCGTCTCGAGGACGCCGAGTTCACGTACCGGCGCGATCTCGCGACGGGAATCGACGGGCTCGCCGCGAAGCTGCGATCGATCACCTTCCTTCGCGGTGCCGGCACCTTCGCCGACAAGACGGAGCGCCTGGTCGAGCTGGTTGCGAAGCTCGGCGGCGACGACGCCGCGATCCAGGCGGCGCTGCTCGCCAAGGTCGACCAGGCCTCCGAGCTCGTCCGTGAGTTCCCCGAGCTCGAGGGCTACATCGGGGCGACGTACGCGCGCATCGCCGGCGTGGCGCCCGACGTCGTCCGGGCGATCGACGAGCAGTACCGGCCCGACAGTGCCGGGGGGCCGTTGCCCCAGAGCGCCGCGGGAGGCGTGCTGGCGGCGGCCGACAAGCTCGACACCCTCAACGTCGTCTTCGGGCTCGGGAAGCGCCCCACCGGGTCGCGCGACCCGTTCGGGCTGCGCCGCGCGGCGATCGGCCTGTGCCGGCTCGCGGTCGAGTCCGGCGTCGTCGTCCCGCGCGAGCTGATCGGCGGCGACGCGCGGGAGTTCGTCGAGGAGCGGCTCGAGGGACTGCTCGACGTGCCCGTGCAGTTCGTTCGCGCGGCACGCGCATCAGCGGCGTCCGACCTCGCGGGGGTGGCCCGGCAGGCACGGATGCTGGCCGCGGCCGAGAGCTCCGAGGAGTTCGAGGCCGTCTACACGGCGTTCGACCGGGCACACCGGCTCGCCGGGTCGTGCCGAGGCCGACGCGGCGCCGCAGCTCGACGAGTCGCTGCTCGAGGACGGCGCCGAACGGGATCTCGCCTCGGCGCTGGCTGCGACCACGATCGACGTCGACGACGGCGGTCTGGGCGCCGCTGCCGCGCTGGCGCCGCACGTCAATCGCTACTTCGACGATGTGCTCGTGATGGCAGAGGACCCCGCCGTGAGAGCGAACCGGCTGCGCCTGCTGCTCGACGTGCGCGACGCGCTCGGCCGGCTGGGCGACTTCACGCAGATCCAGCGTGCCGGCGAGCGCGCCGCCTAGTTCCTCAGAACGGAACGGGCCGCTTCATTACCCTGCGCCGTTGATGGCGGTCGAGCTGCATACGGTCTCAGACTCGACCGGTGAGACCGCGCAGCGCCTCGTCCAGGCGCTCGAGGCGCAGTTTCCGGATCAGGAGTTCCGTGAGGTGCGACACCCCCGCGTCGAGACGGAGGCGGACCTGCAGCTCGCGGTCGACCGCATGCGAGGCCGTCCTGCCGTCGTCGTCTACACGCTCGTCGAGCCGGGCCTGCGCGACACGATGCGGACGCTCTGCCGCCGGGCGAAGCTGCACTACTGCGACCTGCTCGGGCATCCGATCGCGGCCGTGGCGAAGGTGTCCGGCCAAGCGGCCCGCATGGAGCCGCGTGCACGCCCGCCGCTGAACGACGCCTACTTCAAGCGGATGTCCGCGATCGAGTTCGCCGTCAAGCACGACGACGGCCTGGCAGGAGGGCTCGACGAGGCGGATGTCGTGCTGGTCGGCGTCTCGCGGACGTCGAAGACGCCGCTCTCGATCTACCTCGGGTACCTGGGGTGGAAGGCCGCAAACGTGCCGCTCGTGAAGGGGATCGACCCGCCCGCGGAGCTCTTCGAGGTTGCACCGGCCAAGATCGTCGGGCTCACGATCGACGCGCAGCGGCTCTCGGAGATTCGCGAGGAGCGCATCCGGTGGATGCGCGGCGATCGGAAGTATGCGAGCCTCGTCGAGATCTACGAGGAGCTCGAGTACGCATCGCAGGTGCACCGTCGGCTCGGCTGCCCCGTCCTCGAGGTGAGCGAGCTCTCGATCGAGGAGATCTCGCACCGCATCATCGGGCTCGTCGAGCAGCGGCGGTGAAGCCGAAGCCGCCCGTTCCGGCGTGGCGCTGGGGGCTCTGGTACTCGGCCCTCGGCGCGGCGCTCGTCCTCTTCTACGGCCTCTTCACGCCGTTCTGGTTCGGCCTACGCGCGCTGGCGTGGGTCGCGGAGTACCGATCCCGGCGAGCCCGCGGCCGGTAGGCTCCCTTTCCCGCGATGGCGATTCGTTTCGTGTTCGGTTTCGACGAGCCGGCGGATGGCGGCCGTGAGCTTCTGGGCGGCAAGGGGTTGGGGCTCGCGGAGATGACGGCGCTCGGTGTGCCGGTTCCGGCGGGATTCACGATCACGACGGACGCATGTCGCGCGTATCTGGAGGCGGGGCGGTTGCCGACGGGGTTGGAGGCGGAGGTCGAGGAGCATCTCGGCCGGCTCGAGCGGCGTTCGGGGAAGCGCTTCGGGTCGGACGACGATCCGCTGCTCGTGTCGGTGCGGTCGGGTGCGGCGGTCTCGATGCCGGGGATGATGGACACGATCCTGAACATCGGGTTGGGGGAGGTTTCGGCGGCGGGGTTGGCGGCGCGGACGGGGAACCCGCGGTTCGCGTACGACTCGTACCGCCGACTGGTGCAGATGTTCGGTGAGGTCGTGGCGGGTGTCGACGGCCATCGTTTCGAGAGTGCGCTTGCGGCGTTGAAGGGCGAACGCGGCGTGCAGCACGACAGCGATCTGGCCGCCGCCGATCTGCGCGAGCTGGTTGCGACGTTTCGGCGGATCTACCGGGAGGACACGGGAGAGGAGTTTCCCGACGACGCTCGTGTGCAGCTTCTGCGGGCGGTGGAGGCGGTGTTTCGGTCGTGGAACACGCCACGGGCGCAGGTGTACCGGCGGGCGCACGAGATCTCGGACGATCTCGGCACGGCCGTGAACGTCGTACAGATGGTGTTCGGCAACAAGGGCGAGCGCTCCGGCACGGGTGTGGCGTTCACACGTGACCCGTCGACGGGCGAGGCGGGGCCGTACGGGGAGTTCCTCGCGGATGCGCAGGGCGAGGACGTCGTGGCGGGGATCCGGACGCCGCAGCCGATCGAGGCGATGCAGGCGCTCCTTCCCGCCGCCTACGAGCAGCTGGTCGACACGATGGGCCGCCTCGAGCGCCACTACCGCGACATGCAGGACATCGAGTTCACGGTCGAGGACGATCGCCTCTATCTGCTGCAGACCCGGTCGGCGAAGCGCACGGCGGCCGCCGCACTGCGGGCTGCCGTGGCGATGGTCGACGAAGGGCTGATCACGCGCGACGAGGCGGTCTCGCGGATCGACGCCGGCCAGCTCGACCAGCTCCTGCATCCGATGATCGACCCGGACGCCGCGATCGAGCCGGCCGGGAAGGGCCTGAACGCCTCGCCGGGCGCCGCGAGCGGCGGGATCGTGTTCGACGCCGATCGGGCGGTCGAGCTGGCGAAGTCGGGGCCGGTGCTGCTCGTTCGCTACGAGACGACGCCGGACGACATCCACGGGATGATCGCCGCGCAGGGGATCCTGACCGTGCACGGCGGGATGACCTCGCACGCTGCGGTCGTCGCCCGTGGCATGGGCAAGCCCTGCGTCGCCGGCTGCGCCGACCTTCAGATCGACGAGGCGGCCCGGACGGCGACGATCGGATCGCACTCGCTCGTCGAGGGCGACGTGGTCACGATCGACGGTGGCACGGGCCGGGTTTTCGTGGGCGCGGTGCCGCTCGTTCCGCCGCAGCCGGGCGACGATTTCGAGACGGTGCTCGGCTGGGCCGACGCGGCGCGGAGGTTGAAGGTGCGGGCGAACGCCGACACACCGGCCGACGCTGCTCGCGCGCGTGCGTTCGGTGCGGAGGGGATCGGGCTTTGCCGGACGGAGCACATGTTCTTCGGCGAGGAGCGGCTGCCGGTCGTGCAGGAGATGATCCTGGCCGACAACGAGGCCGGGCGGAGGGCGGCGCTGGAGCGGCTGCTTCCGTTCCAGCAGTCCGACTTCGAGGGGATCTTCGAGGCGATGGCGGGGCTACCGGTGACGATCCGGCTGCTCGATCCGCCGTTGCACGAGTTCCTGCCGTCGGAGGATCAGGCGACCGACGAGCGGATGCGCGAGCGGATCCGTGCGCTGCACGAGACGAACCCGATGCTCGGCACGCGCGGCTGCCGGCTCGGCCTGATGTACCCGGAGATCTACGAGATGCAGGTGCGGGCGATCGCCCGTGCGGCGTCCGCGGTGCGCGCCCGGCTTGGGGAGGCGCCGCTGGTGGAGGTGATGCACCCGCTCGTCGGGTTCCGCGAGGAGCTGGCGCGGCTGCGCGAGCTCACCGAGTCGGTCTGGGCGGAGGAGGCACCCGGGCTCGAACACCTCGTCGGCACGATGATCGAGGTGCCGCGGGCCGCGCTACGGGCCGACGAGATCGCCGAGGTCGCCGACTTCTTCTCCTTCGGCACCAACGACCTGACACAGATGACACTCGCCTTCTCGCGCGACGACGCCGAAGGCAACTTCCTCACCCGCTACCTCGAAGACCGCATCCTGGTTGCGAACCCGTTCGAGACGATCGACATCGACGGCGTCGGCGACCTGATGCGAATCGCCGTCGAGCGCGGCACCGCCGTCTCGCCCGGCCTCAAGCTCGGCATCTGCGGCGAACACGGCGGCGACCCCCGCTCGATCTGGTTCTGCCACGCGCTCGGCCTCGACTACGTCAGCTGCTCCCCCTTCCGCGTTCCGCTCGCCCGCCTCGCCGCCGCCCAGGCCGCCCTCGCCGAGACCGGCAGCGCCGCCTACGCAGCCAGCGGCGGCTAGTTCCGAACGTTGCAATCTGGCACCCATTGGTGCACAATTGCCGCTCACCACTGGCGTCTGTGGCAGGCATCGACCGGCGAGCAGAGGCGCCCGCAGCGCGAGTCTCGCCGAGACGATGCGCCCGCGGTGGGTGGGGTGGGGGCCCTACCCACCGCTCGCTTTCAGGTGTAGCCGCGGACCTTCCCGTAGGCGACGACGAAGCTGAGGAGGATCATCGCGGCCGTCGCGAGGATGCTGAGCTCGGCCGAGCGCGCGAAGTGCGTCATCGCCCACATCAGCGCGAAGCCGGCGATCAGCCCGCCGATGTGGCCACCGATCGAGATCCCGGGGACGGCGAACGTGAACACGAGGTTGATCACGATCAGCGCGAGGATCTGGCCGTTCGACGAGATGATCCCGCGCCGCTCGAGCGCGAAGAGCGCGCCGAAGACGCCGAAGATCGCGCCCGAGGCTCCGGCGGTCGGTGCGTTGGGCGTGACGATCAGCGCGCCGGCCGATCCGGCGATCCCAGAGGCGAGGTAGATGAGGGCGAACCGCCAGTGCCCGATCACCTGCTCGAGCACGGTGCCGCCGAAGTACAGCGCCAGCATGTTCAGGCCGAGGTGGATCGGCCCGTAGTGGAGGAACGCGGCGGTGATCATCCGCCACCATTCGCCGTGGGCGACCCCCATCAGCGGCTGGCCGAAGGCGAAGATGCCGGAGGCGAACAGTGCCCCGTGGTCGTAGATCCAGTTGTTCTGGCCGTCGAAGCTCCCGCCGATCGCGAGCTCGGCGAGGTACACGCCGACATTGAGCGCGATCAACGTCCAGGTGACGATCGTCGCCCCGCGCGCGAGGCCGCCGAATCCGAGCGATCGCGCGGGTCGGATCATGCGCTGCGTGCCGGCGTGCTCCGGGCAGCGAAGCCCGACGGGTGCCGGAGTCATGCACTCGTAGCAGATCGGGCGTCCGCATTCGGAGCACGAAAGGCCCGTCTCGCGGTCCGGATGGCGGTAGCAATAGCGTGGCTCGTCCACGCGGCTAGCGTATCGGGGTGCGTGTTCATGTCGCCTTCACGCCCGAGGAAGAGGCGTCGGCGCCACTCGGCATCGTCGTCGACGTCATTCGCGCGACGTCGTCGATCGCACAGGCCCTCGCGGCCGGCTACGAGCGTGTTCTCTGCTGCGAGGAGATCGCCGACGCGCGTGCGTTGCGCGCGGAGCTCGGCGACGACGCGGTGGTCGGAGGCGAGCGGAACGCGACGGTGATCGACGGCTTCGACGTCGGCGCCTCGCCGCGCGAGTTCGCCGCAGGGGCGAAGGCGCCGACGCTGATCCTCACGACCACGAACGGGACGCGGGCGATCCTCACGGCGGTCGAGCGCTGCGACGTCGTCTTGCTCGGCTCGCTGCTCAATCTCCGCGCCGTCGTCGCCCGTGCACGCTCGAACGACGCTGCGGTCGCGGTCGTCTGTTCCGGCTTCAAAGGAGCGTTCGCCCTCGACGACGCCTACTGCGCGGGCCGGATCGTCGCAGGCCTCGCCGGCGAGCCCACGGACGCCGCGATCGCCGCGGAGCTGATCGCCCGCGCCTGGCCCGATCCGCTGGCCGGGTTGAACGCTCGCACGTACGGACCGCCCGGTCTCGAGGCGGACATCGAGTTTTGTGCCCAGATCGACCTGCTCGACGTCGTTCCGCAGTACGCGCGGATGGTCGGGCCGGCCGCGGAGATCGTGAAAGGAGAGACCGAATGACCGAACAGCAGACCTTCCCCTTCGGGCAGGAGCACGTTCGCATCTATCGCGAGACCGGAGGTGAGACCGGGCACCTCTGGAAGGAAGGGTCGACCGTCCTGCTGTTGACGACCATCGGCAGGAACAGCGGCGAATCCCGGAACGACGCCGCTGATCTATGCGAGCGACGGCGATCGGTACGTGATCGTCGCCTCGCAGGGTGGCGCTCCGACGCATCCCGGTTGGTATCGCAACCTCGTCAAGACGCCCGAGGTCGAGGTGCAGGTCGGCCCCGAGGTGTTCCGCGCGCGGGCCTCGACCGCCGAAGGAGCAGAACGCGAGCGGCTGTGGCGGAAGGCGAACGAGGTCTGGCCCCACTACGACGAGTACGCGACGCGGACCGATCGCGAGATTCCCGTCGTCGTGCTCGAGCGTGTGTAGACGAGCGACCGCTACGACGCGGCCGACCAGCTCCGGTAGATCGCGCCGATGTGCCGGTGGTCGGTGCCGCAGCAGCCGCCGACGACGCTGACGTGCGGGAGGCTGGGCCGCAGCGCGGCGTAGAGCTCGCCGAGCTCAGCCGGGTCGCCGTCGTCGAGCTCGTCCGACTCGTCGAGCTCGGCATGGCTCTTCGCCGATGCGTTCGCGCGCAAGCCGCCGATCCGGTCGACCCACGGCTCGCCGGCCTCGATCGCATCTGCGAAGTGCGTCGGGTGCGCGCAGTTGATCATGAAGTAGGCGGCGGCGCCGTCCGTCTCGGCGTCGACCTGCTCGATCGCGTCGCGCAGCGACTGGCCGCTCGGCAGGCGCCCGTCGGTCTCGACGGTGAAGGAGACGGAGACCGGGATCCCAGCGGCCGAGGCTGCGTGCACGACGCCCGCCGGCTCCTCCGCGTAGGTCATCGTCAGCACGCTCAGCAGGTCGGCGCCGCTCGAGGCGAGCGCCTCGACCTGAGGCGTGTGGTACCGGGTCGCCTCTGCCGTGCTCATACGGCTCGAGGCCTGGTAGCCGTCGCCGCGAGGGCCGATCGCCCCGCTGACGAGGATCGGCGGGTCGCCGGCGCCGCGGAGCTCGTCGACGAGCCGCACCGCGTCGCGGTTGACCTGCTCGAGCGCCTCCTCCGAGTACCCGAGCTTCGCTCCCCAGTCGCGGTTGGCGCGCCAGGTCGGGGTGTCGAGGAGCAGCCCGACGTCCAGTTCGCGCGCCAGCTCGACGTACGAGGCGTAGTAGTCGCGGAGCAGCTGTCGTCCGGCTGCGT
Source organism: uncultured Thermoleophilia bacterium (assembly GCA_963774355.1). GTDB lineage: Bacteria > Actinomycetota > Thermoleophilia > Gaiellales > Gaiellaceae > PALSA-600. Next base: position 276,285 of record CAVZER010000006.1, on the reverse strand, counting down.
CCTTCAGGAGGTCGAACGACGCGAAGTGGGGGAGGTCGACGCCGTGGTGGAAGATCAGCGTCGTCTCCATGCCGCCGTCCGTGATGTAGAGCTCGCCCTCGAGTTGCGGGAGCGGATCCCGGGCCACTGCCTGATGAGACTACCCGGATGCCTGGCGACTCCTTGACAGGGGAACAGACGTTCGTGTAGAACATACGTTCCCGTGATCGCCACCGTCGTCATCCCGGCCTTCGATCTGCGGGCGGCGCTCCGCCACCGGCCCGGAGTGCAGGCGAGGCCCGCCGCGCTCGCCCCGCTCCCGGGGACGGAGCCGCTGATCGGCTCGGTCACGGCGGCCGCCGAGACAGCCGGTGTGCGCCCTGGAATGCGCCTGTCGGAGGCGCTCGCGACCTGTCCGGAGCTGGAGCTCGTCGAGCAGGACCCGGCCGCGGCCGAGCAGGCGTGGGAGGAGATCCTGCGGCGGCTCGAGGATGCCGGCTTCGCGGTCGAGCCGGACAGCCCCGGTGTCGTCTACTTCGACTCGCGCGGGGTGGAGCGGCTCTACGGCGGGCTCGAGCCGGCGCTCAAGCGGGCGCTCGCCGCGGTCGGCACGACGTGGGACCCGCGGGTCGGGGCTGCCGAGCGGAGGTTCGCCGCGCTGGCGGCGGCGAGCGTCGCCCGGGCAGGCCAGGCGCTGATCGTCTCCGACGATCGTGCGCAATCGTTCCTCGCCCCGTTGCCGCTTCAGCTCCTGCCCCTCGACCAGGCCCGCTACGAGGAGCTGGAGGAGCTGGGAGTGCGCACGATCGGACAGCTTGCCGGGCTGCCGGGTGGCGCCGTTGCCGAGCGATTGGGGCCGTTCGGCCGGCGCGCCTGGAGCCTGGCAGGGGGTGAGGAGCCGGGAGACCGTAAGGTCGTGCCGAGACGGCCGGCCGTGGCCCTCCACGAGACGCTCGAGTTCCCGGAGGCGGTCGGCAACGAGCTGACGCTGAGACGGGGGCTCGCGGTGCTGCTCGAACGGCTGCTCGCCCGACCGGAACGCGCGGGGCGTCCGCCGAGGAAGCTCGCGCTCTGGGCGCGGCTCGTCGGCGGGGCCTCGTGGCGCCGGACGGTGACGCTGCGCGAGCCGACCACCGATCCGGTGCGGCTGCGGGCGGCGCTCCTGCCGAAGCTGGCCGAGCTGCCGGCGCCGGCGCTCAAGCTCCGGCTGGAGGTGTCGGCGCTCGCGGAGCACACCGGTGAGCAACTCGAGTTGGTGGCAGCCGAGGGGATGGTGATGCAGGGGCGGCTTCGCGAAGGGCTGCGGCAGGTGCGCGCAGCAGTCGGTGCGGGTGGAGTCTCGACGGTGGTGGAGGTCGCACCGTGGTCTCGCATTCCCGAGGCGCGCGCGCTGCTCGTTCCGCGCGACGACTGAGAGGTCGGGCCCGGGTGTGGTTCGTCGACTGGGCGTGATGGACGAGCGTGATGCAAGGACGCAGGGAGCGCCGGTAGTTACAGCTACCGGCGCGACCGAGGACGCAGCAGCTCGCCGTCCAGCGCGGCCAGCCGGCACAAGACATGCCCGGGCCCGGCCTCTCAACGCACCGCGGCCGGCGCTGGTCGAAGGGCACGCCGAAGGGACGCCGCGTCGCGTCAACCGGCAGGACGTGGCGCTCGTGCGCGAGGAGTGGCGTGTGGTCGACCGTTGGTGGACCGACGAGCCGGTGCACCGCCGCTACTTCGACGTCGTCCTCGAGACCGGCGAGAACGCCGTCGTCTATCACGACGACGACGCGGGTGCGTGGTTCACGCAGCGCGCCTAGGAGGGCTGGGAGCCGCGGATGGACTCGGCGAAACCTGTGTCGGGCGCGTGAAAGTTGAGCACGCGCGCGGTGCCCGCGACGCTCCGGAAGCCGTGCCGGGCGCCCGGCGGCGCGGCGACCAGCGTTCCCGGCCCGGCGCGCAGCGTGTCGTCGCCGACCGTGAACTCGACTTCGCCCTCGAGCACGAGGAAGGCGTCCTCGTGGTCGTCGTGGGTGTGCGGGTCGACCGTGAACGTGTCGTCGAACGCGATCTCGAAGATCGAGAGCCCGGGCAGATCGACGCGGATCGTGATCGTCCGGTTCTCGCGCTCGAAACGTTCCCCGTCGCCGGGCCGGCTGACGACCGGATCCATGGGGAGATCGTATGACGTTCGCCCCGCGCGATGCCTTTCCGGCGCGCGGCGGGGTGGGCGACGAACGGCGCTTCGACGCCGGCCCCGCCACGACGGTGCCAGGCTCCAGGCCAGCGCCGTACGTCGAACTGCACGCCCACTCCGCGTACTCGTTCCTCGACGGGGCATCGCTGCCGGAGGAACTGGCCGCGCGCGCCGCCGAGCTGGGCTACGACGCGTTCGCGCTCACCGACCACGACGGGGTCTACGGCTCGCTCGAGTTCGCGCACGCGGCGAAGCACTTCGGTGTCCGGCCGATCACGGGCGCCGAGGTGTCGCTCGAGGGAGGGAGGCATGTGACGCTGCTCTGCGAGACGCAGAGCGGCTACGCGAACCTCTGCCGCATCCTCACCGACGCGCACGCCGGCACTCGTCCCGAGGGAAGCGAGCATCGAGTGCTCCTGCCGGCGGCAACCACGATCGAGCACATGGCGATACATGCGGAGGGGCTCGTGTGCCTGTCGGGATGCGCGCGGCACGGGGTCGGGATCCACGACCCGGACGGAGCGGCCAGGCTCGCGGCGGCGTTTCGCGGTGCGTTCTACATCGAGCTGCAGCGGCCGTTCGAGCGCGGCGACAGCCGCCGGAACGCCCAACTGCAGGAGCTCGCCGGGCAGCTGAGGGTGCCGACCGTCGCGACCGGGGACGTGCACGCACATCACGAACGCCGCGCCGAGCTGCAGGACGCGCTCGTTGCGATTCGTCATCGCACGTCGCTCGACGGCAGCGAGCGCGAACGGCGCGGCAACCACGAATCGGTGCTCCTCTCACCGGCAGCGATGCTCGAGCGGCTGCCGCGCGACGCGGCGCAACGCTCGCGCGAGGTCGCCGACCGCTGCCGGTTCGACCTCACGCAGGAGCTCGGATACCGGTACCCCGACTTCTCCGACGGTGTCGATCCCGCCGACGTCCAGCTGCGCGAGATCTGCGACCGCGCGTTCGCCGATCGCTATGCGAACGCGAACGGGCTCAAGCGCAAGGCGCGGGCGCGGCTCGACGACGAGCTGCAGCTGATCTCGCGGCTCGGGTTGAGCGGCTTCTTCCTGCTGCACTGGGAGGTGCTCGAGCTGGCGCGAGAATGTGCGCTCGAGGTGCGCGGCCCCGGCAGCCCTCGGCATGCGCTGCCGCCGGGACGCGGGCGGGGCTCGAGCGTCGGTTCGATCGTCTGCTTCCTCACGGGGCTTTCGCACGTCGACCCGGTCGCCTCCGGGCTCTCGCTCGGGCGCTTCATCAACGATGAGATGGCCGCCGTGCCCGACATCGATCTCGATTTTCCGCGGGACATCCGCGAGAAGCTGATCGTTCGTGTCACCGAGCGCTACGGCCGCCGGCACGCGGCGCTCGTCGCGAGCTTCGCGACGTACCGGAGCCGCGGCGCGATCCGGGACGTCGGCAAGGCGCTCGGGCTGCCGTTCGCCGAGCTCGAGCGGCTCGCGAGAGTCACCGACGGCTGGGATGCGACGCGCATCGGCGATGAGCTCGAGGGGGTTCCGGGAGCGCACACGGGGCCGCGCTGGGACGCGTTCCGTCGCCTGACGCGTGAGATCTCCGGTCTGCCGCGTCACATCAGCCAGCACCCGGGCGGGATGGTCATCTCGTCGCGGCCGTTGATCGACCTCGTGCCCGTGCAGCCGGCGGCAATGGCCGGCCGCCAGATGTGCCAGTGGGACAAGGACAGCTGCAGCGATGCCGGCTTCCTGAAGATCGACCTGCTGGGACTGGGGATGCTCTCGGCGGTCGAGGAGTGCGTCGACCGCATCGCCCGGCTGCACGGACAGACGATCGACCTGTCGCGCATTCCGCTCGACGATCCCGGTGTCTACGAGGAGATCCAGGCGGCGGACACGGTCGGGGTGTTCCAGATCGAGAGCCGCGCGCAGATGCAGAGCCTGCTGCAGACGCGGCCCGAGAACCTCGACGACCTGACGGTGCAGGTGGCGCTGGTCCGGCCGGGCCCGATCCAGGGGAAGGCAGTGCACCCCTACATCGAGCACCGTCGGCGACTGCGCGACGATCCGACCTTCGAGCCGCCGGTCGAGCACGAGTCGTTGCGTGAAGCGCTTCGCGACACGCTCGGGGTCGTCGTCTTCCAGGACCAGGTGCTCGACGTCGCGATGGCCTCTGCACGATTTTCGGTCGGCGAGGCGGAAGGGCTGCGGCGTGCGATGAGCAGAAAGCGGAGCGAGGAGGCGATCGAGGCGTACCGTCCGCGCTTCGTCGAAGGGTGCCTCGCCAACGACATCGACGAGCAAACCGCGCACGTGATCTACGACAAGCTCGTCGGCTTCTCGGGCTTCGGGTTCCCGAAGTCGCATGCAGCGGCGTTCGGGCTGCTCGCCTACCAGTCGGCGTGGCTACGCCGCTATCACCCCGCCGAGTTCCTCTGTGCGCTGCTGAACGCGCAGCCGATGGGCTTCTACCCGCCCTCGTCGCTCGTCCGCGACGCGCAACGCCGCGGTGTGGAGGTCCGCCCACCGCACATCAACGAGTCGGAAGCGCAGTGCACGGTCGAAAGCGGTGCAGTGCGGGTGGGGGTGGGATACGTGCAGTCGGTCGGTGAGGACGATGCAGAGGCGGTCGAGGCAGGCAGGCCGTACACCGGCCTCGGCGACCTTGCGCGGAGAGCGGAGGTGCAGCGCGGTGTGCTCGAGGCACTCGTCGCCGCCGGCGCGTGCGACGAGTGGGGGCCGAGGCGGGAGTTGCTCTGGCGGCTCGGCGTGACCGTCAGGGGGGAGAACGTCTCCGAAGGCAACCGACAGCTCGTGTTGCCGCTTCAGCCGACCAGCGAGATCCCGGAGCTCCCCGAGCAGACGAGCTGGGAGCGCATGCTTGCCGACTATCGGCATACGTCGCTGTCGGTCGGCGTGCATCCGCTCGAGCTGCTGAGGCCGCATCTCCCGGCGGGCGTCGCGACGAGCGCAGAGCTGCCGGAGCTCCCGAACGGTGCGCTGATCCAGCTCGCCGGGCTCGCGATTGCCCGCCAGCGTCCGTCGACGGCGAATGGGATCGTGTTCATGCTGCTCGAGGACGAGCATGGGCAGGCAAACCTGATCGTCCCGCCGCCGGTCTACGAGCGACACCGGGCGATCGTCCGTGGTGAGCCGTTGCTGCTCGCCCGGGGCAAGCTCGAACGTCACGATCGCAACATCAACCTGCTCGTGTCGGAGCTCGCCTCACTGGGGCCGCTCGCCCGTCGCGCCGCGAGCGAAGCCGAGGTCGCGCGAGCACTGCCGCGCGCCCATCACTTCGGGCACCGCTGACCGACCCGTCTCGAAGCGGCGAGTCTCGCACCCGAGGCACCGGTGCCTGGCACCGGTAGGGCATCCCACCCCAGCGCGTCGGATGTCGCAACGATGCGCTCTCGACGTGCCACACGCAAGGGCTGTGGACGCGTTGTTACACCTTCGTCACGGTGCCAGGCGCCGGGTGTCACCGCGGGTCACGTTCGGCGCCACAGTCGCCCGAACCGACAAGGAGGCCGGCGAGAACCGACCCGACTTCAAGACGTACGAGCTGCGCAAACGTCTCACGCCGTAGGACGGCCGTGGTCGTCGGCGGGCGCGGTCGTGCCGCGCGCACCGGCCCGCTGCTCGATCGGCCCGTCGTGCGCGGACAGGTTGAAGGCCGAGTTGACGAGGCCGACGTGTGTGAATGCCTGCGGGAAGTTGCCGAGCAGACGCCGCTCGCCGGGGTCGTACTCCTCCGAGAGCAGACCGAGGTCGTTGCCGACCGCGACGATCCGTTCGAAGAGCGCTCGTGCCTCGTCGTCGCGTCCGAGCATCAGCAGCGCGTCGACGAGCCAGAACGAGCACGGTAGGAAGACGCCTTCGCCGCCGGAGATTCCGTCGACCGCGGCACTGTCGTCCGTGCGGTAACGCTCGACGAATCCGCCGCGCATCAGGTCGCGCTGAATCGCCTCGACCGTGCCGACGACGCGAGGATCGGTCGGCGGCAGGAACCCGACCAGCGGAATCAGGAGCGTCGAGGCGTCGAGCTCCGTCGAGCCGTACGACTGAGTGAACGAGTTCAGTTCCACGTTGAAGCCCTCGCGAGTAACCTCGTCGTGAATCTCCTGACAGATCCGGCGCCAGCGGTCGAGCGGGCCGGGCAGCCCGAAGCGCTCGACCGTGTCGATCGCACGGTCGAACGCGACCCAGGCGAGCACCTTCGAGTGCGTGAAATCCCTGCGGGGGCCGCGTACCTCCCAGATCCCCTCGTCCTGCCGGTCCCAGGCGCCTTCCAGGAAGTCGATCAGGTTGCACTGGAGGTTCCATGCGTGCTCGTCGGACGGCAGCCCCGAGACGTGCGGGCCCGCTAGTCGGGCGTGGTGCAGGACATCCATCACCTCGCCGTACACGTCGAGCTGGAACTGCGTGTGCGCGGCGTTGCCGACGCGCACCGGCGCCGACCCGGCATAACCGGGAAGCCAGTCGAGCTGGATCTCCGGCACCCGCCGCTCCCCGGCGACTCCGTACAGGATCTGCACGTTCGCCGGATCGCCGGCGACGGCTCGCAGCAGCCAGTTGCGCCAGGCGCGCGCCTCCGCGGCGAACCCGGCGTTCAGCAGTGCGAACAGCGTGAAGGTCGCATCACGGAGCCAGCAGAACCGGTAGTCCCAGTTGCGAACGCCGCCGATCTGCTCGGGCAGCGACGTCGTGGGCGCAGCGACGATGCCGCCGGTGGGCTGGTAGGTGAGCGCTTTCAGCACCAGCAACGAGGCGTGTACCGCATCCGTGTACTCCCCGGAGTACGTGCAGCGGCTCATCCAATCCCGCCAGAACCGCTCGGTTTCTTCGAGAGTGCGCTCGGGGTCGGCGGGTTTCGGCCGACGGCCGTGTGACGGGAACCAGGTGAGAACGAACGGGACCCGATCGCCGGCGCGGACGACGAAGCTCGCGCGATGCGACATCCCCTCCGGGCGTAGCTCGACGGGAGTGGTCAGTGTCAGCGCGTCCGGTCCGCCGATCGCCAGCAGCGTCTGGTCGTCGAGCCGGCGCAGCCAGGGAAGGACGGACCCGTAGTCGAACCGAATCGTCAGCTCGGTTCGCATCTCGACGGTCCCGTCGAGCCCTTCGACGATCCGAACGAGATCGGGCCTCTGGTCGCGCCGCGGCATGAAGTCGATCACGCGGACGCGACCCGTCGGGGTCTGCCACTCGCTCTCGAGGATCAGCGTCTCGGGCCGATAGCGACGCACGGTGGCCGGTCCGCCGGTGGCCGGCGCAACGAGCCAGCGGCCCTGGTCGCGCGAGCCGAGCAGCGCGCCGAAACACGATCCCGAGTCGAACCGCGGGACACACAGCCAGTCGATCGAGCCCGTTCGCCCGATCAGCGCTCCGGTATGGAGGTCGCCGACGAGTGCGTAATCTTCGATCCGGTCGGGCATCGCCGCTAACGATTCTCCAGTTCGAGCCGGAACGGCGCGAGACGCTTTCCGACCGCCTTGTCGAAGTCTCGCAGGTACGTCTCGACGTGGGGCTCGGCCAGGGACTGGGCGTAGTTGTCGCGGAGGTCGGCGAGGATCTCCGTTCCCGTCTCGAGCGCGTCGATGTAGTCGCCGTAGAGCTCCTCGGCCTCGTCGCGCGAGGCGTTGTTGTAGGCGGTGAGCTTTGCGCGTGCCTCGTCGATCACATCGGCATGCTCTCGCTCGAAGCCGTCGAGCTGCCGGCGGATCACGTCGGCAAACCGGCTGCGCCGTCCGATCACGTCAACGTCGCGGTAGAGGGCAAGATGCTCGGCCGCCGCAGCGTCCCACGTCAGCTCCGCGCGTGCGCGCTCGGCGCCCGAGCGCGCAGCCGCGAGCTCCGCAGGGCTCTCGAGGAGCGAGCGGACCGCGTCCGTCAGCGCGTCGACGTCGCCCGCGGGCACGACGCGTCCGGCGCCGAATTCACGGACGGGCTCGGACAGGCCGCCGACGTCGTAGACGACGGCAGGCACGCCAGCTCCGAGCGCCTGCAGGAGCGCGCCCGACTGGTCGAGCTCGGCGCGGTAGGGAAAGACGGCGATCGTCGCGTCGCCGAGCGCCCGGTCGAGCTCGCCGGGCGAGAGAAACCCGAGGCGCCACTCGACGCGGTCGGCGTCGCGCAACCCGTCGAGCGGCATCGCCGGGCTGCCGGCGACGAGCAGACGAGCCTCTGGCAGGCGGCGGGTTGCCTCGATCGCGTCCGGCAGCCCCTTGTAGGGGCGGACGACGCCCAGGGAGAGCAGCGTGCGGCCGTCGTCGGTGCGCCGCGCGGAGCTTGGGTAGACCGGATGCGCGATGACGGTGGCGTCGATGCCGAGCTCGGCCAGGGCCTCGCGCCCGCGTGCGCTGTGCACCACGACGCGGTCGAACCGGTGAAGCAGCCGCCGCCACAGGTCGCGCTTCGATCGCGGTCCGGCGAGGCAGAAGGTCGTGGGCGGTGAAGACCGAGGGCGAGCGGAGTCGCATGTGGACGTCGAGCTGAGGGAGCGCGAGCCACTGGAGGTGCAGCACGTCGGCGTCGACCCCGTGGAGCGAACGGAGCACGCCGAGATGCTCGACACCCTTCAACGGCAACCTCAGTCGCGACCGCTTGAAGATCCGCGAGGAGAACGGGTAGAGCCCCGTCTCGCGCGTGTACCCGTCCGGATCGGGAACCGAGCCGAAGCGAAACCGCGACGTCAGGAGCTCCACGTCGGCGCCGGCGCGCGCGAGTGCGGATGCCAGCTCGTGGTCGTACCAGGGCGTGAACGCAGGCGGATCGGCGACGACGACGCGCACCGAAGTAGCGTAGACGGGTGCTCGTCCGCAGCTGGAACCTGTTCCACGGCAACACGGTGCCGCCGGGCCGGCACGCGTACCTCGACGAGATGGTGCGGATCGCGACTGCCGACGACCCGGACGTCCTGTGCCTCCAGGAGGTCCCGGCCTGGGCGCTCGGGCGCTTCACCGTCTCCGACCGTGCGGCGGCGCCGAGCCTGGGACCGCTTCCGATACCGGCGTCCGTCGGGCGCGCCCTCACCGCCCCGAACCATGGCCTGTTCCGGTCGCTCTTCGCCGGGCAGGGAAACGCGATCCAGGTCGGGCCCCGCCTGCGCGTCCTCCGCCACGACGTCGAGACCTTGAACTCGCGAGCCTTTCGCCGCGCCACCTGCGCGGCGCTCGGTCTGGACGTCGTCATGCGTCTCGCGTGGGCGAAGGAGCGTCGCGTCGTCCAGGCGGCACGACTCGCACACGACGACGGCCGGACGTTCCTGGTCGCGAACACGCACTGCACGAGCTCTCGCGACTCGCGCATCCCGGCCGCCGAACTGCAGCGCGTCGCGCAGTTCGCGATCGGGCTCGCGCAGCCCGGCGACGTGGTCGTGCTCGCCGGTGACTTCAACGTGCCCGGCGAGCGCTCCGGTCTACGGTGAGCTGACGGAGACGTGGGGCTTCTCGCCGCCCGGGCCGTGGATCGATCATGTGCTCGTGCGCGGCGCCGCCGTCTCCGAGCTTCGCGTATGGGACAACGACCGGCGGGCGCACGAAGCCGTCCTGCTGTCGGATCACGCGCCGATCGAGCTGGAGATTCGTTGAGCTGGAAGACCGAACGGGCCCGGTTCCCGGTGCTCGAGCGGTACGCGTACCTGAACGCCGGGACGAACGGGCCGCTCGCCCGCGCGACGATCGACGCAGTCTCCTCGCTGCAGGCGTGGGAGGCGGAGAACGGCCGCGGCGGCAAGGCGTACTTCGACGAGATGCTCGCCCGGCGCGAGCGCGTCCGAGGGTTGATCGCCGATGAGATCGGGGTCACGCCGCTCCACCTCGCGCTCACCGACTCGACCACCCGGGCGGTGCAGAGCGTCGTGATCGGGCTCGAGCTGAAACCGGGCGACGAGGTCGTGACAACCGACTCCGAGCACTTCGGCCTGCTCGGGCCGCTGGTGGCCTCCGACGCCACCGTCGGCATCGTCCCGATCCGCGATCTGCCGGCCGACGCGGTGCTCGATGCGATCGCGGCGCGGGTCACGCGGCACACCCGTCTGCTCGCCGTGTCCGCGGTGGTCTGGCTCGACGGGCGCGTGATCCCCTGGGCCGAGCTGCGCGAACGGACGGGCGTCCCCGTGCTCGTCGACGGTGCGCAATCGGCCGGAGCGATTGCGGTCGACGCGACGCCGGCGGACTACTACACCGTGAGCGCACAGAAGTGGCTGTGCGGGCCGGACGCGACCGGTGCGCTCTACGTCCGCGACCCGGGCTCCCTGCGGCAACGGCTCCCCTCCTACCCCTCGACCGAGTCGTACGACCTGCAGACGGGCGCGTGGGAGCCGAAGGCCGGCGCTGCACGCTTCGACACCGGCTTCACGCCGGCGTCGTCCCTGGCCGGCCTCGAAGCAGCAATGACCGGCCTTCCCGATGGGCGCCACGAGCGGGGGCTGTCGCTCGCCGCACGGTGCCGTGAACTGCTCCTCGCCTCCGGCCACGAGGTCGTGACGGAGCCGGGTCAGGCGACGCTCGTGTCCTTCCGCTCACCCGGCGACCCGCTCGAGGTCCGCGCCTCGCTGTACGAGCGCAAGGTCGTCGTCCGCGACCTGCCGGGCACCGACCTGCTGCGTGCCTCGGTCGGCTGGTGGAACGACGAGGACGACCTCGAGCGGCTCGTCGAGGGCCTGCGCTAGGCGGCTTCGGTCCGCAGCCCGAGCTCGTCGGCGATCGGCTGAAGTGCAGCGATCACGTTCGCGATGTGCTCGTCGAGCGGGAGCTCCAGCAGCTCGGCGCCCTCGTAGACGTCCTCGCGCGACACACCCGACGCAAACGACGGCTGCTTGAGCTTCTTCTTGACCGACTTGGGCTCGAGGCCCTCGAGCCCGGTCGGTCGCACGAGGCCGCAGGCGTGAATGAACCCCGAGAGCTCGTCGCACGCGAAGAGCGACTTCTTGAGCGGCGTGTCGCGCGGGACGTCCAGGTGATTCGCGTGGGAGAGCACCGCATCGATCACGACCTCCGGATACCCCTCCTCGCGCAGGATCGGAGCGCCGTTCTGCGGGTGCTTGTCGAGCGTGGGGTGGATCTCGTAGTCGAAGTCGTGGAGCAGGGCGGCCACCCGCCAGAGCTCCTCGTCCTCGCCGAAGCGGCGCGCATAGAACGCCGTCGAGGCCTCGACCGCGAGCGCATGGCGTAGGAGCGCCTCGCTCTTGGTGTAGGCGGTGAGCGTCTTCCAGGCCTGTTCGCGAGAAGGAGTCAGGGCCTAGCTAGCATAGTCCGCTCCCGTGTCCTCGACCGTCGTCAGACCATTGGCGGAATCGTTCGTGATCGAGGGGGGCTATCCGCTCTCCGGCCATGTGCGCGCCTCGGGCAACAAGAACGGGGCGCTTCCGATTCTCGCCGCCTGCCTCCTGTCCGACGAGCCCGTCACGCTCGCGAACATTCCGCGCATCCGCGACGTCGAGACGATGTGCGGCCTGCTGTCGCATCTGGGCGCCGATGTTGATTGGGTCGGTCCGAACGAGGTGCGCGTGCACGCCGCGGACGTGGGCTACGAGGTGGACGCCGAGCTCGCGAGCCAGATCCGTGCGTCGTTCCTGCTCGCCGGTCCGCTGTTGGCGCGCCTGGGCCGGGCCGTCGTGCCGCCGCCAGGCGGTGACGTGATCGGGCGCCGCCGGCTCGATCCGCACTTCCACGCGTTCCAGGAGCTCGGCGCGACGTTCGAGGTCACCGACCGGTACGACCTCTCCGGCACCTTGCTGGGCTCGCATCTCCATCTCGACGAGGCGTCGGTGATGGCGACCGAGAACACGGTGATGGCAGCGGTGCTCGCGCCCGGCAAGACGATGATCTCGAACGCCGCGAGCGAGCCGCACGTGCAGGACCTCTGCAGGTTCCTCGTCTCGCGCGGTGCGCGGATCCAGGGAATCGGTTCGAACGTGCTGCACATCAGTGGTGTCGAGCGCCTCGCGGGCGGCTCGTATTCGATCGGGCCGGAGCACGTCGAGGTCGGCAGCTTCATCGGGATGGCCGCAGTCACCGGCGGCGAGATGACGATCGACGGCATCGTCGGCGACGATCTCTGGCCCGTGCTCCCCGTGTTGCGCCGGCTCGGCATCGAGGTCGACCTGGGGCCTGACTTCGTTCACGTTCCCGCCGCGCAGCAGCTGGCGATCGTCGACGACCTCGGCGGCGCCATCCCGAAGATCGAGGACGGGCCGTGGCCGCAGTTCCCGGCCGACCTGACGTCGATCGCCGTCGTCGTCGCCACGCAGGCCCGTGGAACCGTGCTCGTGTTCGAGAAGATGTTCGAGAGTCGGCTGTTCTTCGTCGACAAGCTCGTCTCGATGGGTGCGCGGATCATCCTCTGCGACCCGCACCGCGTCGTCGTCACCGGGCCGTCCCGGCTGTACGGCCAGCGGATGTCGAGCCCGGACATTCGCGCAGGGATGGCGATGGTGATCGCGGCGCTGTGCGCCGACGGGATCTCCACGATCGGCGACGCGTACCAGATCGACAAGGGCTACGAACGCATCGACGAGCGGCTTCGCGCGCTCGGCGCGCGCATCGAGCGCGTCGAAGGCTAGAGGCGGGAATTGGCCGACACGCAGACCGGCGTCCGGATGGCGCTCGCCACCCGGGGCGTCGCCAACGTGGCGACCGGCGTCCCGGTGCTCGACCACCTGGTGGGAGAGCTCGCGCGCAGCGGGCGGTTCGACGTCACCCTCGAGGTAGCCCCGGAGCGCGCCGACCAGGCGGTGTCGGCGGCCGGCCGTGCGCTCGGCGGAGCGATCGCGGAGCTCCTCGACGACCCGAGCAGCGGTCGCGGGTGGGCGATCGTGCCGTCCGAGGAGGCGCTCGCCACGGCGGCGCTCGAGCGCTCCGACCGTCCCATGCTCGCCTCGAACGTCGACTTCTCCGACCTCCGGGTCGGGGGTCTCTCGACGGACGTGGCGTCCCAGTTCCTGCGCGAGCTCGTCGACGCGGCACGGCTGACCCTGCACGTGCGGCTGAACGAGGGAACCGATCCGCAGCATGTGCTCGCGGCGATCTTCAAGGCGGTCGGCGCCGCGCTGGGTCAGGCCTGCCGGCCCGAACCGTGGACCGACAAGGAGGTCAAGTGAGCAAGCAGATCGTTCGCACCGAAGCGGCGCCGGCGCCATTCCAGGGCGCGCCGTACTCGCAGGCCGTCGTCGCCGGCGGGCTCGTGTTCGTGTCGGGCCAGCTCGGTTTGAAGCCGGGCGCGAAAGAGATGGTTCCGGGCGGAATCGGCGAACAGACGGAACAGGTGCTCTCGAACCTGCAGGCGGTGCTCGAGGCGGCGGGATCGTCGCTCGACCGGCTCGTCAAGACGACGGTGTACCTCCAGAACCTCGAAGACTTCACGGCGATGAACGAGGTGTACGCGAAACACGTGGGCGAGCAGCCACCGGCCCGCGCAACGGTCGAGGTCGCGAAGCTGCCGTCCGGCGCGCTGGTCGAGATCGAGGCTGTCGCAACCATCTAGGCGGCGCTCGTTGTCGGCAGAGATCGAGGAATACGTCCGCTCGCTCGGCCTCGGCGCCTACACCGTCGGCGGCGCGGTTCGGGACGAGCTCGCCGGACTCGACTCGAAGGATGCCGACTTCCTCGTTCCCGGCGTGGACATCGCCGGTCTCAGCGCCGCCCTCGCACCGCACGGGCGAACCGAGGAGCTCAACGTCGCCGGCCGACCGGTGGGCGTGCGCTTCTTTCCGGACGACCGTGGCGTCCGACGTCGGGTGCCGGGCGGGATCGAGCTCGCGCCGCCGCGGCGGGAGGTATCGACGGGCCCGGGGCGGCACGACTTCGAGATCGTCGTCGATCCGGCGGCCACGGTCGAGGAGGATCTCGCCCGCCGCGACTTCACGATCAACGCGATGGCGCGACGGCTGGCCGACGGAGTGCTCGTCGATCCGTTCGGCGGACGGGACGATCTCGAGCAGCGTGTGCTGCGGACGGTGTCGGCGTCGAGCTTCGCCGAAGACCCGCTGCGCCTCGTCCGCGGATTGCGCTTCGTCTCGCAGCTCGGCGTCGACCCCGACGTCGAGACCGTTCGGCAGATGCGCGAGGAAGCAGACGCCGTCCGCCTCGTGTCAGGTGAGCGCATCGGCGGCGGTCTCGCGGCCGACGGTCTCGGCGAGCTGTCGAAGCTCCTGCTCGGCGCACGGCCGCTGAAGGCACTGCGGCTGGCGCGTGACACGGGGGTGCTCGTCGCGCTGCTGCCCGAGCTCGAGCCGTTGATCGGGTTCGACCAGGAGAGCGCCTATCACGGCCTGACGGCCGACGAGCACACCTTCGCCGTCGTCCAGGCGGCCGCCGACGCCGGCGCGCCGCTACGGGTTCGCCTTGCTGCTCTGTTCCACGACGCCGGCAAGCCGGTGGTGGCGTGGCGCGGACGTGACGGCAGGCTGCACTACTACGCGCGGCCCGGAAAGTCAGAGCGCTCCCACGAGCAGGTCGGCGCCGAGCTGGCCGGCGCGGCCCTGTCGCGACTCCGGTACCCGACCGATCTGCGACGGCGTGTCGTCCAGATCGTGCGCCATCACATGCTGACGCCTCGTGGCGACGCGGCGCGCGCGCGACGCCTGCTCGCGCGCTACGGCGACGAGCTGACCTTCGACCTGCTCGATCACAAAGCCGCAGACCTTCGCGGGAAGTGGGGGCCGGAGGAGCCTCCTCCGTCGGCGGAGCTGAGCGAGCTCGCGGACTTCCGGCGGCTGGTCGAGGGCGAGCGTGCGAGCCCGCACCGTCTCGGCGACCTCGCAGTGACCGGGAACGATCTGATCGCGCTCGGGTATGCGCCCGGCCCGGCGATCGGTCACGCGCTTCGGACGCTCCTCGGCGAGGTCGTCGAGTGCCCGTCGCGCAACACTCGCGAGACCCTGCTCGCCCGCGCCGAGGAGCTGCGGGCCTCGTGATGCGCTGGAACGAGCCGGGCTTCGTGGTCGGTTTCACGACGCGGGTCGGCGGGGTGAGCACGGGCCCGTTCTCCTCGCTCAACCTCGGCCGGTCGACAGGTGACGACGTCGCGCGCGTCGCCGAGAACCGCCGCCGGGCGTGTGCGCTCCTCGACGCGGACCCCTCGCGGCTCGCGACGAACCGGCAGGTCCATTCGACGACGGTCAACGAGGCGCTGCCGGGCATCCACGGGAAGGTGGGCGACGGTCTCTGGTCGGACCGGCCGGGCACGGCGATGCTCGCGCTCGCCGCCGACTGTGTGCCGATCGCGCTCGCCGCGCCCGGACGAGCGCGACTCGCGCTGCTGCACGCCGGCTGGCGCGGGCTGTCGCAGGGGGTGATCGCTGCCGGCGCGAACGCCTTGCGCGGCAGCGAGGAAGGCGTCGAGCTCGTGGCGGTGATCGGCCCGGCGGCCGGGCCGTGCTGCTACGAGGTGGGCGATGAGGTGTCCGACCTGTTCGACGCCGACCTCACGCACGGGAGGAAGCTCGACCTGTGGAGCGCCGCCGAGCGCATGCTGCGCGCGGCGGGCGTCGCACGCATCGAGCGTGTCGATCTCTGCACGATCTGTCGTCCCGAGCTCTTCTTCTCTCATCGTCGCGACGGCCGCCCGCGGGGCGTGCAGGGAGTGATCGGCTACGTCGCCTGACGAGGTGCGCGCGCGCCTCGCGCTCGTTCGGGAGACGGTCGGGCCGAACGTCACGGTCGTTGCGGCCACGAAGTACGTCTCGCTCGCCGACATGCGCGTGCTCGTCGAGGCCGGTGTGACGGTCGTCGGCGAGAACCGCGCACAGGATCTCGAGGCGAAGCACGCGGAGTATGGAGACGCATTCCGCTGGCACTTCATCGGGCACCTGCAATCGAACAAGGTCAAGGTCGTCAACCGCTGCTGCGAGCTCGTGCACTCGCTCGACTCGCATTCGGCCGCGGGCCGGCTCGAGATCCCAGCGCTGGTGCAGGTGAATCTGGCGGACGAGTTCTCGAAGTCCGGCGTCCGTCCCGCCGACCTCGGCGCCTACCTCGGCGCCGGGGTGATCGGGCTCTCGACGATGCCGCCGGCGGCATCGTCACCCGAGGGCTCACGACCGTGGTTCCGAACGCTGCGCGAGCTGGCGACCGAACATGGCCTCGCGGAGCTCTCGATGGGCACGACGCAGGACTATGCAGTCGCCGCCGAGGAGGGCGCGACGTACATCCGCGTCGGTTCGGTGCTGTTCGCCGCCTGAGGCGGTCCGCAAGGGGTCTAAACTGCGCGCCGTGGCGCTCGGCGACCTGTGGAATCGAACGCTCGTCTACTTCGGCATCGCGGAGGAGGACGACGACTGGGAGGACGAGGACGGCTACGCGGCGGAAGAGAGCCTCGAGCAGACCTATCGCGAGCGCCCGAACGTCCGGCGCCTGACGCCGCGCCGCCGCGGCCACGACTATGACGACTGGACCGAGTCCCAGTCCGACTCCGAGACGGAACGCGTTCCCGCTGTTCGCCCCGCGCGGCTGCGTGAGGCACGGCCGCAGATCGAGGCCGTCCCGAATCCTGCGGGCGTGCGGGTTCACCTCGTCCTGCCCCGGAGCTTCAACGACGCCCAGCAGATCGCCGACCGTTTCAAGCAGGGGATGCCGGTGATCCTGAACCTGCAGAGCGCCGACGCAGAGCTGTCGAAGCGCCTGATCGACTTCACGAGCGGCCTCACCTACGCCCTGAACGGCGGCATGCAACGGGTCGCCGACAAGGTGTTTCTGCTGACGCCGCGAAATGTGGAGGTCTCCGCAGAGCAGCGGGCGCAGCTGCTCGAGCGCGGCGGCTTCTTCAACCAGGCCTGATCGCGAGGTAGGAAAGGCTTTGACTGGCGCGAACGGGGCGCCTATGGTGCTCGACGCTGTCGGCGCGGTCCAGACGTTCATCTACACCTTCGCGACGGTCTATTCGCTCGCGCTGATCCTGTACATCCTGACGTCCTGGGTGCAGCTGCCGTACTCGCTGCGGGGAGTCCAGAGGTTCCTCTCGGACGCCTGCGATCCGTATCTGCGCTTCTGGCGGCGGCTGCTGCCGCTCTCGTTCGGCGCCATCGACTTCTCGCCAATCGTCGCGATCCTGGCACTGGGCATCGTCGCCCGGATCCTGGTCGCGATCTTGAACAGGTTCTAGGAAGGAGGGGCGATGCGGTACACCCCGGTTGAGCTCAGACACGTACGACTCGGGCGGTCGCTGTTCGGCTACAAGCGTCGTGACGTCGACAGCCTGCTCGAGGACGTCGCCGACAGTTACGAGGAGGTCTGGCGCGAGCGGGGCGAGCTGACCGACCGCGTCGAGGACGTCGAAAAGCGACTCGGCGAGTTCAAGGACCGCGAGCAGCTGCTGGCGTCCACCCTGGTGTCCGCGGAGAAGGCAGCGGCAGAAGCGAAGGATGCCGCGCGGCGTGAGGCGGAGTTGATCGTCGCCGAGGCGCATGGCGAGGCTCGTTCGATCATGCGCACCGCCCAGAACGAGCGGGAGCGGCTCTTCGGCGAGGCGCGGCGGGTCGAGGCTCTGCTGCGTGCTGCGCTTGGCATGGTCGAGGAATCGAAGGCCGAGCCGCTCGACGAGGCCGCTCCGCCGGAAGACCCCGACAAGCCGTGGCCGGTGCACGAGGACACGAGCGAGTTCGAAGCGATCCTGTCTCCCGGCGCGGCGGCTGCGGCCCGCGAGGAGGAGCCGGCGCCGCACGAGGAGCCGATCGAGCCGTCGATCGAGCCGCAGCTGACGATCGATCCACAGCCGACGGACGAGACCGAGGCAGAGGACCGCGTCGCCCTCCCACCGGTCAGCCTGGAAGAGGACGAGCCCTGGACCTCCGACTAGAAGCGACCGCGGCATCAACCATCTAGGCTGGTGGTGCATGAGCGCGCCGACGCGCATCCGGTTCCGGGTCGCTCCGGGCGCCGTCCGAAGCGGTGTCGTCGGGCGGCATGGAGAGGGCTGGAAGGTGCGGGTCGCTGCCGCTCCCGAGCGCGGCAAGGCGAACGACGAGCTGATCGGACTGCTGGCGCGCACCCTGCTCGTCTCCGCTGCCGATGTCGCCGTCGTCTCCGGTCGTACCTCCCGTGACAAGATCGTGGCGGTGACAGGCATCGATTCGATTCAGGCCGATGAGGCACTCGCTCGTGCCGCCGGAGGCGTGGAGGCTCGGTGACCTCGATCGACACGACGGAGCTCAGCCGGCTCCTGCTCGAGGAGCGCGAGCGGCTTGCGAACGCGGCGCGCTACCTGCACCGGGAGAGCCCGGCGTCGATGGAGGACGAGCTCGGCGAGATCTCCGGGGGTGGGACCGGCGACAACCATCTCGCCGACATGGCGACCGTCACCTACGACCGGGAGCTCGACCAGGGTCTCGAAGACGGCGTCCAGCAGACGGTCGTGCAGATCGACGCTGCGCTGCAGCGGATAGAGGACGGCACGTACGGGGTCTGCGAGGCCTGCGGCAACCAGATCGCACCCGACCGACTGCGGGCCATTCCGTGGACGACGCGGTGCATCGACGACGCGAAGCGTTGAGCGAGAAGCACGCACCGCCGCCTGCGACCGACGTCCGGGTCGGATCGACGACGGACGGCCTCGCGCCGCTCTCGGTCGCCGAGCGGTCGCTCGCGGCAGGGCCGTGGCAGTGGGCAGGGCTCGCCGCGGTCGCAGCGGCTGCGATCGTGGCCGATCAGGTGACGAAGCACGTCGTGACGTCGACACTTGCGATCGACCAGTCGGTGCACGTGATCGGGCCGCTCTCGATCCACCACGTCCAGAACACCGGCATCGCATTCGGGTTCTTCGCCGGCGCCACTTCGATCGTCACGATCGTGACGGCGATCGCCGTCGTCTGGATGCTCACGTTCTTCGCGCGCTCGGGTGCACGCCACCCCGTGCTGCCGGCGGCGCTCGGCCTGCTCGCGGGCGGAAGCATCTCGAACCTCGCCGATCGGGTGCGTCTCGGTCACGTCACCGACTTCATCGACTTCTCGTACTGGCCCGCGTTCAACCTTGCCGACACGTTCATCGTCGTCGGGGTCGCCATCCTGCTGGCCGCGCTCGTCGTCGCCGACCGCTCGCCCCGGCCCCCGCGCCGCACGCTCGACGTCGCGGCACGATGAAGCTGGCGGTGCCGCCGGTCGCGGCGGGGCAGCGTCTCGACCAGTTCCTGGCGGGTCATCTCGGCTCGCGTGCCGCTGCCGAGCGAGCGGTCGAGTCGGGCGCGCTCGTCGACGGCGACCGGCGAGCGAAGAGCTACCGGCTCGCCGGCGGCGAGACGGTCGACGTCCCCGAGGTCGAACCGCCGGTTCCAGGGCCGCCGCCGCCGGCACCACGCATCGCCTGGGAGGACGAGCACCTGCTGGTGGTCGACAAGCCCGCGGGTCTCGTCGTCCATCCGGGAGCAGGGCACGCGACCGACACGCTCGTCGACTCGCTTCGCGGGCGGATCGCCGGAGGCGACCCGGACCGGCCCGGCGTCGTGCACCGGCTCGACCGCGACACCTCCGGGCTGCTCGTGCTCGCGCGCTCCGAAGAGGCACACCGCCGCCTGAGCGAGCTCGTTCGCGAACGCGCGCTCGAGCGGACCTATCTCGCGCTCGTCGCCGGCCGGCCTCGCTCGCATCGCGGACGGATCGAGGCCCCAATCGGCCGCGACCGGCACGATCCGACGCGGGTCTCGCTGGACTCCGAGACGCCGCGCGACGCCGTCACGCACTTCGAGGTCGAGCGATTGTGGCCCGGGCACGCACTGCTCCGGGTCCGGCTCGAGACCGGTCGGATGCACCAGATCCGCGTGCACCTCGCCGCGGTCGACCTTCCGGTCGCCGGCGACGCGGTCTACGGCGTCCGTGCGCCGCGCCTCGACCGCCAGTTCCTGCACTCCGCCGAGCTGGCCTTTCCGCACCCCTTCGACGGGCAGCTCGTCGAGACCGCCTCGCCGCTCCCGGCCGACCTCACGGCCTTTCTCGCCGGGCTCGAGTAGCTACCATTCCCGCGTTCGATCGTCCCTCCGACCCGGTGGAACCACCGAGGCGGACGGTGGCGGGCGCGTGCGCGCCTGCTTTCCGCCGCGGCCCGCCGGCCAACCGTCACCAAACCGTAGAAAGGGGCTTCCGTGCCCGTCGTCTCCATGAAAGAGCTGCTGGAGGCCGGAGTTCACTTCGGCCACCAGACTCGCCGCTGGAACCCGAAGATGAAGCGATTCATCTTCACCGAACGCGGCGGGATCTACATCATCGACCTCACCCAGACGCAGGAGCTGCTGGACGAGGCGTACAACTTCGCGCGCGCGATCGGAGAGCGCGGCGGTTCGATCCTCTTCGTCGGCACGAAGAAGCAGGCACAGGACGCCGTGTCGGGCGAGGCGAGTCGCGTCAACATGCCGTACGTCAACCACCGCTGGCTCGGCGGGCTGCTGACGAACTGGCGCACGATCTCGGATCGCATCCAGCGACTGCACGAGCTGCGCAGCCTGAAGCAGGAGTCGCAGCTCGAACTGCTGCCCGCGAAGGAGCGGATCTCGATGGAGGCCGAGCTCGAGAAGCTCGAGGCGAACCTCGGCGGCGTCGCCGACATGCGCCGTCAGCCCGACGCGATCTTCATCGTCGACCTTCGCAAGGAGCAGCTTGCGGTGCGCGAGGCGAAGCGCCTCGGGCTCCCGGTGATCGCGCTGGTCGACACCAACTGCGATCCCGACGAGGCCGACTACGTGATTCCCGGGAACGACGATGCGATCCGCTCGTGCGGGCTCATCGTGAGGGCAATCGCGGACGGGATCGAGTCCGGGCGTCAGAAGGTGTCTGCGGCCGAGATGCGCGCGCCGCGCAACGGGTCTGCGCCGCCCGCCGAGGAAGCGCCTGCGGGCGACGAGCCGGAGGCGACCGAGGCGCCGGCCGACGAGGCAGCCCCGGAGGGGAGCGGAGCGTGACCGAGATCACCGCGACGATGGTCAAGGAGCTCCGCGACGCGACGAGCGCCGGGATGATGGATTGCAAGCGCGCGCTGCAGGAGACCGAGGGCGACTTCGACGCCGCCGTCAAGCTTCTCCGCGAGCGCGGGATGGCATCGGCCGCGAAGCGCGCCGACCGCGAGACGAGCGAAGGCAAGGTCGGCGTGCTGGTGCAGGGCACCACGGGTGCGATCGTCGCCGTGGGCTGCGAGACGGAGCCGGTCTCCTCGAACGACGACTTCCTCGCGTTCGCGGAGAAGGTCCTGCAGCAGGTGCACGAGCGAGGAGAACCAGCCGTCGAGGACCTCGAGAGCGAGCGTGTCGAGCTGGCAGCGAAGCTCGGCGAGAACATCCAGGTCGTCGG
Organism: uncultured Thermoleophilia bacterium; assembly: GCA_963774355.1. GTDB lineage: Bacteria > Actinomycetota > Thermoleophilia > Gaiellales > Gaiellaceae > PALSA-600. The sequence continues at coordinate 254,893 of CAVZER010000006.1, read as the reverse complement.
CGCGAAGCGGATCGAGGCGCGCGACGGCAGCAACCTCTCGTACTACGTACACGCTCCGGCGAACAAGGTCGGGGCGCTCGTGTCGACGAGCGGCGGCGACCCGCAGACGGCGCGCAGCCTCGCGCTTCACCTGACGTTCGCCCGGCCGACCTACGAGAACCGGGACGAGGTGCCGCACGAGCTCGTCGAGGCGGAGCGCCAGATCCTCTTCAGCTCCGACGAGGTTCAGAGCAAGCCGGAAGAGGTACGCGAGAAGATCGTCGAAGGAATGCTCAACAAGCGGTTCTACGGCGAGTCGGTGCTCAGCGAGCAGACGTGGTACCGGGCCGACGAGTCGACGGCCACGGTCGGCCGGTTCCTGAAGGAGCGGGGGATCGAGCTCCGGGACTACGCCTGGTACGCCGTCTCGTAGTGGCTGCGTCGCTGCCGCAACTGAAGCACCCGCGCGTCTTCAAGCGGATCCTGTTGAAGCTCTCCGGCGAGGCGCTGATGGGGCCGTCCGAGTACGGCCTCGATGCGCATACGGTCGACGATCTGGCGCGCGAGCTCGTGGACGTGCGCGAGACCGGCCTCGAGGTCGCGCTCGTGATCGGCGGCGGGAACATCTACCGCGGCATGGCCGCCGCGGCGGAGGGCATGGATCGCGCGACGGGCGACTACATGGGGATGCTTGCCACGGTGCTCAACTCGCTCGCGGTGCAAGAGGCGCTCGAGCGCCACGGGGCCAACACCCGGGTGCTCTCGGCGATCACCGTCCAGGAGGTCGCGGAGCCCTACATCCGCCGGCGTGCGGTGCGCCACCTCGAGAAGGGAAGGCTCGTGATCTTCGCGGCCGGCACGGGCAACCCGTTCTTCACCACCGACACGGCGGCTGCGCTGCGTGCGCTCGAGATCGGCGCCGAGGCGATCCTGATGGCCAAGAACGGCGTCGCCGGGGTGCTCGACGGCGACCCGCGCACGTCGCCCGACGCGAAGCTGATCCCGACGATCACGCACCTCCAGGCGATCGAGCGCGGCTTGAAGGTGATGGACACCACCGCGCTCTCGCTGTGCATGGACAATCACCTGCCGATCCACGTCTTCGAGCTCGCGCCCGGCAACATCTCGCGCGTGAGCCGGGGCGAGCCGATCGGCACGGTCGTGGCCACACCTTCCGAAGGAGAACGAGAACGGTGATCGAGGATTTCGTTTCGAACGCGGACGAGCGGATGGACAAATCGGTCGAGGCGACGCACGAGCACTTCAACTCCGTGCGCACGGGCCGCGCGGCGCCCGCGCTGCTCGACCGGATCACGATCGACTACTACGGGACGCCGACTCCGCTCAAGAACCTCGCGACCATCAACGCCCCCGAACCGCGGATGCTCACGATCCAGCCGTTCGACCCGTCGTCGGTCAAGCAGATCGAGAAGACGATTCAGGAGTCCGATCTCGGGTTGACGCCGTCGAACGACGGCAAGGTGATCCGGCTCCCGATCCCGCAGCTCACCGAGGAGCGCCGCAAGGAGCTCGTCAAGCTCGTCCGCCACATGGCGGAAGAGGGGCGCGTCGCCGTACGGAACGTCCGCCGCGACGCGATCAAGCACCTCGAGGAGCTGGTTCGGAACGGCGATGTGGGCGACGACGACGAGCGGGCCGCCGAACAGCGCGTCCAGAAGGTCACGGACGACCACGTGACGCGCATCGACGACCTGCTGAAGCGCAAGGAAGCCGAGATCATGGAGGTCTAGGCACCGCCTCCGTGAACCTGATCTCCCGCATCTCGCACCTGAGCCGGATCCGCTCGGCCCCGGAGCCGGCGCTGCCGGAGGTGGCGCAGTCCGTGGCGATCATCCTCGACGGCAACGGCCGATGGGCGCGGCGGCGCGGCCTGCCGGTCGCTGCCGGCCACCGGGCCGGCGCGCGCACCGTGCGGCGCACCGTCGAGGCGTCGATCGACGTCGGCATCCACGACCTTGCCGTGTTCGCCTTCTCCACGGAGAACTGGTCGCGCTCCGAGGATGAGGTCGAGGCGCTGATGGACATCTTCGCGGAGACGATCGAGCGCGAGCTCCCCGACCTCGCCGAGCAGGGCGTGCGCGTCCGTTTCATCGGGCGCCGCGATCGCGCGCCGGAGTCGCTGCGCGCGCGCATGGCTGCGATGGAGGATCGAACGGAGCTGAACACGCGCATCAACCTGTGGGTCGCGTTCGACTACGGCGGCCGGGCGGAGCTCGTGCAGGCGGCGCGCCGGCTGGTCGAGAGCGGCGTCGATCCCGAGGACATCGACGAGAACGTCTTCGCTGCGAACCTGTACGCACCCGAGCTTCCCGACCCCGACCTCCTGATCAGGACGAGCGGGGAGCTGCGCATCTCGAACTTTCTGCTGTGGCAGATCGCGTACACCGAGCTGGTGTTCGTCGACACGTACTGGCCCGACTTCGACGAGCGTGACCTGCGGCGCGCGCTCGCGGAGTACGCATCCCGACGCCGACGCTTCGGCGGCCGTTGAGCCCGTTCCTCTCGCGCATCATCGTCGCAGCGGTGCTGCTGCCCGTCGTGCTCGGTGTCGCGTACCTCGGCGGCTGGTGGATGTTCGCGCTCCTCGCGGTCGGGGCGTTGCTCGCGCTGCACGAGTTCTGGCTCCTCGCGCGTGCGCACGCACCGCTTTCGCTAGCCGGCTACATCGGCGTCGCCCTGACGCTTCTCGGCGCGCAACTCGGAGGGTTCGAATGGATGATCGGCGGCGTCCTGGCCACGCTTCCGCTGGCGTTCGCCTTGAAGATCGTGTCGCGCACGCGGCAGGCTCCGACCGCCGCCGTCAGTACGACGGTCCTCGGCGCGGTGTGGATCGGCCTCGGGCTGGCGTTCCTGATCCTGCTGCGCGCGGTCCCGGACAAGGGGCGGCTGCTGCTCTTCACAGTGCTGCTCGCCGTGTGGGCCGGGGACACGCTCGCGTACCTGGGCGGCCGCCTGCTCGGACGCCACAAGATGGCGCCTTCGACGTCGCCTGGAAAGACGTGGGAGGGTTTCGTGTTCGGGACCGCGGCGACGATCTTCGTCACGTTCGTCGCCCTCTACAAGCAGCACTACCTGTCGATCGGGCATTCGATCGAGCTGGGCGTCGTGCTCGCGATCGCAGCGCCGCTCGGCGATCTCTTCGAGTCGCTGATGAAGCGCGACGCGGGCGTCAAGGACTCGGGGCGGCTCCTGGGCGGCCACGGGGGGATGCTCGACCGGCTCGACGCGTTCCTGTTCGCGGCCCCGGCCGCGTACTTCGCGATCCTCGCGTTCACGTAACACACTTGTAACGGTGGTACCTACCTCCGGCATTCGCCGGTGAGCAGGGAATTCGGCCGTCCTTGTGACGGTTCTGTGAGGGTGGCTGCCGCCGGTCGCTCACCGGGAGCCCCGGCGGGCACACTTCACCCGTGAAGCGGATCGCCCTGCTCGGAGCGACCGGCTCGATCGGCCGCCAGGCGCTCGAGGTGATCGCCGCCGACCCGGAGCTCGTGCTCGTCGCCGCGAGCAGCGGCTCGACGCCGATCGACGGCCTCGCGCCGCTCACCCAGGTCGGCGGTGACGCGACCGAGCTGCTCGAGCGCGCCGAGCCCGACGTCGTCCTGAACGCGACGCTCGGCTTCGCCGGTCTGCCGGCGACGATGTGGGCGCTCGAGCACGGCGTCACGCTCGCGCTCGCGAACAAGGAGAGCCTGGTCGCAGCCGGCGAGCTCGCGCTCGCGGCTCGAGCGCGCGGCTCCGGAGCCCTGCTTCCGGTGGACAGCGAGCACTCCGCTCTGTTCCAGTGCGCGCTCGCAGGGGAGCCCGACAGCGTCGTGCTGACCGCGAGCGGCGGTCCATTCCGCGGCTGGACGCGCGACCAGCTGGCCGACGCGACCGCGGACGAAGCACTGGCACACCCGACGTGGTCGATGGGCGCCAAGATCACGATCGACTCCGCGACGCTCGCCAACAAGGGCCTCGAGGTGATCGAGGCGCACTTTCTCTTCGGCCTCCCGTACGAGCGAATCGACGTCGTGATCCATCCGACGTCGATCGTCCATGGGCTCGTTCGCTTCAGAGACGGCGCTGCGCTCGCCCATCTCGGCTACCCGGACATGCGTGTGCCGATCTCGTACGCGCTCACGTACCCCGACCGCGGGCCGACGCCCATCCCGTCGCTCGACCTCGTCGCCGCCGCGCCGCTCGAGTTCTTCGAGCCCGACCTGGAGACCTTTTCGCTGCTCGCGCTCGCGCGGGAGGCGGGCGAGCGAGGGGGGACCTACCCCTGCGCTTTCAACGCCGCGAACGAGGTCGCCGTTGCGGCGTTCCTGGAGGGGCGCATCGGCTTCCTCGAGATCGCCTCGCGCGTCGAAGACGTCCTCGAGCGCGTCGACGGCGCGGCCGCCCGAGACCTGGACGAGCTCTGCGAGGCCGACGCCCGCGCACGCGACCTGGTGACGGTCGGATGAGCATCTTCATCGCGATCGTCGGGCTTGCGCTCCTCGTGTTGATCCACGAGGCGGGACACTTCTTCGCCGCGCGCGCCGTCGGGATGACGCCGCGCAAGTTCTATATCGGCTTCGGACCGCCGATCGCCCGCACGAAACGGGGTGGCGTCGAGTACGGCATCGGATCGATCCCGCTCGGCGGCTACGTGAAGATCCCCGGGATGAGCCGCCCGTCGCCCGGCGGGCTGACCGCGCTGCTCTCGGAGCAGGATCGAGTCGAGCACCAAGCCGAGCTGGCGCGGCTCGACGTCGCGATCGAGAACGGCGACGAGATCGCCGGGCGGGCCGCGCTCGAAGAGCTGCGACCCGCACTCGGCTCGACGTCGGCCTGGCAGGAGCTCGAAGGCCAGCTCGCACCCGACGCATACTGGCGTCAGGCGACGTGGCGCCGTCTCGTCGCGATCGGAGCCGGGCCGGCCGTGAACCTCGTCTTCGCGATCGTGCTGTTCACGTGCCTGTTCGTCGTCGCGACGACGCGAGACACGAAGATCATCGGCCGCGTCCTTCCGAACACGCCGGCCGCAGCGGCAGGCGTGCACAAAGGCGATCTGGTCGTCGCGGTCGCAGGCGCACGGGTCCCGCTCACCCAGATCCCGGCACGGATTCGCGCGACCGACGGTCGCCGGTTCACGCTCGTCGTGAATCGCCACGGGCGCCGCGTTGCGATCCCGCTGCGCGCGAAGCTCAGCGACGGCGTGTATCGAATCGGCGTCGAATTCGAGTCGCGAACCGGCGCGGGCGAGTCGGTGCCGGCGGCAGCACGCGACGCACTGTCCCTGACCTGGAGTGTGACCTCGGACACCGTCACGGGGATCGGTCATCTCTTCAGGGGGCAGGACACGAACCAGGTCTCCAGCTCGGTGGGGATCGTGCGCGTCTCGGCCGCCGCCTGGCGCGAGGGGTTGCGCAACTTCCTGCTCGTCCTCGGCTTCGTCAGTCTGGCGCTCGGCTTGCTCAACCTGCTGCCGGTGCTGCCGCTCGACGGCGGTCACATCGTGATCGCCCTGGTCGAGAAGGCGCGCGGCCACACCTTCAAGCAGTCCGTCTACATGCGTTACACGGTCGTCGGGCTCGCGCTCTTCGCGGTGCTGATGTACTTCGGCCTCCGCAACGACCTCTTCGGCGGCGGAGGATGAGGCCCCCGGTACGCTAGCGACGTGGCGAGCGAACGCTCCGTCAGCGTCGGCGGCGTCCAGATCGGAGGTGGCGCCCCGGTCGTCGTGCAGTCGATGACCCTCACGAAGACGCACGATGTCGAGGCGACAACGGCGCAGATCGCGGCGCTCGCGAGCGCGGGCTGCGAGATCGTCCGCGTCGCGGTCCCGAAGACCGAGGACGCCGACGCGCTGCCGAGGATCGTCCGCTTCTCGCCGCTGCCGGTGATCGCAGACATTCACTTCAACGCTTCACTGGCGCTGCGCGCGATCGATGCCGGTGTGGCCGCCGTCCGCATCAACCCCGGCAACATCGGCGGCCCGGACAAAGTGGCCGAGGTGGTGATGGCGGCCAAACGGGCGGGCATGCCGATGCGCATCGGCGCCAACTCGGGCTCGCTCCCCAAGCATCTGACGGAGCTCGCACAGCAGGATCAGGCCGAGGCGCTCGTCGAAGCCGCGCTCGAGGAGGTGAGGCTGCTCGAGCAACTCGACTACCGCGACTTCAAGATCTCGGTGAAATCGAGCCACGTGCCGACGATGATCCGCGCGTACCGGCTGCTTGCCTCGAAGGTTCCCTATCCGCTTCACCTCGGCGTCACGGAGGCGGGGACGCCCTACTCGGGGGCGATCAAGAGCGCCGTCGGGATGGGAGCCCTGCTCGTCGACGGGATCGGCGACACGATCCGCGTCTCGCTGACCGCCGACCCGGTCGAGGAAGTGAAAGCCGCCTACGAGATCCTGAAGGCGCTCGGGCTGCGCGAGCGCGGGCCGATCATGATCGCGTGCCCGAGCTGCGGGCGGGACAACGTCGGTGTCCAGCAGCTCGCCGAGCGTGTCGAGGAGCGGCTTCGGAGCTACCCGGAGGCGTTCGAGGTGGCGGTGCTCGGCTGCGCCGTCAACGGGCCGGGGGAGGCGGGCGACGCCGACTTCGGGATCGCAGGCGGGCGCGACGTCGGCTTCATCTACGGCCATGGACGCGTGCTCCGCAAGGTGCCGGGCGACGTCCTGGTGGAGGAGCTCTTCAACGAGATCGATCGGTGGATCGCGGACGGCATGCACCGCCCGAAGCGCCTCAAGATGGCCAAGCCGGCGGCGCTCGCGATGGCCGAAGCCTCCGCGATCCCGCTCTGACGCTGAGGAATCCGGGCAGCCCGCGCGGGCGGTAGCCTGGAAAGGCAACGATGATCGCCCGCGCCTCCCAGCTCTTCCTGCCCACCCTGCGCGAAGCCCCCGGCGATGCGGAGGCCATCAACCACAAGCTCCTCGTGCGTGGCGGGTTCGTTCGGCAGGTGACCGGCGGCGTGTGGACGTTCCTGCCGCTCGGCTGGCGCGTCCATCGCAAGATCGAGCAGATCATCCGCGAGGAGATGGACGGCATCGGTGGGCAGGAGATGCTGATGCCGGTGCTGACGCCGTTCGAGCTCTGGCAGCAGAGCGGTCGCGACTACATCCAGGAGATCTTCCGGCTGAAAGATCGGAAGGGAGCCGACTACATCCTCCCGATGACGCACGAGGAGACCGTGACCTTCCACGCGCGGGAGCTGCAGAGCTATCGCCAGCTCCCGCAGATGCTCTACCACTTCTCGATCAAGGAGCGCGACGAGCCGCGGCCGCGCGCCGGCCTGATCAGGCTGCGCGAGTTCATCATGAAGGACGCGTACTCGTTCGACCGCGACGAGGCGGGCCTCGACAGGAGCTTCGGGATGCAGCGAGCCGCGTACGAGCGCATCTTCGAGCGCGTCGGGCTGAGGGTGTACGACGTCGAGGCGGAGTCGGGGATGATGGGCGGCAGCGGCTCGGTCGACTTCCTCGCCCCGGCGGGTGCGGGCGAGAACACGCTCGTCACGTGCGAGAACGGCGACTTCGCGGCCGACCTCGAGGTGGCGCGCGGGATCCCTCGTGCGCCCGTGTTCCCGGAGACGCTGGTGGCGACCGAGGAGGTCGAGACCCCGGGCGTGAAGACGTGCGAGGCGCTCGCCGACTTCCTCTCGATCGACGTTGCCGCGACGTCGAAGGCGATGCCGGTGACGACCGACGACGGGACGGTCGTGCTGGCGCTCGTGCGCGGGGACGACAAGGTCGAGCCGGCGAAGCTCGACGCGGCGCTCGGACGCCCTGCGCGCCCGTCGACCGACGACGAGATCCGGGCGGCGTTCGGCGCGTCGGGGGGATCGCTCGGACCGGTCGGGTTCCGCGGTGAGGTGATCGCCGACGACGCCTTGCGCCACGGTCAGTTCGTCGCCGGAGCGAACCGGGACGGCTGGCACCTTCGCGGTGTCGAGGCGGGCCGCGACTACCAGCCGCGCTTCGCCGACCTGCGGCAGTCGATCGAGGGCGACACCTGCCCGCACTGCGGCGGGAGGCTTCGCTTCGAGACGGCGATCGAGGTCGGCCACATCTTCAAGCTCGAGACGCGGTTCTCGAAGCCGCTCGACGCGACCTTCCTCGACGAGGACGGCCGGGAGCAGCCGCTGATCATGGGCAGCTACGGCATCGGCCCGGCCCGCGTGATGGCGGCCGTGGTCGAGCAGTTCAACGACGAGGACGGGATCATCTGGCCGAGAGCGATCGCGCCCTACGACGTCCATGTTGTCGTTCTGACGGGCGCCGAGGAGATCGGCGAGCAGGCGGCGCAGCAGTTGTCCGATGCTGGGCACGATGTCCTCATGGACGACCGCGATCAGCGGCCCGGCGAGAAGTTCGCGGACGCGGACCTGATCGGGATCCCGGTTAGGGTCACGGCCGGCCGGAAGAGCCTCGAGGACGGAGCCGTCGACGTGAGGCAGCGCGCCACAGGCGAAGAGCGGCGCGTGGCGGTCTCCGACGTTGGGAAGGAGGTCTAGCGAGCATGGCGAGGCGAAGGCGATACGCGACCGAGCCCTTCGGACCCGCGGTCGAGCGTCTGATGAACGAGTCGGGCGTCACGTACCGCGCCCTGGCCGCCAAGACCGGGTTGTCGGCCGGCTACCTCAACCACCTCGTGCACGGAAACCGGCCGGTGCCTTCGAACGACGTGGTGCGGACACTGGCTGAAGCGCTCGACGTGGAGCCGGAGCACTTCCGTGAGTACCGGGTGCGAGTGATCACCGAGCGGCTCGAAACGATGCCCGATCTGGTCGACCGGCTCTTCAAGCGACTGAACGGCTGAGCGCTTCTAACCCCGGACGCCTGCGGGCGTCTTACCTTCATGCCCGGTGGGGTCCCGGCAAACGACCACTGGGGGGTTGGGGGCCCCACCGAGCGCTACTCGAAAGCGGCGAAGCCTGCCGTCGCCCCCGACTCCCGAGAGAATACGCCTTTTCGCGGCTCGCGGTTCCTTCGCGGCTTCAGTTGAAGTGGGTGAGGCGCGGCCAGAGCGTCGACCAGGGGGCCGCGGGGCGGCAGAGCAGCACCGGAAAGCCCTGTTCGTCGTTGTCCAACCCGACGCCGTCGTTCACCGTGGCCAGCGTGCGGCACCCGGAGAACTCCGGCGCCGCATCGGCAGGGCCGTCGAAGCCGATCACGAGGGCGTGATCGACTCGTGGAGGGGGCTGTCCCCACTCGCTGAACCCGTTGTGGCCGCTGTAGGCGCGGGGCAAGCCGTGCGACCGGCCGAGAACGTCGATCGCCCCGGCCTCGCCGTAGTTCCCGGTGAAGATGGCCGTCCGGCGCCGTTCGGCTGCCGGGATCGCCTTCCAGGCGCCGGACACCGTGTCGATGAACCGCGGCCAGCCGACCGTCTCGCCCAGGTCGGGGTTGACCGCCAACGCGATGCTCCCCTGCAACGAGCGCTCCGGCAGGAGGGGCAGGGCGATCAGTGCGCTGACGGCCGCGCTCAGGGCGATCGCCGTCGCGAGCATCGACAGCCTTCCCCTCGCGCGCGCCGTCCAGTCCGCCGTCGGCAGCGCGCCGACTCCGAGCAGCGCCGGATAGAGGCTTGCGAGGTAGTAGGCCTTGCCGTTGCCGACGAGGTAGGCGACCCCCAGCACGGCGTACGTCGCCGGGACGAAACGGAGCGCCCGCAGCGCCTGCCGCCGGAAAGGAGCCGCCAGCCCGGCGATCCACACCGGCACGAGCACCGGGCTGACCATCACGAGCTGGAACGGGATGAACCCGACTCGCCCGCCTTCGGCGGAGCCGGCGATGTTGCGGGCGACGGTGAGCTGAGGCCATCCGTGCGCCTGCTGCCAGATCACATACGGAGCGGCGAGCACGACGGCCGCAGCGATGCCCCCGCCCGTCCACCACGACCGCAGGACGCTGCGGGGGCCGATCGCGATCAGCGTCGCCACGGCGACGAGCGCGACGAACGCGACCTGCGGCTTCGCCTCGGCGCCCACGCCGACGACGACACCTGCGGCCAGCATCGACGGGCCGCTCCGTCGAACAACCGCGCGGATGAGGAGCCACAGGAATGCGGTGGTGCTGAGGAGGTCGAAGGTCGTCGTCGTGACGAAGTGCCCGACGGCGAGCGCGACGCCGGATGACGCGGTGCACGCCGCGGCAATCACCTGCGCGCGCTGCCGGCCGCCGAGCTCACGCGCGATCAGCGCGGCGAGGATCGTGGTCGCGGCCGAGGCCAGCGCCGAGGGAATACGGAGGAGGAACGGCGAGCCCGGCGAGAGCGCGTGCATCGCCCAGGCAAGCAGCGGCACGAGAGGTGGCTGGTCCGGGTACCCGAACGCGGGATGCGATCCGGCGACGATGAAGTAGAGCTCGTCGCGGTGGAACCCGTACCGCGTGCTCGTTGCCGCAAGCACCGCAAGCACGACGACGGCGACGACCAACACCCACCGCGAGAGACGATCGACCGGGCTGGCGTGTGGTGCCGCGGCCGTCACGTTCAGCCGCAGGTTACGCCCTCGAGGGCGTAGCAGTTCGCTCAGGCTTCGGCGAACCGGTGCAACGCGGTCACGAGGGCACGGAGCCGTACTCCGCGCTCGGTGAGCCGGTACTCGGTGCGGGGCGGGCGCCCCTCGACCGTGACGCGCGTGAGCACTCCGGCCTCCTCGAGCTCGCTCAACCGCGCGGCCAGCGTCGCCGGCGGGATCTGCCCGATCGCCTGGGCGAACTCGCCGAAGCGGGTCGCGCCCTCCGACGAGGCCCAGAGGATCGACACGGCGAAGCGCCGCTCGAGGAGGTCCGCCGCCCGGCGGACCTCCTCGGGGATCGGCTTGCAGCTACGGCAGCGCACGCGCGGACGGCGCAGGTGCCGGCTCGAGTGCGAGTGCGAGCACCTCGTCGAGCGTCATCACCGGATGGAACCGGAGCTCGGCCTTCACGTCCTCAGGGACGTCGTCGAGATCGGCGCGGTTCCGCTCGGGGATGATCACGTCGGTGAGGCCTGCGGCATGGGCCGCGAGTGCCTTCTGCTTCAGGCCGCCGATCGGGAGCACGCGGCCCTGGAGAGTCACCTCGCCGGTCATTCCGACCGTGTGCTTGACCGCGCGGCCCGAGAGGAGCGATGCGATCGCGGTGGTCATCGTGATGCCGGCGCTCGGCCCGTCCTTCGGGATCGCGCCGGCCGGCACGTGCACGTGGAACGAGCGGTCCTCGAACGTGTCCTCGTCGAGACCGAGCTCCTCGGCATGGGAGCGGACGTAGGTCAGTGCGATCCGCGCCGACTCCTTCATCACGTCGCCCAGCTGTCCCGTGAGCACGAGGCCGTCGGATCCCTTCATCGAGGTCGCCTCGACGAAGAGCACGTCGCCGCCGGTGCCGGTGACGGCGAGCCCGGTGGCGACTCCCGGCACGGCCGTACGATCGGCCGACTCCTGGAAGAAGCGCTGCCGTCCGAGCGCGTCACGGACGAGCTCGAGGCTGACGTGCACCGGTGCCTCGACGTCGCCGGCGACGATGCGCGTCGCGGTCTTGCGCAGCAGCTTCCCGAGCTCGCGCTCGAGCTGCCGCACCCCGGCCTCACGCGTGTACTCGCTGACGATCGTCTCGAGCAGTTCGGCGCTGATGTCGACCTCCTCCTCGAGGAGCCCGTTGCGCTCGCGCTGCCGCTTCCAGAGGTATCCCTGGGCGATGGCGACCTTCTCGTCGACGGTGTAACCGTCGAAGCGGATGACCTCCATGCGGTCGAGCAGCGCTCCGGGGATCGTGTCGGCGATGTTGGCAGTGGCGATGAACACGACCTGCGAAAGGTCGAGCTCGACGTCGAGGTAGTGGTCGCGGAACGAGTGGTTCTGCGCGGGGTCGAGGACCTCGAGCAGCGCCGCAGACGGGTCGCCGCGCCAGTCTGCGCCGACCTTGTCCACCTCGTCGAGGAGGATCACCGGGTTCATCGTCCCGGCATCCCGGAGCGCGCGGACCAGGCGGCCAGGCAGGGCGCCGATGTACGTGCGCCGGTGGCCGCGGATCTCCGCCTCGTCGCGAACGCCGCCGAGCGACATACGCACGAACTCGCGATTCAGAGCCCGCGCGATCGACTCGCCGACCGACGTCTTGCCGGTGCCGGGAGGGCCGATCAGCGTGAGGATCGCGCCGGAGCGCTTGTCCTCCTCGATACCACGCTCTTCACGGAGCTTGCGGACGGCCAGGTACTCGACGACCCGGTCCTTGACGTCTTCGAGCCCGGCGTGGTCGGCGTCGAGCACCTCGCGCGCGTGGGCAGGATCGAGCCGCTCCTCGGAACGCTTGCCCCACGGCACGGCGAGCAGCCAGTCGAGGTAGCTGCGGATCATCTGCGACTCGCCGCTCTGGTCGCCCATGCGCTCGAGCCGGCCGGCCTCGCGCTCGGCCTGCTCACGGACCGCATCGGGCATGCCGGCCTCGGCGATCCGCGTGCGGTAGTCCTCGGCGGCCGAGCCGTCGTCGTCGCCGAGCTCCTTGCGGATCGACTCGAGCTGGCGGCGCAGGATGTACTCGCGCTGTTGCTTCTGGGCGCCGGACTCGACGTCCTCGCGGATGCGCCGGCGAACCTGTAGCTCGGCGAGCCGCTCGAGCTGCAGCCGCAGCGACAGCTTGAGGCGCTCGACGACGTCGATGGCCTCGAGCAGCTCGACCTTGTCGTTGAAGCTGATGTCGGGCGCGTAGGCGGAGGTGTCCGCCAGGGCGCCGGTGCTTGTGATCGCCCGCACGAACTCGCGGATGCGCGAATCGGCCTCGCGGAGGTCGAGGATCTCCTCGACGACCGCGCGGTATTCGCGCTCGAGCTCGACGGTCTGGACGCGCGGCGGCTCTTCGTCGACATGCTCCTCGACGTCGACCCGCAGACGGCCGTCGGGGCCGGTCTGGGCGGCTCCGGCGATGCCGCGGTGGAGGCCGTCCAGGGTGACGGCGGCGCCGCCTCCCGGCAGGCGCATCCGTCCGGAGACTTCGGCGACGGTTCCGACGCGCGCGTACTCGCCCTCGTGCACCGGCACGAGGAACACGCGCTCGTCCTCCCCGACGTCGACGGTCAGCGTCACCGACATATTCGGGAAGACGACGCTGTCCTCGAGTGGGATCAGCAGCAGGTTGGGCAAGAGACTCTCCTCATAGGCTAGTTCAGTAGTTGTACGTACTTCAACGATTGAAGCACACCACTATTCCGTGCCGCCGGGCGCTTGCCAGGCCGTCGTCCGGCCGTGAGACTCCCGCCCATGGCCTCGCCCCGTTCGGGGCCTGGTCGGATCGCAACGTCCACTGAGGGGAGAACCATGCGCGTTCAGCGTTGGCACAAGCGGATCCTCGTCGCGGTGCTGGTGCCGCTCGCGGCAGCGGTAGCGCTGCTGATCGGAGGCGGCGCGTCGCAGGCGGATCCGGGTCATCCATACCTGGCTCTCGGCGACAGCGTCTCGTTCGGCTACATCACCCAGGCCGGCTTCCAGTACCGCAACCCTGACAATTTCGTCGGTTTCCCAGCGTACGTCGGCCTTTCGCTCGGGAAGACCGTCACGAACGCCGCGTGCCCGGGCGAGACGACGGCAGGTTTCATCTCGGCGACCGGTGCCGACAACGGCTGCCGTCCGTACAAGGCGAACTTCCCGCTCCACACGTCGTACACCGGGACGCAGCTCGCCTTCGCAACCTCGTTCCTGAACTCGCACCCGAACACGAAGCTCGTCACGATCGAGCTCGGGGCGAACGACCTCTTCATCCTCGAGAATCAATGCGCCGGCAGCCAGACCTGCATCGCAGCAGGGCTGCCCGCGGTGCTCGCAACGATCAGCAACAACATGGACACGATCTTCAAGGCGATCGACGCGGCCCATTTCAACGGTCGCCTCGTCGTCGTCAACTACTACTCGCTCGACTACAGCGACGCGGCCGGAACCGCGGTGACCTCGCTGCTGAATCAGGCGGTCACAAGCCACGCGAAGGCCGATGGTGCGATCGTCGCCGACGCATTCACCGCCTTCAAGCAGGCTGCCGCGGTCGCCGCCGGAAACACGTGCAAGGCCGGCCTGCTCAACACGACGCCGGGCGACCAGACGACCTGCGATGTGCACCCGAGCCAGTCGGGCGCCGAGCTCCTGGCGCAGGCAGTCCTCACCGCTTACCAGGGCAGCGGCGGCAGCTGACCCTCGCCGACGCGAACCCGGCGCGACTCACGTCGCGCCGGGTTCGACCCTCGATCCGTTTTCGCAAGGCCGCGCCGCTGCTACGGTTCGGCCGTCGCGGGGCGTGGCGCAGCCTGGTTAGCGCGCTAGTCTGGGGGACTAGAGGTCCCGAGTTCGAATCTCGGCGCCCCGATAAAAAGCCCGCTCAGAGCCACTTTTTAGACAGGCTAAGAAGGACGAGCGCCCGGAACAGTCCCAGCAGTTGTGGCGTCAGGATGGCAGTCAGCACACCTTGTCTCGACTCCTTCTCGGTCAGGTGGCGAACCCCGAACACCATGCACTTGTGATCGTCAGCAAGCGTGTTTAAGGGGCGAGAGCATCGCGAATGTCGTCTCCGGGTTCGAGTCCTTCCCGCTCTGTGATGCGCAACGCCGGCAGGCCGCCGGAGTAGAACGAAGATCGTCCTGGCCCCACCCAGCTCTAACCGTCGAGTCGTGGCAGGGCCGATTAGATTCAGTGGCTTAGATTCAGTGGCAGAGTCGCGAACGGACACTGGATTACTGTCCAGACGCGGTATATGTTCGCGCCACGGCACTATCTGAGCCGGCCAGAGCTGAGGGACGGCAGGCAAGACAGACTGTGGCGTCTGGGCGGCGCGAGGCGCCAAACGGGGAGGCTTGGCGCCTGCTCGCGCCTGACAAGAGAGTCGTCGGCGGCGGCCCGCTGACGGCTTTCTTGTCCCGCGATCCACAGGCGGGGGTCGCGGGTGCCGTGTCTTGCAGGTCGGCACCCTTACGTCCGCGCGCGCATCTGTCAACGGGTGGCGCGCACGCGTGCGCCAATTTGCGAAGAACCTTTTGTCGCGGTCAATCGCAACCTGGGCATCCACTTATTGAAAAGGGTGACGATGAGGATCGCGAGTTCCACGCCTGCCCGGATGCTCGCAGGCGAGCAGGCAGAGGGTCGGAGCCCGGCGCCCGGCATGTGTCCACCGACGGGATAGGGCCCCGCGCCCCGATGTTCTCCGTTCCTAGACCGGCTCAACCTCGAGGATTGCCGCGCCAGTGAAGGCTGACCTATCGAGGTCATACCGCGACACCGGGGCCGCTTCTACTTTGGATGGACGATGCCGAACTTTCTCTGACAGGTTGGTATCGAGGGTGGCCGCGCGGGCCAAACGCCACCGCGCGGCCACCCGAATATGACCGAAGGCCCGGAACGGCTACGACGTCGCCTGCGCCGTGCGTAGCCGCTCGGCGAGTTCCTTCAACATTGCGATCGCGATTGCCGGTTCGGCGCGAAGCACCTTTGTGAAGCGCGCCTGGCTGAGCGCGAGGCAGACGACCGGTCCCCGGGCGACGACGGTCGCCGAACGGGAGCCGCCGTCGAGGAGAGAGATCTCGCCGAAGAAGCTGCCTATGCCGAGCGTCAGCTCCGGCCCGGTGGGCCGTCTCACAGAGACCTCGCCGTCGAGCACGACGTAGAGCGTGTCACCGGGCTCGCCTGCTCGAACGATCGCGGTCTGGTGGTGGAACCGGGCGATGCGTCCGGCGCTCGCGGCTCTGTTCAGGTGCCGTCGGCTCAGCCCGGCGAACAGCGGTACGGTCGCCAGCACGTTCGACCACAGGCGTGCATCGTTCGCCGCCGCATGCTTGTCGGGCGAGAGGGTCGGGATGTACTTCGGCTGGGTCATGCTTCGTCGCTGTCGGAGCGACGATACGAGATTCTCCCGCGGATGAAAGCTCCGATGTTCTGGCCCCGATATAGAAGGCAGGCCGCGCTCACACTCGCGCTCACACAACGGCTGCATCGAGCTGACCTCTGGTCCCGGTTGTTTCAGCGAGACGCGCCAGGGTACGGCCTTCGTTGCGGGAGCTCGCTACGTCGTGGGGGCGACCTAACGGCGAGTCTGCGGCTCCCGCCTCAATCGCTAGTTGGTGCGAGGGGCCGGTTGGCCCGTCGCGTTTCTCTGACGGTCACACTTTACGGCAGATGGCCGTGATTCGACGTGAACCGTTGGTAAGTGAAAATGCGGTTTAGCAGGCTATTTGGCAGTCGCTGTAAGCCGATGTGACACCCCTGATCAGACTAGAGGTCCCGAGTTCGAATCTCGGCGCCCCGACTTGGTTTAGGGCCGACACGGCCGCCCGCCATCTATCAAGCATCTCCCGCCAGGGATAGTCCCGGACTGTAACGAGCGTGTCGCTCGCGACATAGACGGGGTGAGATGCTGCGGTTCGAGCAGGTCTACGGGGAGCATCATGAGGCGGTTCGCGCGTACGTCCGGCGGAGGGCGCCCGATGCGGTCGTCGACGACGTGGTGTCGGACACCTTTCTCGTCTGCCTGCGGAAGATCGACCGGGTGCCGGCGGAGCCCTTGCCGTGGCTCTACGCCGTCGCGCGAAAGACGCTTGCGAACGAACGGCGCCGGCACGCGCGGGTTGCGCACCGACATGAGGTGCCTGCCTCCGAGCCCGCTCCGGTCGGTGACGGCGTGCTTGCCGCGGCATTCAACGCCCTGAGCGAGCACGACCGCGAGGTCCTCCGGCTCGTCGCGTGGGAGGGGTTGTCGCTCGCCGATGCGGCGACCGTGCTTGGCTGCTCGGCCGTGGCCTGCCGCGTTCGCTACCACCGCGCGAAGTCGCGACTCGCGTCGAGGCTCGCCGCCGCTGCGTCGTTTCGACCTGAGCCCAAAGGAGTGACGAGATGAAAAACGACGTCATTACCCGTCTTGCCGCGGCGAACCCCTTGCCGACTTGCGAGCCGTTCCATCCACCCGAGGCGATGCATGTACAGCCTCGCCGCATCGCGATCGCGGTCACGCTCGCCGCGGCGATCACGATCCCGGCCACCGCGTTCGCCGGCAAACTCGGCGACCTCCTCGGCATCACGAACGACGGAACGCCTGTCCCGGTGAGCTCGGTGGTGCCCGGCGAAACGAAGCTCGACGCCGCGATGCAGGAGCTGAAGGTGGGCGAGACGATGCAGTCGCTCGGCACGCTGAACGGTGTCGCGTTCTACGCGACGCGCAACGCGGACGGCAACTTCTGCTTTGCGATGGTGCGCGTCGATGGGCAGTTCGGGAAGGGTTTCGGCTGCGACCTGAACGCCGACAACTTCCCCTCCGCGAACGTCCAGGCACTGACATTCCCCGACTTGAGACAGCTGCAGGGGGTTGCGGCGGACGGGGTCGCGACCGTCCAGGCGCTCGACGCGAACGGCAACGTGCTGGACTCGACGCCGGTCGAGGACAACCTCTTCGCCTCTGCGACGGACATGCCGGACGGAGCCGTCACGGCGATCCGCACGCTCGACGCGGCCGGGAACGTCACCGCGACCCAGCAGTTGCGGACGACGGTGCAGCCGACGAACCGGCCGGCCAAGGCGGGGCAGCCGACGAACAAGTGACGCGGGTTATTCGCCTGCTGTAGCGGGCCACGCCCGAGCGATCTGGGAGGGGCGCCCGTCGCAGGCGCCCCTCCCTTTGCCGCGACGGTTAACTGCCCTGCCCGACGAGATCGGTCATGGCAGGCACGTTCTGCGTATCGCACGTGTTCGCGAGACAGCCGAGACGCCAACTGTCTTCGATCGTGCGCAGCATCGAGTAGTGGTTGTACGGCACGAACGAGGACCGGGGCTGGTGAGGGCTGGCCGTGATGGTCAAGGTCAGCACATGGCCGCCGCCGGGGTTCGCGTTGCAACAGCCACGGGTGTCACCGAATCCGAAGTCAGTCGGCGAGCCCGTGAAGTCGCTCTCGTCCCAAGTCACGAAGATGACCGAGTTCGGCCCCCAGGCACGCGACGACGTGATCTCGCCGACCGTATTCGCGAGGAAGGTGTCTCCCGCCTTGATCAGCAGCTGCTCGTTCGAGAAATCGCACGGGTCGGCCGAGCCGCCTCCTCCGCGACCGTGCATGTCGTTGCACTGGTCAGGGCTGATCCACGAGTAGTCGGGCACGTTGTTCGACGCAAGGTCCGTGGCGAACTGGCTGAAGTCGACGATTTTGGCGACTCGCGCCGGATTCGACTGGACGTCCTGGAAGCTGATGAACGGGTTGTGCTTGCGCTCGTACAGCTGGTTCCCACAAGACGTCGCCAGGGCGTTGCCGCCGCACAGTGCGTACGACTGCATGTACGCCTTCCACGACTTCCCGTGGCTCTCAAGCTGATCGACGATGTTCGGTAGATCGACCGTCACATTGTTGTCGTCCGGGACACCGGTCGTGGTGCCGGCGGTGGACGCGATGTAGTTGGGCTGACTCGGATGCGTGACGCCGTAGTAGTTGCCGGCGACGCCATACGTCTGGACTGCCTGATTGATCCACGGTGCGTTCGGGTTACCGAGGAGCGCTTCGATGCCCGTGTTCTCCATCATGATCACGAACACGTGCTTGAAGCTCGATACGTTCGACGATTGCGACGGCGAGGCAGGTACCGCCGCCGCCCCGACCAGTAACACGACGACCGCTGCCATCACGCTTCCTCCGAGCAGACTCCAGCGACGCCTCGTCATGGACATCCCTCCCTGGTTGCTTGTGCGGAATGTTCCCCCGGGTCAATAGCTCCTAACCCTTCGCGCCGTGGCAGGCCACAGCCACGCTTCGACGCCTTTTCGGATTGAGGCCACGAGGAGCCCAGCGCGTTCGATGTACGACGACGTCTGTGCTCGGTTAACTTGCGACGGATGAGGATCTCGCTCACCCCCAAGACGACGGAGTTCTTTTCGCTCTTCACGTACGCCGGGGAAAACGCGCTTGAGGTGGCGCTTCTCGTCGAACGACGGTTCCGAGGGCATCCGAATTCCGGTGTCACGCAGGATCAGGTGAAATCGTCGGAAACGGTCGGGGACGCGATCACCCGCGATCTGATCACGCTGCTCAATACCCAATACCTGACGCCGTTCGACCGCGATGACATCTACCAGCTGGCGACCGAGATCGACGACGTCGTCGACTACCTCGAGGAGGCTTCCGACCTGCTGGGGCTCTACGGCGTCGAAATGCCGGCCCGCCATGCAATCGAGCAGTGCGAGATCATCGTCAAGGCAGTGGAGCAGCTCTCGATCGCATGCTCGAACCTGAAGGGGATGAAGGGCGTCCAGCAAGCGCTCTTCGAGCTGAATTCGCTCGAGGACGCAGGTGACCGGACCCTCCGCGAGGCGCTCGCTTCCTTATTCCGCAACGACGACGTCGACCCGCTGATCGTGATCCGCTGGAAGGACATCTACGAGGCGCTCGAGCGCGCCCTCGATGCGTGCGAGACCGCCGGTCACGTGATCGCGAACATACTCGTCAAGAACGCCTAGGTACGGACGATGACCATGACGCTGGTCGCGGTGGTCGCGGTCGCCTTGTTCTTCGACTTCACGAACGGCTTCCACGACACCGCGAACTCGATCGCGACAAGCGTGTCGACGCGAGCGTTGTCACCGCGGACCGCCGTGGCGATGTCGGCTGTGCTCAACTTCGCCGGCGCATTCATCTCGTTCAAAGTGGCCGCAACTGTCGCGAAGGGCATAGTCGACCCGGCCGCGATCACCCTCAGCATCCTCCTCGCCGGCCTCGTCGGCGCGATCACCTGGAATCTGATCACGTGGTACCTCGGCCTGCCCTCGAGCTCGAGCCACGCGCTGATCGGCGGCATCATGGGGTCGGCGATCATCGCTCAGGGCTGGAACGTGGTGCAGTGGTCGGGCCTCTGGCAAAAAGTGCTGAAGCCCTCTCTGATCGCACCCTTCGCCGGATTGGCGGTCGCGTTCGCCCTCATGATCCTGATCGTCTGGCTCGTGGCGAGGCGCTCGCCCGCACGGATCAATCGCGGCTTTCGCTTCGGGCAGCTGTTCTCGGGCGGCTTCGTCGCCCTCGCCCACGGCACGAACGACGCCCAGAAGACAATGGGCGTGATCGCGCTCGCGCTCGTCTCTTCCGGTCATCTGAGCGCCGACTTCACCCGGCCGCCGACATGGGTGATAGTCAGTGCCGCGCTGTCGATGGCGGCCGGCACGTACGCCGGCGGCTGGCGCATCATCCGCACGCTTGGCACACGGATCGCGAAGATCGACCCACCGCAAGGGTTCGCCGCGCAGACTGCCTGCGCGTCGATCCTCTGGACGACTGCCCATTTCGGTTACCCGGTCTCGACCACCCACGTCATCTCGGGGTCCGTCATGGGCTCAGGCGCCACACGCGGCCTGCACGCCGTCCGCTGGGGGGTGGCCGGGAACATCTTGCTGGCCTGGATCTTCACGATCCCGATGGCGGGGCTCGTGGGGGCCTTCATGGAGCTCGTGACGAATCTGCCAGGCGGCGACCTGATCGTCTTCGTGCTCGCCGTGCTCACCTCTCTCGGCATCTTCATGGCGCGGCGCTGGGAAACCCGCCGGCTACTGCCGGCCGAGGCTCTCGAAAGCGCTCCGATCTGAGCCGGTCCCAGCTCAAGGACCCGAGCAGTAGCGGCGCGTCAGGGCTGCGCGATCACGAACACGACGGTAATGGCGGCGAGCGCGACGCCGCCGACGGTGAACAGCGCGACGGTGCGAAACCGCAGCGGGACGTGGCCGCCAGTTCGCAGCGCGTGCTCTAACTCGCGCTGGCGTTGTGCGCCGACAATCAACAGCCCGACCGCGAGCGCTGCGTAGCAGCAGCCGAGCAGGATGTATGGCCAAGCGGCGACGCCCAGCAGGTGCGGGGCAAACCGGCCCACAGCGAGCGCACCGGCGGTTGCTCCCAGTGCGGTGCGCCACCACGCCAGCCAAGTGCGCTCCGCAGCCATCGACGTGCGCCGCGCTTGATCGAGATCGGACGGGGAGGTCGGAACTGTGGGCGCTTCGAGTTGTGCGGCGTCAGTGTGCTCTGAACCCGGCGGCGGTTGCGGCTGCGCCATAGGGGCATCTAACACAGTTCGGCCGGGGTTTCGACGCGGGTCCTTCGTGTTTAAGCAGCGGTGAATTTGGAAGAACGTCGACATGGTCGTCTTGGAGTCGATCGCCAGGCGGAACCTCCACAAGCCGGACCACATTCCTCGCGCGGCACCTCGACCATCTCGGCCGGTGGTTCATCAGCGTTCAACGGGCGAGAAGGGCCGGCGAACCACCCAGCGCCGGCCCTAGGGCACCGCCTGACTCCTACCTCAGTCGAGGCGCAGGATCGTTTCCTCGATCTCCTCACCGCGACCGGGTGCGAAGCCGCGATTGACGCCAACGCGTCGGAACCCAGCTTTCTCCAGTACTCGAAGCGAACCAACATTGTCCGAGGCCGTTCGGGCGTAAATCGGGCGTTCGGCGGTCTCGGCAAGAAGAATCTGTAGTGCTGCGGTCGCGATGCCTTTCCCCCATTGCGCTCGGTCCACCCAGTAGGTCACCTCAGGCTGATCGTCGATTCGGAAGGACCCGATCGTTCCAGCGACTGCTCCGTCGACATCGATGACTCGATGCGAGACGCTGGTGTCGGCCCGCAGGCGCGACATCCGGTTGAGAAACGCGCTGCGATCGGTCCAATCCTCGGCTGTGAAGGCGGCCATTCGGATCGACTCCGGATCGGTCACTTGCCGATAGATCGTGTCGAGATCCCGGTCCTCGACCGGCCTCAGCGAGACGTTCATCTGGCGGCCAGGGGCGGGCCGACGTTGTTAGCGGCTGATCGCGTCGTGGAGCTCGTACCAGGTTTCACGGCTCGGCGGGTCGAAGTTTGCATCGGGGTTCTCGGCGGCCGCGGCAACCATGGGCTCGATGACGGGGTTGAGTCGTTCACTGATGAACTTCTCGCCGTGCGCGCGCGTCTCCCAGACGTCGAAGATTCGGAAGAGGCCGGCGTCGAGGTCGAAGCCAGCCGTGTGAATCAGGAGCCCTTCGGGGGCGCCTTGAAGGTTGAGTGCGGCGTTGACTGCGTCGTAGTTGGTGGTGCTGGTGTCGCCATCCTTGATCTCGAACTCCTGAACGTATGCGATCGCCATTTGCAACTCCGTTCTCGTCGGGTTGCGTACGACCCTATCGAGAAGGACGCCTCGACGTCCTGGCGATTGCTCCGGATCCCGCGAGGGTGCGCTTAGAAATGATTCGTGTACGAGAGGAAGCGCCACCCGTCCGGAGTGTCGAGCAGTTGGTAGCTCGTCCAGGTGTCTCGAAGTACATCGCCGTCGGCGTCGACCGCGTTCCAATGCACGGTCGCGAAGACGGAATACTCGCCGAGTTGGCGAGCGTCGATCTCGACCTGCGTCCACCTCATGACGCCCATGACCCGGTAGGCAACGATCGCCCCGGCGAAGTGATCTCGCACGGCAGCGCGGTCTGGCAGGTGGATCGCCTCTCCCTTTCGGATCGCAAGGAATGGACAGAGGCAGAGATCGGTAACGCCCTCCACATCGCGTTCCGAGTAACGGCGGATGTACTCGTCGACGGTGGACTGGACCGTGGCAGTCACGTCAGGACTCTGGCAGTTGTCGGATGTGCGGTCAACGCCGACGCCACGCTTGGCGGGCAGTGACGAGCCGCGCTTTGGAGGCGAGATCCCTCGTTCGGGAGCCCTGCTTTACGTTGCGATTACGTGGGCGCGGTTCTCAGCTTGCGTTTCCGGGAAACAGTGCGGTGCGCAGGTACCTCTCATCTCCAACGAAGGAGCGATTTAGCCTCCCATGCGCAAGCTCATTCTCATCGCCGCGACGGCACTGCTTGTTCCGGGCCTCGCGCTCGCCGCGGGCAAGCCGAGCAACCCCGGCAAGTCACAGACCGCCGGGGCGAATGCGGCACCGAAAGTCATGTACGTCCTGAAGGGAACGCTGAACGCGTACCAGGCAGCGAACGGCGCGACCGACGGCTCGGTCACGATCACGGTCAAGTCGTCCAACCACCACGCCCGCGCACTCAAGGGCCAGCAGGTCCAGATCCCGGTCTCGGCGGCCACCAAGGTCGTCGGCACGTTCACCCTGAACGACAACGGGATCGTGAAAGTGCGCGCACCCAAGAACACGACTGCGGCCGCTCTCCTTGCAGCACTGCAGTCCGCGAAGGCTTGGCAGGTGATCGATCAGGGCGCCACCAAGGACTGACGGCAAACCGGCGGGTCGGCGCGGTGCCTCTCTTCCGCGCCAACCCGCCGTGTCAGTCGGCTCGAACCGCGCCGAGCGCGCCTCTTCCTTCGAGATTCGGATTCGTGGATCGCGGAGACAACTGGCGGTGGGATGGATGCTGGCCAGGTTGTCCGAATGGAGGAGGAGCGATGGAGCTGCAAGAGCTCATTTCAGGTGCGCGTGACGTCATCAGCGTCAAGCGCGTGTACGGCGAGCCCTATGAGAAGAACGGGCTCACCGTGATTCCGGCGGCAACGGTCCGTGGGGGTGGCGGCGGTGGAACCGGAGATAACGAAGAGGGAGAGTCAGGCGGGGGCGGAGGCGGAGGCTTTGGCGTCATGGCGCGACCTTCAGGCGCGTGGATCGTCGAGGAAGGGAACGCGACGTGGAAGCCGGCAGTCGACGTGAATCGAATCGTCCTGGGTGGCCAGATGATCGCGCTCGCGGCCATCCTCGTCACGGGTCGGATCCTGCTCGCTCATTCACAGCGACGTCGCTCGCTGACCGAGCGGATGCCGCAATTGCCGCGCCTCGGTCAGCTCCATTTGCGTCTCCCGAGACCCGTCCACTAAGTCCGCGGCTCACCTGTGAGGAGCCGGGCGGCAGACGGACGCCCTTGAGGCGTCCCCTAGCCGCACCGGCTCCTCACTTGTCCTGCTCATCGGGTCAAACGGAGCAGCGCCCTGGAGCGGCGAACAACCCGCCTCAGGGTCTCGTCTTCTCAGAACTCTCACACAACACTTAGGTTTCTCGAGCACTCGCGCCGGTAGAACCTCTGTAACGACAGACGCGCAAAGTTCTCCTCGGCCGTGGGGGGTGGGGATCGAGCTTGGCGCCTGAGTACAGAGTCGGAGGGGCGGTTGACCTCTCCGGCTGCCCGCGGTCGACCGCCTGAAAACCGCCGGCGACAAGCCGCGGTGACCGCGCAGCGCGACCACTGGCACAATGACGGCGTTTAGGGCTACCTCGGGGGTCCGAAAGACGTGCTCGAGATCGGCAGCAGTCTTCGGGAGGCTCGTCGGCGCCGCGGCGTCGGCCTGCCCGAGGCATCCGCCGCGACGATGATCCGGGTGCGCTACCTCGAGGCGCTCGAGGAGGAGCGGGTCGACGCGCTCCCCGAAGGGCCGTATCAGCGCAGCTTCCTCCGTGAGTACGCGGAGTACCTCGGGCTGGACGGAGACATCCTGGTGAACGAGTGGATGATGCGCTTCCAGCCTCCACCGCCGGAGGTGCCAAGCGCGCCGCCGAGGTCGGCGGGGATCGTCTCCGCGCTGTCGGCGTTCGAGCACCGTCGCGCGCTCGTGCTCATCCTGGCGGTCGGCGTGGTGGGGATCGCGATCTGGCAGCTCGCGGGCTCCGGCTCATCCAAAGTGCAACCACCGCCGACGATCGCCGTCCACCACGTCGGCCGGACCGACGCTCAGCCGGTGACGCAGCCGAAGCCCGCTGCCCCGGCGCATCACACTCGTCCGACCACGCTCGCCGCGCTGGCCCTGACCGCCGTGCGGGGCCCCTGCTGGTTCATCGCTCGACTGGGCTCGAGCGTCGGGCCCGTCGTGACGGAACAGACCCTGCAACAGGGCGAGACGGCCAAGTTCGGCCTCGGCAAACCCCTCTGGATCCGGCTGGGCGCGCCGTGGAACCTCGCCGCGGCGATCGGCTCTCGCTCGATCACAGCAGCGCTTCCCACGCTGACCGGCAACGTGCTCGTGACGACCCACGGGGTCACCGCGGCCTAGGTAGTCATCGTCAACCTTCCGATCGCTCGTGCCGATACAGGGAGGGTGACCGTCACCAGAGCAGTCGGAGCATGCGGCCTCCTGGCCTCGCTCGCGATCGGCGCCTGGCTGTTCGGGGTCCAGAGCAAGAACGAGGGCCCGAGCGCTCCGGCCGTCACCCAGGCGGAGTCGCAGGCGCTCGTCGCCTCCGCCGGAGAGAACTTCTCCCAGGTCACCGAGGTGCTGCAGGGCCAGCTCGCCCAGACCGGCAGCTACGCCGGTGCGCAGCTGCCGGTGGGATCCGGCGTCACGCTCGCGAGCGCGTCGAGCACGTCGTACTGCCTCGAGACGACCCTCAACGGGTCGGTCGTGCACGAGGACGGGCCGGGCGGCTCGCCCGCCACAGGCCCCTGCTGAGCGAGCTACGCGTTCGCGGCGAGCCGCTTGCGCAGATCGACCAGGCCGGGCGTGAGCTCGCGGCGCTGATAGCCGTCGAGGTCGGCAACCACCTGGCGTAGCAGCCGTGTGCGCTCGCGGTCGATCTCGACCGGCGGGTCGCCGAGGCGGGTGCCCGACGTCGACAGCATCTCGGCCAGCTCCTCGTAGTCGGCGATCGCCTGCTGAGAGACCTCGCCGCGGCTGTCTTTGGCACCCGAGCGCCGGAGCTGGTCGTAGGTCGCGGAGACCAGCTTGTCGATCGACTCGACGAGGGCGTTGACCTCGTCGCCGAGCAGGATCAGCTCCTCGCCGCCGATCGCGACTGCGAGCGGGCGTGTCCGGGCCTCGCGCGGCTCGGTCGGGCGGTCGGGGTCGCCGATCGTGGTCATCGGTTCCCTATCGGCACCGGCGGCAGATTCCCTGAGTGCGGGCGGTGGGGAGGTGCCCCCGCCACGGCGCTCTGCCAGGTCGACAGTGAATCAGCCTTGAACGCCGACGACAGGGGCAGCCGACTTTATCGCGCCGCGGCGACCGTCGCGGCAGGAGCCTGCCGATCGGGAGAGAACCCTGAAACCCCTTTTCGAACCGGAGGTGACGCGCATGTCCAAGGAGAGTCAGAGGTGGGCTGCCGCGGCGCTCGGATTCGCCGCGGCTGTCATGTGGACGACCGTCGGCATCGAGGCCGCGCTGACCTGCCTGCTCGCGGCCGGGCTCTGCGTGGGCGCGACGATCGCCCGCGAGGGCGGCCTTGTCGGACGGCTGACCGGTGCCGCGGCCGAAACGCGCCGCCGCGTGCAGGCCGCCATTCCGGCTCCCACGCCGCGAACCGCGCAGCCGAAGGCGCGCCGCACGCCTGAGCCGGCGCCGCCGCGCCGGAAGCCCACGCCTTCGCCGGCCCCCGTCGCGCGGCCCTACGACCGTGACGTGCCGTCGGGCGAGCACGTGTACGAGGTCGCGAACTACGGCTGGTAGCACTCGACCGGCGCCGGCAACCAGCAGTCTTGTACGAGGGGCGCGCTCGCCCCGGTTGTGGGTGGGCTCGCGTTAGAGGACAATCAGCGTCCGGCATGCGGCGCATCCTCGTCCTGTGCGCGCTCGCCGCGCTTCTGCCTTCCGGCGCGGCGCGGGCGGCAGGCGCCCGTGTAGTCGCGTTCTACTACCCGTGGTACGGCACTCCCGCGCTCGACGGCGCGTACGAGCACTGGTCACAGAACGGCCACGTCCCGCCGGACGACATCGCGTCGGCCTTCTACCCCCAGGGCGGGCCGTACTCGTCGTCCGACCCGCTCGTCGTCGCGCGCCAGATGAACGAGATCAAGGACGCCGGGATCGACGAGATCGCGGTCTCATGGTGGGGGCGGGGATCGCCGGAGGACGGACGCCTGGGCGCCGTCGTCGCGGCGGCGCACGCGGCGGGCATCGCAGTCGCCGTTCATCTCGAGCCGTATGCGGGACGAACCGTGCCCGGCACCGTGGGCGACGTGGCGTACCTCGAGTCGACATACGGCATCAGGACGTTCTACGTCTACCGGCCGTTCGACTTCCCGGTCGCCGACTGGGCGGCAGCCGCACACGCACTCCACGCCGGCGGCGCGACGTTCTTCGCGCAGACCGCCCTCGTCGGCGCCGCGGCGGCCGCGAAATTCGACGGCGTCTACACGTACGACATCCTCACGTACGGCGGCGACAAGTTCGCGCGAATCTGCAAGGAGGCGCATCACAGGCACCTGCTGTGCGCGCCGTCCGTCGGGCCTGGATACAACGCCCGCCGGGCCGACGGCGATCCGCGGGTGAAGCTGCGGCATCAGGGCCGCACGTACGACTCGATGTGGCGGGCGGCGATCGCTGCGAATCCCGACCAGGTCACGATCACCTCGTTCAACGAATGGCACGAGGGGACGCAGATCGAGCCGGCGGCCCCTGCAGGCACGCACGGCAGCTACGGCCACCGTTACCTCGGCTACGACGGCGCCTACGGCCTGTACGGCGCCGCCGCCGGAACGGCCTACCTGGACCGGACGCGCTACTGGTCCAACGTCTTCCGCAGCACGTCTCCTGCGCAGCTGAAGACCAGAGCGGGGTAGACATCCTCCGCGGAGACGCCGCGGAGCTGCCGGTGGTCGAGGTCGACGGTCGCGTCGGGCCACGACTCGAGACCGAGCGACGCGGCGCCGTTCGCAGAACCGATGCGCTCGAGCTCCTCGGTCGACAGAACGCCACGGCGACCGGTCTGACGCCGCGCGATCCCCTCGAGCTCGCGGAGCTCTTCGAGCGGGTCGATACGCACGTTCGAATCCGATCCGATGCAGAGCTCGATCCGGCGGTGCACGACCCGCAGGACCGGCAGGAAGCCGTCTCCAAGATTGGCCTCGGTCGTCGGGCACGCGCAGATGCGCGCGCCCGACTCGGCGACGAGGTCGAGCTCCGACCCGTCGGCGTGCGTGGCGTGCACGATCGTCGTTCGCTCGCCGAGGCACCCTTCGCGCGCGAGCAGGGTGATCGGACGCACGCCGTGCTCGGCCAGGCACTCCTCGATCTCGCGCGGCTGCTCGTCGGCGTGGACGTGCAGCGGCAGTCCGTGCGCCCGCGGCGTACGCGCCGAGCTCGCGCAGTGCCTCGGCGGGGCAGGCGCGCACGGAGTGGGGGGCGACCGCTACGCGGATCCCGTCGGCGCGCAGCGCTTCGAGCTGGGTCAGGTAGTCGGCGACCGAGCTCTGCCGGAACCGTGGGCTCCCGCCGCGCAGATAGCAGGCATAGACGCAGACGAAGGCGATCCCGGCCGTGGCTGCGGCGGCCGCGGCTGCCCTCGCCTCCTCGAGGCCGAGATAGTGGAACTCCCCGACGGCGGTGAAACCGTTCGCCCTGAGCTCGCGGTAGACCTCGACATACTCCTCCTCGACCTGCGCAGCTGTGACCGATTCCGCGAGGGCGACCATGCCGTCGCGCCAGGCCCAGAAGTCCCCACCGGCCTCGCGGCCCCTCAGGGCGCGTTGAAAGGCATGACAATGGGCGTCGACGAAGCCGGGAATGGCGAGGGAGGACACGGCCGTATCCTGTCAGCGTGACCCGCAGCCAGTTGCCGAACGCCCTGACGATCGCCCGGCTGCTGCTGATCCCCGTCTTCATCGTCCTGATCACGACGAGCGACGACGGCTATTCGTGGCCGGCGGCGATCGTCTTCGGGATCGCGGGCGTCACCGACCAGGTGGACGGATTCCTGGCACGCCGCTGGCATGTCGAATCTGCGTTCGGCAAGATCGCCGACCCGCTCGCCGACCGGCTGATGATCGACACGGCGGTGCTGCTGTTGCTCTACGCCGGCAGGCTCCCGTGGGCTGCGCTCCTGATCCCGCTCCGCGATCTCGTCGTGCTGATCGGAACGCCGGTCGTGCTCGGCCGGGGCTACGAGTTTCAGGTGAATCGCGTGGGTAAGGCCGCTACCTGGCTACTGTTCCTTTCGCTCGGGCTGGTCATGGTCACGCACGAAGGAACGCAGTGGCCGCTCTGGATCTTCTGGACCGGGTTGGGGCTCGCGTTCGTGTCGCTGGGCGACTACGTCCTCAAGGCTCGCCGGGAGGTGCGATTTTCGTGAAGGCTGTCGTGATGGCGGGCGGTGAGGGGACGCGCCTGCGCCCCCTCACGTCGATCCAGCCGAAGCCGATGGTCCCGATCGTCGGCAAGCCGTGCATGGAGCACATCCTCGAGCTGCTGAGGGCGCATGGGTTCGAAGAGGTGATCGTGACCGTCGCCTTCCTGCCGCAGGCGATCCGCTCCTACTTCGGCGACGGCTCCGGCCTCGGGCTGTCGATCGAGTACTCCGTCGAGCCGAGCCCGCTCGGGACGGCCGGGTCGGTGCGCCATGCGGCGGCCAGGCTCGACGACACCTTCCTCGTCATCTCGGGTGATGCGCTGTCGGACATCGACCTGGGCAAGATCGTCGAGTTCCACCGCGAGAAGGGCGCTGCATGCACGATCGGCCTCAAGGCGGTCGAAAACCCGCTCGAGTTCGGAATCGTCGTCACGGACGACGATGGACGCGTCGAGCGGTTCCTCGAGAAGCCGACCTGGGGTCAGGTCTTCTCGGACACGATCAACAGCGGCATCTACGTGCTCGAGCCCGAGGTGCTCGAGCACGTGCCGACCGACCGGCCCTTCGACTTCTCGAAGGAGCTCTTCCCGCTGCTGCTCGAGCTCGGTCATCCGATCTACGGCTGCGTCTGCGACGGCTACTGGCAGGACATCGGCAACATCGACCAGTACCGCCAGGCGAACTTCGACGCGCTCGACGAGACGGTTCGGCTCGAGATCGGCGGCCTGAAGCTTCCCGGCGAGATCTGGCTCGGCGAAGGCGTCGAGATCGACGACATCGAGGGTGTCGAGGGACCGGCCTTCATCGGCAACTACTGCACGATCTCGCCCGACGCAACCGTCGGCCCTTACACCGTGCTCGGGCCCGGGTCGACCCTCCGTGAGCGGAGTCGCGTCTCGCACAGCGTGATCGACGCGAGCTCGTACATCGGGCGGAGCGCCGTGGTCGAGGGGGCGGTCCTCGGACGAGGCTGCGACGTTCGGGCGCACGCCCGCGTGCACGAGGACGTCGTGCTCGGCGACCGGGTGACGCTCGGCGACCAGTCCGTGATTCACGCCGGCGTTCGCATCTACCCCGACAAGGAGGTCGAGTACGGCGCCCAGATCCACGAGAGCCTGATCTGGGAGTCGCGCGGCACCTCGCGCGTCTTCGGCAAGAACGGCGTGGTCGGCCTCGTGAACGTCAACCTGACGCCCGAGGTCGCGCTCCGGTTCGGCGCTGCGCTCGGCACCGCTCTCAAGCGCGGGTCGCGCGTCGTCGCGAGCCGGGAGAGCGCGCCCGCGTGCCGGATGATCAAGCGCGCGATCATCTCCGGGCTCAACTCGACCGGCGTCCAGGTCGCCGACCTGCGCACGCTGCCGGGCCCGGTCGGGCTGCATCTGCTGAAGACGCAGGGCTACGACGCGGCGTTCCACGTCGGCGCGGCGTCGCACGATCCCGAGGCTGTGCAGATCAGGCTGTTCGAGCGCCCCGGGGTGGCGCTGTCGGCGGGGTTGCAGCAGGAGATCGAGAAGCACTTCTCGCGCCAGGAGCTGCGCCGCGCCTCGTTCTCCGATGTCGGCGCGATCTCGTATCCGGCGCGGGCGCGTGAAGGCTACGCGACCGATCTGCTCTCGCACCTCGACGCTGCCGCAATTCGCGAGCGCGGCTACCGGATCGTCGTCGACTACGGCTACTCGGCCGCGAGCTACGTGCTGCCCCTGCTCCTCGGCCACCTCGGGGTCGAGGCGGTCACGGTGCACCCGTTCCAATCCGACGCCGTCTCCGCGCCGGCGAGGCTGAGCGAATCGATCGCCCACGCGCGCCGGCTCGTGAAGGCGGTCGACGCCGACCTGGGCGTCGTCTCCGACCGGTCGGCGGAGCGCATCTTCCTGATCGACGAGCGCGGGCGGGAACTGCCGGCCCAGATGGCGCTCCTGCTCTTCCTGCGCCTGCTGCGGGCGAACGGTCACCGCGGCAAGGTCGCGGTCCCGGTGACGGCCACGAGCCGCGTCGAGGAACTTGCCGGCACGAGCCTCGAGATCGTCCGAGCCCCGGCATCGCTGCAGGAGCTCGCGCGGGCCGCGGCCGACGACGGGGTGATCTTCGCGGGCGCCGTCGGCGGGGGCTTCGTCTTCCCCGACTTCCTGCCCGCCTACGACGCGATCGCATCGCTCTGCAAGCTCCTCGAACTGCTGGCACAGCGCCGGGCACGGCCGCTGTCCGAGTTCACGGAGGGCCTCCCGCGCTCGACGCTCGTGCACGAGCAGCTGGTCTGTCCCTGGGGCTACAAGGGAACGGTGATGCGCGTCCTGAACGAGCGCTTCGCCGATCACGACGTCGACCTGCTCGACGGCATCAAGGTCTTCTTCGAGGGACGCGGGTGGGCGCTCGCGCTGCCCGACCCCGACGAACCGATGGTCCACCTCTACGCGGAGGGCGACACGAGTGACGTCTCGAGGGAGCTGGCGACCGAGCTCGAGACCGTCGTGAGCGGCGTGCTCGAGCAGGAGGAGATCGCCGCCCGGAGCTGAACCCTCAAGATGAGGTTGACGGTTCAGGGAACCTCTGCTGGAATCAGCGCTTCATCCCGCGATCGAAAGGCGGCACCGTGGAACCCCTCCCAGAGCTCGGCTCGCTCTCAGACGAAGGCCTGAAAGACCTCATCGGCGACCTCGAGCAACAGGAGCGGGAGGTCAGCTACGAGCGCCGCCTGCTGCACGGGAAGATCGACATCCTGCGCGCCGAGCTCGTCGCCCGGCTCCAGCGCTCCGGCGGCAGGAGCGTCCTCGATCAGGTCGACGTCGACCGTCTGACCGACATCCTGACCGGGAAGGCGACGCCGCCGGCGTGATCGTCTACTGCCAGGAGTGCGGCTTCCAGAACCCGGAGGCCGCGAATTACTGTGCCCGTTGCGGCGCCTTGCTGCAGAAGGGCGAGGCATCGGCCGAGACGACACAGTCGCTGTCGCCCGAGGAGGTCGCCGAGCTCGACCACGAGCCGGTCATCGGCCTCGAAGGCCCGGCGCTCGTCGTGCGGCAGGGCGGCGGCCGCGCGGGGGAGAGCTTCCGTCCCACGGGCGAACGGACGCGCATCGGGCGCTCGCCGGAATGCGAGATCTTCCTCGACGACGTCACCGTCTCGCGGAACCACGCCGTGCTGATCGCGCGGCCGGGCGGCTATGTGGTGGAGGACCAGGGGTCGCTGAACGGCACCTTCGTCAACCGGCGCCGGATCGACACGGCCGTGCTCCAGGGCGGGGACGAGCTGCAGATCGGCAAGTACCGGATGACGTTCATCGCATGAGGTTTCGAGAATGAGTGCCGCCGCGCCGACACCCGAGCGCCGCGACCGGCCGCTTCGCATCGGCGAGGTCGTGCGTCGTCTGAGTGACGAGTTCCCGGACATCTCGATCTCCAAGGTGCGCTACCTCGAGGACGAAGGGCTGGTGACGCCGCGACGGACGCAGGGCGGCTACCGGCTGTTCAGCGAGGACGACCTGGAACGACTCGAGACCGTGCTGCGCCTGCAGCGCGACGAGTTCCTGCCGCTCCGGGTGATCCGCGAGGAGCTCGAGGCGCCGGGGCCGAAGGAGCGCAAGCGCCGCAAGCCGGCAGCGCTCGGCGGGGCGGTGGAGACGATCACCTTCGACGAGCTCTGCGAGCGCGCGCAGATCACCGCCGAGCTCGGCCGCGAGCTCGACGAGTACGGGCTCCTGCAGCCGCGGGGCTCGGGAGGCGCGAAGCGCTACCCCGAGGACGACGCAGACGTCGCCGCGACGTGCGCGCGCCTGCAGCGCTTCGGGGTCTCGCCTCGGCACCTGCGAACGTTCAGGACCGCCGCCGGCCGCCAGGCGGCGCTGCTCGACCAGCTCGTCACGCCGGCGCTGCGGGCACGCAGTCTCGAGCGCCGCGCGCAGGGACTGCGCGAGCTGCAGCAGCTCGCCGAGCTCGTGACCGAGCTGTCGTCGCTCCTCTTCTGGCGCGACCTGCGAGACTTCGCGCAGTGATCGACCTGCGGTCGATGGTTCGCGAGGTTCCGGACTTCCCGACACCGGGGGTCGGCTTCAAGGACGTCACGCCGCTGCTCGCCGACCCGGAGACCCTGCGCAGCACTGTCACGCTGCTCGCGGACTGGGTGAAGACGAAGCAGCCCGACTTCGTGCTGGGCGCGGAGGCGCGCGGCTTCTGGCTCGGCGCAGCGGTCGCGTCCGAGGCCGGGGTCGGCTTCGTTCCCGCGCGGCGCCCCGGGAAGCTCCCGCCCGAGACGGTCAGCGCCCGCTACGTGCTCGAGTACGGCGAGAACTCGCTCGAGCTGCATCCGGACCTGATCCCGCGCGGCTCCAAGGTCGTGATCCACGACGACGTACTCGCGACGGGCGGGACGATCGAGGCGATCAAGAACCTCGTCGAGCAGATCGGCAGCGACGTGCTCGGCGCCTGCTTCATCATCGAGCTCACGTTCCTCGGCGGACGGAAACGCCTTGCGGGCACGGACCTCTTCTCGCTGATCGAATACTGAGCGGCGCCGCTACCGAACAACAGCGGCAAGAGGCACCATTCGGGGGATGCCTCCGTCCGCCCCGGCGAGTAACAAGGACCCATGTACGACGCGCTGACGACGGCGTACACCTTCTCGTGTCCCACGCACGGTGTGACAAGCGTGCGGCTGTCGCGGTTCCGGCGACTCGAGGAGCTGCCGGGGGCCCGCCATCCGGCGGTCTACCGCGTCGAGTTCGCGTGCGGGTGCGGCTGCGATCACCCGGGCCTCGTCACGCACGAGGAGCTCGACTGGGCGCCACTCGGCATCGAGGCCGATACGGCGTTCGTGAACCTGATGACTTCGCGTGTCGAACCGGTCGGCAGCGAGCTCGGCGAGCTCGCGGTCGCGCGCATCGGCGCGGGGGAGTGGCCCTGGAGCTTCTACTGCTGGCCCGAGGAGCGGCCGCGCCCGGTGTTTCCCTCCGCGTTCAAGCTGCTCGCGCCGGCCGAGCGTGGAGATTCCGTCGGCCTGGCGGTTCGGTGTCCCGTGTGCGGCAGGCTGTCGGTGAACCTCGTGTCACGTGCACACGTCGACACGCCGTTCGTCAACGACCGCGAGGTCGGAGTGGTGGAGCATCTGTTCAGCGGCGACACGGCGGCGGCGATCGACGAGTTCAGCGCCGAGCTCTACTCGACCTCGTTCGACGCGCGGCGCCTTTCGCTTTAACACTCAGAGCGACACGGACCCGTCGTCGCGCAGCGTCCAGAACGGGTTGTGCGCGACTTCCCAGCCGTGACCGTCGGGGTCGACGAAGACCCCCGAGTAGCCGCCCCAGAACGTCGCTGCGGGCTCACGGGTGACCGTCGCGCCGGCGTCGCGTGCCTCTGCGAAGACGACGTCGACGGCCTCGGGCGAGGCGACGTTCTGCGCGAGCGTCACACCACCGAAGCCGCCGGTGTCCTCGACGCCGGTGTCTCGCGCCAGCTCGGAGCGGTCCCAGAGGGCGACGATCATGCCGCCGGCCTGGAAGAAGACGATGTCGGCATCCGGCTCGGCGCCGGTCGTCCAGCCGAGTCGCTCGTAGAACGCGCGGGCGCGCGGCAGGTCGGAGACGCCGAGCGTGACGAGGCTGATCCGTTGTTCCATGCCGGTGATTCTGACAGCAGCGAGCCCTTCCCTCCCGCCAGGGATCGTCGGCGCAGTCCCGTCCGCCGATGCCAGAAGGGCGTGCACAGCTGCTCCGATCCGATGCGAGGCTCGATGCTCCTGCTTGCACACTGCGGCGCATTCGCCGGCGAGCGCGAGAG
Organism: uncultured Thermoleophilia bacterium; assembly: GCA_963774355.1. Classification (GTDB taxonomy): domain Bacteria; phylum Actinomycetota; class Thermoleophilia; order Gaiellales; family Gaiellaceae; genus PALSA-600. Next base: position 220,202 of record CAVZER010000006.1, on the reverse strand, counting down.
CGCCTACGAACGCCTCGAGGACGAAGTGGGGGGCGACCTGGCCCGCCTGCTCGTCTTCGCGCTGTCAGGCGATCATGGACGTCGCGGCTCGTCGTCGCCCTGAACGCGCACGAACAGGAAGATCAGGAACGCAGCCGCGAAGCCGATGATGAACGACATCGCGCTGCCGTACCCGACCGCCGAGCCGCCGATCCAGATGAAGAGCCCGAAGAGGAGGGCCCAGAGGAACGACGTCAGTCCGCGGTCGAACGCCGGCATGTCGGAGTGATCGTACCGACTCGGACCAAAAAAATTCACCGAGCCGGTTGCGCTTTTGTCCACCTTCCCCGTGAACCTTCGGCTTCCGCCTACGGCCCTCGGGAGCGGCTTCGACCTACTCGCGCTCCGTGCTCGGTGCAAAAGGGAAGGTACAGATCCGCCCCTTTGGGAGCAAGCACTGCGACGACGAAAAGCGCGCATTTTGCGAGCCGAAATGTGTCCACATTTCCACAGCGAATTCCGGTCCCTGGGGACAAGCCTGTGGATTTTCACCCGGGCGGATCCGGACACGAGCGCCCGGTGAGGGGGTGGGCGGCGCTCCCGCTCGTCGAGGTCGGCACCGTTGCCGGCGATTTCGCGCTACTTGACAGAACACCGGTTATCGTGCACGGCGCGAAACGCCTGGATCGAGGGGTTTCGGCAGGGCCGAGCCCGGCAATCACTGAAGGACGTTGACGGTCGAGCTGGAGATTCTCGAGCTGAGCGACGAGTTGCGCCGGCTCGTCGACGCGGCCGAGGAGCGCGGCACGCTGCTGCAGTCGGAGCTCGCCGAGGTGCTCGAGCCGCTCGGGCTCGACCCGAGCGACGCCGACGGCGTTCTGCGCGAGCTCGAGGAACGCTCGATCGAGCTCGTGGACGACCTCCCTTCCGAGCCCGCGCCCCGGCCCCGGCATCGGCGCCGCTCGAGACGACGGACGCCCTGCAGCTCTTCCTGCGGGAGGCGGGCCGTCATCCGCTCCTGACCGCGGCCCAGGAGGTCGAGCTCGCGAAGCTGATCGAGCGCGGCGACCGGCAGGCGAAGCAGCGCATGATCCAGTCGAACCTGCGGCTCGTGGTCTCGATCGCAAAGCACTACCGCAACCAGGGGCTGCCCTTCCTCGATCTGATCCAGGAAGGGACGCTCGGCCTGATCCGCGCGACGGAGAAGTTCGACTGGCGGCGTGGGTTCAAGTTCTCGACGTACGCGACCTGGTGGATCCGGCAGGCCGTGGCCCGTGCGCTCGCCGACAAGGCGCGCACGATCCGCATGCCCGTCCACATCGTCGAGCGGAGTCAGAAGCTCAATCGCGCCGAACGGAGTCTCTGGGGCGCGCTGGGGCGCGAGCCTTCGCTCGAGGAGATCGCGCTCGAGGCGAACCTCCCGCTCCAGCAGGCAGTCGAGGTGCGCGCCGCCGCGCGTGCGTCTGCCTCACTCGATGCACCCGTGTCGGACGGGAACGACGCGCTGCTCGGCGACTTCGTCGCAGGCGATGACCCGTCGCCCGACGAGCTCGTCGAGAGCTCGCTGCGATCGCAGGTGCTCGCCGATGCGTTGCGCGCGCTCCCGGACCGGAGCCGAACGATCGTCGTGCTCCGCTACGGGCTCGGCGGCGCCGACCCGAAGACGCTCGAGGAGATCGGCCGCCGGCTCGGGCTGACGCGCGAACGCGTCCGACAGATCGAGGTGGAGGCGCTGCAGCGGCTCGCGACGCTCCACGAGATGGAGGCAGTCGCCTACTGATCGCGACGCCGCTGAGGCGGCGGCAAGTCGGTTCAGGTCTGGAGGTAGAGCGCGAGCCCCGGTGCGACCGCGCGCAGCTCCCGCAGTGCACGCGTCTCGAGCTGGCGGACGCGTTCGCGTGTGATCCCGAGGTCGGTGCCGACGTCCTCGAGCGTCTGCGGCGGCTTGCCGTCGAGGCCGAAGCGGCGCGTGACGACATGTCGCATCCGCGGGTTGAGGCGCTCGACCGCCGCTGCGAGCTCGACCCCGCGGGCACGGTCCGCGCTGGCGCCGTCGGGTGATTCGGCCCGTTCGTCCTCGATCAGGTCGGCGACCATGCTCTCGCCGTCGCCGACCGGCGTCTCGAGCGAGACGGGATCCTCGACGAGGTCGAACAACTCCCGCACGCGTTCGACCGTGAAGCCGGCGTCCTGGGCGATCTCCTCGACCGTCGGGTCGCGGTTGAGCTTCTGCGCGAGCTGACGGCGCGAGCGCTGCGCCCTGCGCACCTGCTCGGCGACGTGGACGGGAAGGCGAATCGTGCGACCCTGGTCGGCGAGCGCACGCGTGACGGCCTGGCGAATCCACCAGGTCGCGTACGTCGAGAGCTTGAAGCCGAGCTTGTAGTCGAACTTCTCGACGGCCCTGATCAGTCCGAGGTTGCCCTCCTGGATCAGGTCGAGGAGCGGAACGCCCGCCTTGGTGTAGTTCCGGGTGATCGACATCACGAGCCGGAGGTTCGACTCGATCAGTCGCCGCTTCGCAGCCTCGTCGCCGAGGTCCTTGCGCCGTGCGAGCTCGCGCTCCTCACCGGGTGTGAGCAGGCGCCCGTCACCGATCTGACGGACGTAGAGCTTGAGCGGATCGTCGGTCCGAAGCCGGTCGTTCTCGCTCAGCCCCGCGTTCGCGGGCTCGTCCTCCTCCTCGGCCGGCTCGTCGGGCTCGTCGAGCGCCGGCAGCAGCTCGAGTGTCGGCTCCTGGGCGTCGGGCGGCTCTGGAAGCGGGTGTTCCACACCACCTCTATCGGCGCGCGCCCAACCAGGCTTGAGGACTGTATGAGTTGTAAAGGATTCCTCAATCCGGCCGCCAAGTTCCCTATCGTCTGAAGCAGAGGAACGTCTCAGGGACCAACGACATGTGCGGCATCGCGGGATACAGCTTCCGGGCTCGATCGAGCGTCGAGCGGACACTCGCTGCCCAGGCCCTCCTCGCAGGAATCGCCGAGCGCGGCGCCGACGCCGTCGGCTACGCCTACCGGTCCCCGCATGAGCGCTACCCGACGGTTGTCAAGCAGCGGACGCCGGCCTCAGAGATGCTCGAGCGCATCTCCGTCCCCGACGCAGCGAACCAGCTGCTCGTTCACGTTCGCGACTACACCAAGGGACACCCTTCGATCGCGGCCAACAACCATCCCGTCCGGCACGGCCCCGTGATCGGGATCCACAACGGCATCATCGTCAACGACGACGAGCTGCTCGCTTCGTACGACTGCGCTCGGGCGGAGCCGCGGATGACCGTCGACTCCGAGGCGATCTTCGCCGAGGTCGCGCACCATCCGAACGACCCTCGCGCGCTCGAACGTCTGCGCGGCGCGATGGCGACGGGATGGCTCGACGAGCGCGAGCCCGATCTCGCTTTCCTCGCCCGCGGCGTCGGACGCCCGCTCTGGCTCGGCGAGGGCCGCAACGAGGTCTTCTTCGCCTCCACGAAGACGGCGCTCGAAGTAGCCGAGCACTACTGCCGGGTGAAGCTCCGCAAGCACGAGGTGCGCGAAGGGACGTTGCTCGCCTTGAAGGACGGTGCCGTGGTCCGCCGCGAGCGCTTCCGTCCCGACCGCGACTACGTCGAAGCCGATCCGCTGCCTGCGGTGCGCGCGCCGTCCGAGCGGGACTTCTGCCTCAGCGCGCTCGCGACGCTCGTCGCTGCCATCTAAAGCGTTCCGTCGGCCTGCACCGCGACGCCCTCGTCGGCGAGCCGCTCACGCACCAGGTACTGGAACGTCGCCCAGGCGCCGCGTCGCGCCTCGAACAGCCGGTAGACCTGCCACTCGGTGAGAAGCGTGCCGTCGGCCAGCTGTGCCTCACGCCAGTCGCCGAACTTCGGCAGCCGCCCGAGACGGCGGGCGAGCGCCGCGCCCTCGGTGATCGCACGCTCCAACCGCTCTTCCGCGAGCGTGACGTCGAAGCCTGCCTCGCGCAGCGCCGCTGCGAGCGAGCCGAAGGTGTGCCAGTAGAGCGACGCCGACGGCATCGATCCTCGCCTGCGTTTGATGTCGACGACGGTCGGCGTCCTTCCGAGCTCGTCGCCGAGCGCGCGCAGCGCCGAGAGCAGCTCTTCCCTGGTCACGAAGCGCCGAGGGAGCAGGCCGGCGGCCCGTTTCGCGGCGTTCCAGGTGCCGAAGTGCTCGATCACCGTCTGCGGGTGCACCCCCGCGCCCGGGTCGGCGGCGAACTCCTTCATCGTCGGTGAGCGCCCGAGCCGCTGCGCCGACGAGCGCAGCTCGTCGAGCAACTGCTCGTCGGAGAACCGCCGGCGCAGTCCCGCCTGGAACGCTGCCAACGCGGCGGGGTCGATCGGCGGGATGTCGGGCTTGCGGGCCACTGCAAGAATGGTAGAGCGTCGTGAGCGCTGTGCAAGTACAGGCGAGTCAGGCCCGGCGACGCGTTACCGTGTCGGCGCGATGCGGCCGCCGCTGACACTCGAGCTCGAGACGGCTGCGTTCCGGGCGGCTGGGGCGCTCTCCCGCCTGGCCGGCCGAGGCGGTGGGACGACGATCCCGGGCAAGCTGCTCTGGAGACTCGACCCGGGCGCGATCGACGCGCTCGCGCGACGGCTGCCCCGGGGATCCGTGCTCGTGTCCGCGACCAACGGCAAGACGACGACGACCGCGATGGTCGCGGAGATCCTGCGCCCGACCGTCCGGGTCGCTCACAACGCGTCCGGAGCCAACCTCGTCTCGGGCGTCGCCTCCTCCCTCCTCGCGCGACGCGACGCCGAGCTCGGCCTGTTCGAGGTCGACGAAGCGGCGCTGCCGGAGGTGGCACGCCGCCTCGAGCCGCGCGCGCTGCTGCTCGCGAACCTCTTCCGGGACCAGCTCGACCGCTACGGCGAGCTCGAGCTCGTCGCCGGCCGCTGGCGCGCGGCGGTCGCGGAGCTGCCCGGGGCGGCACTGGTGGTGAACGGCGACGATCCGCAGGTCGCCGATCTCGCCCGCGACGCCGAAACGGCGCGCGTGTTCGGCATCGACGACCCGCCACATGCGCGCCCGGCGCTGCAGCACGCGGCCGACTCGAAGTACTGCCTGCGCTGCGGGACGCCGTACGACTACGCGGCGGCGTACGTCGGCCACCTCGGGGACTACCGCTGCCCGAAATGTGGCCACGCACGGCCGCACCTCGACGTCACGGGGACCGAGATCGAGCTGCACGGGCTCGAGGGCGCCGCGTTCACGCTCACCGCTCCCGAAGGTGGCACGAGAGTCGAAGTGAAGCTTCCCGGTCTCTACAACGTCTACAACGCCGTCGCGGCCGCTGCGCTCGCGCTCGAGCTCGGCGCCTCGATCGCCGACGTGGCGGGCGGGCTCGCGCGCTTCTCCCCCGCCTTCGGCCGCTTCGAGCGCATCCAGGTCGACGACCGCCGCGTGTTGATGCTCCTGATCAAGAACCCGGCCGGCGCGAACGAGATCGTCCGGACCCTGGTCGACGCCGAGCCGCCGCGCGTCGCCGTGATCGCGCTGAACGACGACATCGCCGACGGACGCGACGTCTCGTGGATCTGGGACGTCGACTTCGAGCCGCTGCTGCCGAGTCTCGACACGCTCGTTGCAAGCGGAGCGCGCGCCGAGGAGCTCGCGCTCCGTTTCGCCTACGCGGGGCTTCCGCGCGACCGGATCGAGGTCGTCGGCTCGCTCGAGGCTGCGCTCGACCGCGGGCTCGAGCTCACGCCGGCGGGCGGCGAGCTCGCCGTGCTGCCGACGTACACGGCGATGCTCGCGCTGCGACGGCTCGTCGCCGCCCGCGGGCACGTCGCCAACTACTGGGAGGCCGCGGCATGAGGATTCGCGTCGGCCATCTCTATCCGGACTACCTCAACATCTACGCCGATCGCGGCAACATCGCCGTGCTCTCGGACCGTGCACGACGGCGTGGGCACGAGCTCGACGTCACCGCGATCGGGCTTCGCGACGTCGTGCGCCCTGGTGAGATCGACCTCTACTACGTCGGGGGCGGCCAGGATCGCGAGCAGGAGCTCGTCGCCCACGATCTTGCGGCGAAGGCGGAGCCGCTGAGCACGGCCGTCGAGGAGGGCGCGGCATTCCTGGCGGTCTGCGGCGGCTACCAGCTGCTCGGACGCTCCTATCGCGACGTCGCAGGGGTCGAGCTGCCTGGGATCGGTCTGCTGCCGCTGCACACGATCGCAGGCACGAAGCGCATGATCGGCGACGTCCTCCTCGACTGTGCGTGGGCGGGGCGCACGCTCGCCGGGTTCGAGAACCACGCCGGCAGGACCCTGCTCGACGACGGGGCGGAGCCGCTCGGGAGCGTGCTCGCCGGGTTCGGCAACGACGGCAGGTCGGGCTTCGAAGGCTGTCGCTATCGCCGTGCGTACGGGACGTACCTGCACGGCCCGCTCCTCCCGCGCAACCCGTGGTTCGCAGATCACCTGCTCGCGGAGGCGCTCGCGCACCGCACCGGCGGCGAGCCGCCTGAGCTCGAGGTGCTCGACGACGAGCTCGAAACGACGGCACATGCCGTCTCAGCAGCGCGTGCCCGCTCAAGGGGCGGACGCCTCTAACGACGTCATGTGAGGCGCTGGACGGTTGCCGCCGAAGGCCGGCTTGGCCGGCCGGGAGGCGATGGGCGGTAACGAGACCCCGCGCGCAAAGGGAGGGATGGGCTCGGGAAGGGAACCGCAGGTTCTCTTCCCGACGATTAGCGGGCCCACAAGCTGCCGAGATACACGGCCGGGTCGCCCGGCTGCCGGCGGGCGAGGAAGCGCTTGATCGGCGGGTGCACGACGATGTCGGCGAGCTCGTCGGGAGAGAAGAGCCGGGCGCCCTTGACCGCCGCGTCCTTCGTCTCGACGTCGTGCAGCGAGCGGTGCGACAGGTCGGCCGCGAAGATGATGTGGACGACGTGCTTGCGCAGTCGCAGCGACTTGGGCGCGATCGAGTCGACGAGCGCCACCGGCCCTTCGAACTGGACGTCCGCCGTGACGCCGAGCTCCTCGCGGAGCTCGCGCCGTAGCGCCTCGACCAGGGTCTCACCCGAGTCGACGCCGCCGCCGGGAAGCAGCCAGTACTCCTTGCCGGGCTTCTCCTGCCGGCAGAGCAGGAGCCGGCCCTGCCACATGAGAATCGCGCTGACGCGGATCCGCGGCTCCACGGCGGCTCTTACGACCCCGTCGAGCCGAAGCCGTCCGCGCCGCGGGCGCTCGCGGGCAGATCGGAGACCTCGAGCGGCTCCACCGCCGGCACCGCGAGGATCACCAGCTGTGCGATCCGCATCCCGGGCTCGACGACGAACGTCTCGCGCGCATCGGTGTTCAGAAGCGCGATCTTCAGCTCGCCGCGATAGCCGGCGTCGATCAGGCCCGGCGTGTTGACGATCGAGATCCCGTGCCGTGCGGCGAGGCCGGAGCGCGGCTGCACGAAGCCGGCGTAGCCGTCCGGGATCGCGACCGCGAGGCCGGTCCCGACGAGCGCGCGCTCGCCGGGAGCGAGCTCCAACCGCTCGCACGCGGCGAGGTCGAGCCCGGCGTCGCCCGCGTGCGAGCGGGTCGGGACCACGGCGTCGTCCCGCAACCGGTGCACGGGCAGCTCGATCAGGCGCTCTCCAGCTTCGTCCCGTCGGCGTCTGCGATCAGGAACGGGGCGAAGCGAACGAGGTCGCGCCGCGGCAGCCGCGCAACCACGAGGACACCCTCCGGGGTGTCCTGCCGGTCCTCGACCGGCGTACCGAGCGCGTACAGCTCGGACAGCCGCGCTCCCTGCTCGTACGGAACGAGCAGCTTGACGCGCTCGAAGCGGTCGTCGAACCGCCGCGCGAGCTCGGCACGGAGGTCGTCGAGCCCTTCGCCGTCGAGCGCCGAGACCTGGAGCGCTCCTGGAAACCGGTTCCGCAGCCGGCGGCGGCCGAGCGGGTCGACCCGGTCGATCTTGTTCAGCACGAGCTCCTTGGGCAGGTCCTCCGCCCCGATCTCGTGCAGGACGTCGTCGACCGCTTCCCGCTGGCGGTCCTGTTCCTCGTCGGACGTCGATGCGTCGACCACGTGCAGGACCATGTCGGCGACGAGCGTCTCCTCGAGCGTCGATGCGAAGCCTTCGACCAGCTGATGCGGCAGCCGCCGGATGAAACCGACCGTGTCGGTAACGAGGTACCGGTGGCCGTCGTGGTCGAAGCCGCGGGTGGTCGGGTCGAGGGTCTCGAACAGCCGGTTCTCGACCGAGACGTCGGCGCCCGTGAGCGCGTTCAGCAAGGTCGACTTGCCCGCGTTCGTGTAACCCGCGAGCGCGATCGTCGGGACGCCGGTGCGCTTCCGCTCGCTCCGCCGCGTCTCGCGCTGGCGCTGGAGATCCTTGAGGCGCCGCTTGAGCAACGAGATCCGCCGGCGCGCGAGGCGGCGGTCGGTCTCGAGCTGCGACTCGCCCGGCCCCCGTGTCCCGACGCCGCCGCCGAGGCGCTCGAGGTGCTGCCACATGCCGCGCATGCGCGGCAGGTTGTACTCGAGCTGCGCCAGCTCGACCTGGAGCTTGCCCTCCGATGTCACGGCGTGCTGGGCGAAGATGTCGAGGATCAACTGCGTGCGGTCGACGACGCGCGTCTTCAGCTCGTCTTCCAGGAAGCGCTGCTGCGCCGGGTCGAGCTCGTCGTCGACGAGCAGGCTCTCGGCGGACGCCGCGCGAAACTGCTCCTTCAGCTCGTCGATCTTGCCGCGACCGACGTAGGTCACCCGCGCGGGCCTGGGACGACGCTGGACGACCTCTCCGACAGGCTCGACGCCGGCCGTGCGCGCGAGCTCCCGCACCTCGGCGAGCTCGTCGTCCTCGTCCACTCCCTGCGCGAGCACCGCGAGCACGAAGCCGCGCTCGACCTCGTTGCCCGCCAAACGTGGGATCATCGGCTCGATTATGCCCACAGCCGAGGCAGTCACCCCGGTCGCCGCCCGCGCGCTCGAGCTGATCGACATCCCGTCGGTCTCGGGCTCGGAGGCCGAGGTCACCGAGTACGTGCGCCGGTCGGTGGCGCTGGAGCCGAGCTTCGACGACGGGGAGTCCCTCGTCTACGCGGTACGGTCCGGCCGGCCGCTCGTCTTGCTCGCCGGCCACACCGACACCGTCCCGGCCCAGGGCAACCTCCCCGGGAGCATCACAGACGGCTCCGTGGTCGGGCTCGGCGCCAGCGACATGAAGGGCGGGCTCGCGGTGATGATCGAGCTCGCGCGCTGGGCGGCGTCGGCCGACCTGGCGTACGACCTCGCGCTGTTGTTCTTCCCGCGCGAGGAGCTCGGCCCCGCCGTGAATCCCCTCCCCGGCGTGTTCGCGGCGGTGCCCCTCGTCGACGAGGCCACGCTCGTGGTCGTGCTCGAGCCGACGGACAACACGCTGCAGCTCGGCTGTCTCGGAAATCTCAATGCGCGCGTCGTGTTCGAGGGACGGGCTGCACATTCCGCGCGGCCGTGGCACGGCGTCAACGCCATCGGCGTTGCGTTCGAAGGGCTCCGCGGCGTCCTCGACCTCGAACCGCGCGACGTCCGCATCGAGGGCCTCGTGTTTCGCGAGGTGCTGTCGGTCACGGAGATCCACGGCGGCATCGCGTCGAACGTGATCCCGGCGACCGTCGAGGCGACGCTCAACTTCCGCTACGCGCCCGACCGGACGCCCGAAGCTGCCGTTGCCCGTGTCGTAGAGCTCGTCGGTCGGAACGTCGAGATCCTCGCGAACTCGCCGCCCGCGCGTGTTCCGTCGCTCGAGAGCCCGGTGCTCGCAGCGCTCCGCGAGGCGGGCGGGTTCACCGTCGAGCCGAAGCAGGCGTGGACGAACGTTGCCGACTTCGCGGCGCGCGGTCTCGACGCCGTCAACCTCGGCCCAGGGGCCACGCGGTATGCCCACACGGCCGACGAACGGGTCGAGATCGTCGAGCTGGAGCGGACGCTCACGGCGCTCGAACGGTTTCTCGCCGGGTAAGCGGTACCCTAGGCGTCGTGATCTCCAGGATCACGGGCATCTCGATACGGTCTCGAGGGTTGCTCCTGCTGCCCGTAGGAGCGTTGGTGGTGCACCAGCTGCGCTACCGGATCGCCTACGGGTCGCACGCCTCGGCGCAGCTCACGGCTCAGGGGCACTCCTACCTCGACTCGTTCGCGCCGTGGCTCGTGCTGCTGCTCTGCCTCGCGACCGGCAGCTTCCTCGCCCGCGTCGCCCAGGCGCTCGCGACCGGTCGTCCTGCACAGAGCCGGCGCTCGTTCGGCGCGGTCTGGTTCGCGACGTCGTGCCTGCTGATGGCGATCTATGCCGTCCAGGAGTTCCTCGAGGGGCTCGTCGCAGCCGGCCATCCGTCCGGGCTCACGGGCATCGTCGGCCACGGTGGCTGGTGGGCCGGCGTGGTCGCCGTCGGCGTCGGGGCGATCATCGCGCTGCTCCTGCACGTGGCGACGGCAGTCGTCGACGCCGCAGCGCGGGTCGGCGCACGTCGGCAGCGCGCGCGCCTCGACCTCGTCCACCCGATCGCCGGTGTGTCTGTCTTCGTCGCCCGCTTGCGACCACTCGCGGCGTCGTGCGCAGGGCGTGCCCCTCCTCTGCCGGCCTGACCGGACGTTCGCGACGTCCTCGGACGCCGCAGAAGGCTGAAGGAGGAGATCGTCCCTGCCCTGGCTCGTTGCCATGGTCTTACTGGCGTTGCTGCTGCCCGCAAACGCGGCTGCGCACGGTCGCGGGCCCGTGGTTGCCCTCGGTGACCGGCTCGTCGTCGCGCGACCGCCCCAGGGAATCAGCGTCCGCGTGCTCGACGGTGACCGGTCGCTGCACGTCAGCGTCGCCTCGGGGCACACGCTCGTCGTCCGCGGCTACCTCGGCGAGCCGATGATCCGCTTCGCCGGGGGCACGGTCGAGGCGAACCGGGCGTCACCGACCGCGGGTGCAGACAGGATCGTCTCGGCGGGGACCGGCTGGACGCGTGTTGCCGGCGGCCGCTCCTTCGCCTGGCACGACCATCGCCTCGCGCCGCCGCCGGGCGGCACCGGGACCGTCGGTCACTGGTCGGTTCCGGTGACGATCGACGGCCGTCCTGCGGCGATCACCGGCACGTTCGTTCACGTTCCCGGGCCGAACGTCGTTCCCTGGCTCGTCGGTGCAATCGGCGCCACCGCCGCGATCCTCACCGTCGCCTTCCGGAGGCCGCGCACCCGTTCGGCGCTGGTGCTCGTCCTGGGCATCCTCGCCGGTGTCGCCGCGCTGATCGCAATCACCGCCTTCGCAGTTCGGGATGCCCCGACCGGAGGAATCCAGTGGTTCCAGCTCGCCGGCGGCGCAATCGTTGCCGGAGTCGCCGCGGCGGTTCTCGCGTCCACGCACGGAACGCGGCGTACGACGGCAGCCGGAGTGATCGGCGCGCTCGCAGCGGCAGCCATGCTGAGCTCGCTCTCGATCTTCCGCCACGGGGTCGTCATCTCGGCGCTGCCCGCCGGCTTCGCGCGCCTCGTCTGCGCAGCCGCGGTCGTCGGCGGGATCTGTGCGGCGGGATTGAGCCTTCTTGCCGACCCACCCCCGGGAAGGATCGCGCGGTGATCGCGCTCGCGCTCACCCTGCTCGCGCTCGGCGGCGACCCATCCGTGCATCCGTGGCCGATCGGGCCTGGGCCCAGGTACCGACCGCCGGCACAGCAACTCGACGGCCGGCCGATGGGCTCGCTGCGCTGTGCCTCGGGTCGCAGCGTCTTCCAGGCCCATGTCGAGGTCTTCGTGAATCGACGGGTGGTCATCATCCCGTCCGGCATCGGGCGGTCGTCGGCCGGGTGCGACTATCCGATCCGCACCCGCTCGCCGATCGGCGTGCTCGACGTGTCGCGCGGTCAGAACCTGACCATCGGCGACCTCTTCCGCCTCTGGGGGCAACCGTTGACGCGCCGTCGAATCGCGTCGTTCCGCTCCAGGCTCGCAGTCCGCGCCTACGTCGCCGGCAAGCTCGTTCGCGGCGACGCAGCTCGCGTGCGCCTCACCCCGAAAGCGCAGATCGTCGTCGAGCTCGGGGCGTACGTCCCTCCTCATCGTTCATTCCTCTTCCCGCCGGAGCAACCGTGAAAGCACGCTTGACCATCCTGGCCGTCGTGCCCGCTCTGCTCGTCGCCTGTGGGGGCGGAGGGTCGTCGACTCCGACGATCCTGGCCGCCCGCAACTACACGATCTCCGAGTTCCAGCCCGCAGGCGTCGCGAAGCCGAACACGCCGACGACGGTGTCCTTCGTCATCCGCAACCCGGACGGCACGCCGTTGACGGCCTTCAAGCGGGGCCCCGGCCCCCACACCGGCGTCCATCTGATCCTGGTCCGTACCGACCTCGCGTACATCATCCACCAGCATCCGCCGGTCGCACCAAGCGGCAAGATCAGCCAGCGGGTCACGTTTCCGGCGCCCGGTACCTACCGTGCCGTGGTCGACGTCTATCCGCGATACGGCGACCAGGCCAACTTCCAGCTCTTCCGCACGATCAAGGTCGCGGGCCCGTACCACCGGCAGGCGCTGCCTCCGCCGGCGCAGAGCGTCGTCGTCGACGGCTACACGTTCACCCTCTCCCAGGTGCCTCGCCTCCACGCGATCCAGGCGGCATTCCTCAAGCTGACCGTGACCGATCCCAACGGCCGTCCCGCGCACTTCATGCCGTGGTTCGGCGCCCTCGCGCACGCGATCTTCTTCCGCAAGGGCTCGCTCGACTACTTCCATACGCATGTCTGTGCGAAGGGCGCATCCGCCTGCACGAGCCTCGTGCCGGGTGGAGCGAAGGTCAGTGGGACGTCGACGACACCCGGGAAGCTCACGGTCGGGGTGCTCGTGCCGGTCCCCGGAACGTGGCGTCTGTTCCTGCAGACGCAGGTGAACCACCGCATCCTGACTGCACCCTTCACACTGAAGGTTGCCCCATGACGGCGAGCATCGGCATCAAGCTGGCGGCCGCGCTCGGCGCGCTCGGCGCGGGCGTTGCGGCCGTGGTCCTGATCATCCTCTTGCTGAGGTCGGTCTTTGGCTAGAGCGCTCGTCGTCGCCGTCTCCGCTCTCGTCGCACTCTCCATCGGCGCGTCGGTCGCGCGTGCAGATGCCGACCCGGCGAGTGACTGGCTGATCCAGCAGGACGCCTTCTACCCGTACACGACCAGTGTCTCGACGGCGCAGAAACAGGCGCTCAACGCGGCCCTCGCCTCCGGTCGTAAGGCGGGCGTTCCGATCAAGGTGGCGATCATCGCCGGCCCGAACGACCTGGGCGCGGTGTCGGTGCTCTTCAAGCGCCCGCCGCAGCAGTATGCGAAGTTCCTGGGCACCGAGCTCAGCTTCGTCAACAAGGCTCGCGTGCTCGTCGTGATGCCGAAGGGCTACGGGCTCTGGTGGCACAAGCCGCTGCCGGCACGCGAGGTCGCCGCTCTGCACGCGCTGCCGCCGCCCGCGTCTGCGGACGGCGACACGATGGCGGCAGCTGCGAACACCGCGGTGCGACGCCTCCTCGCGCTACACGGTGTTCAGGTCGCCCCTCCTCCGGCCGTCCAGAGCTCCACGAACTCCGACCGGCTGAAGATCGCAAGCGGTGCACTCGCGCTGGTGGCGATCGGCCTGGGCGCGTCGGTGCTGATGCGCCGGCGCCGGAGGTTGTCGCGTGCGTAGGTCGTCGCTCGCGCTCGCCGTCGTCTGCATCCTCGCCGTCGCGGGCTGCGGCTCCGGGCAGCCGAAGATCTCGGGCCCGGCCACGACGACGGCGCAGGCCGGCGGCGCGATCATCCAGTCGAAGCCGGTCGCACCTCCGATCGCGCTGCACGACGACGCCGGACGCCCGGTCAGCCTCGCCGAGTTCCGTGGCAAGTGGGTCGCGGTGGCGTTCATCTACACGCACTGCCCGGACGTGTGCCCGCTCATCTCCCAGAACCTCAACACGGCACTCGCGAAGGCTCCTGACCTTCGAGTCGTGGCGGTGAGCGTCGACCCGAAGGGCGACACACCGGCAGCGGTTCGCGGGTTCATCCACGCGCATCACCTCGCGAGCACCTTCCACTACTTGATCGGCTCGAAGTCGCAGCTGCAGCCCGTATGGCGCGCGTATCACGTTGCCACCGTGCCGGGGCCTGCGAAGACCGTCAGCCACTCGTCCTTCGAGGTGCTGGTCGACCCGCAGGGACGGGAGCGCGCGTACTACGACGGGCAGGTCCGCGCGGCCGACGTCCTCGCCGATCTGAAGAAGCTTCACGGTACGGTCTGAGGGTGGGCATCCCGCTCTCCCCCGTGCTCGCGGAGCTCGAGCAGTACCCGTTCGCGCGCCTCGACGAGTGGCGCGCGGAGCTGCGGGCGCGTGGTGTCGTGCCGCTCGACTTCGGAATGGGCGACCCGCGCGAGGTGACGCCGCCTTTCATCCGCGAGGCGCTCCTCGCATCCGTCGACGAGGTGTCGTCCTATCCACGCGCCTCCGGCCTGCCGGAGCTGCGCACGGCTGTCGCCGGCTGGATCGAGGGGCGGTTCGGTGTGACGGTCGATCCGGCATCCGAGATCGTGCCGACGCTCGGCTCGAAGGAGGCGATCTTCTCGTTCGCACAGGTTGCGCTCGGCGAGAAGCGCGCCGTTGCCGTTCCCGAGCCCGCATACCCCGTGTACGAGCGGGGAGCGCTCTTCGGCGGCGGATCGGTGGTGACCGTGCCGCTGCGCGAGAGCGCCGGATGGCTGCCGGACCTCGATGCCTTCGAGGCGTGGGACGAGATCGCGCTCTTCTGGGTCTGCTACCCCAACAACCCGACCGGTGCGGTCGCTCCGGCCTCGTTCTACGAGGAGCTCGCAGAGCGCGCGCAACGCCACGGCTTCCTCCTCTGCTCCGACGAGGCGTACTCCGAGCTGTGGTTCGACGAGCCTCCCGTCTCGGCGCTCCAGGTGCCGGACCGGACGAACGTCGTCGTCTTCAACACGCTGTCCAAGCGCTCTTCGATGACCGGGTACCGCTCCGGCTTCGTCTGCGCGCCGCAGGCGATCTGCGACGCGCTCCGCAGCTTCCGGCCGACGGTCGGAACGGCGCCGCAGGAGTTCGTCCAGCGCGCATCGATCGCGGCATGGACGGACGAGGCACACGTTGCCGACGTCCGCGCGCTGTACCGGCGCAAGCGCGACACGCTGCTTCCCGTCCTCGAGGCCGGGGGTCTTCGGCTGGCCGGTTCGACGGCGACCTTCTATCTCTGGCTCGACGTCGGAGGCCCGTCGGAGCCGTTCGCACGCAGCTTGCTCGAGCACGGCATCATCTGTGCGCCCGGCTCGTTCTTCGGCGCGGCCGGCGACGGCTACGTGCGTTTTGCGCTCGTGCCAACCCAGGAGCAGTGCGAGCGCGCCGCGGCCATCCTCCGGGAGGTCCTGTGACACTCGATCCAATCGAGACCGTCGCGGCGCTCGACCGCGGTGAGCTTCGCGTCGCCGAGCCCGACGGCGACGACTGGAAGGTGAACGCCGACGTCCAGGCGGCGATCCTCGACTACTTCCGCGTTCGCGGGCTGGAGCCTCAGGAGGTGGGCCCGTTCGCCTACCACGACAAGATCCCGCTGAAGTCGGGATACGAGTCGCTCGGCGTGCGTGTCGTCCCGCCGGCGGTCGCCCGTTACGGCGCCTTCCTCTCCCGCGGCGTCGTGTTGATGCCGTCGTACGTCAACATCGGCGCGTGGATCGGGCCGGGGACGATGGTCGACACCTGGGCCACGGTTGGCTCCGGCGCGCAGATCGGCGCCGACGTCCATCTCGCCGGCGGTGTCGGCATCGGCGGGGTGCTCGAGCCGCCGGGAGCGGTCCCTGTGATCGTCGAGGACGGCGCGTTCATCGGTTCGCGCTGCGTGATCGTGGAAGGCGTCCGGGTCGGTCGCGAGGCGGTGCTCGCGCCGAATGTGACGCTCACGGCGTCGATTCCGATCATCGACGTGACCGGTGACAGAGCCGGTCGAGTACCGGGGCCACGTGCCGCCCTACTCGGTCGTCGTGCCGGGAACGCGGCCGAAGGAGTTCCCGGCGGGCACCTATCACCTGGCCTGCGCGCTCATCATCGGCCGCCGGAACGAGTCGACCGACCGCAAGACGTCGCTCAACCAGGCGCTGCGCGACTTCGAGATCTAAGAGTCAGTCGATCGGCTCGGCGGGTCCGGTCAGGTATGCGACGCCGTGCTCGAAGCGAACGTCGAGCGGCCCGCCGGGAAAGCGCACGGTCACGGGCGATCCGCCGAACGCCGCCGCGACCGCGACCGCGCTCGAGCCCGAAGACCCCGTCTCGCCCACTCCACGCTCCCAGACACGCGCCTCGATGGTGCGATCGTCGAGACGTCGCGCGACCTGCACGTTCGTGCGCTGTGGGAAGCGCGGGTGCGTCTCGAGCAGCGGCCCGATCGCGGGCAGGTCGGCGGGGTCGCCGGCGACGACGGCGTGCGGATTCCCCACGTCGACGGTGACGAGAGCGATGCCGGCGACCTCCTCCTCGGGGCCGACGGCGACGGGACCGAGCTGCTGCTCGACGTACGGCGGCTCGAGCATGCGCGCCCGGACCTGGCGGTCGCCGACCTGGACGAGGACGTCGCCGGCGCCGGTCTGGGCCGACAGCCATCGAGCAGCGATCCGCGTCCCGTTCCCCGACATCTCCGCCACCGAGCCGTCGGCGTTCCAGATCGTGATCTCGAGCCGGTCACGGCCGGCGGACAGCACTTCGATGAACCCGTCCGCGTCGCCGACCGTCTCGCGGACGAGCTCGGGCGTGAGCCGGTCCTCAGTGACGAGGTAGACGTTCCCCTGCGCGTGCCAGCGCACTGATCTCATCGGCGATCTCCTCCGGCGGTCGGGCGCCGTCGAGGGTAACGGCGGCCGGCAGCCGCCGGAGCCACTTCCGCTGATATCGGGCGAGTCGCTTCGTCGCCCGGACGGTCGCCTCGACGGCCTCGGCCTCGGGCAGCGTCGCGAACGCCTCGAGCCCCAGCACCTTGGCGGCGGTCGCAGAGAGCGGTCCTTGCCACGCCCGTCGCGCCTCGTCCCCGGCGCCGTCGGCGGCGAGCTGCGCCGTTCGATCCTCGATGCGCCGGTCGAGCTCGTCTAGCGGAACGTCGAGCGCCACGAGCAGCGTCTCTCGGCGGAACTCGCCGCTCCAGAGATCGTCGCTTTCCGGTGCGAGCGACCCTTCGTTCGCCGACAGCTCGAGCGCTCGGACGACACGCTTCCGGTCGTTCGCGTGCACGCGGGCAGCGGCAGCCGGGTCGCGCTCCTCGAGCAGGAGGTGCGCACGCTCGGGACCGAGCTCAGCGTACGTCTGCTCCCAACGCTCGCGTTCTCCGGGCAGCGGCGGCGGAGCAAGCCGCAGCTCGGACAGCGCGGCACGGAGGTAGAGCCCTGTCCCGCCGACCACGAGCGCCCGTCTGCCGGCCGCGAGAGCGTCGTCGACGGCCTTGTGCGCAAGCCGCTGGTAGCTGCCGACGGAGACGCTCTCCGACAGCGGCACGACGCCGACGAGCTCCGTCGGATACCGAGGGGCGGCGGTCAGCACCGGCAGCCCCGCGTAGAGCGCCGCGGAGTCGGCGGAGATCACAAGCGCATCGAGCAGTGGAGCGAGACATGCGGCGACTGCGGTCTTGCCCGAGGCGGTCGGGCCGAACAGCGCGACGACGTCAGGTGCCGAGGTTCGCTGGTTGCTTGAAGCCATGATCGACCTCGTCGCCGGTCTGCGGCCTGACGAACGGACGATCGTCCTCGGGATGGGCGGAACGCCACTCCTTGAACCACGCGACGGCCTTCGGGATCCCATCGTCGAGCGAGGTCACGGGCTGCCAGTCGAGCAGCGCACGAGCCTTGCTGATGTCTGCCACGTAGTGCGTCACCTCGCCGAGGAGCGACGGTGACAGCGTGACGTCCGGCTCGACGCCGAGCTCGGCGGCGATCAGCTCCGCCGCGCGCACGAGGGTGTTGCCTTCGCCGAAGGCGAGGTTGATCGTCTGGTTCGCCAGCGTGCCCGCCGCGAGCCCGTAGACGCCCTTGGCGATCCCCGCAACGCAGTCGTCGATGTAGGTGAAGTCGAGCAGCTTGTCCTCACCGCCGAAGATCGTGATCGGCTCGCCGCGCGACAGCGAGTGCATCCACAGCGGCAACACGCGCTCCATCCGCCACAGGTCGCTGTCGTAGCGGCCGTAGACGTTCGAGAAGCGGAAGACGAGGTACCGGAGGCCGTAGCAGCGGGCGTACGAGTAGATGAATGCCTCGCTCGTGATCTTCGACGCCGAGTACGGGCTCTCCGTGTACGCGAAGTCGGCCGCTTCCTCGGCGTACTCCTCGAAGCGATGCACGTCGCCGTAGACCTCCCGCGTCGACGAGAAGATCAGCGGCAGCCCGAGCGCGCGAGCGTACTCGAGCACGTTGAAGGTCATGATCGCGTTCTCGAGCGCGCGGTGCGGCTGGCGCACGAGCTGGTGGACCTTCGCATGTGCGGCGAGGTGGACGACGATGTCGACGTCGGGGTACTCGACCCCGCCGATCCCGCCGCGAAAAGCCGGATAGTGGCCGGCGAGGTCCTGGAGCAGCGTCGGAAACGCCTCCGGGACCCACGGGTTCAGCCGCTTGTCGACGCCGAAGACGCCGTGGCCGTCGGCCAGCAGCCGCAGCGCCAGATTGGTGCCGATCTGGCCGGAAGAGCCCGTGAGGAGGACACGCACGAGGCGAATCCTGCCTAAAAGAAGCTCTCAGGCCGCGGCGAGCGCGTGCAGGACACCGCGCAGGGTGGTCGAGGTGGCTCCGGTCACGAGCACGTCGACGCACCGTCCAGGCTCCGCATCCCCCTCGAAGTTGACGGTCGTGTTGCGCCTGGTGCGCCCGCGGAGCAGCGTGCCGTCGGTGCGCGACGGGCCCTCGACCAGCACCTCCTCGACCCGTCCGACTCGGGCATCGTTACGACGGCGCGCCGAGGCCTGCGTGACCTCGACGAGGCGCTCGAGGCGCTCGATCTTCACCTCGTGCGGCACCTGGTCGGGACGGGCGGCTGCCTCGGTCCCTGCGCGCGGCGAGTAGACGAACGTGAACGCGCTCTCGAAGCCCACCTCCGCCGCGACCTCCAGCGTCTCGGCGAAGTCGGCCTCGGTCTCACCCGGGAAGCCGACGATGATGTCGGTCCCGAGCGCGACGTCAGGGATCGCGTCGCGCAGCTTCGCGACGAGCGCCAGGTAGCGGTCGCGCGAGTAGGTGCGGCGCATCGCCTTGAGGATGCGCGTCGAGCCGGACTGGAGCGGGAGATGCACGTGCTCGCAGACTGCGTCGCAGTCGGCGATCGCCGCGATCACCGGGTCCCGGAAGTCCTTCGGATGCGGGCTTGTGAAGCGAATGCGCTCGATGCCGTCGATCCGGTCGACGGCACGCAGAAGCTCGCCGAACTCCGTGTGGACGTCGGGCATCAGATCGCGGCCCCACGAGTTCACGTTCTGCCCGAGGAGCGTCACCTCTCTCACGCCCTCGCCGGCGAGCCGCGTCACCTCGGCCATGATCTCGCCGGGCCGGCGCGAAGTCTCCCGGCCGCGCACAGCCGGGACGATGCAGTACGAGCAGACGGAGTTGCACCCCATCGAGACCTGCACCCAGGCCTGGAAGGTGCGCTCGCGATGCATCGGCAGCGCCGCCGCGAACGACCGGTTGTCGAGCCCGAAGCTGCCGCGCGCGACGCCCTCGCCCCCCGCTCCCAGCCAGTCGCCGAGATGCGCGATCGATCCAGGCCCGAAGGCGACGTCGACGAAGGGGTAGAGCTCGAAGATCCGGTCGCGCTGCGCCTCCGCGTAGCAGCCTCCGACCGCGATCACGCGTGAGGGGTCGACGCGTTTGCGCGCCGCCTCCGCGCCGAGGTAGGCCGCGAGCTTCGTGTCCGGCTTCTCGCGGATCGTGCACGTGTTGAACACGACGACGTCGGCCTCCTCGGCAGCAGGCGCCTCGCCGAGCCCGAGCTCCTCGAGCAGCCCCTTGATGCGCTCCGAGTCGTGCGCGTTCATCTGGCAGCCGAACGTGTGGACGTGGTACCGCCGCATCGCCGCCAAAGGGTACCGCTGCGCGTGGATCGGTGCCTGGCACCTGTCGTACCGGCTGTCGATCAGGCTGCGTCGAGGCGCTCTCGGCGGTGTTCGAGCTTGTTGGCGGCGACGTCCACGGCGCGGCTCTCGCGAATCACCGTCACCCGGATCTGCCCCGGATACTCGAGATGGTCCTCGATCTGGCGGGCGATCTCGTGTGACAGCAGGACGGCCGCGTCGTCGTCGATCTCCTGCGGCTTGACGAGCACCCGGATCTCGCGACCCGCCTGCAGCGCGTACACCTTCTCGACGCCGGGGTGATTGGCCGCGAGCTGCTCGAGCGACTCGAGCCGCTTCACGTAGTGGTCGAGGCTCTCCCCGCGCGCGCCCGGCCGTGAGGCGGAGATCGCGTCCGCGGCGATCACCAGGACCGCCTCCACCGTCTGCGGCTGCACCTCGTAGTGGTGAGCCTCGATGGCGTGGCACACCGCCGCGCTCTCGCCGTAACGCCGAGCCAGCTGCGTCGAGATCTGCGCGTGCGAGCCCTCGACCTCGTGGGTCATCGCCTTGCCGAGGTCGTGAAGGAGCGCGGCGCGCTTGGCGGTCTTCACGGACGCGTCGACCTCGGCGGCCATGATCCCGGCGAGCTGCACCACCTCGAGCGTGTGCTTGAGCACGTTTTGGCCGTAGCTCGTGCGGAAGCGGAGCCGGCCGAGCACCTTCACGAGCTCGTCGTGCAGCTCGCCGCAGTGCGCCTCGAAGACCGCCTGCTCGCCGGCCAGCCGGATGTGGTCGTCGAGCTCCGCCTTCGACAGGTAGTACATCTCCTCGATCCGCGTCGGGTGGATCCGTCCGTCCTCGATCAGCTTGAGCAGCGTCAGGCGCGCGATCTCGCGGCGGATCCCGTCGAACGACGAGAGCACCACGGCGTTCGGCGTGTCGTCGATGATGAAATCGACGCCCGTCAGGTGCTCGAGCGTCCGGATGTTCCGACCCTCCCGCCCGATGATCCGCCCCTTCATGTCGTCCGAGGGAAGCTCCACGAGCGTCACGGTCGTCTCGGCTGCGGCGCTCGCGGCCACCCGCTGAAGAGCATCTGCCACCAGGTTGCGCGCACGGCGTTTCGCCTCGCCGGCGGCCTCCTCCTCGAGCCGCCTCACCCGTCCCGCCAGCTCGTGACGAACCTCCTCCTCGGACTCCTCGAGGATCCGCTGCCGAGCCTCGGAGCGGGTCATCTTCGCCACGCGCTCGAGCTCTCGACGCTGGCGGTCGTTGGCCTGCTTGAGTGCGTCCTGGAGCTCCTTGAGGTGGATCTCACGGTCGGCGACGCCCTGCTCGCGCCGTGAGAGGTCTAGCAGCCGGCGGTCCGACTCCTCTTCCTTCTGGATCACCCGCTCCTGGATCTTGACGGCCTCGTCGCGCCGCTCGCGCAGCTCGGCTTCGAGCTCGGCACGCAGCTTGACCGCCTGCTCACGCGACTCGATCTGCGCCTCGCGTCGCGTCGCATCCGCCGCGCGCTTGGCCTCGTCGAGCATCAGGTCCCGGGTCCGCCGCGCTGCCTCGAGCCGCGACCCGGTCGCGAAGCGCAGGCCTGCCAGGGTGGCTACGGCGCCGACGACAAGTCCGATCACGACTCCCAACAGAACGGGCATGGGCTCTCCTGCAGGCTCTCGCCCGCACGGCGCTCGTCGCCGATCGGCGCGTGCTCCGGCGCGCGGGTGCGCGCCGCCTCGTTATCAGCTCAGGTTCGTCGCTCTCGTCCGGCGAAGTGGGCGCATGAGATTGAGTTGGATACGGGGTTCAAGACGCGTTGGTGATCGGTTGGAACAGGCAACGTGCAGGAAAAATGACAATTTTGGTTTGAGGCCGCAGCCTACAGATCAGGCTCCCTCTGGCGCAACGTCAGGCCCGGCGGCCGCCGCCACGGAGTCCTGGTCGAAGCCGCGCCGAACGAGCAGCGCCAACGTCTTGCGCCCCGGACCGTGCCGCGCCACGAGCGCAGCTGCCCGCTCTCCCTCGGGCTCCAGCGCTGCGATCGCGGCCGTCATCTCGGGCGAACCGACCCCTCGGCCGGCGAGATCGTGTCGGATCGCCTCGTCGCCATACCCGCGCGCCGCCAGCGACCGTGCGCGGGACAGCGCGAAGCGCGCGTCGTCGACGTAGCCGATGCGCTCGAGCGTTGCGATCGTCTCGGACCGCTCCTGCTCGGTGACCCCCGCCCGCTCGAGGCGTACGTCGAGCTCGTGCCGCGAGCGATCCCGGTGCGAGAGCGCGCGGGCCGCCAGCTCGACCGGATCGCGCTCCGCCCGGCTCGTCGCCTACCCCCGCGCCGCGACCGGCTCTTCTTCGTCCTCGGTGACCGGCGTCGCTTCCACCGGGTCGACCGTCGGGAGCAGCCGGGCCGAGACCACCTGCCCGGGTGGAGACTCCGCCTGGATTGCCTGCAGGATCCCCTGGACGACGTCGGGATGCTCCCGGAGGAACGCCGTTGCGTTCTGGCGCCCCTGACCGAGCCGTTCGTCTCCGAAGGAGAAGTACGAACCGGATTTCTGGACGGCCTTCCGCTCCAGGCCGGCATCGAGCACCGTGCCCTCCCACGAGATCCCGTCGCCGTAGATGATGTCGAACTCGGCCTGCTTGAACGGCGGCGCGACCTTGTTCTTCACCACCTTCACGCGCACGCGGTTGCCGATCGCCTCGACGCCGTCCTTCAGCGTCTCGATGCGGCGGATGTCGAGTCGCACCGACGCGTAGAACTTCAGCGCACGGCCGCCCGGCGTGGTCTCCGGGTTCCCGAACATGACGCCGATCTTCTCGCGAAGCTGGTTGGTGAAGATGCAGATCGTGTCGGTGCGGTTCAGGGTGCCCGCCAGCTTGCGCATGGCCTGGCCCATCAGGCGCGCCTGCAGGCCGACGTGCGAGTCGCCCATCTCGCCCTCGATCTCGGCTTTCGGCGTCAACGCGGCCACGGAGTCGATCGCAACGACGGCGAGCGCGCCCGACCGGACGAGGAGCTCGCAGATCTCGAGCCCTTGCTCGCCGGTGTCGGGCTGCGAGACGAGGAGCTCGTCGATGTTGACGCCGATGCGCTTCGCGTATGCGGGGTCCATCGAGTGCTCGGCGTCGATGAAGGCGCAGATGCCGCCCCGCCGCTGCGCCTCGGCGATCACGTGGTAGACGAGCGTCGTCTTGCCCGACGACTCGGGCCCGAACACCTCGACCACGCGGCCGCGAGGGAGGCCGCCGATGCCGAGCGCGAGGTCGAGCGAGAGCGAGCCGGTCGAGACAGCGGCGATCGAGCTCTGGGCCGCGTCGTTCATCTTCATCACCGCGCCCTTGCCGAACTGCCGCTCGATCTGCCCCAGTGCGACGTCGAGTGCCTGTTCGCGATCCACTGTCTACCGACCTCCTAGCGCCACCGATTCCAGAACCGAATACTGGGCCCCGGAAGGCCGCAGCACCGAAGAGTAGACCGCGGCATCGGACGGACTGACCCGGCCGAGGGCGGGCGGCGGCGGGACGAGACCGGGGCGCTCGCGGAACCGGGCGACCGTGACGTGCGGCAGCCAGGGCCGACGCTCCGGACGGTAGACGCCGAGTCGCTCGAGGCGCCCGGCCAGGTCGACGGCCAGGGCAGCGGCCGCTCCGGCCTCGTCGGAGAGGACGACCATGCCGACGCTGCCCGTCTCGCGATAGCGGATCGCCTGAAAGACGATCGGCTTGGCCCCGGTGGCCGCTGCAGCGAGCTCGCGCACGATCCCGGGCACGTCGGTCTCGGGACGCGAGCCGAGGAACGCGAGCGTGAGGTGGAGGTTCTCGCGGGTGACCGCCCGGGCCCGGGCGACGTGTGCCGCCTGCCAGGCGACCAGGCGATCGAGGGCGTCGTCGGGGAGGCGGAGGGCGCAGAAGAGGCGGACGCGAGCATCGAGGGCCACGCTAGCCGCCTAGCTGGAACGTGTCTGTGCCGGCTCCGTGACGATTCTGCGCACCTGATGGAGCGCCGCGGCCGTCGCGCGGCCCCTGATCGTGTCGCGGTCGCCCGGCAGCTCGAACTGCGCTCCGTGCTCGCCTTCGGGGCCGACCACGTGGAGACAGACGAGGCCGACCGGCTTCTCCTCGCTCCCACCCCCCGGCCCCGCGATCCCGGTGACCGCGACGGCCACGTCCACACCCAGCCGCACGCGCGCCCCGTGTGCCATCGACCGCGCCGTCTCGGGCGAGACGGCCCCGTATGCGTCGAGCACCTCGGCGGGAACGTCGAGCAGCTTCGACTTGACCTCGTTCGAATACGCGACGACCGATCCGAGGAAGACGTCGCTCGAGCCCGGCACGTCGGTCAGGCGCTTCGCGACGAGACCGCCGGTGCACGACTCTGCCGTCGCCAGTGTCAGGCTCCGCCGACGGAGCAGGTCGAGCACGAGCTCGGGGGTCGGGACGTCGTCGCGGCTGAAGAGATACCGGTCGAGCGGCTCGGCCGTCAGATGCGCCTCGATCTCGTCGGCGCGGGCGTCGGCGCCCGGCTCGACGAAGAGGTCGACGTAAATCTCGAAGTCCCGCGCGCAGATCGTGACCTCGACGCCGTCGCCGTCGCCGCCGGCCTCGGCGAGGGCCCGCGCGACGTGCGACTCCGAGGCGCCGTAGAAGCGAAGCGTCCTTCGGCGCGGCGGCTGTGCCCGGTCGAGGATCCTCCTGACGGGCTCGGTCTCGAGCGCGCGGGGCCAGAGCGCCTGGAGCTCGCGCGGCGGCCCCGGCAGCACGACGGCCACGCTCGAGCTGCGCGCCAGCACAAGCGCGGGCGCCGTGCCCGCCAGGCCGACCACGATCGCCCCGGAAGGCACGGTCGCCTGCTTGCGAACACCGGTCTCGAAGTCCGCATACGGCCGGCCGATACGAGCGGCGACCCGCCGCGACGTCTCCTCGATCTGCGCCACGAGCTGCTCGTCGACGACCAGCTCCGTACCCATTGCCTCGGCGAGGAGCTCGACCGTGCGATCGTCATGGGTCGGCCCGAGCCCGCCCGAGACGCAGAGGAGGTCGTAAGCGAGCCCTTCGGCCAGCGCCTCCGAGAGGTCTGCCGGATCGTCGCCGACCACCGTGATCCTCACGGGCGTGATGCCGAGCGTGAGCAACGATGCCGCGAGGAAGGGCCCGTTGCGGTCGTGACGGTCGCCGCGGACGAGCTCGGAGCCCGACGCGACGATCGCCGCGCGTGGCCCGTTTACGCGGGACGCCAACCCGTCGGGGTGACGATGATCACGCGGGGCTGGCTGCCCGGCACGTGCACGAGAACGCCGCGAACGCGGATCTTCAGGTTCTCGGGAGCGGAGATCGCCACCCAGAGCCTGCTGCCGCGGATCGCCCGCGGCGCGTCGCCCTGCTGGATCGTGCCGTCGAACTTGACGGTGCCCTCCGCGCTGCCGGCATGCACCGTCAGCTGCGTCGAGCCGCTGAGGCCGGTCACCTCGAGCAGCGGCGCCGGCGGCTGCTGTGTCTTCGTCGCGACGGTCCCGGCCGGCGGCCCGGCGTTGCTCGCGCCACCGCTCCACTTCCAGGCCGAGAAGACGATCACCGCCAAGACGACGATCGCCCCGAGCGCGATCAGCACGAGAGTCGCCTCGGACCTCCGGTTCTGGCGCTGCGGTCGCGCGTTCGACCGCCGCGGCCGCGGGTCGTGCTCGTCGCCGGCGACGAAGCGGGAGTTGAACTCGTCCACGTACAGCTGACCGTCGAGGCCGAGGTACTCCGCGTACGTGCGCAGGAACCCCTTGACGTAGGTCTCGGCGGGAAGCAGCTCGAACTGTTCGTCCTCGAGCGCACGCAAGTACTTGCCGCGGATCTTCGTCGCCACCTCCGCCTGGGCGATGTCGACGTCGCGGCGCAGGCGCGCCTCCCGAAGGCTGTTTCCGATCTCGAACACGGCCTGGCACAGGGTAGTCGGTGAGGTGCGTTCGCGCCGGAGAAGGCGACGCCTACGAGGCCCAGCGCAGGCCGCCGTAGACGGCGAGCGCGACGCCGCCGGTGATACCGATCCACAGGCCGGTCCATGCGAGGATCTGCGCGAAGCGCACGATGCCCCTTCGCCTGCCGAAGACGCTGCGGCTGACCTGGAGCCGGGCGCCGCGCGCCACGAGCACGCCGAGCAGTCCGAGCACGATTGCGATCGGCACCGACACGTAGAGCGCCTGCAGGAGGCCGACGCTCTGGAGCTCCTGCGCGGCGAGCGCGCCGCACGGGATCGCAGCGATCGAGAGCAACCCGAGCAGGGCCGCGAAGGCTGCGCGGCTACTGCTTGTCATAGGGGCGGCCTGCGGCCGCCGGGCCGATCGAGCGGCCGATCACGCCCGCCACGGCGATGATGGTGAGCACGTAGGGCAGCGCCTCGAAGAGCGTGCCCCACTGGTCTCCGTAGGCGTTTGGGAGCCGGTCGCCGAGCGCGCTCGAGAAGCCGAAGAGCAGCGTCGCCGCGTACGTGAGGAACGGGCGCCACTTCCCGAAGACGAGCGCCGCCAGGCCGATGAACCCGATGCCCTGGGTCATGTTCTCGTTGAACGAGTGGACGAAGCCGATCGAGAGATACGCCCCGCCGAGCGCAGCGATGCCGCCGGACGCAATCACGGCGACGTAACGCACCTTGTAGACCGAGATGCCGACGGTGTCCGCCGCACGCGGGTGCTCGCCCACCGAGCGCAGCCTCAGGCCGTACGGCGTACGGAACACGAAGATGTACGTCCCGATCAGAAGCACCCACGACAGCCAGATCATCAGGTTCAACTGTCCGAAGATCGGGCCGAGGAAGTACCAGTTCTGCATGAAGTTGAGGTGGATGTCCGGGATGCCGTAGTTCGTGATGTTCCCCGGGGTCCCCGAGTTGCCGTACTTGTCGATGAAGATGTAGCCGGTGATGCCGAGCGCGAGAAAGTTGATCGCCGTGCCGGTGATGATCTGATCGACCTTGAGGCTGACCGACCAAACGGCGAGGACCGCCGCGAGCACCATCCCAGCGACCGACGCTCCGACGAGCGCGACCACCCACGCGAGGCCGCCCGCCCAGCTGTGGGCCCAGATGATCGTCCAGATCCCGAAGAACGCCCCGGTCAGCAGCATCCCCTCGAGCCCGACGTTGACGACGCCGCTCCGCTCGCAGTAGAGGCCGCCGATCGCCGCGAAGATCAGCGGCGTCGCGTAGCGCAGCGTGGCGGCGATGAGGGCGCTCCACACGACAACGGTGTTCAGGTTCCCGACCGACGAGTAGGTCGAGATCACGCCGAAGAAGATCCCGGCCATCCCCGCGGCGACGGCGCCGTAGCCGATGCGCTTTACGTCGCGAGCGACGGCCCAGATGCCGGCGAAGATCGCGAGGATCCCGACGACGATCGCGACGACCGGCGAGCGCACGGTCGCGGGCGGGAGCGCCAGCCAGAAGGCGAGCGCGCCGAGACCGATCCCGACGATGCCGACGGCCTTCGGCCCGCGCCAGTCGACGTGCCCGAGGCGACCGGTGATCGCGGTCACGTGGTCCTCCTCTTGCGTCGGAAGACGTTGCCCGAGATGAGCGTCGTCAGATTGAGCCCGACGAACAGGATCACGAGGCCCTGGATGATGGTCGTCAGGTTGCCGGCGAGGTCGGGCGAGAAGACGCTCGGGTCGAGCTGGCGGCCCGACGTCCCGTTGATCAGCGCGCCGAAGAGCAGCGATGCGAAGCCGATCCCGACCGCCGTATTTCGCCCCAGCAGCGCCGCGGCGAGCCCGATGAAGCCGACCTGGCTGACCGGAATGTCGAGCTGGCCGATCTGAAACTCCCAGCCGGTGATGTCGAGCGCGCCGCCGAGTCCGGCGAACAGCCCCGAGATCGCCATCGCGAGGAAGTAGCTGCGCGCGACCGAGACGCCGCCGTAGCGCGCCGCTTCGGGGTTGAAGCCGACCGCACGGACCTCGAAGCCGAGCCTCGTCCGGTTGATCACGACCCAGTACAGAAACAGCATCCCGACGGAGATGAAGATGCCGATCGAGAGGCCCTGCAGCAGCTTGGGCCCCCAGAAGATCGGGAGCTTCGCCCCGGAGGCGATCGTGTTCGAGATCGGGATCGACGGCTGGGACGTGTTCTGCAGCGGGCCTTTCTGGCCGAACAGCCACTCACCGACCCAGATCGCCGTCCAGTTGAGCATGATCGTCGTGATCACTTCATGCGCGCCGACGGTCGCCTTGAGGATGCCGGCGATGCCCGCATAGAACGCCCCCGCGAGCGCCCCGATGACGAGGCAGAGCGTCACGTGCGCGAACGGGTTGAGGTTCACGAACGAGGTGCCGATCCAGACTGCGAAGTAGGAGCCCACGAGGTACTGGCCCTGCCCGCCGATGTTGAACAGGCCGCAGCGGAACGCGAAGCCGAGCGCGACCGCCGTGCAGATGATCGGCGTCGTGATCAGCAGCGTCTGCTGCAGGTTCATCGCTGCGGTCGAGGACGTGTCCCACCAGAACCAGACGTGCTGCGTCGCGAACGGCACGCGGATCGAGTACGAGCCGAAGTGCGTGAAGAAGCTCAGCCCGGTGCCGTCGAAGATCGACTTGTAGACCTTTAGCGGGTTCTTGCCGACGACGGCGACGGCGATGCCGGCCATCAGGAAGGCGAAGATCGTGGTGACGATCGGCCCCAGCGGGCCGCTCAGCTTCGAGCCGTGGCGCGAGACGAAGTTTTGCTGCGGTGTCGTCGCGCCGAGTGCGCCGGTCGCCGACGGCGTCTCCTCGAACTCCTCCGCGTAGAGCTCGTCGCCTCCGCCCCCGCTGTCTTCGCCGTCGGACCTTTGGTCGGTCATGCCGCCTCCACGCGCCCTCCGGTCATCGCGAAGCCGAGCTGTTCCTCGGTCGCGGTTGGTGGGAACTCCCCGGCGATGCGGCCTTCGTAGATGACGAGGATGCGGTCCGAGAGCGAGAGGATCTCCTCGAGCTCGAGCGAGACGAGCAACACGGCGCGCCCCGCGTTTCGCTGCTCGACGAGCCGCCGGTGCACGAACTCGATCGCGCCTACGTCGAGCCCGCGCGTCGGCTGAGCGGCGATCAGCACCTTCGGGTCGGCGTCGATCTCGCGTGCCAGGACGACCTTCTGCTGGTTGCCGCCGGAGAGCGCGCCGGCCGGCGTGCCCGGCGAGCCGCCGCGCACGTCGAACTCGACGAGCAGCCGCTTGGCCCGGTCGAGCATCGTGCCCAGCCTCAGGAACCCCAGGCGCGAGTTGGGCATGTGACGGTAGGCATGCAGGGCGAGGTTCTCGGTCAGCGAGAACGGGAGCACCAGCCCGCGGCGGTGCCGGTCCTCGGGGATGTGCCCGATCCCCGAGTCGAGCACCTCTCGGGCGCTCGCCTGCGTGATTTCCTTGCCGTCGATCACGATCCGCCCCGACGATGCGTGGCGGAGGCCGGCGATCGCGTCGATCAGCTCGCTCTGCCCGTTGGCGTCGACCCCGGCGAGCCCGAGGATCTCCCCGGCGCGGACCGTGAAGCTGACGTCGCGTACCGCCTCGAGCCCCCGTTCGTCGTAGACGGTCACGTGATCGACCTCGAGCAGCGGGTCTCCCGGATGCGACGCCTCCTTGTCGACGCGCAGCAGCACCTCGCGACCGACCATCATCCGCGCGAGCCCTTCCTCCGTCGCCCCGGCCGCCGGCACCGTGTCGACCAGCTTGCCGCGCCGGAGCGTGGTCACACGGTCGGCGATCTCGAGCACCTCGTTCAGCTTGTGCGAGATGAAGATGATCGACTTCCCCTGCGACCTCAGCGAGCGGATGATCTCGAACAGCTCCTGCGCCTCCTGCGGCGTGAGCACGGCGGTCGGCTCGTCGAGCACCAGGATCTCGGCGCCGCGGTAGAGCGCCTTGAGGATCTCGACGCGCTGTTGCTGCCCGACCGAGATCCGGTCGATGCGCGCGTCGGGATCGACGGCGAGCCCGTATCGCTCCGACAGCTCGTTCACCCGCCGGTCGGCGGCGCCGTAGTCGAGCAGCACACCACCGTGCCGCGGCTCCGATGCCAGCACGATGTTCTCGGCCACCGTCATCACCGGGATGAGCATGAAGTGCTGGTGGACCATCCCGATCCCGTGCTCGATCGCCGCCTTGGTCGAGCCGAGGTCGATCGGCTCGCCGCGGAGCAGGATGCGTCCCTCGTCCGGCGTGTAGAGCCCGTAGAGGATGTTCATCAGCGTCGACTTCCCGGCGCCGTTCTCCCCGAGCAGCGCGTGGACCTCGCCCGGAAGGAGGTCGAAATCGATGTGGTCGTTGGCGAGCACTCCCGGGAACCGCTTCGTGATTCCCTCGAGCGCGAGGATCGGCGCCTCAGCCATGCGGGGCGATCCTATGCAGATCGGCCGCGGCTGTGCGAACGGGACGGGGCGGCCTTAACCGCCCCGTCCCTCACGTGTGCGTGTCGCTACTTGACGGTGCTCGGGATGCCCTTGATCTTCCCCGCCTTCAGCAGCAGGTACTGCGCTGCGACGGCGGCACGGATCTTGAGCGGAACCTTCGAGCTCCACTTCCCATAGCCGACGCCGTTCACGTCGGCGCCGAACTGCTTGTTGATGCCTGTCTTGAGCGTGCCGGCCTGAGCGGCCTTGATCGCGCTGTAGACGGCGACGTCGACCTTCTTCAGCGCGCTCGTCATCACCCACGGGCCCAGGTACCCCTGGTCCGCGTCGACGCCGATGCCGAAGATGTTCTTGCTGTGCGCCGCGTCGAGCACGCCGAGGCCGCACGAGCCGGCGACCTGGAACTCGACGTCGGAGCCGGCGGCGATCTGGTTCA
Organism: uncultured Thermoleophilia bacterium; assembly: GCA_963774355.1. GTDB lineage: Bacteria > Actinomycetota > Thermoleophilia > Gaiellales > Gaiellaceae > PALSA-600. The sequence continues at coordinate 189,442 of CAVZER010000006.1, read as the reverse complement.
ACGCCGCTTCCTTGCACTTCGCCTGAGCGGTGAAGCTGTTCGAATAGTCGTTCAGGGTCTTGATGCCCGGATCAGCCTTCTTCGCGCCGTACTGGAAGCCGGCGATGTAGCGGTCGACCGGCGGGATCTTGATGCCGCCGACGGAACCGACCGCCGCGCTGCCGTGCTGCTTCGCCCACAGGCCGGCCGCATAGCCGACGAGGTACCCGGCCTGCTGCTCGCGGAAGAGCAGGCCCTCGACGTTCTTGGGCTTGTGCTTCAGCGTCGAGACATCGACGTCGACGATCGCGAACTTGCTCTTCGGGAACGACGTGGCGACCGCGTCCATCGCGTCGGTCATCAGGAACCCGACTCCGATCGTGACGCCCGCGCCGCTCTGGGCGCACGCCTGGAGGTTCGGGATGTACTGGTTCGACGACTGCGACTGGATGACGCGACCCTTCACGCCCGTCTTCTCCGCGTTCTGGAGCCCGACATATGCGAGGTGGTTGAACGACTTGTCGTTCAGGCCGCCGATGTCGGTCACGAGACAGGCGCTGAAACTTGCTTTGTGCGCCGCCGACGCCGCCGAGCCGCGAGTGGCCGCGACGACGGACGCCAGGAGCACTGTCACGAGCGCGAGAGCCGCGATCGTGAGCCAACGCTTCCTCACTTGGATGAACCCTCCTCTATAGGGACGTGTTTGGGGGGAGTGTGGGGTTACCCTAACCCCAAGCTCAGACGCGTGAAAGCTCGGCTGGTTAGGCCGTCAGGCGTCGCTCGGAGCGGCCGCGACGCGTTCCAGTTCGTGCTCGGAGACGAGCACCCGCCGCGGCTTCGACCCCTCGTAGGGCGAGATGATTCCGCGCCGCTCGAGCATGTCGATCAGCCGGCCGGCCCGGGTGTACCCGACGCGCAGGCGCCGCTGCAGGAGGCTGACGCTGGCCGTCTGGGCGGTCACGACGACCTCGATCGCCCGGTCGAGCAGCGGATCCTCGTCGGGATCGAACTCGCCGTCCGTCTCGTCGGCGTCGTCTGCGAAGACCTGCGGAAGCTCGAGGAAGCTCTCGTCGACCTTCTGCTCACGCTGTGCCCGCGCCTGCTCGACGACCAGCGCGATCTCCTCCTCGGTCACGAAAGCGCCCTGGACGCGCTGCACCCGTGACGTCCCGAGCGGCTTGAAGAGCATGTCGCCCTGGCCGAGCAGGCTCTCGGCGCCGTTCGAGTCGAGGATCACGCGGGAGTCCGTCTGCGACGAGACCGCGAACGCGATCCGGGACGGGACGTTCGCCTTGATCATGCCCGTGATCACGTCCACCGACGGCCGCTGGGTCGCGAGCACGAGATGGATGCCGACCGCACGGGACTTCTGCGCCAGCCGGATGATCGAATCCTCGACCTCCTGCGGGCTGACCATCATCAGGTCGGCGAGCTCGTCGATCACGACGAGCAGGTAGGGGAGCTCCTCCTCCCCGCGCTTGCGGAAGGCGCGGTTCGCCTCGTTCAGGTTCCGCGCGCGGACCTGGGCGAGCCGCTCGTAGCGGCGCTCCATCTCGGTCACGACGTTCAGCAGGACGGCAGACGCCTCCTTCGGGCTCGATACGACCGGCGTGAGGAGGTGCGGGATCGACTCGTAGAAGTTCAGCTCGATCCGCTTCGGGTCGATCAGGATCAGCCGCGCCTCGTCGGGGGTCGAGCGCAGCAGGATCGACGTGAGGATCGTGTTGATGCAGCCCGACTTGCCCGATCCGGTCGTCCCCGCGATCAGGATGTGCGGCATGCGTGCGAGGTCGGCCCATACCGACGCGCCCGAGATGTCCTTGCCGAGCCAGACGGAGAGCGGGCTCGCGGCCTGCGGGAGATCGTCGAAGATGTCGCCGAGCGTGACGAGGTTCGGGCTCAGGTTCGGCACCTCGACGCCCACGGCCTGCTTGCCGGGGATCGGCGCGAGGATGCGGATCTCGGTGGTCGCGAGCGCGTAGGAGAGGTCGTCCTTGAGCTGCGCGACCTTCCCCACCTTGGTCCCCGGGGCGAGCTGCAGCTCGTAGCGGGTCACGCGGGGGCCGGCGATCTGGCCGATCACCGTCGCCTCGACGCCGAAGTGAGCGAGGCACGTGACGAGCGCCTGTGCGACGCGCTGCTCCGCCTCGCCGTTCGGGCCGGCACCGGGCTTCGAGACGCGGAGCAGCGACCGCTCCGGCAGCTTGTAGTCGGCGCGAAGCGGCGCCGGCGGGTCGAAGAGCGTCTCCTGGCTGTTCTCGGCCGTCGGCAGGTCGAGCTCGTCAGGCTCATCGCGCAGCAACATCGGCGGCGGGCCCGAGATCGAGTCGGAGACGAGGTCTGGATAGTCGTGCTTGACGTCGACGGGCGGCGCCGAGGGGCGCTCCACCGGCGGCGGGACATTCGGGAGCGCGTCGACGAAGGTCGACTTCGCCGCACGCACCCGCGTGTGCGCGACCGAGACCACGTGCCCGGTTCGCCGGACGATCGCCCCGAGGCTCGCGCCCGTGAGGAGCAGTAGCCCGGCGATCGTCAGCAGGACGCCGAGGATCGTCGCGCCGGTCGTCCCGAGCCCGATCGCGACCACCGACTCGAGCGCGCGGCCGACCGCGCCGCCGTGTGCCTTGCCGAGCGTGAGCAGGAGGCCGGTCAGCGAGACGGCGAGGCCGAGCTGGAACGGGCGCATGTCGATGAGCCGGCTCCGCGCGACGACGAGGGCGCCGAGCGGAACGAGGACGACGGGCGCCAGGTACGCAGCGTCACCGATCGCGTCGCTGACGAGGCCCGCAACCGGGCCGCCGCTGAATCCGAACCAGAGAACAGCCGCAAGAAAGACGCCCACCCCGATGAGGGCGAGGCCGACCAGCTCGGGATGGTGGTGCGAACGCGCTCGGCGACGCCGCGTGCGCTTCTTCACGCGGCTGGGCGTCTTCGGGGACGTCTTGTGGACCCGCCTTTTGCGCGCCATCCAGGCGCAGTTCTTGCTCCCGGCTCTCAGTCCTGCCGCGAGTACGAGGCCGTCAGCATGCCGAAGTACGTCGGCGCCTCGTAGCTCAGGAGCTCGGGCTCGAAGCCGTCTCCGATCGCGCCGTGCAGCATCAGCAGCTGCCAGAAGCTGTCGGCGAGCGCGGTGACCGCGATCTGCGGATCCCAGTCGACCAGGTCGCCGAGGCCGTTTCCGCGCACGAGCCGGACGATCGCCTCGTCGTAGGGCGCGGAGTGCTCGGAGAACCCGTACGGCCCGTCCGCCGAGTGGCCGTGCCCGTGGTCGGCGCTGGCGACGAACGCGATCCGCCGGTCACCTGTCGCGCGCGCGAGCACAGCGCCGACGCGCACGTGCAGCTCGTTCGGCAAGGCCCGGCACGGCGTGACGACGACCGCCGGGGCGCGCAGGAACGAGAGCGGGATCCCCGCGCCCCAGTCGATCGGCATCTCGGAATCGCCGGCCGCGGTCGCCCCGAACGTGACGCCGGCGACCGGCAGACCGTCCTGCCGCAGCGCCCCGAGGCACGCATCGGCGAGACCCGGCTCTCCGGGCCCCTCGTACAGCCGCCCGTCTTGGACGAACCGGGACGCGTGCTCGGACAGCCGGGCGGCACGCACGACGCCGAAGCGGTCGTCGAGCAGCGTCCCGTGCGGCGTCGCAATGATCACGGCCTCCGGCTGCGCAGCGGCGAAGCGCCGAGCGAGCTCGTCCATGCCGCGGCGTGTCTCACCTTCCGGCTGGTCGAAGACGAGCCCGCCGTGCGGCGCGATCGCGGCGAAGACGATCGTCATCCGAGCGAGCCGATGCGCTCGACGAGAAGCTCCGCGAAACGCTCACCGTCGAGATCCAGCCCAACCTTCGCGTTCGGCGGGCCGAAGTGCTCGCGTCCGCGCCAGTCCACGTTCGTCCGGCCGGCGCTCGGCCCGGTCGAGCAGTCGACGTCGATGAACGCCGGGCGCACGTCGACCAGGCCGGGGTCGACGAGGTGCGCGATGCAGACCGGGTCGTGCATCGGCGATCCGCCGAGCTCGGGGTAGCGGATGCGGTGGAACCGCGAGTAGAAGTCCATGAGCTCGGCGACCATCGCGCCGACACGGCCGACGCCACGCAGCCGCTCGGTGTCCGTCTCGGTGACGAGCGCGCGATGCGTCACGTCGAGCCCGACCATCGTCGTGTCGAGGCCCGCGGAAAAGACGCGCTGAGCGGCCTCCGGATCGGCCCAGATGTTGAACTCCGCCGCCGGTGTGCGATTGCCCTCGCCGACGGAGCCGCCCATGAGCACGATCCGCTCGGGAACCGCGTCCGGATGGAGCGCGAACAGGAGGGCGATGTTGGTCAGCGGCCCGGTCGGGACGAGCGTCACCTTGCCTTTGCGTGCCCGAATCTTCTCGGCAATGAAATCGACCGCGTGCCCGTCGCCCGGCGTGGTCGTCGCCGCGGGAAGCTCCGGACCGTCGAGGCCCGACTCGCCGTGCACGTGAGCTGCGACGTCACGCGTGCGGATGAACGGCCGGTCGGCCCCGGCATGGACCGGGACATCGGCACGTCCGACGAACTCGAGGACGCGCAGGGCGTTCGCGGTGGTCTTGTCGAGCGTCTGGTTTCCCGAGACGGTCGTCACGCCGAGCAGCTCGAGCTCGGGTGACGCGAGTGTGAGCAGCAGTGCGATCGCGTCGTCGTGACCGGGGTCGCAGTCGAGGATGATCGGCGTCGGTGTCATGACGCGAGTATCGCGTCCAGCTCGGCGCCGGTCGGAAGCGACGGTTGCGCACCGTGCCGCGACGCGGCCAATGCGCCTGCGGCGCAGGCACGCGTGAGAGCGTCGTCTCGGGATCGTCCCTCGAGCAGCGAGACCACGAGGCAGGCGGCGAAGGCGTCTCCGGCGGCGGTGCCGTCGACGGCGTCGACCGCTGGAGGCTCGGCGCGTGCGACCTCACGGCCGTCCTCGTACAGTGCTGCGCCGTCGGCGCCGAAGGTCACCGCCACGAGTGCGCCTGCCGAGACGATCTCGTGCTCGAGGCGATTCACGATCAGGAGGTCCGGGACGACGTCGATCGGCCGGGCCGGGGCCGCGTTGAGCGCGAAGAATGCGGCTTCCGCAGCCGCGCCGAGGACGACGTCGTCGGGCACCTCGAGCTGGCACAGCACGGCACCGCCGACGTGACGAGGCTCGACGTGCCCGTTCGCCCCGGGGACGACGACGATCTGGTTCTCGCCGTCCCCGTCGACCAGGATCAGCGCCACTCCCGTCTCGCCGGTGCGCAGCAGGTCGAGGCCTACCCCCGCCTCGACGAGCCCCGCCAGCGCCTCCTCGGCGAACGCGTCCTCGCCGACGGCGCCGACCATCTGCACGCGCGCGCCCAGACGGGCCGCCGCGACCGCCTGGTTCGCACCCTTGCCTCCGGGAATGCGGGCGAAGCTCGCAGCGGCCAGCGTCTCTCCGGGCCGCGGCAGCCGCTCGACGCGAGCGACGAGGTCGAGGTTGATCGAGCCGACGACCGTGAGCTCGACCACGAGCGCCGGTCAGGCGGCGATGGCGCGCAGATCGTCCAGCGTGCGGCCGAGCAGGTTCTCGCGCAGGTCGAACAGGCCGGCCCACAGCGAGCCGACGCCGATGCTCGACTGCCAGCGCACGGTCGAGGCGAGCCCTTCGAGCGCGCGAACGAGGATCGCCAGCTCGAGATAGGCCGCTGCCACCCGGTGCGGCTCGACGCTCACGCCGGCGCGATCGAGCACCGGCTTCCAGTCGACGAGCTCGGCGGGCCCGGCCTCGCCGAACCACGACTGACCTTCGGCGGTTCCCGCCTCGAGCTCGAGCAGGTAGCGGCCGAGCGGGCGCTCGAGGCCGGCGAGTGCCGTCTCGACGCGGTCGGCAGCCCGGCGCAGCGCGGCCTGGCGGCGGCCGGGCGTGGACGGCTCGGGCTCTCCGCGCGACCACCGCTCGAGCAGCCGGCAGAACGCGAGCGCCGACACCTGGGCCGCGAGCAGCTGCTGGACGAGGCGCCGCGCGGTCTGGTCCTCGACGGCGTGCTCGACGATGACCTCGGCCCATTCCGGCTGCGTCCCCAGCGTGCTCATACTTCCACCACCACGGGGAGGATCATCGGCCGGCGGCGGGTGCGGTCGTAGACGAGCTGACCGATCCCGTCGTGCAGGTGCTCCTGCAGCAGCTTGATCTCGCTGACGTCCTGCTGGAGCAGGCCGCGGACGATCTGGTGTGCCTCCTCACGCATCTCGGAGAGCAGCTCGTCCGACTCGGCGAAGCCGCGTGAGATCAGCTCGGGCCGCGTCACCTCGCCGTCCGACAGCGTCGCGACGACGATCAGCACACCGTCCTCGGACATGTGCCGGCGGTCGCGAAGCGCGACGTCGGAGACGTCCCCGACCCCGAGCCCGTCGACGAACGTGACGCCCGCCTCGACCTTGCCGGAGATGCGCACGCCCTCCGCCGACAGCTCGACGACGTCGCCGTTCTCGGCGATCACGATCGACGACGCCGGCACGCCGGACTCCTGGGCGAGCCGCGCGTGCGCAGCAAGCATCCGGAACTCTCCGTGGATCGGCATCACCGCCTTGGGACGAATGAGGCCGAGCAGCGTGCGGAGCTCTTCGGCACGAGCATGCCCCGAGACGTGAACCGGCGCGTTCTCCTCGTGCAGCACCTCCGCTCCGTTCCGCGTGAGGCGGTTGATCGCGTCGTGCACGCGCAGCTCGTTGCCGGGTACCGGTCGCGCCGAGATGATCACCGTGTCCCCGCGCTCGACGTGCACCGACGGATGGTCGTTGTAGGCGATCCGTGTGAGCGCGGACAGCGGCTCGCCCTGCGAGCCCGTGCAGAGCACGAGCTGCTCGTGCGGCGGCACGTCGTCGAGATCGGCCGGCCGGACGAGAAGCTCCTCCGCGATGTCGATGTAGCCGAGGTTCCGCGCGACGTTCATGTTGCGGCGCATCGAACGCCCGACGACGGCCACCCGGCGACCGCAGTCGACGGCGACGTCGATCGCCTGCTGCATCCGGTGGATGTTCGATGCGAAGCTCGAGACGAGGACGCGGCCCTGCCGGACGGGGATGATCTGGCGAAACGCCTCGCCGACGACGCGCTCCGAGCGCGTGAACCCGGGTCGCTCGGCATTGGTCGAGTCGCCGCACAGGAGATCGACGCCGCGGTTCCCGAGCTCCGCCAGCTTGCCGACGTCGGTGCGGAGCCCGTCGACCGGCGTGTGGTCGAGCTTCCAGTCGCCCGTGTGGAAGACCCGACCGGCGGGCGTCTCGATCGCGATCCCGACGGTGTCGGGCACCGAGTGCGCCATGCGCACGAACTCGAGCCGGAAAGGGCCGATGTCGAGCGGCGGCCCGTCGGGGTCGATCTCGCGCAGCTCGGCGGCGCGAAGCAGCCCGTGCTCGTCGAGCTTCGACTTCACGAGGCCGAGCGTCAGCCGGGTCGCCCAGACCTCGCGCACGCCGACCTCGCGCATCAGATACGGGAGCGAGCCGACGTGGTCCTCGTGGGCGTGCGTGAGGACGACCGCGCGCACCTCGCCGTGCTCGCGGAGATAGCCGAAGTCGGGAAGGATCAGGTCGACTCCGAGGTGCTCGTCGCGCGGGAACGCCATCCCGGCGTCGACGACGAGCCGTTCGTCGGCGAACTCGTAGACGGTCATGTTCTTGCCGACCTCACCGAGGCCGCCGAGCGGGATCACACGAAGGACGCCCGCCATGCGCTAGGCGTGAACGAGCAGGCCGAGCCGCTCGAGGCAGCCCCGGACCTGCTCGACCTCGGCCGGGTCGGCTGCGACCAGCGGGAGACGGTGACCGCCGACCCGGTGGCCGAGCAGGCTCAACGCCGCCTTGATCGCGATCGGATTGGTCTGGATCCTCAGCAGGTCGTACACCGGTGAGAGCTCGCGGTCGATCTCGCGCGCCCGGGCCATGTCGCCGTCCTGCATCGCGGTCACCTGCTCGGCGACGCGGGGCCCCACCACGTGGGCGTGCACGCAAATCCCGCCGATCCCGCCGATCTCGAGGAACGACTGGAGGAGGTTGTCGTCGCCGGCGTACAGATCGAGCCCGGTGTCGACGACGTGGCGCGCCTGGTCGACGTCGTCGTTCGCCTGCTTCACGGCGGTGACGGTCTCGATCTCGGCGAGGCGCGAGATCGTGTCCGGCTCGATGTTCACCACGACTCGCGAGGGGATGTTGTAGACGACGATCGGCCGGTCGCTGGCGCGCGCGATCGCCTCGAAGTGCGCGACGATGCCGCGCTGCGGCGGCTTGCTGTAGTACGGCGTCACGATCAGGAACGCGTCGGCGCCGAGCTCGTGCGCCTCCTCGGTGAGATGCACCGAGTGTGCCGTCGAGTAGGTGCCCGTCCCGGCGACGACGGTGGCGCGGTCACCCACCGATTCGACCGCCGCTCGGATCAGGTCGAGCCGCTCGCCGTCGGAGAGCGTCGGGCTCTCTCCCGTCGTCCCGGCGACGACCAGTCCGTCGGAGCCGTTGTCGACGAGGTGGCGGGCGAGCTCCTGGAACGCGTCGAAGTCGACCGCACCGTCCTCGCGGAAGGGCGTGACGATCGCAGTGAGCACACGGCCGAGCACCTCCGGCAGGATACTCGGAGCCGTGGCACGGTTCCTGTTCGTCCACGGTGCCTGGCACGGCGGCTGGTGCTTCGAGGCGCTGCAGCGCGAGCTCGAAGCGCGCGGCCATGCGGTCGAGGCGCCGGATCTGCCGTGCGACGAGCCCGGGCTGACGCAGCTCGACTATGCGCGGGTGATCGGCCCCCAGCCGGACAACGTCGTCGTCGGGCATTCGCTGGGCGGCCTGACGATCCCGTTCGTCGAGGCGCGGGTGCGCGTGTACCTCGCGGCCCTCCTTCCGGTCGAGCAACTCGACGAGTCGGCCTTCGCCGACGGGTTCGGAGGATTTCTCCGCGACGAGCTAGGACGGTCGTACTGGCCGGACGCCGACACGGCGTTCGCGAAGCTCTACCCCGACTGCACGCGGGCGCAATCGGATGCCGCCTTCGCGCGCCTGCGTCCGCAGGCGCCGATCGATTCGATCGTCCGGCCGGGCTCGGAGCGCGACGTCGTGATCGCGACGTTGCGCGACGCCGCGATCGCTCCGGCGTGGCAACTGGAAGCGGGCACCGCGTACGCCGGTCGCGTGCTGACCCTCGACGCCGGCCACTCACCCTTCTTCACGCATCCCGCCGAGCTCGCCGACCTGCTCGAATCGGTCGCCTGAGCCCATGCCGAGTCGAGACATGGCCCGTCGCCAGGCGAGGGTGACAAAAGTGATACGAACTTTCCCCAACTCTCGAGAGGCGCTCGGGTGCAGGGCTTTTCGAGCTCCTCGTGCCGAGGCCTCCTCGCCTGGCGACGGTGTCAAAAGAGTGACGTGAGGCGGACCACGCGCTCGGCGACTGGCTCGGCGGCCCCGCCGGCCAGACGGAGGAACTCGGCCTCGTACGGACGCCCTGCCAGGCCGACGAGCGCCTCCGGAGCCGCCTCGCGCAGTCGCGCCAGCACCGGTTCGACGTTCCTCCGCTCGTAGAGGACGTCGGCTGCGACGGCGAGGTCGAAGGCTCGATCCAGCGGCCGGCGCCAGTCGTGCACCTCGGCGACGAGCGTCAGCCCGTTCCGCTCGGCGTTCCGGCGCAGGAGCGCGACGGCGTCTTCGGCCCAGTCGACCGCCGTCACGTCCGCCCCGCGCGCGGCCGCCACGAGCGACGGCAGGCCGAGACCGCAGCCAAGCTCGAGCACACGCACACCCTCGAGCTGTTCCGGCAGCACCTCCACGAGCGCCGTCGCGGCCGGCCACAGCTCCGCCCAGTACGGCAGGAACTCGTCCTGCGCGAACGCCGCCTCGTCGAGCAGATCCTCGGGCGCCTTCGGCCGGAGCAGCGACAGCGTCACCCCGCCCACGACGACCGCCTCCTCGACGAGCTCGGTCAGAGCAGGGCGTCGAGGCCGACGGTGACGCCGGGGGGAAGCGTTCCGAGCCGGTCGAGGGCCAGCAGCACCCCGGGGACGTACGCCTCGCGCGAGAGGGCGTCGTGGCGGATCGTCAACAGCTCGCCGCGCCCGCCGAACAGAACCTCCTGGTGCGCGACGAGGCCGGGGAGCCGCACCGAGTGGATCGGGACGTCACCCCCCATCGCCGCAGCCGTCGCCTTCGCCGTGCCCGAGGGCGCGTCGAGCTTCGTCGCGTGGTGCAGCTCGACGATCTCGGCGGCCTCGAGCGCACGCGACGCCTCCGCCGCAAACCGCATCATCAGCACCGCGCCGATCGCGAAGTTCGGCGCGTAGAAGACGGCCACGCCGGCAGCACGGGCCGCGTCCTCGACCTCCGCGGCATCCCAACCCGACGTCCCGACGACCACCGGGACGCCGGCCTCGACCGACCGGAGCACATTGGGGACGACGACGTCCGGGGTCGTGAAGTCGATCGTCGCGTCCGCTTCGCCCAACCCCCCGACGAGCTCGTGCCCCGCCTGCTCGAGCGCCGGCGCGAGGACGGAGCCGACCTTTCCGCCCCGCCCGTTGAGGAGGATCCTCATGCGGCGCGTGCGAGCGAGGGCGCGATTCGGTCGAGGGCCGCGACGAAGAGCTCCTCGTCGGGGCCGATGCACGCCGCCGACAGCTTTTCCGGCTCGAGCAACGTCGCCGCCAGCGCACACACCGAATCGGCCTCGACCGCGTCGATCTCGGCGATGATCCGGTCGAGCGACAGAAGCTCCGAATCCGAGATCAGCGACTTCCCGAGGCGGTTCATCCGCGTCGACGTCGACTCCATCGAGATCAGGATCCGCCCTTTGAGGTTCTCCTTCGCCCGCGCAAGCTCGCGGTCGGGAAGATTGCCGGACGCGATGTCGCCGATCTGCTCGGCGGCGATCGCGAGGGCCTCCGCGAGGTTGTCCTCGCGCGTCCCGACGTAGACCCCGATCTGACCGGTGTCGGTGTACTGCGACACGAACGAGTACACCGCGTACGCGAGCCCGCGCTTCTCGCGAATCTCCTGAAACAGCCGAGACGATGCCGAGCCGCCGAGGATCGCGTCGAGGATCGACACGGCGAAACGGCGCCGGTCGGAGCGCGAGATCCCCGGCGCGCCGAGGCAGACGTGGTACTGCTCGGTCTCCTTGCGCTGGAACCGCAACCGCGGCGGCGGCGGCTCGACCAGCGGCGTGCGCACCGTCGGTCCCGTCGGCTCCTGGGCCGATCGCCGCCCAAGCGCGGACTCGAGCAGCTCGAGGAGCTGTTCGTGGTCGACGTTGCCGGCGGCCGAGACGACGATGTTCCCCGGGACGTACTTCGCTGCGTGGTAGCGCGCGATCGAGTCCGCACTGATCGACGAGATCACCTCCGCGGTGCCGATCACCGGACGCCCGAGCGCGTGGTCGCCGAAGACCGCCTCGGAGATCAGGTCGTGCACGAGATCCTGCGGCGCGTCCTCGTACATCGCGATCTCCTCGAGCACGACCTCGCGCTCGGCGTCGAGCTCGGCGAACGCCGGAGCGAACACCATGTCGCTCATCACGTCGACGGCCGTCGCGAGATGATGGTCTGGGATGCGGGCATAGACGAGCGTGTGCTCACGCGACGTCGCTGCGTTGAGCTCGCCGCCGAGCCCGTCGAAGATCTCCGCGATCTCGAGCGCGGTATGTCGTTCGGTGCCCTTGAACAGCAGATGCTCGATGAAATGCGTGACACCGGCCTCTGCCCCGTCCTCGTCGCGCGAGCCGGCGCCGATCCAGTAGCCCACTGCGGCCGACCGGACGTGGTCGAGCCGCTCCGAGATCACGCGCTCGCCGGAGTCGAGCTCGCTCAGCACCCAGTTCTGCACAGAACCGATCGTATGCCCTCGAGTCAACGCGGATCGTCGGGAAGGAGCGACCAGACGATCGCGTTCTCCCGGCGCCCGTGCAGCCAGATCGACTTGCGCTCGAGCCCTTCCCGCACGAACCCGGCGCGCTCCGCGAGGCGCATCGACTCCGCGTTCTCCGGATGCGTCCGCACCTCGAGCCGCCCGGCGCCGCTCTCGAACAGCGCTTCGGACAGGAGTCGGATCGCCCGTGACATCAGTCCGCGTCCGCGGCCCAGGCCGTCCGCGAGGTAGGCGAGCTCGTAGTTCTCCCGGTGCCGCCTCGATGCGATCACGGCACCCACCGCGAGGTCGTCGGCGGCGTCCGTCACCACGTAGTCGAATCGGTCGCCGGTTCTCCACCCCTCGGCGACGCGGCGCCTGAGCTCGTCGAAGTCCGCGTCACCCGGCTCGCGGGGCATGTTCAGCCACCTGCGGACGAGCGGGTCGCGCATCGTCCGAAGCACGTCGGCGCGGTCACCCTCCTCCAGTTGACGAAGGATGACCGCGCCGTCGGTGAGACTTGCCGGCAACTGCACGCCGCCGACCGTAGCTTCGCGCTACGACTCGCTGTGCGACTCCTCGCGCTCGCGACGCGGGCCGCCACGACTGCCGCCGCGGCCGCCTCGGCGATCGCGGTCATTGCGCGGGCGCTCCTCACGGGGCTCGCGCGGCGGAGCGTTCTTCGCCCGCTCGACGAGCTCCTCCGGCGAGACCAGAGCTCCGTTCTCGTGCTTCTGCACGAGCTTGAGCCCGATCCGGCCGCGCGCCTTGTCGACCTCCTGGACGAGCACGTCCAGCACGTCGCCACGGGAGATCACGTCCTCGATGTGGTTGACGCGTCCCGGCCCGACGTTCGACACGTGGAGCAGGCCGTCGGTTCCCTTCTTCAGCTCGACGAACGCGCCGAAGTCGGTCGTCTTGACGACCTTGCCGGTGTACTGGTCGCCGACCTCGGGCTCCTTCGTCAGGGCGGCGATGGCCGCGATCGCGGCGTCGCCCTTCGTGCCCTCGGTGGCGTACACGAGGATCGTTCCGTCCTCCTCGATGTCGATCTGAACCTCGTACTCGGACTCGAGCGAGCGGATCGTCTCGCCGCCCTTCCCGATCACCATGCCGATGTACTCCGGGTTGATCTGGATCGTCGAGATCCGCGGAGCGTGCGACGCGAGCGCCTCGCGCGGCTCCGGAATCGCCTCGAGCATCCGGCCGAGGATGGCGACGCGCGCCTCCTTGGCCTGCGTCAACGCCCGCTCCATGATCTCGCGGCTGACGCCGGTGATCTTGATGTCCATCTGGAGCGCCGTGATGCCGTCCCGCGTGCCGGCGACCTTGAAGTCCATGTCGCCGAGATGGTCCTCGGCACCCTGGATGTCGGTGAGGATGACGTAGTCGTCGCCTTCCTTGACGAGGCCCATCGCGATGCCGGACACCGGAGCCGAGATCGGCACGCCGGCGTCCATGAGCGCGAGCGTCGAGCCGCACACGGAGCCCATCGACGAGGAGCCGTTCGACTCGAGCGTCTCGGAGACGAGCCGGATCGTGTACGGGAACTCCTCAGCCGTCGGGATGACGGCCTCGAGGGCGCGTTGCGCGAGCGCGCCGTGGCCGATGTCGCGGCGCTTCGGCGAGCCCATGCGCCCGGTCTCCCCGACCGAGTAGGGCGGGAAGTTGTAGTGGTGCATGTACCGGCGGTCGGTCTCGAGCGACAGATCGTCGATCCGCTGGCCTTCCTTGGCGGTGCCGAGGGTGAGCAGCGTCATGATCTGCGTCTGGCCGCGGGTGAAGAGGCCCGAGCCGTGCGTGCGCGGGCTGACCGACACCTCGACCTCGATCGGGCGGATCTGGGTCTCGGTGCGACCGTCCGGGCGACGCTTCTCGACCGCGATCTTCTGGCGGACGAGGCTCTTGTAGATCGAATCGCACGCCTTGCGGATGTAGCTCTTCGTGAGCGAGTCGTGCTCGCCCTCCTCCCCGCCTCCGGGGAACGGCAGCCGCACCGTCTCGACGATGCGGTCGAAGAGCAGATGGCGCTTGGCCGACTTGAGCTCCTTCGAATCCTGCTCGGCCTCCGTCAGTCCGCGCAGCTCGCCTTCGAACTGTTCGCGCACCTGGCTCTCGACGGCCGTCGAGCGCTGCTTCTCGAGGATCATCGCGAGCGACATTCGCGCCTGCAGCTCGCGCAGCACGTCATCGGCGGTCGAGCTCATGGACAGCGCACCCGCCTCCCTCGCGACGATCGCATCGACGATCAGACCGGCTTCGCGAACCCCCTGCTCGGAGATGGACGTCCAGATCTCGTGGCCGTAGGTCTCCTCCAGCCGCTCCGTCGTCGCCGGATCGAGCCACTTCGGCTTGCCGGCCTTCGCGCGCAGCTCCTCCTGTGCCTCGCAGAGCTTGACGATCTCGCGGTGCGCGATCTCGAGCGCCTCGAGGAGCTTCTCCTCCGGCACCTGGTTCGCTCCCGCCTCGACCATCGTCAGGCCGTCCTTGGTGCCGACGACGATCAGGTCGAGCTCCGACGAGTGCTCGGTCTCCTCGAGCGTCGGGTTGATCACCAGCTCGCCGTCGAGCAGCCCCATCCGGACGGCCCCGATCGGGCCGAGGAACGGCAGCGGCGAGATCGTCAGCGCGGCCGAGACCGCGTTGATCGCGAGGACGTCGTGTGCGACGACGAGGTCGGCCGAGAACACGGTCGCGACGCACTGCACCTCGTTGCGGTAGCCCTTCGGCCAGAGCGGCCGGACCGGGCGGTCGGTCATGCGCGCGGTCAGAATCGCGCGCTCGGTCGGACGCCCCTCGCGCTTGAAGAAGCCGCCGGGGATCTTCCCAGCGGCATACATGCGCTCCTCGACGTCGACCGTGAGCGGGAAGAAGTCCGCGCCTTCGCGGGCCTCTGTCCGCCCTTGCGCCGTGCCCAGAACGACGGTCTCGCCGCTGCGCACGACCACGGCACCGTCGGCCTGCTTGGCCAACTTGCCGGTCTCGAATGAAATCTCCTTGCCGCCGATGTCGACGGACACGGAAACCGGCACCCCAGCGGGGTGCTCAGCCTCAACAATGCTCATAAGTCCCTATTCCTCCACTGTGCGTTTGCTGTTGCCAGCAGTTGTGAAGGGTGGAGGTTTGGGGCAACTCCTCGCAGAGGAGCTCGCTCAAACTTCCACCCTCCGTGAGCTCAAGTGAGCTAACGGCGCAGGCCGAGCTCCTTGATGAGGGCGCGATAGCCCTCGACATCCTTTCGCTGCAGGTAGTTCAGAAAGCGCCGGCGGCGCCCGACGAGCTTCAGCAGACCGCGCCGCGAGTAGTGATCGTGCTTGTGCGCGCGGAGATGCTCCGTGAGCTCGTTGATGCGTTGGGTCAGCATCGCGATCTGGACCTCCGGGGAACCGGTGTCCGTCTCGTGCTTGCCGAACTTCCCGATGTGAACCTGCTTCTCTTCCTTGGTGAGGGTCATCTGCCTCCTGACGTCGTACGAGGTCGCCCGGGGCCCAAGCACGCCGCGAAGGAAGACGCGCGCGGCCGAGGCCGGGTCGAGAAGTAGGGTAGCGGATTCGTGTTGGATTCGACGTTTTTGCAGGCCTGCGAGGACGCAGCGGCGCGGTTCGACGTGCCGGCGATGGCGGTCGGCACGGCCTCGCCCGACGGCACGATCGAGTCGCACGCGGTCGGCTGCGACCTCGACACGCGCTTCCGTATTGCATCGGTGACGAAGCCGATGACGGCGGCCCTCGCCCTGCGCCTGCTCGACGTCGAAGCGTCGACGGGCGTCTGGCCCGACGACGTGTGCGTGCGGCATTTGCTCACGCACACGAGCGGTTTCGGGTGCGAGCTCGGGGGTGACGCGGCATTCGGCAGCGGCGACGATGCGCTGGCCGCCGCCGTGAGGGAACTGCCGACCGTCCGCCGACTGGTCGAGCCCGACCGCGCCTGGTCCTACGCCAACACCGGCTACTGGCTGGCCGGCTGGCTGGCGGCGACGGCCACCGAGTCGACGTTCGAGGACGCCCTCCGTCGCCACGTGCTCGGGCCCGCTGGGATGGCGAACGCAGGTTTCGACGACCCCGACGTCCCCGGAACCGGTCGTGGGGCGAACGACGCTCCATATCCGCGATACCGACGCCCGTCCGGGGGTGTCGTCGCGGACGTCGGAGACCTCCTGCGCTTCGGCCGCTGGCAACTCGCGGAGCCGTGGACCGTTGCGCTTCGGCAACCGCTCGCCAGGCCGGCGAGCGGTGTCTACGGCCTCGGCCTCTTCGGGGAGCGGGTCGCAGACGTCGAGGTCTGGGGACATCGTGGCTCAACCTTCGGGTTTCAGTCGAGTTTCCTGTTCATCCCGGCCCGGGGTGCAGTCTTCGCCGGCCTGACCAACAGCGGCAGCGGCGCGCGGGCCCTTGTCGAGCTCGAGGAGCTCTGGCTCGAGCGCGTGATCGGCGCCCGGCGCAGGCGCCGCGAGACCGTCGAGCTCGCTGCGGCTGCGCTCCGCTCGTTTGCCGGGACTTATGCGGACGTCGATACGACAGCGATCGTCTCACCCGGCGGCGACGGCTTGCTCGTCGAGCTCAACGAGGAGGGTGAGACGGCGGCGCTCTCCGCGAGGCCGGTCGGCGCTCGCAGCTTCGAGGTGGTCGGCGGCGAGTTCGATCGCGAGCGGTTCGATTTTCCCGCTCGACGGCTTCGCCCGAATCAGCAGCGTGCTGCTGCCGCGGCTGGCGTGAGCCCGGCCGTCGCGGCAGGCCATCCGGCGACCGCCGACGCCGGGGCCGAGCTCCTCCGCGCCGGCGGCAGCGCCGCCGACGCAGCAGTGGGCGCAAGTCTCGTCTCCTGCGTCGCCGAGACGATCATGACCGGGCTGCTCGGCGGTGGCCATGCGATCTACTTCGAGGCCGCCACGGGCCTCGCGAGGAACCTCGACTTGTTCGTCGCCGTGCCGACGGGGCGCGCCGAGCCGATGCAGGAGCTCCCGGTCCACTTCGGCGAGGAGACCGTCAGCTACGCGATCGGTGCCTCGTCGTGTGCCGTCCCGGGCGTCCCGGCCGGGCTCGACGAGCTCTGGCGCGCCCACGGGAGACTCCCCTGGGCCGAGGTCGTCGCGCCGGCTCTCCGGCTCGCCGAGGAAGGCGCAGTCTTCACCGCCGCGCACGCCGCCTGCCTGCGCATGCTCGCGCCGGTGATGACGATGCGAGAGGGCGCGCGCATCTACGCGCCGGGCGGCGCGCTCCTCGACGCCGGCCAGGTCCTCGCGCAGCCGGGCCTGGCGAGGGCCCTCGAGCTCTTGCGAGACGAGGGCCCACGGTCGATGTACGACGGCACGATCGCATCGGTCCTGCTCGAGCTCGTCGGCGAGCGGGGCGGCGGCATCACCGCCTCCGACCTGGCGGGGTACCAGGCCGTGTGGTCGGAGCCGATCTCGGTGGAGTTCGCCGGTCGGCGGATCCTCACGCGCGGCGGGATCGGCGGCGTGCCCGAAGCGCTCGTCGCCCTCCGCCCTCCGTTCGGCCATGACGAGCTGCTCGAGGTGCTGGACCGGCCGGGGCCAGGCGGCGGCCAGACCACGAACATCTCGGTGATCGACTCGGACGGCAACGCCTGCGTGCTCACGACGAGCCTCGGCCTCGGCTCCGGCGACTGGCTGCCGGGCCTCGACCTCCACCTGAACAGCATGCTCGGCGAGGTCGATCTGATCCGCGAGCCGCTGGTCCCCGGGGCGCGGATGGCCAGCATGATGGCGCCGTCACTCGCGTTCGACGCCGCCGGGCTCGAGCTCGCCGCAGGGTCTGCCGGCGGTACACGGCTGCGCACCGCGCTCGTGGGGGTGCTCGCCGGCATCCTCGCCGAGGGCGTCGAACCGCAGGCGGCGATCGACCGGCCCCGCTTTCACCCGGTCGGCGACCTCGTCAACGCCGAACCGGGTGTCGACGAGCGGTGGCTCGCGTCACTCGAGCGGCGCGGCCGGCCGGTGCGGCGCTGGCCGGCTTTCCACCACTTCTTCGGCGGCGTCAGCGTGGTCGGCCGTCAGGGCGCCGGCGCCGACCCACGCCGAAGCGGCGCCGTCAGTCGCCCGTGACGGGCCGGGTGGCGGCGCGCGTGGCGTCGACGTCGTGGGCGATCTGGGCGACCAGGTCGGCCTCGCTCGCGAAGGAGCGCTCGTCGCGCAGGCGCTCCCAGAGCTCGACCACCAAGCGGCGGCCGTAGAGGTCTCCCGACCAGTCGAGCAGGAACGCCTCGATCCGGCGCTCCGAGCCGCCGTAGTGCGGGTTGACGCCGATCGAGACCGCGGCCCGTCGTCCGTCGGCCGCCCCGGCGTAGATGCCGAAGCGGGGCACGAGCAGGTCGGCCTCGACGCGGAGGTTGGCGGTCGGGAAGCCGAGCGTCCCGCCTCGCTGGTCGCCGCTGACCACCGTCCCGTCGACCTCGAGCGGACGCCCGAGCAGCGCCGCGGCCTCGCCGACGAGCCCGCTCGCCGCCAGGCGGCGGATCTCGGTCGACGAGACGCCGTCGACCAGCGGCACGTCACGCCCGTCGTACCCGAGTGCGCGGAGCGTGTCGAGATCGCCGCGCGCGCCGGTGACCGAAGTGGAAGCCGGCGCCGGCGACGACGACGCGCGCGCCGATCGTCTCGAGGTAGCGGCCGGCGAACTCCTCCGGCTCGAGAACGGCGAGGTCGGGAGTGAACTCGACGACCAGTGCGTCCTCGACACCGCAATCGGCGAGGAGCTCGAGTCGACGCTCGAGCGTGGCCAGCAGTTCCACACGGTTGCCGAGCACCGTGCGCGGGTGCGGATCGAAAGTGACGACCGTCGGGCGCAAACCAGCATCCACCGCGGCTTCGATCACTGCGCGGTGGCCACGGTGCACACCGTCGAAGGTCCCGATAGCGACCGCGCGCGGGACACGTTCCAGCTGGTCGGGTATCTGCGCGACGTTCATGCTGCGCCCGCTCCGCCCGACGCACGCCGCTGCGAGGACGCCTGCACGCACGGTGTCGGCGACACGGTCGAGCGCGTCGTCGGGCAGCCGCGCCAGCACCGCGTCGACGTCGAGGAGCCGCGCCTCTGCCGGATCGGTGGCCGCCTCGTCCACCGTGAACGGCCCGATCGCCGTACGCCGGAGGGTCGTGCAGTGGCCGTCGAGCGCCTGTGCGATCGAGCGCACGTAGGTCCCCGAGCCGACATGCAGGGACAGCCGAGCCGCCCGGCCGTCGAACCCCTCGACGACCAGCGAGTGCACGACCGACCGCCGCATCGGCATCTCGACCTCGACTCCTCGGCGGGCGAGACTGTAGGCGCGCTCGCCGTCGATCTTCACCGCCGACGCGGCCGGGATCCGGAGCTCGACCGAGCCCCGCAGCCGGTCGACGGCCGCCTCGAGCTGGAGGGCCGTGGGCGCCGGATGGCGCTCGACGACGTCTCCTTCCGGGTCGCCCGTCGTGGTCGTCGCGCTCAGGTCGACGTCGGTCACATATCGCTTGTCCAGGCCGACGAAGCACGGCGCCAGGCGGGTCGCCGCCCCCGAAAGGAGCAGCAGCAGTCCCGAGGCGAACGGGTCGAGCGTGCCGGCGTGGCCGGTGCGGGCGCGCGTGCGCCGCCGCAGGGCGGCGACGACGGCGAAGGACGAGGGCCCGGGCGGCTTGTCGACCAGGGCGATGCCGATCGGACGCAGTCCTCGTGGCGGCACTCGTCAGTCCGGCACGGCCGCGAACTCGCGGCGCAGGAAGGCCACGATCTCCGGGATCTCGAGCTGGGACTCGAACCCGGCGGCCTGGCGATGACCGCCTCCGCCCGCTGCCCGGGCGACCGCCGAGACGTCGATCTCGTCCCGGCTGGAGCGCAGCGAGATGCGGTGCCTGGGGCCGTCGTCGCGCGGCGGCTCGCGGATGAGGGCGACCATCTCGGATCCCTCCACGCTCCGCAGGTAGTCGATGATCCCCTCGGAGTAGGGCTCCTCGGCGCCGACCTCGGCGAAGTCGTCCTTCAGCAGATACGAGACGACGAGACGACCGTTCTCGTACAGCTCGGCGCGGCCGAGCGCCCGCGCGAGCAACTTGAGCTTCGCGAACTGCACCGTCTCGTACACCAGCCGGAAGATCCCGTGCACGTCGGCGCCCGCCTCGACGAGATCGGCGGCGAGTCTGAGCGCCTTCGGTGTCGTGTTCGAGTACTGGAAACGACCGGTGTCGGTGACGAGCGCGACGTACAACGCCTCGGCGATGTCGGGGGAGAGCTGCACGTCGATCGACGCCAGCACGTCCCGGACGACCTCCGCGGTCGACGATGCGTCGTCCACGACCAGGTTGACGCTGCCGAATCGCGTGTTGTCGTGATGGTGATCCACGTTCACGACGAGTCGCGCGCGCTCCACCACCGCCGGGTCGGGGCCGATCCGGCGGGCGCTCGCGCAGTCGAGCGCGAGCAGCACACGGTCCTCGATGTCGTCCGGGAGCGCCCGCGTGAGGGCGTCCAGGTCGAGAAAGCGGTACTCGCCGGGCGTCGGGGCATCGCCGGACAGGTACATGACGGCGTCCTTGCCGAGCTCCCGCAGCGCGATCGACATCGCCAGCATCGACCCGAGGGCGTCCCCGTCGGGATTCTCGTGCGTGACCACGAGGAACGCGTCATTCGAGCGAATCGCCTCGGCGACCGCCTCCACGTCGTTCCCTGTCGTCGTCGACTGGCTCATTGGCTCTGGCAAGTCGGCCGTGAGATCGTCGATCAGCTTCGTCATCCGGACGCCGCGCTCGACCGCGTCATCGTAAGCGAACGTCAACTGAGGCGTCCGGCGCAGGCTGAGCTCGCGGTTGATGCGCGCCTGGAGGATGCCGTGCGCCGACGCGAGCCCGTCCAGCGCGGCCCGCCGCTTCCGTTCGCTGCCGAATGCCGAGACGTAGACCGTCGCCTCGCGCAGATCGGGCGTCACGCGGACGCTGGTGACGGTGACCATGCCGATCCGGGGGTCCTTCAGATCGCCGATGCCCCCCGCCACCACCTCCCGCACCGACTCGTTCACCCGCCGCATGCGTTCGGTCATGAGTCCTCCGGCGAGACGAGGAAGCGGTCGCAGCGGACGAGGACCGGCTCTCCCGAGGCGAGCCAGCGTTCGGCGCCGGCGGCGAGGTCGTCCGCTTCGCGCGCCGAGCGCGCCGCGCACGCGACGGTGAGCGTCGCGCGCTGCCACAGATCGTGGTGGTCGGCCTCCGCGACGGAAGCGCCGAAGCGCTGCCGCAGGACGTCCTTCGCGGAGCGAACGTAGTGCCGCTTGCCCTTCAGCGAACCGGCTTCCGGGAAGTGGAGCTCGACGGTGAGGATCGCGACGTAGCCCGAGCTCAAGACTCGTCGGCAGCGCCCTGCGGCACATTGCCGCCGGACGGCTCGTCGAGCGACGTCCGCTCGACCTCGCGCGTCTCGAACACCTCGAACACGTCGCCCTCGCGCAGGTCGTTGAAGCCCTCGAGCAGGATGCCGCACTCGAATCCCTCGCTGACCTCGCGCGCGTCGTCCTTGAAGCGCCGCAGCTGGGCGACGGTGGTCTCGTGGATCCGCGTCCCCTCGCGGAAGAGCCGGACGTTCGCGCCGCGCCGGACGACGCCGCTCGTGACCATGCAGCCCGCGATCGTGCCGAGCCGCGAGACGCGGAACAGCGCCCGCACCTCGACCTCGCCGAGAATCGCCTCGGTCTCGACGGGCGTCAGCAGCCCGACGAGCGCCTGCTCGATCTCGGCGGTGAGCTGGTAGATCACGCGGTAGAGGCGGATCTCGATTCCCTGGCGGTCAGCGGCGGCACGGACCTCGGCGGACGGACGGACGTTGAAGCCGATCACCATCGCGTTGGACGCCGCGGCGAGGTTGACGTCGTTCTCGGTGATCGCGCCGACGCCGGTGTGGATCACGTTCACCTGCACCTCGGAATGGCGGATCTTCTGGAGCTCGCCGACGATCGCTTCGACCGAGCCCTGCACGTCGCCCTTGAGCACGATGTTCAGGTCCTGGATGCCGCCGGCCTGCATCTGCTCGAAGAGCTTGTCGAGCGAGACGCCGCGGCTCGCCTGCTTCGAGCGCGCCTCGCGGCGGAGCCGTTCGCTGCGCTGCTGGGCGAGGTCACGGGCACGGGCTTCTTTCTCGACGACGCGGCCCAGCTCGCCCGCGGGCGGCGGCCGGTCGAACCCGAGGATCTCGACGGGATCGCCGGGCTTCGCCTCCTGGATGCGCTCGCCGCGGTAGTCGTAGAGCGCGCGCACGCGACCCCATGCGTCGCCGGCGACGATCGCGTCGCCGACCTTCAGCGTCCCGCGCTGGACGAGCATCGTCGCCACGGGGCCGCGACCCACGTCGAGTCGCGATTCGATGATCGGGCCGGAAGCCTCTGCGGCGGGGTTCGCGCGCAGGTCGAGCTCGGCGTCGGCGACGAGCAGGATCTTCTCGAGCAGCTCGTCGAGATTTTCGCCCTGCTTCGCGGAGACGCGCGCGACCTGCACCGTTCCGCCCCACTCCTCCGCCTGCACTTCCTCCTGGGCGAGCTCGCTGAGCACGCGTTCCGGGTTGGCGTCGGGAAGATCGATCTTGTTGACCGCGACGACGATCGGCACGTCCGCCGCGCGCGCGTGCGAGATCGACTCGCGCGTCTGCGGCATCACGCCGTCGTCGGCGGCGACGACGAGCACGGCGATGTCGGTCACCTTCGCGCCGCGGGCGCGCATGGCGGTGAACGCCTCGTGGCCCGGGGTGTCGAGGAACGTGATCCGCCGCCCCTCGATCTCGGTCTGGTACGCGCCGATGTGCTGGGTGATGCCGCCTGCTTCGGTCTCGACGACCGTGGTCTTGCGGATCGCATCGAGCAGCGTGGTCTTGCCGTGGTCGACGTGACCCATGATCGTCACCACCGGCGGACGCTCACGAAGGACGTCTTCGGCGTCGTCGAACGTCTCGGGCTCGACGTCGTCGTCCTCGGCGTGCTTGATCGTCACCTCGCGCTTCAGCTCGGCGGCAATCAACTCGACCTCGTCGTCGGTCAGCGACTGCGTCGCCGTCTTCATCGTCCCGAGGTTCATCAGGAGCTTGATGATCTGGGGCATCGCCACTCCGAGTGCCTGCGAGAAGTCGCGGAGCGTGACGCCGGATTCGACGGTGACCGGGCCGGTCGGCTGGACGACCTCGCGCGGCTGCCTGGGCCCGCGGTCGGCCGGGCGGTCGCCGGGCCGCTGGCGCTGTCCCTGACCGGGGCGGTTGCCGCCCTGGTCGATGACCACGCGCCGGCGTCCACGCGGTCCACCGCCGCGCGGCCTGATCGGTCTATTCGGCTTGCCGTTTGCCATCGGAGATCAAGTGTAGAGACGTGACAGCGACGGGTCGACGCGCACCGAGCGTCGCAGGACACGGTTGAAGGCGCGCCGCGACGCGGCTCGCTCGAAGCACAGGAGGCGCCGGCACGTGTACGAGCCTCGTCCAGGCCCCGCTCCGGGGGTCAACTCGGTGCCCCGCGCGTAGAAGCGGAGCAGCTCGCGTTGCGGCGCCTTGCGGCCGCAACCTGCGCACGTGCGGATCGGCGCGGCCGCTGCTATTGCGAGTCCTCGTGGGTCGCCGTCTCGATCGGAACGCCGTCGTTCGGGTCGTCCTCGACATACCGGTGCTGGGCCTGAGCCGCTCCGGTCTCGAGCGTCTCATCCTCGCCGGTCACCGGCGCGTCGCCGGGGCCGGCCGGGAACTCCTCCGCAGGCTCGTTGCCGAACTCGGCTGCGTCCTCGGTCACCGGCTCGGGCTCGGCCGTGTCGGCGAGCGCCTCGAGCTCGGGCTCGGACTCGGTGACGATCGGATTGTCCTCGTCGTTCGGCTCGTGCAGGGCAAGCTCCTGATGCGCCGGCACCCCGCAGTAGCGCGATCCGGGCAACGCGGTGTTCGGGCAGCGCTTGCCGTTCGTGAGCACCGCCGCACAGCGGCCCGAGGAGTCCTCGCCGTCCCCGCCTTCGCCGCCGAATGCCGCGTCGGCCTCCTGCTGCGCGAACTCGGTGTCCGAGGTGATGTCGATCTTCCAGCCGGTCAGGCG
Organism: uncultured Thermoleophilia bacterium; assembly: GCA_963774355.1. Lineage (GTDB taxonomy): Bacteria > Actinomycetota > Thermoleophilia > Gaiellales > Gaiellaceae > PALSA-600. The sequence goes on along the minus strand of CAVZER010000006.1, from coordinate 165,579 downwards.
CGCGGCGAGGCGAGCGTTCATGCCCTCCTTGCCGATCGCGAGCGCGAGCTGGTCGTCCGGCACGACGACGGTTGCCTCCTTGCCGGCGTCGTCGAGGTACACCTCGCGGACGCGTGCCGGCGACAGCGCCTTTGCCACGAACCGGGCGGGCTCCGGGTTCCACGGGATGATGTCGATCTTCTCGCCCCTGAGCTCCGACACGACCATGCGCACGCGCGAGCCGCGCGGGCCGACGCATGCGCCGACCGGGTCGACGCCCTGCGTGTGCGACTCGACGGCGATCTTCGAGCGGTACCCCGGTTCGCGGGCGACACCCCTGATCTCGACGAGCCCGTCGGCGATCTCGGGGACCTCGAGCTCGAACAGCGTCTTGATCAGCTCGGGGTCGCGGCGCGACAGGATCACCTGCGGGCCCTTCGTGCCCGTGCGCACCTCGCGGATCACGGCCTTGATGCGCGAGCCCTGCTCGTAGCGCTCGCCGTCGACCTGCTCGGGGCCGGGCAGGAGCGCCTCGACCTTGCCGAGGTCGACCAGGATGTTCCGCCGGTCGCCCGTCTGCTGGACGATGCCCGTGACGACCTCGCCGACGCGGTCGATGTACTCGTCGTACATCATCTCGCGCTCAGCCTCGCGGATTCGCTGCAGGATCACCTGCTTCGCGGTCTGGGCTGCGATGCGGCCGAAGTTGTCCGGGGTGACGTCCTCCCGGTCGATCAGGTTCTCGGGGATGTCGGACCAGTCGATCTCGAGGTCGTCGTCGGAGAGGAGCGTGTGGTTCTTCTCGCCCGTCTCCTCTTCCAGCCGCTCGAGCTCCTCGATCGTGCGCTCGCGAGCCTCGTCGAGCAGGCGGGTCTCGATGTCCGCCGGCAGGTCGATCGAGAAGACGCGGAAGTCGCCGCGATCGTCGAGCTCGACCGTTGCGTGCCGTGATGCGCCTGGTGTCTTCTTGTATGCGGCGAGGAGCGCGTCCTCGAGCGCCGCGACCAGCGTGCCGCTCTCGATCCCCTTCTCGCGCTCGATCTCGCGGACCGCCTCAACAATCTCCTGGCTCATCGCACTATCCCTTCGTCGATCAGATTGGCCCGCACGATCTCGTCGTACGGTATGTCCACCGTCTCGTTGCCGTGCCGGATCTGCACCGCGCCTGCCGTTGCGCCGATCACCTCGCCGCGAAGGCGACCCGTGTCGGTCTTCACGCGAACCTTGCGGCCGACGGCGCGCTCGAAATGTGCCTGCGTCCGAAGCGGGCGGTCGAAACCCGGTGACGACACCTCGACGGAATACTCGTCCAGGTACGAGCGCAGCAGATGCGTGACGCGCTCACACAGCGCGTGGTCGACTCCTCCCGGGTGGTCGACGAAGACGCAAAAGCGCTCCTTGCCGGTCAGTTCGACGGCGACCACCTCGGTGCCGGGCAGGGCAGGCTCAACCAGGCGCGCAACGTCGCGCCGGAGCATCCGTTCCTGTTCCCGCTGGGTAATCACCATGTCGAACCCCCGTCAACGAACCGCACCTACAAAAAATGGGCGCCGCGCGCCCATCCCGAAAACGCTCGAAATGTGGTGTCGGAAAGGTAGCAGAGCGCAGCGAATTCCTGGTTCGAAAACCGGTGCCTGGCACCGGTCCACGCCGGGCCGCCCGCTAGGAGTCGAGCCGGTCGCCCTTGGCCGTGTCTAGGTCCGCCGGGGACCCCGTCGGGCTCTGTCGAGAGGGCGCGATCGGAACTCCCGTTCCCCTGGCACGCTCTCTGACGACCATCATCTGAGCTCCGAGGGTGATCGCCAACATGAGCGGGATCGTGGTGGGCGACGCTGCAACCTTCGCTCCGATCGCAGCTGCGACACCGATCAGCACGACGCGAGTCGCGAGGAGACCACCCCAGCCCACGCCAATCGTGGTCCACGAGGCACGTTCCCACAACTCACCGCTGCGTTCGAAAAGCTCGATCGTTCGCCCCCGGATCACGCCGAAGCCAATCGATGCCAGTGCGCTCAGGACGAGAATCACGGCTGAGGCGATGCTGAGCGCGTGGTGCTTCGACACGTCGGTCAACAAGATGACGCCGTAGATTCCAAGACCGATCGGAAAGAGCAGAGAACGTTCGGTGAAGCGATCGCTACGGCGCTGGCGCACGATGAAGAACACGACCACCGCGAGACCGCCGAGGACATAGAGCGCCTCCTTCACGTTCGCCCGAAAGCCGGCCGAGCCCGGCTCGTGAGATCTGCAACCTCGGCACGGTGGGAAAATCGTAAGTCATCGCGGCTCGGAGTGGAAGACGATCGTGACCGGCCCGTCGTTCACGAGCTCGACCTGCATGTAGGCGCCGAAGACGCCCGTCTCCACAGGGACGCCGAGGGTGCGCAACTCCGTGCAGAACGCCTCGTACAGCGGCTCGGCCTCCTCCGGACGCGCCGCACCCGAGAAGCTCGGCCGGTTGCCCTTGGCCGTGTCGTCCAGGCGTCATCCGACAACCGGAACAAACTGGAGGAGCGATGAAGCCGCTGATTCCGTACTTGCGGCAGTGCTCGGCGCAAGGAGCGCACGATCTCGATCGAGGAGCAGCGCCGCGAAGTCCAGCAGTGGGCCGCCGCGAACGAGGTGCCGCTCGCGCCCGAGCTCGTCGAGCAGGGCGTGTCCGGGTCGAAGTCCTGGCGTGACCGTGCGCTCGGCGAGGCCGTCGACGCGTGTGCGCGCGGTGACGCTGCCGGCGTGATCGTGGCGTGGCAGGACCGGCTCAGCCGTGAGAACGGCCTTGCGACCGCCGAGGTGTGGGAAGCGCTCGACCGTGCCGGCGCACGGCTGGTCTGCGCCGCCGAAGGGCTCGACACCGCCGCTGGCGACCACGAGATGCTGTTCACGATCAAGGCGGCGATCGCGCGTGAGCAGTGGAAGCGCTACCGGGCCAACTGGGAGAAGGCGCGCAGCAACGCGGTCGGCCGTGATCTGTTCCCTGGTCGACCCGACTTTCGGCTACCGCTCCGTCAAGGGGAAGCCGCTGCAAGCCGTGTCGGCCGTAACGCGGCGAAGGTGCTTGCCGATGTTCGAGGCGCGCGAAGCCGGCGAGGCTGATGACGTCGATCGCTCGGCGCTTCGGCAAGTCGCACTCGACCGTCCGGCAGATCCTCGCCTGCGAGACGTACACGGGCGTGATCGCTCCACGGCGGCTTCCGGAAGGAGAACGCACACAAGGCGATCGTCCCGCGCGAGCTCTTCGACGCAGTCCAGGCGTCCAGGACGACGCAACCGGTCGCTGTCGGCGACACGACGAAGGATCGGCTGCTGGTCGGTGATCGCCCGGTGCGCCGGCTGCGGGAAGCACGCTCCGTGTGGTGCGCCGCCCCCGTGTCGACGGCAGCTTCGTCGTCGCGTACTACTGCAAGAACGCCGCGACCGTGGAGCTGCTCCGACCGCGCCTATCGTTCACGCGGATCAGCTCGACCGGTTCGTCGGCGACTGGTTCGAGCAGGCGTTGAAGACGACGAAGCGCATGGTCAACGTCGTCGAGGCGACCCGAGACCTGCAGAAGGCACAGACCGAACTCGAGCGGCTCCGCGCGCGACCTTGAGAACGTACCTGTCGCTGACGATCAACGACCTCGCCGTGTTTCAACGCCAGCTCGACGTGAGGCAGAAGCGGATCGCGGACGCTGAGGAGCACGGTTCAGGCATCTGCCGCCCAGCGCTCCCGGATTCCTGCGGGAGGCACGTTCGTGAAGGTCTGGTGCGGCCTCGACGCGCTCGAGCGGCGCCAGGTGCTCAAGGGCTTCCTCGACCGTGTCGTCGTCCGCCGTGGCGCGTCCGGCAGCTCCGCCGACCTGGCGCCGGAAACACCTAACCCGAACCCGACGGTGATCGGGAAGCCGCTCCGTGACGAGGACGCGATGGTCTGCATCGCCGGCCGCCGCAGGTGGGCGAACGGTTCGCCCGCAAGTCGGCGCAGGTGAAGGCTGACCCTTCGCGGTTCGTGGACGTGGCGCCCGCCGGGCTCGACCGCAAGCACGCCCTCGTGGCGCTGGAGACGCTGATCCAGTTCGCCGATGACGGGACAGCACGGAGGCTGCACAAGGGTCAGTGGTGCGCCCGCACGGACCCGTTCGTGCAGCTGCACCCGACGATGTTCCAGATGCCGCTACTCGAGGAGGACTGAGATGGCCAACCAGCCGAAGGCGCCGACGGTCGCGCCGACACAGACGGTCGTGCCGACCGGTGAGGGCAACCTGCCAAGAGGCGCAACACCCCCTGCCGGCGGGCTCGCACCGCCGCCACGGCATGCGCCGACGACCGGCCCGACGATCCCGCGCCTCCTTGAGGCTTTTCAGCCCGGTGATCTGTATGCCGGTTCCTGTCGGGTCGATTCCGTGTGGGTTCTGCGTGTAGTCGATCTGCGGCCAAGACCGGATCTGACGGTTGAGCACGACCGCGAAGTGCTGCGGCGTCGCACGTAGGCTCCCGCGCTTGGCTTCGTTCCGGGTGACCCTCAGAACTGTTTTGTTTCCCGCTGGTGTGAAGTCGATGAGGACTACGGGGGCCCCGGTCGTCGGGTCGAAGTCCTGCCGGGTTTTCGAGATGTCGACGTCTGCACCGGTCAGGTCGGGGTACGGGCCGTACTTGTCGCCGGGATACAGGCCGTACTTGAAGAGGTAGTAGTCGACTTTGCCGGGCGGGGGGAATCCGTCGGGATCGCCAGGACAGACGGATGCTGTCGCCGCCGAGCAGGTGACGATCACGCTGTGCTGCGGTTTCACTCCGTGGGGAGTTCGGCGGAGAAGGGAAGCGAGCGATCGAGCTGCGAGTGGCACGCCGGGCGAGGAAAGTGATGGGCCGAGCAGAGCGGGCTCAAGGTCGTAAAGCTCGAGCCTAGCTTGGGTCGCTAAAAGGGCCTTCTCCTCAGCGGGGATGCGTGCGCCGTCGACCCGTACCGAGACCGCCCGTCCTCGGTTGCTCACGGTGACCTTTCCCGTCGCGCCGAGGAGGCGCATGCGAGCCGTCAGGATCTTGGCTGTGTCTTCAGCTGCGGTGGGCTTGAGCTTCAGCCATGGGAGGAGAGGCTCAAGGCGCCAGGTCAAGACCACGCCAGGGCCGCCCTTGCTCTGTAGCCCGCCGCCGCCGCATCCCGCCGTGACGACAGAGACCACCAGTCCTAGAGCGATCACCGTTAGAACGCGCATCCTCATCCCGTCGGATATTGGCTTCGGTGCCGGACGCCTGTCCGCGATCGGCTCGCTCCCGGTGCTAGACAGGCTCGACCTCCCAGATGCCCTGGTAGACCTCGTTGTCGAGGTCGTCCATCGGGATCACCGAACGGATGGTTACCGCGGGCTGTCGACGTTGGGTAGCGGAACAAAGAACAGCAAACCGTGGTCGCGCGACTCGAGCTTCCAGCGATCGTGGACCTTCCACTCGTCGAGCATCGAGTGCGCGATGTCCCTGAGCTGGTTCGTGGTCAGATTCAGCGCCGACGGAGAAATGCCGGTCTGTTCTTTGCCGGCTTTCGCAAGCCCGAGAGCCTCTTTGATCGCCATCCGTGCCTCGGCCTCGTTGCTCATCGACAGGACCTCACTGTCCACGGCTCGAGCCTCCTACCCCCGAGAGTCAGGCTGGAACGAGTTGCTCGCTGCGGCCAAAAGGAAGAGGCGCGTCCTCGTGCCACAACGCACGGAGCATCTCGAGGACGGGATCGTCGAGGCCGAACCGAACGGCGATCTCTTCTAGGGGCCACCGCCGGGCAGGCCGAATCAGCTCGATCGCCACGACCGCGCCATTCTCATCGAGGTCGACCAGAGTCCCAGAGTCGATTTGCTCCGTCCGGGCGACAATGGCGTCGCGGAGCGTGATGTCGAGTGCGTCTGCCTGCTGGTCAGTAGTTGAAGGTCATTGAGCGCTCACCATCCCTCTAGGCGTCCGGCCAAGCAGCCGTGACGACGTACTGCTGATCGGTGATCCGTACACACACCTTAAGCACTCGCCCTCCTGCCGCATAGCCTCGGACCCACATAGCGCCTGGTTCACCCGGGGTAGGATTTCCGGCCGGACGGCGGAGCGCGCTATCGACGTCCCGCTCGGTGATGCCGCGCTGGGCCATCTTCCGGCGTGCGTGGTTGGAGAACCTCGGCACGTCTCAGTCGTCATCGCCATCCGAGAGTTCGGGCGGGAAGCCAGGGGGAGCGGAGCCGCGCTCGATCACCCTGATTGGGATCGCCTTCACGAGGTTGTCGTTCAGCAGGATCTCGAACGAGTAGGTCCCGAACTGAGGGAGCGGGATTCCCATGTTGATCCCGAAGATGGCGCCGACTCGCCAACCCGGCCACAGCTCTTCATCCCATACGGGCTCAATGGTCGAGGTGATATGCGTGTGCCGTTCCCCGTCTTCGCCTTGGAAGATGATCTCGAGGCGATGCGGCCGCTCGCATTCGTTGCGAGCAAATGTCACTCGAAGTAAGAGTCCAACGTTCTGCCCCGTCGGCACAGCGGGCGTGTAGATCGCGTCGATCCCTGCAGCAATGATGTGGCCGATGCCGCCCTCAGTTCGAACGTAGTCGCCGAGGATCGCGTAGTCGAGCTCCGGCATCGGAGTGACTCTACGCCTGCCACTCGATCGTCACTGTAAGACAGGCGTAGGTTGAGCCTTCCCCCGTCCATACGACCGGCGCGCGCAATGGGGGATCAGGCGCCCGGGCTTCCTGCTGTTTAGCGTTCGTCGACGTCTCTGCTTTGCCACGGCAGGAGTCCGTCGGATGTACGAGAACCGTCAGTAACGATGATCGTCAAGCGATGCTTCTTCCCCTCGCATGGCCGGATCGACCGGCGCATCAACCATCGCAAGCGCGAGCACGGCCAAGTGTTCGTTGGGTCCGTGTGGTCGTTCTGGTGGGGCCCGTTCTGCGCGTTCCTCGTCTACGACGAAGCCGAAGCGAACACAACACCAACAGCACCGACGTCAACCGCCGTAGCCTGAGCCCGAACGCGGATCGGGCTTTCGACGGCAGCGTGAATCTTTCCCTGACAGGAGGAGATGGGAGACGTGCCGGATCTCGTTGGCGTCCAAGGTTCGAGGCTTTCCCACCACTTCGCTCTAGGCCCCCACAATCAGGTCTCACTGCAGTCTCGGTGCCCGATGGGTCTGGGTCCGCTTGCCACTGGTGCCTTCCGATTCCCGGTCTGATGGTTGTCCCTTTGTCATTTCCGGTCCCCGGCCTTTGAGTACCTCTGCTCGACTCTCGCCAGCGTTGTGATCGCCGGGGCGCCCGTCTAGGCAGCTCCGCCTGGGCGTGTGCGGCTTGGGTTACATCTCGAGGACGAGCGTGACGGCCCGTCGTTGACGAGCTCGACCTGCATGTGGGCGCCGAACACGCCCGTCTCGACCGGGACGCCGAAGGTGCGCAGCTCGTCGCAGAACGCTTCGTACAGCGGTTCGGCGTCCTCAGGACGCGCCGCGAGGTGGAAGTCCGGCCTAGTTCCCTTCTGCCGTCTGCTATCGGCGATCAGCGTGAACTGGCTGACCACGAGCGCGGCGCCGCCCACGTCGACCAGCGCGCGGTCGAACTTGCCGTCGGCGTCCGGGAACACCCGGAGCCGCGCGATCTTCCCGGCGAGCCGGCGGACGGACGCCTCGTCGTCACCGGCGGCGATCCCGAGCAGCACAACGAGCCCCGGCCCGATCGACCCGCCAGGCCGCGACCGTGCCTGGGCGACGCGCTGGACGACAGCCTTCAATCCAGTTCGCGGATCCGGGCGGCGTACTGGGCAGAGCCGGGCTTCATCGAGCTCGCGAGCTTGAAGTGCCCATTCGCCTCGGCCGCCTTGCCCTGCTTCTCGAGCGCGCGGCCCAGCGCGTAGTGCGCGTAGTCGTCGGTCGGGGCGAGGTCTTCGACGATCGCGCGGAACTCACGCTCCGCGTCCTCCCAGCGCTGAAGCCGGAAGTAGGCGATTCCGAGCGCCTCGCGAATCGACGCCTTCTCAGGCTCGAGGCGCTTCGCCTTCTCGAGCGGCACCGTCGCCTGTGCCGGCATGCCGCCTCGGAGCCGCTTCTGTCCCTCGCGAAACAGCTCGTAGGCGTCGCTCATCGCGCGAGTAACTCCTCGACCGCATCGAAGATCGCCCGCGCGATCTCTGGCTTCGGCGCCTTCGGCACGGCGCGCTCGCCCGCACGACTGACGAGCACGACCTCGTTCTCGTGCGCGTCGAACCCGATGTCCCGGCGGCCGACGTCGTTGTAGACGACGAGATCGGCGCTCTTCGTCTCCAGCATCCCCCGCTTGCGCTCGAGCCCGTCCTCCCCGTGCTCGGCACCGAACACGACGAGGATCTGGTCGTCGCGCTTGCGATCGGCCAGCGACCGCGCCACGTCTTCGGTCGGCGAGAGCTCGACCGTCCAGCTCTGTTCGTCCTTCGGCCGCTTGCCGGCCAGCGCCTCGACCGGCTTGTAGTCGGCGACCGCGGCCGCCAGCAAGGCAATGTCGACGTCGGCCAGTGCCAGCGCCGCGTCGAGCATCGCCTCGGCGGTCGGTGTCGGAATCGTCTCGACACCGTGCGGGCGGTCGACCTGGAGGTTCGCGGCGAGCAGGATCACCTCCGCCCCCCTGCGGCGCGCCTCCTCCGCCAACGCGACACCCATGCGCCCGGACGAGCGGTTGCCGAGAAAGCGCACGCTGTCGAGCGGTTCCCGCGTGCCCCCTGCGGTGACGAGCACCCGTTTGCCGGCGAGCGTCCCGGGCGCGAGCAGCTGTTCGGCGCGCGCCGCGATCTCCTCGGGCTCCGCGAGACGACCGATCCCCCACTCGCCTTCCGCGAGCTCGCCGTCGTCGGGGCCGACCAGCTCGACCCCTCGGCGAACGAGCGCCTCGACGTTTGCGCGTGTCGCGGGATGCGCCCACATGCGTGGGTTCATCGCCGGTGCGACGAGCACCGGGCCTCGGTGCGCGAGCGCCGCCTCGGTCAAGACGTTGTCGGCGAGTCCTTGTGCCAGCTTCGCGAGCGTGTTCGCGGTGCACGGCGCGACGACGAGCAGGTCGGCGCGCGTCAGGTGCGGGTAGGGATCGTCCGAGGCGGGGCGTCGGGCCAGCGCCAGGAACGTTTCCTCTGTGACGAAGCGCTGCGCGCCGGGCGTCACGAGCGGGATCACCTCGTGTCCAGCTTTCACGAGCAGGCGCGTGAGCTCGCACGCCTTGTAGGCGGCGATGCCGCCGGTCACACCGAGCAGGATCTTCGGCACAGACGGATTGTGCCGGGTACGAGCCGCTACTTGGTGTACTCGTAGACGATCTTGCCCTCGGAGATCTCCTCGAGCGACATCGTCAGGTAGTTCTTCGAGCGCGACTCGATCAGCGGCGGGGCGAACTCGTCGAATGTGCCCTCGCCAAGCTGGTGGTGGTAGTTGTTGATCTGCCGAGCGCGCTTGGCGGCGACGATGACCAACGCATAGCGCGAGTCGACCTCTTTCAGCAGTTCGTCGATGCGGGGATGAATCATGGTCGCGACATCGTAGCGGCACTTGCCAGGAGCGGCGCGATCACTCCAGCCAGCTCGTCTGCGGCCTGGTCGCGGTCGACGTTCGTCACGACGTGATCGAAGAGCGGTTGAAGCTCGAGCTGCCTGCGGGCGGTCGCGATGCGCTCGCCGATCTCACCCGAGCTCTCCGTCGCGCGCTCCCGAAGCCGCCGCTCGAGCTCCTCGACCGGCGCGGTGACGAAGATGGTGACCGCCCCCGGCTCCCGCTCGGATACCCGGAGCGCCCCGTCCGTCTCGAGCTCCAGCATCGGCGCCTTCCCGCAGTCCCGCAGCCGGTCGATCTCCGACTGGAGCGTCCCGTAGCGGTTCCCGACGTAGTCGACCCACTCGAGGAACTCGCCCGCTGCCTCGCGCCTGGCGAACTCCGTCCGGTCGAGGAACCAGTAGTCGACGCCGTCCTCCTCGCCGGGCCGCCGCGGCCGCGTGGTGGCGGAGACGGCCAGCGCCAGAGCCGGGAAACGCGGCAACACGAGCTTGATCAGCGTCCCCTTGCCGGCCCCGGACGGGCCGGTCACGACGAAGACAGGCGGTCCTGTGCTAGCGCCCGTTGAAGAGGGCAATCAGCTCATGCCGCTGGCGGTCGGAGAGCCCGCCGACCGTCTTCGACTGGCTGATGCGGCACTGGTTGAGCAGCCGCGCCGCCTTCACCCTGCCGAACTTCGGCACGGCGACCAGCATGTCGAACACCTTTGCGGTCGACACGAACTCGGGTGGATTGCCGAGGATCTGTTCGATCGACACGGTGCCCGACTTCAAGTCCTTCTTCAATTGCGCGCGCTTCACGCGAATGTCGTTTGCGCGCTTGAGTGCTTCCATCCGCTGGTCGAGCGAACGAACGGGAGCTTGGACTTGAGCTTGAGGGGGCGCCATCGAAGGTCAGCATCCTACCAACCTGTGACGCACCTGCAACAACTGTCGGTCGATCTCAGTTGGCGGGACTGACAACGGCCGCGTGTGCAGCACAAAATGCGGCGGCGATCGTCGCGTAGCCTGCGCCGCGCGCGGCGTCGTCGAGCTCCAGGCGCACGCGATTCGGTGCAGACGGATCGGAGAACAACACCGTGCCGAGTGCGACGTGCGTTGCACCGCACGCGATCATGTCGAGCGCATCGCGCCCGGTCGAGACACCGCCCATGCCGACGATCGGCAGTGATGTCGCACGTCGCGCCGCGTAGACCGCAGCGAGCGCGACTGGCCGAAGCGCCGGACCCGAGTAACCGCCGGCCCCACGTGCGAGCGTCGGCGTCAGCCGCGCGTCGAGCGTCAGTCCGCGCAGCGTGTTGACCAGGCTGATCCCGTCGGCACCGGCAGCCTCGACAGCTCGCACGACCTCGCCGACGTCCCACGCATGGGGCGAGAGCTTGGCGTAGAGCGGAAGGGGCGTTGCTGCCCGGCATGCCGCCACGATCTCCGCGGCCGTCTCGGGGGCCTCGTCGACGTTGGGGCACGACAGGTTCAGCTCGACAGCAGCCACGCCCCCGGAAGGAAGCTGAGCGCACGTCGCCGCGTAGTCGCCGGCCGAGAACCCGCCCACGGAGACCCAGATCGGGGCCTCGATCGCCTTCCGCAGCTCCGGCAGCACCCGGCTGACGAAGGCGTCCCGACCGGGGTTGGCGAGGCCGATCGCATTGAGCATTCCGGCGTCGGTCTCCGCGATCCGAGGCGGCGCGTTCCCCTCGCGCGGGTCCGGCGTCACCGTCTTGGTCACGAACGCGTCGAGCCCTGCGGCGACCTCCGGCGCGACGAGCGCGTCCAGGCACCCGCTCGCGTTCAGGAGCAAAGGACCGGCCCTTCGACGCAGAGGCGCTTGAGCTCGCCGTCGATCTCCACCACGCAGCCGTAGCACGCGCCGTACCCGCATGCCATCGGCGCCTCCCAGGCGAGCTGTGCGTCCGGAGCGAGCTCGCGGACGGCCTCGAGCATCGGCGCCGGCCCGCAGGCGAGCACGTCACGACCGGGCTCGATCAGCTCGGTGACGAGGACCGGGTCGACCACGACATCGGCGGTCGGAAGGAGCGCCGCCGCCTCGGCGTGATGTTCGGTGCGGAACCCGAGCACGGCCGGCGGACGGTCGAGTGCCTCGGCGAGGTACGGCAGCGGAGCGATGCCGATGCCGCCGCCGACGAGCAACGGACGGGCGACGTCGAGTCGGAAGCCGTTGCCGAGCGGCCCGAACACGTGCAGTCGATCGTCGGGCTCGAGCGCGGCGAGCGCGCGGGTGCCGGGGCCGATCGGATCGAGCAGGAACCAGAGCTCCCCTTTCGGCGCGAGACACAGCGACATCGGCCGGGGCAAAGGCCGGCCCGGAGCTTCGAGCATGAAGAACTGACCAGGCACACCCGGGTCCGCGCCGCCCCGCTCGACGCGCAGGAGCGCATACGGCCCGACGGGCTCGACCGCGACGACCCTACGCGGCGCGCGCGTCGGCCTCGACATCGATCCGCTCCTGCAGCGACAGCGTCACGTCCGTCCGCGCGTCGGCGATCGCGCGCGTCGCCGCCGTCGCCGCGGCAATCGTCGTGATGCACGGGACACGCGCTACCAGCGCCGCCTCCCGGATCAGATAGCCGTCCGACCGCGGCTCGGCGCCGCCGCCGGGCGTGTTCACGACGAGGTCGCAACGGCCGCGACGAATCAGGTCGACAACCGTCGGTGCGTCACCCGGCTCACTCACCTTGCGCACGTCCGCAACGTCGAGGCCAGCGTTGCGCAAGGCAGCCGCCGTACCGGCGGTGGCGTACAGGTTGAAGCCGAGTGCCGCGAACGCGCGGGCGACATCGGGCAGCACAGGCTTGTCGTCGTCGCGCACGGACAGGAACACGGATCCCTTCCCCGGCAGCGGGCGGCCGGCCGCCCGCTCGGCCTTCGCGAGTGCGGTCGCGAGGTCGGACGCGCTCACCATCACCTCACCCGTCGACCGCATCTCGGGCCCGAGTACCGGGTCGGCGCCCGGAAACCGTGCGAACGGGAGCACTGCAGCCTTCACACTGACCTGACGCGGTGCCTGCTCGGGCGGAAGGTCGAGCTCGGCCAGCCGCGCACCCGCAGCCAGCCGGCAGGCCGCCGCCACCAGGTTGAGCCCGATCGCCTTCGACGCGAACGGGACCGTGCGAGACGCGCGGGGATTCACCTCGAGGACGTAGAGGTCGTCACCGACGACCGCCACCTGCACGTTCAGCAGTCCGACCACGCCGAGCGCGGGGCCGAGCCGGCGCACGACATCGCCGATCTCGGCGAGCGTCGTCTCGTCGATCGACTGCGGCGGCAGGACGCAGGCGGAGTCGCCGGAGTGGACACCAGCCTCCTCGACGTGCTGCATCACCGCTGCGACGTATGCCTCCGTGCCGTCGCACAATGCATCGACGTCGAGCTCGATCGCGTGGTCGAGGAACCGGTCGACGAGCGTCGGCCCGTGCACGCCCCGGAAAGCCTCGGCCACCGCCTCAGGCCCGTTGCACACACGCATCGCGCGCCCGCCGAGAACGTACGACGGTCGCACCAGCACGGGATAGCCGATCCGCTCGGCGGTGGCGATCGCCTCGTCCGGCGACCGGGCGATCCCCCACTCCGGGCACACGATGTCCATGCCCGCGAGCAGCCGGCCGAACCGCTCGCGGTCCTCGGCCAGATCGACGGCGTCGAACGGCGTCCCCAGGATGCGGTGCCCGGCAGACTCGATCGCGCGTGCGAGCTTGAGCGGCGTCTGCCCTCCGAACTGGATCACGACGCCTTCGGGCTGCTCGCGCTCGCAGACCGCAAGCACTGCCTCGACGTCGAGCGGCTCGAAGTACAGGCGATCGGACGTGTCGTAGTCCGTGGACACCGTCTCGGGGTTGCAGTTCACCATCACGGCTTCGTAGCCGAGCTCGCGGAACGTCTGCACGGCGTGCACGCAGCAGTAATCGAACTCGATGCCCTGCCCGATGCGGTTCGGGCCAGACCCGAGGATCACGACGCGCTTGGCCGTTCCGAGCGGCGGCGCTTCGTCGCGCTCGCCCCAGGTCGCGTAGTAGTAGTTCGACGCGGCCTCGACCTCACCGGCGCACGAGTCGATGCGCCGGTACACGGGTCGCTCCCGCCGCTGCCGGGCCTCCTCCGCGTCGACGTCGACGAGCTCGCGCTCGAACCAGGGATGGAGGTTCTCCGGCGCCCACTCCAGCGGGCCTTCCAGACCTCGCTTCGCCTTCACGAACGCCTCGATGAACGTGCGGCCGATGCCCATCGTCTCCCCGACGGCCTTCATCTGTGTCCCGAGCGTGCGGTCGGCGCCGGGGAACTTCTCGAACGCGAACCGGGGGATCTTCACGACGACGTAATCGAGTGCCGGCTCGAAGCTGGCGGGCGTCGTCCCGGTCAGGTCGTTGGGGATCTCGTCGAGCGTGTAACCGACTGCGAGCTTGGCAGCCACCTTCGCGATCGGATAGCCCGTCGCCTTCGACGCGAGCGCCGACGACCGCGAGACGCGCGGGTTCATCTCGATCACGCGCAGATCGCCGGTCACCCGGTCGCGGGCGAACTGGATGTTCGAGCCTCCGGTGTCGACACCCACGGCGCGGACGACTGCGATCGCGGCGTCGCGAAGCTCCTGGTAGGCCTCGTCGGAGAGCGTCATCTGCGGCGCAACGGTGACCGAGTCGCCGGTGTGCACGCCCATCGGGTCGAGGTTCTCGATCGAGCAGACGATCACGACGTTGTCGGCGCGGTCGCGCACGACCTCGAGCTCGAACTCGTCCCAGCCGCGGACCGATTCCTCGACGAGCACCTGGGAGATCGGCGATTCACCGAGCCCCCGCTCCACCTGTAGCCGCAGCTGGGCCGGCGTCTCGGCGAAACCGCTGCCATGCCCGCCGAGCGTGAACGCCGGTCGTACGACAGCAGGCGTCGCGAGACCGGCGAGGTCGTCGAGCGACGTGACGATCCGCGACCGCGGAACGCGAAGCCCGGTGCGCTCGACGCACGCCTTGAAGAGCTCGCGATCCTCGGCGCGCGAGATCACGTCGACGTCGGCGCCGATCAGCTCGATCTCGAGCTCGTCGAGCACGCCCGCCTCGTGCAGATCGCGCGCGAGGTTCAGCGCGATCTGGCCGCCCATCGTCGGCAGCAGGGCATCGGGGCGCTCCCGTTCGAGCACGGCGGTCACGCCTTCGACGTCGAGCGGTTCCAGGTATGTGCGGTCCGCGAACCCGGGGTCGGTCATGATCGTCGCCGGATTCGAGTTGACGACGATCGTGCGGAAGCCCTCCTCGCGGAGCACCTTCAACGCCTGGCAGCCCGCGTAGTCGAACTCGGCAGCCTGGCCGATCACGATCGGCCCCGAGCCGATCAGGCAGATCGAGTCGAGATCGGCTCTACGCGGCAAGTCCGGCCACCCACCCTTCGAGCACGAACTGCGCGTCGTGCGGGCCCGGCGAGGCCTCCGGGTGGAACTGGGTCGACCGGGCCCGCAGCGCCGGCAGCGACAGGCCCTCGACGGTGCCGTCGTACAACGAGGCGTGCGTGACGCCGTCGTCCTCACCCGCAGCGACCGCGAAGCCGTGATTCTGCGAGGTCACCAGCACGCGGCGTGAGCGATGTTCGAGCACAGGGTGGTTCGCGCCGCGATGGCCGAACGGCAACTTGTACGTCGTCCGACCGAGTGCGCGTGCGATCAGCTGGTGGCCGAGGCAGACCCCGAGCACCTCGGTGCGCCCGAGCAGCTCCTCCACCATCGCCGCCTCGTCCTCGAGCGGTGCGGGGTCTCCCGGCCCGGGCGAGAGCAGCACACCGTCGTAGCGCGCGACGGTGTCGGCGTCGACATCGTGTGGAAAGACGTCGACGGCCGCACCGGCGGCAGCGAGCCGGCGGACGATCGAGCGCTTGCACCCGTAATCGACGACGGCGACGCGTGCGCGTCCGCGCCGCGTGTACGTGAACGGCTCTGGTGTCGACACGTCCCGGGCGAGCGCGGTTCCGGACATCTCCGGCTGAGCGCGAACCTCGCCGAGCAGCGTCTCCTCGACGTAGTCGCCGGCGACGAGCGCCGCCCGCATCACGCCGCGCTCGCGGAGGTGCAGCACGAGCGACCGCGTGTCGACACCGGTCAGCGCGACGACGCCGTGCTCTCGGAGCCACTCGAGCCAGGCCGGGCCGCGCGCCTCGCGCATGACGACTCCGCGTGCATGAACCCGGCGCGACTCGCACCGACCCGGATCGGTGCCGTAGTTGCCGACCATCGGCGCCGTGAAGCACACGATCTGCGCCTCGAAGCTCGGATCGGTCGCGACCTCCTGATAGCCGCTCATCGAGGTCGTGAAAACCGCCTCGCCGAACGCGCGACCCTCGTCTCCCACCGATTCGCCGGCGAAGACGCTGCCGTCCTCGAGAACCAGCGCGCCCGCGCTCATTCCCGCTCCCGGCGCCGGCAAAGCCGCCGCCTCCGCTCTTTGATGAGCTCCGTCGAGCCTACGCTCATGACTCGTGCACCACGCGGCCGGCCGCGATCGTCATGCGCACGCGGCCGGTGAGCCGTTCGTCGAGCAGCCACGAGTTGGACGACCGCGATCGAAGCTTCGCCGCATGGACGCGCCAGCTCGAACGGAGGTCGAGCAGCACGAGATTGGCGTGTGCGCCGACCGCGAGGCGCGGGCGTTCGAGGCCGAAGATCGCGGCGGGGCCGGCCGACATTCGCTCGAGCACCGTCTCGAGATCGAGCAGGCCCGGCTCGACGAGATACGTGTTCAGCGCGGCGAAGGCGGTCTCGAGACCGATCACGCCGAACGGCGCCGCTTCGAACGGCACCTCCTTCTCCGCGGCCGCATGTGGCGCGTGATCAGTTGCGACCGCCCCGATCGTCCCGTCGCGCAGTGCGTCGATCAAGGCCGTGCGGTGATCGTCGCTTCGAAGCGGCGGGTTCATCTTGAAGTTCGGATCGAGTGACCTGATCGCGTCGTCGGTCAGGCACAGATGGTGCGGCGTCACCTCGGCGGTGACGGGGGCTCCGGCCGCCCGTGCGCGGCGAAGGTGCTCGACCGATTCGAGCGCCGAGAGGTGCATCAGATGCAACGGCTGCCCCGTCTCCTGGACGAGATCGACGTCGCGGCCGACCATCAGGCTCTCGCCGAGGGCCGGCCAGCCGTTGATGCCGAGCTCCCCGGAGACCTCGCCCGCGTGAGCGTGCGCCCCGCGCGTCAGCGTCGGCTCTTCGCAATGGACGGCGATCGGCAGCCCGGTGACCGCGTTGTACTGCAGCGCGCGCCGCATCACGCCCGCCGCCGCGACGGGATGCCCGTCGTCCGTGAAGCCCGCCGCGCCCGCCTCGGCGAGCGCCCCGAGCTCCGCGAGCTCGGCTCCGGCCTGTCCCTTCGTGAGCGCGGCCATGAACCCGACCGGGACATGGGCTTCGAGCTCCGCGCGTGTGCGGAGGCCCTGGAGCAGCTCCGGATCGTCGATCGGGGGATCCGTGTTCGGGACCGCGAGGATCGCGCAGTAGCCTCCCGCTGCCGCGGCCGCGGTGCCGGTCTCGATCGTCTCCTCGTCCTCGCGGCCGGGTGTCCTCAGATGGACGTGCGGATCGATGAACGCCGGCGCGAGCACGAGACCCGCGCCGTCGACGACGCGGTGCCCGTTCACGTCCAGCCCGGTGCCGATCTGCGTGATCACACCACTGTCGATGCGCACGTCGAGCTCGGCGTCGACGCCCTCGACCGGGTCGAGCACGCGCGCGCCGCGCACGACCAGGTCGTCCGCGCCGGTCCGCCCGACGAGCACCGTCATGCCGTCTCCACCGTTGCGGCGACCGCGACGGGCCCTGCGGTCAGAAGGTCGTACAGGATCGCCATCCGCACGACGAGCCCGGCCCGCACCTGCTCGAGCACCAGCGAGGCGTCGGAGTCGGCGACGTCCCCGTCGAGCTCGACGCCGCGATTGATCGGCCCGGGATGCATGACGACCTGCCCGGGCCGGATTCTTCCGGCGGTGATCCCGTAGCGGCGGCTGTACTCCCGCAGGGACGGTACGAAGTTCGCGCCCTCGAGCATCCGCTCGCGTTGCATGCGCAGTACGTAGACGACGTCGGCGTCGGCGATCGTCTCGATGTCGTGGGAGACAGGAGCGACGCCGAGCGGCAGCAGCGCCGGCGGGCCGACGAGGACCGCCTGGGAGCCGACCAGGTTGAGCGCCTGCACGAGCGAGCGTGCAACGCGCGAGTGCAGGACGTCACCGACGATCGCGACCTGGAGCCCGTCGAGCCGGCCGAATGCGTTGCGGAGCGTGTAGAGGTCGAGGAGCGCCTGCGTCGGATGCTGGTGCTTCCCGTCGCCGGCGTTGACGACGCGCGCGGTGGTCAGTCGCGCGACGAGGTCCGCCGCGCCGGCCTCCGGGTGCCGCAGCACGATCACGTCCGGGTCGTACGCCGACAGCGTGAGCGCCGTGTCCTTCAGCGACTCGCCCTTGTCGACCGAGGAGCCCGACGCGCGCAGCGTCACCGTGTCGGCTGACAGCCGCTTGGCCGCCAGCTCGAACGACGACGAGGTGCGGGTCGACGACTCGAAGAAGACGTTGAGCACGACACGCCCCCGCAGAGTCGGCAGCTTCTTCGTCTCGCGCTCCTGCGAGTCCGCGAACGACCGCGCGGCCGAGAGGATGCGCTCGACGTCGTCACGGTCGACATCGGACATCGACAGCAGGTGCCGCCGTTCACGGGTCGACGGCGGCAGCAGCTGGCCGCCGACCAGGCGCAGATCGGTCATGGCGTCGCCTCCTCAGCGGGGATCAAGAGCACTCGGTCGACCTCGTCCACCTCGACGAGCTCGACCTGGATCCGCTCGCCGGCTCCCGTCGGCAGGTTCTTGCCGACGTAATCGGGACGGATTGGGAGCTCGCGGTGCCCGCGGTCGGCCAGCACGGCGAGCTGCACCCTCGCGGGGCGTCCGAACTCGAACAGCGCGTCGATCGCGGCGCGAATCGTCCGGCCGGTGTAGAGGACGTCGTCGACCAACACCACCGTCCGCCCTTCGAGGTCGAAGTCGAGCTTGGTGTCGCGCACGAGCGGCTGGGCGCGGCGCGGCGCGCGGCCTGCCCGGACGTGCACGTCGTCACGGTGGAACGTCACGTCGAGCCGCCCGAGCGGCGCATCGACGCCGGCGCGTTCGGCGATCAGGTGCCGGAGCCGCTGTGCCAGCGGCACACCGCGCGTCTGGATGCCGACCAGCGCGACCGTCTCGAGATCGTCGTTCCGCTCGATGATCTCGTGCGCGATGCGCGTCAGCGTCCGGCGGATCGCCTCGTCGTCGAGCAGGAGATGTGGCGCCGGTCCGACGGCAGGGTGCGACATTCGACTCCTTTCCGGCCTCGCTGGACCGGGTTAAAGGGGGCGTTGCGAGGAGCACGGTACCTGCTTCGCCGGACGGACGGAACCCGTACCCTCGTCAGCCGTGGACCGGGAGCTCCTGACACGCTACGCCCGCCTGATCGTCGAGGTCGGCGCGAACGTCCAGCCGGGCCAGATCGTCTGGATCGTCGCCGAGCCGTCAGCTGCCCCGCTCGTGGAAGCGGTCGCCGTCGCGGCCTACGAGCGCGGCGCGCTGTTCGTCGACCCGTGGTACTTCGACCCCTACGTCAAGCGCGCGCGTCTCGAGCACGCCGACCCGGCCACGCTCGGCGTCGTCCCGCCGTGGTACGGCGATCGGCTGCTGGCGCTCGGCGACGGCCACGGCGTCCGCATCTCGATCACCCCCCAGGTCCCACCTGGGCTGCTCGCAGGGATCGACCCGGCGCTCGCCGGGCGCGATGCGCTACCGGCGCAACGCGAGAACTTCCAGGTGATCAACGCCCGCACGACCAACTGGACCGTGGTCCCCTGGGCCGCACGCGAGTGGGCGCAGACGGTCTTCCCGTCGCTCGAGGGCGACGAGGCGGTCGAGCGGCTCTGGGAGAAGCTCGTCTACGTGCTCCGGCTCGACGAGGCCGACCCGTGCGAGGCGTGGCGCCTTCGACTGCAGGAGCTGCACGAGGCGGGGCGCCGGATCGACGAGCGCCGTTTCGACGCGCTGCGCTTCGAAGGGCCAGGGACCGACCTGACCGTTGGCTTGCTGCCGACGTCGCGCTTCTCGTCCGAGACCCCGGGCATGCAGACGGTCGACGGGGTGCTGCACGCGCCGAACATCCCGACCGAGGAGGTCGGTTCGACCCCCGATCCGCTGCGGGTGGACGGCATCGTCACTGCGACGAAGCCGCTCGACGTCGCAGGATCGGTCGTTTCCGAGCTCGTCGTCCGTTTCGAAGCCGGCCGCGCAGTCGCGATCGACGGCGTGAATGCCGGAGTGCTGAGCGCGCGGACTGACATGGACGAGGGCGCGTCGCGGCTCGGCGAGGTCGCCCTCGTCGACGGCGCGGGCCGAATCGCGAAGACGGAGACCGTGTTCTTCAACACGCTGCTCGACGAGAATGCGGCCAGTCATCTTGCGTTCGGCAACGCGTACGCGATCTCCGTCGGGCCTGAGGATCGTCACCGCATCAACACGAGTCAGATCCACATCGACTTCATGATCGGCGCCGACGACGTCACCGTCACAGGTCTCGCTGCAGACGGGTCGGCGACGCCCGTCCTACGCAGCGGAATCTGGCAGCTCTGACTGCTGTCCACGCTCGCCGCGCGGCGGTCGCGCGCCCCTCTTCACGAGCCGCGGCGGCCCACGCTCGGGGAACGGCACTTCGATCACGTCGAAGTCGCGCGGCACGACCGTAGCGGCGAAGACGGCCTGCGCCTCGCGGGCGAGCTCGGGCCCGAAGTAGCGCGTCGAGATGTGCGTGAGCGCGAGCAGCTGAACGCCGGCGTCGCGCGCGATCTCGGCGGCCTGCACGGCGGTCGAGTGTGACGTCTCGCCGGCACGCACCCGCTCCTCTTCGCCGAACGTCGCCTCGTGCACCAGCACGTCCGCCCCCTCGGCGAGCAGCCGGACCGTCTCGGCGGGCGCCGTGTCGCCGGGCAGGACGATCCGACGCCCGCGCCGTGCCTCGCCCAGCACCGCATCCGGCGTGAGGACGCGACCGTCGTCGAGCGTGATCGACTCGCCGCGCTGCAGCGCCCCCCGCTCCGGCCCGTTCGGCACGCCGAGCGCGTCGGCTGCCTCCAGATCGAACCGCCCCGGGCGCGGGTCCTCCACCACCGCGTACCCCACCGCCGACACACCGTGGTGCACCGGATAGACGAGCACGCGGTAGCCGTCGCGCTCGAGCACCTCGCCGGCACGGACCTCCACCGTCTCGACGGGGTACGGGAGGCGCCCGAAGACGCGCCCCAGCGACCCGTACAGCTCGCGCAGCCCCGGCGGGCCGTAGACGGTGAGTGGCAGCTCGCGCTGGCGGAGCGCGAAGGTCTTCAGCATGCCGGGCAGGCCGAGGTAGTGGTCGGCGTGAAAGTGCGTGATGAAGATCTGCTCGAGGTCGGGCAGCCCGACCACCGACCGCATCAGCTGTCGCTGTGTCCCCTCGCCGCAGTCGAAGAGCAGGCGGTCGCCGCCGCGCCGTACGAGCACGGCGGTTGCAGAGCGCGACGCGGTGGGTGCGCTGCCGGACGTGCCGAGGAAGACGATGTCGAGGTCCACGCGCGGCCCGATTCTCGCGAAGGAGCGGTCGCGGCGTCGGGCGTGCCTACGGCAGCACGAGCTGCTGACCGGCGTGAACGTCGGCGCCCGGCAGGTGATTTGCCTGTTCGATGCGCCAGATCGCGCTGCGCACGTCGCCGCCGTAGTGCTGCTCGGCGATCGCCCAGAGCGTGTCGTTCGGCCGGACGGTCACGACCTGCTTCGCGCCGTGGGCCTGCGTCGATCGTGCAACCGCGCTCCAGACGAGGACGGCGACGGCGACGAGGATGAAGATCCGTACGAACATGTGTTCGTCACACTAGCGAACACCTGTTCGGTCGTCAAGTGTCTCCTAGAAGTTCTCACAGAGTGACATTCGTCGATCCGGGTGCGATCGGCGAGTGCGATGCAAGGACGCAGGGAGCGGCAATAGCCAAGGCTATTGGTGCGACCGAGGACGCTGCAGCGTGCCGCCGAGCGCGGCCGGGCGGCACAACTGCTCATTCTGTGAGAGCTTCTCAGGGACGCGCGATCAAGGGCGGTGCCGACCCGGCGGGAACGAGCCCCGCGACCAGCGCGTCCAGCGCGAACGAGCCGCCGTAGACGTCGAACGGCGCCCAGTAGGACGGACGCCCGGTCGGACACTGGCCCCCATCCCTCGCGATCTCGTCCTCGACCGCGCCGGCCGACAGCTTCGGCACGAACCCGGCGTAGAAGAGACCGCTCTGCCAGCCGGCGCGGGAGGTCTCGTCGACCAGCTTGAAGAGGTTGACCGAGTGAACGTCGGCGTCGCACTCCGAGAAGTCGACGAGCTTCATGTACCACTGCGCCTGGTAGCGCGGCGTGTCGTACGGAGGCCGCAACCCGCCGTTCGGACCCGTCGAGGTCTCCACACCGGTGTACCCCGGGCGACCGGCGGACGACGTCTGGATCCCTACCTCGTTGAGCTGCACCGGCAGCCGTCCGATCAGCCCGACCGTCGCCTGGCCGGTCCCCGAGAACGCGCGATAGAACGCCGCGTACACCCGAGGCAGGTTCGCGACGCTGAAGCTCAGCGGGTTCTGGTAGCCGGTGGCGAACGGCAGCGACTGTGGGATCGGGTACGGGTGGAGGTCGAGACCGTCCATCAGCGGCTTCGTCCGTTTGCTCCCGCGGTACCACTGCCCGAGGAAGCCGAGCCAGTCGATGGGGTCGGTCGAGGGGTTGTCTTTCTTCGTCGGGGCGTTTCCGCGTGGTGACAGGCCGAGCCCCCAGACGAAGATGTCGGGCGAAACCGCCTTGAGCGCGTCGTACCCGGCGGCGAGGAACGCACCGCACCGGGCTGCCGAGACGTTGCGTCCGCGAGTCGACTGGGGGTTGACGAACAGATCCTGGTTGCACTCGTTCATCACCACGTACTGGTCGACGTCCGGGTACGTCTTCGCCAGCGTGGTCAGGAAGGCGGCGAAGCGGGCCGGGCCCCGCGGGTCCGAGAGCTCCTTCGCGTGTCGCGGGTAGACGTCGAATTCGATCGTCACGCCCGCCTTCTTCGCCGCAGCGAGCGCGGGCGCGAGGTCGGCTGCGTCGGTCGGGTCGACGCCGTGGGCCGCCGTCTCGTCCCAGCGCAGCGTGATCGTGTTCGTCGTCAGCCCGAGCCCGGTCATGGTGTCCCAGAACGGTCCGGTGCCGGCCTCGTAGAGGCCGGCGTTGTCGTTCACGCCGAAGGCCACGCCGTCGGCGGTCGCACGAGCTGCGCCGAAGGCGAGCGCGGCGACGAGTGCGCTCAATGCCGCTGCGAGTCGTCTCATGGGAAACCCGGGGAACGGTACTGGCTCGTCCGCGGTAATTGCGCTAATTCGCGCTCGTCGTCGCCGACCCTCCGCGCGCTCGGAGCACCGGCTCGAGCGCGTCGACCAGCTTTGCAGCCCCGAATCTGACCGGATCGTCGGCCGGGAGGCCGGTCTCGGCTTCGGCCGCGAGGACGGCGGCGTGGGCCTCACCTTCGTCGAGGTGGCGCGTGTTGAGCGCGATCGCGCGCACGGCCGCGGGCCGCGCGAGCAGGCTGATGCGCTCGTGCAGGTCGACGAGGTCGGCGAGCGGCGGCATCGGGAAGTCGTCGTTCTCGTCGACCACCGTCTGGCCCGCCTGGTGGCAGAGCACATAGGCGTGCGGTGCCGAGCCGTGGATCAGCCCCAACGTCACGCCCGAGTAGGCCGGATGGAGCAGCGAGCCCTGGCCCTCGACGAAGAGCAGCTCCCCTCCCCGCTCGACCCCCTCGAGCACCAGCTGCTCGGCCGCGCCGGCGACGAAGTCCGACACGACCGCGTCAACCGAGATGCCCCAGCCGGCGATCGCGATCCCCGTCTGGCCCGTCGGGACGAACTCGCTCGCGATGCCACGGCGACGGGCCTCTCGGTCGAGCTCCAGCGACACGGTCATCTTCCCGATCGCGCAGTCCGAGCCCACCGTCAGGACCGTCGTCGCACCGTGAGTCAGGTTGGCGCCGGTGGGAACGTTGAGACCGTCGGGCGGCAGCCGCAGATCGCGCAGCTCGACCCCACGGTCCCGTGCGAGTGCCACGAGCTCGTCATCGCGGGTGAGGAACTCGTGCAGGCCGTTCTCGACGTCCAGGCCTGCGTCGATCGAATCGCGCAGCAGCCCCCGCCATGCCGGTGGGAAGCGTCCACCCTGTGTCGCCACGCCGACGAGCGCGACGGTGGGTGAGTAGCGCATCGCCTCGCCGACGGTCGCGACGACCGGAAAGCCGCTCTGCTCTTCACCGGCGCGGGTCGAGTCGAGGATCGCGACCACTTGCTCCGGTCGGTAGCGCAGAACGCCGTATGCCGTCTTTCCGTAGTGCGGATCGGACGAGCGGCCCTCGGCAAGGATCAGGAGCCTACGCGGGCGCGACACCCAGCCCGGCCCGATCCGACGGCACCTGGATGCCCCGCTCGAACGCGACGCCCGGCCAGGGATCGCGCCCGAGCAACAGGTTGCCGTCGAGGTCGACGTGATCCATCAGGCTCGCGATGTGCGCACCCGCTGCGATCCCCAGCCCCGACTCGACCATGCAGCCGAGCATCAGCCCCAGCCCGAGCGCCCGTGCCGCGTGAACGATCCGCACCGCTTCGCGGATGCCTCCCGACTTCGCGAGCTTGATGTTCACTCCGTGCGCGCGCTCCGCGCACGCCGCAACGTCGGCCAGCACGTGACAGTCCTCGTCGACGTAGATCGGCAGCGGCGAGCGCCGCTTCAACTCCGGGCCGTCGGGGTCTCCGGCCGGCAGCGGCTGCTCGCAGTACTCGAGCTCCATCTGCGGCAGATACTCGAGCGCTTCGTCGAGCGTCCAGTATTCGTTGACGTCGCACTGGAGCGGAAGGTCGGTCGCTGCCCGGACTGCGCGGACGCGGTCGAGGTCGAGCCCGTCGCGCCCGCCGAGCTTGAGCTTGAGGCGCATGAAGCCTCGTTCCTGGGCTCGCTCTGCGCGTCGCGCCATGTCGTCGGGGTCGCCGAGCCAGACCGTCCACGAAGTCGGTGGCCCGACCCGGCGCAGGCCCAGCAGGCTGTAGACCGGGCGGCCGACGAGCTTTCCCTGGAGATCGTGAAGCGCAGCGTCGATCGCGGCGCGCGCAGCTTGCTCGCCCGGTGGCAACCCGGCGTCGAGCTCGTCGAGCGCGAAGGGATCGTCGCCGAGCACGACGCCGTCGAGCCAGGCCAGCGCCGACTCGGCCGACTCGCCGTAGCGGTCGATCGGGGCCGCCTCGCCGAACCCGGACACGCCGTCGTGGCGAATCTCGACCTGCACGACCTCGGCTTCGTCCTCGGCTCCGCGCGAGATCACGAACGTCTCGGCCAGTTGCAAAGTCGCCTTGCGGGCCTTCAGCTCCACGCCGCCAGCCTAATCCGTGGCGACGATATGTCGATTCCGTGTCGATCCGGTGTCGATCCCGCGTCTCACCCTCGCGCGGACGCTCGGCGCGCGCGTAACGTCGCGCGTCGTGGGGAACCCGACCACGTTCGAGATCTTCCGGACGGTCGACGCTGTCGAGCGGCTGGCGGCGGGTGACGTGATCTTCTCGGCGGGTGACACCGGCGACTGTATGTACGTCGTTCGCGACGGGATGGTGACGATCCACGCCGATGGACTTCCGATCGAGGAGGTCGGGCCGGGAGGCATCTTCGGTGAGCTCGCCCTGATCGACTCGGCGCCGCGCAGCGCCACGGCGACTGCAGCGACGGCGTGCGAGCTCGTCGTGCTCAACGAGCGCGCGTTCCTCTTCCACGTCTCGCAGACCCCGTTCTTCGCGCTGAACGTGATGCGGGTGCTGTCCGAGCGCCTGCGTCGGGCCTCCGCGCAGGCCCCGATCACTGCGCAGGCCTCGGAACCAGCGGTCAGCTAGCGGATCCGAGCAGGCCGATCACCTCGGCCGGATCCGGGAACCGCCCTTCACGCTGCTTCGAGAACACCGTCTCGCCGTCGGCGACGACGTCGAACTGGCTCTTCTCCCCTTCGCTCATCTCGGCGACGTGGCCCACGGCGTTCAACTCGGCCACGAGACTCGCGGCCCGTTCGTCGTAACCGCTTCAGACCGGGCAGTACAGAACGCGGACGTTCGCCACGTTCGGGACTTTATCGAGACGCCGGTTTAGTGTCCGGCGATGGGCAGCATGGCCTCCGGACCGCGTCGCATGACCAAATCTGTCGTCGATTCCATTGCTCGTCCGAAAACCGCACGTCGCAGGAATGGCTGCAGACCGTGAAGTTCGAGTCCCGCTTCCTCCTCCTCGCCGTCCCACCCGCGGCGCTCCTCGTCATCCTGGATCTGGCCGGCCTCGCCATCTCCGACGCGATCCTCGTCGTCATCTGGGTGGAGGCTCTCTCGATCGGCTTCTCGGCAGGTGTGTCTGCCTTTCACGCGGGGTTCGCTCCGCGCGGGGTGGCGCTGGCAGTCGTCGCAGGCCTGCTGGTCGGCGGGATCGTCCTGCTGCTCCAGGTGTTCCTGCAACCGGGAAAGGCGCGAGAGGGCGGCGTTGCCGATGGAGTCGGAACCCGAACCGAAGCTGCCAGCTCGGGCCCGGCGCCGCAGCGTCCGCGTCCGAAATTTGCGACCCGCGCATCGACGGTGGGTTGACCGCTCGGCCGGCGACGCATCAGAGTGCACGCTGCACGCTGCGGCCTGTGAAGAGGAAGCGGGCGCCACATTGGCCCCTCCCAATGACGAGCGCCCGCTTCCCTCAACCGCAGTACTGATCGCAGACGTTACCGGTGTGGCACGGGGCTGCGCTCTCGCGCTCGAGGAAACGCCGACGTGGCGTCGACCTGCGAAGGTTGGGACGGCGGGCAGATGAACTGCCGTCACTTAGCGGGAGGTTCGAATGGTCGCGCGGACGTCAACATGGACCGGCTCTCCAGAGGCCCTCGACAAGTGGGCCGACCATGTCAGTGCTCATGTGCGCGGCTTCGTCGCCGGCCTTCCAGGAAATGCGGGCGGCGCATTCTTCATCGATCGCGAAGCCGGCCGAGCCCTCACGCTGACGTTCTGGGAGACCGACGAGGCCGCAGCAGAAACGGACAAGTTCGCGGAGCAAAGTCGCGTAAGCACCGTCGCAGCCACCGGCGTCGAGTTGGTCGAAAGAGGTGCGTACACGGTCGTCGAGCGGTTCTGACCGTCTCGAGCAGACCGGAAGACGGGCCTCCGGAGCGCTTGGTCCCGGAACCCGGCGAAACTTCACCCTTGCGTCGAAGCTCCGCCGTGACTCACTGAGTAATGGGAGGGGCGGCGCAAATCCTCGGGCAGTGCCACAGTGCCCGGCCGCCCCTCCCGTCAACAAGATCCTCCCTGTGGTCGAGAGGCACAACCTCCGCTCCGGTCCAGGCGGTGCACTTCTGCCGACCCTTGATTCAACGGCTGACCGTCGGCGAGGCTCCGTCCGGCCGACGACGACCCTCGTCGTGCTCCTTCCCCCTGCGACTCTCGACGACGTGCCGCCGTCCATCAGGAGGTGACCGCGGTCCATGAGTTTGGCTTGCGCGAGTGACAACTCACTATCAGCGCGGACACTGAGCGCCGCCTACTTCATCTGCTGAACGCTCAACCTCGCGTCGCCTCGGTGCCAGACCGCCGACTCCCCCTCGCGGCTGACTCATACAACGGTAGGTCAGGGGTTCCAGGCCGGCGACCCCAACGGAAGGTGAGTCGTCATCCCCATGGTTGAGTGACCCCGCCATCGCGCACGAACCTCACACGGGGCACCCGACGCAACTCAACGGGGCGAAGACCGAAATCTGGGAACCCGCTCTGCGAGCGGTCTGCTAGTGATCGCCCGGCAGGAATCGAACCTGCGAACCTTTCGCTCCGGAGGCGGCCGCAACAGTTGCGTCCGGGTACGTCCGCTTCGCTAGAGCCGTTTCAGGCCGACGCCAGGTTCAGATAGCTGCAGTCTGTTTCGACCCTTGGTTGACATCCTGATGACATGCCTCACGTCTCATCTGCTTTTCCTTGCTGCGGGACAAGAGAGCCGTCAGCGGCGGCAGGCCCGGGCCGACAGTGCAACAGGGGGCGGTTTGGGGCCGCCGCAGCGAGTCGGCTGATGTCCGGAAACCTCGCCTTGACCGAGGCCTGCCCTCCGTTCAAGGTTCGCGCGGGCGGGCAGCCCTCAATGAGAGGATGAAGAAGCACATGAATGCGGATTGGGGTCGGTGGGCGACGCTGCTTGGCGTGCCGTTCGCCGTTTTGTTTCTCGTGGGAGCGTTGGCTAGCACTACGCCCAGCTCGAATGCGTCGGCGCAGCATGCGGTCTCGTCCTTCGTGGCGCATCGGACGCACGACCGGGTCACGGTCTTCCTCATCGCCTACGGCGTCGTGTTCGCGATGTTCTTCGGCGCAGCACTGCGGTCGTACCTGAAGGCGCGCTCGAACGGTGACGGGCTGATCGCGCTCGGCTTCAGCGGCATGGTCATCTTCACGGTCGGCGCGCTCACGCTCGTCGGCATGGAGTTCGCCGCATCAGACGTGCCTGGGAAGATCAGCCCCGCAGCCGAGCAGGCGCTGAACATCCTTCAGAACGATGTCTTCTTCGCGCTGCTTGTCGGCACTGGCATCTTCCTGATCGGGAACGGTCTCGCGATCGTCGCGGCCGGCGCCCTCCCGAAGTGGCTCGGCTGGATCGCGGTACCACTCGCGGTCATTGCCGTAACGCCGCTCGGCTGGTTCGTGGCGATCTTCGCGCTCCCGATCTGGGTCCTGATTGCCAGCGTGCTGATGTTCACGCGCACCGCCGCCCCAGCAACCGCACCGGCCGCCCTGCCGGCGTCTGGGACGTAGTCAAACCCTCTCCTCGACAGGTCAGCCTCGGTGGCGCGGCACTCCTCGAGGTCGAGCCGGTCTAGGATCGGAGGAACATCGGGGCGCGGCGCCTGTCCTCGTTGGACCATGCGGGGCGCCGTGCTCCGATCTCCGCCGGTTCGCCTCATTGGGTGTCGGCGCCCGCGTCAACCCTTCACGAAGCCTCGAGTTCGTCGAACCCAGGCGGCGCCGACGGCGAGGATCTCGACGATCATCGGGGTTGCCGTCCCTGATCCAGCCTCGATGCCACTCCCGCGAAGGTAAAGCCGGAGTTGAGAGTGCATGTACGCGTTTATCGGACTGGTCGAGGGAGAACACAGCGGCGGCTCCCTCGCCGCCATCGTGCGTTCCCCGGCGGGGGAGCCGTTGATCGCCAGCGGCCAGGGCCTTGGGCCGACGAGGGAGCGGTCCCGGGGCCGGCGCGGCGGCGTCAAGGGTGGCTGCCACCAGCCACACAGCGACGCTAACAGGCGGGTCTCAGGTGAGTCTCATCGAAGAATCAAGGGACGTTCGGCCTCCCGGCTTCTCGACGGCACACCGGGAGGCCGAACGCTCAAGAAACGGCGAAGACTTTGGTGAGCTTGACGCCAGCTTCGCTCTCGACGAACTCGAGCGACTCCTCGTCCCAGCCCCAGCCGTTCAACCACTCACGTGTGACCCGTTCGACCTGCTCACGGTCGGCGACGTCACGCGGCACGACCGCCGCGCCGCTCGCCAGTGCTTTGGCGGCAGCTTCCCTCACAGCCATCTCCCACTCAGCCATTACGACGACGATGCCGAGCCGAGATAGGCCTTCGGACGGATAGCCGACGGTTCTGCACTCTACGCCCAGGGCAGACGAGGCCAGTTCGGCGGTCGCTCTCGCCGGAACCGCTCGACCGTCGCGTACGCCTGCCGCCAGTCGGAGGTCTCCTCGGCCACGCTCGCGCCGTAGCGCGCCGCGAGCTCCGACACGGGGTACTGGACTGCAGGGCCTGAGCGTGAACCGACCATTAGGATCACACACGGCCCCTCGCCCGCACCCACGAAAGCGTGCTTGGTCCACGGGGGAGCATGAAAGAAGTCCCAGGGCCGCAGGCGTCGCTCGTCGTCCTCGACGAGCAGTGCGCACTCTCCTGAAAGGACGAGAAACGCCTCCTGGTTCTCCTCGGCGTGGTAGAGGCCGGTCTCGCCGGGCTCCAAGACGGTGACGTTGATCCCGAGCTGGGCGAACTCGACCGGCGCATCTCCGTACTCGTTCTCGAAGCCGCACCTCGCGCCTCTCCTCTCCGAGTTCCACCACTCGGCGTCGCGCACGTTGACGACGAACCAGCCCCGGGTGACGGGCGTAAGCCCCGATCCGAAATCCTCGAGCTGTGCTTCGGGCACGAACGGGATTCTCGCATCTCGGGACAGGTCTCCGATGTGGGCGAGCGTCTTGTCACTAGCGCCGTCTGGTCGTCCCTCGAACGAGTGAACCGTGCTGTGACGGGTTGACCGATCGGTTCCGCGGGTGGTGGAATGGTCGCCGTTGGCCTGGCGTCGTCGGGGTGTGAATCCGACGAAAGGAGCAGCTATGGGCTGGGGAAATGTCGGCGGTCAGGCCACCCTCGCCGCACATCAGACGGCTTACTGGACGATCTGGTGGCCGGGGAACACCTATCAAGGGCCGATCGCAGTAAGCGCGAACTTTGTCGGCGCCGAGGACAACTACGGAACGATCACCGCGGTTGAAACCCGAGTGAACTCGTTCTACGACGACTCCGAGGGCTATTACTGGCCGATGGGGATCAATTACACCGGCGTTCTCCGCAACGAGAGCAACTCGTCAGTCGCCTATCACCTCTCGGTCGGGTGGTTCTGATGGCGAAGACGAAGCTCACTGTCGTGGTCGATGAAAGCGGACGGGTTGTCGCAACGCACCTTGGACACGGAGATCTTCCAGATCCGGCGACCGGAATCGTGGCCTCTCTGACTGCAGGGCCTGGTCAGCGCGTCCACAAGATCGAGTTCGATGTTCCGCGTATCACGTCAGCAGCTGGGGTCGAGGCATTCCACGAGCAAATCGAGAACCACTTGCGTTCCTAAGGCGCACCGGATCGCGAAGGATGTGATGGGGGCCGGGGAAACGAGCCGAACGCCCGACGACAAGTCGACCCGGCCCTCGCGGCCCTGCGGCCAGGGTTCCGGCCGAAAGCCCGAAGTCCATCGATTGCGCCTCCGGGCCTGGGAGACGACACGAGCACTAGGCAAACAGAGTCAGTGTCGCAGGATCAGTCATTGCTCGTCGTCTAGCTGACCAAACGTCTCGATCACCCTCGGTGGGTGAGCAATCGCTTCCTAAGAGGTAAGTCTAGAAACGCGATCTTCTTCGCGTCGACTGTCGGCGCGAGGAAGTCACTGCCGAGGATCTTCGCCAGGTCGATCCGTGTTTGAGCCAAAGCCGCGTAGCGCTGCGGCATGTGATGCGCCCGGCAGGAATCGAACCTGCGACCTTTCGCTCCGGAGGCGAACGCTCTATCCCCTGAGCTACGGGCGCGAGGAGACGGAGGACAGTCTATCGCCGCTGCTTCTTTCGCCATTCGTCGCGGGTCGGGAGCTTCCCGGCCCGGCGCGCCTCCAGCACACACTCCATGTGCGCGTGCCGGCGTCGCGAGAGGTCGCCTTCCGGCGCGATCAGGGCGTGCTCGCTGGTCGCATGGAGCATGCCGTCGCAGAACGGGCAGATGTAGCTCGCGGGCTTGAGGTTCTGCGCCGGACGCATCTCCCACCAGCGCGCTTGGTCCACGGAGCCGACGATACCCTCGGCCGGTGATCCACCGGCTCGTCCGCACCCTCGACCCGCGCCTGCCGACGCAGGTCTGGCTGCTGCAGGTGGGTGGAGTGATGAACTCCTTCGGGAACGGCATCGTTCTTCCGTTCCTCGTCATCTACCTGCACAACGTCCGGGGGTTCTCGCTCGGCGTATCCGGGCTTGTCGTTGCGACGTCCGCTGCGGCGCAGCTCACGGCTGGGATCGCGGCCGGCCCCCTCGTCGACCGCTTCGGCGCGCGACGCGTGCTCGGCGCCGGCCTTGTGATGCAGGCGATCGGCATGGGGCTGTTCCCGCTCGTCCGAAGCCCGTGGGAAGCCTTTCTCCTGATCGCGATCGAAGGCGCCGGCAGCGCCGGGTTCTGGCCCAGCCAGTCGACCCTGATCGCGCACCTCACACCTGCGGATCGCAGACATGCCGCGTATGCGCAGCAGCGCGTGACGATGAACCTCGGCATCGGGATCGGCGGTCTGACGGGCGGCTTGATCGCCTCGGGATCGAGCCCCGCTTCCTTCACCGTGCTGTTTCTCGTCGACGCGGCGACGTTCCTCGCCTACGTCGTCGTGCTCGCATTCATCCATGACGACGCACCCCGCGAGCGCCATCCCGACGCACCTGTCAGCTCGTACCGGCCCGTGCTCCGCGATCGCCTCTTCATCAGGCTCTGGACGCTCAATTTCCTCTTCGTGGCGGCAGGCTATTCGCTGTTCAACCTCTTGCCGGCGTTCGCCCGCGACCAGGCGGGCGTCAGCGAGCACGAGATCGGCGCGCTGTTCTTCATCAACACGATCGTGATCGTGATCGCCCAGCTCCCGATCTCACGAGCGATCGAGGGCCGGCGGCGGATGCGCGCGCTCGCGATCATGCCGATGCTATGGATCGTCAGCTGGCTGCTGGTCGACCTGGCTGGATGGCGCCTCGAGGGCACGGCCGCGTTCGCGTTGATGGCGGTCGCCCTCGCGATCTTCGGCGTCGGCGAGTGCTTCCACGGCCCGGCTCATCAGGCACTTGTCGCGGAAGTCGGTCCGCCGTACCTGCGCGGCCGCTACTTCGCGGTGCACTCGCTTTCGTGGGGGCTCGCCGGAACGGTCGGGCCTGCGATCGGAGGCTTCGTGCTCGCGGCTGCCCCGTTCGCACTGTGGCCGATCGCCGCGTGCGTTTGCGCGATCGCAGCGGTTGGGGCGCTCCGACTCGAGCCGCGCATCCCGCGTGAGCTCAGTCGCATCCCCCACGCGGAGCCGGAGCCGCCGGTGCTCGCGCTCGCTGGAACGGGTTGAACGACGGAAAGCCGAGTAGAATCACGAACATGCCACCGTTGCCGGTGATCGAGGATCCACTCAGTACCGATGCCGAGCTTGCCTCGCATCCGGCGGTCGCGTACCCGGGAAACGGTCGTCACGCTTCCTGTGACGCCGTCGCCGCCCGCTGAGCTCAGCGCGGCCGATCTCACCTGGATTCACCTCGATGGGCCGACGGTCGGGCAGGCGCAGGAGCTCGCCGAGCGTTTCGGCTGGCATCCGCTCGACGTCGAGGACGTCCTCTCCAAGCGTCAGCGTCCAAAGGTCGACGACTACGCCGAGGAGGGCTATCTGTTCGGCGTCCTCCACTTCCCGGTCTACGACCGCACGATCCAGCGGCTGAACGCGGCGGAGCTCGACGTCTTCGTCGGGCCCGACTACCTCGTCACGCTGCCGGCGGTCGAGCTCCTTCCGGTGACGCGGCTCTTCCGTCGTTGCGAGGAGGACGACGACTTCCGGGTGCAGCTCTTCTCGAAGGGCTCGGGCCGACTGCTCTACGAGGTGCTCGACGACCTGCTCGACTACTGCTTTCCGATCCTGGACAAGATCGGCCACAAGCTCGATGCGCTCGAGGACGACGTGTTCGAGGGCCGTTCGGAGGAGGTCGTCCGCGACATCTCCAACGTCAAGCAGGAGATCATCAGCTACCGGAAGATCATCAAGCCGGAGCGGTCGACGCTTCGCCTGCTCGAGCGCCACATCGAGCGTTTCCTGCCCGAGGAGCTCGAGCTCTACTTCGACGACATCGTCGACAGCACCGAGCGCATCTGGGACATCCTCGACAACTACAAGGAGGTCGTCGAAGCGCTCGAGGCGACCAACGAGTCGGTGATCTCCCACCGCCAGAACGATGTGTTGCGGATCCTGACCGTCTTCTCGGTCGTGCTGCTCCCGCTCACCCTGATCACCGGCTTCTTCGGGATGAACGTCAACTTCCCCGGTTTCGGCACCACCTGGGCGTTCTGGACGATCGTCGGATTGATGGTCGTCTCGTTCGGCGCGCTGATCGGTTTTTTCCGCTTCAAGCGCTGGATCTAGCCCCAAACACCGTCAAGGCCGCCCCGCCTGCTGCCGACTACGACACTGAGCGCCGTGGGTCGGTGTTCTCTCCGCCCTCTGCCGCAAGAGGGAGGGACAGGGTTCACCCATGGCCCGCGGCGCTCATTCGCGCCAGCATCTACGCTCGGCGCGATGAGCCCGAAGCCGCTCTGGGCGCCGTGGCGCCTCGAGTACGTACAGCACGCCGACGAGGTCGATCGCTGCATCTTCTGCGAGCCGGACGCCGAGCTCCTCCTCCACTCCGGCCCGCACGCGCTCGTCGTGCTGAACCGCTTCCCGTACGCCTCGGGCCACCTGCTCGTCGCGCCTCACCGGCACATCGCCGACCTCACCGACCTCTCCGACGACGAAGCGCTCGAGATCCACCGGCTCGCGGCCCGCGGGATCGATGCCTTGCGCGCCGCCTATGGTCCGCAGGGCTTCAACCTCGGCTGGAATCTCGGCCTGGTCGCCGGAGCGGGGATCGAGGACCATGTTCACCTGCACGTCGTGCCCCGCTGGGGCGGCGACACGAGCTTCATGCCGGTCCTCGGCGACGTGAAGGTGATCCCCGATGCGCTTGCGGCGACCCACCGCAAGCTCGCCGAGGTCTTCTAGTCCACGAGGCGCGAGGTGCCGGCCAGGATGTCGGCGGCGACGTTCGCGTAGATCGTGTTCAGCTGCGCTGCGTCGGGCTGGTTGTAGTAGTTGCCGGAGCTGGCGATTCCGGTCAGCGCCTGCAGCGCGCTGATCGCCGGCTTCTCCGGCCCCTGGACGTAGTTCCCCTGCGCGTTCTTGTTCAGCCCCTGACAGATGTCATGGCCGACGTCGTAGCCGATCGAGTACACGGTGGTCCCCGCCGCCTGGATCGCCTGCGACGACGTGATGCCCTGGTGGCACGGCGTCGCACGATACGGCGACGACTGCGGGTAGGACGTCGGGCCGGTGTTCGCGGCGCCATCGGACATGAAGACAATGATCTTCTGGACGCCCGGCCTGCCGTCCTTGACAAGCTCGGCCTGGGCTGCCTCGAGGGCGTTCGCGTACGAGGTCGTCCCGGCGGCCTGGACGCAGCCGATCGCCGAGAGCAACCGCGAATTCATGTCGAGGGCGCCCTGCGGCGTCTTGTAGGCGCTCGTAAGCGGCACGAGCACGTAGTTGTCGTTCGGCGAGGTGTACGGACCGGCCGTGTACGGACACGCGTCCGTCTGGCTCGCGGCCGGCGGCAGCACCGCAAAGCCGACGTGGTCGAGCGACGGGTCCATGTAGGTGAGGAATGTCTGCAGGCCGCCGCGTGCATTCTGCATGTCCGTGCACTCCGGATGGTCGTCCGCGCCGGTGTCGGTCGTGCACATCGAGCCGGTGCGGTCGAGGACGAGCAGAACGTCGAGCGGCTTGGCCGAGCACGGCGAGCACGCAGTGGCCGTCGCGTGCACCTTGACGGAGTCGATCCCGAACAACTTCGCGAACACCGTCGGCACCGCCGCCGACTCCGTTACGGACACCGCGTTCGCAGGCGCGCAACCTGGAGCCGACGCGAGGCACGACGTCGACACCGTCATCTGCACGTTGTCCACCTTGAGCGGCGAGTTGTTCCCGCCCGCGCCGTAGGCGTCCGCGAGCGCGGTTGCCGCGGAGACCGTGGGGAGGCCGTCGGCGCCGGCGAGTGCCGCCGCGTCGACGGATGCCTGCAGACGCCGCTGCGCCAGGTACGCGTGACCGACGTCGAGGACCAGCGCCGCGAAGCCGAGCAGCACGAGCAGGAACAAGACGACGATCACGAGCGACTGCCCGCGCTCGTCGCGCAGCTCGAGGGGCGTCGGGCTCACAGGAACCTGGAGAGCGCCAGCACCGCGGGGCCGAGGATGACGATGAAGAGCGTCGGGAAGATGAAGAGCGCTGCCGGGAAGAGCATCTTCACGGGCGCCTTGGCTGCGCGCTCCTCCGCGACCGCGCGGCGCCGCTTGCGGGCGTCATCCGCGAGGTTGCGCAGCGTCCGCGCCAAGGAGAGGCCGAGCTGCTCGCCCTGGATGATCGCGCGGACAAACGACGCGACCTCTGGCGAGTTCACTCGCTTGGCCATCCGCTTCAATGCGCGCTCGCTGCTCTCTCCGACGCGCAGCTCGGTCAGTACGAGCGCGAACTCGTCGGCCAGCGGGCCATCGTCCGTCTCGACCAGCCGCTGAATTGCCCCGAAGAGGCCGAGGCCCGCCTCGACGCACACGGCAAGCAGGTCGAGCGCCTCTGGCAGCGCGATGCTGATTGCCTCACGCCGCGAGCGGGCGCGGCGGTCGAGGTAGTAGCCGGGGAAGACCCAAGCCAGCACGCAGCCGGCGCCGACGACCAGGACGATCAGCCCGCCGCTCAGACCAGCGACCGTGCCGAATGCGATCACCGAGAGCGCCGCGAGCCCGACCAGACCCAGGCGAAGCGCCGCGAACGACTCCGGCGTCACTTTCCCGGCCAGTCCGGCCGCGGCGATCCGGTTCGGGAGCCGCTCCCGCATCTGCTCGGTCGTGAATCTCCGGCCGACGTGCTCGAGCGTGTCGTTGGAGACGAGCGGCTGGTGGCGGCGAGGCCGCGGAAGGACGGTGTCCGAGAAACGGTGGACCATCGCGACCGACGCGGTCCGGCGTCGTCCCTGTGGCGTCAGCGAGTCGGCGACGACGAACACGGCGCCTGCGAGTGACAGGCCGGCGAGCAAGAGCAGCAGCATGGTTACCCCTTTACCGTCCCGATCCGCCGCAGCGTGATCGTCCCGAAGGTCATCATCACGAGCCCCACCGCGACCATCACATGGCCCGAAGAGGTCGTCCAAAGCGGCCGCATGTAGCTCGGATTGATCAACGTCAACCCGATCGCGGCCACGAACGGCAGAGCCGTGAGCACGTTCGCCGACGCCCGCACCATGCCGGTGAGCGCACGTACCTTGCGGCGGAACTGCTCGCGCGACCGCACGGTCTCCGAGACGAGCTCGAACAGCTCGGCGAGGCTGCCGCCGACCTGACGCTGGATCACGATCGCATCGAGCACGAACTTGAGATCCTCCGAGCGAATCCGTTGACCAAGATCCGATAGAGCGTCCTCGAGCGAGCGCCCTAGGTGCACTTCGGTGAGCACCCGCCGAAACTCGCGCGCGGCCGGCTCGGCCAGGTCGTTGGCGACTGTCTGCAGGGCGGCGTCGAAGCCGTGACCCGCGCGTAGCGACGCCGAAAGCGTGTCGAGTACCTCGGGCAGCTGGTTCTCGAACGCCCGCGAGCGGTGCATACCCTTCACGACGAGCAGAACCCACGGCAGCGCGCCGACCCCGACGCCGACCAGAAGCGCCGCCAGGAAACCGCTGTGCATCGCCATGAAGGCGTATGCGACCAGGGCCGCCAGCAGGTCGAGCATGACGACAGCTCCGGCGCCGGCGTCGATCCCGGCCCGCTCGAGCATGGCAACGACCTTCCGGTGCACCCCCAGCCGCTCGAGCTGACGCTCGACCGCGGCGACGAACGTGCGGCGATCGATACTCGGCCGAACCGTGCGCCTCATCGACGGCGCGTACGCGTTCATCCGCCGCCGCATGACGATGCGGCGATACGCCGTCATCACCATGAGCGCGGCGGCGAAGATCAGGACGCCGACCGCGATCGCGACGAGAACGCTCATGCGGTCCGCCCCCCTCCGACCGTTGCCAGTCTGTACGCGCCGGGGGCCGGGTCGAATGCCTCCGGCGGGATCGTCACTCCGGCGTCGGCGAGCTTGCTCGTGAACTGAGGGCGGATGCCCGTCGGCACCGGCCGGTCGTAGAGGGCACCCGCCGCGCCGCCCAGCGGCTTGCACGAGAAGATCTCCTGCAGCGTCACCATGTCCGACTCCATCCGGAGCACCTCGGTCACGTGCGTGACGCGCCGGCTGCCGTCGACGAGGCGCGAGATCTGGATCACGACGTCGAACGCACTCGCGATCTGCTCGCGGATCGCCCGCAACGGAAGCTCGACGCCGGCGGTGAGCACCAGCGTCTCGAGACGCGAGAGCGCATCGCGAGGCGAGTTGGCGTGGATCGTTGTCAGCGAGCCCTCGTGGCCCGTGTTCATGGCCTGGAGCATGTCGACCGTCTCCGCGCCGCGAACCTCGCCGACGATGATGCGATCGGGCCGCATGCGCAGTGCGTTGCGGACGAGCTCGCGGATCCGTACCTCGCCCTGACCCTCGATGTTCGCCGGACGCGCCTCGAGCGAGACGACATGCCTCTGCTGCAGCTGCAGCTCGGCCGCGTCCTCGATCGTGATGATGCGCTCGTTGTCCGGGATGAAGCTCGAGAGGATGTTCAGGAGCGTCGTCTTGCCGACCCCCGTGCCGCCCGAGATCAGCACGTTCAGCTTGCCGCGCACGCACGCGCTGAGGACGTCGACGAGCTCCGGTGTCAGCGAGCCGAGGTTGATCAAGTTGTCTGCCGTAAGCGCATCCACCGAGAACTTGCGAATCGTCAGCACAGGCCCCTGCAGCGCGATCGGCGGCACGATCACATTCACGCGCGAACCGTCGGGGAGCCGTGCGTCCACCATCGGCGAGGCCTCGTCAACGCGCCGGCCGACACCGCTGACGATGCGGTCGATCACGCGCAGGAGATGATCCTCGCTCGCGAAGCAAACATCGGTCTCGGAGACGATGCCGGCGCGCTCGACGAACACGTGCTCGTGGCCGTTCACCATGATCTCCGTGATCGACGCGTCGCGCAGGAAGGGATCGATCGGCCCGTAACCGAGCACGTCGTCCACCACCGCCTCGACCAGTCGTGCGCGCTCGTCCGTTGTCAGCCGCTCGGCCCGCCGGTCGAGCTCTGCCTCGACGATCGACTCCACGCGCTTACGGAGCTCGTCGGGGGCGTCGTCGAACGAGCCGAGCTCCGGCCCGACCTTCGTCACACAGACGGCGTGCAGCGACGTGCGCAGGTCTGCGAAGCGGTCGAGCAGGCGGTCGGACATGGGTGTTCCGATCCGTGCCTGCAGGACGACATCCTCGTCGTTTCCGTCGTTGCCGTGGATGCGCTGCTGCAGCGACATGTCAGTTCCTCCCAAAGCTCAGAATGCGCGCCGCTCGCGGCGCCTGGCGGGCGACGGGCCAGCGGTCGCCGCCCACGATCGCCCGTGCCAGCTCGAGCATCGCCGCCGAGAACGGTGTCTCGGTGTCGGCGAGCACGGCCGGCGAGGCCTGGTTGACCGCCTGCGGCACGGCGGGATCGAGCGGCAGCACGAAGTCGACCTTGCGGTCGAGTGCCGCCTCGACATCGCCGCGGTCCATGACCGCCGGACTCGCGCGGTTGAGCACGATCCGCAACCGGTCGGCGCCGAACGACAGCAGCTCGAGCGTCTTGAGCGTCAGCCGGACGTTCTTGAGCGTCGGCACGTCGGGATTGCAGAGCAGGAGCAGCTCGTCGGTCTGGTCGAGAGTCGCCAGCATCGGGCCGTAGAAGAACGGCGCCGTGTCGACGACCACCAGGTCATAGGCCGATCGGGCGACTGTGAGGAGCGAACGGATCGCATCCTCACGGACGAGCTCCGCCTCCTCCGGGTTCATCGGCGCCGGCAGGACGGAGACGCCCGACGAATGACGCTCGGTGTAGACGCTGAGCTTCTCGGCGTCGAGCTCCGTCGGGGTGCCGATGAGCTCGCGAACCGTGCTGTTGGGCGAGACGCCGAGCATGATCGCCGCGTCGCCGAACTGCAGATCGAGGTCGACCAGCAGCGTGCGCTTCTTCCCGAGCGCCGAGGCCGCAACTGCGAGGTTGGTCGCGACGACCGACTTGCCCGAACCGCCCTTGGGTGAGAACACCGTGACGACGCGCCCGGTTCCACTCTGCTCGTCACTGCGCCGTGCGGCGTGCACCGCCTTCTCGATCGCGAAGATCGCGCTCTGCTGGGTGATGGGCAGCGAGAGGACGTCCGCAATCCCGGCGTCGAGCGCCCAGCGGACGAGGTCGGTCGTCGGCCGCTCGGCAGCGAACACGATCGGTGCGGACGTGTGCTCCCGGAGTGCCGCGAGCTGCACCCGAGGCTTCGTCGCTGGGTCGTGCACGAGCACGATCACGTCGGCCCGGCAGTCCGCGCTGCGCGCGCCGGCAGGCAGAAGCTCGAAGGTTTCGATGCACGCCAGCTCCGCCTCGAGCGCCGCGGCCGCCGGGCCGCCGACGACCGCGACCTTGAGTGACTCGTCAGCGAGCACTCGAGCCCTCGACGATCGTGTTAGAGGTCACAGGCGGGCCATCGGCGTTCGACGGACGTACCGACGGGCGCAGGAGCAGCGACCAGTCGGCGTTCTTCTCCATCCAGAACAGCTTCTGTGCCTGGGCCGAACTGAGCTGCAGGTCGATCGAGCTGCTGTTCGACGACGAGCTCGAAGGCGCCTTGACGACGAGCACGTTGCGCACTGCGATCACCCCGTAGTGGTTCTGCGACCCTTCGGGCCGTCCGACCGAGCCGACGACGTCGACACGGTTGCCTTGGCGCACGATCCCGGCAAGCAGCTGATTCGAGTCACCCGGCAGCTGGAAGATGCGCAGCGGACCGTGAATCGTCGAGACGAGGCCCTCCTGCTGGCTCGTGCCGAAGCGCTGGGCCACGATCTGTTCGCCGTGGTAGGTCGGCTGAATCGCGACCAGCGTCGCGAGCGCCGCCCTGTCCGGCACGGTCCCTGACGCGACTGCGTCCGACGGGACACGCCTCGTCGTCAGCCAGCCGGCGTGCGCGAGCTGGGAGCCGGTCGTGCCGACGGGAATGTCGCGGGCCGCCACGAGCACGGTCCTGTACGCCGCCGGGCTCGTCGCCGACTCGTTCGACTTCGAGTTCGAGACGTAGATCAGTGTCAACGCGACCGCCGCGATTGCGAGCACGGCCGCGATCAGGATGTTCTTCAGGTTGGTCGTCAGTTCTGGCATCGTTTTTCTCCCCTCTCAGGTGTGCCGCTACTCCACCCGCTCGGTCGTCGAGCTGTGCAAGCTGCCCGAGGCGACAACGATGCCGAGGAGGTTGATCTGATACGGATAGGTGGCGTTGACGGTGACGGTGTTGCCCGACACCCAGCTGGATGTGACGTTGACTGAAAGCTTCGATGGATCGAGATCGGTCGCCGCGCCGAGCACCGCCGTCGTGGCGGCCTGCGTCGGGTTGGCCGCTGTGCGGCTCACCGCCGCCTTGCGCGCACCGGCGCGAACGGCGTCGGTCAGCGCCACCGAGTGCATGAACGCGATCCCGAACTGGATGATCCCGAACAGGATCAGGAGGAGGATCGGCGCAACGAGCGCGAACTCGACCATCGCCTGACCGTTCTCTGATCTCTTGATACGCCGCATATCTTCCGCTTTCTCGAAGGGCGGCGGCAGGCGCGGGCTGCACCTGCCGCCGCTGCATTTCCTCGGATCGACTAGCCGCCCAGCGTCGTGGTGATGCTGCCGATCGCCGTGCCGAGCTGCTTCTCGAACGTGATAAGCACGCCTGCCAGCACAACAGCAACCAGGACGCCGATGAGCGAGTACTCGACGAACGTCTGCCCGTCCTCGTTCTTCAGCGCCGTGTAGAGGCGCAGGATCGCGCCGTTGATCGCGTCCGCAATCACGATTGGTGCCCTCCCTTTGATTCGTTTTGCAAGAGCGAATTCGCTCCGCTCCACCCCGCGACTTCCGGGTGGAGGCCGCCTGGTCACCGTAGGAGGACGTCTCCCGAGCGAATCCCCCCTCCCGGATAGCCCTGCTAAACCGGAGGTCCAGCTTCGCCCGGTCTCCATCCCTCGTCCGAGGGAGTCGCAGCGAGTCACTAGAGTCGGCTCGTGCGCACGGCACCCGTTCTGCGCGGCGGGCCGCTGCTCACGGCGGTGTGGCTCGTCGTCGGCCTCTTCCTCTTTGCCTGCGGCATCGTCTGCTTCCTCGAGTCGCGGCTCGGGCTGCCGCCGTGGGACGTGCTTCACCAGGGAATCGCGAAGCACACGCCACTCTCCTTCGGCGTCGCCAACGAGGTCGTCGGTGTGATCGTCCTCGCTATCGCGTGGATGCTCGGCTCCCCACCGGGAATCGGCACCGTCGCGAACGCGGTGTTGATCGGTGCGTTCGTCGTCGTGCTCCAGCCGTTGCACGTCGTGCACGCACTGGGTGACGGCCCGCTTGCGGAGCGCATCGGCGTGCTCGCGGTCGGCCTCGTCCTCTTCGGGGTCGGCTCCGCGCTCTACATCGGCGCCGGCGTCGGAGCCGGACCGCGCGACTCGCTGATGCTGGTCGGTTCACGGCGGACCGGGCTTCGCGTCGGCGCGGTGCGTGCTGCGATCGAGTCAACCGTGCTCCTCGTCGGCTTTGCGCTCGGAGGCAAGATCGGTGTCGGCACCGTGCTCTTCGCACTGCTGATCGGGCCGGCCGTCGAGGGCTCGTTCGCCCTCGCCTCGCGCTCGCCGCTCGCTCGAGCTACTCGCTGATCGCCGGTGACGGTCGGCGCGACGCTCAGCTGATCCAGGCGAGGCCGTTCCAGTAGGCGCGCACCGAGTGGCGGAACATCCCGCCGACGTCGAGCTCGAGCCGTTCCGGAAGGGTGCGAAGGTCGACGTACAGCTCGACGCCGTCGGCCTCGACGCGCCTGAACGACCGGCCCTCGTGCGGCTCGGTCGACGCTTCGAGCATGGAGGTCGCGCCGCGGCAGCATCGAGTCGTCTTCGACCACACGTACAGCCTCCCGCCTCTGTCGGCGACCAGTGCGGCGGCTTCGGGTGAGACGCTGACCTCGATCCTCGAACGATAGCTCGGCCCATGTGTGAAGCTCCCACCGACGCGGATGAGCGACGCTCACGACCAGGACCGGGCCATGCGAGTG
The DNA here is from genome assembly GCA_963774355.1 of uncultured Thermoleophilia bacterium. Taxonomy (GTDB): domain Bacteria; phylum Actinomycetota; class Thermoleophilia; order Gaiellales; family Gaiellaceae; genus PALSA-600. The sequence continues at coordinate 123,220 of CAVZER010000006.1, read as the reverse complement.
GCGCGTCGCAACAACCAGCGCAGGCGGCGCCTGCGTCGGCGGGGACTGGTGCTGGCTGCGGTCGCGGTCGTCGTCGCGGCAGTCGGCGTCGCCATCATCATCCGGACGCCGCAGCGGTCAGGTTGCAACCACGCCCCCGGTTCTGGCTCGCCCGCAGCCTCGGCGCACCACCATGCGGCCCCGCACCGTGGTCCGCGCCGGCCGCGTGAAGCCCGCTCCCCTTGTCGCGACAGGCGCGAGCCGTGCCGCCTCCGTCCCCATCATCATGTACCACGTGATCGCGCCGCCACCGGCGAATGCTCCGTACCCGGGTCTCTACATCACGCCGCACGACTTCGCCGCTCAGATCGACCAACTCGTGCGCTCGGGGTTCCACGCCGTCACCCTCGACCAGGTACGAGCGGCGTGGCTCGGCACAGCGGGGCTCCCGTCGAAGCCGATCGTGGTGACCTTCGACAACGGCTATCGGTCGCAGTATGCGGAGGCGTTGCCGATCCTCAGCCGTGTCGGATGGGTCGCCGACGAGAACCTTCAGCTGACCGGCCTTCCGCCGAAGCAAGGTGGGCTGACCCGAGCGGCAGGTGCGAGCGCTCGTGGCCGCCGGCTGGGAGCTCGACACGCAGGGCTACGACCACGCAGATCTCACCGAGCTCGACGCGGCGCAGCTCCGGTTTCAGATCGGCGCAGACCCGCACCCGGCTACGGCGTTTGTACGGTGCTCCCGTGGCGTGGTTCTGCTACCCGTCGGGCCGCTACAACGCCTCGGTCGTCGCCGCCGTTCGTGCCGCGGGATTCGTCGGGGCGACCACGGTCGCGGTGGGCTGGGCCCGACCCGGCGACGATCCGTTCGCACTGCCGCGGCTGCGCGTCCTCGCCGGCACGACCCCGGCCGAGCTCCTCACGCTGATTGCCGACGCGCGCAACGCACCGCCGCCTCCGACGTGACGGAACGCGAGACCCGGGGGGCAACGGCGGCCACAGGGGGAATCGCGGCCGCCGTTGCGTAGTGACTAACCCCAGGCTGGCTTCGGCTGCGTCGTCGTGGGCGGCGGACTGCCCGTCGTGACTGCCTTCTTCACGAGGGCGCCCTTCGTGTTGACGACGTACCACTGTCCTTGGAAGCCTTGTCCGTTGATCTGGCTCGCCTTCTTGTCCTGGGCGAAGAGATAGAGCGGGAAGCCGGCGTAGGTGACCTGACGCTTACCTGCCGCTGCTTTGATCGTGCCGAGCAGGCTTGCGCTTGCGCCTGCGCCGACGGTCGGCTTCGCTCCAGTCTTGACGAGCAGAGCCGGCCAGAATTTCGCGCATGCGCCGGTGCAGACGCTCATGCCCTTCTTGTCGAGTACGTAGCGATACAAGGTATGGCCGTTCGAGCTGACGAGGATCGTTCCGTACTTGCTGCTCTTGACGGCCTTCACGGTGCCGCCGCTCGAGCGCATCGACCCGGTCGCCGCCATTGCCGCACCGACACCTATGGCTCCGATCACCACGAGTGGTATCAACCACTTGACCACGCGGCTTCGCATCCTGTTTCTCCTTTCATCGAAGACGCCTGCCAGTGATACGGCGGTGATGCGCGACCGGATTGTCCAATCCGGTTCGTGCAGCGACGAGGGCAGCCGAGCAGTCAGACGACATCGCCCCGCCGCGGGCTAGCGCGACGGGGCGAGTCGCTTAGCGTATCCCTCAGGTGTCGAGAACTTCGGTAGCCAGCGCCTCCGGTCTCGTCACCAAGGGGCTGCCCGCGCCGCTCGAGCAGCAGCCGCCTGCCTTCCGACACCGGGATGATTGCGAGACCCACGACGAAGCAGAGCAGCCACTGGTGCAGATCGAGGTGGACGGTGCCGAGGATCCGCTGGAGGAGCCCGAGCTCGTTGCCGAGCACGATCGCCGCGAGCGAGCCGCCGCTGCAAAGGAGGAACATCTTGTCCTCGAGCACGCCGAGCGAGAACACCGAGTGCTGTTCGTCGCGCGTGCAGAACGCCAAGAACACGTTGCTGAACGCGAACGCCGTCAGGCCCATCGTGCGCGCGAGCGCGCTCGAGCCGTAGTGGTTGTCGGCCCACGCGATCAGCCCGAGCGTGGCCCCGCCCATGACGGTCCCGGCAATCGCGACCCAGATGAGGAGAGGTCTCGGCAGGATCTGCTCGTCCGACGGTCTCGGCTTGCGCTTCATCAGGCCCTCGGCAGGCCTTCCGTAGCCAAGGCCGATCGCCTCCAGGACCTGCGTGGTGAAGTTCACGTACAGCGTCTGAAGCGGCACGAACGGGACGCCGCCGACGACGTTGAAGATGCTGGCGCCGAGGAAGGTGACGATGAAGCCGACGAGCACGCCCATCTGGAAGCGGATGTACTTGGTGAGGTTGTCGTAGAGCCCGCGGCCGAGCTCGACCGCCCGCACGATCGTGGCGAAGTTGTCGTCGGTGAGGATCATCGTCGCCGCTTCCTTCGAGACCTCGGTGCCGGTGATCCCCATCGCGATGCCGATGTCGGCCTTCTTCAACGCCGGCGCGTCGTTGACGCCGTCGCCGGTCATCGCGACGATGTCCCCCCTCCGCTTCAGGGTGTCGACGAGCCGCACCTTGTCCTCCGGCGCCACGCGCGCGATCACGCCGATGTCGCCGATCGCCGCGTCGAGCTCTTCGTCGGACATCGCCTTGAACTCGGCGCCGCTGATCGCGCGGCCCGGGATGCCGAGCTCCTTCGCGATCGCAGCGGCCGTCACGGCATGGTCGCCTGTGATCATGCGCACCTCGATCCCCGCCTCGTGCGCCGTGGCGATCGCCGCCTTCGCCGCCGACCGCGGCGGGTCGACGATGCCGACCAGGGCCAGCACCGTCATGCCGTCGAGAAGCGGGAGCAGGTCGGCCGACGGGTCGAACGTCTTCGGGTCGAAGTCCTTGCGGCCGGTCGCCAGGACGCGGAGCCCCTGACTCGCGAGGCGCTCGTTCTCGTCGGTGTAGCGCTGCTTGAACTCGTCGTCGACCGGGACGATCGCGAGATCCTCGGGAGCGGGCCGAGAAGCTGCCCGCGCGAGGAGCTGGTCGGGTGCGCCCTTGACGAGGCAGCGGACGACCTCCGCTGCCGCTTTCATCGCGCATGTTGTGGAACGTGGCCATCATCTTGTAGTCCGCGTCGAACGGAAGCTCGGCCACCCGCGGGTACTGCTCCCGCGTCGTGGTCGCGTCGAGACCGCCCTTCTCTGCGAGCACCACCAGCGCGCCCTCGGTCGGGTCGCCGATGAGCTCGCCGTCCTTGACGACGGCGTCGGCGCACAGCGCCATCGGCAGCAGGAACTGGTCGAGCGGCACCTCCGGCAGGCCGAAGGCGTGCTTGATCGTCCCATCGGTGCTGTACCCGCCCCCGGAGACCGTGTAGCGGCGGCCGGGGATCGTCAACTCCACCGCGGTCATCTGGTTGAGCGTCAGCGTCCCGGTCTTGTCGGAATTGATCGCCGAGGTCGAGCCGAGCGTCTCGGTCGAGCGGAGCCGCTTCATGATCGCGTTCGCCTTCGCGAGCATCTGCGTCCCGTAGGAGAGGATCGTCGTGACGACGGCGGGAAGCCCGGTCGGGATGGCGGAGATCGCGAACGCGATCGCCGCGGTGAAGACGGTGTCGAAGCTCTCGCCGCGCGACAGGTTGAGCACGATCGACACTGCGACGGCCGCACCTGAGATGACGAGGATCTGGCTCGTCAGCTTCTTCAGCTGCGTGGTCAGCGGTGTATCCGTCTCCCCGGTGCTCTGCAGCATGTGCGAGATGTGGCCGACCTCGGTCGCCATCCCGGTCGACGTGACGATGAACGTCCCGGCCCCGCGGGTCACATTCGTGTTCATGTAGACCGAGTCGGTCCGGTCACCGAGCGGCGTGTCCGGCGACTCGACCGCGTCCACTCCCTTCGAGACGGGCAGGCTCTCGCCGGTCAGCGCCGACTCTGCGATCTCGAGCGTCGCCGCCGAGAGCAGGCGGCCGTCGGCCGGCACCACATCGCCGGCCTCGATCGAGACGACGTCTCCGGGGACGAGCTCCTCTGCCGGGATCTGGACGAGCTCACCGTCACGGCGGACGCGCGCCTTGACGATCATCATCTTCTGGAGCGCAGCGACGGCCTCGGCCGCCTTGCCCTCCTGGCGCAGGCCGAGCACCGCGTTGAACAGTGTGAGGAAGAGCAGGACGAGACCCGTCCCGAGCTCCTTGAGCGGGTAGAGGCTTCCGATCCCGGCCACGAGCAGGACGATCTGCATCGGGTCGCGGTACTGGCGGACGAAGGCGCGCCAGCGTGGCTCGACCTCCGCCACGGCGAACTTGTTGGGCCCGACCCCGGCGAGGCGTGAGGCAACCTCGCTGGCCGTGAGGCCACGCGAAGGGTCGACGCCGATGCGGCGCGCGACCTCGTCCGGCGGCAACGCGTACCACGCAACGGCCGGGGTGTCGATCGCCGTGGCTTCCTCGGTCGTCGCCATCAGTGGGTCTGGGTCTCCTTCACCAACCTCGCGCAACAATCGCACATCGGCAAGTCAGCGTGACTCGCGCGAGCACGAAGGCGGCTGATGGCCGAGAATCACGCTTCTTTCGACGAGGAGGGCCGAGACGGATGAGCGACATGCCGACGGTTGCGGGTGGCGGGCGCCTGGCGCGCCTGCTCCCGATCGTCTCGTGGCTGCCCTCGTACGACCGTCGGCTGGCTTCGCGGCGACCTCGCGGCGGGGATCGCCGTCACCGCGCTCGTCGTCCCGAAGAACCTCGGTTATGCCGGTATCGCCGGGGTGCCGCTGCAGAACGGGCTGTACGCGGCGGCGGCCGGCGCGATCATCTACGCGCTCTTCTGCACGTCGCGGCAGATCTCGACGGGGCCGAGCTCGTCTCTCGCCGCGGTAGCCGGGGGCGCGGTGTTGGCGACCAAGCTCGGAGGTCAGGACGCGGCGCAACTCGTCGCAGCGATCACCCTGGTCACGGGCGCCCTGTTCCTGCTGCTCGCGCTGTTTCGAATGGGGTGGATCGCGCAGTTCCTGTCGAAGGCGGTGATCACCGGGTTTCTCGCCGGCGCAGCGATCGACGTGACGATCGGCGAGCTTCCCAAGCTGACGGGGACGTCTTCGAGCGGCGACAGCGCGTGGCGGGAGCTGGCGACCTGGATCCAGGGTCTCGGCGAGACGCACTGGACGACGGTCCTGGTGGGGCTTGTGTCGCTCGGGGTGATTCTCGGGCTGCGGTTTGCCGCGCCCGCGGTTCCGGGCGCGCTCGTGCTGGTGGTCGGCGGGTTGGTCGCATCGGGGCTCTTCGACCTCGGCGCCCACGGCGTTGCGCTCGTCGGCCACGTTCCTCGCGGCTTGCCCAGCCCGGCGCTCCCCGATTGGGATCTCGTCCGGACGCACCTCTCGACGATCGGCATCGCGTCGCTGGCGCTGTTGCTGATCGGGTTCTCCCAGACCGCCGGCGACGCGAGAGCGTTCGCAACGCGGCACCGTTACCGCATCGACGTGAACCAGGAGTCGGTGGCGCAGGGGATGGCGAACGCCGGGGCCGGAGTGTTCCAGGGGATGCCTGTATCGACGAGCCTGTCGGCGAGCTCGCTGAACGAGTCGGCCGGCGCCCGAACGCCGGTCGCCTCGCTGATCACCGGCGGCCTCGTGCTGTTGACGCTGGTCGTGCTCGCGCCGCTCTTCTCTGTTCTCCCGAAGGCCGTGCTCGCGGCGGTGATCATCGACGCGGTCGTGTTCGGGATGATCGACGTCGCTGAGCTCGGGCGCCTGCACCGGGTTGCGAGGGTCGACTTCTGGATCGCCGTCGCCGCGATCCTCGGCGTGCTCTCCGGCGGAGTCCTCGCAGGCGTCGCGATCGGCGTCGTCCTCTCACTCGGCTGGCTGATTTACGTCGCAACCTCGCCACGGATACCGGTGCTCGCGCGTCAGCCCGGCACACAGGCGTTCCGCGAGCTCGACGAGAATCCGGGCGACGAGACCTTTCCGGGCATCGCCGTGCTGCGCCTCGACAGCGGCCTCTTCTTCGCCACCGCGGAGGCGCTCGACGGTCGCGTCCGGGCGGTCGTCCGGGAGAGTGAGCCGCGAGTTCATGCCCTCGTCATCGACCTCGAAGGCGTCGATTTCGTCGACTCTCAGGGAGCAGCGAAGCTGGCCGAGCTCCACAACGTCGTGAACGCGGACGGCGTCACGCTGCGACTGGCCAGGGTCAAGCCGCAGGTTCTCGCGGTCCTCGACGCCGATGGGATGGTGGCAACGCTCGGCGCCGACAGAATCCACGGAAACGTCGACCAGGCAGTCGAGGCGCAGCTCGCCGAGGACAACGACATGGCGCCCGCGCCCGATCGCGCGTGACGGGTCGATTCGCAGCGGCGCGATCGATCAGACCGAATACGATCAGCTCGATCGAAGACGCTCGCCTCGTAACCGGCGGACGTCCGCCGAACGAAAGGGGAGCAGATGGCTGAATCCACCACTTTGCCGGGGACCTTCTCGGCCGAGGAGCTGACGCGGCTGCTCGCGCTGATCAAGGAGGCCGACAGCGTCGAGCTGAAGCTGACCGTGCCGGAGTCCGACCAACGTTCTGCCGTGGTCGGGCTCGGCCTCGATCCGCTCGAGGCTCAAATCCGCCAAGTCTTCTTCTTCGACACACCCGAACTGGCGCTCGACAAGCAGGGCGTCGTCGTCCGCGCGCGCCGGATCCAGGGCAAAGGCGCCGACTCCGCCGTCAAGCTGCGCCCGGTCGTACCGGCAGAGCTGCCGGACGGGCTCAGGAGGTCGGCGAGCTTTCGTGTCGAGGTCGACGCCTTGCCCGGTGGCTACGTGTGCTCGGCCGCCTTGAAGGGCGCGCTGCGCCCGACCGACGTCAGGAAGGCCGTCGCAGGCGAGATCCCCCTGCCGAAGCTCTTCTCCAAAGAGCAGAGGGCGTTCTTCGCCGCACACGTGCAGGACGGAATCGGCCTTGACGACCTGTCGATCCTCGGGCCGATCTTCGTGCTCAAGCTCCGGTTCACACCGAAGGAGCTCGACCGCAGGCTCGTCGCCGAGATGTGGCTCTACCCGGACGGCTCCCGCATCCTCGAGCTCTCGACCCGCTGCGAGACGAGCGAGGCGTTCCAGGTTGCCGCCGAGCTCCGCTCGTTCCTCGCCACCCGCGGCATCGACCTCTCGGGCGAGCAGGAGACGAAGACGCGCAAGGCGCTCGACTACTTCGCGCGCCTCGAGAACCGGGCTTCGTGACGGCCGGGCCGGGCGGCAGCAGCCTCTCGGGTCAAACCATCGTTCCCCGCTGGGAGTGGCGCACCTTCGGACAGAGCTTCGGCGAGGCCGACGCGCGGTTCGCGGCGCTGCGGCCGGAGCGGGCAGAGGAGAGCGACGAGGTCTACCTGCTCTCGATCGGCAGCGACGCCTCCGTCAAGGTTCGCGACGGTCTCATGGATGTGAAGCAGCTCCAAACCGTGAACGAGGACGGTCTCGAACAGTGGAAGCCCGTCATGAAAGCGGACTTCCCGCTTCCCGCGGAGGAGGTCCTCGCGGTACTGGAGACGCTTGCCGCCGAGGCTCCACCGCTCGCGCGCTCCGCATACACGCTCGACCAACTCGTCGACGAGGTCGTGGGGCCGAGCCCGGACCTGCTCGCGGTCGCGGTGCACAAACAACGCGAGCACTACACGGTCGGCGGCTGCATGGCAGAGCGCTCCGAAGTACGAACAGAGCAAGGAGCGAGGCGAACGATCGCCGTGGAATCGGAGGACCCCGCTCGCGTGATCGCGGCCGTGCGCGACCTCGGCCTGAGCTCGCGCCGGAACGTCTGCCTCGCGCGCGGGCTGAAGGCGCTCGTCGGATTCGGGTCGAGGCGCTACGCGGTCATCGACGTCGGCACGAACTCCGTCAAGTTCCACATCGGCGAGCGAGAGGCGGACGGTGACTGGACGACGATCGCCGACCGCGCCGAGGTCACCCGCCTCGGCGAAGGCCTCGACGAGGCCGGGAAGCTCGGCGAGAGGCCGATCGAGCGGACGGTCGAGGCGATCGCGGCCATGGCAGACGAGGCCAGACGCAGCGGAGTCGAGGAGATCGCGGCGGTCGGAACGGCCGGGCTGCGAATCGCCCCAAACAGCGCGGCGCTCGTCGACGCCGTGCGCGACCGCACGGGCATCGAGGTCGAGGTCATCCCCGGCGAGGAAGAAGGCCGACTGGCCTACATCGCGGTCAAGTCCGGGTTGGGCCTCGGCCGTGGCTCACTCGTCGTGTTCGACACCGGGGGCGGCAGCTCCCAGTTCACGTTCGGCCGAGGGGAGGAGGTCGACGAGCGCTTCAGCGTGAACGTCGGAGCGACGCGCTTCACCGAGCGCTACGGCCTCGACGGGGCCGTTTCCGAGGACGCGCTCGCCTCCGCGATCGACGCGATCGGTACCGACCTGGCGCCGCTCGACGGCCGGCCCACGCCCGACACTCTCGTCGGGATGGGCGGCGCGATCACGAACCTCACCGCGGTCAAGCACGGCCTGGCCGAATACGACCCCACGGTCGTGCAGGGCACGGTTCTCGACCTCGCCGAGATCGACCGACAGATCGAGCTCTACCGCACCCGGACCGCAGACGAGCGTCGCGAGATCGTCGGCCTGCAGCCCAAACGCGCAGAGGTCATCCTCGCCGGCGCCTGCATCGTGCGCACCGTCGTGACGAAACTCGGCCGGGAATCGCTCACGGTGAGCGACCACGGCCTCCGCCACGGACTGCTTCTCGAGCGATTCGGCGACCCAGCCGGCCGCGCTGGGCGCAGTTCGCTCAGGGGTTCGACGTAAGGCGGGTGACGCCGCTCCGGGTGCCGGAGGTGATGAGAGGACCGAGGTCGGCTCCTCGGAGGTAGTGGTCGAGGAAGTCGGTGGTAGTGCGGTCGACGATGGCAGCCCAGCGGTCGTCTGTCGTGTATGGGGGAAGGTGGGTTGCGCCGATCAGCCAGAGCAGGAACTTCGGCCTTCGCATGAGCCGGTAGTAGTCGGTTGTCTCGCTTGGCGCGTTGATCGGGTCGTCTGAGCCCTGGACCGCGAGCAACGGCGGTGCGCCGGGGAGAGGGCGAACGAAGCCGCGAAGCGCGGCTCCCGAGAGGACCACCGCTGCGTCGACCCGCCGGTCGAGGAAACGGCGGTCGTATGCGGCGGACAGCGCGGCCACAGCTCCATCCGACTGTCCCGCGAACGCGATCTTGCTCGGATCGATCAGCCTCCGAACAGGACTTGCCGGTCCCGTCAGGCGTGAGACGACGAAGCTCATGTCGCCGGGCTCGTTCAGCAGGTCGTTCTCGTCGGGACCTCCCGGCGCGTTCGCGTTCTCGACGGGGAAGACGGGAGCGGCGACGACGTAGCCGGCCGACGCCCACGCATCGAGCAGGCGCGAGTAGATCTGCGGCGTCAGCGCGAACCCGTGTGCGAAAACGACGAGCGGGAAAGGGGCGTGGCCGCGCGTCGGGTACCGGACGTAGGTGATCAGCACGCGCGGCCCCGACGTGCCGTCGCGGAAGTGTGCGCGACGCGAGGTGTCGACAAGCCGCAACACACGAACTTGCACGGCGGGCTGCGCGCTCGCGAGGACGTCCGCGGCGACGCAGGCGGCCGTCGCCGAGAGGACGACCAGCACGAGGGCACGGCGACGCGTCGCGGTCACTTGAGCGGTACGCTGAACGGCCCTGGCAGGCGTCGGTAGACGGCGAAGAAGTCTCGGTCGTCGGGGACGAGGTACCGCGTTGCGGGCTGCTGGTAGTTGGGGACCACCTTGGTCGGTGTAAGGCTGCCGCGGTGGGTGTAGGTGATCAGCGTCGGCCATTCGGGGTTGATGTCGAGTTGCATCGCGCGGACTGCTCCGGCCCGTTGCAAGATCTGCGCGAGCGTGGTCACGGTCTGATCGTCCGCGGCGGCGTAGATGAGGTTGCCGTGGCGGTCGATACCCGCTCCGGTGCGCCAGACACGGACGGCGTTCCCGAGTGTGTAGCCCCACTGGGAGCTATCGTTGAGCGCGGGGTTGAGACGTCCGTTGTCGACGATCAGCGGCAGGCTCTGACGGGCGAACGCGATCTGTGGGCCTGCGACCGGGCCGCCCCGCCAGGTCCGCACGTCGACGCGGCCGTCGCGGTAGGCGATCAGGGTCGCGAGGCCGCGCTTCAGGGGCTCGTATGACATCCCGTTGATCGATGATCCGTTGTTGCCGTCGCGGTAGATGAAGCCGCCGTTGAAGGTCGCGAGCAAACGCCAACGTTGGCCGTAGGGGACCTGCATCGGGCCGCGCACGGGTGCGTTCGGCGGCTCGTAGCGTCCGGGGTAGAAGGCCACCGATGTTCGTGTGTGGTCGAACCACGCCACGTACGCGACGATCCGCGGGTAGTCGACCTCGGTCCTGAAGGTCGTCAGGAGAACAGGCGGGCGTCCACGGACCAGTGGGCCGGTGCCCGTCCAGGCCCCTTCGCCCGGCAGCGCGTCCGCGAACACCGGCTCGACGCGCCGCGGCCACGCCGCCGTCGCCCGCCGCTTCGTCACCTTCGGCGTTGCCGCAGGCGCGACGCCGACCGTCGGCAGCGTCGTCAGCTGCGGGCCGCCCTTCTTCGGCGCCTTCCAGGTGTAGTAGTAGTGCTCGGCCTCGTCGACGAGCCAGTTGCCATGATGCTCTCGCAGCCACTCGACGCTACGGGGCCAGAGCGGCAGGCTCGAGGGCTGCAGCATCGTCGTCGTGTAGGACCAGATCTCCGGCACGAGCAACGCGAAAAGCACCAGCGCCACCACTCGGCGGACGTGTTGTCGACGACGCAGCCTCCGGCGGCGCGTGACGCGCGCCGCCTGTCCAGGGGAATCGATCGACTCCAGGGCCAAGACGCTAGGCAACCGGTCGTGATAACGACATGAACGCGTGAGCTCGCCGGCGGCTGACCGCCGGCGAGCTCAGCTGAGTCGTCTACTTCTTGCAGCTGCCCCCGAGCTCTGGATTCGAGATCACAGGGCTCGTCAGCGTGCCGGCGAAGCGCGCGACGTTCGGGACGCCGTACTCGGCGGTCTTCCCGAAGTCGTCGGTCGTGACGCCGGCGATGTCGTTGCCGAAGTTCCAGAGACACACGTTCTGCTTGTTGCTGTTCCCGGACGAGTTGCCCGAGTTCGGCGATGCCGGGAAGCCCTGCGGCAGCGTCTGCTTGCCGATGCTCCAGAACGGATAGAACGCCGCGCCGGCGGGCAGCGCCTTGCAGCCGTTGCCCGACACGACATCACAGTTGATCTCGGACGCAGCGACGTTCGTCTCGAACTGGATCTGCGGGTATGGCTTACCTGCAGCGTTGGAAGGGCCTTCGTATCGGAACGGGGTCGGGTGATTCGTCGTCCCGTCCGGATAGTCGGGTTGATACGACGTCCCGTCGAAGTCGAGGTCTCCGTTCTGCGTCACGTTGTCCTCGCAGCCGGCAATCGGCCAGCTGATCGTGGAGACGCCCCCCGTCGTCACGTCCGGAGAGACGGGCCGCGGCCCGGCCGGTACGCGCGTGCCGTCCTCGAACTCGCACGCAGCGCCCGAGAAGAAGTTGTTCGTCGGGCATGCGCCGCCGCCTTCGGTGGTGGGATTCGTACAGACCCCCGTTGAGAAGTCGCATGGACCTTCACCTGCGGTGTCAGTGCCTCCTTCACTGCCCCCGTGGCACGTCTGGAACGTCTCCGGGTCGAACGGCAGCAACGGATTGCCACCGATCGCGAGCGGATCGGACACGCTTGCGCACGTCTCGAAGTGGCCGAGCTCCGCGGCCCAGAGGCTCATCTCGCGAGCTGGGGGGCGCACCCGTAGGAACGGAGGTCGGCTGTCGAGGCCGCCCGCCTCCGACGGTGGTCTCGAGCGGCACGTCTCGAAGGTCTTCTTCGGATCTGAGGGGTCTTGACCGGAGAACATGCCGGCACCTGCCGCAGCACGAGACGTGCTCAAAGTCGCACCGTTGAGACGAAAACGGCTCTGCAGGCGCCTCTTCGACGAAAGCGGGCGATGGGGCTCGAACCCACGACCCTCAGCTTGGGAAGCTGATGCTCTACCAACTGAGCTACGCCCGCGTAGAGCCAAATCTAGCCGGTTCCCGAGGTCGGCGGGACCCCCGTTACCGTCTGTCTACGGTGACACCTCGCGGAGCGGGTCGAACCGGTCGGCAGCCTCGGATCGTCGGTCATGCGGCGACCGTTCCCGAAAGCCCGGATTGGCTCTTATAACCACCCGCCACTCGGGAAGGAAGGAATTTCGCCGGCGCGAGAATCCTGACCGCACGATGTCACCGGTCGATCGCTACGGCGGACCGCATGCGCGCCCGCGACAGACCCTAGAACAGACGGCTCTAGCGCGCACGCTTCTCGGCCTCCCAACGCTCACGTCTCTCGGCCTCGTACGCAGCCGCCTGCTCGAGGTGGCGCGAAGACGGCGGTCCACGCAAGGCGGTCGCGCCGCGCTAGGGTTCGGAGGACGTGAGACGCGCCGGCCTGGCAGCGGCTGCGTTGCTCGCCTTCGTGGTCGCGGCGAGCACGTCAGCGAGCACGAACGTGCCGAACCTGCTCTCGGCGGCTGCGAGCAGGGGCCACGTCGTCTCCGTCTTCGACCTCGGCGCCGCTGGCGACCTCGTGCCGGTGCACATCGCCGTCGCCTCCGCGCCGGCGGCCGAGCCGAGCGGCGCCTTCGTCCCGGCGAACGTTCGCCTCGCCGAGACGATCGGGGGCGTCGTGGCCGTGCCGGCAGGCGACCGCGTGCGGACGCGGCACGCGCTCCCGCCCGGCCGTTACTGGGTGAAGGTCTCCGCGCGGCCGCTAGGCATCGACTGCCTGCCGCTGAAGCCCTGCCGCGAGGATTGGTCGAACGCGCGGCCGGTCGTCGTCCCGCACCGCTCCGGATAACGGGCGGGGAGCGCCCGCGGAGGACGCTCCCCGCGTAGGCCCGTGCGCTAGCCCGGGCAGGGGTTGTGATCTAGGACGTTGCGGAAGTTGTTGGCACGGAGCCGGGTCGCCGGGTCCGGGCCTGGGTAGAAGCTGAAGAGCAGCGGCCCGTACTCGGCTGTCGAGTTCCCGCCGAACGTGTTCGTCGTTCCCTTGATCCCGGCACCGCCGAACTGCCAGACGCAGTGGCCGTTCGCGCTCGTGTTCTGCGTCGACGTCCCGGTGGAGTAGATGGGGTAGAACGCCGCGCCCGGAGGCGGGTTGACGCAGTTCTCGCCGGTGAAGCGGTTGCATATGCCGCCCGAGTCGGGCGCCTCGATGCGCGGCAGATCAGCCTCGAACGCGATCCGGCTGTAGTTCTGGTTCCCGTTGAAGAGCGGGCTCGTGAACGTGATCGGGGTCGGGTGGTATTTCGCGTCCTGCCCGTTGTTCGGCCCCGTCCCCGGCCAGTTGAGGCCGTACGACGCTCCGTCGAAGTCGCTGTCCGACCCGGTGCATCCCCCGATCTGCACGAGCAGCGAGTCATCCGCGTTGAAGCAGCCGAAGTCGTCGTCGTCGAGCCCCGACGACGCGTCCTGCGTGCCCGGCGTGGTGCAGTTCCCGTTCTCGTCGGCCTGGTTGCAGAACTCGAAGTGGCCGATCTCGTCGTCGAAGGCGACGTTGTAGGTGTGCGCCGCCCACGGCACGCGCGTGTGCTCGCTCGAGGTCGAGTACATCGGGTGGTAAGCGTACGGCGCCTGATGACAGGTCCCGCTGGTCGGCTCGTAGAGGATGTGCTGGAAGCCGTTGGCGACACTCGCCGTCATCGAGCCCGACTGGCCCGTGGTCAGGTCGTTGATCACGACCTGGAAGCCGGCCGGAGTGTCGTGCATGTCGATGGTGACCGTGTCGCCCGAGTTCATGAACAGGTCGGTCGCCGGGTTCGGGGTCAGCGCTGCGAACGGCGGTGCGAACACGGTCAGCGGCCCCGGAGATGCGTGCGGCACGCCGCTCTTGGTGATGAAGGCGAACGAGACCGGCTCGACGCCGGCGCGGTTCAGGCAGTCCGCGTTGTTGACGGTGCCCGTGTTCTGGTCCTGGCTGAGGCTGTCGATGTTGAGCGCCGCGCACCACTGGGTCGCGTCGCAGCTGATGCCAGCCGGCCAGGACACCCAACCCGGCGGGTAGAACTGCATCTCCATGAACGCCGTCCCGGCGTGCTTGCCGATGTAGTCGGGCGCGCTCGGGTCGGTTCCGTCCTTGATGTTCGTGTCGCTGTCGGCCGTGCACTGGTTGGTGAACTCCGGCGCCGACTGGGTGTCGCACATCGCCATCCCGACCCAGAACGCGATCTGGTTCTGGAAGTTCCAGCTCGCGCCGGTCCCGGCCTGGTTCGGCAAGAAGTGCGGGTCGCTCGGCAGCTTGACCGTGTACTTATTCGAGTTCCCGGAGCCCGGCGTGTCCGAGTAAAAGAGCAGCGAAGGCTCGTCGTGGCCCGTATAGGCGCCTCCGTAGCCGATCGAGTTCTCCACCTCCGTGCAGATGGCGAGGCCCTGGCTGCAGTTCCTGACCTGGTAGCCCTGGTCGCCGGCCGACCCCGACAGCGCGACCGTGCCGAAGAAAGCCGCACTCGCGACGAGCAGAAGGACAAAACGTCTCATGTCGTCTCCTTGTGTTTCACGTAACGGTGTTGTGGGACGGTGTTCCGGTGTCGCCTGCCCCTCGATTGCCCTCAATGCGGTGCCCGGCACCGCGAGCGCATGAAGTCGCCCCCTGACGCACCCCCTCTCGTGTCGGCGCGGACAGCGTCCCCTGGCTGCGGTCTATAGACCCCCTGCAACAAGTCTGTCAAGGCCCGCGCCGGCGTTTCGGTCCACAGCATCGAGCAGCGCGGTCCGCATGATTGGAGGCTCACCCTTCGGCCGACGTCGCCGCCACCCCGGGGCCGGGCCACCAATCCCGAGCTCGTAGCGGATGATCATCGGTTCACCGCACGAACGACGGAACTGCGCGACGTCGAGCGCTCCACCAACTGAGCTACGCTCGCGTGCTTCCTTCCTAGCCCGACGGCGACGAATCGTTCGCACGGACGATGTGAGATCAGCCCTCCTGTCCTAGACTCGATCGACCGCGACAGGAGGGACGAATGGCAACGACCGCAGCGACCGATACCGAGCAACTCGAAGAACTTCGCGCCGGCTTCTCCGGCAGCATCATCGACGCGCAGACCGACGGCTACGACACAGCGCGGCGCGTGCACAACGGATTGATCGACCGCCGTCCGGCGCTGATCGCGCGCTGTCAGAACGCGGCGGACATCGCCGACGCGATTCGCTTCGCGCGCGCGAACGACCTCGGCATCTCCGTGCGCGGCGGCGGGCACAACGTCGCGGGCCGCGCGGTCGCCGACGACGCGCTCATGATCGACCTGTCGCCGATGAAGGGGATCCGCGTCGATCCTGCCGCGCGCACGGTGCGCGCGCAGGGCGGCGTGATCTGGCGGGAGCTGAACCGCGAGACCGCTGTGCACGGGCTCGCCGTCACGGGCGGCGCGATCTCGACGACCGGAATCGCCGGCCTCACGCTCGGCGGCGGCCTCGGCTGGCTGATGGCGAAGCACGGCCTCGCCGCGGACAACCTGCTCGGTGTCGAGCTCGTGACCGCCGACGGCGACATCGTCGACGTCACCGCCGACTCGGACCCCGATCTCTTCTGGGCGCTCCGCGGCGGCGGCGGCAACTTCGGCGTCGCGGCCTCGTTCGAGTACCGGCTGCATCCGCTGCAGATGGTCGTGGGCGGGCTGATCGTCCACCCGATCGACGCGGCTGCCGAGATGCTCCGCTTCTATCGCGACGCCGCGGCGGCGGCATCCGACGACCTCACCGTCTTCGCCGCGGTCGTCCACGCGCCCGACGGCTCCGGGATGAAGATCGCGGGCATGGTCGTCTTCCACACCGGGACGCCCGAGGAGGCTGAGCGCGAGCTCGCGCCCTTCAAGTCCTGGGGCTCGCCGCTCATGGTCGAGGTCGGCCCGATGCCGTATCCGGCGATGAACACCATCCTGGACGACGGTTACCCGGCAGGATCACTCAACTACTGGCTCTCGAGTTTCACCGCCGGCATCCCGGACGAGCTGATCGACGTGATCGTCGACCGGTTCCAGACGGTCCCGTCACCGATGACCGCGATCCTGCTCGAGCAGTTCCACGGTGCCGTCTGTCGAGTCGGCGTCGAGGAAACGGCGGTGCCGCACCGCGAGCCCGGATGGAACCTGCTCATTCCATCCGTCTGGCTCGACCCCGCCGACACCGACGCGAACATCGCGTGGACACGCGAGACGCATGCCGCGCTCGCACCGCACCTCACCGACCGCCGCTGGCTCAACTACCTCGGCGACGATCAGGGGCCGGACGCGATTCGCGGCGCGTATGGGCCGAACTACGACCGGCTCGTCGCGGTGAAGCGGAAGCACGACCCTGACAACGTCTTCCGTCACAACCACAACATCGCGCCGTGAAAGCAGGAGGGCGCCCGCTCACGCGGGAGCAGGCGCCCCCTCGTACACGTCGATGAAGCGGCGGTAGCTGTCGGCGATCTTCGTGATCGCTGCCTCGCGGTCGAAGCCCTCGGGATCGGCGGCATACGCCTTCACCGACTCCGAGAAGATCGAGCGTCCGATCGCGAAGCCGATATAACCCTCGAGCCCGGCGCCGGCACGGAGCCACTCGTCGACCTTCGCGTCGGACGCACCGCGGCCGAGCACGATGCACGAGACGTGATCGCGGCCCTCGCGGCGCGCGTGCTGCGCGATCTCGCGGCACATCAGGCGATCGTCGAGCCCTTCGATCTTCCAGATGTCGGGCTCGACGCCGCCGTTCTGCAACCGGCGGATCGCCTCGAGCATCAACGCGGGCCGCAACTCGGTGTCGTACCGATCCTCGCTGCCGCCGACGCGCTCGAGCTGGGCGGGCTCGGCCGGGACGAGCAACTCGAACAGGAACTTCCGTCGCCGCTCGTGCAGCCATTCCGACAGCTGACGCAGCCTCGCGGTCTGACGCTCGTTCAGCTCGGCGTCGCCCTCCGGGTTGTAGCGGACGAGCACCTTGGAGAAGTCCGGATCGAACTCCTCGATCTTGTCGCCGAACCGATCGCCGTACTCGAAGTCGAACTCGTGCTGGCCGGACTTCTCGACCGGCATCGCGAGCTTGTAGCCGCCGGCCTTCGCAGCGCGGGCGACCTCCGGCCCGTACTGCGCATCGACGAGGATGCCCGCCGCGTCCTTCGACACGCCCTCGCCGACAGCGCGCTCGAAGCCCTCCCAGATCAACTGCTTCGCGCCTGTGACCCTCGCCGGGTCTCCGCCGACCATCTTCTCGAAGGAACCGCGGTGGTCGAACGCGAGCATGTAGAGCGTCTGGTCGTAGCCGAGGTCGTCGATTCCGATGGGGTTGGTCATCTGAACTCCTTTCCGGTGAAGTGCGTGAGCTTTTCGAGGTTGTGACGCGCCTCGATCCGGCGCACGGTGCCGGAGCGCGAGCGCATGACGATCGAATCCGTGACGGCGCCGTCGCGTACGTAGCGGATGCCGCGCAGCAAGGCACCGGTGGTGACGCCCGTCGCGGCGACGAAGACGTTGTCGCCGGAGACGAGGTCGTCGGTCGTGAGCACTCGATCGAGGTCGAACGCCCGCGGCGATCAGCGCCTCGCGCTCGTCGGCCGAGCGGGGCCAGAGCCGGCCCTGGATCCCGCCGCCGACGCACTTGAGCGCCGCCGCCGAGATGACACCCTCGGGCGTGCCTCCGATCCCGTACAGCAGGTCGACACCCGTCCCCGGACGCGCGGCCGCGATTGCGGGCGCGACGTCGCCGTCGCGGATCAGGTTCACGCGCGCTCCCGCCTGACGAAGCTCGCCGATCAGGCTCTCGTGTCGCTCCCGCTCGAGCACGACGACCCGCAGGTCGGTCGGTTTCACGCCCTTCGCCTTCGCGACCGCGTTCACGTTCTCGGTCGGAGTGGCGGTGATGTCCACGGCGTCGACGGCGTTCGAGCCCGGCGGCGATCTTCTCCATGTAGACAGCGGCGCCTGGAAAGAACATCGAGCCGCGCTCGGCAACTGCGATCACGGCGATCGCGTTCGGCTGGCCGAACGCCGTCAGCCGCGTGCCTTCGAGCGGATCGACCGCGACGTCGACCGCGCTCCCGTGCCCCTCCCCGACGTGCTCGCCGTTAAAGAGCATCGGCGCTTCGTCCTTCTCGCCTTCGCCGATCACGACGACGCCGTCCATGCTGACGGTGTCGAGCATCGTGCGCATCGCGTCGACGGCGGCCTGGTCGGCCGCGTTCTTGTCGCCGCGCCCGATCCAGCGGCCGGCGCCCATCGCGGCAGCCTCGGTCACGCGCACGAGCTCGAGCGCGAGGTTGCGGTCGGGGGCCGAGACGGCAGCCATCGACCTTGATCCTAAAGCGGCCCCGTAGCATCGGCCGGATGGTCGTGCGCTCCCGGCTCGAGAGCGACCTGGGCGCCCTCGCGCACCTGCTCGAGGAGGTGCATCGTCGCGACGGCTACCCGACGTACTGGCCGGACGATCCCGAGCGTTGGCTGTCGCCGCGCGGCATGCTCGGCGCGTGGGTGGCGGAGACCCACACTGCCGCGATCGGCCACGTCGCTCTGGCGCCGGTCGGCGCCGGTTCGAGCGCCGCTCTCTGGAAGCGCCTGACCGGCCTCCCCCGGTCCGGCTGGCCTCGATCTCGCGTCTCTTCGTCGCACCCGCAGCCCGAGGGGCCGGCGCGGGTGCGGCGCTCCTCGACGCCGCGTGCGCCGACGCGGACATGCGCGGCCTGCGTCCCGTGCTCGACGTCGTGGAAACCAACCGGGACGCGATCCGCCTCTACGAACGGCGAGGGTGGCAGCGCGTCTTCACCGAGCCCTGGCGCGAGGCGCGCGACGAACGTCTCGAGCTCCACTACTACGTCGCCCCGACCGAGGCCTGATTACATCCGCTCGGGCGCCTCGACCCCGATCAGGTCGAGGCAGCGTGCGATCACGCGCTGTGTGGCGCGGCAGAGCTGCAGCCGGAACGCCTGGGCCGGGTCGCCCAGCACGCGGCACTCGTGGTAGAAGCGGTGGTACTCGTCGGCCACGCGGATCGCGTATGCCGGCAGCAGCTGCGGCCCGCGCCGCTCGGCCGCCTCGCGCACGGTCGTCGGGAAGTCGGTGAGGCGCTTGATCAGCTCCTTCTCCTCGCCGGCGAGCGGGCCGGGCGGCGCACCGCCCTCCTCTGCGCCTGCCGCGTTGCGCAGGATCGCAGCGATCCGCGCGTGCGCGTACTGCACGTAGAACACCGGGTTCTTGTTCGACTTCTCCGCCGCCAGGTCGACGTCGATGTCAACCGTCTGGTCCGGGCCGCGGTTCACGAGGTACCAGCGCGCCGCGTCGACGCCGATCTCGTCGAGCAGGTCGTCGAGGAAGACGACGTTTCCGGCCCGCTTCGAAGCCTTCGCGGTCACACCGCCGCCCGTCAGATGGACGAACTGGTACAGCAGGACCTCGATCCGCTCCGGGTCGTACCCGAGCATGCGGGCGACGGCCGCGTACCAGCGAGCGGTCGCGTGATGGTCGGCGCCGAGGACGTAGATCGCCCGGTCGTACCCGCGTTCGAGCTTGTCGACCAGGTATGCGACGTCGGCGGCGCGGTACGTCGGCGTTCCGCCCCTGTCGGAGGAGCGGACGAGCACCCAGTCCTGCTCGTCGCCGAACGCGGACGAGTGTGCCCACAGCGCTCCGTCCTTCTCGTAGGTGTCGAGGCGCGGCAGCAACTCCGGCAGGCGCTCCTCCAGTGCGCTCTGCAGCGCCCAGCCGTCGAAGTGGATCCGGAAGCGCTCCATCGTCGCTTCGATCGAGCGGAGCATCGCCGGGACCGGGTCGCCGGCTACCCCGGCGAGGTCGGCCACGTACTCACCGCGATAGCCGTCCTCGGGGATCGGCTCGCCGCGGCGCAACGCGTCGACGGACGCGCGGAACCGCTCGATCTGGGTGCCGGCGTCGTTGTAGTAGTACTCGCGGTCCACCTGATGGCCGCCGAACTCGAGCAGGCGCGCCACCGAGTCTCCGAGTGCGCCGTTCCGGCCGGCCGAGACGACGACGGGCCCGGTGGGGTTGGCCGACACCATCTCGACCTGCACGCGCAGCGGCGGGTCGGCGAACCCGCCGCCGTAGCTGTCGTCGATCTCGGCGAGTGCCTCGACGAAGAAGCCGTCGGCGAGCCGTAGGTTGACGAAGCCGGGCCCGGCCACCTCGGCGCCGACGACGTCGTCGAGCTCCGCCATGCGGGCGGCCAGCTCCCCGGCCAGCTCTCGCGGCGGCAGGCCGGCCGACCCGGCGGCCCTCAGCGCGACGCTCGTGGCGAAATCCCCGTGCTCGGGGTTCTTCGGGCGCTCGAGCTCGACGGGCGCGCCTGCGATCTCGTCGAGGCGCGCCGCCAGGCGCTCGACGCTCCTCTCCGGGGCCGACACGGCTCTAGTATCGTCAAGCTGGATGGACGACGGCACCGAGCGGCAGCTCAACATCCACCTCGATCCCCAACATCTGGCCGGCGTCTACGCGAACTTCGCGAACATCACGTTCTCGGACTACGAGTTCACGCTCACCTTCGCCCGCATCGACCACGAGGTCGAGGAGGGCGACGTCCCGGGAGTCGTCGTCGCGCGCGTCAACATGTCGCAGCAGTTCGCACGCGAGCTGCTCGCCGCCCTCCAGGACGCGTACTCGAAGTACACGACCGTGAAGGGCATCCAGGCGCTGCCGGAGACCGACCGGCCCACGGACTGAGCGGCTCGGCGCAAGTAACAGTCTGTTACTTGCCTGCGTGGCGCTGCTGCCAGCGCTGCGCCATCACGATCCGTTGCATCAGCGTCGGGTGGTTCTCGAGCCAGAGATAGTCGAGCAGCGACGGGTTGGGCTGCTCGAGGCTCGTCCGCTCGAAGCTCTGGAAGAGCCGCTCGGCTGCGGCCGGGTCGCGCGTCGCGTTGAGCGCCCGCCAGTCGGCCTCGGCCTCGTACCTGCGGGAGACGGCGTTCTGCAGCGGCATGGTCACGATCCCGACGATCGCGAGGACGAGGATCGCGTACGGCAGGTTCGCCGGATCGGCGATCCCTCCGCGCCGGCGCGTCGCGACGGCGACGATCCAGAGCGTCGGCAGCACGACGAGCGCCGACCAGCCGATCGCCTTGAGGATGTGCCGGCTGCGGACGTGCCCCAGCTCGTGCGCGATCACGACGTCGATCTCGGCGCGGGACAGCCGCCCGTCGAGGAGGGTGTTCCAGAGGACGACGTGCGTCGACGGGCCGAATCCGCTCGTGAACGCATTCACCTGGTTCGTCCACGACGAGACGTCCACCACGCGAACCGGCGTTCCGCGGACTCGTTCGACCCGTTCGAGCCGCGCGACGTCCGCACGGAGCGCCGGATCGGCGAGCCGGTGCGCGCCCGCAGCCGACAGCCACCCTTCGACGAACGCAAACGCCGCCGCGATCACGACGATCGTCGGTGCCGCGGCCAACCACCACCCGCGCGGCCACCGTCCGGCGAACCCGACCAGGAGGACGATGCCGAGCATCACCGACGCGACCTCGGCGGCGAGCACCGCCCACTGCGAGTCGAGCCACGCGACCACGTCGAACGGCCCGAGGCCGAAATGGTGGTCCCACCAGAGGGAGGCCAGGGAGAACGGGAGGCCGACGAACCAGAGGGTGACGAGGATGACCATGCCCGCGACGATCGCGCTCGCGATGCGGCCGAGCCCCATGCTGCGGATGCTCTTCGGAAGACGCCACGCCAGCACGGCGAGAGCGGCCAGCGTCGCGACGGTGCCTGCGAGCCACAACGCATCGACGCCGCGCGCGTAGTGCGCCGACCGCCGAAGAGCGGCGTCCGAGAAGAGCGTGTGCTCGTCGACGCCCGAGAGGTGGAGCGAAGGGACGCTCGTCCGACCGAGCAGCCAGGCGCCGACGCACCAGAGCGCCACACAGACGACGACCACCAGGGTCTTATGAGAGCGTCTTGTCGTGCGCGCTGCCGTCATCTCCGACATCCACGGGAACCTGCACGCCCTCGAGGCCGTGCTCGACGACATCCTGCGCGAAGGCGCGGACGAGGTGTGGTGCCTCGGCGACGTTGTCGGCTACGGGCCTCACCCGAACGAGTGCTGCGCTCTCGTGCGCGAGCGGACGGCCGTGTGCCTCTGCGGCAACCACGACCTTGCGGTGGTCGGTGGGCTCGACATCTCCGATTTCAGCGGCGACGCGGCCGTCGCCGCGCGCTGGACGCAGGGCGTGCTCGACCCCGGGCACGCGGACTGGCTGCGCTCGCTGTCACCCCGCGCGGAGAGGGCGAGGACGGAGCTCTACCACGGCAGCCCGCGCGATCCGGTGTGGGACTACGTGCTCTCCGACGAGATCGCCCTCGCGAGCCTCCGGGCGACCGTCGCACCGGTCGTGCTGGTCGGGCACAGCCATATCGCGCTCGCGCTCTGGCTGGCCGACGACCAGTTGGACGGCGGTCAGGCCCCGGCCGCGACCGTCCTTCCCCTCGCCGACCGGCGGTCACTCTTCAACCCGGGCTCGGTCGGCCAGCCGCGCGACGGCGACGCGCGGGCGGCCTGGCTGCTGCTCGACCTCGACGTCGCGACGTGCGCGTTCCACCGTACGAGCTACGACATCGACGGCGCCCAGGCGGATGCACGAGCGGCCGGCCTGCCCGAGACGCTCGCTGCGCGGCTTCGCGTCGGGTTCTAGGCGGTGGCCGTCGACGAGACGGCCGCCGGGGCCGCCTCGACATCGCTGCCGAACGTGATGCCCTGGCGGGCGAGCGCGATCTGGACGTCCTCGCGCGCCTTGAAGATGCGCCACTTGACGGTCGCCAGGGTGATCTCGAGCGAATCGGCGATCTCGTTGTACGAGAGGCCGACCACGTCACGCAGCAAGAGCGCCATCTTGAGGTCGACCGGCAGGCCCTCGATCGCGCGCCACAGCGCGTCGATCGTCTCGACGCGCTCGACCGGCGCGTCGACGACCTCGAGCGGCGGGATGTCGTCGAGGTTCACGGCCGAGATCGGCCGGCGCTCCTTGGCGCGCAGCTCGTCGAGAACGCGGTTCTTGGTCACCTGGAAGAGCCAGGTGGTGAACTTGCAGCGCAGCGAGAAGCGCGGCAGCCCCTGGAACACGCGCAGGAAGACCTCCTGCGTCAGATCCTCGGCGAAGATCTTGTCGCTGGTGAGCCGCAGAACGTAGTTGTACACAGGCGTCTCGTACATCCGCACGATGATCGCGAAAGCACGCTCGTCGCCTTTCTGGGCCTTCCGCAGGACTGCTGGATCTGGCTGGGGGAGCGCCAACGGAGCGGGAGTATAGCTCCGCCCTCGACAGACTCCCGGAGGGCTTACGAACGATTTACGAGAGCACAACCCGTCATAACAGAGGGCTTTTCGACCCCGAGGAGCGCGAGCACCGTCGGCGCGAGGTCGGCCAGCTCGCCGCCGTCGCGCAGCGAGAGGTCGGAGGCCGTGAGCACCAGTGGCACGGGGTTGGTGGTGTGGGCGGTCTGCGGGCTGACGCCGTCGGCGGCGAGGAGCTCTTCGGCGTTGCCGTGGTCGGCGGTCACGAGCGCCACGCCCCCGAGCGCCGCGACGCGGTCGAGCACGAGGCCGAGGCAGAGATCGGTCGTCTCGACGGCCTCGACGACAGCCGGGATCACCCCGGTGTGGCCGACCATGTCCGGGTTCGCGAAGTTGACCACACAGAACGCGTAGCCGTCCCCGAGCTTCTCGACCACTGTCGCGGCGACCTCGGGAGCGGACATCTCGGGCTTCAGGTCGTAGCTCGCCACGTCGCGCGGGCTGGGGATCACCTCGCGATCCTCCCCCGGCCACGGCTGCTCACGCCCGCCGTTCAGGAAATAGGTCACGTGCGCGTACTTCTCGGTCTCCGCGACGTGCAACTGCTTGAGGCCGTGCGCCGAGAGCACCTCGGCGAGCGTCTCGGGGACGTCGTGCTCGTCGAACACGGCGGGAGCGTCGAGATCCGAGGCGTAGTGCGTCATCGTCGTCACGTCGTAGCCGCCGTCGAGCAGCAGCCTCGTCAGCTGGCGGGCCCGGTCTGGGCGGAAGTTGAAGAAGATCGCCGCATCGCCGTGCTCGAGCCGCGGCGTGCCGGGGACGACGATCGGCTCGATGAACTCGTCGGTGACGCCCGCTTCGTAGGAGGCGCGGACGGCCGCGATCGGGTCGGCCGCCTGTGTCCCCTCGCCCGCGGTGATCGCGTCGAACGCACGCTGCGTGCGCTCCCAGTGCTGGTCGCGGTCCATCGCCCAGTAACGGCCGACGACCGTGGCGATGCGATCGACCGGAAGCTCGGCGAGATCGCTCACCGCGGCGGTCGGCGAGACGTCCCGCCCGTCGGTGAACGCGTGGATCCACGTCCGCTCGGGCGCGATACGGAGCAGCGCCTGCAGGTGGTCGATGTGCGAATGCACGCCTCCGTGCGAGACGAGCCCGAGCAGATGCACACGCCCGCCCCGCTCGAACGCCGCCCTGATCGCAGGCAGGCCGGCCAGGGAACCGTCCTCGACCGACCGGTTCACGCGCATCAGGTCCTGGTAGAGCCGCCGCCCCGATCCGATCGTGAGGTGACCCACCTCCGAGTTGCCCATCTGCCCGTCCGGCAGGCCCGCAGCCTCGCCTGAGGCGCGCAGCAAGGTGTGCGGGAAGGTCGCCCAGAGTCGGTCGAACACCGGTGTCGACGCGAGCTCGACCGCGTTTCCGGGCCCCGGCGGCGCGCAACCGAACCCGTCGAGGATGACGAGCGCTACGAGGGGGAACCGGCCCGGCAAATCGCCTCGAACGACTCGAGCTCGAGCGACGCCCCGCCGACCAGCGCGCCGTCGACGCTCGGGCTGCGCGAGCAGCTCGCGTGCATTGCCCGGCTTCACCGAGCCGCCGTACAGCACGGGCACGTCGAGCACCGACTTCACGATCTCGTGTGCGTCCTGCGCGAGCTCGGGCGTCGCCGTACGGCCGGTGCCGATCGCCCACACCGGCTCGTAGGCGATCACCAGGTTCTCGTCGTGCTCGAGCGCCGACGTCTGCCTGCGCAAGCACGGCCTCGGTCTCGCCCGCGTCGCGCTCGGCCTCGGTCTCGCCGACGCAGGCGATCACGTGCAGCCCGGCGGCGAGCGCCGCCTCGGCGCGCCGCGCGACGGTCTCGTCGGTGTCGCCGAACAGCTGTCGGCGCTCCGAATGTCCGACGATCGTCCCGTACACGCCGAGCTCGAGCAGCATCGCCGCCGACACTTCGCCGGTGAACGCGCCTTCCGTCGGCCCAGTGGCAGTTCTGCGCGAAGACGCCGACCTCGGTTCCCGCGAGCACCTGGACGGCGTCGGGGAGCGACACATACGGCGGGCAGACGACCACGTCGACGTCGGCCGGCCGCGGCACCGCCCGCAGGGCGCGGCAGAACTCCCGCGTCTCGGTGGGACCTTTGAACATCTTCCAGTTCCCGGCAATGAGCATCGTTCAGGCCGCCTCAGGGATCGCCGCGACGCCCGGCAGCGTCCGGCCTTCGAGGAACTCGAGCGAGGCGCCGCCGCCGGTCGAGATCCACGAGATCCGGTCGGCAACGCCGGCTTCGTGCACGGCCCGCACCGAGTCGCCGCCGCCGACCACCGTGAAGCCGTCGCATTCGGCGACCGCCTGCGCGACTGCCGTCGTCCCGGCCGCGAAACGCGGCCACTCGAAGACGCCCATCGGACCGTTCCAGAACACGGTCCGCGCCCTCGCGACTCGCCGGGCGAAGTCGTCGCGCGTCTCCGGCCCGATGTCGAGACCGAGCCACCCGCCCGGCAGCTCGTCGAACGGGGCGGGCCGAGCCTCGGCGTCGGCGTCGAACGACGCTGCCGCGACGACGTCTTGCGGCAGGACGACGTCGAACGACAACGGGTTCTCGCCGCGTACCTCCTCGGCCATCTTCCCGCCGATCAGCACCTCGTCCGCCCGGCCGCCGAGATGCTCGAGCACCGCCAGCTTGTCCTCGACCTTCGCTCCCCCTGCGACGAGCACGAACGGCCGCTCGACGTCGCCGAGCAACCGCCCGAGATTGCGAAGCTCGTCGAGGAGGAGGAGCCCTGCGTAGGCGGGCAAGAGCTCCGTCACGCCGACGGTCGACGCGTGCGCGCGGTGAGCCGACCCGAACGCGTCGTCGACATAGAGGTCGCACCCGTCGGCGAGCTCGCGGGCGAATCGCTCGTCGTTCGTCGTCTCGCCCGGGTCGAAGCGCGTGTTCTCGAGCACGCTGACTCGTTCGTCGGCGATGGCGCCGAGCAGCGCGGCGCGAACGGGCGCCATCGAGTAGCGCTCGCGGTCCTCGGGCGACTTCGGTCGTCCGAGGTGAGAGCAGACGCGAACCTCGGCCGCGCCCTTGTCGCAGAGGAGGCGAATCGTCGGGAGCGATGCCCGGATGCGCGTGTCGTCGGCGACCCGGCCGTCCTCGAGCGGGACATTGAGGTCGGAGCGCACGAGCACGACTTTCCCGCTCACGTCGGCCTCCGCGACCGACCGGGGGAGGCTCACAGCACCCTGGGCACCAGGTCGACGAGGCGGCACGAGTACCCCCACTCGTTGTCGTACCAGCCGAAGACCTTGGCGGACGACCCGTGCACCATTGTCAGTTGGCTGTCGAAGGTGCACGAGGCGGAGGAGTGCACGATGTCGGTCGAAACGAACGGCTCCTCCGTGTATTCGAGGTACGGCGACAGCGGGCCGGTCTCCGCGGCCGCCGCAAACGCCGCGTTCACCTCGGCGACCGTGGTCTCGCGACCGAGCTGCACCACGAAATCGGTGATCGAGCCGGTCGGCACCGGAGCGCGCACCGAGATCCCGTCGACCTTGCCGGCGAGCTCGGGCAGCACCAGGCCGATCGCGCGCGCCGCGCCGGTGGACGTCGGGATCAGGTTGATCGCCGCAGCGCGTGCCCGCCGCAGATCCTTGTGCGGCAGGTCGAGAACGTTCTGGTCGTTCGTATACGCGTGGATCGTGGTCATGAAGCCGCTCTCGATCCCGAACGAGTCGTGCAACACCTTGGCCATCGGCGCGACGCAGTTGGTCGTGCACGAGGCGTTCGAGATGATCGCGTGCCGCTCCGCGTCGTAGGCGTCGTCGTTGACCCCAAGGACGAGCGTGATGTCGGGATCGGTGGCCGGCGCGGAGATGATCACCTTCTTCGCACCGGCATCGAGGTGCTTCTGCGCCGCCTCGCGGCTCGTGAAGAACCCCGTCGACTCGATCACCACGTCGATGCCGAGGTCGCCCCACGGCAGCGACCCTGGGTCGCGCTCGGCGAGACCGCGCAGCTTGGCGCCGTCGACGACCAGCGAGCCGCCTTCGACGGCGACGTCGTGCTCGAACCGGCCGAGCACGGAGTCGTACCGCAGCAGATGCGCCATCGTCCCGACATCGCCGAGATCGTTGAACGCGACGACCTCGAAGTCGCCTCCCCGCGCCAGTGCGGCGCGGAAGAAGTTGCGGCCGATGCGGCCAAAGCCGTTGATGCCAACGCGTGTCTTCGCCATGCGGTCGACTTTAGCTACGCAGCCGAGACGGCGATTCCGTAGATGTCCGCGAGCTTCTCGCGCAGGTACCGCACGTACGGCTCCGGATCGATCTGCGACGTGCCGGCGACGCGCTCGAGCGTCTCGGCCGGCGTGAACTTGCGGCCGTGCCGGTGCAGGTGCTCGCGCAGCCAGTCGCGCAGCGACCCGAACTCGCCTTGCTCGAACTCGTCGTACAGGCTGGGAAGGTCGGCCACGACCTTCTCCCAGATCTGCGCCGAGATCAGGTTCCCGAGCGCGTACGTCGGGAAGTAGCCGACCGAGCCGCCCGACCAGTGGACGTCCTGGAGCACGCCCTGCGTGTCGTTCGGGACCTCGATGCCGAGGTAGTCCCAGATCCGGCGATTCCACTCCTCCGGCAGCTGCTCGAGCGGGAACTCGTCGGCGAGCATCGCCTGCTCGAGCTCGAAGCGAAGGATGATGTGGAGGTTGTAGGTCGCCTCGTCCGCCTCGACGCGGATGAGCGACGGCTGCACGGCGTTCGCCTCGCGGTACCAGCGGTCGACGTCGTGATCGGCGAGCGGCCCCGGGAAGAGCTGCTGGAGCCGCGGGAAGAAGTGGCGCCAGAACGGCAGCGAGCGCCCGACGAGGTTCTCCCACATTCGGCTCTGCGATTCGTGCATGCCGAGCGACACGCCGCGGGCGAGCGGCGAGCGCTCGAGCGCCGGGTCGACCTGGTGCTCGTAGAGACCGTGGCCGAACTCGTGCATGACGGCGAACAGGCCGTCGAGGTTGTCGGGGAAGTAGCGGGTGGTGATCCGGATGTCGGTGATGCCGGTGCCGGACGCGAACGGATGAACGGTCGGGTCGAGCCGCCATGCGTCCTCGGTGAAGCCGAACGCCCGTGCGACCTCGAGCTCGAACTGCTTCTGGACTTCGAGCGGGAACTCGCCGTTCGCCGGCTCGTCGCCCGCGCCGCGCGCGGCAACCTCCTTCACGAGCGGGGCCTGATGCGCCTTCAGGTAGTCGAAGAGGCGGCGCACCTCGGCCGTCTTCATGTCCCGCTCGAAGTCGTCGAGCACGATGTCGTAGGGCTCGTCGCCGACGTCGAAGCAGTCGATGTAGCGCTTGCGCAGGTCGAGGTTCGTCCGCAGGACCGGCAGGAAGCTGGCGAAGTCGTTGTCCTTGCGCGCATCCACCCAGACGAGGTTCGCAAGAGCGGCCGAGCGCGAGATCTCCGCGCGCAGGTCGGCCGGGACGCGGCGCGCCTTCTCCCAGTCGCGCGACACGACGCGGACGAGGCTCGCCTCGAAGGAGTCGTACTCGTGCTCCTCGGCGAAGCCACGCGACTCGTCGAGCAGGCGACCGACCTCGGCAGAGGTGAACTTCTCATGGGCGATCCGGCCCACGGTCGCGAGCTGCTCGGCGCGGATCGCGGCGCCGCGGCGAGGCATCATCACCTGCTGGTCCCACGACAGCAGCGACATCGTCTTGCCCAGGTCGCTGATCTCCTGTAGCCGCTTCCGCAGCTCCTCGAACGACGTGCGACTCACAAGAGAGAAACGTATATCACGGCGTGCAGAGCATGCGGCGGGCTGGAGGGGAAGCTCCCAGGACGTCTCCCCCTCCGTGTCACCCGCGCTCCGAACCCCGGCGATGGACGGGGTCTGAATCCACCGCAGGACGAACGCGGCACCCGCCACCGTGAGTATGGAGCCGTCCGGGCTCGCCGCGCTAGGGCAGTTACAAATCAGCTTTCGACGCGGGCGACGATCGCCTGCAGCCGCCGCTGTGCCGCAGCCTTGGAGAGCGGTGGACGCGCCTTTCCCGCCAGCTCGCGGATCGACGCGGACGGGTGGCGGAGCCGCAGCTCGGCGATCTCCGTCAGCTCCGGCGGAAGCGCGTCGACGCCGAGGGCACGAATCGCCTCGAGCTGGCGGTGGGCGGCTGCCGCCGTGCGCACCAGATTCGCCTCGTCGGCGTTCGCGAGCCGGTTCGCCCGGGAGCGTGTCGCGGCGACCACGGCGTGCTCCTCGAGGCGAAGCGCAACGCCGCCGGCGCCTGCGGCCGCGAGCAGGTCACGGATCGCGTCGTGTCCCTTCGCGTACGCGACCGCATGCGTGCGCCGCTCGGCGACCGCGAGCCAGAGCTCGTCGCGTGCCGCGACGGCGGCAAGGAACTCGGCGCCGGCGCGCGTCGCGGTGCGCAGCTCGAGATGCTGATCGCGCGGCCCGGACAGCGACCCGCCGCCCAGCATCGCGCCGCGCAAGTACGCGGCGCGGCAACACGAGCGGCCGACGACGCGTTTCGGTGGACGCTCGAGCGGCGCACCCCTCGCCGAGAGCACGCCGGCTTCGAGCAGCGTCTCCCCTGCATCCACGAGCAGCTGGTAGCGCGTCGCGCCGTCGAAGGCACGGCGCCGGTACGTCCGGAGCTCCGACCGGACGCCGTGCTCGCGAAGCAGCGCGAACGCTCTGCGCGCCGCAGCCGCACTCGAAAGGTCGAGCTCGACGGTGACGTTCCCCTCACGCAGGTGCCAGGCACCCGAGGCGTGGAAGAGCGCCGACAGCTCGGCGAGCGTGCAGCAGCGCCGGGCGGGCGCGATCGCGGCGAGCTCGTCGCGGAGGTCCTCGGACAGCGTCACAGCTCGACCCCCTCGAGCGCGAGCATGCGCCGCTTGTAGCCGCTGCCGAGGTCGCCGTAGGGGCCGACGCCCGCGACCGAGACGACGCGGTGCGTCGGCACGAACGGCGACAGGTCGCAGCGTGCGCAGAACGTGCCGGCGGCGCGGGCCGCGCGTGGGCGTCCGGCGAGCGCGGCGAGCTCGCCGTAGGTCACGACCTCGCCGCGCGGGACAGCCCGGAGCGCTCTCGCGCAGTCCCCGAGGAACCCGTCCGGAACGTCCAGGGGCACGTCGAGGAAGTCGTCGGCCTCCCCCGCGAAAAACCCCTGCACGCGCGCGATCAACGTCTGACCATGGTCAGACGAGCGTCTGACGACGGCTGTCTGCCGCCGCCGTGGCCGCGGGAGCTCGGCGTGGACGACCACCTCCCCGTCGAGCCAGAACTCGCCCACGCCCCACCCCGGCGCGTCGTACTGGAAGAGCGTGGGCCGCATTGGCGATGTTGTAGCGTCGCCGCGTGACCCGGGAACGGATCGCGGCGTTCGGATACGCCTACGTCGCGCTCGCCCTTCCGGCGTTTCTGCTCGGGCACGACCACCGAAACGCGCAGTCCGCTCTCTTCACCGGCGCGGCCTTCGCATTCCTGTGGTTCCTGACGAGCCTGCGCGCCCGGCTCGTCCGCTTCGACCCGGAAGGATTCTTCGCCGGCGTCGTGGCGATGGGAGGCGGTGCCCTGGTCGCCCTCCAGGCGGCGACGCTGTTCGCCGGCCGCCCCCAGTACGCGGCTCCGGCCGCAGCCTGCGAGGCCGCCGTGATCATCGCCTCGTCGCTCGCCGCACTGCGCGCGCGAAAGATCGGCCGGACGTTTGGCCGCGCCGGCGTCGCGGGCGGAATCGCGGTGCTCGGGGTGGGCATCGTCGAGGCCGCAGCCGGCTGGACGCTCGCAGGGGACGAGGTCTACGCGTCGCTGGTCGGCTTCATGGTCTGGGTCGTCATCACCACGACCTACCTGCTCCGCCGCTGACCGCCTTCGCCGTAATCTAGGCCGATGAGCACCCACGCGATCTTCCGCCCGCCTCCGCCGCACAACGAGCCGGTCAACGAGTACCTCGCCGGCAGCCCCGACCGCAAGAGCCTCAAGGAGCGCCTCGATCGTATGCGCGCCGAGCGGATCGAGATTCCGCTCGTGATCGGCGGCAAGGACGTGACGACCGGAGACCTCAAGCAGGCCGTGATGCCGCACGAGAAGGAGCACGTGCTGGCCGATGTCCATCAGGGGAGCACCGAGCATGTCGCCCAGGCGGTCGACGCCGCCGCGAAGGCGTGGGAGGACTGGTCGCGCTGGCCCTGGGAGGATCGCGCGTCGGTCTTCCTTCGCGCCGCCGAGCTGCTCTCGGGCCCCTGGCGCGACACGCTCAACGCCGCCACGATGCTCGGCCAGTCGAAGACGGCGCATCAGGCCGAGATCGACGCCGCTTGCGAGTCGATCGACTTCCTCCGCTTCAACGTCGAGTTCATGTGCCGCATCTACGCGGAGCAGCCGATCTCCTCACCCGGGATCTGGAACCGGCTCGAGTACCGCCCCCTCGAGGGGTTCGTGTTCGCCGTCTCGCCGTTCAACTTCACCGCGATCGCCGCAAACCTCACCAGCTCTCCCGCGCTGATGGGAAATACGGTCGTGTGGAAGCCGGCGGGGACGGCGATGCTCTCGGCCTACTACCTGATGCGGTTGTTCCAGGAGGCCGGCCTTCCCGACGGCGTGATCAACCTCGTCTACGGGCCGGGCGCCACGATCGGCGACGCCGCGCTCGCGAGCCCGCACCTCGCCGGCATCCACTTCACCGGTTCGACGCCCGTCTTCAACGGGATGTGGCGGTCGGTCGCCGGGTCGATGGAGCGCTACCGCAACTACCCGCGCATCGTCGGCGAGACCGGCGGCAAGGACTTCATCGTCGCCCATCCGTCGGCGAACATCGACTCGCTCGCTGCGGCGATCGTGCGCGGGTCGTTCGAATACCAGGGCCAGAAATGCTCGGCCGCGTCGCGCGTCTACGCGCCGTCCAACCTGTGGCCGAAGCTGCGCGAGCGCCTGCAGGAGGAGGTCGCGACGATCAAGGTCGGAGACGTCTCGGACTTCGGCAACTTCATGGGCGCGGTGATCGACGAGGCGTCGTTCTCGACCCAGGCCGCGGCGATCGAGGAGGCGAAGCAGCACGCCGGGACGAAGATCGTCGTCGGCGGCGGCTACGACGACTCACGCGGCTACTTCGTCGAGCCGACGGTCGTCGAGACCACCGACCCCGACTTCCGGCTCCTGCGCGACGAGCTCTTCGGCCCGGTCGTGACGACGTACGTCTACGACGAGCGCCGCTGGGACGACACGCTCGACATGATCGACCGCGGAACGACCTACGGCCTGACCGGCGCGGTCTTCTCCGAGGAGCGCGGCCCGATCGAGGACGCGACGTCGAAGCTGCGCTACGCCGCCGGGAACTTCTACGTGAACGACAAGCCCACCGGCGCCGTCGTCGGCCAGCAGCCCTTCGGCGGCTCGCGCGCGTCGGGGACGAACGACAAGGCCGGTTCGCTCTGGAACCTGATCCGCTGGGTCTCGCCGCGCACCGTCAAGGAGACGTTCGCGCCCCCGCGCGACTACCGGTACCCGTTCCTCACGGAGTCGTGAACGACCAGGCGCGTGCCGTGCCGGCCGTGTCGGTGCGGGCATATGCGACCGCAACGTGCTTGCCGGCGGCGAGCGGCTTGGCCGGCGCGCCGTAGATCGTCCCGCGCGTCGGCGAGCCCCCGCCCTTGACGACCAGCTCCTGGCCGTCGACCCACAGCCCGGACTCCACGAGACTGGTCGGCGCCGTGAGCTGAGCCGCCACCTGCGGCAGCCGCGGCGCCTGGCTGCCCGGCTTCGGGCCGAGGATCTCGATCTTCACCCGGCCGCTCCGGTCGGGCCGCCAGTGCCCGCGGACAAGATGGACAGTGGTCGCGTCCGTGCCCTTGAGCACGACCCCCCAGCTCTGGGCCGCGTAGAGCACATGGGCTCCGGGCACCGCTGTCGCGGGTGACGGGACGGTCGTCGCCGGAGGCGGGGTGGCCGCGCGCTTCGCCGAGCCACAACCGGTCGCAAGGGCCACGACCAGCAGGAGCGTGAGTCCGCGCACGGCGCAAAGGTACTGACCGCGCTTTAGGGTTCGCGTGATGACGAGCTCACTCTCCGCCTCCTGGCTCGGCGCCCGCACCGGGCTCGATCCCGGACGGCTCGAGACGCTCCGGCGCCGCGGCGACCTGCTCGCCGTCCTGCGCGACGGCGAGTACGTCTACCCGCCGTGGCAGTTCGGGCCGGACGGCCGGCCCCTGCCGTCGCTTCCGCGACTGCTTGCCGCCACCCGCTCGGCGGGCCTGAGCGACGATCGGGTCGCGGAGCTGCTCGGAGCGCGCGCCGGCCTCTCGGGCGACCGCTGCCTCGGCGACGCGCTCCGCGACGGCAACGTCGAGCACGTCCTCTCGGTCGTGCTCGCGGCGCGCTGAGACTGTCTTACGCGGGGCCCGCGCGATGAAGTTGCGCGTAGATGCTGCGCGCCGTCTTCGACGGGACGCCCGGAACGCCCTCGAGCTCCTCGGCCGTCGCGTCGAGGATTCGCTCCGCCGACCCGAAGTGACGCAACAGCGCGCGGCGGCGCGCAGGGCCGACACCGTCGAGCTGGTCGAACATCGATTCGCGCGCTGCAGCATCGCGCCGTTGCCGATGGAACGTGATCGCGAAGCGGTGCGCCTCGTCGCGGATCCGTTGCAACAGCTGCAGCCCCGGTGAGTGATCCGGCAGCACGATCGGCTCGGAGCGGCCCGGCACGAACACCTCCTCGACCCGCTTCGCCAGCGCGATCACCGCCACACGAGGCAGATCGAGCGACTCCATCGCCTCCAACGCCGCGGCCAGCTGGCCCTTGCCGCCGTCGATCACGACGAGGTTCGGCGGCTGTGCGAACGACTCGTTCCACTCCGCCGACGCCGGTTCGGCGGAAAGGCGCGAGAAGCGCCGCAGGATCACCTCGTGCATGGCCGCGAAGTCGTCCTGCCCTTCCTGCCCCCGCACCTGGAACTTCCGGTAATGCGACTTCTTCGCGACGCCGTCCTCGAACACCACCATCGAGCCCACGATCTCCTGGCCCTGGATGTTCGAGATGTCGAAGCATTCGATCCGGATCGGCAACGACTCGAGGTTGAGCGCCTCCCGCAGCTCCTCGAGCGCCTCGACACGACGGGCGCGCTTCGTCTCGGTGACGAACGACTCCGAATCGAGCGCGAGACGCGCATTCTGCTGGGCGAGCTCCTGGAGCCTGCGCTTCTCGCCGCGCTCGGGCGCCCGCACCTCGACGTGCGAGCCGCGCCGCTCCGACAGGAACTCCGCGAGGGCCGACGTGTCGCCGCTCCCACGCGGAACCAGGATCTGCGGCGGGATCGACGGCGCGGCTCCGTAGTACTCGAGACAGAATCCCTCGAGCACCTCGCCGAGCTCGGCACCGCCGCCGTTCTCGAGGTGAAACGAGTAGCGGTCGACCATGCGGCCGTCGCGGAGCGGGAACACCTGCACCGTCGCGCGTTCCGGCGACACGGCGATGCCGATCACGTCGATCGTCCCGATCGACCTTCGCTCCACCGCCTGCCGCTCGCTGAGCCGCTCGATCGCGGCGAGCCGGTTGCGATAGCGCGCCGCGTCCTCGAACCGCTCCTCGGCGGCCGCCACGCGCATCTGCTCCTCGAGGCTCCGCCGGATCGGGCGATCGTCGCCGGACAGGAACTCGATCACCTGGTCGATGAGCGCTCTGTAGTCCTCCTTCGAGATGTAGCCGACGCAAGGGGCGAAGCAGCGCTCGATGTGGTAATCGAGGCACGGGATGCCGCTTCGGCGGCCCGGTTGCGGCCCCTCACAGGGGCGGTAGCGGAACACCCGGTTGAGGACGTCGAGCGTCTCGCGCACCTTCTTCGCATTCGCGTAGGGCCCGAAGTAGACGACGCCGCGACGGTGGCGCTCACGCGTGAACATGACCCGTGGGTAGTCGTCGTCGACGGTGACCGCGATGTACGGGAACGACTTGTCGTCCCGGAGGCGGACGTTGTACGGCGGCCGGTGGCGCTTGATCAGGTTCTGCTCGAGATGGAGCGCCTCGACCTCGGTCTGCGTGACGATCGTCTCGATCTCCGCGGTGCGATCGGCCATCTGCCGGATTCCGGGACGCGTGTCGCTCGAGCCCGGCTGGAAGTACGAGCGGACGCGCGGGCGCAGCGACTTCGCCTTGCCGACGTACAGGACCTGCCCGCGGG
Organism: uncultured Thermoleophilia bacterium; assembly: GCA_963774355.1. Classification (GTDB taxonomy): domain Bacteria; phylum Actinomycetota; class Thermoleophilia; order Gaiellales; family Gaiellaceae; genus PALSA-600. The sequence goes on along the minus strand of CAVZER010000006.1, from coordinate 87,774 downwards.
AATCGCGGAACAGGTAGACACCCGCCCCGGCCGGGACGCGCTTCAGCCGGCTCTGGAGCTCCTCCGTGGCATCAACCATCGAGTCCACGCTAGCGTTACGTCCCATGGACGGGCAGTACGTCGCGTACACCTTCTACCGCCTCGACCCGGCGTTCCGGCGCCTCCCCGTCGAGGAGCGCGCCGCCGCCAAGGAGGCCTTCGCCGACGCCGTCGACGACTACGCCGAGCGCTTCGACCACCTGCGCGCGTACACGACCACCGGCGTCCGGCCCGACGTCGACTTCTTCCTCTGGAAGATCACGCAGCGATACGAGGATCTGGGCGACCTCGGCGCGGCCCTCAACGCGACGCAGCTCGCCGGGTGGCTCGAGACGCCGTTCTCCTACCTGGCAACGACGAAGGCGTCGCAGTACACCTCGGCGCGCAAGGCGCGTCGCATCGTGCCGAAGGAGCTGGCCTACCTCGTCGTCTATCCGTTCGTGAAGGTGCGGGCCTGGTACTCCCTCACCGAGGAAGAACGCCAGCGCGCGATGGACGAGCACATTCGCATCGGCCGCGAGGAGTTCCCGGGCATCCACAACCACACCACGTACTCGTTCGGGATCGACGACCAGGAGTTCATGACCGCGTTCGAGTGCGAAGAGCCCGCCGACTTCATGCACCTGATGTTGCGGTTGCGCGACTCCGAAGCGTCCAGGTACACGGAGCGCGACACGCCGATCTTCGTCGGCCGGCACCTTCCGATCCGCGAGACGCTCGACCGCCTCGACGGTGTCGGATCGACGTCGCTGGCGGACGCCCGCTAGACGGAGCTAGACGTAGCGCTGCTGGTCGCGCCAGGTGCGCCACCCGGCGAAGACGCACGCCGCGGCGACAAGGATGAACGCCAGCGCGTCGGGGCCGGACAGGCCCCCGAGAAACAGCCACCCGATGTCGACGACGAGGAGCGCCGCAGCTCCGTACACGACCCACTGCGCACGCGCCGGCCATGTCGACATCTCGCGACGCCCGAAGTCGCGCCACAACGCATAGGCGACGAATGCGATCGCGAGCACGAATGCGATCCGGAGCAGGACGCCCACCGTGATCAGCGCAACCTCGAGGTTGAGGATGATCACGGCTGCAGCGACCGCGGCCAGGATCAGCACGTTGCGGACGAACGGATTCATGTAGCCGTCATATAAGCGCGAATGCCGAGGGCGGCGGCGACGAGCGTCGCCACGGCGAACCACAGCAGTCGCGCCCTCGGGTCGGACGGTGCGTAGAGCCACGGCGACAGCACCGCGAGCAGCGCGAACGTTCCGTAGGCGTAGTGGAGGTGGTCGGCCGCCCTCCGATGATCCGAGAGCAGCAGCAGCCCGAGCGCGACCTGCGCGACGATCAGCGTCTGCGCGAGCGCGAGGAGCTGAGCCACGACCGGCCCCGCCCGGCCACGCCTGCGGGCGACGAACGCAAACCCTGACGCCGCGAGGCACACACCGATCACCAGGAATGCATTGATGTGATGCGCCGTTAGCATCGCCGAACGGTCACCCTACTCGAGAGGTTGCGTGATGATCGAAGAAGGCAAACCGGCACCCGATTTCGAGCTCAAGACCGACGGCGGCGAGACGTTGAAGCTGTCCGATCTCCGGGGGCAGCAGGTTGTCCTCTACTTCTATCCCAAGGACGACACGCCGGGATGCACGACGCAGGCGTGCGGCATTCGGGACGTGTACGGCGAGTTCGAGCGCGCCGGAGCGGTCGTGCTCGGGATCTCACCCGACGGCGAGTCGTCGCATGTCAAGTTCAAGCAGAAGTTCGGGTTGCCGTTCACGCTGCTCGCCGATGAAGGGCACCACGTCGCCGACGAGTACGACGTGTGGAAAGAGAAGAAGTACAGGGGCCGCACCTACATGGGGATCGAACGGTCGACGTTTGTGATCGCCGAGGACGGGACCGTCAAAAAGGTCCTCCGCGAGGTCAAGCCGGCGACGCACGCCGACGAAGTGCTCTCGGTGCTCGCCGAGTAACGGCGTTAGACGAGCGCGACGGTCTCTTCCGTGCGCCGCTCGGCGTAACCGTCGCCGAGCCGCTCGCGCAGTGTTCGCTCGAGCTCTCCGCTCGCCTCGAGCTCCTCGACGATGTCGGCGCCACCGACGAGCTCACCCCGGACGAACACCTGCGGGATCGTCGGCCAGCCCGAGATCGCACTCAGGTCCTGCCTGATCTGCGGGTCGGCGAGGATGTCGACCGCGGTGACCGGCGCGCCGGCCCGACGCAGCGCCTGCAGCGCTCGATCCGAGTTGCCGCACATGATGAACGACGGTGTTCCCTTCATGAACAGCGTGACGTCCGACTCGTCGATCACGCCTTTGATCCGGTCCGTGTAGCTCACGTCGCTCCCTTCGTCGAGATGCGCAGTTCGTGGATGCTCCCGTTCGCGAGCGGCTCCGCGAGCGCGTCGTAGACGCGCCGGTGCTGGTCGAGCAGCGAGAGGCCCTCGAGCGACGGCGACGCAACGACGACCTGGAAGTGGTCGCCGCCGCCGGTGCGGTCCGTCACCTGCAACTCCGTCGCGTCCGGGAATGCTCGCTCGAGCAGCTGGCGAAGAGGTTGCGTGCTCACGAATCGATCGTAGCGAGCGACAGCCGGTCGCCAGGCTCGACCCCGGCCGCCGCGCCGTCGGCCAGCTCGATCACGACCTTCGCACCTCGCTTGCCGGCGGCCCGCCAGGGCTTGAGCCCCCGAACCACGCCGACCACGAGCAGCTCGCGGTCGCAGAAGACGGCGTCGATGGCGAACCGCATGAACATCATGTGGATCGAGCCCGCCGGCCGGAGGAGGATCCCCTCGGCCGGATCGAGCTCCGACCGTCCGAGCAGGCCGCGCATCCGCGGCCACCAGCGGTCGGCGATCAGGCAGCACTCGCACACCACGCGCCCATCGGCCGTCTCTATCCTGGCCATCGCCATTCCGCCTGGTACGCCGTCCTGTCGAAGATCCCTCGGACAAGGGGTCGCCCAACACCCCACTTAGGCCGACGATTACGTCAGTACCGGCGCTTGCGGCGCGCCGTCCCATCGACGAGGAGACTCGCCATGCCGACGGACGGAACCGCATCCCACCGCTCAGAGCACGACCGTGTGATCGAGGAGAGCCTCGCCGAGCTGGAGCGCCAGCACATCGACGACCCCGTTGCGACGGAGGAACCGCCGCCCACGGTGGTCTACGTCAACGATGTCGGCCTGCGCGTTCGCGCGGCGGCCACCGACGCGCCGCCCGAGGCCGTGAATGCGGACCTGGAGGCGCAGATGAACGCCGTCAGGCAGCGCGAGCGTGCCGAGGCAGTCGCCCAGGCCGAGCGCGAGCTCGCCGAGCTGCGCCTCGAGGAGATCCGCTCCGAAGCGGAGGCCGAGCGGAACGAGCAGCTCGCCCGTGAGACTGCGGCACTGATCGCGTCGCTCGACAAGCGCCAGGAAGAGCTCGAGCGCCGTGAGTCCGAGGTCACAGAAGCCCTCGAGAAGCTCGACCGGCGCTTCACCGCGCGCCGGCAGGAGCTGACCGCACGCGAGACAGCGATCTCTGCGCGCGAAAGCGAGCTCGAGCTCGTGAAGGCGCGGACGGAGGCGGAGCTGGCGGAGGCGCAGGCGAAGCTCGAGACCGCGGCCGCCGAGGCTGCCGCAGTCGCCGCCGCCGAGGCCTCGGCCGAACGGCAACGCGAGTTGGAGGCGCGGCTCGCCGCGCTCGAGGAGCGCGAGCGCGAGCTCGACGAGCTCGAGTCGCGCAGTCTGAGGGAACTGAACGAGGCCCAGGCGATGCTCGCCGCGGCGGTCGCCGACACGGCGGCCGCCCGCGAGGGCGAGCTCGACGATCGCGAGGTCGAGCTGATGGCCCGCGAGACCGAGCTGATGGAGCTGCAGGCAGCGCTCGAAGCCCACAAGGACGGCGTGGCCGCACTCGAGCGGGAGGCGAACGAACGCCAGGCAGTTCTCGAAGCTCGCGAACGCCGGCTCGCCGAATGCGAAGCAGAGCTGGCTTCGAGCGCGTCCACGAACGGCAAGCTCGAAGAGGAGCTTCGCGCGCGCGTCGCCCGCCTGCAGTCGGAGCTCGAGGTCCGTCACGAGCGCCAGGAGACCCTCGCCCGCGAGCTCGCCGCCCGCGAAGAGTGGATCGCCCAGCACGAGGAGGACCTCGCCACCTACGTCGACGAGCTCAAGGACACCTTCCGCGAGCGCGACGCCGAATGGTGGGCGAAGCAGCTCGGCTCCGAGCCCGCAATGCTCGGCTAGACCCGAGGGGCACCCGGCTACACTGACGCCGCCTCGCGGATGTGGCGGAATTGGTAGACGCGCACGGTTCAGGTCCGTGTGCCCGTAAGGGCGTGGAGGTTCAAGTCCTCTCATCCGCACTCTGACGCGGCTAACGATCCTCCTTGCCACAGCGGCCCTCGCCGCAGTCGTGCTGTCCGGTGACAGCCTGGGTGCGCACGCCCAGGGCCCGATGACCGAGGTGGTCGTCACGTTGCGCGCGCCGTCGATGGCGGCCTTCGGGCGCTCACTGCAATCGGCGTCACACCACACGTACATGCTTCAGGTCGATTCGGCCCAGAGCGCACTCGCGACGCGCATCACGAGCTCGCTGCCCGACGCCCAGGTCCGCTGGCGCTATCACCTCGTCACGGACGGGATGGCGGTCTACCTCCCGCGGTCGCAGGCAGCTGCCCTCGCCAAGATCCCCGGCGTCGGCGAGGTGTGGCCGAACGTCCGCTTCCACACGCTGAGCGACACCAAGGCAACGGCCGCCGCGTCGACCGTGTCCGGGCCGGATCAGATCGGCGCCGACAAGCTCTGGGGCCCGAACTTCACGACGGCCGGCAACGGCATGAAGATCGGGATCATCGACGACGGCCTCCAGGCGGTGCACCCGTACTTCGACGCAAACGGGTTCCAGTACCCGCCCGGCTTTCCGAAGGGCCAGACGCAGTACACAACTCCGAAGGTGATCGTGCAGCGCACGTTCGCCCCGCCCTCGACGACCTGGAAGTACGCGAACGTTCCCTTTGATCCCGTGAACTCGTTCCACGCGACGCACGTGGCGGGAATCGCCGCCGGCGACTACGGCGAGAAGGCGCTCGGCGACACGATCTCAGGCGTGGCGCCGAACGCGTACCTCGGCAACTACAAGGCGCTCACTGTCCCGACGCCCGACTTCGGGCTCGACGGCAACGCGGCGGAGATCGCGGCCGCAATCGAGGCGGCGGTGTCCGACGGCATGAACGTGATCAACCTCTCGATCGGAGAGCCGGAGGTCGATCCGGCACGCGACATCGTCGTGCAGGCACTCGACGGCGCTGCCGCCGCCGGCGTCGTCCCGGTGGTCGCCGCCGGAAACGACTTCACCGACTTCGGATACGGGTCGATCTCGTCGCCGGGCAACGCACCGGACGCGATCACGGCTGCCGCCGTCACGTCGGGCGACGCAATCGCCGGCTTCTCGTCCGCAGGGCCGACCCCGGTCTCGCTCCAGATGAAGCCCGACGTCTCGGCGCCGGGGGTGAACGTCATCTCGTCACTGCCGACGTCGTCGTCGACCTGGGGCCTGCTCAGCGGGACGAGCATGGCGACGCCGCACGTCGCCGGCGCCGTGGCACTTCTGCTCGAGCGCCACCCCGACTGGACGGTCGCCCAGATCAAGTCGGCGCTCGTCCAGACGGCCGATCCGGTGCACGGCACGACCGGCGTCGAGGTGCCGACGACCCGAGAAGGTGGCGGGATCATCGACCTCCCCCGCGCCGACGCACCGCTGATCTTCGCAGCGCCGACGGGCCTGTCGTTCGGCGAGCTGCGGCCCCGCGCGAAGGCGAGTCGGCTCGTCACGATCACCGATGCCGGCGGTGGGCCCGCCCCGTGGTCGACAAGCGTCGTCGTGCAACAGGGGGACGCATCGGTCACGACCGAGCCGCAGGTCGCCGCTCCCGGTTCCTTCACCGTCACCGCGACCGCCGGCACCGGCGACGGGCGACGTCACCGGCTTCGTCGTCCTCACCCGCGGGTCGGACGTTCGCCGCATCCCGTTCTGGCTCGACGTTGCGAGCCCGAGGCTCGGGGGCGAGCGCGCGGTCACGCTCGTGAAGCCTGGCATCGTCCGCGGCACGACCGTCGGAGCGCCGTCCCGGGTGTCGAGCTACCGCTATCCGACCGGTAACGGCACGACGTATCCCGGCCCGGAGCGGGTTTACCGGCTCACCGTGACGCGAGCGCCGGCGAACTTCGGCGTCGTCGTCCTCCGCGGCCACGTGACGCCACTCGTGACGGAAGCCGGCGACGAGAACCGGCTCACCGGGTATCCGGGACTGCCGATCGACATCAACCCGTACCGGAAGTCGTACGGAACCCCACGGCTCGTCGCCGGCGCGGTCCTCCCCGGCCCCGGTCGATACGACATCGTGCTCGAGACGACGGGGAAGCGCCCCGGCCCGTTCACGATCCGCTGGTGGATGAACGACACGACGCCGCCGAAGCTGCACCTGCTCCCGATGCAGGGCGACGACGTCGCGATCAGAGCGACCGACGCAGGTTCCGGTGTGGACCCCGCTTCGATCACTGCGTTCGTCGACGGCAGCCCGACGCAGGCAACGTGGGGCAACGGCATCGTCCGCGTCGGGGTCACCGCGGGGCGGCACAAGGTCGTGGTGCACGTCTCCGACTATCAGGAGACGAAGAACATGGAGGACGTCCTGCCGAACGGCCAGGGGACGTCGGTGACGCCGAACACGGCGACGCTCACCGCGACCGTCGTCGCGCCGTAGAGCTAGCGGTTCTTCGCGTCGCGCGGGTCGATCGTCGGCAGCGCGGCCAGGTCGCGCTCGACGTCGCGCGCGAACTCGTCGGCGTCCGATTCGGTGCGTACGACGCGCAGCTGTGACTTCCGCCGCGCGCGCTCACGGCGCTTGCGACCGTCGACGCCGAAGCGCCGAGCGAGCAGGGGCCACTCCGCGGCCGCCAGGAGAACGACGGCGGCGGCGATCAGGACCACACCGACGACACTCATCGGCCATAGGATATCCGTGCTGGGCCGTGAGAGAATCTCGGCGATGCCGAGCCTCCGCGTGGGACTCGTGCTCGCGGCGGTCGTCCTCTCGGCCGGCTGCGGCGGGACGCGTTCCGTGGGGCCGACGTCCACCGTCACGGTCTTCCGCCTTCAGGACGGGCTCTTGCACGCAGAGCGCGCCAAAGTGCCGGCGGCACGTTCGACCCCCGCTTCGGCACTCGGCGCGCTCGGTCTCGATGTACCCGTTGACGTCGTCGACGGAACCGCCCGTGTGGCCCTCGGCAAGCTCGCACCCGAGCGCATCGCCGAGGTCGTCTACACGCTGACCGCCCTCCCCGCGGTGCGGCGAGTGGACGTCGCCGGGCGCAGAGGGCTGACCCGGGCGGACGTCATCGCGTACGTCCCGCCGATCCTCGTCGAGGCGCCCGCCGACGGCCAGCGGATGCCGGCCACCTTCACCGTCTCGGGGACCGCGAGCGTCTTCGAGGCCACGCTCGTGGTCGAGCTCCGGCAGGGCTCGTCGCTCGTCGAACGCCGGACGGTCACGGCGACGGCGGGCGCACCGTCGCGAGGGGCCTTCTCGACCATGCTCCACACCACTACCCCAGGGCCGGCGACCGTCGTCGCCTTCGCTCCGAGCGCCGCCGACGGGTCGCCGCAGCACGTCCAGCGGGTGCCCGTGACGATCGAGGGCTGAGAAGCTCAGCCCGGGACAGCCGGGCGGCGGCGGAGGCGGCTGAGGCGCGGGGGCCGGCAGGCTCCGGGACGGGACCTGGATCGGCGGCAGAGTCCCACCCTCGGGGCGAGGCGGCCCGATGTCACGCGTCAGGACGAGCGGCGGCCGGTAGGTGACGTCGGTGCGCCCGGAGTTGACCCCGCCGTCATCGGGCGTCGCGGCCGGCTGCGAGGTGGGCGGCGACGTGGGTGTCGGGGTCGGCGTGGGTGTCGGGGTCGGCGTGGGCGTCGGGGTCGGCGTGGGCGTCGGGGTCGGCGTCGGCGTCGGGGTCGGCGTCGGCGTGGGTGTCGGGGTCGGTGTAGGTGTCGGCGTCGGCGTCGGTGTCGGTGTCGGTGTCGGTGTCGGCGTGGGCGTCGGTGTCGGGGTCGGGGTCGGCGTCGGCGTCGGCGTCGGGGTCGGCGTCGGCGTCGGGGTCGGCGTCGGAGTCGGCGACGGGGTGGGCGTGGGCGTGGTGGCGGGCGTTCCCGGCTTCGGCGTCGTGCCCCCGCCGCCACCCGGCTCGACGATCCGGGACGGCGTCACGACGTGGACCTGTCCCGGCGTCGAAGTCGTGGAGGTCGGCGGGTGGTAGGCGATGTAGACGGGCGGCGCCGAGATCTGCGAGGTCGCCGGCACCGGCAGCGTGTGATGTCGCGCGACACGGCTCACGACGCGCGGCGACGGCCGCCGCAGCGGATGAGCCGGCGTCACGGTCACCGCGACGACACGCGAGGGTGGCGACGACGGCGGCGCTGTCGACGGCGTAGCCGAAGGGAGCGCCTCGTGGCCGCCGGGGCCGATGAGCGCGCGGGCAAGGCCTGCGACACCGACCGAAGCGGCGACGGCTGCGAGAGTGTTGATCCGGCGCATCAGGTCGGGGATCTTCGCAGCGGTTCCGGACGCCACCCGATGTCGCCGCTCGGGCCGTCCGGGCCGCTGACGACGACGTTCTTCCCCGCCTCTTTCGCCGCGTACAGGCACCGGTCGGCCTGGTGCATCAGGTCCTCGAGCGTGTCGTTGTCGGCGTGCGCGGCCACTCCGAGGCTCAAGGTAACCGGAATCCGATTGCCGCCGACGACGATCGCAGCTGCCTCGATCGCCACTCGGATCCGCTCTGCCAGCCTCACGGCTCCGTCGAGCATCGTGTTCGGAAGCACGACCGCGAACTCTTCGCCTCCGAGGCGCGCCGGAACGTCGAGCTCGCGAACGCTCTCGCGGAGCACTCGGCCGACGACTCGCAGGACCTCGTCGCCCGTCGGGTGACCGTAGCGGTCGTTCACCGTCTTGAAGTCGTCGAGATCGCACAGCACGAGCGAGGTCGTCTCTCCGGTTCGTGCCGACCGGGCCAGCTCATGGGCGAGCGAGTCGAGGAACTGGCGCCGGTTCGCGAGCGACGTCAGCTCGTCGGTCACCGCTTGCTCCTGCACCAGCTCGTGCAGGTGCGCGTTCTCGAGCGCAATCGCAGCTTGGGCGGTGATCCACTCGGCCGCCTCGCGCGCGTCCTTGTTGAACGAGCCGTCGCCTGCGGCGAGAACCATCGTGATCGTCGAGTCGTCGAACGCGTCCCGGAAGCCGATGCGCATCTGTTCGCCGGTCAGCGAGCCGCCGCGCTCGTCGATCCGCTTGTCGCCCCGGAACAGGGCGCCCCCCGCGGCGTGCGTCGCCTCGATGGCCGACTCGAGCATGACGGCGAGCAGAGCTCCCGGATTGTGAGTTGCGGCGAGCGTCTCGCCGACGAGCGACACGGCGTCCCGCACCGCGCGGCCCGGCGCGACTGCGCGGCGCGGACGGCGCTGTGCAAAGACGAGCGCGAGCATGAACGAGAGCAACCCGACCGCCAGGAGCGGCAGGAACGAGAGGCCCCCCCACGCCTTGGCGGCGCCCACGACGTTCGTCGGCGGCCTGGTGGCGAGCAGCTGGCGGATGATCGTCCGCGAGCCGTGGGCGATCGCCCCCGACGTTCCGCTCCGCGGAATGAGTCGGTTGCCCGCCTGGAGGTTGAGCACGTCTCGGCGCTGGAGCTTCGCCTCGGCGGCCGCCTGATCGACGAACGCAGAGTCGAGCACCACGGGCGCGATGATGCGACCGAGCGGGCGGGATCCGGAGTAGACGACGACTTCGCGGCTCGGCGAACCGGCCGGGGGCTCGGTGCCCACGACCCCGCTCCCGAGCGCGAACAGGACGTCGCGCCGCTTGGCGACCGTCTCGAGCTTCGCGACGTCGTGGTCGAGGATCGCCCGGACGACCCCAGGCGAACCGGCGACCGCGGCCGCCCGGCCGGCCGCCTCGTCGACGCGCTGCGCGAGCAGAGCGCGCGCCGTCGTCGCCCCGTTGCGGAGCCGGCTGTCCGTCTGCCGTGCCGAGATGCCCTGCGCGACCGCCGAGAGGGCCCACGCCACGACCATCGCGATCGCCGCAACGGCCAAGGCAAAGCCCACCGCGCTGACCGGCGAGGAAACCCAGGCTCGGATCCGCCCGAGCGGCGATTCTCCCATCACTGCTGACCACTCCCGAGTGTGCCGCACCGTTCGGGTTCCCGCCCGGTCCGCGAACCTCCATGGTCGAGCCTAGAGGAGTGAACGGACGTCCCCCGAATGGGGGATACCGTGGCGAGCATGCTCCAACAGACCACGCAGCGAGCGGACGTTCTCTCGCGTGCACTCGGAGCGCTGAGATCGTGGGGCAGCGCGGACGCGGCCGACAACCGGCACGCCCACGCAGTCGCCTCGCTCGCCGTCGAAATCGCCGACGCGCTCGACGTCGAGATCGACCGCCGCTTCACCGTCGCTGCCGGAGCCCTGCTGCACGACATCGGCAAGCTGCTCCTCGATCAGGACATCCTCGAAAAGCCCGGCCCGCTCGACGACGGCGAGCGCCTCCACGTGCAGACGCACGCCGAGGCCGGTGCTGCGGCGCTTCCCGAAGTCGTGCCGGAGACGATTCGCGCCGTCGTGCGCTTCCACCACGAGCGCTGGGACGGATCCGGGTATCCCGAAGGGATCTGCGAGTCGGAGATCCCGCTCGAAGCGCGGATCGTTGCGGTCGCAGACGCGTTCCAGGCGATGCTCGAAGACCGCCCCTACCGTCACGCCCGCACCCAGGAGGACGCGGTCGACGAGGTCCTTCGGTCGTCCGGAACGCAGTTCGACCCGGTGTGCGTCCGAGCATTCGCGCGCGTCGCGGGAACCGCGCCTTCGCGCGGCCTGACCTAGCCGAACGTCTGGGGCCGCTCGGTCGGCCGCGACGCAAGCTTCGACAGTCGCGAAGCCGCCGGCAAGGGGGGAACGAGGGCACGCACGGCGATCCGCGACCGTGGGCGGTGGCTGCGCCTCGAGTGCGCCGCCGCCCACTCGTTCAACTCGCCACGACCAGCCCTTCGTGTAGCGCGAAAGTCGACGGGGCGACCAAGAGTCCGCGGATGGAGATCTCATGCTGAAGATCGCGATCGCCCTGGCCGTCGCGGGCTTCGCTGCGGCGTACGCAGCCGTCTTCGGCGACCGCTGAGTCGACGTACTCCTGGATCGAACGGCGCCCCGCGGCAAGATGAGCGAGCCGTGCTCCGCTGGTAACCCGACCCGCTGCGGCACATAATCGAGCGATGCCACGCTCAAACGGGCACCGCCGGCTGATGACGGTGCTCTTCGTTGACGTCGTCGGCTCGACCGCCCTCGCCACCGAGCTCGGAGACACCCGTTGGCGGGTCGTGCTGACGAGCTTCCGCGCGGTGGTGCGCCAGGAGCTGAAGCGACACGGCGGGCGGGAGCAGGACACCTCGGGTGACGGCTTCTTCGCGACGTTCGCAGAGCCGGTGCAGGCATTGCGCGGGGCCGCGGCGATCGCGGCAGCGGTGCAGCAGATCGGCCTCGACGTCCGCAGCGGCATCCACACCGGTGAGGTCGAGGAGGTCGACGCGACGCTGGGCGGCATCGGGGTTCACATCGGCGCGCGGGCGATGGCGCTCGCGGGCCCCGCTGAGGTAGTGGTGACGAGCACGGTGAAGGATCTCGTCGCCGGGTCGGGCGCGACGTTCGACGACGCCGGCGAGCACGAGCTGAAAGGCGTCGAGGGCCGGTGGAACATGTACCGGCTGAGGTCGATCGACATCGCGCTGCCGCCGCCGCTCGCCCCCGAGGTGGCAGCAGAGCGCCTCGCCGGCCTCGCGCCGGGCACTCGCCGACGCCGTTCCGTTCTCGTCGCCGCCGCAGCCGTGCTGCTCGCGGCGGCCGCGGTGGCCGGCGGCTTCTTCGCCACCCGTGGATCGTCGACGCCGACGGGGAAGATCACGCTGCTTCAGCTCGATCCTCGCAGCGGCGACATCGTTCGGACCGTTCGCGACGGAACGCTCGGGTGCCCCTGCGGCGCCAACCTCTTCGCGGTCGACGGGACGCTCTGGGAGCGCGCCGGTGTGAACGGCGACCAGATCGTGGTTCGCGACATGTCGAGCGGACGCGTGCAGCGCGTGACCCAAGCGCCGGTCGGGTCGATCGACGGCGCCGTGGGATTCGGTTCGATCTGGCTGCTCCGGAGCATCCTGGTCGCGAAAGGTGGGTACGGCGTGCCGACGCTCAACGGTGTTCAGCGTCTCGACGAGCTGAGCGGGCGGCGCATCGCTCGGATTCAACTCAAGGGCGACATCACGAACGGGACCATCGTGGTCGGCGACGGCGCTGTCTGGGTTCTCCAGTCGGACGGGACGCTCGACCGGATCGACCCGGCGACGAACCGCGTCACCGGACGCTTCGCCACCGGGGCGATCGAGACGTCGATCCTGCTCCCGACGGGGGGCAACGTCTGGATCTGCGAATGCGAATACCACGAGGTGCTGCGGTACGACACGCGCACGCGGCACGCGACGACGTTCCACTTCGACGAGCAGCCGTGGCACCTCGTCGACATCCGAACGTCACGCGGCCCGACACTCTGGCTGATGGACCAGCAGGGTGCGACGCTCACGCAGATCAACACCCGGACCGGGAAGCCGAAACAGCCGCTCGGGCTCAACGGTCATCCGACGCAGGCAGTGCAACTCGGCGACTCGATCTGGGTGGCCGCCGGAACGTTCGTCGACCGGATCAAGCTTCGAGGCGGCGAGCGAACGTCGATTCCCCTCCCGGCCGGCGTGCACGCGACCGGCATCGCCGCGGATCCCGCGACCGGACACCTCTGGGTGAACAACAGCTATCTGCCCCGGCCGGACTAACCTTGCGGTCCGATGCTCTGCAGTTGCGAGCTCCCCGGGTTGGACTCGAACCAACAACCCTCCGGTTAACAGCCGGATGCTCTGCCAATTGAGCTACCGGGGATCAACGGGCGGCGGATAGTGTAGCCGCGGGTTCTACGCGGAGATCGAGGCCGCTCGCTCGCGCAGCTTCGCGAGCGCCTCGGTGAGCTCGCCGCGCTGGTCGAGCGGCGTCGAACGGAGCTCGAGCTGCAATTGGCGTTCGCGCAGGCGGAGGAGAAGCTCCGTCCCGGTCGCCTCGCCGATCCCGTCGGCGACCGCGTAGGCGTCGAGCTCGGCGAGCATTCCGACCCCCTCCTTGTCGAGCGGCGCACCGTCGACGATGTGATTGCGGATCGCTCGGTGCTGCGGGTCGTAGAAGTGCTCTTCGCCGAGCTCGGCGAGGAGCGGCTGCAGCTGCGGATGTCGCAGCACGCCGGCGAGCGCGCTGCGCTCGAGCTTCGCGCCGGCGTCGAGCACGCGACGCGACGCCGGCGCTGCGGCACGTGCGGCGGAGCCCCCGGCGCGCAGCTGCACGGTCATGCCGAGCTTGTCGTTCGCGTAACGCCACGCATCCTGGCGCTCGGGGGAATCCTGCGCGCCGTCGAGCAGCGCGCGAACGGTCTGGAACGCCGCCTCACGGCTCTCGGCCTGCTCGATCTCGACCCGGACGCGATAGAGCAGATACGGCTCGGCTTCGGCCAGCTTGCGCTCGAACCCGGTCGGGTCGTCTGCAGGGTCGACTCCCGGCGGCAACGCGACGACGCGGACGTCGAAGCCCTGGCCGACGGCCAGCTCCATGCCTCGGAGGGTCGCCGACTCGCCCGCCGCGTCACCGTCGAAGGCGAGCCAGAGGCGCTTGGTGAGCCGGCCGAGCTCGCTCAGCTGCCGCTCCGTCAGCGCGGTGCCCATGCAGGCGACCGCCGGGACGAAGCCGGCCTGGCGCAGCGCGATCACGTCGGGGTTGCCCTCGACGATGCAGGCGCGGTCCTCCTTCGCGATCGCCGCGCGCGCGAGGTCGAGGCCGTACACGACCGCGCCCTTGTGGAACAGCTCGGACTCGGGCGTGTTGACGTACTTGGCCGCCAGTGGATCGTCGTCGTGGAGCCGGCGCGCCTGAAACCCGACCACGCGTCCGCGCGCATCGGCGAGCGGGAAGAGCAGCCGCCGGGCGAAGTAGTCGGCTCCGTTTCGCCGCAGCAGGCCGGCCGCGCGGAGCTCCTCCGACGAGAAGCCGGCGGCGGCAGCTTTCCGGGCGAGCGCATTGCCGCCGAGGGCCAGCCCCAGCCGGAACTCGCGGCAGATCTCCTCGCCGAGCCCGCGGCCCTTGAGGTAGTCGCGCGCGAGCGAGCCCGCCTCGGTCTCCCACAGCGTCCGGGAGTAGTACGTCGCCGCTTGATCGAGCACTGCGAAGAGGCGCTCTCGGCGGCGGCGAGCCGCGTCCTGTGCCGGCGAGCTCTCCTCGTATTCGACCGGGACGTTGAAGCGTTCCGCGAGCCATTCGACCGCGCCGCTGAAGTCGAGACCCTCCGTCTCGCGAACGAACGTGATCAGGTCGCCCTTCGCCCCGCAGCCGAAGCAGTAGTAGAGCTTGTCGATGCCGTTCACGGAGAACGACGGTGTCTTCTCCTCGTGGAAGGGGCAGCGTCCCATGTAGCGACCGCCGCCGCCCTTCCGCAGTTGGGTGCGCGCCTCGACGAGCTCGATGAAGTCGGCCTTCTCCTTGACCGCCTCGACGGTGGTGTCCATGAGGCGCGGCATCAGCCGAGGCTCGCAGCGTAGGCCAGCGCGAAGCGGTCGGTCATGCCGGCGACGAACTCGACGATCTCGTCCGAGGAGTCCCCCCGCTCGCGGAGGTGCGCGACGATCCGCCCGATCGTGTCGTGCGCGCGCGCGTGCTCGGGCCTCGTCTCGGGACCCAGGTAGACGCGCTCGAACATGAACGCGCGGAGCGACAGCATCGCCGTCCCGATCTCATCGCTCTGGACGATGTCACCTGCCCGGGCCGACTGCTCGACGAGGTCGTGCACGAGCGTGTCGATCCGGATCGAGCCCGTCGGCCCGAGGATCGCGATCTCGTCGCGAGGCAGGTCGGTCTCCTCCAACATGCCGTAACGGATCGCATCGTCGATGTCATGGTTGATGTACGCGACACGATCGACGATGCGAACGACCTTTCCCTCGAGCGTCTCGGGCTGCCGGGGACCTGTGTGGGTGAGGATCCCGTCGACGACCTCGCGCGTCAGGTTGAGCCTCGCCGCGATCCGCGCCGACTGCTCGTTGTGTCGAAACCCACCCTCGATCAGCAGGTCGAGCGCCGCCTCGCCCGCGTGGCCGAACGCGGGATGGCCCATGTCGTGTCCCAGGCCGATCGCCTCGGTCAGATCCTCGTTCAGGCGGAGCGCCCGCGCGACCACGCGCGCGATGCCGGTCGTCTCGAGCGTGTGCGTCATGCGCGTGCGGTAGTGATCGCCGGCGGGGTCGATGAAGACCTGGGTCTTGCCCTTCAGCCGGCGGAACGGCTTCGAGTGCAGGATGCGGTCGCGATCGCGCTGGAACGGTGTGCGAACGGTGCACTCGTCCTCGAGACGCTCACGGCCGCGCGTCTCGTACGAGCGGACGGCGAGCGGCGACAGCGAACGCTCCTCGAGCTCGCGGATGCGGGTCTCGAAGGCGTCGGCAACCGTCCCGGCGACCTCGGGCATGGAGCCAGGCTAGATGACTCAGATGATGACGGGCACGGTGCCGCCGTCGGCGCTCCACGCGGCGCCGGTGACGTACGACGAGCGGTCCGAGCAGAGGAACACGATCACCGCCGCGATCTCCGCCGGCTCGGCGAGCCGCCCGAGCGGTCGGCCGGAGGCGACCTTCGCGAGCACCGTCTCGCGGTCACCCTGCTGGTCGGCCAGCCCGCCCGCGCCGATCCAGGCCTCGCTGGCCGTCGGGCCTGGCGTGACTGCATTGCAGCGGATCCCGTCCTTGGCGTACACGTCCGCGACGAGGCGCGAAAAGGACAGCAGCGCAGCCTTCATCACCGAGTATTCGGGGAGTGTCGCGGACGGACGCTTGCCCGCCGTCGACGAGACGTTCACGATCGTGCCGCCGCCGTGCCCCGCCAGCAGCGGCAGCACGGCCCGCGTCGCCCGCACAGCACTCATCAGGTTCAACTCGAACGATTCCTGCCAGTCGTCGTCGGTCAAGTCGGGCAGCGCACGGATCGCCGTTCCGCCGACGTTGTTGACGAGGCAGTCGATTCGGCCGAAGCGCTCGTGTGTGGCTGCGACGAGCCGCTCGGGCTGGCCGCGAAGGGAAAGGTCGCATTGAACGTGCAGCTCCCCGATCCCCTCCGGGCTACGCCCTGACGTCACGACATGTGCGCCCTCGGCCTGCAGCTGCCGCGCCACCTCGAGCCCGATTCCTCCCGTCGAACCGGTCACGATGCACACCTTCCCGTCCAGGCCGAGCTCCATCGCGGCGCTACGTTAGCGGCATGACGACGATCCTCCTCGCCCGGCACGGTGAGACCGAGTGGAATCGCATCGGCCGGTATCAGGGCTGGGCCGATCCGCCGCTCAACGACACCGGGCGCGCAGCAGGCGCGGACGCTCGCGGCGCAGCTTCGCTCGACGCCCTTCGACGCCGTCTATTCGAGCGACCTGCGACGGGCACGCGAGACGGCCGAGATCGTCGCTGCGCCCCACGGCGTGCCGGTGATCGTCGAGCCCGGGCTGCGGGAGGTGAACGTCGGCGAATGGTCCGGATTGACGCGCGCCGAGGTCGAGCAGCGTTTCCCCGGCGGAGAACGGCCCGGCGGCGAGACGCGGGAGCAGCACACCGCGCGCGTGCTCGAGGCAGCGGAGCGGATCGCGCGCGCCCACCCGGCCCGGCGGATCCTGGTCGTCTCACACGGCGGGACGATGCGCGCCCTGCGAGTGCACGTGGGCGACGAGCCGTCTCATCCGATCGCGAATTGCAGCGTTCTGGAGCTCCATTTCCGCGATGACCGCCTCGAAGCGGCGATCGGATAGCTGCCGCCCCACTCCGACGATCACGACAGGCGCTGCGGCGACCAGGCCGTCAGGGGGAGGAAATGGGCCACGGCCGCCGCGGCACTGATGGAATCGTGCCGCTCGGGCGCGGAAGCATCAAGTTAAGCCGTCGGAGAGGAGCCGGACAGCGGACAGACGCCCCTGACGCGACCATTAGCTCCGCACCGTTTCGGGAAAGCGGCGGCTGGGGATGGCGGGAGGAGGGCCGTGTGGCCCCAGTCCACTACCCAAGGGAGGGAGTCGAGATGAAGAGACTGTCGATGGCCGGCGTCGTCATCATCGCGGCGCTGATGTTGTCGGCCAGTGCCTGGGCGGCGACAACCGTGCAGAAGATCCCGTTCAACGCCGCGGTCGTCCTCTGCAATGGCGACACACTCAACCTGTCCGGGACGTTGCTGGACACCGCGACAACGACGACGACTCCGTCGGGAGGCCTGATCGTCGCGTTCCACGACAATCCGCAGGGCATAAGCGGCGTCGACACGACCACGGGAACGGTGTTTCACGCGACCGGCCTCACACGAGAGGTGGATGTGTCCTCACCGCCCGGCGGCTTCACAACCACGTTCGTGAATCGATTCCACCTCCAGGCCACGAAGGGCGCTCAGAGCTTCATCGTCAGCGAGACGGAGCACGTGACAGTCACACCTGACGGAACGGTGACTGTCTCGTTCGACAACTTCTCGTCCACCTGCTGACGCCATGGATGGACGGCCCCGGACTTCCTTCTTGGTGGTCCGGGCCGGCCCACGACGGATCCAGAGTAGGATCGCGGCGAAGGAGGTCGGATGCCCGGGATCTGGAGTCTTTCCAAGAAGGACGCGCACTACGGTCCTGCTCCGGCGCGAGAGAAACGCTGCGACCACTGCAAGTTCATGTTCCCGCCGCTCGCGCTCGGCGGCTGCCGTTTCGTTCGCGGCGTCATCAGCGGCTCGTCGAGCTGCAAGGAGTTCGTGCCGCGCAAGCCCTGATCGAGTCGAGCCCGAGAGTTCGCGCTACTTGCCACCGGGGCACGTCAGCTCGAGATCGACCCGAACCGCCTTCGGCGCTTTCCCGCACCCGACGTATCGAGAGCTCCCGACGTCCGTGACGCGCCACGTCCCGTACAGCTTGTGCAGCAGTGCAAGCGCGTCGTCGTAACCCCGGACGGAGAGGGTGGCCCTGGCGTAACGGGTGTTCGCGAGCGAGACCCTGATGTCCGAGATGTGCGGATGGCAGGTGCGGATGCTGTGACACTTGTTCCGCCGCTGCTTGTCGAAGATCGCTGCGACGATCTGGTGCCGCTCGGTCTTGGTCGGCGCCCTGTACGCGCAGGCGTTCGCAACGATCAACCCGGCGAGGACGACCACAACGGCGACGAATAGGGGTTTCACGGTTACCTCGGCCAGCGAGGAACACAGCCGAGCGGCCTGGAAGAGCAGAAAGACGTCAACGAGCGGGCCATCGCACGTGATCTTACGCCCGCTTCGAGGCGCTCAACCGCCCTGTTTCAGGCTAGGGTGAACCCATCGAGGACTACACGAACAAGTACAAAGGTGAGCAGGTCGAGATCGCCCTCTTCGGTGGCGAATACCAGGACGGCGTGCTGACGGCGTACTGCTACGTCGAAGACGTCGCGCACGTAGAGCTGAACGGTCACATCCTGATTCCGCTCCAGAACGTCGCCTCGCTGCACTGCTCGAGCCGGTGCGACGCGCCCGAGCCGGACTGGCCGCCGCGCGCCCTCGCCGAGGACGACGGCGACTCGGACGACGACGGATAGAGGAACGCCGTGGGGCGTCGGCTGATCGTCGCTCGGAACGTCCTCAAAGCGTGGGCGTGCTTCATCGTGTTCGCCGGGACTTTCGGACTGATCGGGTGGGTGCTCGGCGACTACCGGCTGCTGCTGTTGTTCGTCGGCTCGGCTGTACTGATCGCGGGGGCGCTCTATTGGTACGCCGACCGGATCGTGATGGGCATGGTCGGCGCTCGCGAGCTCCTCCAGGGCGAGGCGCCGGCGCTCCATTCGCGGGTCGAGGCCCTGTCCGTGCGCGCAGGCGTCGTGAAGCCGAAGCTGTACGTCTTGCGTGACGGGTATCCGCGCGCCCTGTCCGCCGGCCGCGGTGCAGGCGGAGGCAGCGCGCTGGCCGTCTCGGTCGGACTCCTCGGCGTCGCATCCCCCGCAGAGCTCGACGGGGTCATTGCGCACGAGATCGCGCACCTTCGACATCGCGATGTGCTCGTCCAGACGATCGCCGTCGTCGTCGCCGGCTCGATCGTCGAGCTCTCGCGCCTCGGCGGCTTCCTCCAGCGTTCGCTGCTCTTCGTGCTCGCGCCCGTCGCCGCTGCCGTCGTGCACCTGTTGCTCTCACCGCGCCGCGAGTACGAGGCAGACCGCCTCGCCGCGGACCTGTGCAGCTCGCCGCACGGCCTCGCGGATGCATTGGTTCGGTTCGAGGCGGCGATGGAGCTGGTCGCATTCGCGGCGCCGCCCTTCACCGAGCCGCTCTACACGACCGATCCCTTCGCCGACGAGCCGCCGGCGTCGCTGTTCGCGAGCCATCCTCCGGTCGCAGAGCGCGTGCGCCGGCTGCGCGCGCTCGACCCGGATTGGCGCGAGCGGCTGCAGGCAGCCTGAGCGGCTTTCGGGAAGGCGCGAACGCGCGCGCAGGCCCCGTCGCCGGGGCCGCGCCGTCGCAGAGGAAAAATGGGCGGCGTCCTACTCTCCCGGGGGCTTGCGCCCCGAGTACCATCGGCGCTAGCGGGCTTAACTTCTCTGTTCGGAATGGGAAGAGGTGTTTCCCCGCCGCTATGACCGCCCAATTGTCGAGGCAAGCGCAAACGAATGCGCACCCTCAAAACTCCATAGTCACGTAGGTGAGTTCTAAATCAAGACCTCGAGCAATTAGTACGGGTCCGCTGAACACATTGCTGTGCTTGCACGTCCCGCCTATCAACGTGGTGGTCTTCCACGGCTCTTACTCTCTCTAGGAGATGGGAGGCCTCATCTCGAGGTGGGCTTCCCGCTTAGATGCTTTCAGCGGTTATCCCATCCAGACGTGGCTAATCAGCAGCGCCGTTGGCACGACGACTGATACACCAGAGGTCCGTTCGTCTCGGTCCTCTCGTACTAGAGACGACTCCTCTCAAGCCTCCAACGCCCATGGTGGATAGGGACCGAACTGTCTCACGACGTTCTGAACCCAGCTCGCGTACCGCTTTAATGGGCGAACAGCCCAACCCTTGGGACCTACTCCAGCCCCAGGATGCGACGAGCCGACATCGAGGTGCCAAACCCTTCCGTCGATGTGGACTCTTGGGAAGGATAAGCCTGTTATCCCCGGAGTACCTTTTATCCGTTGAGCGACGGCACTTCCACTTGTTACCGCCGGATCACTAAGGCCGACTTTCGTCCCTGCTCGAGCTGTCGCTCTCGCAGTCAAGCTCCCTTATGCCTTTACGCTCTACGCACGATTTCCAACCGTGCTGAGGGAACCTTTGCGCGCCTCCGTTACATTTTAGGAGGCGACCGCCCCAGTCAAACTACCCACCAGATGCTGTTCCCGCCCCGGATAACGGCAGCGGGTTAGAAGCCCAGACTACGAAGGGTGGTATCCCAAGATTGGCTCCACCACGGCTGGCGCCGCAGCTTCAAAGCCTCCCACCTATCCTGGACAACGTACCCCGAACTCCAACATCTAGCTGTAGTAAAGGTTCACGGGGTCTTTCCGTCCAACCACGGGTACTCGGCATCTTCACCGAGACTACAGTTTCACCGGATCCCTCGAAGAGACAGCGCCCAAGTCGTTACGCCATTCGTGCAGGTCGGAACTTACCCGACAAGGAATTTCGCTGGAGCCTTATTCGGACATGTCCGCTTAGGACAAACCGAACGGGAATGGCACTTCCTTTGATGCCGCTCCCCTGCATGTCGCCATGCAGTCGGGACTATCTCATGACCCCCTGTCGAGGGCCTCTGGCGTATAGTCTCTGAGGATTCTGATCAGTTCCTGCCTGGGTTTCTTCCGGTTCATCGTCTCGGTGATCTTTGCGATCTGAATCAGACCGGCGACCGTCAAGTGACGGCCGGCCGAGATCAACTCGACGCACTCGACGAACCTCTCGAAGTTCTCCCTCTTCGAGGTTCGCAGCCGGTGTTCCTGGAAGAACGGGATCACCGTTCCCAGGAGCTCGTCGCGCT
The DNA here is from genome assembly GCA_963774355.1 of uncultured Thermoleophilia bacterium. Lineage (GTDB taxonomy): Bacteria > Actinomycetota > Thermoleophilia > Gaiellales > Gaiellaceae > PALSA-600. The sequence goes on along the minus strand of CAVZER010000006.1, from coordinate 66,580 downwards.
TGCGCACGACATAGCGGTGCAGGTGCTCCCGGTGGTTGTCATACCGCCGGTTGACGATCACCTGACCGACACCGAAGAAGTCACGAAGTTCGTAGAGCACGCTCAGGCTTTGCTCGCCCTGCGTCACTGCGAACTCGTGTGATACCTGGAAACCGGTCGCATAGCCGCTTCGACCCGGACGGCGTGGTTGCCGCACGAAGCCGATCGAGAAGCATCCTTCTCCGTCTACGAAACCGACCACCCAGTCTGGGAACCGGCTCAGCCTTTCCTGCTGGTTTTCCGCACCCGTCACGTTGTCACTCTAGACATCACATCGGATGGCTCGAGTAGTGCGGGATACACCGGGTTTTCCAGCATATGGCCAGATGCGCACCGCGCCATTACTGACACGGGGGGCAACGAAATGCCTGAGCAGCTGCACACTGCTAATTCCAGGCATGTCACCTTAGGACGGTTATAGTTACCGCCGCCGTTTACCGGGGCTTGGATTCGAAGCTTCGCCCGAAAGCTAACCTCTCCTCGTGACCTTCCGGCACCGGGCAGGCGTCAGCCCCTATACGTCGTCTTTCGACTTCGCAGAGACCTGTGTTTTTGGTAAACAGTCGCTTGGGCCGTTTCACTGCGGCCACCTCGAGCTCGAATCCGCGAAGGATTTTCACTCTACTGTGGCGCCCCTTCTCCCGAAGTTACGGGGCCATTTTGCCGAGTTCCTTTTCGAGGGTTCTTCCGATCGCCTTGGTATTCTCTACCTGCCCACCTGTGTCGGTTTTGGTACGGGCACGTCCCACCTCCCTAGACGCTTTTCTAGGAGGCATGGTTGCAACCACTTCGAGCTTGAGCGCTCTCGGCATCCCGTCTCAGGCTAAGTGGGTGACGGATTTCCCTATCACCCGCCCTACGCGGTTACCCCAGGTCGACCATCGCCTGGGTTGGCTTCACCTACCCCGTCCCGCCATCGGTGATAGCGGTGGGGACGTGGTACAGGAATATCAACCTGTTGTCCATCGCCTACGCCTGTCGGCCTCGGCTTAGGTCCCGACTAACCCTGAGCAGATTAGCTTTACTCAGGAACCCTTGGGCATTCGGCGGACGAGTTTCTCACTCGTCTTTCGTTACTCGTGCCAGCATTCTCACTTCCCACCCCTCCACGGCTGACTTCCGTCGCCGCTTCACCGGCGGTGGGAACGCTCCCCTACCACTCCATCACGAGGATGAAGTCCGTGGCTTCGGCTCCATGCTTGAGCCCCGTTACATTGTCCGCGCCCGACCACTTGACCAGTGAGCTGTTACGCACTCTTTGAATGGTGGCTGCTTCTAAGCCAACATCCTGGTTGTCTGTGCAATCGGACATCGTTTCCCACTTAGCATGGAATTAGGGGCCTTAGCCGACGGTCTGGGCTGTTTCCCTTTTGAGCACGAAGCTTATCCCCCGCACTCTGACTCCCAGACTCTGGAATAACGGCATTCGGAGTTTGCCTGACTTCGGTAAGCTGGTAGGCCCCCTAGGCCAAACAGTGCTCTACAACCGTTATTGAACGTCTGAGGCTATACCTAAATATATTTCGGGGAGAACCAGATATCTCTGAGTTTGATTAGCCTTTCACTCCGATCCACAGGTCATCCGCCCAGTTTTCAACCTAGGTCGGTTCGGTCCTCCACGGGGTCTTACCCCCGCTTCAACCTGCCCATGGATAGATCACTCAGTTTCGGGTCTACCGCCCACGACTGAACGCCCTGTTCAGACTCGCTTTCGCTACGGCTCCGTTTCCTTAACCTTGCCGTGGACGAGTAACTCGCTGGCTCATTATGCAAAAGGCACGCCGTCACCGGACTAGCCGGCTCCGACCGCTTGTAAGCACACGGTTTCAGGTGCTATTTCACTCCCCTTCCGGGGTACTTTTCACCTTTCCCTCACGGTACTAGTTCACTATCGGTCGCCAAGGAGTACTTAGCCTTGCGGGGTGGTCCCCGCGGGTTCCGACCGGGTTTCCCGTGCCCGGCCGTACTCAGGAACTCCAGAAACGAGGCTGTGCAGTTTCGGCTACGGGGCCGTTACCCTCTGCGGCGCGCAGTTCCATGCGCTTCGCCTACCACACAACTTTGTAACTCGTCGACCCGCCGGCAGGCAGATCATCTGAAGCCCTACAACCCCGCTACGACAACGGCTGCCGCCTATCACGTCGCAACGGTTTGGGCTCTTCCCCTTTCGCTCGCCACTACTCAGGGAGTCGAGGTTTCTTTCCTTTCCTCTGGGTACTTAGATGTTTCAGTTCCCCAGCTTGCCTCTTCGCACCCTATGTATTCAGATGCGAGTACCAGCGCATTACCACTGGTGGGTTTCCCCATTCGGAAATCCCGGGGTCAAAGGTTGGTCAGCACCTCACCCGGGCTTATCGCAGCCGCCCACGTCCTTCATCGGCTCTTGGCGCCAAGGCATCCACCGTGTGCCCTTAGTCTCTTGATCGTGAAGAACTCACATTTCGCAACTATGGAGTTTTCAAGGTGCGCGCGAGCGTCGGCTCGCCCCACGAGAAACACCGCGCCGACTGCCCCTGAGGACAGCATCGGCCCGGTCTCTCAAAACTCAGCAGCGAGGCTCGTACCACGTCGAGGTCGACGTTGATCTAGGCGAGACCGGGCATCGGACGACTCTCGGATCGAGAGGCATCGACGAGCCGGCCGCCACCGGAGTAAGAGCTCCGGGATCCCTAGAAAGGAGGTGATCCAGCCGCAGCTTCCGCTACGGCTACCTTGTTACGACTTCACCCCAATCATCGACCCTACCTTCGACGGCTGCCTCCCCGAGGGGTTAGCCCACCGGCTTCGGGTATTGCCAACTTTCGTGGTGTGACGGGCGGTGTGTACAAGGCCCGGGAACGTATTCACCGCGGCATTGCTGATCCGCGATTACTAGCAACTCCGCCTTCATGAAGGCGAGTTTCAGCCTTCAATCCGAACCGGGACCGGTTTTTTGGGATTCGCTCCCCCTCACGGGTTTGCAGCCCTTTGTACCGGCCAATGTAGCACGTGTGTAGCCCTGGACATAAGGGTCATGCTGACTTGACGTCATCCCCACCTTCCTCCGATTTGTCACCGGCAGTCTCCCATGAGTCCCCGTCTTTCACGCTGGCAACATGGGACAGGGGTTGCGCTCGTTGCGGGACTTAACCCAACATCTCACGACACGAGCTGACGACAGCCATGCAACACCTGCGCACGAGCCCCGAAGGGCTGCCGTATTTCTACGACATTCCCGTGCATGTCAAGCCCAGGTAAGGTTCTTCGCGTCGCGTCGAATTAAACCACATGCTCCGCTGCTTGTGCGGGCCCCCGTCAATTCCTTTGAGTTTTAGCCTTGCGGCCGTACTCCCCAGGCGGGGTGCTTAATGCGTTAGCTTCGGCACGGAGGGAGTCGACACCCCCCACACCTAGCACCCATCGTTTACGGCGTGGACTACCAGGGTATCTAATCCTGTTCGCTCCCCACGCTTTCGCGTCTCAGCGTCAGTACCGTACTAGAGAGCCGCCTTAGCCACGGGTGTTCTTCCTGATATCTGCGCATTTCACCGCTACACCAGGAATTCCACTCTCCTCTTCCGGACTCTAGCCATATGGTTTCCATCGGCGTCTCGAGGTTGAGCCTCGAGTTTTCACAACGGACCTACATGGCCGCCTACACGCTCTTTACGCCCAATAAATCCGGACAACGCTTGCCCCCTACGTATTACCGCGGCTGCTGGCACGTAGTTAGCCGGGGCTTCTTCTGGAAGTACCGTCACCCTCTGGGCTATTCACCCGAGGAGCTTCGTCCTTCCTGAAAGGGGTTTACAACCCGAAAGCCTTCTTCCCCCACGCGGCGTCGCTGCGTCAGGCTTTCGCCCATTGCGCAAGATTCCCCACTGCTGCCTCCCGTAGGAGTCTGGGCCGTGTCTCAGTCCCAGTGTGGCTGATCGTCCTCTCAGACCAGCTACGGATCGTCGCCTTGGTGGGCCGTTACCTCACCAACAAGCTAATCCGCCGCGGGCCCGTCCTTGGTCGGAGGCCGAAGCTCCCTTTTCCAGCCGCCCCGAGAGGCTGCTGGGCCATCCGGTATTAATCCGGGTTTCCCCGGGCTATCCCGGTACCAAGGGTGGGTTGCCCACGTGTTACTCACCCGTTCGCCGCTTTCCCCGATGCCCGAAGGCTTCGGTTCTCGCTCGACTTGCATGTGTTAAGCGCGCCGCCAGCGTTCGTCCTGAGCCAGGATCAAACTCTCCGTGAAGAAGTGATTGCCCCCCGAAGGGGACAGTCTTTTCACCTTGAGCTTGTGCTCAAAGTCCGCCCCCAAAGTGCCGGGGCGGGACAGGGTCTACTGAGGCAGTTCGCTTGCGCGACCTGCCTTTCTCGACGTAAACGCTCGCTGCTGAGTTTTCAAAGACCGGTGCCGTAGCGGTTCTGACGGCGTAAAAAAACCTCCGACTCGCGCCAGAGGCCTCCGAGGAAACGAATCGTATCGGATACGAGTCGGGCCTTGGGGGCTCCTTGGTCGAGGTCGAGGGGACTTCCAAACAGCCGTCCTTCCGGACAGCCACGGGAGTATAGCTACCCGGAAGCGGGTGTCAACCGGGCGAAACGGCGCTTCCCCACCTGGAGCAGCGCACCCGAGAGCGCCGCCCGCGGCAGGTCGAGCGCGGTCGCCGGCTCGCCGTTCACCTTCACCCCGCCCTGCTCGATCAAGCGACGCGCCGCCGAGGTCGAGTCGACGCCGAGCGATTCCACGAGCAGCGCCGGCAGATGGACGGGATCGCCCTCCGGAAGCGCGATCTCGGGCACGTCCTCGGGCGCTTCGTGCCTGCGCACGACCCGGGTGAAGTGCTCCTCCCCGCGCCGTGCCCCCTCGGGGCCGTGCCAGCGGCCCGTGATCCGGCGTGCCAGCTCGAGCTTCCAGGCCAGCGGATCCTCAGGATGCTCCGCCTCCGCGACGAGCATCTCCCACCAGTGCGGCAGTAGCTCGTCCGAGATGCTCATCGTCTTGCCGAACATCTCCTCGGGAGGATCCGTGATCCCGATGTAGTTCCCGCGCGATTTCGACATCTTGTGCTCGCCGTCGAGCCCCACGAGCAGCGGGAACGTGACCACCACCTGCGGCTCGAGCCCGTACGCCGGCATCACGTCGCGGCCGGCCAGGAGGTTGAAGCGCTGGTCGGTGCCGCCGATCTCGATGTCGGCTTCGATCGCGACCGAGTCGTAGGCCTGCATGACGGGGTACAGGAGCTCCGACAGCGAGATCGGCGTGTGGCCGGCGAATCGTTTCGCGAAGTCGTCCCGCTCGAGCAGGCGCGCGACCGTCATCGTCCGCGCCAGCCTCACCGTCTCGGCAAAGGTGAGCGCCCCGAGCCACTCCCCGTTTTGCCGCACCTCGGTCTTGTCGCGATCGAGGATCCTGAAGGCCTGGTCGGCGAAAAAGGCAGCGTTCGCATCGAGTACCTCGTCCGCGAGCACCGGCCGTTCCTTCGAACGCCCTGAAGGATCGCCGATCCGGGCCGTGTAGTCGCCCGACGATCAGCACGATCACGTGCCCGTCGCGCTGGAAGTCCGCCAGGCGGTCGAGGACGTAGGCGAACCCGAGGTGGACATCGGGCGACGTCGGGTCGACCCCGAGCTTGACGCGCAGCGGCCGGCCGAGCGCGAGCTTGCGCTCGAGCTCGCCCTCGGGCAGCACGTCGACCGCATGCGGGACGAGATCGTGCGGCACAGCCGGGCTAGACTACCCGTGCACTGGCGCTGTTCCGGACAAAAACGCGCCCGCGGAAGCGGCGGCGCATCCGTAAGCTCAGGCTTCTCGCCCTCCTCTTGATCCTCGGCGTCCTGGGCCTGGCCTCGTTCACCTTCGGACTGCTCACGTCGGTCGCGGCGAAGATCCCGCAACTCGACCCGGCGAAGCAGCACACCCAAGCGAACACCTACGTCTACGCCGCCGACGGGCACACGGTGCTCGCGATCCTGCGCGGCTCGCAGGCACGCGTCGTCGTCCCCTCGAGCGGAATCTCGCCCTGGATGAAGCACGCGATCGTGGCGATCGAGGACAAGCGCTTCTACGAGCATCGCGGCGTCGACGTGCGGGGTATGGCAAGAGCGCTCTGGGCCGACGTCACGCACCAAGGGGCCGTGCAGGGTGGATCGACGATCACGCAGCAGTTCGTCAAGCAGGCCTATCTCACCGACCAGAAGTCGATCGGGCGGAAGCTGGTCGAAGCGGCGCTCGCCTGGCAGCTCGAGCGCCGGTGGTCGAAGGACCAGATCCTCACCGCGTACCTGAACACGGTCTACTTCGGCAACGGCGCCTACGGCGTCCAGCAGGCTTCGCACATCTACTTCAGCCACGGCGCGAGCACGCTGAACCCGGCCGAGTCGGCGCTCCTGGCCGGGATCCCACAGGACCCGAGCCTCTGGGATCCGGTCGCCCACCCGCAGCTCGCACACGACCGCCGCGACGTCGTCCTGGAGCAGCTCTACGCGCAGGGCTACTTGACCGCCGGCCAGTACCACGCCGCGCTCCGCTACCCGATGCCCGATCCGGCGAAGGTGAGCCTCCCGTCGACGCAGGGAGTCGCGGCGCCGTTCTTCGCGAACTATGTGAAGGACCAGCTCGTCCGTCAGTACGGCGGGTCGCGAGCGTACGGCGGTGGCCTCAAGGTGACGACGACGCTCGACCCGAACCTGCAACGAATCGCTCGTACCGCCGTCTCGTCGGTGCTCACCGATCCGAACGGCCCGACTGCCGCGCTCGTCGCCCTCGACGTGCGCACCGGTGCCGTGCTCGCGATGGTGAGCGGCCAGAACTACCACAAGAGCCAGTTCAACCTCGCGACGCAGGGAGAGCGGCAGCCGGGATCGGCGTTCAAGCCGTTCGTGCTCGCCGCCGCGCTCCGGAAGGGCATCGCTCCCTCGACAGTCCTCGTGTCGAAACCGGTGACGATCGACACGGGCGGGCGGCTCTGGCAGGTGAACAACTACGAGGGCGAGTACCTCGGGGCGATCGACCTCACGAAGGCGACCGCGTACTCGGACAACTCCGTCTTCTCGCAGCTGACCGCGATCGTCGGGCCGAGCGCAGTCAGCACGACGGCGAGGAAGCTGGGCATCACCTCGCCGCTCCGCCCCTACTTCGCGATCGGGCTCGGCGCCGAGCCCGCGACGCCGATCGAGATGGCGCGCGCGTACGACTCCTTCGCAGACGGCGGGTACCGCCTCGACGGGTCGATCTTCGGCAACGAGCCGCGCGCGATCGAGAAGGTGGTGGACGCGAAGGGGAACGTCGAGATGAACGGCGTGACGCCCCGCCAGGTGCTCACCGCCGACCAGGCGGCAACGGTCGACCAGCTGCTGCAGGGCGTCGTCACCTACGGGACGGGCACCGCTGCCGCGCTTCCCGGCCGCGAGGTCGCCGGCAAGACCGGGACGACCGAGAACTACGGCGATGCCTGGTTCGTCGGCTACACGCCCCAGCTCGTCGCCGCCGTCTGGGTCGGTTATCCGAACAAGCTCATCCCGATGCAGACCCAGTTCCACGGACAACCGGTCGCCGGCGGGACGTATCCGGCCCTGATCTGGAAGGCGTTCATGACCAAGGCACTCGGCTATCTGAAGGATCAGCCCGAGACGTTCCCGGCGCCGACGTCCGAGTACGCCGGGCCGGTCAGCGTCGTGAACCGGGACGGAGCGCTGCAGCGTGACGACGGCGTCTGTCGCAACACGTTCCAGCTCGCGTTCTACGGAGGCACCGCACCACTCCCGCTCGCGAACTGCAAGCCGAACGAGGTCGATATCCCGAACGTCGTCGGCGACACGATCACGGCGGCCGAGACGCGGCTCGAGGGCCAGCCGCTCACGCCGGCCGTCGTCTACCGGCCGGCGCGGCCGGGCGAGCGGCTCGACATCGTCGTCAAACAGCTCCCCGCCCGCGGCACGGCCTCGGCACACGACACGGTGACGCTGGTGCTGCCGAAGTCGCTCCACGGTTCGATCCCGAAGCTCGTCGGCCTTTCACTGACGCACGCGCAGGCCAGGATCGCCCGTCTGCATCTGGACGTGCGCGTCCAGGGCGGGTCGAGCGGCAAGGTCACGTGGCAGTCACGTCGACCGCAGACGGCGGCTGCCCCCGGGCTGCGCCTCACGCTGACCGTCAAGCACGCAGCGGGCGGCTGAGAAAGCGCGAACCGCGCGCAACGTAGCGCCAGGGCCGGTCGGCCGCCTTGGTCAGGCCGACTCGTAGCCCGTTCACGACCTCGACCCTCGCAGCGGCCGGTCTCAGTTCGAAGGGAGCAGCGTCGATCGCCAGCCCGTCGAGCGCCCGCGTCACACCGAGCGCCTGGCACAGACGGCCGGGGCCTGCGCACAGGAGACGGAGATCGTCGAGCCCGCGGCGACGCCGCATCTCCTCGATGCCGTGGGTCGGCTCGAGGGCGCGGACGAGGACCGCGTCGGCGACGCCCTCCTCGCCGCACACGATGTTCAAGCACCAGTGGATGCCGTAGGAGCGGTACACGTACACATGCCCGCCCTCGAGGAACATGGAGGCGTTGCGCGGAGTCCTGCGGTTCAGGTAGCCGTGTGACGCGGGATCGTCGTGGTCGTATGCCTCGACCTCGACGATGACCCCGCCGACACCGTCGACCAGGAGCTCGGCCCCGATCAGCTGCGGCGCGATCTCGTGGACCGAGCGGCGAAAGTCGAACAAATCCTCTAGAACAGATTCTCGTCCTGTACCGCGGGCCGCCGGCGCGGCGAGACCGCACCCATCGCGACGAGGATCGCGTGCTCGGTGCGCGACGCGATCAACGGCTCGGCGATGCCCTCCACCCAGACGCGCGTACGGGCTCCGGAGCCCCGCGCGTCCGACGGCAGCGGCTCGAGCGCGTAGATTCGATCGGCCCGCACGTACTTCCCGAACCCGAGGAACACCATCACACCTTCTGCCATGCGCCGATTATCGCTGGCCGTCCTGACGCTGGCGGCCGCCCTCGGCGTGGTCGCCTTCCGCTTCCTCGGCACCCGGACGACCTTCGGCCGCCACTTCGACGTCAGCGCGATCGTGAACGGGCTGGCGCTCGGCGGGAGCGCGCATAGCTCGAGCAACGCCGTCCTCACCGCGATCTCGGCGGTGTCGTTCGCGCTCGTCGGCGGATTGCTCATCGGCTGCTCGCTCCTCGAGCGCCGGCTCGACCTCGCCGCGGCCGTGGCGATCACACTCGGCGGCTCCTTCGCCACCACCGAGTACCTGAAGCGATCGCTGCATGAACGCGGCGGAGTGCCCGAATACCTCGCCAAGGGATTCCCGAGTGGCCATTCGACCGTCGCGCTCGCACTCGGACTGTCGTTCGTGCTCGTGTCGCCGCGACGGCAACGGCCGATCGTGGCCGTCGGCGCCGCGCTCTACGCGGCCGGGATGGGCGCGGCGCTCGTCTTCAACGCCTGGCACCTGCCCTCGGATGTCGGCGGCGGCTTCTGCATGGCGACGGCCTGGGCGGCTGCCTCCGCCCAGCTCGTCAGGCGTCCGCTCGAGCGAGGAGTCCCGGGACGCCTCGTCGCCGCCGCGATCGTGCTCGTCGCGCTCGCGGCCGCGGCCGCGCTGTACGTGCGGCCCGGGCTGTCGTTCACGGTGACGTCGCACGGGCGCTTGCTCGAGGCCGCCGTCGGGATCGCGATCACCGCCGCGATCTGTTGTGCCGCGTTCGCCTACGCCAACGCCGAGCGGAGCGCGGCGGCAACGCGCTCCTGATCCTCACGGGCGAGACGCGCGTGAAACGGCAGCGCCATCGTGCGGGCGCTGCAGTCCTCGCTGACCGGAAGCATCCCCTCGCTGAACCCGAAGCGCTCACGCATGTACGACTGCAGGTGGATCGAAGGCAGGTACGGCGCCGTTGCGATCCCGTCGCTCGCGAGCGTGCGCATCACCCCGTCCCGGTCGACACCCGCCGGCAGCTTGACGACGTAGACGAACCACGACCGCTCGTGATCGTCGTCATCGGGAACGGGCAGCTCGACGTCGAGACCCGCGAGCAGCTCGGTGTAGGTGCGCGGCAACGCTTCGCCGCGCGGCCAGCATGCGGTCGAGCTTCTCGAGCTGGCCGATGCCGAGCGCGGCCGCGATGTCGCTCAGCCGGTAGTTGCAGCCCGAGCCGTCCGTGCTGGAGCCAGCTCGACGTCTCGAGGCGCCCTTGGTTGCGCAGCGACACGAGCAGCTCGTGCTGCGCCTCGTCGTGCGTGGTCACCGCGCCGCCCTCGCCGGTCGTCATCTGCTTGTTGGGGTAGAACGCCCACACTGCCGGATGCCCGTGCGCGCCGAGCGGCCGGCCCTTGTACCGGGCTCCGAGCGCCTCGCACGAGTCCTCGACCAGCATCAGTCCGTGGCGGCGGCACAGCTCGCTGAGGGCGTCGAGCTCGCAGGGATACCCGAAGATGTCGACTGCCACGATCGCCTTCGTCCGTGGCGTGATCGCCGCCTCGACCGCAGCGGGATCGAGGTTGAACGTGCGCGGGTCGATGTCGGCGAACACCGGCGTGGCGCCCTCGTAGATCGCGCAGTTGGCGGACGCGACGAACGAGTACGGCGACGTGATCACCTCGTCGCCCGGTCCGACCTCGGCGAGTCGCATGCAGAGATGCAGGCCCGCCGTGCCCGACGACACAGCCGCGCAGTACGGCGCGTCGACCGCGGCAGCGAGCAAGGACTCGAACCGAGGCCCGGTGGGGCCGAGCGAGAGCCACCCCGACCGCAGCACCTCGAGCACCAGCTCCTCGTCGCGATCGTCGATCCACGGCGCGCTGAGCGCGATACGCGTCGCCGTCAGCTTCGCGTCGGCAAGCCGGGCCTACGCTCGATGTCTCCTTCGCGAGCTGCGGGACGTGCTCGAGCCACTGCGCCCACCGGTCGGTCTGTCCGTGGACCGTCGCCAGGTACGCGTCCTGGATCTCGAGCGTGACCTCGCCGACGCCGAGCTCGTGGTCGTCGATCGCCCGGAGCGGCGTCACTTCGGCCGCGGTGCCGCACATGAAGACCTCGTCCGCCAGATAGAGGTCGGAGCGGATGATCGACTTCTCGACCACGCGGTGCCCGAGGTCCTGCGCGATCTGGATCACCGCGTCGCGCGTCAGGCCCGGGAGGATGCCGGTCGCGAGATCGGGCGTGTAGAGCACGCCGTCGCGCACGACGAAGATGTTCTCGCCGGAGCCGTCGGCGACGAGGCCTTCCGGCGTCAGCAGGATCGCCTCGTCGTAGCCGCCGAGATTCGCCTCCGAGACCGCGAGCATCGAGTTCAGGTAGACGCCGGTCGCCTTCGAGACGTGGGGGACGATGTTCGGCGAGACGCGTTGCCACGACGACACCTTGGCGGTGATGCCCGACTTGAGGCCGTCCTCGCCGAGGTACGTGCCCCACGGCCAGCTCATGATCACCGTCTCGACCGGGTTTCCGCGCGTCGCGACACCCAGCTGGCCGTAGCCGTAGAAAGCGATCGGGCGGATGTAGCACTCGGGCAAACCGTTGACGCCGATCAGCTCGTTGGTCGCGGACCGGAGGTCTTCGACCGAGTACGGCAACTGCATGTGCAGCAGCCGCGCCGAGTTGTGGAGCCGCTGGAGATGGTCGGAGAGCCGGAAGACCGCCGGGCCCTTCGGGGTGTCGTAGCAGCGAATCCCCTCGAACACGCCCGAGCCGTAGTGCAGGCCGTGGACGCCGACGTGGACCTTCGCGTCGGCCCAGTCGACGAGCTCGCCGTTCATCCAGATCTTCTCGGTCTCCTGCACCGCCCGGGCTCCTTTCACCGTTGAACGTGCTCCGAGTTTAGCGAGGGGTCACGAGATCGACCGCGGCCGCCCGGGTGAGCCGCTGTAGCTCCTGCGGCGCGACCGACGGCCATGTACTCCTCCGTGCCCGCCCCGATCCAGACCACCAGGTGCTGAAGAAACGAGCTGTCCATGAACACCCTCGTCACGGCCCGGAGCGGGAACGGCGCGACACCGCCCGGGGCGAAGCCCGTCGCGAACATCACCTCGGCTGCGTTCGCGACCCGGACAGTCGATGCGCCGGCGGCCGCGCCGATCGCGCTCTCGTCGGCGCGCCGGTCGCCCGGGACGAGCGCCAGGACGAAGGCGCCGTCGCAGACGAAGACGAGCGACTTGACGATCTGGGCGAGCTCGCAGCCGATCACGCGCGCCGCGTCGCGGGCGGTGGCGGCACCTTCGCTGAACTGCTCGATGCGCGCGTCGACGGCGGCGCCGCGCAGGACCGCGGCGACGCGCTCGACCGGCTCGGGCCACTCGGTCATCGGACGAACCTACTGGATGACGTGCGCCTCGTCGGTGCCTTCACGGAGCCTCGTGATCAGCTCCGGCGGCGCCGGCGAGTCGATCGAGAGCGCCATCAGCGCCTTGCCGGCGTCGCGGCTTCGCGACACCGCCATGTTCGCGATGTTCACGCCGGCCGACCCGAAGAGCGTCCCGACGCGTCCGATCACGCCGGGGACGTCGTCGTAGCGCAGCAGAGCCATCCGGGGCGCGAGCTCGATCTCGACCTGGAACCCGAGCGCCGACACCAGCCATTGACGGTCCTCGGTTCCGATCGTCGTTCCCGCGACGCGTCGCCCGTCTGCCGACACGGCAACGAGGTTCTTGTAGTTGTCCGACGAGCGGCGCGTCTCTTCGACGACCTCGACGCCGCGGTCGGCTGCGATCACCGGCGCGTTCACGTAGTTGACCGGCTGATCGCTGCGCCCCTGAAAGGCACCGTTCAGCGCAGCGACGGTGAGCAGGCGTGTGTCGTAGTCCGCGAGCTCACCCTCGGCCTCCACGACGATGCGCCGCATGTCGCCGCCCGCGAGCTCCGCCGCGAGCCTGCCGAGCTTCGCCGCGAGCGGGATGAACGGCCCGAGCACCTCCAGGTCGTCGGCGCCGACGGTCGGGATGTTCACCGCGTTCGTCACCAGCTCGCCCTGCAGCGCCGCCGCGACCTGCTCGGCGACGATCAGCCCGGCGCGGTCCTGAGCCTCGTCGGTCGAGGCCGCGAGATGCGGTGTCACGACGATGTTCGGCGCCTGGAGCAGAGGCCCCGAATAGGGCTCGTCGACGAAGACGTCGATCGCCGCACCGGCGACCTTGCCCGACTCGAGCGCAGCGAGCAGCGCGTCCTCGTCGAGGAGCTCACCGCGCGCGGCGTTCACGATGCGCACGCCGTCGCGCATGCGCGCGATCTGTGCGGCGCTGATCGCGCGTCGCGTTGCGTCGTTCAGCGGCAGGTGGAGCGTGATGAAGTCGGCGCGCTCGAGCACCTCGTCGAACGAGGCGGACTCGACGCCGAGCTCACGGAACCGTTCTTCGGAGACGTACGGATCGTGGCCGACGACCTTCATCTGCAGGCCGAGCGCACGCCGCGCGACCTGTTGGCCGATTCTTCCGAAGCCGAGAATCCCGAGTGTCTTGTCGGCCAGCTCGACACCGCCGTAACGTGAGCGCTCCCATCGACCCTCCCGCAGGGCGGCATGAGCCTGCGGGATGTTGCGGGCAAGCGCGACCAGCAGGCCGACCGTGTGCTCGGCGGCCGAGATGACGTTCGACTCGGGAGCGTTCGCGACCACGATTCCGCGCCGCGTGGCCGCCTCGACGTCGACGTTGTCGACACCGACGCCGGCCCGTCCGATCACCTTGAGCCTCGGCGCGAGCGCGAGGACGTCCGCCGTCACCTTGGTCGCAGAGCGGACGATCAGCGCGTCGGCGTCGACGAGCAGCACGTCCAGCGGGGTCTCGGAGTCGACGACGACGTCGAGACCCCTGTGCGCGCAGCAGCTCGACGCCGGCCTCGGCGATCGACTCGCGGACGACGACACGTCCGCTGACGGTCACGCGGTGACGCGGCCTTCGAACGCCTCGAACGCCCGGGCGACCGCCGCCCCGCGCTCGATCTCGGCCCCGAGCTCGGTCAGCGAGAGCTCGACCGCGGCGAGCGCCACGGCGATGTCGAAGATGTCGAACCAGCCGATGTGGCCGATCCGGAAGATCTTTCCCTTCAGGTGCGCCTGACCGGGGGCCAGCGTGACGCCGTGCACGTCGCGCAGGTGGCGCAGCAGATCGTCGCCGTCGATGCCCTCCGGCATGCGAACGGCGGTGACGACCGCACTCGAGTCGTCGTCGGGCGAGAAGAGCTCGAGCCCCATCGCCTTGATGCCGGCGCGGGCGGCGCGGCCGAGCCGGACATGCCGCTCGAAGGCAGCCTCGAGCCCCGCGTCGAGAATCAGGCCGAGCGCGACGTCGAGGCCCCGCACGAGCGAGACCGCGGGCGTGAACGCGGCGTCGAGCGCGTCCTGCGCCTTCTTCGTCCGCCCCCAGTCGAAGTAGAAGCTCCGCGCGGGAACGGCCGCCTCGAGCGCGCGGGGCGACACGGAGGCCATCGCGAGGCCGGGCGGGCACATCAGCGCCTTCTGCGAGCCCGAGACGGCGACGTCGATCCCCCAGGCGTCGACCTCGAGCGGAACGGCGCCGAGCGACGAGATCGCATCGACGACGAGCAGCGGGTCGCCGACCGCCGCCTTGATCGCGCGGACGTCGGAGACGACGCCGGTCGACGTGTCGGACTGCTGGCACAGCACGATCCCGGCGCCGGACTCACGCACCGCGGCACCGACCTCGTCCGGATCGGGGGTCTCGCCCCACTCGTAGCGGATCGGATGGACGTCGAGCCCGTACTGCTCGCAGATCGCGATCCAGCGCTCGCCGAACGACCCGTGGCTGACGACCGCGACCGTCTCGCCCGGCGCGCAGAGGTTCGACGACCGCCGAGTCCATCGCCCCCGTGCCGGAAGCCGCGAAGAGCAGTACGTCGGACTGGGTGCGGAAGACCTCGCGCAGGCGCAGGAGCGTCCGCTCGTACACGAGGCGGAAAGTCGCTGCCGCGGTGATGGACGATCGGCTCGGCCGTCGCGGCAAGCACCTCGGGTGGCACCGGCGTCGGCCCCGGGTGTGAAGAGATAGCGCTTCTCCAAGCCAGGAGCGTAGCTACACGCGCAGACTTCCCTTCGATGGACGCGCTCCTCTCCTTCGCCGCCGCGCTCGTCGCCCTGCGGCTCGGCGGTCTGCTCGCGCGGCGAGGGCGGATCGCGTGGGCCGCGGCACTGTTCTCGTTCGCCGCGGCGACCGGCGACGATGGCCTGGGGCGCTGCGCACGGGTGGGACGCCCGGTCGTTCCGCGTCTACTACCTCGCGGGAGCCCTGCTCTCGGCGCCCCTGCTCGGCATCGGCTCGCTGCTCCTGTGGGGGCGGCGCTGGGCGGCTCCGCTCGGCCTGCTCTACTCCGGCCTCGCCGTCGGGGTCGCGCTCGGTGATGCCGGTGCACGGCACGTTCGCATCGACCGCCGTTCCGCACGCGCAGGATCACATCGACGCGCTCCCCCGGGTGATCGCGATCGCGGCGAGCTCGCTCGGGACCCTTGCGGTGCTCGTCGTCGCTTCCGCGACGCTTCGCAGCCGTCCCCGCCAGGGCGCGTCTGATCGTCGGCGCGGTTGCGGCCGCCGGCATCGCCTCGGCGCTCACGCAGACGGCGGTCGCCGCCGCAGCAGCCGCCTTCGCCGTCTCGGCCGTGCTGCTCTACCTGGGCGTCTCAGGGCCGCGGCGCGGCACCTCGAGCGAGTACCAGGCGACGACACGGTCTGCGAACGACTGATCGGCGTCCTCGTTCGGGTCGCGCCGGAACGCCTTCGTCCGCACCTCGCCCAGATACCGGGCGATCTCCGCGGCCCCCTTGCCCCGCCTCAGCATCCGCCCGACCCGCTCCAGGTACGGGTCGTACGTGTCGGCGCGCATCGGGTCGTCGTAGACGCCCTCGGGATCCCAGTGCTCGATGGCGAGGAGCCGCAACGCGGGCAGTCCGTCTCTGGCCCACCAGCGCCGGCGCTCGAGCCACGCCATTCGGCCGAGTCTACGGCGCGTACAGTTCGAGTGTGCGGATCGCCATCGTGCTCGCGGCCGCAGCGGCGCTGCTCGGCGGGGCGCTGGCCGCTCACGGCGGCCGGGCGGCCTCGCCTCCGACGTACTACCGAGACGTCGCGCCGATCCTCGACACGAAGTGCACGACCTGCCACCGGATCGGTGGGATCGCGCCGTTCTCCTTGACCACCGAGGCCGATGCCAAGGCGAACGCGAGCGGCATCGTCCGGATGACGAAGGCGGGAGCGATGCCGCCCTGGATGCCCGGACGCGACTCGGTACCGCTCCGCGGCCGTGACCTGCGCCGGCTGACGGCGATGGAGCTCAAGACGCTCGCGGCCTGGGCGGCTGCAGGAGCGCCGGCGGGCAGCCGGTCCGACCTCCATTCGCGTCCGTCGACCGGAGCCGGGCTCGGCGGCCCGGGTCGCACGATCAGGCTTGCCCCGGCCGAGCCGTACCTCCCCCACGCGACCGGCGGCGGCATCGACGACTACCACTGCTTCGTGCTCGACCCGAGGCTCGACTCACAACGTCTTCGTCACGGGCGCGCTGATCCGTCCCGAGCGCACGGGAATCGTCCACCACGTGATCCTCTACGAGGCCGCGGGCGCCCAGGCACGGGCAGCGCGGCGCCTCAACGCCGCGAGCGGCGGCAAGGGCTGGACGTGCTTCGGCGGCCCCGACCTCCCCGTCGACCTGTCGCAGCCGGGATCGCTGAACCGGCTCGGGCAGCCGCCCTGGATCGCCGCCTGGGTCCCGGGGCACACCACGAATGCGCTCCCGGCCGGCACCGGCGTCGTGCTCCACGCCCACTCGCTGATCGTGATGCAGGTGCACTACAACCTGATCGAGGCGGTCGCCCCCGACCGCTCGCAGGCGTGGCTCCGTGTCCGTCCGGCGTCCACGCGCCTGACGCCGCTCCAGACGCAGCTCTTCGCCGCGCCGGTCGAGCTGCCCTGCCCGCGCGGCTACTCCGGCGCCTCGTGCACGCGCAGTCGGGCGATCGCCGACGTGGCAGCCCGCTACGGCGTCGAGAACGCGTTCATCCCCGACGCGCTGCTGCAGCTGTGCGACAAGACACTCTCCGACTATCCGACCAACGTCGGCGCCGCCACCCGCATCTCGACCAGTTGCAACCGACCGGTGCGGTCGAGGGAGACGATCTTCGGCGTCGCAGGCCACATGCACCTGCGCGGCCGCGACATCCGCGTCGAGCTCGATCCGGGCACACCCAGACAGCGGATGCTTCTCCACATCCCCGCCTGGGACTTCCACTGGCAGGACGTCTACTACCTGGTGCACCCGATCCACATCGGGCCGGGCGACACGATCGGCGTGCGCTGCACCTTCGACAACTCGGCCGCTGCGCAGCCGGTGATCGACGGGAAGCCGCTCCGGCCGCGCTACGTCGTCTGGGGCGAAGGGACGACGGACGAGATGTGCCTGGGCATGCTCTCCGTCGCCGCCGGCTGGCGCTGATCAGCCCAGCTTCTCGCGCACGCGCTCGTTGACGACGCGCGGGTCGGCCGAGCCGCCGGTCTCCTTCATCACCTGCCCGACGAAGAAGCCGAGCAGCCCCTGCTTCCCGCCGCGGTACTGCTCGACCTGGCCGGGGTTGGCCGCGATCACGCGCTCGATCACCGGATCGAGCTCGCCTGCGTCCGAGACGACCTTCTGCGCGAGATGCGGCTCTGCCTCGAACCCGTCGTCGCCGACGTGCGCGAGCGCAGCGTCGAACGCCGCCCGTGGGATCTCCGCACGTGCCACGACGAGCTTGGCGAGCTCGCCCGCGTCGACGCGGGCCGGGTCGATGCCGGCCGCGACGAACTGATTCCCGAGCACGTTCGCCGCCTCCTTCGGGTCGGCCCCCGCGGAGACGACCTCCGACCAGAGACCGTCGAGCCCACCCGTGACGAGCACGTCGGCGTCGTAGAACGACAACGTCCCGGCGAGGCGCCGGATCCGTGCGCCCGGCAGCTCGCCGATCTCGCCACGCAGGCGCTCGACGAGCTCGGGCGGCGGCCGGACCGGGACCAGGTCGGGCTCCGGGAAGTACCGGTAGTCCTGCGCCTCCTCCTTGGAGCGCAGCGGCGGTGACTCCTGGTGGGACGGATCGAAGTGCAGCGTCTCCTGCTCGACCGTCCCCCCGGCCTCGTACACCTTGACCTGGCGCGCGATCTCGCGGTCGATTCCCTTCGCCGCGAACGCGAACGAGTTCATGTTCTTCAGCTCGGTCCGCGTCCGAAGCTCATCGGTGCCTCTCGGGCGCACCGACACGTTCACGTCGAATCGCATGGAGCCCTTTTCGAGCTCGGCGTCCGAGAGCCCGAGCTCGACGACCGTCTGCCGCAGCAGCTGCAGGAACCGCTTCGCCGTCTCGGCATCGTGTAGTTGGGGCTCCGTGACGATCTCTACGAGCGGTGTGCCGCCGCGGTTGAAGTCGACGAGGGTCGCGGTCGCGCCGTGGATCCGTCCGGAGGCGGCGACGTGCGTCGACTTCGCCGCATCTTCCTCGAGGTGCGCGCGCACGATCCCGACGGTCACGTCTCCCGCCTCGAAGGGCACCGACAGCCGGCCGCCCGCGCACAGCGGCTCGTCGTACTGGCTGATCTGGTACGCCTTCGGATTGTCGGGATAGAAGTAGTTCTTGCGGTGGAAGACCGCGCGCTCGGCGATGGTGCAGTCGAGAGCCAGCCCGAGCTTGATCGTCTCCTCGATCGCCCTGCGGTTCGGCACAGGCAGCGCTCCCGGGAACGCCAGGCAGACCGGACAGGTCTGCGTGTTCGGCGCAGCGCCGAACCCGTTCGCGCAGCGGCAGAACATCTTCGTCTCGGTCTTGAGCTGGACGTGGATCTCGAGCCCGATCACGGGCTCCCATTCGATGCTCGTCACTTCCGGTACCTCGTCGGGACCGGATCGAACCCGAGCGCGTGCTCGAGGGCGTGTGCCGTCCGGAACAGCGTGTTCTCGGAGAACTGCGGACCGACGAGCTGCAGGCCCACCGGCAGCCCCTCGGACAGGCCGCAGGGGACGTTCAAGCCGGGCAGGCCGGCCATGCACGACGGGATCGTCAGCAGGTCGCTGAGATACATCGCGAGCGGGTTGTCGGCCCTGGCGCCGAGCGGAAACGCCACGGTCGGGCTCGTCGGGCTGACGAGCACGTCGAAGCGCGCGAACGCGTCGTCGTGCTCGCGCTTGATCACGGTGCGCACCTGCTGCGCCTTCCCGTAGTAGGCGTCGTAGTAGCCGGCCGAGAGCGCGTACGTCCCGAGCATGATCCGGCGCTTGGGCTCGTCGCCCAGGCCATCGTGGCGCGACGCCATCACCATCGAGCGGAAGTCCTCGCCGTGCGACCGGAGCCCGTAGCGGACGCCGTCGTAGCGGGCGAGGTTCGACGACGCCTCGGCCGGGGCGATCAGGTAGTAACAGGCGAGGCCGTAGTCGACCGAGCGGGGCAGCGAGCACTCCTCGACGGTCGCACCCAGCGACTCCGCAACCTCGAGCGCCTTGACGACGCAGTCGCGCACGCCCGGCTCGATGCCCTCGGCCAGGTTCAGCTCGTTCGGCACCCCGATGCGAAGACCGCGCAGGTCCTCGGCGGTCGGCAGCTCCACCGGCGGGGCGTCGACCGTCGTCGAGTCGTTGTCGTCGCGCCCGGCGATGATCGAATAGAGCAGCGCGCAGTCGCGGACGTTCCGCGCGACCGGGCCGACCTGGTCGAGCGAGGACGCAAACGCGACGACGCCGTACCGCGAGACGGTGCCGTACGTGGGGCGCAGCCCGACGTTGCCGCACAGCGCCGCCGGCTGCTTGATCGACCCACCCGTGTCGGAGCCGAGTGCCCACGGCGCCAGGCCTGCTGCGACCGCAGCGGCCGAGCCGCCGCCCGAGCCGCCCGGGACACGCGTTGGATCCCACGGATTGCGCGTCGGCCCGAACGCCGAGTTCTCGGTCGAGGAGCCCATCGCGAACTCGTCCGTGTTGGTCTTGCCGAGCAGACGCAGGCCCTGCGCCTTGCAGCGCGCGACGACGGTGGCGTCGTAGACGGGGACGTAGCTCTCGAGGATCCTCGAGCCGGCCGTCGTCGCGACACCCTTCGTGCCGATCACGTCCTTGACCGCGATCGGCACGCCGTCGCCGCCCGGGTCGTCGCACAGCGTCAGGTACGCATGCAGCTCCGGATCGCGCGCGTCGATCGCCTCGCGGTACGCGGCGAACAGCTCGGCCGCCGGAGACCTCCCCCGCCTCGAGCAGCCGCAACCCCTCCTCGGCGGACAGCCTCAGCGTGTCGATCTCTGTCACGCGGGCGGCACCCGGAAGAGGTCGCCGTCTCGGTCGGGCGCGTTCACGAAGACCTCGTCGAGCGTCAGGCACGGACGCGGCTCGTCGTCGGCCCAGGCGTTCGAGATCTCGAGCGGGTGGGCGGTCGGCGGGACCTCCCGCAGGTCGAGCTCGGACACCTTGGAGACGGCACCGAGAATCGCCGACAGCTGCTGCTGGAAGCGCCCGATCTCGTCGTCGGTCAGCTCGAGGCGCGCGAGCTGCGCCACGTGCAGCACCTCGTCTCTCGTGATCTCGGCCATCGGTAAATCCTCCCATCAAACACCGGGGGCTCCTTTCGGAGCCCCCGGCCAACTCGGTTTCCGAAAGGGGTCTAGAGCGCCTCGACGTTCGCCGCCTGCAGGCCCTTGTCGCCCTGCACGACGTCGAACGACACGCGCTGACCCTCGGTCAGCGACTTGTAGCCATCACCGGCGATGGCGGAGAAGTGGACGAACACGTCCGCCTCGCCGTTACCCCGCTCGATGAAGCCGTATCCCTTTTCGTTCGAGAACCACTTGACCGTGCCTTCAGCCAAAACCAACTACTCCTTGCTTGACGACTACAAGTCCGCGATCCCGCGGAGCGGCGGGAAGATTACCATCGAATCAGCCCGGAAATGCAAGCTCGCCGCGAAGAAATTCGGCGCAGCGGACGGCGTTTTCCAGCAGGCAGGCGATCGTCATCGGCCCGACCCCGCCTGGAACGGGCGTCAGGTAGGCGGCCACGTCGGCCGCGCCGGGGTCGACATCGCCCACGACCCCTGCCTCCGTGCGGCTGATCCCGACGTCGACGACGGTCGCACCGAGCTTCACCATGTCCGGCGAGATGAAGGCCGGCACTCCCACGGCGGCGACGAGCACGTCGGCGTCGAGCGTGTGCTGCGACAGGTCACGCGTGTGCGAGTGGCAGATGGTGACCGTCGCGTTGCGTTGCAGCAGCAGGTGGGCAACGGGCTTGCCGACGATGTCGCTGCGGCCGATCACGACAGCGTGGGCGCCGTCGAGCTCGATCCGGTGCTCGTCGAGCATCGCGATCACGCCGATCGGCGTCGCGCCGACGAGCGTCGGGTGGCCGAGGTAGAGCTGACCGGCGTTGAAGGGGTGCAAGCCGTCGACGTCCTTCCTCGGATCGATCGATCGCATGATCCGGGCCTCGTCGATGTGCTTCGGGAGGGGCAGCTGGACGAGTACCGCGTGGACGCTCTCGTCGGCGTTGAGCTCGGCCACCTGCTCGAGGAGCGCCTCCTCCGTGATGTCCGCCGGCAGCCTGAGGTCGGTCGCGGTGATCCCGGCGGCGGCCGCGGCTTTCTGCTTCAGCCCGATGTAGATCTCGGAGGCGGGGTCGTCGCCCACGAGCACGGTGACCAGCCCGAGCCCGCCGAGTCGACGCACCTCTTCGGCGACCTCGGCCCGGATCCGGTCGGCGATCGGCTTCCCCCTGATCAAGGTGGCGGCCACGGTCCGAGTCTAGTGGGGCACTAGGCTCTCCTCGTGCGCTGGCCCCGGAAGAACGACACGGCGTCGATCGCCCGCCGCCGCGAGGCGATGGGCATCGACGACGGGCTCGTCACGTCGGTCGACCTCACCCAGTTCGTGGACGCGGCGGAGTCGCTCGTCGGCGTCGCCGTCATTCCCGTCTCCGCCGTGCCGGTCTCGATCGAGCTCGGCAACTACGAGCTGGATGCCGACGGCGACCTGGTCGAGATCGACCGCGCCGCGGAGACGATCCACGTCCCGCTGGCGCACACCGAAGGCGGCCTGACGGCTTCGCTCACCCGCGGCGCGCTCGCCGCCGGGACGATCCGCACCTACGTGCTCGCCGACCGGATCACGCGCGCATCGTGCTTCGTCTGCGCGAACGCCGGCGAGGCGGTCTCGCTCGCGGCATGGCTCGCGGACGAGATCGACACGATGCGCGACTGGCTCGAATCGTCCTCGGACCCGTCGCTCTCGCGCCACGCGCGACTGCGCGAGGTCGACACGCACGTGGTCGGTCCTATGTGCCACGTGCTCTGGCGGTGGACGACGGGCGACGCGGTCGGCCCGAACATGATGACCCGCAACGCGTACGCCCTGAACATGGGCTATGTCATGAAGCGCGCGCCCGTGAAGCCGGAGCGCGCGATCCTCGAAGCCAACATGGGCGGGGACAAGAAGCCCTCGCACGAGTACTTCCGGTCGGGTCACGGCAAGTCGGTGCTCGCCGAAGCGTTCGTGGCCGACGAGCAGATCCGGCGCGTGCTCCGAACGACCGCGGACGACCTCGAGGCGCTGTCGTGGGCCGGGACGCACGGTTCGGTCGCGAGCGGCATGCAGTCGGTCGCGTTCACTCCCGCCTCCGCGATCGCCGCGGTGTTCGCCGCGACCGGGCAGGACCTGGGCATGGTCGGCACGAGCTCGATGGCGCACGGGACCGGCCGCCGCGTCGAGGGTGGGCTGCAGGCGACGATTCGCCTCGGCGGCCTCGAGGTCGGGACGGTCGGGGGCGGGACGACGCTGCCGTCGGCGCGGGAATGGCTCTCGTCGATCGGCTGCGCCGGCCCCGGCAAGGTGTATCGCCTCGCCCAGATCACGGCTGCGGCGGCGCTCTGTCTGGAGATCAGCGCGTCGGCCGCGATGGCGACGGCGGGCAGCGAGAACTTCTTCCAGGCGCACCACGAGCGCGGCGGGCTGCGGTGATCGCCCTCGTCTTCGCCTACGAGGCCGACGACGCCGCGCTGTTCGAGGAGGTGTACGGCGCGAACGGCTCGTGGGCGGTGTTCTTCCGCGGCGCGCAGGGCTACCTCGGCACCGAGCTCTTGCTCGACGTCGAGCAGGCGGGCCGCTATCTCGTCGTCGACCGCTGGGAGTCGCGCGAGGCGTACAACCGGTTCGTCGAGGAGCACCGCGACGAGTACATGCGGCGCGTCGACGAGACGGCGTTCGTGTACCGGCAGGAGCTCCGTCTCGGAACCTTCGAGAATGTGTGGGCCGATGGGAACAATGGACATTCCGCCGCACCATGACCCCGCCTGCTTCGGCTGCGGCGACAACCCCGGCGGGCTTCACCTGCCGCTGCCGGCCGAGCCCGGCCTGACCGAGTACGAGGCGTACTTCGCCTTCGACGAGCGCCACCAGGGCGCCCCGGGGATCGCACACGGCGGAATCGTCTCGGCGGCGCTCGACGAGGCCGCCGGCCTGCTCGCGACCTGGCACTCGTTCCCCTCGGTGACGGTGCGCCTCTTCGTGAGGTACCGCCGTCCGGTCCCGATCAACACCGAGCTCCTGATCGCGGCGCAACTCGTCGACGTGCACGGCCGGCGGCTTCACGTCGACGCTCGCATCACGGACGGGGACGAGGCGCTTGCCGAGGCGCGGGTCGCATTGCTGCACGTGCCGTTCGAGCACTTCCTGGCGACGCCCGAGGGCCGCGCGGCCGCCGAGCGCTGGTCAGGCGAGGACCGACCGGACGCCGCGGAGGCGGATCGCGAGCAGCCGGGCGGCCCGTGAGCTGTCGAGCGAGACGTCGGACGCCCGATCCGGTGTCGTGTGCGCCCGCTCGATCGACCCCGGATCGGCGCCGAGGAGCAACGCGAAGTCGTAGCGGCTGATGTCGTCGGCGCCGCCGAGATGGAGCACGCCGGCGCGGTCGATCGTGAGCAGCTCGAGAATGGCGTCGGCGAGATCGCCGACCTGGACCGGCGAGCGGATCTCGTCGACGAAGAACCGCGTGCCTTCGCGGGCGAGGCGCTCCTGCGGCCCGGGCTCTGGGCCGCCGTAGATCAGCGACGTCCGCACGATGGTGGCTCCCGGCGCGAGCTCGGCGACGCGGCGTTCCGCCTCGACCTTCGAACGGCCGTAGGCGCTCACCGGCGCCGGTCCGTCGTCCTCCGTGTAGCGCCCTCGCCTGCCGTCGAACACGAGATCGCTCGAGACGTGCACCAGCCTGCGGCCTGCCGCCGCGGAGGCGACCGCCGCCGCGCCGTCGACATTCGTCGACCACTCGTCCTCGCCACCCTGCCGGTAGGCCGTGTGCACGACGGCATCGACGTCCACGATCACCTCGGCGACGGCGAGGGGGTCGCGGACGTCGATCCGGTGCCAGGCACCGGGAAGCCCTTCGGGCGGCCGGTGCCACCAGGTGGCGACGACGTCGATCCCCCGGTCCTGCGCGCGCCGAACCAGCTCGGAGCCGAGGTAGCCGCGCCCGCCGGTGACGAGGAGCCGCGTTACCAGCCGCGGCGTTCGAGCAGCGCGCTCGGCTCGAGCGACGCGGTCGAGATGCCGACCATCGCCTCGCCGAGCCCGGCCGAGACGTCCGCCAGCACACGAGCGTCGAGGTAGTGCGTGGTCGCCTCGACGATCGCGCGGGCGCGCTTGTCTGGATCGCCGGACTTGAAGATGCCCGAGCCCACGAAGACGCCGTCGGCGCCGAGCTGCATGCAGAGCGACGCGTCTGCAGGCGTCGCGATGCCGCCGGCGGTAAAGGTCACGACGGGGAGGCGGCCGTGCTCGGCCACCCAGCGCACGAGCTCGTACGGCGCCTGCAGGTTCTTCGCCTCGGCGTAGAGCTCCTCGCTGCGCAGCGACTGCAAACGGCGGATGCCGCCGAAGACCGAGCGCATGTGCGTGACCGCGTTGACGATGTCGCCGGTGCCGGCCTCGCCCTTCGTGCGGATCATCGCCGCGCCCTCGGCGATCCGGCGCAACGCCTCGCCCAGATTCGTGCAGCCGCAGACGAACGGCACGGTGAACTCCCACTTGTCGACGTGGTGCTCGAGGTCGGCCGGGGTCAGCACCTCCGACTCGTCGATGTAGTCGATCTCGAGCGCCTGGAGGATCTGCGCCTCGGCGAAATGGCCGATGCGGCACTTCGCCATCACGGGGATCGTGACGGCCTCCTGGATCTCCTTGATCTTGTCGGGATCCGACATGCGTGCGACGCCGCCGTCGCGGCGGATGTCGGCCGGGACGCGCTCGAGCGCCATCACCGCGCAGGCACCGGCGGTCTCGGCGATCTTCGCCTGCTCGGCGTCGACGACGTCCATGATCACGCCGCCCTTGAGCATCTCCGCCAGGCCGCTCTTCACGCGCATCGTTCCGGTCTCGTGCATGGACATCACTCTATCGCCAGGCGGCCACCGAGCAGACGGCCGATCGCCGGATCGACCTCGTACTCGTCGCGCAGCGCCCGGTACTCGGAGAGCGCCCTGCGGGCCCTGCCCGGCGAGGGGTCCCGCTCGGCCCGGAGCAGCAGATTCTTGGCCGTGTGCTCGGCCGATACGAACTCGACCACGTCGACGCGGTAGCCCACCGTCTCGAGTGCGGCCGAACGGAGGGCGTCGGTGATCAGATCGGCCTGGCGCCCGAGCAGCAGGCCGTGCCGCAGAAGCGCGTCGGGCCGGCGCGACGCGATCTGCGCGGCCAGCTCGTGATGGCAGCACGGCGCGACGACGATCGCCTCGGCCCCCAGCCGCACGCCCGCGGCGATCGCCTCGTCCGTCGCCGTGTCACAGGCGTGCAGCGACACGAGCAGGTCGATCGGCACGTCGCTCGCATACGAGTCGATGGTCGTCGCCTCGAAGCGCGCCTCGTCGTAACCGAGGGCGCCGGCCACGTCGCGCACCGTGTCGATGACGTCCGGGTTGACGTCGAGCCCGGTCAGCTCGACGCGCGTCCCCCGCTCGCGGCCGTACGCGACGAGCGCGAGGCTCAGGTAGGCCTTGCCGCAGCCGGCGTCGACCACGCGGACCCGATCGCGCTGCCAGAGCGGGAGCACGCGCAGGAGCTCGACGTAGTGCTGCACCTGGCGGCGCTTGGCCGGGGAGCTGTGGGTGGCTGCGAAGAGCGGATGGTCGGAGGCGAGCGCGTGCTGCTTCTCACGGTCGTGCCCGAGCCCGGCGGCACCGGCGGTGGACGGCCGTCCGTGGGAGACGAGCCAGCGGCCTCGCTTCGTTCGCCGCGCATGGACGTCGCCGCCGGGCGCGTGGAGGTGGACGTCGCGCGCGTCCTGCAGGAGCGCGTCGAGCCGCTCCGGCCACCGCTCGTACGGGACCGTCTCGGTGCGCACGCCGTCGACGACCTTGACCGCCGGACCGCGGCGCAGCTCGACGGGCGAGGCCGCGACCCCGTCGGCCACGAGCTTCCGCCAGTCGCGTCCGAGCGCCAGCTCACGCAGCTCGTTCATCGACAGTCAGTGTAGGAAGCGCGACGACCTCGAGCTCGGGGCCCGGGCGGCGCAGGAACACGGAGACGACCATGAGGTCGTCCGCAGCCTCGGGGGCGATCGTCGGTGAGGCCTGGCGGATCCGCGACAACGCGGCCTCCCACTCCAGCCCTGCCGGGCCGGTGTACGGCCGCGAGCACACGACCTGCCCCTTGGCCACGTAGAAGGCGCGCCGCCCGCCGTCGGCCGCCGGCACGACCAGGCAGACGTTGAGCTCCCGCAGGCGCTCGAGCCGCGCCAGCTCGACGGAGATCTCCTCCAGCGCGTCGATGCGGTCACGCAGGCGCGCCGCGTCCTCGAACCGAAGCTGCGCCGAGGCGCGTCCGAGCTTCGCTCGCAGCTTCGGCAGCGCGTCGTCGATCGTCTCCCACTCGACCCCGTCGAGCGCTCGCGCAGCGAGCTGCGCGCGGCGTCGACTCCGGAACGGTCCAAGCTCGCTCGGCTGCGAGCTGCAGACGACGGAGCTGCCGCGGCGGCGGAGGTAGACGTACCGGTCGGGGCGGGCCGACCGCGCGTTGGCCGGCGGCCGGAGCTCGCGGATCAGACGCAGCTCCTCGAGCGCCGCCTCGAGCTCGGAGCCGGTGACGCGCCACTCGATTCGCGCGAGCGCACCGAGCGCCGCCTCGACCGCCGGTCGCTGGCGTTCCGAGCGGAAGTACGAGCGGAGCCGAGCACGAAGCTCGCGAGCCCGGCCGACGTACAGAACCTGGTCGCGCGCATCACGGAAGAGGTAGACGCCCGGGTGTCTCGGCGCGCCGAACGCCAGCGAGCGCTTGCGCTGAACACGCCTTGGACGCGTAGCGGCAAGCTCGACGAGGTCGCCAACCGTATGCGCACCACGCTCCTGCGCGAGCCCGATCAGCTGAACGAGGATCTCCGCGGTCGCCTCCGCGTCGGGCAGCGCTCGGTGACACGGCTGCGCGTCGGTCGCGAAGAAGTACGAGAGCGCAGCCAGGTTCACGGTACGCCGGTCGAGGAGGCGCCGCGCGAGGCCGACCGTGTCGACGACGGTCGCCCCGACCCGCCGGCCGGAGATCCGCATCGTCTCGCAGTCGAGGAACGCGAGATCGAAGCGCGCGTTGTGCGCCACGAGCACCGCGTCGCCTGCGAACGCCAGGAACCTCCGCACCACGGCTGTGACGGGTGGCGCACGGCGAAGGTGCTCGTCCCGTAGACCGGTCAACGCGGCGACGGTCGGCTGCAGCCGTGCACCGGGATTCGCGAGCGACTGGAAGCGCTCGCCGAGCTCGAGCCCCTGCACGCGGACCGCGCCCACCTCGCACGGTCGCGCGACTCCGGGTCGCAGCCCCGTCGTCTCCAGGTCGAAGACGACGAACGTCGCGCGTTCCAGGGTCAGGTCGTCGCCCGGCGAGCCGGCGAGCGCCACCAGGTCGCCGGCGAACCGAAGCCTCGCATCGGCATCCACCGCGTCGGCCAGGAGCGAGCGGGCGAGCCCGACGGGGACGGTCGAGCCGAGCTTGAGGACGATGCGCGCTGCCTCCTCGGCCGGCACCGGTCCGCGGCGCTCCTCGACGAGCTCCACGAGGCGGTCGGCGGCATCGAGGCGGAGCTGCATGCCGTCCCCGACCTTACTACGAACATACGTTCGTGTCTACGAGGAGGCTGCCTCCCCCCGTGACCGGCGCAGGGCGAGGCCCGTGAGCAGCTCGCGAACGACGCGTTCCGCGACCAGCGCGGTGATGTCGGCGGAACCGAGCGCGGACGGCAGCACCTCGACGACGTCGGCGCCGACGAGGTCGACCCGAGTCGCGACCTGACGCACCGCCCCGAGCAGCTCGATCGACGTCATCCCGCCCGGCTCGGGCGTCCCGGTGCCGGGTGCGAACGCCGGATCGAGGACGTCGATGTCGACGGTGACGTACGTCGGCCCCGAGCCGATGTGGGCGAGGGCGCGCTCGACGACCTCCTCGATCCCGAGGTCGCGCACGTCGTGCATGAAGAAGCTTGCGATCCCTCGCTCCCGCTGCCAGGCGAACTCGGTGGGGCCTGGCCAGTAGCCGCGCAGGCCGATCTGCGCGTAGCGCGTCGGGTCGACTCGGCGCTCCTCGACGAGACGGAACATCGGCGTGCCGTGCGAGCGCTCCACCCCGAACACCTCACGCCCGGTGTCCGTGTGCGTGTCGAAGTGGATGAGCCCGACAGGCCCGCGGCGCGTGGCGATCGCCGTGACGCACGGTTCGGTGATCGAATGGTCGCCGCCGAGGGTCACCGGCAGTGCTCCCGCGTCGACCACCTCCCCGACGAGGAGCTCGATCGCCGCCTGCGTCGCGTCGGGATCCGCGGGCACGACCGCTGCGTCGCCGTAGTCGACGACACGCAGAACGTCGAACGCGTCGATCCCGGCCTCGAGATGCGGGCCGGGCGGACACGAGGCGGCGCGGATCGCCCGCGGGCCGTACCGCGTTCCGGGACGATCGGACACGAGGTCGTCCGTCGGCGCGCCCAGGACCGCGACGTCGACGCCCTCGAGCTGGGTGGGCTCGTCGGCGAGCGGGCGGCCGGCGAAGGTGAGCACGCCCGCGTAGTCGGGCTTGTCGGGAAGCGGCCGCCACCGTCGCTGCGGGTCGAGCACGCCCCGCATTCTCACGAAGCGGCGCGCAGCCCGCCGACGAACGTCGCCACGATCTCGCGCTCCGCGGCCTCGGCGGCGCTCGGGTCGTCCGGGAGCCGGCCGAGCACCCACCCGGTGAGGACCTCCTCGAGCGCGCCGTACAGCATCCATGCGGCGAGCCGAGGATCGACCCCGGGTCGCAGCGTCCCGGCCTCCTGGCCCCGCCGGATGATCCGTTCGAGGCTCGCGAAGGCGCGGCCGATCTCCTCGAGCTCCTCCGAGATGTGCGGGCTGCGGGTCACCTCCCGCACGAGCAGGCGGACCAGGTCGGGCTCGTCGCGCCAGACGCGCAGCACGATCCGGACGACCAGGGCGAGCTGTTCGATCGCCGTCTGCCCGGTCTCCTCGGCGAGCGCGACGGCCTCGAGGAGACGTGCCCACGCCTCGCGGAAGACGGCCTGGAGCACCGCGTCCTTCGAACCGAAGTAGTGGTAGACGAGCCCGTAGGCGACGCCCGCCTCCCGCGCGACGTCCGCCATCCGCGTTCCGTCGAAGCCCTGGCGCGCGAAGACTCGCACCGCCGCCTGCAGGATCTGGTGCCGTTTGTCGGCCGCTTCCGGCGTCGACGGCGACATCGGCCGACGAGCATACGCGTTGCGTCCCGCCGTCCGGACATGGTTGGCTTCCGCCTCGTGGCGGCGCTCGACACCAGGCTCACGCGGCGGCGCCTGCTGACGGTCGGCGGAGCGGCCCTCGGTACCCTCGTCGCATCACGGTCACCGGCGCGCGCAGCCGCGCTGCTCGGCGCGGAGACCCCACCGAAGCCGGGGCGCACGCCGTACCGCAGCCGGCCGGACCTCAACCCTCCGCCGATCACGATCGCCGCGGCGGCGGCGGACGCGGCGCCGGGCTACATCCTCCTCGCGCCGTTCGACATCAGCGCGACCGCGGGCACGGTGCAGTCGACGCCGGCAGGCGAGAGTCGCGTCGGCCCGCTGATCGTGGATTCGAGCGGCGAGCCGGTCTGGTTCCTGCCGCTCGCCGGGGACACCGCGATGGGCCTGCGCGTCCAGGAGTTCAAGGGCAGGCGCGTGCTGACGTGGTACGAGGGCGCGGTGCTCGGCGCGTACGGCGGCAACTACGTCATCTTCGACGAGACGTACCACCGGCGTGCGCTCGTGCAGGCGGGGAACGGCCGTCACGGTGACCTGCACGAATTCCTGCTGACGCCGCAGCACACGGCCCTGATCACGGTCTACCAGGAGATCGTGGCCGACCTCACCTCGGTCGGCGGGACGAAGAACGGCCGCCTCGTCGAGGGGATCGTGCAGGAGGTGGACATCGCGACCGGCCACGTCCTCTTCGAGTGGCGCAGCTTCGACCACGTCGGGCTCGACGAGTCGTTCCGAACGGGAGTTACCCCGGCCGGCAACGTCGACTACTTCCACCTCAACTCGATCGACGTCGATCACGACGGCAACCTGCTCGTCTCGGCCCGCCATACGTCGACCGTGTACAAGCTCGACCGTCGGACCGGGGCCGTGATCTGGCGTCTCGGCGGCAAGAAGAGCGACTGGCACATCGAACCGGCCGCGGCCTTCGCGTTCCAGCACGACGTTCGTCGGCGCTCGAACGGCACGATCACGCTGTTCGACAACCGCGCGACGGATCCAGGTCCCGACATCGCGTCGCGTGGTTTACGGATCGCGCTGCACGAGCGGACGCTGCGCGTGTCGCTCGTGAGGGAGTACAACCCGGCCGTTCGGCGAGCCGGGTGGGCGATGGGCAACCTCCAGGAGCTGGACGACGGCGGCGTCTTCATCGGCTGGGGCACCGACGGCTCGTTCAGCGAGTTCGGCCCCGACGGCACGCTCCGCTACGACGCGCGCTTCGGCGACGGGAGCGTCGGCTATCGCGCGTTTCGCTCGAGCTGGCAGGGCCGGCCCACCGGGACGCCGGCGATCGCGGTCGCGCCCGTCGACAGCGAGTCGATGACCGTGTACGCGAGCTGGAACGGCGCCACCGACGTCGCGCGCTGGGAGGTGCGCGCCGGGACGCGACCGGACAACGTGCAGGCTGTCGGCGCGAGCGCGCGTACGGGCTTCGAGACCGCGATCACGGTGCCCGCGACGCACGGCTACGTGACGGCCGCGGCGCTCGACGCCAAGGGGCGCAGTCTCGGCGTCGCACCTCCCCTCGCCGTCTGAACCACGCCGCGGTCAGGCGAGCGCAGGTCTCCGGTCACTGACCATGTACGCGACGATCAATGCAGCCGGGAAGAACACCAGGCTGAAGAGGAAGAAGCCGAAGAAGCTGTGCCCCTTCCGCCCGGCGACCCGCGCCGGCCAGAACGCGATCAGGATCCAGATGATGACGAAGACGATCGAACCGAACCACCAACCACTTGTCGCAACGAGCATTTCAACTCCTCCCATTTCGCTTGTGCCTCTGCGAGCCCGGCTTTCAGCTCCTTGACGCTCATCCCGTCGATGTGTGCGACGGATTTCTGGTCGCGTTGACGAGCGACTTGTCGACCGGGTCGGCTCCGCCGGAGTCGTAGATCGCGATCACGCTACCTGAGCCGTCCGGCAGAGCCGTGTCGATCTTCTCGGCGAGCCCACTTTCGAGGCGATGCTTCGCGAACTCGCCCACCGCCTCGCCGACGACCGCGGTCGCGACGCCGCCAGAAGCGGCGGAGCGAACAGTCCGACCACGAGCGAGGCGCCAATTCGCCGTGCAAATGAACTCGAAGCGCTCGAAAGCAACGATTCACCCCGGTGATCCTCGGCTAGCCCACGACGAAGGGGTCGCACCCGTGCAAGCATGAGACACCGATGCGGCCGACGGCCTACAGAGTCGTCATCGAGGACGAGCTCGCACCCCCGATGCGCCTCGAGACAAACGACGGCAACACAGACCTCGTCGGCCCGGTCGAGGATCAAGCCGCGTTGCAAGGGCTCCTCGACAACATCGCTGCACTCGGGCTCGCTCTGGTCAGCGTCACCCCGATCGACCACCTGACATGACGATCACACGAGGGCGCTGAGCTCGCATGCCTGTCTGGCTCGAGCTGGTCGTGCTGGCGCTTGCGTCGATGTTCTGGCCGACGCTGATCGTGATCGTCGTTCTGGCGCTCCGGGTGAGCCACCCGGTCAAGATTCTCATCTGGTTCCTGATCGGTGGTCTGCTGACGACGGTGTCCGTCGGAATCGCATTGTGTTCGCCCTCCAAGGGGCGAGCTTCATGTACGGCTCGAACCCGACGATCGACCCCGCCATCTACATCAGCATGGGCCTCCTCTCGCTGCTCGCCGCGTTTGCGTTGTTGCGTCGGGGCTCCCGGCCGCCGAAGCCGAAGCCCGAGCACGAGGCCGCAGCGACGCCGGCGAAGCCGCCGCTCACCGAGCGTGCGGTCGAGCGAGGAGCCCCGGTGGCATTCGCCGCGGGTGTCGTGCTCAACATCGTGCCGGGCACGTTCCCGATCGTCGCGCTGAAGGACATCGCCCAGCTGAACGCGAGCAACGCCGCCAAGGTGGCCGACGATCGTCGTCTTCTACGTGATCATGTTCGCATTCGTCGAAGTACCGATCGTCGCCTACCTGATCGCCCCCGACCGCACGACGGTCGCCGTGAACGCGTTCAACGCTTGGCTCAAGCGCAACGGGCGCCGTGTTGCCGCCTACGTGCTTGCCGGCGTCGGCCTCTACCTCACCATCCGCGGCGTCGTCGACCTTTTCCACTGAACCTTCGATTACACCTTGTGAGCCGCGACCTCGAGCGCCACGATCAGCGCACCGACAAACGGCAGGACGATCACGAAGGCAAGCCGCTGTCTTCCGGTCGCTCCGGCCAGGTGGGCGGTGGCGAAGCCTGCGACGAGCAGGACGGCGACGCCGGCGCCCTGGGCGATCGCCAAGCCGGTGGCCACCGACCAGGTACCGAGCGCTGCGAGGAACATCACGAACGCCCCGGGAAGCCCGGACGCCAGGATCATCCATGAGCGCAGCAACTCATGGACCTCGTGTGAGCGTTCCGGTTCGGGCTCTCGCCGGCCTCGTACTCTGACCACCCTCCACATCGAGTGCGACAACCAGGCGGCAAACGCGACCACGAGCAGGACGGCCGCCGCCTGGCGAGCGTGAAGCGTGTGCGCTTCGAGCGCCAACCCACCGACAGCTGCCAGCACGGCAATCGTGCCGTAGACGACGAAAGCGACCTGGTCCGCCAGATGATTGCGGGCTTGCGGGGCACGCAGTGACTCGTCGCTCATCGATCGCGCTTTTCGTTCGTGAACTCGATCCCAGCCTGGGTGACGTCACACCCTCGCTCGCGGAACACCTCGGTCATCGCCTCGCACACCCTCAGCGCCTGTTTCGTGTCGCTGTAGTAAACGATCAAAACCGAGGCCTTGGGCGGGGAGTCCATCCGTTCCTCCTTGGTGCGTAAACGCGTCGAAAGGAACGCAGGGGCTCGTTGTTTCCGGGCGAACGTAAACCAGCGTCTGCGACGCTAGCGACCTGCCCTACAGAGATCACCCGGGTGAATCGGCGCAAATGCGTCGAGATCAGCCGGTCAGCTTCGACTCGATCTCGGCGAGACGGTCGCCCAGCTCGGCGAGGGCTTGTTTCGTCTGTGTCAGCGCATCGAGGATCGTCTGGGCGTTCAGTTCGTCACGAGCCCGCTCGGCCTCCTGCGCCGCCGCCCCTCCGCGCTCAATCACGCTGCTGGTCACCCCGGCGGTGACGAACGCGATGAACGCCACACCCGTCACCATCTCGGCGCCGCCGACGACTCGCCCGGCGACCGTCGTCGGCACGACGTCCCCGTAACCGACCGTCGTGACGGTTTGGAGCGCCCACCAGATCGCCAGCCCCACCGATGGGAAGTTGCTCGGATCTGCAACCCGCATCACGAGCGCTCCCGCCACCGCCAACCCGACGAATGTGAGCGCCAGCCCGATGGTCACCGATCGGGCGTTGACGATCCGACGAACGCGCCGCTCGATGAGAGACGAAGGCGTGGCCCTCCGGCTTTCGAGGTATCGCTCATCTCGCTGGATTCAACAAGCGAGTCGACTCCCCTCGCCGCCTTGCCGGTCCACCATTCTCCGCCGGTATCACGTCAGAACGGTGATGACCGCACGGAGGATCAGGGCGGCGCCGATGATCGTCAGGGCGATCACGATCGCCTTGGCGCCGTTCTCGGCCATCCAGGCTTTGAATCGCTCTATCGCGCGCGGAGTCCAATCCGGCGCTACGGCGAAGCTGATCAGGGGTACCTCCAGCAGAACGAGCATCACCGCGTTGACCGCGAGCACGGCGAGCACCGTGCCCGTCGTCCCGTAGCTCTGCTTGTCGATCTCCGTGAGCGCCGCGAGGTAGGAGGCCCCTGGGAAGCTCAGCAGAAGCCCGATGACGAACGTCGTCCTCGCGGAGCCTCCGCTGAGGGCCGCCTGCCAACGAGGCGTCTTCTTCGGCACGTCGCCGCGTTTCTGCCTCGCGGCGCTGCCTCGCTTGCGCCACGCGTCCGCTCTGGACGACGTAGGCGGCGAGGAGGGCGATGAGCCCGAACGCCACGTCGATCCCCGGTGCGACCGAGTTCTTCGTCGTGCTCACCGCCCCCGAGTTGTGCAACCACTCCACGATCGCGATGCCGACGGTGACGCTCGTCGTCAGCGCGCCCGCCAGGTAGCCGAGCATCAGCCGCTTCGGGTTCGGGAGCAGCAGCATCACCGTCGTCGCCGTCAGGAGCGTCGGATTGAGCGCCGCAGTCAGCGAGAACAGGAAGATCCGACTCAAGGCTGGAACCTCGGTCGCGAGGCTACGCCCCTCGCGGCTTCACGAGCTAGGCCAAGAGATGACCACGGCCTATGCGCGTCCACCGCGATCGTGTCGGCGCCCGGATCCATCGCCGCAGGTTCTCACGACCTGAGCGGCCGACGTCGTACATACCGTTGAACTGCCGGTGGGGGCGGGCACGACCGCGGTGAGGAACACGATCTACTTCGGTGGAAACGGGATCACGCACCGTTGGTCGTGCTCACGGCGTACCTCATCATCGGGGCGATTGGACTGTTGACAATCCGAAGACGGCGTCGACCGAGCGAATTGGGCGTCGAGGTCGAAACAGCGGCGGCAGCCGCAGCTGGCCGCGATATAGGCCGCCGCGTGCACGTCAACCCTGCGGGCGGCCCTATCTGCTGCGCCTACTTGTGGAAGAACTGCGCCAACTGGCCCGTCCGGAACGGAGTCGAACTGACCACCAGGCTGCCCGAAAACGGGTAACTGAGATCGACGAGCACGACGAGCGAGAGAGCGACCACAAGTGCGATTGCCAGTGCGCCGATGGTGTGGAACCAGAAGCTGCGTGAACCGACGAGCATCACGTAGAAGAGAATCACGAGTGCCCCTACCAGCACGAGCGCCAGGATGAGCGACGGAAGTCCTCCAGCGGCCGCATCGAGCCGATCACGGCGTGCGATCAAGGCCGCGTTGATCTGGCGTACCGAATCGTTGTAGAAGGCAGTCGCCTCCGGTGACGTTGGTTTGGCCGCCTGAAGCGCGGAATAGATCCCATCCACGTCGTTCGAAGCCTGGACGCTTTCGCGGCCCTCTCGAAGGTCGGGCCATTCGTCGGTGACGACCGCGCGAACGTATTTCCCGATCGCGGCCCGCACCAGAGCGCCCTCTGCAGGAGAGAGTGCACCGCTATCGCGTGTGATCGCTGCGAGTGAGTCAGCCTCCTGGCCGACATTGGCCTGAGCGCTGCCGAAATTCTGGTACTCGATCACGATCACGAATGCCAGCAGCAAACCAAAGAGCGATGCGACGACTCCGAGTATCTGCGACGAGACCTCTGCGTCGAAACCGTCGCGCGTTGCCGGCACGAAACGCCGGATCACCCAGATCCCAAGCAAGACGATCCCGGTCGTCACGACGATCGTGACCAGGACGAGCGATCCGACCGACGAGTGATTGACGACCGTCCGCAGCATCGTCGCACCTTACGCCGGAGAGCTGTCCGCACCTTCGCCAAGGGCCAGCTCGGGGACAGGCCCGAGACCAGGATTCAGTGACCGTCCGAAGGGATCAGCACGAGCATCGCGCCGTGCTCAAAATCCGGAGATGGCCAAGCTGATCTACGCGGCGATCGCCTCGCTTGACGGGTACGTCGAGGACCAGGAGGGCAGGTTCGACTGGGCGGCGCCGGATGACGAGGTGCATGCGTTCGTCAACGATCTCGAGCGCCCGATCGGCACCTACCTCTACGGGCGCCGGATGTACGAGACGATGGTGTTCTGGGAGACCGTGAGCACCGAGGCCAATGAGCCGTCAGTGTTCTGGGACTATGCCGAGATCTGGCGGGCAGCTGAGAAGATCGTGTACTCCCGGACGCTTCAGACGGTATCCAGCGCGAGGACGCGAATCGAGCGCGAGTTCGATCGAGACGCCATTCGGCGGCTCAAGCAGTCCTCGGAGGCCGACATCACAATCGGGGGTGCCGAGCTCGCCGGCCACGCAGTCGGCGCGGGGCTGGTCGACGAGTGCCATCTGTTCTTGTGCCCGATCGTGGTGGGAGGCGGCAAGCGCGCCCTGCCAGACAACGTCCGCGCGCAACTCGAACTTCTCGACGAGCGCCGGTTCCGAAACGGCGTCGTTCACCTGCACTACCGCGTAAGCGTCTGACCGAGCCGGCGCGTGTCAGGGACGTTCGCGGGCCGCATCGGCAGCCTCCGCAACCGAGCTAAGCCGGGATGCAGTAGAGCGTGAGACCGCTCGCGTTCGTCTGATCCACCTTCCAAAGTTCACCTTCGCGCTCGGGCAAGACCATGCCAGGCCCGAACGAAACCAGCGACTCGTAATGCGGGACGATCTCGGGGTCGCTGCCATCGTGGCGGCGGAGCACAAGCTTGTAGTCCGGCACGGCCCGAGCGTACACGCGGCTTTCGGGATCGGGGTGAGCCGGGACAACGTCGATTCGCTGCCCCCGACGAAGTAGGCTCGGGGTCGATGCGGGCCGAACTCGATCTGGGCGGCACCGCGGGCGACGACCGCCGCTCGATCGGCGCTGCCGTCCTTGTCAACTAGCCGGAGATCTCGCGTGGCAACGCAGCCAGAGGCAATGGGGTCGGCGATCGAGGGCCGATGTCCGAGATTGAGCAGCCTCTGCGGCTCGGCCTTGCACTTGCTGTGGATTGCGCTGCCCGCCGTGCTCGTTGCGCTCGCCGTCGGGCTTCGCGCCGCATGGTTCGACGCTCCGCTGACTGCCGACGAAGGCGGCTACGCGGAGATCGCCCGACTCTGGGCGCAGGGCGGACACCTCTATGGCAGCCTCTGGGTCGATCGACCGCAGGGGCTGATCATCGTGTTCAGGGCGTTGATCGCGGCTGGGATCACGTCAACGGTGGGATTCCGACTCGTGGCTGCCGGTCTGGCCGCGATCGTCGTCGTGTTGGCGTTTGCGGTCGGCACAAAGCTCCGCGACCGGCGAACCGGAGCGTTGGCCGCCGCCCTGGTGGCGACTGCCGGTGCTTCTCCGTTCATCGAGTCGTTCACGTTGTCGGGCGAATTGCTGGCGAGCGTGCTTTCCACGGCTGCCGTGTTGATGTTCCTCTGCAGCGAGAAAGGGCAGTCTTGCCTGGCTTCCACTGTCGGGCCTAGCTGCGGGATCGGCGTGGATGGTCAAGCAGTCGGCCTTCGACGCAGGCTGCCGCTATCGCGCTCTGTATTGCACTCGATCGCAGAGGTCGCTCTCGACTCGGGGTGTTCATCGGCGCCGCGATGATCCCGGTGGCCATCGGCGTGATCGGATCTGGCGATCCGATCGGCTGGTACAGGGACGTCATCGGGTACGGCGTGAACGCCTCAGGCGGCGAAAGCCTCTCCCAGCGGGTCGCGTCGTTCGCCAACACCGCCGTTCCGGCGGCGAAGGCGCTCCTTCCGGTTTTGCTGATCGCCGGCCTCGGTTGGCGCCGTGCTCCGCGCATCGTCAAGGTATGGCTCTCGGCCGCATGCGTGGGAGTGCTGCTGGGCGGGAACTTCCACCAGCACTACTACCTTCAGCTCGTTGTTCCGCTCTCGCTCGCCGCCGCATTCATCCGGCTGCCGCATCGACTCGACGCCTGGGTCGTGGCCGCCGTGGGGGCGGTGACGGTCGTGATCGCGTTGCCGTTGTACGCGAGCAGCGACATCGCGCAGGCCAGGGCGATCTGGCCCGGCGATGCGCACCTGATCACGGACGGGACCGTAGCGCGCTTCCTTTCGCGCCACTCGACATATCGGCAACCGATCTACGTCGTCTGGGCCGCCGCCGATCTCTACTACCTCGCCGACCGCCGGCCGGCGTTTCCCTACCTGTGGTTGCGGAACCTGGAGACGATCAAGGGTTCAGTGAGCGAGGTGCAACAGCTGCTGGAGGAACAGAAGCCAGAACTCGTCGTCCTGGAGCAACCCTCGGGAGTGGTCGATCCGACGGGCAGGACGCGCGCGCTCCTATTCCGCGACTACCGCGTGATCGCGCGAGTGGACGGTGTCCCCATCCTCACCCGCAAACGGTCACCCATCGATCCGATGAGCGCGGCGCATCGGCAAGCGACACTATTCGGACTGGCGCTCGTCGCGGCTGCAGTCGCTTTTGCCTCGCCGTTTCGCCAACCCGACTGCAACACCGGATCTCACTACGCACTCGTGCAGATGCTGGCGATCGGCTCGAAGACGATCGACCCGGTTCACGGTGAGTCCTGCGACATCTCGTGGTGGCATGGCCACTACTACGCGAACAAGGCACCGGGGCTCGCGCTCGCGACGCTTCCCTGGTACGTCGCGCTCAAAGAGCTCGGGCTTACTCGCGGCGACCCGAAAGCTGCGGCGGGCTTTCCGGGCGCGATGCGGGCGCTGCCGCGACGAGATCTCTGGCTGATGGGTCTCTGGGGAGCTGTGTTGCCGGCGCTTGCGCTGCTCGTTCTCGTTCGGCGCGTCGCAGAACGTCTTGTCCCCGGGTCGGGTACGGCGGTAGCGGTGACGCTTGGATTCGGATCGTTGCTGTTGCCGTTTGCGAGCCTCTTCTTCTCGCACGCGCTCGCTGCCTTCCTGGCCTTCGCCGCGTTTGCCGTCGTCCTCGACACGCGCGGGACAAGCACACGTCGGCTGCTGGCAGGCGGAGCTCTGGCCGGGCTCGGTGTAGTCGTCGAGTATCCGATGGTGCTGTTCGCGGCAGCACTCGCCGTCTACGTGGGGATGTCTGTCCCGCGGCTTCGCCGCGTCGGCTCTTTCGCTCTGGGTGTAGCTGTCGGTTCATTGCCGCTCGCGCTCTACGACACGTGGGCGTTCGGGTCTCCGCTGCATCTGTCCTACGTCGGTGCCGTGCTTCATCCCGGATTGACCGGGCACGACGTCCTGGGCGCGAACACCGTCGGGTTCTTCGGTGTGGGAGTGCCGAGCCTGGCCGGGGCTGCACACATCCTGCTCGGCGACCGAGGCCTGCTTGCGATCGCGCCGGTACTGGCGCTCGCGCCATTCGGCTGTGTGCTCCTATGGAAGGCCGGCTGGCGGCGAGAAGGCGCGTTCCTGGGTGCTGTCTGCGGCCTGTTCGTGCTCTACAACGCCGGGTACTACAGCCCGCTGGGAGGGGCGACGCCCGGCCCGCGCTTTCTCGTCTGCGTTCTGCCCTTCGCCACCCTCGCGATCGCACCGCTCGTCAGGCTGGTACCGCTTTCGTTCCTCGCGCTGCTCGGGCTCTCGATGATCGTGCTGCTGGCGGCGCACCTGACCCAACCGCTCATCTCACACCCGTACGACACCGGCGATTGGTGGCATTGGCTCAGCCACGGCGGCTACTCGGCGACCCTCTTCGGAACGGCCTCACACGGGTGGCTCGTCGCTGCTCCGGTGGCCGCCGCAGCCGCAGTGGCCTTCGTAGTCACGACGTCCTCGATCGAGACCCGGTCACCATCGCGCGCAGACCTCCTTGCTGGGCTAACGGCTCTCGCTCTGTGGGCTCTCGCCTTCGCCGACCTGCCTGCCGCTCACCGAGCCGAGGCCGGTTTGATCGCCGCCGGGATCGCCATCGTGGGCGTCGTCTACAGGTGGCCGAATGACCGCGCGGGACTCTCGCAATTCCAGCGATCGCAGCGCGTCGTCGGGAAAGACTCGGGTTGAGTCGAACGCACACGCGCTTCTCGCTGTTTCCGGTACGCGCTGTGATGACGGAAAGGCCTGCCTGGATTCGAATCAGGGGCCACCGAGGTCGGCGCTCGGCCCTAGCCTCCGCGCTGCTCCGCAGCGGTGTCTGCACCTGTCGGAGTCCTCTTCCTCGCGGCGCTCGTTGCGCGTGAGGCCTCTCGGCGACCAGTGGTCTGCTCCTCGAGTGCGTCCATACGCCTCTCCAAATGCACGACCCGTTTGTCGATCGGATTGCCCTCGCTGACCGCATCGGCGGCCGTCCGGAGTAGTGCCTCGAAGATGCCGAGCGCCCCGGCGAACATCCGCAGCGGAAGGGCGACGAGATTGCGCACCACGTCCTCGCCCGAGTCCGCGAGCCGAGCGCTCGCGTGACTGCTGCTCGACTCCGCTTCTTCAGCCATGCCGAGACGATAGCGCGCTCCGCGAGGGCCGCTCGTCATTCAACTATGGCCTGAACGCCGAGAACTATGGCCTGGAACAAACGGGTAGGACGACTGCGGCGTGAGGCCGTCGAACAGCTTTAGTCGAGCGGGTTCAGGCGGTTGCGGTCGCCGACGACGGTGCTACCGCCGTCCGCGTGCGCTCTGCGCTCGGCGCGAGAGTTGGAGGGCGGCGAAGACGGCTACGGCGACGCCTGCGCCGAGGAGGGAGCCGCCGAGGACGTCGAGCAACCAGTGCACCTGTAGGTAGGTGCGGCTCCATGCCATGCCGGCGATTCCTGCAGCGGCGAGCGCCCACCAACGGAGGCGCCGCCGGTCGACTTTCGTGAATAGGAGTACGGCCGCGACGCACGTTGCGCCGGCGAAGGCTGCGTGGCCGGAGGGAAAGGAGGCGCCGGCGGGATGGACGAGACCGTCGGGAGGGCGCGGCCTGTCGACCAATGCTTTGGTCGACGGAGCTGAGTGACGGCGTGAGCGCTTCGGTTATCGCGTAGGCGAGTAGCGCCCACCAGCGCTTTGCGGCGATCAGGACGATCCCGATCCCGACGAGCACCAGAGCGCGTCCGAGGCCGCGTCCCAGGTAGTTGAAGATGAGCGCCACGTGCTCGAGCAGCGGCGTCTGAATTTCGCGCATCCAGTCGGCCCAGTGCTGCTCGATCGCGAGCGGGTGGAGAGGAACGAGCAGCGCCAGCGCGACGAACAGCGCGAGAAATCCTGATCCCACTAACAGTGCACGCCGCGGGCGCCCGAAGTAGTGCTCGCGGCGCTCCGTGCTGCACCACGGTCATCCGGACAGTCTGCTCCGAGACGTGGCGCAATGCATGCGGGTTCGCGGGCTCCGCGGCGCTCGTCGCGCCTAGGATTGGTCGACGGACGGTCGGCTCATGCCGTGCCG
Organism: uncultured Thermoleophilia bacterium; assembly: GCA_963774355.1. GTDB lineage: Bacteria > Actinomycetota > Thermoleophilia > Gaiellales > Gaiellaceae > PALSA-600. The sequence goes on along the minus strand of CAVZER010000006.1, from coordinate 25,012 downwards.
GAGTCAACTCGAGTCAGGCGAAGGGTGTCCACCGGATGAGACAGCGCTCGGGCCGCTTTGCGGCGATCGTCGCTCTCGGGGCCGCCGCGGTCGTGGTCGTATCGCTCGCGGTGCTCGTCGTGCGGAATGTCCCCGCCCTTCTGGCAGCGCTCGGGGCGCTCCTGATCGCCGGGGCGGTCGGTTGGATCGCGGTGACTCGACGCGGCGTCGTCCGAATGCTCGCGGCGGTCATCGCGGCAGCCACGCTGATCGGGGGCGCGGTCGCCCTGGTCGTGCTGGGAGCGGTCGACGAACTCATCGTGCTCGTCTTCGCCACCGGTGTCTTTGCCGCTGCCGGCCGGCGCGCGTTCCGCGGTAGCGGCAACGCGGGGAAGGCCGGCTGCGGCGCCGCCTGTTTCCCGTGCTGCGCGGCCGCGCCGGGCGATCTTGCTCATGAACCCCAAATCGGGAGGAGGCAAGGTCGAAAGGTTCGACCTCGTGCGCGAGGCTCGGCGACGGCGGATCGAGCCTGTCGTGCTCGAGCCCGGCGACGATCTGCCGGCCCTCGCGCACGAGGCGGCACGGTCGGCCGAGGTGATCGGGATGGCGGGCGGCGACGGCTCGCAGGCGCTCGTCGCCCAAGTCGCGATGGAGCACGACCTCCCCTACGTCTGCATCCCCGCCGGAACGCGGAACCACCTGGCACTCGACCTCGGACTCGACCGCGACGACGTCGTCGGCGCGCTCGACGCCTTCATCGACGGCAGCGAGCGCAAGATCGATCTCGCCTTCGTCAACGACCGCGTCTTCGTCAACAACGTCTCGCTCGGGATCTACGCGGAGATCGTCCAGTCCGAGGCCTACCGGGACGCGAAGCTCGCGACCGTCGAGACGATGCTCCCCGCGCTGCTCGGGCCCGATGCCACGCCCTTTGACCTTCGCTTCCGCGGGCCTGACGGCCGCGAGCAGGAGACGGCGCAGCTCGTCCTCGTCTCGAACAACCGCTACGTGCTCGACCGACTCGGCGGTATCGGCTCCCGGCCGCGGCTCGACCGCGGCCAACTCGGGATCGTCGCGGTCGAGATTGCGAACGCCGCGCAGGCCGCCGAAGCTCGTGTCGCTGAGCGCGCTCAGGCAACTCTCCCGTTTCGACGGCTGGCGCGAGTGGACGGTGTCGGAGTTCGAAGTCGCCTCGAGCGGGCCGGTCGCGACAGGCATCGACGGTGAGGCGGTCGTCCTCGACCCGCCGCTCCGCTTCACCATCGCCCCGGCCGCGCTCACCGTTCTCCTGCCGCCCGCAGTCGCCGGCCTCTCGCCCGCCGCGCTCCAGCCCGACTTCACGAGCTCGACGCTTCGCGACCTCTGGCAGCTCGCAGCAGGCCGCTAAGTTGCCGGGGCGCACGCCACGAGCGTTCAACGTCGCGGCGGATCATGCGGAGCGGACGACGAGCCGGTCTGGCCCCACTCCGCACGTTTCTCGGCCTCACGCGCGGCCGCCTCGTCCGGGAAATCTTGGAGTCCCGTCGCCTATCGATCGCTTGGCCACCCCGGGTGCTTATCTACAAGGGCCCGCCTGGATTCGAACCAGGGACCAACGAATTATGAGTTCGCTGCTCTAACCGCTGAGCTACGGGCCCACGCCGGTCCAGCGTAGTCGCTTGGGTCGGCAGGGCTAGACTCTCGCCGATGAAGGTCTTCCAGGCCGAGCGGCACTTCCAGACGACCGGAGGCCTTCACGTCACCGACATCACCGAGGAGGTCGCGGAGATCGTCCTCGAGTCCGGCGTCGTCGACGGCATCTGCTGCATCTACTCACCGCACACGACCTGCTGCGTGCGCGTCAACGAATACGAGCGCGGCATGTTCGAGGACTTCGGCGCATTGCTCCGGCGGCTGATCCCGCACGAGACCTACTACGCGCACGACGACTGGGACCGGCGCACCGAGAACATCTGCGAGGAGGACATGGAGGTCGGCAACGGCCACGCGCACTGCATGTCGATGCTGCTCGGGTCGGCGGGCGAATCGGTGCCGGTCGCCGACGGCTCGCTCTGTCTCGGGCAGTGGCAACGTGTGCTCTTCATCGAGCTCGACCGCTCACGGCCGCGTCGCTGGGTCTGCAAGGTCGTCGGCTCGTAGAAGCGCTCTGGCTCAGGCCGGCACGAGCGCGGCGATCTCGCGACGCTCGGCGAGCTGGCGCAGCGCCTGCGACTCGAGCTGACGCACGCGCTCGCGCGTGATCCCGAGCGTCCTTCCGATCTCCTCGAGCGACTTCGGCTCGGCGCTCGCCCCGAGTCCGTAGCGCAGCTTGAGAATCTGACGCTCGCGCTCGGGGAGATCCTCGACCGCGCGATGGACGGCACGCTCGGTCAGCTCGACCTCGACCTGCTCGTCGGGAGGCGCTTCGTCGCTCGCGAACAGGTCTCCAAACGTGCTCGACCCGTCGTCGCCGACCGGTTTGTCGAGCGAGGCGACCGCCCGAGCCGCCCCGTGCACCTCGCGCACCTGCTTCAGCGGGAGCTTCGACCGCTGGGCGACCTCCCGGTCGGTCGGTGCGCGCTCGAGCTCGGCCGTGAGCTCGCGTTCGACGCGCGCGATGCGCTGCTCGCGCTCGGCGATATGGACCGGGATGCGGATCGTGCGCGCCTTGTTGGCGACGCCGCGTTGCACCGCCTGGCGAATCCACCACGTCGCGTACGTCGAGAACTTGAAGCCCTTGCGCCAGTCGAACTTCTCCGCGGCGCGAATCAGGCCGATGATTCCCTCCTGGATCAGATCGAGCAGCATCAGGCCGTGCCCCTGATACCGCTTTGCGATCGAGACCACGAGTCGCAGGTTCGAGTTGACGAGCAGGTCCTTCGCCTCTTTGTCTCCGCGCTCGATCCGCTTGGCGAGCTCGATTTCCTGCGCCGCGGTGAGCAGTGGGTAGCGCCCGGCTTCGTTCAGGAACAGCTGCAGCGAGTCGGTGGTCGCCGAGGCGAGCTGGTCGTTGGTGTACGGCACGGGCTCGTCGAGCGCCCGCGAGCAGTCGTCGGTCAACTCGATGCCGTGCGACTCGAAGCGCTCGAGCAAGGCCTCGACGTCCTCCTCGTCCAGCTCCAGCTTCTGGGCGATCTCGCGCAGCTCCGTCAGGTGCACGCACCCGTGGTCGTCGCCGTGCTCGAGCAGCAGCCCGATTGGATCCTGGGTCATGGGATTCGCGTTCCCGTCCTCCCCATGCTCTAACCGCAGAGCGGTACCGGTCAAGACCTTCACGAATGTTTACAGGCGAACGACCGGCCGCTCATCTGGCGCGGGAACAGTGGCCCTGTGCCGCCCTTCGACACGATCCGCCCCGCGCCCCCGGTCCCGGCTCCCGGCGGGTCGCTCGCCCTGTGGGTGTTGGCCGTGGTCGCCCTGTTCGTCGTGGTCGCGGCCGGGCTCGTCCTGGCCTCGCGGCGCTAATCCTGATCCGACGAGGTACGATCCGACGCCGTGTGGTGGCTGTGGATCCCCCTGATCGTCCTCGCGTCGGTCCTGCTCTTCTTCGGGCTGCTCGTCTTCCTGGGCCGGTTCCGGAACGGCGCGCTGCTGCGCCCCATCGTCGCGCAGCTCTCCAGGATCGGCTTCATCCGCCGGCTGTTCCAGCGGATGAGCACCGCGGCCATCGAACGCCAGAATCCCGAGCTCGCGAGCGCGCTCAAGAAGATCAACACGGTCGCCGCCAACCCGAACCCGCAGGCGATGCAGAAGGCCATGAGCCGCCTGACCCCCGCGGAGCGGCGCGCCTACATGGACGCCGCCCGCGAGCAGCAGGGCGAAGGGGCGCTCGACAACATCGGCCGCCAGGAGCGCCGCCGGATCGAGCGGCAGTCGCGCGGCGGGCGCCCCACCGGCGGCGGCACGGCGGCCCGCAAGCGCAAGCGGCGTTAGCTTAGGCTCGACCCTCGATGAAGAGCGACGTCTTGATCCTCGGCGCGGGGTTCGGTGGGCTCGAGCTCGCGACGATCCTGTCGGAGACCCTCGGCGAGGACATCGACGTCACGGTCATCGACAAGAGCGACTCGTTCGTCTTCGGGTACTCGAAGCTCGACGTGCTGTTCGGGCGGACGACGCTCGACGCCGTGGCCCTGCCGTACAGCGATCTCGCCAAACCGGGCGTGCGTGTCCTGCAGGAGACGATCACGGCGATCGATCCCGAAGCTCGACGGGTGTCGACGGACGCGGGCGAGCACGAGGCCGACGTCCTGGTCGTCGCGCTCGGCGCCGACTACGACTTCGACGCGACCCCGGGGCTCGCGGAGGCGGGCAACGAGTTCTACTCGGTGGCCGGCGCCGTGCGGCTCGCCGAGGTGCTGCCGACGTTCACCCGCGGCCGCGCGATCATCGGCGTCTGCGGTGCGCCGTTCAAGTGCCCACCGGCGCCGAGCGAAGCCGCGCTGCTGCTCCACGACTACCTCTCCGACCGCGGTATCCGCGGCGAATGCGAGATCTCGTTCGTGATCCCGTTCGGGACACCCGTCCCACCCTCTCCCGAGACCTCTCAGGCGCTCGTCGCCGCGTTCGCCGAGCGCGACATCCGGTTCATCCCGCAGCGCCGCGTCAGCTCACTCGACGGCGCGCGCAGCGTGGCGGTCCTCGATGACGGAAGCGAGCTGCCGTTCGATCTCTTCCTTGGGGTCCCCAAGCACCGCGCACCCGACGTCGTGATCGCAAGCGGCATGACCGAAGAGGGATACGTCCCCGTACGCTCGGAGACCCTCGAGACTCGCTTTCCATCGGTGTACGCGGTCGGCGACGTCGCGACGGTCGGCGTCCCGAAGGCGGGAGTCTTCGCCGAAGGTGCGGCGCGGATCGTCGCGCGGTCGCTGATCGCACGATTGCACCGGGGCGACGAGCCGGGTGCCTACGAGGGACGCGGGTCGTGCTACATCGAGTTCGGCGGCGGCGACGTCGGCCGGGTCGACGTCGACTTCCTCGGCGGGCCGAAGCCCACCGGGACGTTCCAGGCGCCGTCGGCCGCCCTCGTCGCCGAGAAGAAGCACTTCGGCGCCAGCCGGCGCGCCCGCTGGTTCGGCTGATCAGCTCAAGAGGTTTGATGTGGAATGGCGTGCCCGCGGGGATGCGTCAGACCAAGCGGATTGGACGGGTCGGGCGCTGCCCGTAGTGGTTGCTACGGGCGAGCACGACCGGGCCGAGCCGCGTCGTGTCTGACGCACCAGCCGTGGGTGAGTGAGTTCCACATCAAGCCTCTAATCGCCGCCGGTCCAGGCCTTCGCCTCCTCGAGCGCTGCCGGCTCGAAGACGCGAATCTGTCCCGGGATCAGCCAGCCGAATGCGGCGATTCCGTGCCGCATCCAGTCCTTGTCGGTCACGACGGCCAGCCGCTCCCACGACGAGCGGTACTTGAGCCCGACCGTGCCCGCCACCTTCACGTCCTCCCACAGGGCGCCGAGGTCGAGGCCGTGGAAGTCGGGCGCCGTCTCGACGAGGAAGCTCACCTTCTTCCCCTGGTCGAGCTGCTCGCGGATCGGGTCGAGCATCTGGAAGTACTCGTCCCTGGTGATGCGCCCCGAGAGCCGAAACCCGAGCGTGCCCGCGGCCATTCCCTCGATCCGCTCGACCACGACGCAACCGTAGCGAAGCCTGGCAGACTCGGCTCGTGTCAACCCAGAGCGACGAGGGCTTCTTCGGCGAGCACGTAGCGGCGACGTACGACGAGCGCACCGCGGGCATGTTCGACGAGTCGGCGGTGCAGCCCGTCCTCGACCTGCTCACCGAGCTCGCCGGCGACGGAGCGGTCCTCGAGTTCGGGATCGGCACCGGCCGCATCGCCCTGCCGCTCGCCGCACGCGGCGTCGAGGTCGCCGGCATCGACAGCTCCGAGGCGATGATCGCGCGGCTGCGGACGAAGCCGGGAGGCGAGGGCATCGAGGTGACGATGGGCGACTTCTCGACCGCCCGCGTCCAGGGCGAGTTCTCGGTCGTCTACCTGGTCTTCAACACCATCTTCAACCTGGTGACGCAGGAGGCGCAGATCGCGTGCTTCGAGAACGCATCAGCGCATCTTCGGCCCGGTGGGCGATTCGTGATCGAGACCGGCGTGCCCGACCTGCAGCTGCTGCCGCCCGGCCAGACGATCATCCCGTTCCGAGCCGATCCTGGCGGCGTCTCGTTCGATGTCTACGACGTGGTCACGCAGCGCTTCAGCTCGCAGCACTACACGTTCTCCGACCACGGAGTCGAGTCACACCCGTTCGAGTTTCGCTATGCCTGGCCGGCCGAGCTCGACCTGATGGCGCGCATCGCCGGGCTTCGTCTCGAACACCGGTGGGCCGGCTGGCAACACGAGCCGTTCACGGCCGCGAGCCGTTCGCACATCTCGGTCTACGCAAAGGTCTAGGGCTCGGCCTTACTGCGCGGGGCCGGTGCCGAGCTTCACGGTCGTCCTGTAGCCGTTTCCGTCCTGGTCGACGTAGGCGACGGTGATCCTGGTGCCCGGCTTCTTCGCGAGAATGAGCGGGCTGACCTGCTCGGGCGACGAGACGGCGTGTCCGTCGATGGCGGTGATCACGTCACCGGGGACGAGGCCGGCCGATGCAGCCGGGCCACCGGGGACGACGCCCGCGATCAGCGCTCCCGACGTCCCTGGGTAGCCGTAGCCGCCGTAACCGGACCCGTCACCCACCGACTGCACTTCGACGCCGAGGAACGCGGTGGCGCCGACGTGGACGGTTGCCGAAGCCTTGCCGGAGACGATCTGCTTGGCGACGGTCAGCGCCTTGCCGATCGGGATCGCGTAGGCGTCGGAGGAGTTCGCCGCGTACGCGGAGTTCGCCGAGGCGGCCGTGTCCATGCCGAGAACGCGGCTTGCGCTGTCGAACAGCGGCCCGCCGGAGTCGCCGGGCTGAACGCCGGCGTTCGTCTCGATCATGCCGGTGAGCTGCTCGGGAGCGCTCTGCTCGTCGCTGGCGACGATCGACCTGTCGAGGCCGGTGACCGTGCCGCGCGCGGAGATCAGCTTGCCCGTGCCGCCCGCATTGCCGACCGCCTTCACAGCCTCGCCGATCGATGCGCTCGAGCCGGACACCGAGATCGTCCTGAGATTCGACGCGCCCTTCAACTGCAGCACGGCGACATCGACGCTGCGGTCGTAACCGACGACGCGGGCCGAGTAGCTATGTCCGGTGTTCGGGACGACGACCCTGATGGTGGTCGCGCCCGAGACGACATGGTTGTTGGTCAGCACCGTTCCGGATGACGTCAGGACCATGCCGCTACCGGCAGCGGCGCCGCCCTCGTAGCCGAGATTCGTGTCGATGACGACGACGCCGGTCCCGATCGGCTTGCTCCGCGCGAAAGCCAACGCTGCGACCATGCCGACCGCGACCAGTCCGACGACGACGAACAGGAAGACCCGAAAATCTGAGCGGCGAAGAATCATCACTTCACCAGGGATACCGATCGTTGCTAAGCGGCGCCTTAGTGTTCGCCGCGTTTACGGCAACCATTTACGGCCCCGATTGCGCGATCGCTCATCGCTATCGATGCTACCGGTTCACCGGCGACCCAGCGGCGCCCGGAACGTGCAGACTTCAGCGGATGGTCGGCAGTTCCGTTCGCGAGCTCGGCGGCGGCCTGCAGATGCCGATGCTCGGTCTCGGCGTCTGGCAGATGGCTGCGGGACGCGAGACCGAGCAGGCCGTCGAATGGGCGCTCGAGTCGGGCTACCGGCATATCGACACCGCGACGATGTATCGCAACGAACGCAGCGTCGGAGCAGCGCTCGCGCGAAGCGGGCTGCCGCGAAGCGATGTGTTCGTGACGACCAAGTGGATGCCGATGGTGCGCAGCGCGCCGCACGAGCTCGAACGCAGCCTCGAGCGGCTTGGGCTCGACTACGTCGACCTGTATCTCATCCACTGGCCCGTGCCACTCCGCTCGGCGCACGGGTGGCCAGAGCTCCAGTCGCTGCGGGAGGCCGGGCTTGCGCACGCGGTCGGCGTCAGCAACTACGGCGTCGACCGCCTGTCACGACTCGTCGGCGACGGCGGACCGGCCGTCGACCAGGTGCAGTTCAGCCCGTTCAACTTCCGTCGGGGCCTGCTCGAGTTCTGCGACGCGAACGACGTCGTGCTCGAGGCGTACAGCCCACTCGAACGCGGACGTGTCGACGATCCGCTGATTGCCGCGATCGCCGCGCGCCTCGAGCGAACGCCTGCCCAGGTGATGCTCCGCTGGTCGCTGCAGCGCGGCGTCGTGGTGATCCCGAAGTCGACGCATCGCGACCGCATCGAGTCGAACGCGCGCATCTTCGACTTCGAGCTTGGACCGGAGGACATGAGCTCGCTGGACGGCCTCGACCGCACCGGCGGCACCGCCGACGCACGATAGGAACGGACCGAGTAGCGTTTCGACCGCGAGTCAACGGTCGAACCCGAGGAGGGCTGTATGCCAGGACAGACGTTCACCGGGCAGACTCTCGTGGAGGCGCTTCGTTCAGGCGAGCTCGACCAGCCCGCCGGCGTCGTGCTCGTCGGGATGGTCAAGGAGTCGGAGCAGCCGGATCACGTGGCGTTCGCACGCGGCGGATGCGACACGTGGATCGACCTGCCCACGTCGCTGATCGAACAGGCCGAGCACGCCGGGGCCCGACCCTGCGACGATCATTCGCACCCAGTCTTCCGGATCACGCTGCGTGAGTCGGACGACCCGCAGGCGAGGCTGCTTGCCCAGTTGCTGGCGACTCAGGCTCAACCCCAGTTCCGGCCGCGCGCACCGGGGCCTGAGCGCGCCGGTCTTCGTCCGCCGAGGGGGCGGGGAGGCGCGGTCAGCCGTATGGCGGCGCAGCAGGGCGGGTTCCACGACTACTGCATGTACTTCTGCGACTTCCTCGTCAGGGAGTGCATCGGCTTCGGCAACGACTGGGAGACGTGCATCAACCTGCGGGTCGGCTGCAGCGACCTGTGCGGCATCTTCAGCGGCGTGTTCGAGCCGATCTTCGAGTAGCGACGCTCAGGCGCCGTGGCACTGCTTCCACTTGCGTCCGGAGCCGCAGGTGCACGGGTCGTTGCGCCCGCGCTGGGCGTCTGCTGAGGCGTACTCGGCGACGATCGCCGAGGGGGCGAGCCCGCGGCGCAGTTGCTCGCCCATGAATCGCATCGGGCCGTCGACGTGGTGGAAGAAGTCCTTGAAGCCAGAGCAGAGGTAGTTCAGGCCCGGGTCGCCGTCGGGAGTCTCGATGAAGCGGTCCTTCGGACACCCTCCGTGACAGGCGAAGCGAACGTCGCAGTCCAGGCAGTACTGAGGGAGCTTGTCGCGCTTGTCGAGGCCGAACTGCCGTTGGCGCTGCGAGGCGACCAGCTCGAGCATGTGGTGCTCCTTGATGTTGCCGAGCCGGTACTCCGGCTCGACGAAATGGTCGCACGAGTAGAGGTCGCCGGTGTGCTCGAGCGCAAGGGCGAGCCCGCACGTCTCGGAGTGGATGCAGAGGCTCGGCGGCTCACCGACCCAGTTCGCGAGCGCGACGTCGAACATCTGCACGTACACCTCGCCGACATCGCGTCTCACCCACTCCTCGAAGACGTCGATCAGGAAGCGGCCGTACTGCTGCGCCGTCACCGAGCGTCCCGTCACGCGCTCACCTTGCTGCACATACAGCGGCCGGTCGCGCCACGACGTCCACGGGACCGTGCCGTCGGCGTCCGCCTCGGCGACGCGCTCGATGATCGGGATGAACTGGACGAACCGGGCGTCGCACTCGTCGCGCAGGAAGCGGTAGACCTCGCGACCGCGATCGCCGTTCGCGGCGTGGATCGTCGTCAGCGCGTTCCACTCGACCCCGGCGGCCTGCAGATGACCGAGGCCCTTCATCACCTGGTCGAACGAGCCCTTGCCGCCCTTGTTCACGCGGTAGGCGTCGTGCAACTCCCGCGGGCCGTCGATCGAGACGCCGACCAGGAACTGGTGCTCCTTGAAGAACGCCGCCCACTCGTCGTCGAGCAGCGTGGCGTTCGTCTGGATCGTGTACTCGGCGCGCTGCCCCGGCCGCAGATACCGATCCGCAAGCTCCACCGACCTGCGGAAGAACTCCACGCCCATCAACGTCGGCTCGCCGCCCTGCCAGGCGATGCTCACGACCGGGCTCCCAGCATGCGCCTCGATCAGCTGGCGCACGTACGCCTCCAGCAGCTCGTCGGCCATCCGGAATCGGCTCCCCGGATACAGCATCTCCTTCGACAGGAAAAAGCAGTACGAGCAGTCGAGGTTGCACACAGCCCCGGTCGGCTTCGCAAGCAAGTGGAACGAGCGCGGCGCATCCTCGATCGTCAACAGCTCTGGGGTCGCCATAGCCCGGATTCAACCAGCGGCCGACACCGTCCGGTGGGTGCAAGATGAGGACCGTGGAGTTGAGGTAGGTCGAAGTCGACGGACGGCCCGCGCGCCTCCGTGTCACGGGGACCGGGCGGGACGTCGTCGTCGTCCACGGGCTCTCGGGCTCGTGGCGCTGGTGGTCGCTGCTCATCGAGCCTCTGGCGGCGCGTCACCGCCTCCATCTCGTCGAGTTGCCGCGGCTCGGCCGCTTGCGCGCAGGCGAGCTGGCTCCGTGGCTCGAGCGGCTGCTCGATGCCGCAGGGCTCGGCCCGGTCGACCTCGTCGGACACTCGCTCGGAGGGCTGGTCGCTGCTGAGCTGGCCGTCGCCCAGCCGGAGCGGGTCCGGCGGCTGGCGCTCGTCGCCCCGGCGGGCATCCCCTGCGGTCGCGGCCTGCTCGGACGGTCACTGCCATTGCTCGAGGAGCTCTACGGGGTTCGCGCCGAGCTGCCGACGATCGTCGGCGACGCGTTGCGAGCCGGACCGACGAGCCTCCTCCACGGCGCCGTCTACGTCTGGGAGCGCGATCTGCGCGCCGAGATCGGCGCGATCCGGGCGCCGACGCTACTCGTCTGGGGCGATCGCGACCGGCTCGTACCGGCGCGAGTCGCCGAGGAATGGCAGTCGCAGCTTCCGCACGCGCGGTTCGTGCAGCTGCCGTGCGGGCACGTCCCGATGTGGGAGGCGCCCGACGAGCTCGCGAGCTCCCTCCTCGACTTCCTCGGCGATCAGCTCGCGGACGATGCCGGCGACCAGGTCGGGCTGCGTATAGGGGACGGCGTGCGGCTCGCCGGCGACGACCACCAGGCGACCTCGAGGTAGCAGCGACGCGACCTGCTCGGCCCACTCGCGGCTGACGAACGCGTCTCGCTCGGCGTGCACGACCACCGTCGGCTGCTCGATCGCGGGCAAGCGATCCTCCATCCGGTCCTCGAGCGCCGAACGCGCCGCGGCCCGAAGCTGGCGAAGGTCGTGGCCGACGCCGTCCCGGGCCGCGATGCCGACCAGCGACACGGGCTCACGTGCGGTCTCACGCAGCCCTGCGAAGATCTGACGCCGTCCCCCACGCCGCGCCGGGTCGACCGTCGGGCCGGCGAGCACCATCGGGCCGACGCGGTCCGGTCGCCGCACCGCGAGCTCGGTCACGATCTGGCAGCCCATCGAGTTCGCGACGAACGCCGGCCGTTCGAGCCCCACGACGTCGAGCCACTCGAGCAGCGCCTGAGTGTGCTCGTCGATTCCCGGCGCGACCGGCGCCCGTTCGCTCCGGCCGTGCCCGGGCAGATCGGGGACGTACGCGGAGCACGACCCGGCCAGGACCCGCGCCAGAGGCAAGAAGTAGCGGCCCGAGACGCCGTAGCCGTGGACGAGCACGACTGGAGGGCCAGACCCCCCGAAGCGCGCGTGCAGCAGGATGCCGCCGACAGTGTCGAAGCGACGTTCGAGCTGGGGCAGCTCCCTCCGTCTCCTCATGACACGAGTCTGCCACACGCCCGCACGCGGATCGCAGGCGTTTTGCGATCGGTCAGTCGCGAACGAGCCGTCAGCTCGTCTCCTACTGCGAGCGGATCAGCATCTCGGCCTCGCGCTCGAGGTCGACGTAGGGGTCGCCGCTGACGTCGACCGCGATACGGTTGATCTTCCCGCCGGTGAAGGCGTACGGAGAGTCTCCGGGATAGTCGTCGGTCACCGGCTCGCCGCTGTGCCGGCCGACGAAGACTCCCGAGCCGGCGATCGAATACGCCCCGAGTTGGGTCTTGAGCTTGCCCTCGCCGACCTTCGTCTCGCCGTGGTACAGCGACAGCGTCCCGGTCGTGCACGTCGGCTCCATGCCTTCCTTCTCGAACGAGGCCGAGAGGATCAGGTTCTCGCCGGTCGGGATGTCCTCGGTGCCGACGATCATCTGCTCCTCGGCGCCGACGAAGTTGTTGACGTAGTGGAGCCGGTTGTTCTTGACGTACAGCGCGTGGCCGCCGAAGCGGGACCCGATCGCGAAGAGCACGCCCTCGTGCCCCGGGGGACGGGATGTCGACGAGCGCGCCGATCACGAACGAGCGGCCCTTCGTGTTGACGGCCTGCCACTCGCTTACCGGCGCCGTGTCCGGGAAGTACACGTAGCGGTTGCGGGGAGCGGTCAGCTGCGGCCGGGGGTCGGTCAGGATCTCGACCGGCGTACGATCGTCGAGCGGGAACGCGCCGTTCGCACCGGCCTCGGAGAACCAGACATTCACGAGCTCTCTCACCTTGTCCGGCTGATCGGCGGCGAGGTTGTTGACTTCGGAGCGATCGACCTCGATGTGGTAGAGCTCCCACTCGTCGTCGTTGAAGTTGCCCCAGCCGGCGATGCACGGATGTGTCGTCACCGCCTTCCAGCCTTCGTGCCAGATCGAGCGGGAGCCGAGCATCGCGTAGAACTGCGTCTTGCGCTGCGACTCGCTGGACGCGTCGTCGAAGCTCTCGCGCATGCTGACGCCGTCGATCGGCGACTGCGTGTGTCCCTTGATCGCCTCCGGCGGCTCGACACCGAGGACGTCCAGGATCGTCGGGACGATGTCGATCGCATGGTGATACTGGTGGCGGATCTCGCCGCGAGCCTTCGTCCCCGCCGGCCAGGAGATGATGCACGGGTCGCTCGTTCCGCCGTTGAACTCGTAGCGCTTCCACATCTTGAACGGCGTGTTGAACGCCATCGCCCAGCCGTTCGGATAGTGGTTGTAGGTCTTGGTGCCGCCGAGCTCGTCGATCATGGCGAGGTTCTGGGCCAGGTCGTCGGGGACGCCGTTCGCAAACTTCATCTCGTTCACGGAGCCATCAGGGCCGCCTTCGCCGCTGGCGCCGTTGTCCGAGACGACGACGATCATCGTGTTCTCGAGCAGGTCGTTCGCCTCGAGATAGTCGAGCAGGCGCCCGATGTGGAAGTCGGCGTGCGCGAGGAAACCGGCGTACACCTCGGCCATCCGTGCGAACAGCTTCTTCTCCTCGTCGTTCAACGAACCCCACGGGCGTGTGACGTCGAGCATCGGGAACGGCTTGCCGTCCGGGCCGGTGCGCGTCTGGTCGCCGATCGGGTTGATCGGCGGCAGCTCGGTGTCCGCCGGCACGATGCCGAGCTTCTTCTGGTTCGCCAGCGTCTGCTCGCGGATCGCCTCGTACCCCATGTCGAACTGGCCCTTGAACTTGTCGATCCATTCCTTGGGCGCGTGGTGAGGCGCGTGGCAGGCGCCCGGCGCGTAGTAGAGGAAGAACGGCTTCTCGGGCGCGACCGCCTTCGCGTCACGGATGAACTCCAGCGCCTTGTCGGTGATGTCGTCCGTGAGGTGATAGCCCTCGTCCGGGGTGCGTGGCTGATCGACGGGATGGTTGTCGTAGACCAGGTCGGGGAACCACTGGTTCGTCTCCGCGCCGAGGAACCCGTACCAGCGCTCGAAGCCGCGGCCGGTGGGCCAGTTGCGTCGCGTCGAGGCGAGGTTCATCTCGTCGGTCGGGCAGAGATGCCACTTGCCGACCATGTAGGTGTTCCAGCCGCGCTCGCCGAGGATCTCGGAGAGCATCCCGTTCGCCGGCGGGATCGTGCCGCTCGCATTCGGGAAGCCGATCGCGGCCTCGGTGATGCAGGCCATGCTGTTGCGCGTGTGGTTGCGTCCGGTGAGCAGGCAGGAGCGCGTCGGAGAGCAGAGCGCCGTCGTGTGGAACTGCGTGTAGCGAACGCCGTTCGCGACGATCCGGTCGATGTTCGGCGTCTCGATCGGCCCACCGTACGAGCTCATCGCCGAGAACCCGACGTCGTCGAGGACGATGTAGAGCACGTTGGGCGATCCGTCCGGCGCCTTCGGCGGTTCGAACGGCCCCCAGTCCGGGACCGAGTCGCGAATGTCGACGTTGATGGTCCCCTTGAACGGCTCTGCCACGATCGGCTCCTCTCGATGCGAACTCGTCGGCTGCTGCTGTCCAGGGTCCTATCAGAGACACGAGCAGCGATCAGCGAGCACCGCAGTGGGTCGAGATCGGCTCAACGTTCGCCGCGTTCGGCCAGCAGCGCCTTCCACTGATCTCGAATCGAAACACACCGCGTCAGGCCCTCGTACGCCCTCGCCGTGTCCTCGGTCTCGCGATGTGGTGAACGGAGCACGTTCAGGTACTCGGCGAGGTCCTTGAGATCCCACGTGAGTCGAAAGAAGCTCACCGCGTCATCGTCGAGACGGTGGCCCGTTGCATCCGCATAAACGTTGGCCACGTCATCGGCGCGCTCGCCAACCAGCATCCAGAGGTCTCGCTCAGGAGGAGCCAACGCCACCGTGTCCCAGTCGACGAGCACGCGGCTCTGCGCTGTACGCATCACGTTGCCGGCGTGGGGCTCCCCGTGGGTGATCACCCACGCACTACCGCGGCTCTCGACGGCTGCCGACAGACGGTCGGCCAGGGCCAGCAGGTCGGCCACGTCGCCGGCGTTCCCGGCGAGGGCGCGGCGAGCCGGTTCGGAGAGCGGGCCGCCGACCCACGCTTGACCCAACTCTTGCAGGCTTGATTCGATACGGCCACGACCCGGTAGCTCGACACCGACGCTTCGTGCCACGGAGCGCGCCACGGGTGTTGCCGTGTGGAGCTCGGCGAGCATTGAGGCGACGGCGACTTGCTCACCCGCGTCTTCGTGACCGAACCGACCCGACCGCCCATCCACGAACGGGAAGAGAGCAACGGCATGACGCCCACCCGTGCGTAGCACGGTCGCGCCGTGGCTCGTTCGTATCGGCGCCACGACGAACGGGAGGCCCGCCTCGCGAAGGGCGACCGCGGTGTCGAATGCTGCTCGCAACGCATCGAACGCCGACTCGCCTGTGTCTCCGAGCCACTTCTTCTGATCCAAGTCGTCGACCGTGACAAAGGCGCGCGTGCCGCTCGAGTCGGTCACCACCCAGTGGTAGCTGCCGGCCCCGACGGGCGCGTATTCGGCGACCTGGATATCGAAGCCCCAACCGTCGGTCAGAGACGCAAACAGGCCACTCGATCTCGAAGCCCTCAGGTAGTGCTCTCACCGCTCGCCAAACACGACTCGCCGGTCAGCCGAGGGCCGCTCCTTCGAGCGACTCGGACGGAATCGGGTCGGGTAGCCGTCGCATACGGAAGCCGTTGGCAAGACCGAGCAGGCTGGCAAGGACCGGTACCAGCAGTGCGACCTGGAGAGAGCGGTCGCGCGCGTGTTTGTTGATGCGGAGGATCTCGGCCTGCACGTCCTTGGGCTCACCGGAGAGGAGCGGTTCGAGTTGAGAGTTGCTCATCACTTGGGCGTCGTCTTCGAGGCTGTCGGAGATCTGCTGCTGCTGTGCGGCGGGGATGACGGCGCTGTTTTGGGCCTGGTTGCGTGAAATCGAAAGCGAGAACGGCCAGGAGGATCCCGCCGGCCATCGCCAACCCGAACGAAAGCCCGAACGATCCCGCGGCGGAATTGACGCCCGCGGCCTCGCCTACTCGCTCGTCGTCGATCGGGGAGAGCGTGTAGTTGTTCAGCTGAGAGACCAGTAGCCCGAGCCCTGAGCCGGTGATCAGCAGCGGGATGAACAGCGCCCAGCCGGTGTCCGTCCGCGACACGATCGGGATGATCAAGGCGAGCCCGATGGCGCTCAACGCGAATCCGACCAGGATGATGTCGCTCGGACGGCGTTTCCCCGTATTGCGGCCGGCCAGCAGCGCCACCCCGAACATGCTGAGCGATAGCGGCGCCAGGGTCAGCCCTGTCTTCAGCGCGTTGTACTCGAGAGTCATCTGCAGAAAGATCGGGAGCGCGATCATCGCTCCGCCGAGCGTGACGTTCTGCAGCAGCTGTCCCGAGATACCGGTTGTGAAATGCGGAAACTTGAAGAGGCCGGGGTCGACCAGGGTTTCCTTGCCCTCCCTCTTACGACGAACGAGCCACCAGGCCAGGAGCCCGAGCGCGACGGCACCGACCGCCATCAGCAGCAGGACGTAGTCGCCTCCTTCCTGCCACACGAGAATGCCGAGAACGAGGCCGCCCATCCCGATGACCGAGAGGATTGCGCCGACGACGTCGATGTGTCGAGACCCGGTAAAAGGCACATCGCGGATCAGCTTGACCTGGGACAGCACGACCGCGATCACGACGACCTCGAGTCCAAAGCCGACGCGCCACGAGAGAACGGTCGTGACGAACCCGCCGATCAGCGGTCCGACTGCGGCGGCGATCGCGGCTGCGGCCCCGACCAGCGCATAGGCCTTCTTGCGGGCAGCACCCTCGAAGTTTCCGTGGATCAACGACTGCATGGCGGGCAAGAGAAGCGATGCTCCCAGGCCGCCGATGATCGCCCAGAAGACGATGATCGCCGTCAGGTTCTGGGCAACGTGTCATCGCCAACGCGCCGGTTGCATAGGCGAGAAGGCCGAGCACGTAGGCTCGCTTGCGGCCGATCAGGTCGCCGACCTTGCTCATGATCAGGATGAACGCCGCAGACACCAGCGCCTCCAGTGCGATCGCGGACTGCACCCCGCTGACGGTCGTATCGAGATCCTTGACGACTGCCGAGATGGAGACGTTCATCAGCGACGTGTCGACGACGAGCACGAACATCGCCATCGCCAGCAACACGGCCAGCCTCGAATTCCCTGGGCTCTCTTCGGGGACCGTCGCACCCACGCTCTCTGTCATGGGCGTCACAATAAGGCTCTGAACCAGTGCGTCGTACAGGGTCCGGCCTTCAACGTCGGCCGGGCGGCTCGCTCAGCGCCCCGGATGAACCGTCATCAGAGCGTCGCTGAGATGCAAGTGACGCCGTCCTCGAAGCGCGACGTTGCGTGGCCGAGGATGCGGTGGAGCAGGTTGAGCGCGGGCCGGTTGGAGATCTGCACGAGCGCGTCGACGTGACTGATTCCTGCCGCGCGTGCATCCGCGAGCAGCATGTCCACAAGCAGGCTGCCGATCCCTGCGCGCTGATACCAGTCGGCGACCTCGAAGGCGATCTCCGCAGTACTGGGGTCGGACCGGTCGCGTGCGAGGCGGGCGAGGCCGGCCGGCAGCGGATCGGCCCCGACGTATGCGACGAGGACGTGGCTGTTCGGGCCGACCTCGGCGAGGGTCGCGGCTTCACGATCGCTCAGCCTCGGCTTGGCGGCGTGGAAACGACGGGCACGTGAGGCATCGCCCAGGCGGTCGAAAACGGCCGTGACAGCCCGGGTGTCGCCGTTCGCGAGCGGGCGGACAGTGACGAGCCTGCCCAGCCTCCTGTTGTGTATCGCGCGTGTGTGCATGCACTGCACCTTTGCTGCTCGCCGCCGATCCGACTTCGCCTGACCCGGCCATCTTGCGATGGCCCGAATCGGCCACCCCCGGTCGCCGCTAGAGCAGCCCGGCGCGGCTGGCCGCGACGGCAGCAGCCGAGCGCGAGTGCAGGCCGAGCTTGCGAAGGATGTTTGCAACGTGGCGATGCACGGTGTGCGGGCTGAGCACGAGCCGCTCCGCGATCTCGGCATCGCCCAAGCCTTCGGCCACCAGCCGCAGCACCTCCCGCTCCCGCCTGCTCAGCTCGCCGATCCCGTTGGCTCGGGTCTCGCGCGGCGGGAGCGGTACCCCGAGGAACCTGGCCACAGCCGCGATCACGGAGTCGGTCCCCGTCCCACGGAAGGTGGGCGTCCCCGGGCAGCGTCACGAGCTCTGCCGCCGGGATCAACCCGGCGACCTCGCGCCCGTTGCGAACCGAGATCGCCCGGTCGCGCTCGCGGTGCACGACGAGGGTCGGAACCGCCAACGTCGGGAGGATCTCCCGCACGTCGAAGGCGTACGTGAGCCCGAGCAGATCGGCTGCGGTCGCGGCACTCGCCGAGGCGCGCTGGTAGGCCGCGTAAGCGTCGCGCTTGTCCGGCGCCAGGCTCCTCCCGAACACGTCTGCGAGCATTCGGCTCCCGAGGCCCCAGGCGGAGCGGACGAGCTCGGTCAGGGCTGCCAGCGTCTCCGGTGGGCCGAGCTCGGCTCCGCATGCATAGGCGCCGTAGAGCACCGCGCGATCGACACGTGCAGGATGTCGACTCGCGTAGGCCACCGAAATGCACCCTCCGCAAGAGAGCCCGAACAGGGAGACAGGTTCGCTGCCGACATGGTCGATCACCGCCTCGAGCAGGGCGACCTCGTAGTCGAGGGTCAGCGTCTCCGGCGGGCGTACGCGATCGGACAGGCCGGTACCCAGGCGGTCATAGCGAACGACGCGGTAGCGACGTCCGAGCGTCTCGACGAAACGCCGGAAACCCGCATCGCCCCAATCCTCGATCACGTGGCT
The DNA here is from genome assembly GCA_963774355.1 of uncultured Thermoleophilia bacterium. GTDB lineage: Bacteria > Actinomycetota > Thermoleophilia > Gaiellales > Gaiellaceae > PALSA-600. Next base: position 6,402 of record CAVZER010000006.1, on the reverse strand, counting down.
CACCCACCACGCCGGCATCGCCAGCAGCGGCCCCTCGCCGACGGTCGCATATGCGATCCGTCGCCGCTCGAACTCGAGGAACCCGGTCTCCTGCGACACCCGTCTCCCACGTCCATCGACGACGTCCGAACGAGTCATGGTTGCTTCGGCGAACCGACGCGTCAAGGAGCTGCACGCCGTGCAAGACGCCGCGCGGCTTCTATGCGGATTCCGCCGCTTTCGCCCTCTCATTCCGGGCTTCGATGGCCTTGACAGTCTTTGCCAGCGTCCTTCCGAGGAAGCGCTTGCCGATGATCCGGACCGCGAGCTCGAGCACCCGTCCCTTCACGTTTTTGCCGTCTCGTACTACGACGACATCCACGTCCGTCGTTCCGTTGGGCTGCCGCGTGAAGGTGTAGGTGTGGCCTGAGCCACCTCCCCACACGTTGGAGTCGGTGGTCTTCATTACGACGCGGTTCGGATCGGACCAGTCGTACTGCAGGCGTTCCCAGATGCCCGCCGACCCTTCCGTGACATCGGCCTGACTTGGGCCTTGGTCATTGACCTTGAGGTACCCATCGGCGCTGTTGGGGAAGAGCTTCGAGCGGCCAGGCCCGAAGTCGGTGAGCGCGGCGACGAACTGCTCGGGGGTTGCGGTCGTCGTCTGGTGGAGGTGAACAGTGGCCATGTGTGCTTCTCCCGGAAGTCTGACGCGTCGTGGTCGGGCGCGCCACCGCGTCCTCTCGCTCGACGGTTGCGACTCCCGCCGCGCCATAGCACTCTCGTGGTGCGCCAGGAGCGGACGCCAGCGGTGGTGCATCAGAGTTCCTCCTCGATCTCGTCGCGGCCGAGGCACGCCCTTCTCGAGCGGCGGTCGCCAGCCGGCAATGGAACTTCTACGTACGCGACTCCGCGTCGCGAACGCGCTGCGCCAACGCCTCGAGCAGTGCCCAGAACATCTCCGGATGGCTCTCGACGATCGGCCTAAAGCTCCAGACGGGCAACTGATAGCCGCGAACCTCGGTGTCGGCCCTGACCGTGGCGCTACGAGCGGACTTGTCGATCAGGGCCATCTCGCCGAACGAATCGCCCGGGCCTAGCCTTCGCACCTCGTTGCCGTGCACGAGCACCGCGGCCTCGCCGCTTTCGATCACGAAGAATGTACGGCCGCGCTCGCCCTCCTCGGCGAGCAGCTCGCCCGGCGCGTACGTGCGGTCGTTGAACTCCGCGGCCAGCCGGTCGAGAAACTTCTCGTCGGTTTGCGCGAAGAACGGGACCCCGCGAATCAAGTCGAGGCTCGGCGCCGGCATGCGCCGATATTAACGCGCCCGCACCCGCGACCAAGTGCGATGCCATCGTGGTCGCGCCTTTGCGGGGTTGAGGACCCTGACCATCTCTGTCCCGTCCATATCGAAGCCCAACGTGATGTCGTCCACCCCGTAGGCCACCGCCGAGAACGAGTCAGTGGGTGGCATGCGACCCACCACCCACCCGCCTTGCTACCCAAACCGTCGCCGGCGACGGAGAAAGCCCTGCAAGCCGTGCGCGAGCGTTAGTGGTCGCAGGCCTTTCACAACAAGCAAAGGGCGCGTTTCCGCACCCCTTCGCATCTTCCGCACCCAGTGGAGGCGGCGGGAATCGAACCCGCGTGACGTTCCCGCCGCGTCGCTCGCCGTTTAGTCCCCTGGCTTCGGCTTCTTGCCAAGCGCGAGCTCGACTGCCTGCTCCCATGTCATCGTCCGTCCTTGATCGAAGACGTCGGTCGCTCGCGGCTGGCCGAGCCTCGCTCGTGCCGCTCCGAGGTCGCGCTCCCGCCACGTCTCGAGGACTCGCGGCCGCGCGGCGATGCCGAGTTCCTCCCACTTCGCCTCGACAGCGCCCTCGAGACGAACCGCGTCCTCGTCTCTCGAGAGACCCGCGGCGATCATCGCGAGACCGAAGACTTCGATGGCCTGTGAGGCTTCATCTCCCGTGGTGAGAGCGTCTTCGAGGGCGCTCAGCCGGTACTGCTCGGCAAGAGCATAGTTGCGCCTGTGCTGAGCGCAGTCGGCGAGGTAGTGATCGTTACGGAGCTCCTCGGCAAGCGGTTCGGCGCGTTCGAATTGCCCGGTGGCCAAGAGCAGCTGGCAAACACCCCCGAGCGAGTACACCCGGAGTGTGTCGTGGCCGATGCACCGCGCGAGCTCGAGGTTCTGCTCGAAGAGCTCGAGCGCGCGCGGCTTCTCTCCTGCCTGGTACAGCGCCCTGCCCAGCGCGTTCAGGGCATCGAGCAGTTCTGTCTGGTCCCCGATGGCACGCCAGAGCTGGATCGCCTCTTCCAGTCGGCCCTGGCCGACCGAGAACTGTCCCCGCATCGTGTCGAGGTGACCGAGGTTCGCCAGTGCCCGGGCCGTGCGCGGCTTTTCGTCGCGGGCGGATAGGAGTGCGTCTTCAAGTCGTTGCGCGCCCTCTGCATACTGCGACGTCGTGTCCCAAAACGCGCCGAGTGCGCCGGCGAGCTGGAGGTACTGCGAGGGGGACCGGCCCTGAAGATGGTCGAGTGCAGCCCGCAGGTTGTCGTTCTCAGGCGCGAGCCGCCGCGTCCCCCAGGCGAGACTCTCGTCGAACCGTTCGCCGTACGCGAGTTCTGCGAGCGCAAGGTAGTGCTCGGCGTGCCGATCGCGCACAGCGTCTTCCTCCCCGCTCTCCTCGAGGAGCTCACGCGCGTACTCTCTGATCGTCTGCAGCATCCAGTAGCGATCACCGCTGTGACGGAGAAGGCTCTTGTCGACCAGTGACGCGATCGCGTCGATGTCGGCTCCGCAGATCTCCTCTGCCGCCTCGAGGCTGCAGCCCCCCGCGAAGACCGCCAGTCGGAGGAACGTCTCCTGTTCCGCCGGCGTGAGCAGCTCGTAGCTCCACGCGATCGTCGCACGCAGCGTCCGCTGCCGCTCCGGCGCCGAGCGCGAGCCGCCGGCAAGGAGCGGCAGCCGCTGCTCGAGCCGCTGCAGCAGCGCCGGCAGCGCGAGCACTTTCACACGTGCCGCGGCCAATTCGATCGCCAGCGGCAGGCAGTCGAGAAGCCGGCAGATCTCGGCGACCTCGCCGTTCGCGGCGAAGTCCGAGCGGACGGCGGTTGCCCGCTGCACAAAGAGCGCAACTGCTTCCCGCTCCCGCAGCGGATCGACGGCGAACTCCCACTCCCCGTCGATGTGAAGCGGCTCACGGCTCGTGACGAGCACGGTGAAGTGCGGGCACGAAACAATCGTCTCGGCCACGTTCGGGGCGGCATCGACCAGATGCTCGAAGTTGTCGAGCACCAGCAGGAGCCGCTTGTCTCCCACCGTCTCGGCCAACTCGTCCTCCGAACCAAGGGCCTGACTTGCGGCGGCGTCAACGAGTCTGGGATCGGCGAGTGAGGAGAGCGGCACCCACCAGACACCGTGGTCGTAGTCATCCGCGGCCGCCGCGGCGGCCTGCAACGCGAGCCGGGTCTTCCCCGTACCGCCCGGTCCCGTCAGCGTCACCAGCCGGACATCACGCCCCCGCAGCAACGCCCCGATGTGATCGACCTCCTGCTCGCGACCGACGAGCGGCGTCGCGAGGACCGGCAGGTTCGTGGCTGGTGCAGCGTCTGTGGCGGCGGGAAGTCTTCCGTCCCGAGCTGGAAGAGCCGCTCGGGCGGACTCAGGTCCTTCAGCCGGTGCAGGCCGAGATCGCGCACCTCGGCGCCGGCGAGAGATCGGCGGTCGCCTGCGACAGCAGAACCTGACCGCCGTGGCCGGCAGCCATGATGCGGGCGGCCCTGTGGACGTCAAGACCGACGTACTTCGGCGGCGATGCCACCGGCTCGCCGGTGTGAACCCCCATACGTACTCGAACCTCGCGCCCCTCACGCCACTCCGCTCGCGCAAGTGCCTGCTGGCCCTCGATGCTGCCGCGACGGCGTCCTCACGCTCGCAAACGCGACGAAGAACGAATCGCCCTCACAATCGACCTCGTAGCCGCCGAGCCGCTCGAAGACCTGCCGCAGAAGCCGCCGATGCAGATCGAGCGCCTCCCGATACCGCTCCGGCCCGAGCCGCTCCAACAACCGCGTCGACCCCTCGATGTCCGTGAACAACATCGTCACCGTCCCGGTCGGGAGCTCGGGCCGCACCCGTCGATATCTCTCCCCCTCCGGGGCCGCACCACCAGCGCCCGTGTTCGGTCCTGCTGAAATGACGATGGAGGCGGCGAGAGTCGAATCCGCGAAAGGTTCCCCAGGCCAGGCGAAGAACCCTGAGCGGACACGCTCAGCGTAAACGGAGTTGCTCGTCCCGCCCGCCGGCTGCCAACTCGCTTTCAACCCGCGCGATGTCCCGTCGCGGGATCAGCTCGCGCATACGGGGCAGCCGCAGGCTGGGAAGGGTGATCACGCGTTGGCGGTGGCGGTTGTTGACGGTGCAGCGCCAGTGCGGACCCGTAGGCATCTGACGGAACTCAACTGCACCACCACAGCTACTGCACGGTAAGAGCCCGTCGCGTGGCGCCGGTCGGTCGAGCGAGCGCGTGTAGCAATCGGGTACCAGGCAGCGCCAGTAGAAAGGATCTCCGTCGCGCGACTCGGCGGCGACCAGCTCGCCATTGCAGACTGGGCAGCGATCCTCGCGCGCTTGGTGTGCGGCCAGAAGCGCGTCGAGCCCCAGGACGCGTGTGTAGTCGTCAACGACTGCACGGCTGACGCGCCGCTCCATCACCTCTTGGGTGTCGGCGAAGCTGAGCGCGTTGAGAGATCCCGACCACAGCAACTCGCCGTCGACAAGGACGAGCTTCTCGTGCATGTGGTACTTGTGCAGGACGGTAACGCCCCAGCGGCTCAGGACGCTCTCGACCTCAGAACTCGTGACACGCTGGCCAACCGCTCGCTCCTCGAGCGTCTTCGTTACGAGGTAGACGTGCACGCCGCGCTCGACGGCCGCGCGCAGGTGCGGTTCGAGCATGCCGACACGGTTAGGAGTCAGAAACGGTGAGTAGATGACGACTCGCCCAGCGGCTCCATCGATGTCGCGTACAAGCAGCGGATAGAAATGCTCCTGCGTAACGACGATCCGTCGGTGACTCGGCGCATCGTCGCCGCCGACGATCAGCTGGTGCGCCTCGGCAGCCCGTGTCTGAAGTCCGTCGGTAACGACGTCGAGCGCGCTCACGAGCGGATAGTGACCGCGCAGGAAGTGCACCAACTCGCGCAACGATGAGTGGCGATTGGCGTGCTGCTCGACCCAGTTGAAGTCGCCCAGCACGATCAAGCGCCGACGGGCACGCGTGAGCGCAACATTGAGGAGGCGCAGATTGTCCTCGTTGCGTCGCGGGTCGAACAAGCCGGCCTGGCGGTGCGGTTCGTCGAGTACGAGATCGAAGATGACCACTGGTGCCTCGCTACCTTGGAAGGTGTGGGCTGTTCCCGGGACGACCTCGCGTTCGAGCGCAGCGTCCTTGATGAGCAGGTTTACGAGCCGCGCCTGCGGCCTGTAGGGCGATCCGATCAGCACTCGAGCCTGTTCGCCGAGCGGTAGATCGGGCCGGTCGGGCCGCAGCAGTCGCTCAGCGATGTCGACGGAGACCGTGGCCGATAGGAAGTTGAGACGGCTACCGCCGGCACGACCGGTCTTGACGCTCGTCACCCAGGCGTTGAGCGACGCCATGTCGACCAGTAGCACCGGCGCGTCGTGACCCCAATCGCGCTGAAACCAGCCGTCGAGCGCCGAGTCATCGTCGAGCCTGAATTATCGACCAGCCTGCCGTCGTATACGAGCCCGTTCGGGATCGCGCTGATCTGCGGATCCATCCGGAACTGCACCTGAAGTTGCACGAAGAACCGCGGCGGCTCCCTTGCCTTCTACGCCCCCTGCACGCCAGAGACACGGAAGATGTCGCGGCCAAGCCACTGCTCGGCGAGCGCGTGTGTCGAGTGCTTGATCGGCGGCAGCTGCTTGAAGTCGCCGACCAACACCACCGACTGGCCCGCGCGCGCGGCGACGACCCAGAGCGCCGGGATCGGCGCCATCGACGCCTCGTCGAAGATCACCGTGTCGAAGGTGCGCGCCTGCACCGACTCACGCTTGTAGGCGCGGGTCAGCGTCGTAGCGACCACGAGCGCTTCACCAACGACGACCGTCTCGACCTCGGCGAGCGCGTCCTCGATCTCCTGCAGTTCCGTTCCGATCCCACGCAGCGCCGCAGTCAGCGCGGCTTGCTCGGTGCCCAGCGCCCAAAGATCCTGGCCCTCCAAGACTTGCGCGGCGCCGGCGACCGCATCGTTGATCGACGCGATCGCAACGTCGATGTCGGCATCCGAGTGGACACGTGTCAGCCGCCATTCGCGTAACTGCGCCAGCCGAGTCTCGGTCTGGGTCGCAAGACGACGCGCGATCTCAACGGCCTTCGTTTCGCTCGCATCGGCAA